>PHCC01000009.1 GCA_002842215.1 Betaproteobacteria bacterium HGW-Betaproteobacteria-9 | reverse complement strand
GCAACGCGCGGGCTTCGGTGTACGAATCCAGCCTCGTGGCGGCACTCAATGCCAATCTTGGCGAACTCAAATCCTGGCTGAAGGTTGACTGACATGTCCCGTAAATTCCTGTGGCGCGCGACCGGCGCGGTGTTGTTTCTGGGCGCTCTGTCCCTGACGGTTTCCGCACAGACACCCTCCGCCGGTGCGACCAGGGCTGCCTCAAACCCGCCCAAGCCAGCAGCAACCGCTGCGGCACCCGCTGCTGCGTCGGCATCCGTGCGGGTTCTGGTGTTGCCGGCGGGTGAGACCGTGCTGGCCAGTCCCGTTCCCGGGCGCATCGCCAAACTTCACGTGGGCCTGGGCGCTCCTTTCAGACAAGGGGCCACCCTGGTTTCGCTGGATTGCGACGAGCCGCGTGCCCGTCAGGCCATGGCCAGCGCCGATCTGGCGGCAGCCACCGATCAGTACGAAGCCAAGTTGCGCATGCAGGGCCTGGAGCAGGCGAGCGACGTCGAGGTGTCCCTGGCCGCCAGCGCGGTGGCCAAAGCCAAGGCCCAGATCGACCTGTACCAGTTCCAGATTTCGCAGTGCTCGATCCGGGCGCCCTGGAGCGGCTCGACGGCCAAGCTCCACGTGCGCAGCCACATGACCGTCAGCGCCGGACAACCGCTGCTCGACCTGGTGCGCAGCGGCCTGTTGTTGCTGAAGCTGAACGTGCCGTCGAACTGGATGTCGACCCTGAAGATGGGACATGAGTTCGAGGTGACCATCGATGAAACCGGCAACACCTACGCCGCGCGGGTGCACCGGATCAACAGCCGTGTGGATCCGGTGAGCCAGACCATCGAGCTCGAAGCGACCATGCTGAAATCGCACGCCGACCTGCTGCCCGGCATGAGCGGCGTGGCGAAATTCACAGGCATGCGGTGAGTCTGAGCAATGTCTGATGTCTCGGATCTGAGCGTCCTGCTGCAGATCGAAGCCCGGGCGCTGGAAGCGCAAACCCTCGCCGCACTCCGCTTCACCATCGTCAACGAAACCCACGCGTTGACGCCCTACCGGCAGGCGGCCCTGTTCGAGCTGGATGGTGATCGGGTTCGCCTGGCGGCCGCCTCCGGCCTGGTGAGCGTGGCCAACGATTCGCCGTTCGCCGTCTGGCTCAGCCAATTTGCCCAGCGCTTGCCGCGTGACGGGGCGGTTCACTGTCTGGACCATGCGGATGCTGCCGGCGAAGACGCCAAAAGCTGGGCCGAGTGGTTGCCGGAACACCTGCTGTGGGCACCGTTGCCAGACAAGAGCGGCGTGTCCCAGGGCATGGTGCTTTATGCCCGTGAGCAGGCCTGGGACGACCCAGCCATCCAGCTGGTGCAGCGGTTACACGCCACGTATGGCTACTGTTTTTCCGCGCTCCACCGTAGCACGCAGCGCTCCTGGAGTAGCGCCGGCAAGCTGTTCAAGAACCGCCGCAACCGCTGGCTGTTGGTCAGCGCCCTGGTGCTGGGTCTGTTCATTCCGGTGCGGATGTCGGTGCTGGCGCCCGCCGAAGTGATCGCACTCAACGCCATGGCGGTGGCCGCACCGCAGGATGGCGTGGTCGGTTCGTTCGCGGTGGCGCCCAATGCGCGCGTCAAGGCGGGTGAGTTGCTGTTCTCGCTCGATGATTCCGCGTTGCTCAACCGCCAGCAGGTGGCGCTCAAGAGCCTGGAGATTGCCCGGGCCGACGCCCACGTCGCCCAGCAGCGCGCCTTCGACGACGCGAAGAGCAAGGCTGATGTGGCGGTGGCGCTGGGGCGGGTCCGGGAGAAAGAGGCCGAGCTGGCCGCCGTGGACAACCAGGCGCAACGTGTCGAGGTGCGTGCGGAACGCGATGGTGTGGCCATTTTTTCGGACACCAACGACTGGCTCGGGCGACCGGTCCAGACCGGCGAACGTGTCATGCAGCTGGCCCAGCCGGAAGACGGCGGCATCCTGATCTGGCTGTCGGTGGCTGATGCCATCAATCTGGAGCTGGAGTCGCCCGTGCGGCTCTTCCTGCACACCGAACCGCTGAGCCCCCGCGCCGCTCGCCTGATCGAAGCGAGCTACCAGGCGTCTTTGAGTCCGGACGGCGTCGCTGCGTACCGGCTGCGCGCGCGTTTTGATGAGGACACCGAATTGCCGCGCATCGGCCTGCGCGGCACGGCCCGCATTTCGGGCGACTGGGTGCTGCTGGGCTACTACCTGTTCCGCCGGCCGCTGGCCAGTGTGCGGGAGTGGACGGGTCTGTGAGCACCAGCGCGACGATCCCGCTGTCCCGGCGTGTCAAGCGGACGAAGGTGGTGCCGTTGCCGCGCATCCGCGACGAGCTTGTGGTGTTTCCGGCGGCGGCCAATGAAGACGGATCCCCGGCCTGGATCATCCAGGACCCGGTCAACAACCGCTTCTACCGCATCGGCTGGATCGACTTCGAGCTGCTGGTTCACTGGGCCCACCACGACGCGGCGGCCCTGGTGAAGGTGGTCAATGCAGAAACGCCGCTCAACGTGACCCTGCCGGACGTGCGCCAGCTGCTGGGTTTCCTGTCCGACAACCAGTTGCTGCGCTTGGACACGAAGGCCGATGTGGCTCGGGTCATCGGCCGCAGCCAGCAGCTCAAGCGGTCCTTGTTCGAGTGGATGGTGCACAACTACCTGTTTTTCCGGGTTCCCCTGGTCCGGCCTCAGGCCTGGCTGGCGGCACTGCAGCCGCTGCTGGCCCGTTTGCAGATGCCCTGGGTTTTCGGGATGTTGGGCTTGGTCACAGTGCTCGGCCTGTTTCTCGCCTCGCGGCAGTGGGATGTGTTCCAGCACACGCTGGTGGACAACATGACCTGGTCCGGGGTGTTCGGGTATGGATTGGCCTTGTTGTTCGCCAAGACGGTGCACGAAATGGGCCACGCTGTCGTCGCGACCCGCTATGGCGTGCGCGTGGCGCACATGGGGGTGGCTTTTCTGGTGATGTTCCCCATGCTCTACACCGACACCGGGGAGAGCTGGCGCCTGAAGGACCCGCGCCAGCGCCTGGCCATTGCCAGCGCGGGCATCGCGGTCGAGCTGGCCCTGGCCAGTCTGGCCACCTTGCTCTGGAGCCTGGCACCTGATGGAGCGTTCCGCAACGGCATGTTCTTTCTGGCCACCACCAGCTGGATCATGACGCTGGCCATCAACGCCAGCCCGTTCATGCGCTTCGATGGTTATTTCATTTTCAGCGACCTGCTGGACCTGCCCAACCTGCACGAGCGTTCCAGTGCCCTGGCCAAGGTCTGGCTGCGCCGCAGCCTGCTGGGCCTGAACGATCCCTGGACAGAGAGCTTTTCGCTCGCCAAACGACGGGCGCTGGTGGCGTTTGCGCTGGGCACCTGGTTGTACCGGCTGGTGGTGTTCCTCGGTATTGCGCTGCTGGTGTATGTCTTTTTCTTCAAGTTGCTGGGGATCGCGCTCATGGTGCTGGAGCTGTCCTGGTTCATCGCCAAGCCGGTGTTCAAGGAACTCGCGGTCTGGAAAGCGAGGCGGGGCGAAATCGGCGCGGCGCGGATCAAAGGCCTGGTGGTGGCCGGGCTGGCGCTTCTGGTGATCCTGTTCTTCCCCTTCAGCAGCCGCGTCACCGGCTATGGCTGGATTCATGCGGCCGATCAGCAGACGATCCATGCGCCCTTTGCCGCGCAGATCGTCACGGTGCCGACCCAGCGCCAGTTCAAGGCGGGCGACGTGCTCTTTGTACTTGACTCGAGCATGCTGGGTATCGCGCAGGGCAAATCGCGCCAGCTGGCGCTGGCCCGCGAAAGCCAGATCGCCGGGTTGATGGGTGTGCCCGATGGCGAGTCCCAGCGCCAGCTGCTGACTTCACAGAAAGCCTATTTCGAGGCCGAAGAACAGGCCAGCATCGATGAGCGGGCACGGCTGACCTTGCGGGCCCCGTTCGACGGCGAGTTGCACGATGTCGACCATGACCTGGCGCCCGGCGTGTGGGTCAAATCGCGTGAACCCCTGGCCATGCTGGTGGACAGCTCGCGCTGGGTGATCGACGCCTTCATTCCCGAAGAAGATCTGGCGCGTGTGGAGGTCGGGCAGACCGTTCGGGCGCGAAGGCTCGCGGGCCAGCCGTCCTGGATGGACGGCCGCATCGAGTCCATTGATGTGTCGCGGACGACGGTGTTGCCCAGCAGCCTGCTCGATGCCAATCACGGTGGGCCGATCGCCACGGTGAACGAACCCGCCCGCTCGGGTCAGGAGCGCACGCAGGTGGTGCGCGATGCGCTGTTCCGCGTGCGCGTCTTGCTGGACGAGCCCCTGCCGGCCCACCAGGTCGCGGCCGTTCGGGTGCGCATCGACGGGCACGCCGAGTCGCTGATCAGTGGCACCCTGCGCCGGCTGGCGTCGATCTTCATCCGGGAAAGCGGGTTCTGAAGACGGCACAGGTGGGGACGCCGCAGGCCCGTGCAACGTGCGATCATTGCCCGCATGAGCATTCTGCGGGTTGCGACCTACAACATCCACAAAGGCGTGCAGGGCCTCGGCCCCGCGCGCCGGCTGGAAATCCACAACCTCGCCCACGCGGTCGAGCAGTTCGATGCCGACATCGTCTGCCTGCAGGAAGTGCGGCGTCACCACCGCAAACTGGAAAAGCACTTCACCCGCTGGCCCGACCTTGACCAGGCGGGCTACCTGTCGCCCGAGGGCTATGAGTCGGTCTACCGGACCAATGCGGTCACGCGGCACGGGGAACATGGCAATGCGCTGCTGTCGCGCTGGCCGGTGGTGGAATCCTGGCACTCCGATGTGTCGGACCACCGGTTCGAGCAGCGGGGCCTGCTGCATTCGCAGGTGCTGGTGGACGGGGCCGACGTTCATGTGGTGGTGGTGCACCTGGGCCTGATCCATGCCAGCCGGGAGCGCCAGGTCCAGCGCCTGGGAGAGTATGTGGCGACCCAGGTTCCGGCGGGTGCACCCCTGATCGTGGCGGGTGATTTCAACGATTGGGGCGCGCAGCTGCTCAAACCCATGGCGGCGCTGGACCTGCGCACCTTTGACGGCATCCGCCTGCCGACCTACCCGTCGCGCCTGCCGCTGCTGCACCTGGACCGCATCTTCGTGCGCGGCCTCCAGCCGATATCGGCCCATGTGCCGCATGGTCGGGCCTGGTCACGCATGTCCGATCACCTGCCGCTGATTGGTGAGTTCGAGTTGTGAACGCAGACCGTCCCGAGTCCCAGGGACGCCCGGCAACGCAGGGCAAGGCGGTGATGCACAGCGGGAACCAGTTGCTGCTGCTGGTGGGTGGCGCGGAGCTGTTCCCGGCCCTCGTGGAGGCCATGGACGCTGCGCGCCGGGTGGTGCATCTCGAAACCTACATCTTCGAGTTCGCCGGTTCGGCGCTGGGCGTGGCGCAGGCGCTGGAACGCGCGGCACAGCGGGGCGTGCTGGTGCGGCTGGTGATCGATGGCGTGGGCACGCCCAGGGTTCCGGACGAGTGGAAAAGGCGCTTTGCGCAGGCGGGTGTACGCCTGCGGGTCTACGCGCCGCTGGGTCGGCTGGGTTTGCTGATCCCGAGTCGCTGGCGACGCCTGCACCGCAAGCTGTGTGTGGTGGACGGCACGGTGGGCTTTTGCGGCGGCATCAACATCATCGACGACCAGGATGACGTGGCCCTGGGGCGGCTGGTGGCGCCGCGCCTGGATTTTTCACTGCGGGTGGCCGGTCCGGTGGTGGCCGACATGGTTGAGACCATGGAGCAGCTCTGGTGGCGGTTGCAGGCCGTGCGCAAGGCTCGGCAGCGGGAATTCAGGGCCGCCTGGGAAGCTTTGCGCGAAACCACGCCGGTGGGGGATTTTTCGCGCCTGCTCGCGCGGCTGGAAGCGGGTTCCGGTGGGGATACCGGGGCCAATCACAGAAAGCCGGATGGCGAAAGCAGCTTGCCGGCGTCCCTGTCCGATGGCCCGCTCGGGGTGGACAACGCACGTGCCGCGCTGCTGCTGCGCGACAACGTCAGCCACCGGCACGATATCGAGCGAGCCTACCTCAAGGCCATTGGCGAGTCCCGGCACGACGTCATGATCGCCAACGCCTATTTCGTCCCGGGCCGCAAGCTGCGGCGTGCGCTCCTGATGGCGGCGCAGCGCGGTGTGCGGGTGCGCCTGTTGCTGCAGGGCAAATACGAGCATTTCATGCAGTACCGGGCCGCCCGGCCGGTGTACCAGACCTTGCTCGGCGCGGGCATCGAGATCCACGAGTACGCGACCAGCGCCCTGCATGCCAAGGTGGCGGTGATCGACCAGCGCTGGGCGACCGTGGGGTCGACCAACCTCGACCCCCTGTCCTTGCTGCTCGCGCGTGAGGCCAATGTCATGACCACGGACCGCCGCTTCTCAACCCTGCTGCACCACTCCCTGGTCGAAGTCTTTGAGCGGGAGGGGCAGCGGCTCGACGCCCGGGTGCTCGCGCAACGCCCCTGGCACCAACGTTTGCTGGACCGTCTGGCTTTTGGTGTCATGCGGACCATGCTGTTCCTCACTGGCCACCGATACTGAATCCGGCCTGCCATGCGCCTGAAGACCCCTGCTGACAGCCTGGTATTCGGTGCTTCGACACCCGGTGTTAGCATGACCCATGCTCATGAAAACCGAACCTGACATGACCTCCGCCGACCCCATCGACGATGACCAGGGCGTGCCCGTGTCCGTCAAAATTCGCGAACGCATCAAGGCCGCGCGCCAACGCTTTCACTCCAACGACAACATCGCCGGCTTCATCGAACCCGGCGAGCTCGATCAGTTGCTGGAAGAGGTGACGGTCAAGATGCAGGGCGTGCTCGACAGCATGGTGATCGACACGGAGAGCGACCACAACACCGGCGACACCGCGCGCCGGGTGGCCAAGATGTACCTCAAGGAGGTGTTCAACGGCCGCTATGTGCACGGACCCAGCGTCACCGAGTTCCCCAATGCCGAGCACCTCAACGAGCTGATGATCGTCGGCCCGATCACCGTGCGCAGCGCCTGCAGCCACCACTTCTGCCCGGTCATCGGCAAGATCTGGATCGGCGTCATGCCCAACGAACACACCAACGTGATCGGCCTGTCCAAGTACGCGCGCCTGGCCGAATGGATCATGGGCCGGCCGCAGATCCAGGAAGAGGCCGTGGTGCAGCTGGCCGACCTGATCCAGGAAAAGACCCAGCCCGACGGCTTGGCCATCGTCATGGAGGCCAGCCACTACTGCATGGCCTGGCGTGGCGTGAAAGACATGGACAGCAAGATGATCAACTCGGTCATGCGCGGCGTGTTCCTCAAAGACCCCAACCTGCGCCGCGAATTCCTGTCGCTCATTCCCCGCAAATCCTGAAGAACACACCATGCTGGTACGTCTGCTTTATGTCAGCCGGGCAATCGACAAGGATTGCGCCAAGACCATTGAATCGGTGCTCGAAACCTCGCGCTCGCACAACATGGGCAACGGCATCACTGGCGTGCTCTGCTACGGCGGTGGCGTGTTCCTGCAGGCGATCGAAGGTGGTCGTGAAGCGGTCAACAAGCTCTACAACCACATCGTTGAAGACGCGCGACACACCGACGTGGTGCTGCTGCACTACGAAGAAATCTCTGAGCGCCGCTTTGGCGGCTGGACCATGGGCCAGGTCAACCTGTCCAAGCTCAACACCTCCATCGTGCTCAAGTACTCCGAGCGCCCGGAGTTCGATCCCTATGGCGTCTCGGGCAAGGTCTCGCTGGCCCTGCTTGAAGAGCTGATGGCCACGGCCAGCATCATCGGCAGAGCATGATGCACCCTTGCGTCTCGGGCCTCTGCCCGACCCGGGGCTCCGCCGCTGCGCGGGTCGCTGCCCCCCTAGGGGGCTGTTTTGCCTTGGGGCGGTCCGGCGGCAAAACGTCTGAGTCGTGATTTCGCTGCTCGGTTGCGACTTCACCAGTGCGCCCTCCCGGCGCAAGCCCATCACCCTGGCGGTTGGACGCGCAGACCGCGGCCGGGTGTTGCTCGAACGCATTGAGCACTTTGAGACGCTCAATGCCTGGGGTGATCGCCTGAAGGGTGCTGGCGCCTGGGTGGGCGGTTTCGACCTGCCTTTTGGCCTGCCGCGCGAACTGGTGGTGGCGCTGGGCTGGCCGACCGAGTGGGCCGCGTGCATGGCCCACTACGCCCGTCTCAGCCGTGATGACATCCGCGCTGCTTTCGCCAGCTTTTGCGACGCGCGGCCGGTGGGTGGCAAGTTCGCGCACCGCGCCACCGACGGGCCGGCCGGATCGAGTCCGAGCATGAAATGGGTCAATCCGCCGGTGGCATTCATGCTGCACGCCGGGGTGCCCCGACTGGTCGCTGCCGGTGTCACCTTGCCGGGTCTGCAGGCCGGTGACCCGGCGCGCGTGGCCCTGGAGGCCTATCCCGGCCTGCTGGCCCGCAGCGTGCTCGGTGCAACCAGTTACAAGAGCGACGAGAAGGCGAAACAGACGCCCGAGCGCCTGATCGCTCGCAAGACCCTCATCCACGCGCTGGAGGGCGGCCAGGCGCCGCTGCTGCAGGCCACCGGCTTTCGCCTGAAACTCTCGCATGCCCAGCGCGACGGACTGGCCGACGACGCCAGCGGCGATGCGCTGGATGCGGTGCTCTGCCTGTTGCAGGCGGCCTGGGCGCAGCAGCAACACGAGAACGGCCACCCGCGCTACGGCTTGCCCGCGTTCGATCCCCTGGAAGGCTGGATCGTCACGGCCTGAGTGGGTGCGTCGGCAGACCGTTCGTCCCGGCCGCTGCCGCTGGCCGGGCTTTCACTGACCTGGGTCAAGCGTGCTGTGCTGCCCAGCGCCGATACTCCGCAGCTGTTTCCCCTGCCTAGTGAGACCTGCCGTGTTCCCTTCCCTGACCAGGCTGCGCCGCAGCCCTTCACCCGTGGCCCTGAAGTCGGTTGAAGGTCCCGGTGCGTCGGGCGCCGCATCACCGGCCCAACACCAGTTGCACGAGGACGCGCAGGCCCTGCTCACGGGCACGCTGTTTGTCGCCCTGGGCGTGATCATGTTCCGTCATACCGGCTTGCTGACCGGTGGTACGGCCGGCCTGGCCTTCTTGCTGCACTACGCCACCGGCTGGAACTTCAGCCTGGTTTTTTTCCTGATCAACCTGCCGTTCTATGGACTGGCCTACAAGCGCATGGGCTGGGTGTTCACGCTCAAGACCTTTGCCGCCGTGGCGTTGCTGGCGGTGCTGGCGGAGTGGGTCCCGCAATGGATCAGCTTCGGCACACTGTCCACCGGCTTTGCTGCCATTGCGGGCGGGTTGCTCATGGGTGCTGGCATGCTGATGCTGTTTCGCCACCGGGCCAGCCTCGGCGGGTTCAACGTGCTGGTGCTCTACCTGCAGGAGCGCTTCGGCTGGCGCGCTGGTCAGGTGCAGATGGCCTTCGATTGCACCATCGTGCTGGCGGCGTTCGCGGTGGTGGACGGGCGGCAGATCCTCTGGTCGGTCGTGGGCGCCATCGTGCTCAACATGACGCTGGCCATCAACCACCGTCCCGGTCGCTACATGGCGGTCTGACGCGGCAGCGCGTCTGGCGCGCGGCGACCGTGCGCGATGCTGGCAGACTCGGGCCATGTCGTTCCCTCCGCATTCCTTGTTCCGCCTGTCGCCTGTTCCTGTCCTGTGGTTTTGTTTCGGACTGCTCGTCCAGATCCCGGCCGTTGCGCTGCCCCTGTTGAAGGACCCGCCGGGCGCCATTCGTCCGCAGGCGCCCCGCGTCTACCAGGCCCATGTCACGCGGGTGTTCGACGGCGACACGCTGTGGGTCAAACCCCTGGAAGGTGGCAAATACCGCAAGCTGCGGCTCGACGGGCTGGATGCCCCCGAAATCTGCCAGCCCGGTGGGCTGTTGGCGCGCGATGCACTGGCCGCACGCGTGCTCCGGCAGGTGGTGACGGTGAACGAGCGCCATCGCGACCACTACGGACGGGCCCTGGTGCACCTGACCCATCAGGGGGAAGATGTGGGCGCCTGGCTGGTCGTGCGAGGACATGCCTGGGCGTACCGCTGGCGCTACGGCGAGGGCGTTTACGCCGTGCAGGAAAGCCAGGCCCGCGCGAAGAAAAAAGGCATTTTTGCAGACCGGGATGCCGAAGTGCCGCGCGACTTCCGGCGCCGCCACGGACCGTGCCCGCTGCCCTGATCAGGTGAGCGCAGCAGAGCCGCAGACGGCGCACTGCGGGTGGCGGGGGAGGGCGATTTCGGTGAACGCCATATCGCGCCCGTCGATCATCAGCAGACGCCCGGTCAGGCGCGAACCCAGGCCCGTGAGCAGCTTGAGCGCCTCGGCGGCCTGCAGGGTGCCGACGATGCCCACCAGCGGAGCGAACACCCCCATGGTGGCGCAGCGGGTTTCTTCCACGTCGCTGCTTTCCGGAAAAACGCAGGCGTAGCAGGGCGAGGCCTCGTCCCGGGGGTCGTACACGCTGAGCTGGCCGTCCATGCGGATGGCCGCGCCCGAAACCAGCGGCTTGCGGTGCTTCACGCAGGCGCGGTTGATGGCATGGCGGGTGGCAAAGTTGTCTGTGCAGTCGATCACCACGTCGGCCGTGGGAACAAGCTCGTCAAGCAGGGCGGCGTCGGCACGCTGCACCACCGGGATCACGTCGGGGTCCGGGTTGATGGCGCCGATGGCGGCGCGCACCGATTCGGCCTTGGGCGAGCCCACGCGGGCCAGGTTGTGGGCGATCTGGCGCTGCAGGTTGGTTTCGTCCACCACATCGTGGTCCACCACGGTGATGCGGCCGACGCCAGCGCTGCCCAGGTAGAGGGCCACCGGCGAACCCAGTCCGCCAGCGCCGATCACCAGGGCGTGCGAAGCCAGCAACCGCTCCTGGCCTTCGACGCCGAGTTCGTTGAGCAGGATGTGGCGCGAGTAGCGCAGGAGTTGCTGGTCGTCCAAAGGCACGGTCCCCGGAGGCTGGCTGGCGCAGGCCGCGCCTGCGATCAGTTTTCTTTCTTCTCGGGGGGCCGCGTGGTCTGGGTCTTGCTGACGATCACCGGCTGGCCCTTGAGCTGGTTGAGCGCCTGCTGGAGCTGGAAGTCCTTTTCGCTGCCGAATTCGGGGACCAGACGCTGTCCCGGGTTTTTCTTCGACTCTTCTTCCAGCCGCTTGCGGGCCACCTCGCGCTCCTGCTCGCGCAACTGTTCGGCGGCGCGCTGGGCATCGGTCATGGGCGTTTCGGTGGCTTTGACCTCATTGCCGTTGCCGAGGTGTTTCTGCAGGTCGGCCTCACGGGTGCGCAGGGCGGCGAACACATTGCCTTCCAGCGTTTCGTCGACCATCACGTCCGGCACGATGCCCGTGGCCTGGATCGATTTGCCCGAGGGCGTGTAATAGCGTGCGGTGGTGAGCTTCAGGCCGGTATCGGGCCCCAGGGGGCGCACGGTCTGCACCGAGCCCTTGCCAAAGGTCTGGCTGCCGAGGATTTTGGCCCGCTTGTGATCCTGCAGGGCACCAGCGACGATTTCACTCGCCGAGGCGGAGCCTTCGTTGACCAGCACCACCAGCGGCACGGTTTTCAGGAAGCCTTTGGTGTTTTCGCTCAGGCGCTTGATGGGGTCGGTGCCTCCGCGGCGCAGGTAATGTTGCGGAGCGGCCGTGTAGACTGATTTGCTGTCGGCCAGCTGGCCGTTGGTGGACACCACGGTCACGTTTTCCGGCAGGAAGGCGGCCGACAGGGCCACCGCCGCGTCCAGCAGACCACCCGGGTCGTTGCGCAGGTCCAGCACCACGCCCTTGATCTTCGGATCTTCCTTGTACAGCGCCTCGACCTTGCGGGAGAAGTCTTCGATCGTGCGGTCCTGGAACTGCGAAACGCGCACCCAGGCGTAACCCGGTTCGACGACCTTGGTCTTCACGCTCTGGGTCTTGATTTCTTCGCGCGTGATCGTCACCGGGAATGTGCGGTTTTCATCCTTGCGGAAGATGGTGAGCAAGACCTTGGTGCGCGGCTCGCCGCGCATGAGCTTGACGGCGTCGTTGATGCTCAGACCCTTGACCGCTGTGTCGTCGATCTTGGTGATGAGGTCGCCCGACTTGAGACCGGCGCGGAAAGCGGGGGAGTCCTCAATCGGCGAAACCACCTTCACCAGGCCGTCTTCCATGGTGATCTCGATGCCCACGCCAACAAAGCGGCCGCTGGTGCCCTCGCGGAATTCCTTGAACGACTTCTTGTCGAAGTACTGGGAATGCGGGTCCAGGCTGGCGACCATGCCCGAGATGGCGTCCGAGATCAGCTGCTTTTCATCCACAGGCTCCACATAGTCGGTCTTGACCATGCCGAACACCGCGGCGAGTTGCTGCAGTTCTTCCAGCGGGAGCGGCGTCAGCGTGTTGCGCGCGACGGCCTGCAGCTGCACCGTCGTGAGAGCCCCGGCGACGGCGCCGACCGCCACCCATCCCGCAATCTTCAACTTGTGACTCACTTGCTTGCCCATGGAAATACCTCAAAAAAGACGCCAGCGCGTCGGCAACAGCCCGACCACGCCAGCGGACCAATATACACCTTGGAGCACCGCCTGAAGATTCGGTTCCAGGCGCTTTTCAAGTACACCAATTCCGTTTGCCTGAAGCAAACGGACCTTCCGATCAGGCTTTGCCCTGGCTGGCCACGGCCGCCGCGGCCCTCGCAGCGGCTTCGGCGTCACCCAGGTAGTAGCTCTTGATCGGCTGGAGGCCGGCGTCCAGCTCGTAGACCAGCGGGATGCCGTTGGGGATGTTCAGGTTGACGATGTCGGCGTCGGAAATACCGTCCAGGTACTTGACCATGGCGCGGATGCTGTTGCCGTGGGCGGCGATCACCACCCGTTTTCCGCTCTGGATGGTGGGGGCCAGCACCTGTTGCCAGAACGGCATGACGCGCGCCACGGTGTCCTTGAGGCATTCGGTCAGGGGTACCTGCTCCGGCTGGAGGTTGGCGTAGCGGCGGTCGCTGCGTTCGCTGCGCGGGTCGCTGGCTTCCAGCGCGGGCGGCGGCGTGTCGTAGCTGCGGCGCCAGATGAGGACCTGTTCGTCGCCGAACTGTTTGGCCATGTCGGCCTTGTTCAGGCCCTGCAGGCCACCATAGTGGCGCTCGTTCAGGCGCCAGTCTTTCACCACCGGCAGCCAGGTGCGGTCCATCTCGTCCAGGCAGTAGTTCAGGGTGTGGATCGCGCGCTTGAGCACCGAGGTGTAGGCAATGTCGAATTCGTAGCCTTCGGCCTTGAGCAGCTTGCCGGCTGACATGGCCTGCGAGACGCCGGTGGGCGTGAGCTCGACGTCGGTCCAGCCGGTGAAGCGGTTTTCGAGGTTCCAGGTGGATTCGCCGTGGCGAATCAGGACGAGTTTGTACATGGAGGGCAGGTGCGTAAAGGACAAATAGCGGTCCGGGACACCCCGGGCCAAAAGGGTCTGCCAGCGCGGGCCAGCCATACATTCTAAAATCTCAGGCTTAACTGAAAGGTCGTACCTGTGAGTTTCTTTCTCGAAAACTGGATGTTGATCGCCGTGGCGCTGACCTCGGGGGCCCTGCTGATGTGGCCGGCCTTGTCGGGCGGCGCGGGGGCCGGGTCGGTCAATGTCACCGAAGCGGTGCAGCTGATCAACCGCCAAAAAGCCGCTGTGGTGGATGTGTGTGGCTCGGACGAGTTCGCCGCCGGTCATGTGGCGGGAGCCAAAAACCTGCCGCTTGCCGAGCTGGAAGCCAAATTGCCCGGCATGGTGAAAAACAAGGCCACGCCGGTGATTCTGGTCTGCGCTTCGGGCATGCGTTCGCGCCGGGCGGTGGCGGTGGCCAAGAAGCTGGGCTACGAAAACGCCCACTCCCTTTCCGGGGGGCTGAGCGCCTGGCGCGCGGCCAGCATGCCGGTGGAGAGATAGTCATCCCCCTGCGCCGCTTCGCGTCTTCCCCCCAGGGGGACCACGCCTTTGGCCCGGCGAAGCCGGTTCTTCGGCGTGTGCGGGATCGGGCACGCGCTCCGGCGAAGTTCTTGGTTCATATTTGATTGAATGAGGAGTTTTGAATTGGCCCACGTCAAAATCTATTCCAGTGACTACTGCCCCTTTTGCAGCCGGGCCAAGGCTTTGCTGCAGAAGCGGGGGGTGACCGACTACGAAGAAATCGTGGTCGATGGCAAGTCCGATGTGCGCACCCGCATGACCGAATTGACCGGGCGCACCAGCGTGCCGCAAATCTTCATCGGGGACCTGCACGTGGGGGGCTGCGACGACCTGCACGCGCTGGACGCGCGCGGTGGTCTGGTGCCGCTGCTGCAAGCCTGATGACGACACCGGCCCGGTTTTCGGGCCTCCCGGCGCTGCTGAGATAATCGGCGCTGTACCCGCTGCGGGAACCTCATTCCCCGGCGGGTTTGTTTTTTTCCGACCTCCTGAAAGACCCTCATGGCCGACCAAGATCCCACCTTCCAGATCCAGCGCATCTACCTCAAGGAGGCTTCGCTGGAGCAGCCCAATTCGCCTTCCATCCTGCTGGAGCAGGAGCAGCCTTCGGTGGACATCCAGCTCGGCGTGGAAGCCAACCCGGCGGCCGACGGCGTGTACGAGATCTGCGTCACCGCCACCGTGACGACCAAGATCAAGGACAAGACGGTGTTCCTGGTCGAAGCCAAGCAGGCCGGCATCTTCGAGATCCGCAACCTGCCGCAAGAGCAGATGGGCCCGATCATGGGCATCGCCTGCCCGCAGATCGTCTATCCCTACCTGCGTGGCAACGTGGCCGACCTGATCCAGCGCGCCGGCTTCCCGCCCGTGCACCTGGCCGAAATCAACTTCCAGGCCATGTACGAACAGCAGCAGGCCCAAGCCGCCGAAGACGCGCCGCGCATCGTCACGCAGTAAACCGGCGTTCCGCTGGCGAACCCCGCATGAACATCGTTGTTTTGGGTGCCGGCGCCTGGGGCACGGCGCTGGCCATCAGTGCTGCGTGCCAGCCGCACCGTGTCCGTCTCTGGGCGCGCGACGCGCAGCAGGTGGCCGACATGCGGGTGACACGCGAAAACCGGCGTTACCTGCCCGGTATCGCGCTGCCGCCTTCGCTGGATGTCGTGGGCACTGAGCTGGGCGATGCCGAGGCCCTGTGGGCCCATGCCGACCTCGTCGTGGTGGGCACGCCCATGGCGGCCCTGCGTGGCATGCTCGAACGCTTGCGCGGTGTGTCCGTGCCCGTGGCCTGGCTGTGCAAGGGGTTCGAAGCACCGCAAGGCGACGCGTCTCCGGGTCTGCTGGGCCATGAAATCCGTGCGTTGGTGGCGCCCGACCTGCGCGCTGGTGTGCTCAGTGGCCCCAGTTTTGCCCAGGAAGTGGCGCGCGGCCAGCCCACCGCGCTGGTGGCCGCCAGCGAGCACGCCAGTGTGCGCGATGCGCTGGTGGCGGCTTTTCACAGCCCCACGCTCCGGGTCTATGCCAATGAAGACATCGTGGGGGTGGAAGTCGGTGGCGCGGTGAAGAACGTGCTGGCCATCGCCACCGGTCTGTGCGACGGGCTGAACCTCGGACTCAACGCGCGTGCCGCGCTGATCACCCGCGGTCTGGCCGAAATGACCCGTCTGGGGCAGGCGCTGGGGGCACGGACCGAGACCTTCATGGGCCTCTCGGGTCTGGGGGACCTGGTGCTCACGGCTACCGGCGATCTCTCACGCAACCGCAAGGTGGGGCAACTGCTCGCGCAGGGCTTGAGCCTGCAGCAGGCGGTGGACTCGCTGGGCCACGTGGCCGAGGGCGTTTACAGCGCGCGCACCGTGGTGCAGCGCGCGCAGATGCTGGGCGTGGACATGCCCATTTCGGCGGGTGTGGTGGCGCTGCTGGACGGCCAGCTGCAGCCTGCCCAGGCGGTGGCCGCGCTGATGGGGCGTGATCCGAAGGACGAGGCGCAGTAGAGCCGAGCGGTTTTGCCGTGATGCATCCGGCGCGAAGGGCTTGATCCAGAAACACCACGGAACCGGCTTTGCCGGGCCGCAGGTGTTGTCCCTCTCTCAGGAGAAGGCCGCGTAGCGGAGCAGGGGGCGCTCTAAATCTCGAAGTTGTCGATCAATCGGGTGTTGCCCAGGCGCGCAGCACCCAGCACCACAAGGGCGCCGGGGGTGATCGCGTCTGCCGCGGTGGGCGACTGCAGGTCTTGTCGGCGGCGAACCGTCAGGTAGTCGGGTTGCCAGCCGCGTCCTGCCAATGCCCTCATGGCCTTCTCTTCCAGCGTGGACTGGTGGTTGGGCAAACTCGCCGCAGCGGCCAAAGCGTCACGCGCCAGACCCCGCAGTGCAAGCGACAGCTGCACCGCTTCGGCACGCTCGCTCTCGCTGAGATAGCCGTTGCGTGAACTCAGCGCCAGGCCGTCCGCAGCGCGCTGCGTTTCGCCGGCCACGATCTGAACCGGCAGGGCGAACTGCTGCACCATGCAGCGGATCACCATCTGCTGCTGGTAGTCCTTTTTGCCGAAAAGGGCATGACGCGGGCCTTTGGCTTCCGAGAACACGCACTGGAACAGCTTCATCACCACGGTGCAGACCCCGATGAAGAAACCGGGTCGGAAATGCCCTTCCAGGATGTCGGCCAGCTCGGACGGCGGCTGGATCTTGTAGCCCTGGGGGTCGGGATACAGCTCCTTTTCGGAGGGCGCGAACACCACGTCGCAACCGGCTTGCTCCAGCCGGGCGCAGTCGGCCTGCAAGGTGCGCGGATAGGTGTCGAAATCTTCGTGGGGCGCAAACTGCAGGCGGTTGACGAAGATGCTGGACACCGTCACATCACCCAGCGGCTGGGCCGTGCGAACCAGATCCAGATGACCCTCGTGCAGATTGCCCATGGTGGGCACAAAAGCCGGTGAGTTGTACGGGCGCAAGGCGGCGCGCAGGTCTTCGATGGTGTGAACGAGTCTCATAGGATTGCGGGGGGGAGTCTTATCGAGGGGCGCCGCGGAACCGGCTTCGCCGGGCCGCCAGCGCCGCCCCCTGGAGGGGGTAGCGCAGCAGGCGCTGCGGGGGTGGGCCTGTTTTACCAGGCGTGCAGGCTGTCGTCCGGGAAGCTGCCGTCCTTCACGGCCGCCACGTACGCGGCCATGGCGTCACGCACGCTGCTGGCGCCTTCCATGAAGTTGCGCACGAACTTCGGGTTCTTGCCGAGGTTGATGCCCAGCATGTCGTGCATCACCAGCACCTGGCCGGCCGTGCCCTTGCCGGCGCCGATGCCGATGGTGTGGCAGGTCTTGAGTTCGGTCGTGATCTCGGTCGACAGGGCCGCGGGCACCATCTCCAGCACCAGCATGGTGGCGCCGGCGTCCTGCAGATCGATGGCGTGGCGACGCAGTTGCAGCGCGGCGGCGTCGCCACGGCCCTGCACGCGGTAGCCGCCCAGCGCGTGCACGGTCTGTGGCGTCAGGCCCAGGTGGGCACAGACCGGGATGCCACGTTCCACCAAGAAGCGCACCGTGTCGGCGGTCCAGCCACCGCCTTCAAGCTTGACCATGTGGGCACCGGCGTGCATCAACACGGCGGCGCTGCGCAGGGCCTGCTCTTTCGACTCGTGGTAACTGCCAAAGGGCAGGTCGCCGATCACCCAGGCGGTGGCCTGAACGCGCTGCAGGCCGCGCACCACGCTTTCGGTGTGGTAACGCATGGTGTCCAGCGTGACACCGGTGGTGCTGGACAGACCCTGGCAGACCATGCCCAGCGAGTCGCCCACCAGAATGCACTCCACGCCAGCGGCATCGGCCACGGCGGCAAAGGTGGCGTCGTAGGCCGTGAGCATGGTGATCTTTTCCCCCCGCTCGCGCATCTCCTGCAACCGTGGCAAGCTGACCGGCTTGCGCTGCGGCATGGGCGAAGCCGACGGCAGGGTGCCGTAGGGCGTGCCGCTGGTCGGCGCGGCTGATTTTGGTGGACTCATGGGGATCCCCTTTGCGTGGGCTTTGGATGGGGGGCACTATATGCGATCCCGTTATGCTTGCAACCCATGAAACACCTCTCTGAATTCACGGTGGCCGATCTGGCCGAACTGGCGGGCGCCGATGTGGCCCGCGCGCTGGCCGAGGACGTGGCCAGCGGTGACCTCACCGCGGCGCTGGTGGATCCCTCGCGCAGCGCCCATGCGCGCATCCTCGCGCGTGAGCCCGCCGTGATCTGCGGCGCACCCTGGGTGGAAGCGGCCGTGCTGGCCTGTGACCCCAAGGCCCGCCTGACCTGGCACGTGGCGGAGGGCCAGCGCTGCGTGGCCGACCAGGTGGTGCTGGAGATCACCGGCAACGCCCAGGCCCTGTTGACCGCCGAGCGCACCGCGCTCAACTTCCTGCAACTGCTCTCGGCCGTGGCCACCAAGACGGCGGTGTTCGTCGATGCCGTTGAGGGCACGCGCGCAGCCATCGTGGACACGCGAAAGACCATCCCGGGACTGCGCCTGGCGCAGAAGTACGCCGTGAAGACCGGTGGCGGTGTGAATCACCGCATTGGGCTCTATGACGCGGTGCTGATCAAGGAAAACCACATTGCTGCCGCGGGTGGTGTTGAGGCCGTGTTGAAGCGCGTGCAGGCAACGGCACCCCAGGCGCGTTTTGTCGAGATCGAGGTCGAGACCCTGGCGCAGCTGGACGAAGCGCTGGCCTGCGGTGCCCGGATGGTCCTGCTCGACAACATGGACATTCCCACCCTGCAGGAAGCCGTGCGGCGCAACGCGGACCGGGCCATCCTGGAGATATCGGGCGGCGTGAACCTGCAGACGGTGCGCGCCCTTGCGGAAACCGGGGTGGACCGCATATCCATCGGGGCCCTGACCAAGGACGTGAAAGCGATCGATTTCTCGATGCGGATGGAGCAACTGACATGAGCAACGAAGCCATCATCGATGTCGAATACGAACAGCCGGCCTGCCCGACGAAACACGCCTGGGCGCGTGTACCGGTCGAGCCCGGCCCGAAACAGCGCGCCGAACTCAAGGACAAGATTCGCAGCCTGCTGAAGGAGCGCAATGCGGTCATGGTGTCGCACTACTACGTGCACCCCGACCTGCAGGACCTGGCCATCGAGACCGGCGGCATCGTGAGCGACTCGCTGGAAATGGCGCGTTTCGGTCGCGACCATGCGGCGCAGACGCTGGTGGTCTCTGGCGTGCGTTTTATGGGTGAAACCGCCAAGATCCTGAGCCCGGAAAAGACCGTGCTGATGCCCGATCTGGACGCCAACTGCTCGCTCGACCTGGGGTGCCCCATCGACGAGTTCAGCGCGTTCTGTGATGCCCACCCCGACCGCACCGTGGTGGTCTACGCCAACACCAGCGCCGCGGTGAAGGCGCGCTCGGACTGGCTCGTGACTTCCAGCTGCGCGCTCGACATCGTGCGCGCGCTCAAGGACAAAGGCCACAAGATCCTCTGGGCGCCCGACAAGCACCTGGGCGGCTACATCCAGCGCGAGACCGGTGCCGACATGCTGATGTGGAACGGCTCGTGCATCGTGCACGACGAGTTCAAGGCCTTCGAGCTGGAAGCGTTGAAGAAGGAGCACCCGAACGCCAAGGTGCTGGTGCACCCGGAAAGTCCGGCCGACGTGGTGGCGCTCGCCGATGCGGTGGGATCGACTTCCGGCATCCTGAAGGCGGCGCACGAGATGGATGCCCACGAGTTCATCGTCGCCACCGACAACGGCATGATGCACATGCTGCGCCAGCAGAACCCGGGCAAGGTGTTCATCGAGGCGCCCACCGCCGGTAACAGCGCCACCTGCAAGAGCTGCGCGCACTGCCCCTGGATGGCCATGAATGGCTTGGCCGGCGTGGCTCAGGTGCTGGAAAAAGGCCTGAACCAGATCCACGTGGACCCGGCGCTGATCCCGCGTGCGCGGCTGCCGATCGACGGCATGCTGGCCTTCACCGCCGCACTGCGCAGTGGTCAGAATGCCGGCGCGCTGGTGCCGAACATCGGCGCGGCGTAGAGCGAAACACCCCCGCCGCGCTGCGCGCGACCCCCTCAAAGGGGGCGGCACTGGCCGTCCGGCAGAGCCGGCCCGGCGGTGCCTCCTGGTTGCGCCGTTTCGCGCGTTGTGGGTGTGAAGTCACTCAGACGCAAAAAAGCCCGCTCGCAGCGGGCTTTTTCAGGTGCGACTGAGGCTCAGAGCGGCACTTTCTTGAGCATCTCGATGCCGATCTTGCCTTCGGCAATTTCACGCAGTGCGGTCACGCCGGGCTTGTTCTTGCTCTCGATCTTGGGGGCATGGCCCTGGCTGAGCATGCGGGCACGGTAGGTGGCGGCCAGCACGAGCTGAAAGCGGTTGGGGATCTTTTCCAGACAGTCTTCGACGGTGATGCGTGCCATGTGCGGGCCTCGGTAGTGTGCGGTGAGTCAGTGGATGTTGAGCGCTTTGAAGGTATCGCTGCGGGCGATACGCTGGGCGGCGAACTTGAGCCGCTGGGCATGGACGATGGCCTTGAGGTCAAACAGGGCCCGCTCGAACAACTCGTTGATTATAACGAAGTCGAACTCCCGCGCGTGCATCATCTCCGACGCGGCATTCTGCAGCCGCAGCTCGATGACGTCGGCGCTGTCTTCGGCGCGCCGCTCCAGGCGTGATCTCAATTCTTCCCAGCTCGGCGGCAGGATGAAGATCAGCACCGCGTTGGGGAAAATGCGTTTGACCTGGATCGCGCCCTGGAAATCGATTTCCAGCACCACGTCGGCGCCCTGGGCCATGCGCTGCTCAATCGCCTGTTTGGACGTGCCATAGCGGTTGCCATGCACCATGGCCCATTCCAGGAAGGCCCCCTGGATGACCATCTGGTCAAAGGTTTCCCGGGCCACAAAATAGTACTCGCGCCCATGCAGCTCCTGGCCACGCGGTGGCCGGGTGGTGTGCGAGACCGAGGGCACGACGCGGGAGTCCAGCTCCATCAGCGCTTTGACCAGACTGGATTTGCCAGCCCCGCTGGGGGCTGCGACGACGAACAGGTTGCCTGGGTATTCCATACGGTCATTCAATGTTCTGGACTTGTTCGCGCATCTGTTCGATGAGCACCTTCATGTCCACAGAAATGCGGGTGAGTTCTAGGCTCGATGATTTGGAGCCCAGGGTGTTGGCTTCGCGGTGCAGTTCCTGGATCAGGAAGTCCAGGCGTTTGCCCACATCGCTGCCCTTCTTGATCAGGCGCTCGATTTCCACCAGGTGCGAGTCCAGTCGGGTCAGTTCTTCGGCCACATCGATGCGGATCGCGAAGGCGGTGGCTTCGGTCAGCGCGCGATCCTGTGCGGCCTCGCTGGTGAGGGTGTTGCTGGTGCCGCCGGCGGCGACGCTCGCACCGAGCGCTTCGTTCCAGCGGTCGATGAAACGCTGCCGCTGTTGCGCGACCAGTTGGGGAATCAGGGGCTGGGCATCTTTGGCGAGCTGGCGCAGCTGCTTGAGTCGGTCCAGCAGCATGGCCGCCAGACGCTGTCCTTCGCGTTCGCGCGCGGTGAGCAGTTTGTCCAGGCCCGCCTGGGCCAGCTCAAGCAGGGTCTCGTGCAGTTCGCCGGGGTTGCCCGCCTGGCGCGTGGTCAGTTGCAGCACCTCGGCCACCGACAGGGCGGCGGCGGTGGGCAGCCAGGCACGGATGTTGTCCTGCAGGCTCACCAGCTTTTGCAGCTCCAGCGCGCTGGGTGCGCGCGGTCCGGCATCGGTGCGACCCTCCACCCAGGCGCGGACCTCCACCTTGCCGCGCTTGAGCGAGGCACTCAACAGTTCGCGCAGGGCGGGCTCGGTGCCGCGCAGGTCGTCCGCGAGCTTGAAAGTCAGGTCGAGAAAGCGGCTGTTGACCGAGCGAATTTCGATGCCCAGACCCGGTCGGGCGTCGCGCGGGGACTCGCTGGCATTCGTGGCTGCGGCCCCGCCGGTTTGGGCCGTGGCGTAGCCGGTCATGCTGTAAACTGCCATTGAACTGTGTCCCATCAGGTTGAGTGGTCCAAAACGAGGCGTTCCGGAACCCATCCGAATTATGTCAAAGGTCAAACCCGCACCGCTGCCACCGGACACCGTGATCGGCGGCTATCGCATCGTGCGCAAGCTGGCCGCCGGTGGTTTCGGCGTGGTCTACCTGGCGGTGGACACCGAGGGGCAGCAGGTCGCCGTCAAGGAATACCTGCCGTCCTCGCTGGCCACACGCGGCCCGGGTGAGCTGCTGCCGCAGGTGCAGCCCGAAAAACTCTCGCTGTACCGCCTGGGGCTCAAGAGCTTCTTTGAAGAAGGCCGCGCGCTGGCGCAGATCTCCCACCAGTCGGTGGTGAGTGTGCTCAACTTCTTCCGTGAAAACGAGACCGTCTACATGGTCATGAACTACCTGGAGGGCGCGTCCCTGCAGGAGTTCATCATCACGGCGCGCGAACTCAAGCGCCAGAAGGTGTTCCGCGAGTCCACCATCCGTTCGCTGTACGACGAGGTGCTGCGTGGCCTGCGCATCGTGCACCAGCACAAGATGCTGCACCTGGACATCAAGCCCGCCAATATCTTTGTGACCGATGACAACCGTTCGGTGCTGATCGACTTCGGCGCGGCGCGTGAGGTGCTGAGCAAGGAGGGCAACTTCATCCGCCCGATGTACACGCCCGGTTTCGCGGCGCCCGAGATGTACCGGCGCGATTCGAGCATGGGCCCCTGGACCGACATCTACGCCATCGGCGCCTGCATTTACGCCAGCATGCAGGGTTATCCGCCCAACGACGCGCCGCAGCGGCTGGAAAAAGACCGGCTGTCGCTCGCGCTCTCGCGTCTGCGCGGTGTCTACTCCGACAACCTGATCGAGGTGGTGGAGTGGTGCATGTCGCTCGATCCGCTGTCGCGTCCGCAATCGGTGTTCGCCCTGCAAAAAGAGCTGAGCCGGGAGACCGAACGCAGCTACACCAAGCTGACCGTGGCCGAGAAGATGCGCCTGCAGTTTGACAACATTGTTTCGGACAAGAAGTCGCCCCGCAAATCCACCGCCGCCGGGACCAAGTTCCGATGAAGTTCTCGGTCTACCAGATCAGTCGGCAGGGCGGTCGCGAGCGCAACGAAGACCGCATGGGCTACGCGTACACGCGCGAGTCCGGGTTGTTCGTGCTGGCCGATGGCATGGGTGGGCATCCCGAGGGCGCGATGGCTGCCCAGCTGGCGCTGCAGACCTTTTCGGCCTATTTTCAGAAAGCCGCCAACCCCACGGTGCGCGAGGTGCCGGAGTTCCTCTCCAGCGCCGTGATGGCGGCACACCACCAGATCATCCGCTACGCCGCCGAAAAAGGCATGCTCGACACGCCCCGCACCACGCTCGTGGCGGCCGTGATGGAGCGTGGCAACATGCACTGGGTGCACTGTGGCGACTCCCGCCTGTACCTCGTGCGCAATGGCGAGTTGCTGACGCGCACGCGGGACCACTCCTACATGGAGCAGCAGGCCCACCTGGGCAAGGCCACCCAGCACATCAACCGCAACATCCTCTTCACCTGTCTGGGTTCGCCCGCGAAGCCGGTGTTCGACCTGTCGGGGCCGGTTCAGCTGCAGCAGGGTGACCGTGTGTTGCTCTGTTCCGATGGCCTCTGGGGCACGGTGAAGGATTTCGAAATCGCCGCCGAACTGGCCCGCAATCCGCTGGAACAGGCGGTGCCCGAGCTGGTGGAAATGGCGCTCAAGCGCGGTGGACCGCGCTGCGACAACGTCACCGTGCTGGCCATGGAGTGGGAGACGGCCGACGAATTCCAGACCACGAGGGTGTCGACCGAAGACATCGAAGAAGGCGTGTTCGCCTCCACCATCCAGTCGGGCGTGGCCGACCCGACCATCGAAGACCTGGACGACGAGGCGATCGAAAAATCGATCGCTGAAATCAACGAAGCGATCCGGCGCACCGCCGAACGCAACTCCTGAAAGCATTCCCATGACAGATTTCATTCGACCCGGCCAACGGGCCGCCGATGCCCTGCGCCCGGTGCGCATCACCCGGGGTTTCACCATCCACGCCGAGGGCTCGGTGCTGATCGAGTTCGGTGACACCAAGGTGCTGTGCACCGCGTCGGTGGAAGAAAAAGTGCCGCCGCACAAGCGGGGCAGTGGCGAAGGCTGGGTGACGGCCGAATACGGCATGCTGCCGCGCGCCACCCACACCCGCAGCGACCGCGAAGCCGCCAAGGGCAAGCAGAGCGGTCGCACGCAGGAAATCCAGCGCCTGATCGGTCGTTCGCTGCGCGCGGTGTTCGACCTGAAGGCGCTGGGCGAGCGCACCATTTCGCTGGACTGCGACGTGCTCCAGGCCGACGGTGGCACGCGCACCGCCAGCATCACCGGCGCCTTCGTCGCGGCGCACGATGCGGTGAGCCAGCTGCTGGCTGAGGGCAAGATCGCGGCTTCGCCGATCCGGGACCATGTGGCCGCCATTTCGGTCGGCATCCTGCAGGGCCAGCCGCTGCTCGACCTGGAGTACGTGGAAGACTCGGCCTGCGACACCGACATGAATGTGGTGATGACCGGTGCCGGCCACTTCGTGGAAGTGCAGGGCACGGCCGAAGGCGTGGCGTTCAGCCGCAAGGAAATGGACGCCTTGCTGGCCCTGGCCGAAAAAGGCGTGGCCGAGCTGGTGGCCCTGCAGAAGCAGAGCCTCGGCCTGGTCTGAGAGGCGGGGATGAAGCTCGTCCTCGCGTCCAACAACACAGGCAAGCTCGCCGAGCTGCAGGCGCTGTTCGCCCCGCTGGGGGTGGAGCTGGTGCGCCAGGCCGAACTGGGCATTCCCGAAGCACCCGAGCCGCACCGCACCTTCATTGAGAACGCGCTGGCCAAGGCGCGGCACGCGGCGCAGGTCAGCGGCCTGCCCGCGCTCGCCGACGACGCTGGCCTGTGTGTGGAAGCCTTCGGCGGCCTGCCGGGTGTGGACACCGCCTACTACGCTACGCAGTTCGGTTACGAAAAGGGTGACGCCAACAACGTGCGTGCCTTGCTGGAACAGATGGCCGATGTGAACGACCGCCGCGCCGCGCTGGTCAGCACACTGGTCGCGGTGCGCAGTGCCGACGATCCCGAGCCGCTGGTGGCCAGCGGCCGTGCGCCGGGGCTGATCACGCGCGAGCCCATTGGTGACAACGGTTTCGGCTTTGACCCGGTGATGTTCCTGCCGCAGTTCGGTTGCACTTTTGCCCAGCTGAGCGACGAGAAGAAAAACGCCAACAGCCACCGCGGCAAAGCGGCACAACAGATGCTGAAGCTGATGCGTGAACGCTGGTTCGCGCCCCAGGCGGACACATGAACACGCCCAAAGAGGTTCGGGTGGCGCTGCCCGGCGCAGCCGGCAGCCGTCCACCGGAAGGCCCGCACTGGAGCGACATCCGCCACTGGATGCGCCCCGGCACGCTGCAATTGCAGGGCCTGCCACCGCTCGCGCTCTACATCCACCTGCCCTGGTGTCTGAAGAAGTGCCCTTATTGCGACTTCAACTCGCACGAGTGGAGCGCCACCAGCGCGCCCGGTCAGGCGCTGCCCGAACAGGCTTACCTGGACGCGCTGCGAGCCGATCTGGAAGCGGCATTGCCGCTGATCTGGGGCCGCTCGGTGCACAGCATCTTCATCGGCGGCGGCACGCCCAGCCTG
Source organism: Betaproteobacteria bacterium HGW-Betaproteobacteria-9 (assembly GCA_002842215.1). Taxonomy (GTDB): domain Bacteria; phylum Pseudomonadota; class Gammaproteobacteria; order Burkholderiales; family Burkholderiaceae_C; genus Hydrogenophaga. The sequence goes on along the minus strand of PHCC01000009.1, from coordinate 143,001 downwards.
TTTTCGCCCGAGGCCATCGACCGCCTGCTGGGCGACGTGCGTGCGCTGCTGCGGCTGGACGCCGACGCCGAGATCACGTTGGAAGCCAACCCGGGCACCTTTGAAAAAGACCGCTTCAGGGCTTTCCGCCAGGCCGGCGTCACCCGCCTGTCCATCGGCGTGCAGAGCTTCAACGACGAGCACCTCAAGGCGCTGGGCCGGGTGCACGACCGGGCGCAGGCGATCGCCGCGGTGGAAGAGGCGGCGATGGCCTTCGACACCTTCAACCTGGACATCATGTACGCGCTGCCGGGTCAGACCCTGGCTGATTGCGAAACGGACATGCGCACCGCGCTGGCGTTTGCGCCACCGCACATCTCGATCTACCACCTGACCATCGAGCCCAACACGGTGTTCGCCAAGTTCCCGCCGCGGGTGCCCGAAGACGACGACGCCTACGCCATGCTCGACCGCATCACCGAGCTGACGGCCGAACAGGGGTTGGCGCGCTACGAGGTCTCGGCCTACGCGCGCGAAGGCCACCGCTGCTGGCACAACCTCAACTACTGGCAGTTCGGCGACTACCTCGGCATCGGTGCCGGCGCCCACAGCAAGCTCAGCTTTGCCCACCGGGTGGTGCGTCAGGTGCGTGCACGGGAACCCCGTCTGTACATGGACAAGGCCCGCGCGGGCGATGCGGTGGTGAGCGTGGAAGAAGTGGCGCGCCGCGATCTGCCGTTCGAATACATGCTCAACGCGCTGCGCCTGCGGCACGGCTTTGAACTGCAGGACTTCTCAGCACGCACCGGTCTGCCGCTCTCCAGCGTGGCCGCGTCGCTGGACGAAGGAGTGCAGCGCGGCTGGCTGGTGATGGCGGATGGCTGGGTCCGGCCGACCGAGCGCGGCTTCGACTTTCTCAGCGATTTGCAGTCGCTGTTCCTGCCCAGCTGAGCAGCTCAGTCCTGCAGCCCGCCGCAGGCCTGCAGGATCGTCCGCACCTTGTGCTCTGACAACGGGCTGGTCAGCGTGCCGGCCCATTTCAGGCCATAGCCATCCACCAGCCGTTCGGCGGTGTCCTGCATCTGGTGATCGAAATGGCCGATCAGCGCCACGTGGCCGTTGAACCGCCATTGCCTAAGGCGCTGGATCAGCTCGACACCGTTGATGCCCGGCATGTGCAGGTCCAGCAACAGCAGCACCTGCGAGGTGTCCAGTTCCTCCAGCCGCTGCTGCAGCTCGCCGACGTCGGTGAAGCGCTCAACCCGCGGCGCACCGGCCTGGGCCAGCCGTGTCGCCAGTTCGTTCAGGTGGACCGGATCGTCGTCGATGCACAGCACATGGGTCAGTGGCGCTGTCTGCACCGCGGATTCCAGTCGTCTGAAATGCTGACGCACCGAGGCGATGGAGTCGACCAGGCTGGGGACCAGCCGGGCCATGCCTGCCGCATCGCCCACTTGCCCCAGCGTCTCGATCTGGTCCAGCAGCTGCGCCAGACCCACCGCACCGACGAGGCGGCTGGACGATTTGATGCGGTGCGCGGTGAAGCCCGCGCTGGCGCTGTCCTCGCGCGCTGCCGCATCCTGGATTTCGGTCAGGGCCCGGTCCAGACTGGCGAGGTAGCGGCTGCGCATGTCCTGCAGGATTTCGGGGTCGGCCCCGAGCACACGCTGCAGCGCGTGGTCGTCGAATCCCTCCCATCCCGCGGCGACGGGACCCGGTTGCGGCTCCGGCTGCTGCGCCAGCGACCCCGCTGGTGCCGGCAACCGGACCACTTCCAGCCATCGGTGCAGCATGGTTTCGAGCTTGGGCAGCGACACCGGCTTGGTGAGGTAGTCGTCCATGCCGACCGCCCGGCAGCGGTGGACTTCGCTGTGCATCGCGTTCGCGGTCAGCGCGATGATGGGCATGCGGTGCCCGACCGCTTCTTCCTTGCGGATGGCCTCGGTGAGTCCGATGCCGCTGAGGCCCGGCATCTGCAGGTCGGTCAGCAGCAGGCAGAAGTGGTCTGGCTGCTGTCGCCAGAGCGCCAGCGCCTCCTGGCCATCGCCCGTGAACACGGGGTCCAGGCCCAGCAGCTCCATCTGGTAACGCAACACCCGCTGGTTGATCTCGTTGTCTTCGGCCACCAGAATGGCGCGCCCCTGGCAGGCGGCCGCCAGGCCCCAGTCGGCCGGGTGCCGCTCCCGCTCGGGGCTCACGACGCCGTGGGCGGGTACCAGCACCCGGCCCGCCGCCATGGCCACGGCCACCAGCAGGTCCTTGCGGCGCAGGCCGATGACCGACAGGTTGGCCTGACCCGGGGCCTGGGAAACCGGTTCGGTCCGGGGTTCCTGGTGCACCACCACCCGGCCTTCGGAGCGGCCGGAGATCTCTGTGTTGGATCGGGTGGGCGCCGGGTGCCCGGCGGGTGCGATCACCACCCGGACTTCGCCATCCTGTTCGGGCCAGGCGGCCGCATCGTCGGTGCTGTCCACCAGGCTGACCCGGGCACCCGCGGCGCTGAGGTAGGCCGCCCAGTCGTCGCGGATGTCGGCGTCGTCCAGAACCAAGAGGGCGTGGATGCCGACCAGCTCGCTGCTGATGGCCGAATTCACCGCCGAAGCCGGTTTGAGCGGCAGGTCGACCGTGAAGGTGGCGCCTGCGTCGGGCTGGCTGCGCACGCTGATGCTCCCGCCCATGGCGCTGACCAGCCGGTGCGAGATGGCCAGACCCAGACCCGTGCCACCGTAGTTGCGCGTGGTGGAGGCCTCGCCTTGTATGAAAGGCTGGAACACGAGGCTTTGCACTTCGTCGGTCATGCCGATGCCGTTGTCGGCCACCTCCAGGCGCACCGAGTCGCCCACGGGTGTGGCGCGCACGGTGACCCGGCCCGGCCGGTTCAAACCGGCCGAAAACTTGATGGCATTGCCCACCAGGTTGAGCAGGATCTGGCGCACGCGGTTGCCGTCGCCCAGCATCAGGTCGGGCAGGCGCGGGTCGGCGAAGGCGTGCAGGCGCACGCCGCGCCCGGCGGCGACGGCGCTCAGGGGCGCACAGGAGCGGCCGACCACGCTGCGGATCGCAAACGGCGCATCCTCCAGCACGAGCCGTCCGGCCTCGATCTTCGAAAAATCCAGGATGTCGTCGATGATCGCCAGCAGCGCCGCGGCCGATTCGTTGATGGTCTCCACCATCTCCTGCTGAGCGGGCGACAGCGGGGTCTGCAACAGCACGTCGGCCACACCCATCACGCCGTTCATGGGCGTGCGGATTTCGTGGCTCATGGTGGCGAGGAAGGCACTCTTGGCGGCGTTGGCGGCCTCAGCCGACCGCCGCGCTTTCTCCAGTTCGACGGTGCGCTGGGTGACGAGTTCTTCGAGTTGGTAGCGGTAGCGGGTCAGGTCCTCGTTCATGCGCCGCTTGTCGGTGATGTCTTCCTTCACCGCCAGGTAGTGGGTGGCGCGGCCATCCGGGTCGCGCACCGGCGTGATCACGGCGAATTCGATGTAGTGGGAGCCGTCCTTGCGGCGGTTGTTGAAGAAGCCGCGCCAGGGCTTGCCCGCGCTGAGTGCCGCCCAGAGCTTGCGGTAGCGCGAACCGGGGGTCCGGCCCGATTGCAGGATGCGGGAGTTTTGCCCCATCAGCTCGTCGCGCGAGTAGCCCGAGGCGGCCACCATGGCCTGGTTCACGTATTCGATGTTGGCCGCGATGTCGGTGACGACGATGGAAGCCGTGGCCTGCTCGGCCGCCATGGCGAGTTTGCTCAGCCAGCCGGCTTCTTCGCACGCTTGGGGGGTGTCACGCACCCGGTCGGTCACGTCGGTCATCAGGCCCTGGATCACGGGATCTGCGTCGTCACCGGAAGGCCGCACGATGCGGATCGCGTCGTGGTAGTGGCGCCAGTCCCCGGCCGCATTGCGGATGCGGTACTGGAGTTCAAAGCTCGGCCGGTTTTTCAGCCCGTCGGCGAGTTCGGCGAGCACGCGCGCACTGTCTTCCGGGTGTAGCGCCTGCATCCAGGCCTCGGGCCGGGCCATCCACTCCTCGGGCGTGTAGCCCAGCTCGCGCACACGGGAGCTGACATACAGGGTCGAACTCACCTCGTCCATCACGGCCCGGTAGACGATGCCGGGCATCTGTTCGGCGAGTTCCCGGAACTCGCGTGCACGGGCATCGAGCTGGAGGCGTTCGCGCAGCCCGAGCAGCCAGTGCTCCACGGTCGTGCGCAGCTCCAGCAGCATCTCGCGCTCGATGTCGCTCAGGGTGTGCGGCTCGGCTCCGAACAGGCAGAGCACACCGATGCTGTGGCCGTCCACGCGAACGGGCGCGCCCACAAAGAGGCGCGGCGTGGCGGACGCTGGATCACCCGACAGTAGGGTGCTCCCGGGGTCGGTGAGCACCAGCACATCGTCGCACGCAGCCACCTGCGCGGCGAAGGCGGCGCCACAGCTTTCGGGCACGCTGTCCAGCCCGTACGACGCCTTGATCCAGTGCTGGGCGCCATCCATCAGGCAGACCACCGCCCGGGTGCAGCGCAACGTGAGCGCGGCCACTTTCAGCAGGGACTGGATGGTGGGGTCGGACGAGGTGTCCAGGGTGGCCAGGGAGCGGAGCGTCTGGATGCGGGCCAGCTCGACGGAGGCAGGGTGCAAAAAGGGCATGGTGACGGGCAGGGTGGGCGGGTCCGTTTGTTTGATTTCAGCGCGCAGGGATCAACCGCCCCTGTCCTGCTGACGTTGCCCGATCTTTGTCGGCCCGCCCCGTCCGGTCTGTAGGGAGATATGGACGACACGCGACACACCGGGAGGAAACCGTGAACAACCGCACGGGCCATGGTGCTGCGCGGGGGACGCCGGTGTGGGCCGGGCCCATGGACAATGCCGGCATGGCCATTCCGATCAACTCCGATGTGATTCACACCCCGCCCCTGGCGTCTGCCACCGTGATGGTGGTGCGCGACGGCCCCACCGGGCTGGAGGTGCTGCTGGTGCGCCGGCACGGCAACTCGGGTGTGCTGGGTGGCGTGCACGTGTTTCCGGGTGGCAAGCTCGATGCGGCCGACCGGCAGGTGGACCCCGCTGCGCTGGACCGCACGGCGGCCGAGCTGTTGAGTGCCCTGGCCGAACCCGGGCTGGATCCGGACACCGCGGTGGGGCTGCACCTGGCCGCGCTGCGCGAGACCTTTGAAGAATGCAGCCTGTTGCTGGGCCTGCACGCATCACTTTCAGCCGGTTGCGATGGGGCGCGGTTGGCCGTCCAGGTGCGTGAGCACACGCTCACGGGTCTGGGCTTTGCCGCTGCCGTGCAACGCCTGGGCCAGCCGCTGGCGGTGTCGAGCCTGTTGCCGTGGTCGCGCTGGGTCACGCCGCGCCAGCCTTCGGTGACCAACAAGCGCTTCGACACGCGGTTTTTCGTGGCCGCAGCCCCGGCTGGGCAGGAAGCCGAACACTGCACGTTCGAGGCCACCGAAGCGGTCTGGCTGTCCCCGCGCGCCGGGCTGGAGCGCTACTGGGCGGGCGAGATCGACCTGGCGCCGCCGCAGATCATGAGCCTCTGCCAGCTCAGCCGCCTGGCCGGTGTGGCCCAGGTGCAGGCTGTTGCGCGCAGCCGGCCGCCCGCGCTGATCGAGCCCGAACCCTTCGATCAAGACGGCTGCCGCGTGATCTGTTACCCCGGCGATCCGCGGCACAGCCGCCGGGAGCGGGTGTGGGACGGGCCGACCCGCCTGACCTACCGCAACCAGCGCTTCGAGGCCGACGGCGGGTTGGCGGCGCTGCTGGGCTGAAGTGAACACCCCCCGCGCCGCTTCGCGTCACCCCCTCAAGGGGGGCGGCACTGGCCGTCTGGCGAAGCCAGCCCGGCGGTGCCTCTGGGCGGCGTTGTTTCGTTCGTTGCGGGTGGCGCTCCGGTGCCGTGGAAAACCGATACGGCTGAGGTTTATCCGTTCAGCACGCCAAACCGGTAACGCGTCTGCGCGCGGTAGGGCCGCTCGGTCGTGACGCGGTTGAACGGGAAGCCCGGGCAGTTGGGGGCGTTGGGGAACTGTTGGGGTTCCAGGCAGAGCCCGCTGCGCGGCCGGTGGACCACACCCCGTTTGCCGATGTCGGCCGACCCACCTGTGCCGAGCTGGCCCGCGGTGTACACCTGCAGCACCGGTTCGGTGGTCCAGACCTCCAGCGTGCGGCCGCTGGCTTCGCAGTCGGCACGGGCACACAGGCGCAGGCTGGTGGTGTGGGGGTCGGCGTCGATCACGTAGCTGTGGTCGATGTCGGGCAGGTTGCCCAGCGTCTGCGGGGTGCGCAGGTCCAGCGGGTGGTCGCGCAGCGGCGTGCGCTCGCCGGTGGGGATGTTGTCGGCGTCGGTGGCGAGCAGCTGGCTGGCGTGCACTTCCAGCCGGTGGCCGTCGATGCGCGCAGGGCCGGGACCGTCGAGGTTGAAGAACGCATGGCAGGTGAAGCTCGCCGGGCCATGGCCTTCAACCGCGGTGGCTTCGTGTTCGATCACCAGCTCGTTGTGCTCGGTCAGCCGGTAGGTCAGGCGCAGGGCCAGCACGCCGGGGAAACCGTCGTCGGCGGTGTCGAAACAGTGCTGCAGTTCCAGCGTGTGGGCGTCGGTCTGGCGGGCCTCGAAGACGCGGTGGCGCGAGCCGCGCGGCCCGCCATGGATGCAGTGCGGGCCGGCGTTGGCGACCAGCTGGTGCTCGTGACCGTCGAGCGTGAAGCGGGCCTGGGCGATGCGCCCGGCGTAGCGTCCGATGAAGGCGCCCATGGACGGCGCGCCCTGGAGCAGATCGTCCAGGCTGTCGTAGCCCAGCGCCACATCACCCGGCACACCGTGGCGGTCGGGCACCACGATCTGCAGGATCCGGGCGCCCAGGTTGCACACGGCCACAGCCATGCCGCGCTCGTTGTGCAGCAGGAAGAGCGCCGTGGGTCGGCCATCGAACTCGCCCTCAAAACGGGCCGGTTCGAGCAGGCCGGGGAGCGTTTCGGCGTCCATGACAGTTCAGAGGCGGTCCAGTCGGTTCAGGTGACGGGGGCCGGGTTGAACAACACCAGGGCGTTGTGCAGCTTCCAGTGTTCGGCCCATGTTTTTTTACCACTGGCGACGGCCAGCAGCAGCTGGAACAGCTCGGTCCCCACGTCCTCGATAGTGGCTTCTCCGCTGGCGATGCGCCCGGCGTTGACGTCCATCAGGTCGTGCCAGCGGCGCGCCAGGTCGTTGCGCGTGGCGACTTTGATCACCGGGCATTCGGCCAGACCGTAGGGCGTGCCGCGGCCGGTGGTGAAGACGTGCAGGTTCATGCCGGCCGCGAGCTGCAGCGTGCCGCAGATGAAGTCGCTGGCCGGGGTGGCGGCGAAGATCAGACCCTTCTGTTTGACCTTCTCGCCGGGCGCGATCACGCCGTGGATCGGACCGGTGCCGCTCTTGACGATGGAGCCCATGGCCTTCTCGACGATGTTGGACAGGCCGCCCTTCTTGTTGCCGGGCGTGGTGTTGGCGCTGCGGTCCACCCGGCCCTTGTTGAGGTAGGCGTCGTACCAGGCCATCTCGCGCACCATGGCGTCGGCCACGTCGGGGCTGGCCGCGCGCGTGGTCAGCAGGTCGATGCCGTCGCGCACCTCGGTCACTTCCGAGAACATCACGGTGGCGCCGGCGCGCACCAGCAGGTCGGTGGCGTAGCCCACGGCCGGGTTGGCGGTGACGCCGGAAAACGCGTCGCTGCCGCCGCACTGCACGCCCACCACCAGGTCGGACGCTGGGCAGGTGGTGCGCTGGCGCCGGTTCAGGCGCTCCAGGTGCACTCGGGCTTGCCTCAAGATGGAATCGATCATGGACATGAAGCCGACATGGGCTTCGTCCTGCAACATGACCACGTCGAGCGCGCCGCCGCGTTCATCGCTGATCGGGATTGAGCCTGGCGGCAGCAGCCGCTCGGGCTGCAGCTTCTCGCAGCCCAGGCTGAGCACCATGACCTCGCCGCCGAAGTTGGGGTTGGACGCGATGTTGCGCAGCGTGCGGATGGGGATGATCGCGTCGGGCGCGTCGATGGCGACGCCGCAGCCGTAGGTGTGCTCCAGGCCCACCACGCCGTCCACGTTCGGGTACTGCGGCAGCAGTTCGCTGCGGATGCGCTCAACCGCGAAGTCGAGAACCCCCGCCACGCACTGCACGGTGGTGGTGATGGCGAGCAGGTTGCGTGTGCCCACGCTGCCGTCGGCGTTGCGGTAGCCCTGGAACGTGTGGCCGGTCAGTGGCGGCAGCTCGGCCGGCGGGTTTGATGCCGGCAGGCCTTCGAGCGAACGCGCGGCCGGCATCACCAGCCGCTGCTCGTTGACCCATCCTCCCGCCGGGATGACCACGCCGGTGTGGCCGATGACCACGTTGTAGCGCCGCACGGCGGTGCCCGCGGGCAGGTCCACCAGCGCCACCTTGTGCCCCTGGGGAACAGCCTCGACCAGCACCGGACCGTCGGCCAGCGCGGCGCCGGGCTTCAGGCCACCGTCGTTGACGACGATGGCCACGTTGTCGGCCGGGTGCATGCGGATGCCGCGGGGGGTGGACGGGGATGATGTGTTCATGACAACGTTGCGAAAGAGGGGGAGCCAACGCCCAGGGCGCCGCGGAACCGGCTCCGCCGGGCCGCCAGCGCCGCCCCCTTGAGGGGGGCGCGCGCAGCGCGGCGGGGGTGTGCCAGATCAATCGGCTTTGATGCCGCGCGACGTGATCAGTTTCTGCCAGCGCGCGAATTCAGAGGCCTGGAACGCCGCGAACTGCTCGGGGGTGTTCAGCACCACCTCGAAGCCCAGATCCAGCAGCTTGGGTGTCACGGTCGGATCGTTGAAGGTGGTCACGATGGCGTCGTGCACGCGCTTCTTCACGTCAGCGGGCAGGCCTTTGGGCGCGGCCACGGCCTGCCAGGACTGCACGTTGGCGTCTTTCACGCCGCTTTCTTCCAGGGTGGGCACATCGGGCAGCAGCGGCGAGCGTTTGGCGCTGGTGATGGCCAGGGCGCGCAGTTTGCCGGCCTTGATCTGAGGCATGGCGGTGTTGATGTTCATGAAGGACGACTCCACCTGGTTGCCCAGCAGGTCGCTCATCACCGGGCCGCCGCCTTTGTAGGGCACGTGCACGCCGCTGGTGCCGGTCTGTTGCCAGAAGAGTTCGGCGGTGAGGTGGTCGCTGCTGCCGTTGCCCGACGAAGCGAAGCTCATCTTGCCGGGGTTGGCCTTCTGGTAGGCGATCACCTCCGCCACCGACTTGCGCGGAGAAGCGGCGGGCACGACCAGCACATTGGGCGCCTGCACCACCACGGTGATGAGGTCGAAGTCCTTGAGTGCGTCGTAGCTCACCTTGAACAGGTGCGGCGCAATCACGAAGGGGCCGAGCGAAGAGACGAACAGCGTGTGGCCGTCGGGCGTTGCGCGGACCACGTGCGTGGCGCCGATGGTGCCGGTGGCGCCGGGCTTGTTGTCCACGACCACGGTGGCACCGCCGCCGAGCTTTTCGCCCATCTTGCCCGACAGCGTGCGGGCGATCAGGTCGGTGGAGCCACCGGGCGGGAAGGGCACAACCAGGGTGATGGGTTTGTCGGGCCAGGCGAAGGCCGCGGTGACGGACAGGGCTGCCGCAACCGCGCACAGGATTCGTTTCATGGTTTGTCTCCGGGTGGTGAAAAGGCTCAGAGAGCCGGGTGGCTGAAGGTGATCCAGTTGGGGTTCTGGCCCATGGGCAGGCGCTGTTGCAGGGCCAGCGCGCCGGTGGTCGGGTGAATGCGGTAGCGGCTCAGGTGGTGCGATAGCTGGCCCACGGCAAGCAGGTGCTGTCCGTCGGGTGTGATGCCGAAGCCGCGCGGGCAGCTTTCGGTGGGCGTGTGGCCCCGGGGCTCGACGCGCCCGGTGCTGGCGTCCACCGCGAACGCAGCCAGGGTGTTGCTGGTGCGCTCGCTGGTGTAGAGCCAGCGGCCATCGGGCGTGAGGTGCAGGTCGGCCGCGGAGGGCGGGCCGCTGAAGTCGGGTGGCACGGTGGGCGCGGTTTGCACATGCGCCAGCGTGCCCGCCGCGGCGTCGAAAGCCAGCACGTCGAGCGTGGCGTCCAGCTCGTTGAGCAGGTAGACGAAGCGCCCGTTGGGGTGGAAGCGGAGATGGCGCGGACCGGCACCGGGGCGTTGGCGCCAGGCCGGCGGTGTGTTGGGGCTGAGCTGGCCGGTGGTGGCATCGAAGCGGAACTGCAGCACCTGGTCGCCGCCCAGGCTGGTGGCCAGCACATGGCGCTTGTCGGGTGCGCCCAGGATGCAATGGGCGTGGGGCGGCGTGGGCACGAGCTGCTGCACATCGCCCGCGATGCCGCTGTCCGCGATGGGGCTCACGCTCACGCAGTTGGCCGGGTACGAGGCCGCGAACAGCCAGCGCCCGCTGGGGCCGGTGGACACATACGCCATGCTGCCGGGCAGGGCGGCTTCGCCCAACGGTTGCAGCTGGCCGGTGGCGGCATCGATGGCGAGCGTGACCACGGCCAGGGGTTCGCTGCGCCGGGCCACGTAGAGCCAGCGCCCGCAGGGGCTCTGCGCCATGGGCATGAGCGTGCCGCCGAGCGTGACGGTGTGCAGCGGGCGCAAGTCGCCGTCGGCGTCCATGGCGAGGGTGTGCACGTCGCCGCTGTCGGCGTGCGAGATGAAAACGAAGCGCTGTGTCATGACGCGCTCACAGGCCCAGCGTGCGCGGCAGCCACAGCGACAGCCAGGGCAGGTAGGTCACCATCAGCAGCACCACGAACAGCGCCACGAAAAACGGCATGAGCGCCTTCGAGACCACACCGATCTTGAGCTTGGCGATGGCGCTGCCGACGAAGAGCACGGTGCCCACCGGCGGCGTGATCAGGCCGATGCCCAGGTTGACCATCATGATCATGCCGAAGTGCACCGGGTCCACGCCCATCATCTTCACCACCGGCAGCAGGATGGGCGTGAGGATCAGGATCAGCGGTGACATGTCCATCAGCGTGCCCAGCACGATCAGCAGCACGTTGATCAGCGCCAGGATCACGTACTTGTTGTCCGACAGTTCGGTGAGGAAGGTGGTGACCCGCAGCGGGATCATCATCAGCGTCATGATGTAGCCGAAGGCCGCGGCAAAGCCGATCAGGATCATGACGATGGTCACGGTCTTGACCGTGCGGTGCATCAGTTTGGGCAGGTCGTTCCACCGGTAGTCGCGGTAGATGAACATCGTGACGAAGAAGGCCCAGACCACCGCGATCGAGGCCGACTCGTTGGCCGTGAACACGCCCGAGAGGATGCCGCCCAGGATGATGACCATGGTCATCAGGCCCCACAGGGCTTCGCCGCAGATCTTCAGTGCCTGTTTCAGCGGAATCACCTCGCCCTTGGGGTAGCCGTGTTTCTTCGCCTTGTAGAGGCACAGCACCGACAGCGTCAGCCCCATCAGCAGGCCGGGCAACACGCCGGCCATGAACAGCGCGGCGATGCTCACCGTGCCGCCGGCCGCGAGCGAATACAGCACCGCGTTGTGGCTGGGCGGGATCAGGATCGCCTGCACCGAGCCACTGATGGTGACCGCGGTGGCGAACTCGCGCGGGTAGCCCTTCTTCTCCATTTCGGGGATCAGCACCGTGCCGACCGAGGCGGTGTCTGCCACCGAGGAACCGGAAATCGCACCGAAGAAGGTGGAGGCCAGGATGTTGACCAGCGACAGGCCGCCGCGCACGAAACCGATCAGCACGCCGGCGAAAGCCACCAGGCGCCGGGCCATGCCGCCCTCGGCCATGATGGCGCCGGCCAGCACGAAGAAGGGGATGGCCAGCAGCGAAAACTTGTTCACGCCCGAGGCGATCTGGATCATCACCGCGTCGAGCGGGATGTCGATGTACAGAGCCCCCACCAGCGCGGCGAGCCCGAGCGAGAAGGCGATGGGCACGCCCAGCACCATGAGCAGGATGAAGCTGCCGATCAGCACGAACGCGTCCATCAGCGGCTCTCCCCATGGGCCAGGGCGGCGCCCCGGTCGGTCTTTTCCGGTTCTTCGAAGCGCATCAGCCGGCGGTGGTCCTGCGGGCCGATCCAGCGCCGTTCGATCACGAACAGCAGCGTGAACAGCGCGCCCAGCGGCAAGGCGGCGTAGGTCACGCCCACCGGCAACCAGGGCAGTTCGCTGATCGACTGCCCCATGGTGCCCAGGCTGAGGCTGGTGCCGTACCAGGTCACGAAAGCGCAGGCCGCGGCCATGCACAGATCCACAAACCAGGCGCACAGCGCGCGCAAGGGTGGCGGCAGCACGTCGGTGAGCATGGTCACGGCGATGTGGGCGTTGGCGCGGTAGGCCGCGGCCGCGCCGATGAAGGTGAACACCATCATGAGCAGGATGGCGATGGGTTCGGGCCACTGCGAGCCGGTGCCCAGCACATAGCGCGTGAACACGCCCCAGGGAATGATCAGCGACATGCACACGATGGCCACGCCGGCGGCCCAGATGCAGGCCAGGTAGAGGCGGTCCATCGCCGCGACGTAGAGGGATTTCATGGATCGTTTTCTGCAAGCGGCACCCCGGCGCGAGGCCGGGGTGACTGGAGGGGCAGCGGGCGCCGGATCGGCTTATTTCACTTCGCCGATGCGCTTCATCAGGTCGGCAAACTGGGCGCCGTACTTGGCGCGCACCGGGGCGGTGGCGTCAAAGAAAGGCTTGTTGTCGATGGCGATGAACTCCACGCCTTCGGCCTTGAGCTTGGCGCTGTAGTCGGCCACGGCCTTGTCCCACAGGCCACGCTGCTCCAGCTGGGCTTCGCGACCGAGCTTCTTCATCAGCGTCTGGTCGGCGGGTGTGAGCTTGTCCCAGGCCACCTTGGACATCACCAGGATCTCGGGAATGATCAGGTGGTTGGTCTGGGTGTAGTACTTGGCGCCGGCCTTGAAGTGGTTGGCGGTGTACAGGCTGGGCGGGTTGTTTTCGGCACCATCGACCACACCGGTCTGGATCGCGGTGAACACCTCGCCGTAGCCCATGCTGATGCCGTTGCCGCCCATGGCGTTCATGGTGTCCACGAACAGCGGGTTGCCCATCATGCGGATCTTCTGGCCTTTGAGGTCGGCGGGGGTGCGCACCGGCTTCTTGGTGTAGAGGCTGCGGCTGCCGCCGTCCATCCAGGCCAGGGCGACCATCTTGGCCGGGCTGGCGCTGATCTTGTCCAGCAGTTCCTGGCCGATCGGGCCGTCGATCACGGCGCGCATGTGGGCCACGTCGCGGAACACGAAGGGCATGTTGAACACGTTCACCTCGGGCACCACCGGGCCGACCGGTCCGAGCGAGGTGCGCAGCAGCTGGATCGCGCCGACCTGGGTCTGCTCGATCATGGCCTTCTCGTCGCCGAGCACGCTGCCCGGGAACATCTGGAACTTGTAGCGGCCCTGGGTGGCCGCGTCGAGCTTCTTGCCCATGGCCTCCACCGCCACCACGGTGGGGTAGCCGGCGGGGTGCACGTCGGCGGCTTTCAGCACGGTCTGGGCGCTGGCCAGGCCGAACACAGCGGCACAGGCGGTGGCCACGGTGGCCTGGATCAGGGTTCTGCGTTGGGTCATGTCGGTGTCTCCTGGGCGCTGCTGCGCCGTGGTGGGGGAATGGGCTGTCTGAGCGGGTTGTCGACCTATCCAAAGCCGGAATGCATCTGTTACAGTGAACCTACACATCTCATCATCGGTTGTCGTACAACTAATCTAACAGATGCAAATCACCGCCCCTATCGGGATAACCCCTATGAACCGGGATCTGGCCAGTCGCAGCAAGTCGCGCACGCTCTCCACCGAACTGGCGCATGTGCTGGTGGGGCGCATCCGCAACGGCGACTACGCGCCGGGTGAAAAATTGCCCAAGGAAGCGTCCTTCATGGATGAGTTCGGCGTCAGCCGCACCGTGGTGCGCGAGGCGATCTCCTACCTGCAGGCGGTCAACCTGGCGGAGACCCGCCACGGTATCGGCACCTTCGTGCTGAAGGTGGACGAGAGCGCCCCGTTTCGCATCCGGCCCGAGCAACTGGGCACCTTGCGCGACACCATCGCGTTGCTGGAGTTGCGCATCGGCATCGAGACCGAGGCTGCGGCCATCGCGGCGGCGCGCCGCACGGAGGCGAATCTGGTCAGCATGCAGGCCGCCCTGGATGCCTTCTCCGAAGCCATCGAGGCCGGGCAGGACGCCGCCAACGCCGACTTCCAGTTCCACCGCGAGATCGCGCTGGCGACCCAGAACAGCCACTTCGCCGAAGTCATGAATTCGCTCGGTCCGGGTGTCTTTCCGCGGGTACGCCTGGCCACCGCCGCGGCCCAGGATCCGAATCGCCTGATGTACCTGCGGCGCGTGCACCTGGAGCACGAGAGCATCTACAACGCGATCCGGGATCAGGATGTGGACAGCGCCCGCGCGGCCATCCGCACCCACCTGTCCAACAGCCGCGAACGCCTGCGCAAGAGCGAGACCCAGGCGGCCTGAGGGGTCGAGGGGTTGGGAGAATCGAGGGTTATCCCGGATGGGTATGCCCCAATCAAGTTGTATGATGACTGTCAACTAAAACGGTTTTGCTGTTGTTGTCCTGTCCTCACGCACCGCCCATGAACGCCACCCCCACCGTCACCCGATTGCAAGTGATCCCCGTCGCGGGTCACGACAGCATGCTGCTCAACCTGAGCGGTGCGCACGGCCCGTTTTTCACCCGCAACCTGCTGATCCTGACCGACTCGTCGGGCCACACTGGCGTGGGCGAGGTGCCGGGCGGCGAAAAAATCCGCCAGACGCTGGAAGACGCACGGCCCCTGATCGAAGGGCAGCCCATCGGCGCCTGGAACCGCGTGCTGAACAGCCTGCGCAGCGGCTTCGCCGAGCGCGACAGCGGCGGCCGCGGCAACCAGACCTTTGACCTGCGTGTGACCATCCACGCCGTGACCGCGGTGGAGAGCGCCTTGCTCGACCTGCTGGGCCAGCACCTGGGCGTGCCGGTCGCGGCCCTGCTCGGCGAGGGTCAGCAACGCGAGCGCGTGCAGATGCTGGGCTATCTCTTCTACATCGCCGACCGCCAGCAGACCGACCTGGCCTACCGCAGTGAGCCCGACGCGGCCGACGACTGGCTGCGCCTGCGGCACGAAGCCGCGCTCACGCCCGAGGCGGTGGTGCGACTCGCCGAGGCCGCCCAGGCGCGCTACGGCTTCCAGGACTTCAAGCTCAAGGGCGGTGTGCTGCGCGGTGAAGACGAGGTCGAGGCCGTGGTGGCGCTGCACGAACGTTTTCCGCAGGCGCGCGTGACACTGGACCCCAACGGTGGCTGGCTGCTGAAAGACGCGGTGCGCCTGCTGCGCGACCACCGCAATACGCTGGCCTACGCCGAAGACCCGTGCGGCGCCGAGGGCGTGTTCTCCGGCCGTGAGGTGATGGCCGAATTCAAGCGCGCCACCGGCCTGCCCACCGCCACCAACATGGTCGCCACCGACTGGCGCGAGATGGCGCACAGCCTGGCGTTGCAGTCGGTCGACATCCCGCTGGCCGACCCGCATTTCTGGACCCTGCAGGGCTCGGTGCGCGTGGCCCAGCTCTGCCAGATGCACGACCTGACCTGGGGCTCGCACTCCAACAACCACTTCGACGTCTCGCTCGCCATGTTCACCCACTGCGCCGCCGCCGCGCCGGGCAAGGTGACCGCGATCGACACCCACTGGATCTGGCAGGACGGCCAGGGCCTGACGAAAGAACCGCTGCAGATCCATGGCGGCTATGTGGACGTGCCGCAGAAGCCGGGCCTGGGCGTGGAGCTGGACATGGACAAGGTGCAGCAAGCGCACCAGCTCTACCAGCAACACGGCCTGGGCGCGCGCGACGACGCCGTCGCCATGCAGTACCTCATCCCCAACTGGAAGTTCAACCACAAGATGCCGGCGCTGGTGCGCTGAAGCAGCTTGCTCAACCCCTCACCCAAAGGACACACACACATGAAACTGGGATTCATCGGACTGGGCATCATGGGCGCGCCCATGGCGGGTCATTTGCTGGCCGCGGGCCACGAGCTGTTTGCGCAGTCGCGCAGCGGCGTGCCGGCCGAGCTGCTGACCGCCGGTGCCCAAGCCTGCGACACCGCGGCCGACGTGGCGCGCGCGGCAGACGTCATCTTCCTGATGGTGCCCGACACGCCGCACGTGGCCGAGGTGCTGTTTGGCGAGACCGGGCTGGACAAAGGGCTCAGCAGTGGCAAGACCGTGGTGGACATGAGCTCCATTTCGCCCATCGCCACCAAGGACTACGCCAAACGCATCCAGGCCCTGGGCTGTGACTACATCGACGCGCCAGTGTCCGGCGGCGAAGTCGGCGCCAAGGCTGCGAGCCTGACCATCATGGTCGGCGCGACCGAGGCCTCGTTCGCCACCGTCAAGCCGCTGTTTGAACTGATGGGCAAGAACATCACGCTGGTCGGTGGCGTGGGCGACGGCCAGACCTGCAAGGTGGCGAACCAGATCGTCGTGGCGCTCAACATCGAGGCCGTGGGCGAGGCCCTGCTGTTCGCGGCCAAGGCGGGGGCCGATCCGGCCAAGGTGCGCCAGGCGCTGATGGGCGGTTTCGCGGCCAGCCGCATCCTGGAGGTGCATGGCGAACGCATGATCCAGCGCACCTTCAACCCCGGCTTTCGCATCGAGCTGCATCAGAAAGATTTGAGCCTCGCGCTCGAGGGCGCCAAAGCGCTGGGCCTGAGCCTGCCGCACACGGCCAGCGCCGCGCAACTGATGAACAGCTGCGTCGCCCTGGGTGGCGCGGCCTGGGACCACTCGGGCCTGGTGCGCGCGCTGGAGACCGCGGCCAACTTCCAGATCGCCGGCAACTGAAGCCGCCGCCCGGCCCCGAAAGCCCGGCGCTGGCGACCCCACCTTCCAACGGAGACACCCATGGACTTGCCCGTCAACCATTTCAAGCACGCGATCCACGCCGGCACCAGGCAGATCGGCCTGTGGTCGCACCTGTGCAGCCACCTGAGCACCGAGATTCTGGCCGACAGCGGCTTCGACTGGCTGCTGCTCGACATGGAGCACTCGCCCAACGAACTGCCCGAGCTGCTTTCACAGTTGCAGGCCATGAAGGGCACGACATCGGCGTGCAGACCCTGCTGGTGCCCTATGTGCAGACCGAAGAAGAAGCGCGCAACGCCGTGGCCTACACGCGCTACCCGCCGCACGGTGTGCGCGGTTTTGCGGGCGCACCACGCGCCAGCGGCTACGGCCGCGTGAAGGATTACGCACACCGTTGTGGCGAAGAAATCTGCGTGCTGGTGCAGGTCGAAACCGTGCTGGGCCTGCAGAACCTCGAAGCGATCGCCAACGTGGACGGTATCGACGGTGTCTTCATCGGCCCCGGCGACCTCTCGGCCGCGCTCGGCCACCTCGGCAACCCCAAACACCCCGAAGTGCTCGCCGCCATCGACGACGCCATCGCCCGCATCCGCGCCTGCGGCAAGGCTCCCGGTATCCTGACCGGCGACGAAACCCTGGCGCGCCACTACATCGCCCAGGGCTGCCTGTTCGTCGCCGTGGGGGCCGACCAGAACCTGTTGCGCGACAGCGCGCAGGCCTTGGCTGGCCGCTTCAACAGCTGATTTTTCTTCGGAGCCTCCCATGCTTGCCCAGCCCGCTTCCCCACTGAAGTTCAACCGCCTCCTGCTCACCGGCGCCGCCGGCAACCTGGGCCGCGAGCTGCGCCCGCGCCTCAAAGCCTATTGCGAGGTGCTGCGCCTGAGCCACCGCAGCGACCTCGGCGCCGCCGGCCCCGGCGAAGAAACCTTCACCGCCGATCTGGCCGACAAAGACCGCGTGCACGCCATGCTGGCCGACGTGGACGCCGTGGTGCACATGGGCGGTGTCTCCACCGAGCAGCCCTGGGAACCCATCCTCGCCGGCAACATCGTCGGTATGGTCAACCTCTACGAAGCCGCGCGCCAACACGGTACGAAGCGCATCGTCTTCGCCAGCTCCAACCACGTCACCGGCTTCTACCGGCAAGACGAGGTCATCACGCCCCAGGCGCCGCCCAAGCCCGACGGCTTCTACGGCCTCTCGAAAGCTTTCGGTGAAGACCTGGCCCAGCTCTACTGGGACCGCTGGGGCATCGAGACCGTGAGCCTGCGCATCGGCTCCTCGTTCAGCGAGCCGCGCGACCGCCGCATGCTCGCCACGTACCTGAGTTACGACGACCTGGAGCGCCTGATCGTGGCCGCGCTCACCGCGCCCATCGTTGGTCACAGCATCATCTACGGCGTGTCCGACAACCAGACCAGCTGGTGGGACAACACCCCCGCCAAACACATCGGCTACCGCCCGCAGGACAGCTCCGACGTCTTCCGGCCGGCGGTCGAAGCGCGCCAGCCCAGCATTGACCGCCACGACCCGGCCGCGCTGTACCAGGGCGGCGCCTTCGTGAAGGCCGCGCCGCACGGATGACGACCCGCGACAGTGCCCGGCCCGTGGGTGCGTTTTTCACCTCCGCCCCAGGCGCCGCGTTCTTCAGCCGCCCTCGCAACCTGGTGTGGCTCGCCACGCTGTGTTGCCTGCTCTGGGGCAGCGCCTACCCAGCCATCAAGGGTGGCTATGCGCTGCTCGGCATCGCCCGCAGCGACACGGCGGCGCAGCTGGCCTTCGCGGGCTGGCGCTTCCTGCTCGCGGGTGGTCTGCTGCTGGTGATCGCGCGCCTGATGGGCAAGCCGGTGTGGGTGCTGTCCACGGGGCAATGGCGCCAGGTGGCGCTGCTCGGACTGGCGCAGACCTCGCTGCAATACGTGTTCTTCTACGTCGGGCTGGCCCACACCACCGGCGTGAAGGGCTCCATCCTCAACGCCACCGGCACCTTCTTCAGCGTGCTGCTGGCGCACTTCATCTACGCCAACGACCGGCTGCGCCGCCGCAAGGCGCTCGGTTGTGCGGTAGGTTTTGTCGGTGTGATGGTGGTGAACCTGCGCGGCGTTCAAGGGCTGGACGCGAGCTTCACCCTGCTGGGCGAAGGCTTCATCGTCATCGCGGCTTTCGTGCTCTCGGCCGCCAGCATCTACGGCAAGCGCGTGTCGCAGCGGCTGGACCCGATGGTCATGACCGCCTGGCAGCTCGCCATCGGCGGGCTGGTGCTGTTGCTGGGCGGGCTGGCCGGTGGCGGCACCATCGCCGGCTGGAGCGCCGGCTCGCTGGCCTTGCTGGGCTACATGGCCATGCTCTCGGCGGCGGCCTTTGCGCTCTGGGCTGCGCTGCTCAAGCACAACCGGGTGGGGCAGGTCACGGTGTTCAACTTTTTGATCCCGGTGTTCGGCGCGCTGCTCTCGGCCCTGTTCCTGGGAGAGACCGTGCTCGAATGGCGCAACCTGATCGCGCTGGCGCTGGTGTGTCTGGGCATCTGGCTCGTGACCACCGAGACCGCTGTGACACCGGCCCGGTCTGGCTGACACGCGGACATTGCAGCGGCCCTGTCCGCCCAGCGGCACAAGCCGATACAGTTCGCTCTCAGCGGGGCACGGTGCCCTGCGGCCCGGTCTGGGCACAGGAGTTCAACATGGTGTGGCTGATTCTGGGTCTGGTGCTGTTTCTGGGCGTGCATTCCGTGGCCATCGTCTCGCCCGGCGGGCGCGATCGGCTCGCGGCGGGCATGGGTGAAAACGCCTTCAAGGGGCTGTACACGCTGGCCTCGTTCGCCGGGCTGGGGCTGATCGTCTGGGGCTACGGCGTGTCGCGCGAAACGCCCGTGCTGCTGTACGCCTTGCCGGGCGGCTTTCGCCACCTGGCCGCGCTGCTGCTGCTGCCAGTGTTCGTGCTGCTGCTGGCGGCCTACCTGCCCGGGCGCATCAAGACCGCGGCGAAACACCCCATGCTGCTGGCCGTCAAGCTCTGGGCGCTGGCGCACCTGCTGGCCCAGTCGGTCACCGGCGGCACGCTGGCCGATGTGCTGCTGTTCGGCGGCTTCCTGGCCTGGGCCGTGGCCGACCGCATCTCGCTCAAGCGCCGCGCGGCGGCCGGTGCCTTGCGCCCCGTGCCCGCGTTGCCGGCCGGTGGCGCCAACGACGCCATCGCGTTGGTGGGCGGACTGGCGCTGTACGCGCTGTTCGTGTTCTGGGCCCACGCCTGGCTGTTTGGCGTGCGCCCTTTCGGCTGAGCGGCCGAGCCTGTGAACCGGGAACCTGTGAGCCCGGTTCCGGCACCAACCGGTTTCATCTGGAGGGCCTTGTCATGCGCTTGCCGATACCGAACCCGATCCAGCGCTTCGCGGTGCTGCTGTTCGCCTTGCTGGCCACCACGGCCCACAGCCAGACGGCGGCGTTGCGCGTGGAGGTGGTCGCCAGCGGTCTGCAGAACCCCTGGGGCGTGGCTTTCATCGACGGTGGCCGCTTCCTCGTGACCGAACGCCCGGGCCGGCTGCGTGTGGTGGCGGCCGATGGCCGGCTCGGTGAACCGCTGGCCGGTTTGCCGGAAGTGGACGCGGGCGGGCAGGGCGGCCTGCTCGATGTCATCACCGACAGCGGCTTTGCCAGCAACCGCACGGTTTACTTCTGCTACGCCGAGCCGGGCGCGGGCGGCAACTCCACCGCGCTCGCTTCGGCCCGGCTGTCCGCCGACGCCACCCGTCTGGAGGCGGTGAAGGTGATCTTCAGCCAGGCCCCGAAGTTCAGCAGCCGGGCGCACTTCGGCTGCCGCATCGTGGAGGCACCCGACGGCCTGCTCTTCCTCACCCTGGGTGACCGCTTCAGCCGCAAGGACGATGCGCAGACGCTGGACAACCACCACGGCAAAGTGGTGCGCATCGCCAAGGACGGCAGCGTGCCGCCCGGCAACCCGTTCGCCAACCGCGCCGGGGCGAAACCCGAAATCTGGAGCCTGGGCCACCGCAACCTGCAGGGCGCCACGCTCGGGCCCGACGGGCGGCTGTGGACCAGCGAACACGGCCCCCAGGGCGGCGACGAGATCAACCGCCCGGAGGCCGGCAAGAACTACGGCTGGCCCGTCATCACCTACGGAGAAAACTACGGGGGCGGCGCCATCGGCGAAGGCATCACCGCCAAGGCCGGGCTGGAACAACCGGTGTTCCAGTGGACACCGTCGATCGCACCGTCGGGCCTCGCCTTCGTGAAGGGCGAACGCTACGGCAAGGCCTGGCAGGGCAGCCTGCTCGCGGGCTCGCTCAAGTTCCGTTACCTGGCGCGGCTAGAAGTCAGCGGCGGCCGCGTGGTGAAAGAAGAGCGCCTGCTACCCGACCTCAACGCGCGCGTGCGCGACGTGCGCGAAGGTCCCGACGGCTTCATCTACCTGCTGACCGACGAGCGCAACGGGCGTCTGTTGCGGCTGCATCCGGGTTGAGACGGCGATAGCCGTTGAACCATGCCGCCCGCCGACCGCACCCTGCTGCTCTTCAACCACGACTGGGACGCCGTGGCGCACGAGCGCCTGGCCCGCACGCAGGGCCACCGCTTCGACGAAGACGGTTTTGATCTGTTCACCTTCCCGAGCAACGCGCGCCTGGCCTGGTTCGACATCGGCCGTTTCGTCGATGGCCTGGCGCGTCGCGCGCCGGCGCGAGGCTGGAACGCCGTCGTTTCCAGCCACGAACAGTTCGGCGCGCTCGCCGCGGCCCTGCTGGCCGAGCGCATGGGCTGGCCGGGTACGCCGTTGGCCGCCATCCTGGCCTGTCAGCACAAGTTTTACGCGCGCCAGGTGTTGCAGCGCGTGGCGCCCGAAGCGAACGTGCCTTTCCAGTTGCTGGACGCCGAATACGGCGCGCCCATTCCCGCCGGCCTGCCCTATCCCCTGTTCGTGAAGCCGGTGAAGGCCGCGTTTTCGGTGCTCGCACGCCGCGTCGAGAACCACGCCGAACTGCACCGCCACACCCGCTTCGGCGCCTGGGAACTCTGGGTGATCCGCCGCCTGGTAGAGCCCTTCGAGCGATTGGTGCGCGAGCGCCTTGGGGCCGACGTGCCCAGCGCCCACCGCATGCTGCTGGAGGCACCGGTGACGGCCGGGCAGTTCAACCTCGACGGCGTGGTCTTCGACGGCGACGTGCGCGCCATCGGCGTGGTCGACGCCATCATGTTCCCCGGCACGCAGGCCTTCATGCGCCACCAGCTGCCGAGCATGCTGCAGCCCGATGTGCAGGCGCGCGCTCTCGACGTGGCGCGCCGTTTTCTGCTCGCCGTGGGCTTCACGCACGGCTTGTTCAACATGGAGTTCTTCTACGACGCCGCGAGCGACCGGCTCACCGTGATCGAGTTCAACCCGCGCATGGCCTCGCAGTACTCGGACCTTTACCAGCGCGTGCTCGGTGTCGATCTGCACGCTATCGAGATCGCCCTCGCACACGGGCAGGACCCCGACACGGTGCCTCGCAGCGCGCCCACCGCCGGGGCCGCGGCCAGCTTCGTCTACCGCGCCTTCGATCCCGCCGACCGTGTGCGCCTGCCCGACACCGCCTTGCGACAGGCCTTCGCCAGCGCCTTCCCCGACGGCCTGCTGTTCCAGTACCCCAAGTCGAAGGGCTCCATCCAGCGCGATTTCAAATGGCTGGGCAGCTACCGCTACGGCATCACCCACCTCGGCGGGCGCGACCCGCAAGACCTGCGCCAGCGCTGCGAAGCCGCCAGCGCCCTGCTGGGCTGGCCCGCGCCCTACGCCGAAGTTTCCGCGCCGCTGGCCACTCACGCGCCAGCGCCGCCCGCCGCTGGCGATCCGGTCCCGCTGGCGGCCTGCAACCGCTCGATGGAGGTGGCTTCATGACGCTTGCCGTTGCCCCCTCAGCTGCGGCTTGAATCCGCCCCTGGAACGCTATGTCCGCAGGCCTCACGCGCCGCCACCTGCTGGCCGCCAGCGCGGCGGCCCTCGCGGGCTGCACCCTCCAGCCCGACCGCGACCACAACGGCCCCGACGCGCCGCGCGCCGAACCGCTGCGCCGCCCGGTGCACACCGCCTGGGTGCTGAGTTCGGGCGGTCCGCGTGGCTTCGTGCATGTGGGCGTGATCAAGGCGCTGGAAGAGCTCGGCCTCAAGCCCGACCTGATCGTCGGGGTCTCGGCCGGTGCATTGCTGGGCAGCTTCTGGGCCGCCGGGCTGGGCGCGCGCGAGATCGAAACTCTCGCGCTCGACCTGCAGCCCTGGGCGCTGGCCCGGCTGGCCATCGGGGCCGAAGAGCGTCTGAGCGGCGCGGCCGTCGCCGACTTCGTGCGGCGTGCTTCGCCCGTGGCCCTGCTGGAGCGCATGCCCATCGCCATGGCCTGTGTGGCCGCACGGCGCCGCGACGGCGAGGTCACGGCGTTCACCGCAGGCGACGTGGGGTTGGCGGTGCAGGCCTCGGCCGCCATAGAAGGCCGCTTCGCGCCGGTGCGCATCCGCGGCGAGCAGTATGTGGATGCCGACTGGTCCTCCCCGCTGCCGGTGCGCGTGGCGCGTGCCCTGGGTGCTCAGCGGGTGCTCGCGGTGGACGCCAGCGCCCATGTCGACCGCGCGCCGCCCGGCGCCGAGCGCTACCGCGAGAGCGACCTGCGCAAGAAAGCGCTGGTGGATGCCGAGGCGAAGATGGCCGAAGTGGTGCTCAAGCCAGACTTCGGCTACTGGGTCAGCCTCTCGCGCGAATTCCGCGAGCGCGCCATCGAAGCCGGTTACCGCGAAACGCTGGCGCATGCCGGTGCATTGCTCGCGCTGCACGCGGTTTGAGATTCTTGGGTGAGGGCCTGAGCCGCAGCAAACGCCGGTGGCCGTGGGTGGGCGACCTGGGTGTGCAGGGTGGATGCCGGGGAAGTGTCGGTATCGGCCATGAGCAGTCGGAGCGCGAAGGGGGAAGCAGCCGTTCAACGTTTAAATTCACCGAACTGCGCAGCTCTTCGCGCAGGTCCGGTGGAATGATGGGTTGGCCACGCCGCAGGCATGCACCGTGCGCCCGTCATTGACTTTGAAGCAATCTACGCTTCTGAACATCAAACTCTGCGTCGGTGATGATCCCGCGCTTCCGCAAGTCATCTAGCTTGAGAAGTTCTGTGTAGACATCCTTTTGTGGTGTGCTTTCCCTTGTGGGCGGATTGACGATCACCGCAGGTGCTTGGTTCCTGTTTTCGATGACCATGTCAGGCGTCTTCATGAGGCCGCCTCCAGCAGAGCGTGGATCATTCCGATCAACAAGGCGGAACTGATACTCGTAGTTCGGCAGGCGACCTGGGGCTGGAGACGTCTCTTGGGCGGCCACTGGAACGGCGACTTTCCCCTTCGATTCTGCAAATGCGTTGGCTCTCTGGATGACCTCCGCCTTGAGCGTTGCCATGTTCGTGAACATGCCGCCAGCGGATGTCTGGGAGATCATGTAGGTGTCCGTTCCCATTGGCACTATCTCAGCTGTCGCGCAGGATGCAAGCGCTAAGCAGATTGCCAGGGTAAAAGTCAGTGGATGCTTCATGGTCTGTGAAGGTAGAAGGAATTTAGGTGGAGCGCGACGCGGTTTCTGATTGCGTGGCCTAACCAATGTAGACGGTCGCCTTATCTGGGAAAACCAGACTAGATGACTGAATAAACTTGGACGAATGACATCGCAGAGTAGGGTGAACGCCGCAAAGCACTGCTGGACGCAGCAGCTTGGCTGATGGATTCCTCTGGTCCGTACATGAAATTTCCCCCATAAAGTCTGTCGCCTATCCTGCCGCGCGGAATCAGATATTCCCAGCGAACGTAGTCATCTTTTGCGGTCACTATAGCTGCAAGAACAATCGACAGGTCTGCTTTGACTACGTGGTAGTTGCGCTGGATGGCAGGTAAGTCGCCTATGAACTGACAGCTTTTGGCGGTTCGTCTGAACGCCCGCTTGGGGTCGACAAGAGCCACCCGCAGGTGACCGGAGCGCCAACCCGCTTCAAGGCGCAGCCGGCACCACCTGCTTCCCGCCCGGCATCACCGGCAACGTCCCCGCCGCGCGCTTCGTCTCCCACTCCGCTTGCAGCGCGGCGTCGGTCTTGTAATGCGGCACGCGGAAGACCAGGCGCTTGTATCGCACGAAGAGCGCGTTGGAGCCGGCGATCTCGCTGTCCCAGTAGTAGTGGGCGCGCTGTAGGTTGACTTCGGTGTCCATCTCGAACTGGTCGCGCGAGGCCTGGCCACCAAACACGTAGAGCTTGCCGCGGTAGATGCGCCAGGTGTTGGGGCCGCCGCCCGCGCCCCAGGGCACGGCGTAGTTGATGCCGTTGCTGCAGAAGCCACCAAACTGCGGCATGTATTTCGTGGGCTCGCGCAGGAACGCGGCCTTGTTCGCCTCGCTGGCAAAGCGCCAGGTCACGCCCTGGTGGTCGGCCTGGATGGCGGGGTGGCCGGGCACGGCGTCGTTCTGGCTGAAATAGGCCACCGGGTCGTGGCCCATCAGCATCAGCTTCCCGGCCGCGGCGTCGCTGGTGGTGCGAAACGGTGGTCCCTGGTCGGCCGGCCCCGCGGCGCTGGCCAGTGCCGGTTGACCACTCAGCAGCAGGGCCGCGCTGGCGGTGAAAAAGCCCAGAGCCTGTCGTCGTTTCATGGGGTGATCCCTGATGAAACGGGGGATCACAAATCCCTTGCCAGCCGCACACCGCTGAACTGCCAGCGTGCGTCGGTCGGGAAGAAGTTGCGGTAGCTGGCGCGGATGTGCGCGCGTGGCGTGGCGCACGAGCCACCGCGCAGCACCATCTGGTTGACCATGAATTTGCCGTTGTATTCGCCCACCGCGCCGGTCCAGGGGCGGTAGCCGGGGTAGGGGGTGTAGGGGCTGGCGGTCCATTCCCAGACGTCGCCGCCCATCTGGCGCGGGCCGGGTGTCCTGCGCGCCAGCGGCATCGGGTGCAGGGCGCCGCTCTCCAGGAAGTTGCCCTGTTTCTGCAAGGCCTCGCCCAGGCTCTGCGCAGCAAACTCCCACTCGGCTTCGGTCGGCAGGCGCAGCGCCAGCCCCTCCTGCGCGCCGCGCCAGCGCGCGTAGGCATCGGCCTCGAACCAGCTGATGTGCACCACCGGGGTGTGCGGGTCCAGCGGCACGCGCCCGTGC
Source organism: Betaproteobacteria bacterium HGW-Betaproteobacteria-9 (assembly GCA_002842215.1). GTDB lineage: Bacteria > Pseudomonadota > Gammaproteobacteria > Burkholderiales > Burkholderiaceae_C > Hydrogenophaga. Next base: position 117,002 of record PHCC01000009.1, on the reverse strand, counting down.
AGCGTGAAGTTGGTCCAGCCGCTGTCGGTGGCCTGCCAGTAGAGCGGCGCAACAGCCTGTTGCGCCTGCACCCAGTCCCAGCCCGCCGCCATCCACCAGAGCGGGTCGCGGTAGCCACCGTCGTCCATGAAGGCCAGCCAGTCGCCGTGGGTCACGAGCCGGTTGGCCAGGGCGTAGGGCCGCAGCAGCACGGCGTGGCGCGGGGCTTCGTTGTCGAATCCGAAACCGGCGCCCGCGTGCCCCACCTGGGCGATGCCGCCGGCGTATTCGACCCAGTCCACCGGCGTGACGACCACACTGCTCAGCGGCCATTGCGGGTGGTAGACCGGGTTCAGCGGGTTCATCGCCAGCAGGTGTTTGATGTCGGTGAGCAGCAGCTCCTGGTGCTGCTGCTCGTGTTGCAGGCCGAGCTCCATCAGCTCACGCAACTCGGGGTTGTCCGAGCGCGACAGCAGGGCGGCGATGCGCGTGTCCACGTGCGCGCGGTAGGCCTTGACTTCGGCCAGGCCAGGCCGCGTGACCAGGCCGCGCTGCGGGCGCGGGTGCTGCTCGCCCACGCCCTGGTAGTAGCTGTTGAACAGCACCCGAAAGCCGGGGTGGAAGGGCTGGAAGCCGGCCTCAAAACGTTCCAGCACGAAGGTCTCGAAGAACCACGTCACGTGGGCCAGGTGCCATTTGGTGGGGCTGGCATCAGGCATGGACTGCACCTGGCAGTCGGCCTCGCTCAAGGGCTCGGCCAGCGCGAGCGTCTGGGCGCGCACGCTGGCGTAGCGCCGGGCCAGGTCGGTGGGTGCGGTCTGGGGGGCGGGGGTCGCGGTCATCGGGGTGGTCCTTTCAGCGAGGCGCTGGCGATGTAGCCCATGCCCCATTGCGTGCTGTTCCAGCGGAAGTCTTCGCATTGAGCGGCCACGAGGTTCCAGGGTTCCCACAGGTCCGCGGCCCGGGCGTTGTAGGGCCGGTTCTTCAGCCAGGCCAGCAGGTTGAGCGGGCCGGTCCACCAGGGGAAGTACTTGATGCCCGCCATCGCCACGCGCGCACCCGGCTTCACCTGGCGCAGGATGTTGGCCACCGCCGCCGGGCTGCGGCAGATGTCGTGCGTGTAATTGAAGAGCACGGCGTCGGCCAGCGCTGGCAGCTGCACCGTTTCGGCCGCGGCGTTGATGTGCCACACGTTGGCCCAGCCTTCGCGCTGCACGCGTTGCTGCGCCAGCGCGAACATGTCGGGACTCTGCTCGAAGGCCAGCACGCGGCCGGTGTCGCCCACGCCCGCGCGCAGCAGCGCATAGCTCAGGCCGGTGCCGGCACCCACGTCGAGCACGGTCTGGCCGGGCTGCAGCTGCAGCAGGGCGATGGTGCGCCGGCGCAGTGGCATGGTGAACCCGGCCGAGGCGTCGTAGCCCGCTGCCTTGCTGCGGTAAAGCGCGATGGAGATGTCGTTGTCGGTCGTCATGTCCACCTTGTTCGTTGGGACGTCCTGGAACTTGCGGAACCCCGCGCGGGGGGTCAGGATACAGGCCCTTGGCGCCGATGACGAGGGCCCGGTGCCGGGCGGTCTTCAGCGCGTGAGCAGGCGCCGCGAGCCGTGGCTGGCGGCGTCCACGAAGGCCACGAGCAGCAGCATCGCGGCCAGGATGGTGGCGGTCTTGCCCATGTGGAACAGGCCCATGTGGAAGGCCAGCAATTGGCCCAGGCCACCCGCGCCCACCACGCCCAGCACGGCCGCGGCGCGGATGTTGTTTTCCCAGCGGTAGAGCGTGTAGCTCATGAGCTGCGGCAGCACCTGCGGCAGCGTGGCGTAAAGGAACACGCGGCCGTTGCCGACGCCCTGCGCACGCAGCGCATCGCCGGGGCCGGGCGGCGCGTTTTCGATCGCTTCGGCGAACAGCCGGCCGAGCACGCCGGTGGTGTGCAGCGCCAGCGCCAGCGTGCCGGCAAACGGGCCCAGCCCGGCGGAAATGAGCAGCAGCGCGGCCCAGACCAGCTCGGGGATGCTGCGCAGCGCGTTGAGCAGCAGGCGCGTGGGCGTGCGACCGTGCGCGGCATCACCCTCGTGCAGTCGGCTGGCGGGCAGCGCCAGCGCCAGCCCGGCCAGTGCGGCCAGCAGCGTGCCCAGCGCCGACATGGCCAGCGTCTCCCAGGTGCCGAGCGCGACCTTCTTCAGGAAATCGGGGGAAGTGTCGGGCGGCACGAACTCGGCCAGGAAGCGGCCCATGCTCTGCGCCGCTTCGAGCGACAGGAACTGCGCCCATTGCAGGTCGAGCGACCAGAAGCTCGCCACCACCAGCAGCACCAGGGCGGCGCTGAACCAGCAGGCCTTGCAGCGCGCGTTGAACAGCGGCGGCGGCAACCGGTAGGTCTGATTCGCGGCCTGGGGTTTGTTCATCCCAGCGACCTCCGCAGCCCCGCGCTCACGTGGTCGGCGAGCGCGACGAGGGCCATGAACACCAGCAGCATGGTGGCGACCTCGCCGCCGTTGAACATCTTCATCGAGTTGTCCATCTGCTGGCCCAGGCCACCCGCGCCCACGAAACCCAGTACCACCGACGAGCGGATCGCGCATTCCCAGCGGTAGACCGTGTAGCTGGTGAGTTCAGCTGCGCTGGCGGGCAGCAGGCTATAGAAGAAGGCCTGCAGGCGCCCGGCGCCGTTGCGCAGCAGGTTTTGCGTGGCGTCGGTTTCGCCGCTTTCGAGGATCTCGCCGTAGACCTTGCCCAGCATGCCGCCGTAGGTGAGCGCGATCGCTAGCACACCGGCCGTGGGGCCGAGGCCGACCACGCGCACGAACACCAGCGCCCACACCAGCTCGGGGATGCTGCGCAGCACGATCAGCAGCCAGCGCACGCCCTGGCGCAGCCAGAAAGGGCCGCGGGCCATCGGCCCGGCCAGCGCCGAAATCGACAGCACGCGCGTGGACATCAGGGTCAGCGGCAGCGCGATGATGAGCGCCAGCGTCATGCCGGCGGTGGCCATGGCGACCGTGCGCCAGGTCTCGCGCGCCACCATGGCCAGGAACTCGGCGCCATGGGCCAGCGGCCAGAAGCTGCCGATGAAATGCCCGCTGACCTGGAGGCTCTCGGGCGCCAGCAGCACCCAGGGTTTGAACTCGGTCGCCACCAGCAGCGGCCACAGCAGCACCAGCGCGGCCAGGCTCCAGAACACGCGGCCGAACCAGGCCGGGTCGCGCGTGGGCGGAAGGCGCAAGCGCAGCTCAGCCATGGCGAGGTGCACGAACCCAGCAGCAACCGCAGAACCGGCTTTGCCGGGCGGCTGGTTGCGCCCCCCTGGAGGGGGGTGACGCGAAGCGGCGCGGGGGGTGTTTCATGATCACCTGCAGTGCATGACGACGGGTTGCGGTGTGGGCGGCTGGGCCGCATCGAGCGGGGCAGGGCCGTGCAATTCGTCTTCGTGCTGCTCGTACAGGCGGGCCAGGTGCTCGCGCGTGACCTGCGCCGCCGGCAAGTCAAAGGCCAGCGCGCCGTCGCGCAGGCCAATGATGCGGGGGAAATGTTCGAGGGCGACTTCCACCTGGTGCAGAGTGGTCACCAGTGTGGCGCCGTGTGCATGCGCACCCACCAACAGCGTGTCGATGGCCTGGCGCGCGCGCGTCGGGTCGAGCGCCGAGAGGGGTTCATCAACAAGCCACAGCGAAGCGGGTGCGAGCAGTGCCCGCGCCAGACCCACGCGCTGGCGCTCACCTCCCGAGAGGCGGTCGACGCGCTCGAAGAGTTTGTCCGCGAGATCAAAACGGTCGAGCGCTTCAAAAGCCGCCGGGATGTCGACCGGGTAGAACAGCGAGCGCAGGCTCTGCCACAGGCCCATGGCCGGCAGGCGGCCGGCGAGCACGGCCGTCACCACGCGCTGGCGCGGTGGCAGCGGCGGCACCTGCGGCGCCAGAAAGAGGCGTCCGCGCAGGCGTTGCAGGTCACTGCGCGGCAATTGCCAGGGCGACTGGCCATCCAGCTGCAGCGTGCCGGCCTGGGGCTGCATGGCACAGGCGATCACCTGCAGCAGCGTCGTCTTGCCCGCGCCCGAGGGGCCGATCACGGCCACCTGCTCGCCGTGGGCCACGCGCAGCGTCAGACCCTTGAGGGCGGGCGCCGCGCCCGGTCGGGCGGCGGGGTGGCGGGCGCTGACGCCCTGCAGGTCGATGTTCAAACGCGGGGCTCCGGGTCAGAGCAGGCTGCCGCTGCGCGCGGCGGCTTCGATGCCTTTGTAGTTCTCGGCCTTGGTCGGCACGAACTTGCTGGCGCGCTGCAGGTCGAGGACCTGTTTGCCTTCCGGTGTGGCCGGGCTCAACGCGAGGAAGGCGTCGGACAGTTTCTGGCGCGTGGCGGCGGGCATGTCGGCGTGCACCGACCAGTTGTAGTCAAAGTAAGGCGGGGTGGTGTAGATCACGCGCACCTTGGTGGTGTCGACCTTCTTGTCGGCCACGAACTTTTCCCACACCGAGATGTTGAGCGCGCCGCCCTGCACCTTGCCCGAGGCCACGGCGGCGATGGTCGCGTCGTGCGCGCCGCTGTAGGCCACGCGCCTGAAGTCCTTGTCGGGGTTGAGGCCGGCTTCCATCAGGAAGCTGCGTGGCATCAGGTGGCCACTGGTGGAGCTTTGTGAACCGAAGGACACGTCCTTGCCCTTGAGGTCGGCCAGGGTCTTGACGGCCGGGTCGCTGGTGATGAAGACCGACTTGAACTTCTCGTCTTCCGCGCGCTGCACCAGCGGGATGATCTTGCCGCCCGAGCGCACATTGGCCTGCACGAAGGTGAAGCCGCCGAACCAGGCCATGTCGACCTTCTTGTTGACCAGGGCTTCCACCGAGGCCGCATAGTCGGTCACGGGGATGTATTCGACCTTCATGCCCAGCTTGGTTTCGAGGTATTGCATCAGCGGGCCGGCCTTGCGGGCCAGCTCGGTGGGCGACTCGTCGGGGATGGCGGTGACGCGGAACACCTGCTGCGCTTGCGCGAGGGTGCAGAGGCTCAGCACGGCGCAGGTCAAGAGTGCGCGAACGGTGCGTGAATAAGACAGGGGGGTCATGGTGGTATCCGGTTAAGAGGGATGGGGAGGGCGTATTAAACCGCGATACCGCGCCGGTGCGCCGGGTGGGGCCATGCGGGGATTCCCCTGTAAGAAAAGCCGGATGCGGCCGACCGCTGAGACGGTCCACCCGGTATAACCCGGTCTGAACGGAAATCACCACGCATGTCCATCGACACACCCACCGCCCATTTCGTGCAGATCCACCGCGAAGACCTGGCGGCCGTGCAGGCCGAGCTGACCGCGGGGCTGAATCAGACGCCGCCGCGCGTCGCGCCCAAGTTCTTCTACGACGCGCTGGGCTCGCGCCTGTTCGATGCCATCACCGAGCTGGCCGAGTACTACCCCACGCGCACCGAGGCCGCCATCTTCCGCGAGCACGGCGCCGCCATGGCACAGCAGGTGCCGGCGGGTGCGGTGCTGGTCGACCTGGGCGCGGGCAGCTGCGCCAAGGCCGCGGGCCTGTTCCCCGTCTTGCGGCCGGGCGCCTATGTGGCGGTGGACATTTCGGTGGACTACCTGCGCGAGACCATGGGCGAACTGCGGCAGCGCCACCGCGCGATACCCATGCTGGGGCTGGGCATGGATTTCTCGGCCGAGCTGGCCCTGCCGCCCGCTGCCACCGACTGGCTGGCGCGGCACGACCTCAGCACCGCGCCGGTCTGCGTGTTCTACCCCGGCTCCAGCATCGGCAACTTCACCCCCGCCGAGGCGCTGGCCCTGCTGCGCCAGGCGCATGCCGTGTGCGCCGCGGGCGGGCCGGGCGGCGGCATCCTGATCGGCGTCGACCGGGTGAAGGACAAGGCCATCCTGGAGCCCGCTTACGACGATCCGCTGGGTGTGACGGCGGCCTTCAACCGCAACCTGCTGCTGCACACCAACGCCCTGCTGGGCACCGACTTCGCGCCCGCGCGCTGGCAGCACGTGGCCTTTTTCAACGAGGCCGATTCGCGCATCGAGATGCACCTGCAGTCCGATGGCGCGCAGACGGTGCGCTGGCCCGGCGGCGAGCGCCACTTTGCCGACGGCGAGCGGCTGCACACCGAGAACTCCTACAAGTGGCAACCGGCCGATTTCGACGCGCTGCTGCGCGAAGCGGGCTTCGGCGCGACGCAGCACTGGAGCGACGAGCGCGGCTGGTTCAGCGTGTTCTTCGCACCGGCCTGAACGAGCTGTTGTAGAAGATCACTTGCTTGAGGGAAATCAATCATGAACGAGGCACAACGACCCATCGTCTATCGGATAGCCAGAGCTGTGCAAGACGAAGAAATTTCTCGCAAGGAGGCTTTGCATCAAATGCAGTTGCAGGCAGGCGTTCCCTCGGGGTCGGCGGGAATCCTGATCTCCGTTTTTGATCACATGAGGCGAGGTGTTGTGTACAAGCGTGCGCTGAGCGCGCCAGATACGGACTACTTTTTCCAGCGTATTCAGAACGACGCAGGTTTGGAGGGGCTGAAGTCGGCTTTGGACGCCTTTGGACTCCACATTGCCTATCGGGAAGGAATGGGGGTTGGGCAGCGGAAAAATCGTGAGGTTCTTGATCGGTACTTGGCGCTTCTCCGTCGTTTGGAGGTCAGTGCTGCCTCTATTTCCCCCAGCCTCGACAAGATCCATCAAGCGTTCGAAGAACGGGTGAAGCGAGCGTTACAAGACTTGCCTGCCAATCGTCGAATGCGCCTTCAAGAGGCCCCCAGACTGCCCGAGAGAGTGTCTAGGTCAGTGACACTTTTTCTACGGAATCCGGACGTCGTGGCCGAGGTTCTGGTTCGGGCGCGCGGTGTGTGCGATGCCTGCAAGAAAAGTGCGCCGTTTGTTCGCCGAAGCGACGGCACGCCGTATCTGGAAGTTCACCATAAGACCCCACTGGCAGATGGCGGGGAGGACGCGGTTGATAACGCCATGGCGCTGTGTCCCAACTGCCATCGGCAGGAGCACTTCGGCATTCCGAATGGTTGATGTTCGAAGCGCGGCCAGCCTGAACGGGGCAGGCCCCCACCCCAGCCCTCCCCCAGTGGGGGAGGGAGTCAGAGGGTGGTCACCGAGCGAAACCCCGCAAAGATGTCGTTGCGCTCGGGCGTGAAGTAGTTGCGGTACTGCGGGTGGCGCACGCGCGGCACGGTGGCGGGGCTGGCGCCCTTGAGCACCGGGCGGCCGTCGAACCACGGGCGCGAGTAGTCCACGTAGGGGTGCGGCGCAAAGCCGGGGAAGGGCGCGAAGGCGCTGGCGGTCCATTCCCACACGCTGCCCCATTCGAAGCCCGCATCCTGCGCCGCCACCGCCCATTCGGCCTCGGTCGGCAGACGCCGCCCGGCCCAGGCGCACCAGGCCTGCGCCTCGAACGCCGTGAGGTGGCTGGCCGGCGCGGCCGGGTCCAGCGGCTGCCAGCGGCCAAACACCTGCTGTTCCCAGCCCTGCGGGGTTTGTCGCAGGTAACGCGGCGCCCGCCGTTCCTGCGAGAGCCGCCAGATCGAGCCCGCGGCGCTCCAGAACTGGCGTTGCACATACGAGCCGCCTTCGACGAAGGGCAAGAACTGCGCCCAGGTGACGGGCTGTGCGTCGATCTCGAAGGCGCCAACCGACACCGCGTGCGCGCCGAGTTCGTTGTCGAACGCAAAGCCGGGGCCGCTGCGGCCGAGCGTGCAGTCGGTTGCGGCGACGCGCAGCGCTTTCGGCCGCTGGACCGTGGTCGTGTCGGCTGGAAGGTGGAGCAGCGGATCGAACCCCAGCGTCTGTGCCATGTAGACCGCGGCTTCGGCGTGCATGTCTTCGTGGAACAGCGCGAGGCGGAAGAAATACAGGCCGGTGTCGTCTTCGGGGGCGTCAGCGAGCAGGGCCAGCGTGTCGCCCAGGCTGGCCGCGAGGTCGGCGCGCACGGCGTCGGCATCGGGCAGATCGAGCTGCCAGCGCGTGTCGTGCGCCACCAGGCTGGAGTTGTAGAGCGCGTCGGCGTCCACGCCGCGGGCGGCCTGGCGTGCCGGGTTGCGCGGCGCCTGCGGGTCGGCGTTCACGCCCAAGTGGCGCTGCGGGTTCCGAGCCAGCCACCAGTCGGCAAACCAGCCGATGTGGCCCAACTCCCAGAGCGGCAGGTTCAGCTCGGGCGTACAGGGGACGCTCAGGCCTGGGCCGAGCGCGTCCTCGTAGGCGTCAAACAGCGCCAGGCTGCGCGCGCGCGTTTCGCGCAGCGCACCGGCCAGCCACGCCTTGCCACTGCAGCGCGCGGATTCGGCATCGGACACAATCGCTGAGCTCAACTTCACATCCATGAAAACCCCCTCTTTGTGCATCGTCACCCCAGCCCTGGCCGATGCCAACAACGGCAACTGGCAGACCGCGCGACGCTGGGCCCACATGCTTCGCGGGCATTATGAGGTCCGCTTGGTGAAGGACTGGCCCGACTCGAATACCACCGATGACGGTACGGACATCCTGCTCGCGCTGCACGCGCGCCGCTCGGCCGCCAGCGTGGCCGCCTGGGCGCAGGCGCACCCTCAAAAACCGCTGGTGCTGGCGCTCACCGGCACCGATCTCTACCGCGACATCCAGAGCGACGCCAGTGCGCAGCGCTCGCTGGCGCTGGCGCAGCGGCTCATCGTTTTGCAGGAACAAGGGCCGCAGGCCTTGCCCGAAGCGCTGCGCGCCAAGTGCCGCGTGGTGTTCCAGTCCAGCACGCGGCGCCAGACGCTGGTCAAGACCACGGCCCACCTGCGTGCGGTCATGGTGGGCCATCTGCGCGATGAAAAGTCACCACGAACCCTGTTCGAAGCCGCGCGCCTGATCGGCCCCGACGAAGGCATCTTCATCGACCACATCGGCGAAGCGCTGGACCCGGCGCTGGGCGAAGCCGCGCGCCAGACCGCGGCCGATTGCCCGCACTACCGCTGGCTCGGCAGCCAGCCACACGCCGCCACGCGTTCCCGCATCCAGCGCGCCCATGTGCTGGTGCACACCAGCCGCATGGAAGGCGGTGCCCACGTCATCATGGAGGCCGCGCTCAGCGGCACGCCGGTGCTCGCTTCGCGCATGGACGGCAACGTGGGCATGCTCGGTGCCGGCTACGGCGGTTACTTTCCGCCCGGCGACGCTGCCGCGCTCGCTGCCCTGCTGCGCGATTGCCGCAGGGACATCGCCCATGGCAGCGGCAAGCTGGCCGCCCTGCAAGCACAATGTGAAGCCAGAGCGCCGCTGTTCGAGCCCGCTGCCGAAAAGGCGGCCTTGCTCGCCGTGCTGAACGAACTGCCGTAAAAATCCGTTGCCATCCGCCGACCCGCCGGATGGCACAAGACCAATCCAAGAGACCCCACCCATGAACGCCCCCACCCCCAACGCCGCCACCCAGCCCCGCCTCACCAGCCTCTCGCACGGCGGTGGCTGCGGCTGCAAGATCGCGCCCGGCGTCTTGAGCGAAATCCTCAAAGGCACGGCCGCCATGCCGATGCCGAAAGAGTTGCTGGTCGGCATTGAAACGGCCGACGACGCCGCCGTCTACCAGCTCAACGACGAGCAGGCGCTGATCGCCACCACCGATTTTTTCATGCCCATCGTGGACGACCCCTACGAGTTCGGCCGCATCGCCGCCACCAACGCGATCAGCGACGTCTACGCCATGGGCGGCACGCCCATCATGGCGCTGGCCCTGGTCGGCATGCCCATCAGCGTGCTCAGCACCGAGACCATCGGCAAGATCCTGCAAGGCGGGCAGGACGTGTGCCGCGCCGCCGGCATTCCCATCGCGGGCGGCCACACCATCGATTCGGTCGAGCCCATCTACGGCCTGGTGGCCATGGGCCTGGTGCATCCCAAGCGCGTGAAGCGCAACGCCGACGCGAAAGTGGGCGACCGCCTGATCCTCGGCAAGCCGCTGGGTGTGGGCGTGCTCTCGGCTGCGCTCAAGAAGGACGCGCTGCCCGCCGAGGGCTACGCGCAGATGATCGCCAACACCACCCAACTCAACACCCCCGGCCCCGACCTGGCGAAGCTCGACGGCGTGCACGCGCTGACCGACATCACCGGCTTCGGCCTCGCCGGCCACGTGCTGGAGATGGCGCGCGGATCGAACACCACGGTGCAGATTGACATGGCCCGCGTGCCGCTGATCACCGGCGTGCGCGGGCTCGCGGCGCAGGGCATGGTCACCGGCGCCAGCGGTCGCAACTGGGCCGCGTATGGCCACGAGGTGCACCTGGGCGCTGGCCTGCAGCCGGTGGACCAGGCCCTGCTGAGCGATCCGCAAACCAGCGGTGGCTTGCTGGTCGCCTGTGCGCCCGAAGCGGTCGCCGAGGTGCTGGCGATCTTCGAGCGCCATGGTTTTGCGGCCGCGGCCGAGGTCGGCGAGATCGTCGCGGCCGAGGCCGACGGTGTGCGCCTGCGGGTGGATTGAATCAACGGTTTCAGGAGGAACCCATGAACGTGAAGAAATGGCTGCGTGACAACCGCGGTTTTCTGGTGCTGCTGCTGTGTTTTGGTGTCTTCCGCACCGCCATCGCCGACTGGAACCCCGTGCCCTCGGGTTCCATGCGACCGACGATCCTGGAAGGCGACGTGGTGCTGGTGAACCGCCTCGCCTACGACCTCAAGCTGCCGCTCACCGATGTGTCGCTGGCGCGGCTGGGTGAACCGCAGCGCGGCGACATCGTCACCTTCAGTTCACCGACCGACGGCACGCGCCTGGTCAAGCGCCTGGTGGCGCTGCCGGGTGATGTGGTGGCCATGCAGGCCGGTGTGCTGTCCATCAACGGCCTGGCCGCCGACTACTCGGACCTCACCGAGGTCAGCGAACCCCTGGCGCCCGGTGTGCTGGTGCCGGCCTTGCGGGCCACCGAGCGGGTGGCCGGCCACAGTCGCGTGGTGCAGAGCCTGCAGGGCGCCCACAGCCACCACACCTTCGGGCCGCTGACGGTGCCGCCAGACCACTACTTCATGCTGGGCGACAACCGGGACAACAGCGCGGATTCGCGCTACATCGGCTTCGTGCCGCGCGCGCTGCTGATCGCGCGCGCCGAAGGCGTGCTGGTGTCGGCCGACATCACGGGCAACTGGATGCCCCGTCTGGAACGTTTCGCTTCGCGATTGCACTGACGCGCAGGTGCGCCCGCCCTCGCTCCGAACGGTCGTGGTCAAAAAGGAGAACCGCATGAAGCCGCGTCGCACCGGGAAGGTGTTCGCCTGGATCGTCGGTCTGTACGGTGCGGTGCTGTTGCCCGGCGCCTGGTTCCCGGGCTATCTGGACAGTCCCATCGGCTTGCTGGCCGCCATCCCGTACCTGTCGGTCTACCTGTTCCATACGCTGGGCGTGCCCTGGCTGCTGCAGAACAACGGCGCCTGCGGCTGGGGCTGGTGCATGCCGACAGCGTTCGGCTGGGCCTTCATCCTCTGCGTGTGGCTGGGGCTCGCCTGGGGGCTGGCGCGCCTGTTGTCGCGGCCCGTGTCGTCGCCATGAAGGATTTGCCTTGAAAGCGCTCGAACTCAAAATCCCGCCGCCGGTGGTGGCGCTGCTGCTGGCCTTGGCCATGTGGCAACTCGCCGCGCTCTGGCCCACGCTGCCCTGGCCCGAGGGCATCCGCGGCGGGGTGGCCCTGGTGCTTGCGCTGGTGGGCGCCAGCTTTGATTTCATGGGCCTGATCGCCTTTCTGCGGCGCCACACCACCATCAACCCGCTCGCCCCGCGCAAGACCACGGCGCTGGTCACCACCGGCGTCTACCGCATCACACGCAACCCCATGTACGTGGGGCTGGTGATGTTCCTGACCGCCTGGGCGATTTACCTCGGTGCCGCCTGGCCGCTGCTCGGACCGGTGGCGTTTGTGCTCTACATCACCCGCTTCCAGATCCAGCCCGAGGAACGTGTGCTCACCACGCTCTTCGGCGAGGCCTACACGGCCTACACCCGGCGCGTGCGCCGCTGGCTGTGAGCGACTGAAAGGCGCCTGTCCATGAACCCCGTGCCCCGCATCCTCGCTTTCGACATCTTCGGCACCGTGGTCGACTGGCACGGCAGCATCGTGCGCGAAATGAGCGAACGCCATCCGCAGGTGGACGCCAACGCCTTCGCGCTCGCCTGGCGCGCGGGTTACCAGCCCGCCATGGCGCGCGTGCGATCGGGCGAACTCGGCTGGACACGCATCGACGAACTGCACCGCCTGATCCTCGACGAGCTGCTGCTGCGCTTCGGCCTGGACCATCTGGGCGAAGCCGAGCGCACCGATCTCAACCGCGTCTGGCACCGGCTCGACGCCTGGTCCGACAGCGTGGCAGGACTCACGCGGCTGAAGGCGCGATTCACCCTCTGCACGCTGTCCAACGGCAACATCGGCCTGCTCACCAACATGGCCAAGCGCGCCGGCCTGCCCTGGGACTGCATCCTCTCGGCCGAGGTCTTCCGGGCCTACAAGCCCGACCCGCGCACCTACCTGGGTGTGGCGCAGACCTTCGACGCCGCGCCGGCCGAGGTGATGCTGGTCGCGGCCCACCAGGACGACCTGGCCGCCGCGCGCGCCTGCGGCCTGATGACCGCGTACATCGAACGCCCGCTGGAGTTCGGCGCCGGGCAGCCGAAAGACGTGTCGCCCGACCCGGCCAACACGCTGCACGCGCGCGACCTGCTGCACCTCGCGGACCAGCTCGGCTGCTGACACCGCGGGTTTGAACCGATCACGGTCGCCCGCGAAAAGACGAAAATATCAGCACCTACTGATGTTTTGACCAGCCCATGAATTTCCACACGCTCGCGCTCGCCGCCCTCACCGCCAGCACCCTGCTGCTCGCCCCCGCCGCCCACGCCGACAACAAGGCCATCGCCGTTGACGAGATGGAGGCGTATCTGGAGTTCGTGGACTACGGCGGCGGCGTGATCTTTGCCGAGCAGATCCCGGCCGACGAGTGGAAAAAGATGATCGTCATCGACGCGCGCGACGCCGGCCAGTTTGCCAAGGGCCACATCCCCGGCGCCATCAACATGGACTGGCGCCAGGTGCTGGCCCAGCGCAACACCATCCCCAAAGACAAACCCGTGCTGATCTACTGCAACACCGGTTCGCTCTCGGCACAGGCCGGTTTCGCCCTGCGCGTGGCGGGCTGGGACAACCTGCGCATCCTTCAGGGCGGCATGGAAGAATGGAAGGCCAAGGGCGGCTTCGACGCCGCCGCCAAAGCCACCGCGCCGGCCAAGCACTGAGCGCGTTTTTTCAACGCTGAAGGAGCCGATCATGCTGAACCCGTTGTTTGCCGCGGTGCGGCGGCTCTCGCGCTCCGCAGCCCATGGCGCTTCGGCGCTGCTGCTGTTGACGGCCTCCGCGGTGGGCGCACAAACCGCGCCCGAGATGACGCTGCAGAAGGTCGGTCCCAACGCGTATTACGTGCAAGGACTGGCCGCGCTGGGCACGCCCGCCAACCAGAACTTCATCAGCAACGCCGCCTTCGTGGTGGCGCCGCAGGGTGTGGTGGTGATCGACGCGCTGGGCTCGCCCGCGCTGGCGCAGCGCCTGCTGAGCAAGATCGCCGAAGTCACCCCGAAACCGGTCACGCACGTGCTGGTGACCCACTACCACGCCGACCACATCTACGGCCTGCAGGCCTTCAAGGCCCAGGGCGCGCAGATCATTGCCCACAGCGCCGCGCGGGAGTACCTGCATTCGGAGACGGCCCAGCAGCGGCTCGAGGCCTCGCGCACCGAGCTGGCGCCCTGGGTGGATGCCCAGACCCGGCTGGTGTCCGCCGACCGCTGGCTCGACGGCTCCACCACCCTGGAGCTGGCTGGCGCGCGTTTTGTGGTCGAACAGGTCGGGCCGTCGCACACGCCGGAAGACCTGGCGGTCTACGTGCCGGGTGAGCGCGTGCTGTTTGCGGGCGATCTCATCTTCAGTGGGCGCCTGCCCTTTGTGGGCAAGGCCAACAGCGACCAGTGGATCAGCGCGCTCAGCCGACTGCTCACCTTCGACGCGCTGGTCGTCGTTCCCGGTCACGGGGCGGCGTCCACCGATCCGCGCAAGGACATCGGCGTCATCCGCGACTACCTCGGCTACCTGCGCAGCACCATGGGCAAGGCGTCGGAAGAGATGGTGCCGTTTGAAGAGGCCTACGCCAGCACCAACTGGAGTGCCTGGGAAAACATGCCCATGTTCCAGTTTGCGAACCGCATGAACGCCTACAACACCTACCTGCTCATGGAGCAGGAGGGCCTGCGCGGCAAGTGACGCCGTTCTCCCGCTGACCGAGCACCGGGGTCAGCCGCCACCGGACTACGCGTCCGGCTGCGACGCCTTGATCTGCCGGATCGCCGAGACGTCGCCCAGGAACACCTGCAGCACGTCGCGCTCATCCTGAGTCAGATCCTGGCTCTCCAGCAGCCGGGTCTTCTGGACGATCAGCTCCAGCGCCTCGGCCAGGTGGCCGATCTGCCGGCCGTAACTGCCCACCTTGTCCAGCGCCGCCTGCTCCACCGCCGGGTTCGACGACGAACCGAGGTTCACGTTGAACAGGTGAAACGACCAGTTGGGCAAGATGGGCTGGGTCAGGCTGGTCGGCGCGAGCTGCAAAGGCATGGTGACGGTTTGCACGGTGTCCTCCTGGCGCGTTTCGGATGGGGTGGTGAGCAGAATGTCCGCGGCAATGATCGGCCAAACCAGTGCAAATGTCTCAGCCCGCGACCGCACGGCCTTCCCGGTGGAACCGCAGCGCCAGCATCGCAGCCGCGACCGGGAAACACAGCACATAGCCGACGACACCGATCAGGCGCACCTGCATGTTGCCCAGCACCACACCCGCCAGACCCGCCAGCGCCAGCACGGCGCTGATCATCAGCAGCACGCGCACGCCTCTGGCCAGCCCCGCGCCCTGCACGGCGGGCGCGAGGAAGAGGGCGCCCAGGGGAAAGAAGACATCCCAGGCGAGGATGTCGAGCGCGTAGGCCAACGACGGCCAGCGGAACGAAAAAACCAGGGTGGACCAGGGCTCGCCAGCGAAGGCCGCGTGCCCGCCCAGCACGAGGATGCAAAAGTGCACCGCGCTGGTGGTGAGCGCACACATGGCGAAGAACACCAGGCCGACCAGCGCCAGCGGCAAACGCCCGGGTGAAGCAGAGCAACCGATGGCCACCGCGAGCGCCACCATTGCGGGCGCGATGAGCAGGATCAACAGCTCCAGCAGCGCAAACCAGGGCTGCTGCACCGGGTGATCGGGCGAGGGCAGCGTGGCCAGGCCAATGACCAGCACCACCAGATAGACGAAGCACAGGGCAGCGACGGCCGCGCCCGAGATCACGCCCAGGCGCCAGGCCTCGGCCGGCCGCGCCGGTGCGTCAGAGGCACGGACGGAGGGGTTGCCGGATTTCATGAGGGCATTTTGCAGCGCAAGGCAGGAGCATCGGGTGGGCCTGATGGGACCCTCTGCACGGTGCGCCTGCCCAGCGCCACACGACGCCAGAGCGCAGGAACGGCCGTTTCTTGATTCTGCTCAATGGCGCCCGGCCTGCCACTCCTACAGTGCAAGTGGTCATTTGACCCAGGAGACACAGACATGCGCGCCTTCCCTTCTTCTCTGAAAGCCCTCTCCGCCTTGGCCCTGGTGGTGTGGGTGTCGGTCGCCGGGGCCCAGCCCCAGACCACCGATGGCGTCATCACCGACGAGCAAGGCATGAGCCTCTACTGGTGGGACAACGACCTGACCACACCAGGCAAGAGCGTTTGCACAGGGGTGTGCACCATGAGCTGGCCCCCCATGCTGGCCAAGGAAGGCGCCAAGGTGGCCGGGGACTATTCGCTGATCGTCCGCGAAGACGGCCAGCAGCAGTGGACCTACAAAGGCCGGCCGCTGTACCGGTGGGCGAACGACAAGAAGCCAGGGGACCGCTCGGGTGACGGCTTCCGCGGCGGGGTGTGGCACCTGGCCAAGCCTTGAGGCGGCAACGGCGAGCGATTGAACCCACCGTCCGTTGCCGGGCGCGGATTCAAGCGTATTGCGCCCGCTTCTCGGTCAGGGTGCTCATCATGGCCTCGCCGACGGCCAGCGGGTAATCGGCCGGCAAACGGTCCTTGAGCTGCTGCGCCAGCTGGTTGGACTCGCCGACCATGCTGGAAACGAAGCGCAGGCGGGCCGCCGTGGTTCGACAAGGGGCATACCCGGTACTCAGCGGTTCGCAGGGCATGCCGACGCCCAGCGTTGGCAGGTGGCGCGCCAGCGACAGGAAGGGCCCCATCATCTGCTGCTTGGCGAGGTCGATGTAGGTGTGGTCGGCGTCCGAATAGGCCGCGTCGGTGAGCAACAGGATGGTCCAGTAGTGCAGGTTGCCGAGCCAGGCCAGACTGAGGGCGAGCGGATCCTTGATCTGGTTGGGGTGGCCGACGAAGGCGCTCGGATTGATCGCCAGCGGCAGGCTTGGGTAGGCCGGGTCGTTCGGTGCCAGCGCCCAGATGTTTTTGTGCCCCTTGAACCCCTCGTGTGTACCGAGAAAGAGGCTCTTGAAAAACAGGAAATGGTTGTCTTCGCCTTCGCGCTTGATCTCTTCGAGCTTGGCGAGCCACGGTTTCATTTCCGCTGACCGCTTGGGGGTGGTGCTGATGTATTCCTGCAGGGTCTGGATGATCCTGTCGTACAGGCTGCCGACGTGGTTGGGTCGGGTGCTGCCACCGAGGACGCGATCCAGCTGATCGAGGAACTGGTGATCGCTCGGGCTCGATACCTTGCTGCGCTTCAGCCCATTCACCGGTGCCTCGGTGTAGACGTATTTGGCCAGGGAGGTCTGGGTGAGTGGTTCGAGATTGAATTCGAAGGGATAGATGTCCTGCTGGTAGGGGAAATCCTGGCGGATCAGGTGCGGCGAGGCGTCCAGCGCCATCAGCAGTGCATTGACCTGGCCGAGATGCTGCATCTCCTGGATGGCAACGCCGAGCAGGTCGTTCGAATTCGGGCTGCCATAGCCGGCGATCGAGGCGTAGGCGGGCTTGAGTGAAAACGCGCCATACAGGTACTGGGCCATCAGGGCGTGTTCGACTTCGGAAGCTTCACGCAGCAGACGGATGAGTTCGACATAGGCATCGGCAAAGTCGCGCACGATGTGCCCGACGGCCAGGGTTGGCGTCGGGCGTTCGCTGGTCGGTCCGGTCGGCGTTGCGGCGTCGGCCGCGAAAGCGCCCGTCCCGGTCAGCAAACACGTCGCTGACAGGGTGATGCCGTGGCTCCTCAGCGCCTGCAGGAAGGCCCGTCGTTCGGCCTGTTCGAGGCCGTCGCCCGGTTCGAGAACCCGGACGCCGGAAGCGTTGCGGCGGGACGGGCGAAGATGGTTGTCCGTGAGTGGTTTCATGTGACTCCCCTTGGTGACCTGGCTGGCCCGCCAGGAGGGTCGCGGCACTCACACTTGTTTCCATTTGTGCCGCGATGGGGATCAGTTTCACGAGCGTCACCTTTGGTATCAATACCGAGCCTTGCATACCGATAAGCACGTACTCAAATAGATGTATGCGGCCCACTTTGTCTTAAAAAACCCTTCTTTATTCAAGGTCTTTCGGCGCGCTCATCCAAAAAATGGAGGGGCATAAACCGATTGACCGGTATCCATGAATCGGTAGATTCTGAATGTTTCAAATGTGGTTTTTTGTAATGAACGGCGCGCTCATGGCCAAATCCTGCTGATCACCACAGCGCTGCGCAACGGCGTACCGACATGAAAAAGCCCCGCGAATCGCTTCGCGGGGCTCAGACCTCGGACGTTTTTTTCAGGCGGCTATGGGCGTGCACAGCTCCACCAGGATACCGTCCGGGCAACGCAGGTAGGACACGACCTGTCCCCAGGGCTTTTGCGAAGGCGCCACCATCTCCCGCGCGCCGGCCGCGATGGCCTTGGCGTGCGCCGCCGGCACGTCGTCCGTGACCAGCGCGATCTCAAAACCCAGCGGCTGAGCGGACGCGTCGGCGTGCACATGGCCGCCGGCGAAGTTCATGTCGCCCAGCTCGTGTGCGGCGAAGGACAGCGTGGTCTCGCCCGTGTCGAGTTCGCCGTAGGTGCCGCTCTCGTGCAGGAACTTGCGTTTCAAGTCGAAGGCTTGTTCGAAGAAGGTCAGCGAGGCCGCGACGTCGGGGACGTAGATGATGGTGTAGCCGAGTTTCATGGGTCTGTCTGTACCACCGCTGGTCAGTGTTCGGTGTTCGGTATCGGCGGTGACGATCCCAAACGACAACCGCTCGCGCCAGTAGCCCAGCTCACGGTGTTGGTGTGCGATGGCAAAGATCAGTGGGCCGTCGCCATCAGGCGTTCGACGAGCTTCGCCCGTTCTTCCGGAGTCAGGACAGGTGCCTCGGCGGCGATGTCTTCAACGGAAATGGACATGACGGGCCTCGTGCGGTTGACTGAAAGGATGCCACAAACCCGGATCAGGCGCGCTCTCGAAACGCAGCGATTGCCTTGACGCAGTAGCAAAAACCGGCTCCATCTGAGATCAGACCCCGACAGCCCCCATCACCCACCCCACTCCCGCACACCCCGCCACCACCACCCAAGGCGGCCACTTCCAGCGCATCAGTGCCACCAGCGCCACCCCGGCCAGCAGCCCATCACCCACTTCGCGAATCCCGCTGGTGATGACAGGGTTCCACAGCGCGGCGAGCAGCAGACCGACGACGGCGGCGTTGATGCCCATGAGGGCGGCGCGCACGCGGGGCTGGGCGCGCAGGCTTTCCCAGAACGGCAGGGCGCCGGCGATGAGCAAGAAGGCGGGCGCGAAGATGGCGGCCAGCGCGAGCCCGCCGCCGGCCCAGCCGGTGGGCGCGCCTTGCAGGCTCGCGCCGAGGAAGGCGGCGAAGGTGAACAGCGGGCCGGGCACGGCCTGCGCGGCGCCGTAGCCGGCGAGGAAGGCCTCGGCGCTGACCCAGCCGGTGGGCACGGTGCTGGTCTGCAGCAGCGGCAGCACCACATGGCCGCCGCCGAAGACGAGGGCGCCTGCGCGGTAGAACGCGTCCACCACGGCCAGGGCTTGCGATGGCAGGGCGGCGGCCAGCAGGGGCAGGCCGAGCAGCAGCGCGAAGAACAGCGCGAGCCACGCGGCGCCCGCGCGGCGGCTGACGGGCACGGACATGGCTTCATGCGGCGTGTCGGCCGGGGGCTTGCACCACGCGAGGCCGGCGAGCGCGGCCAGGCCGATGGCGAGCAACTGCGCTGCCGTGCCGGGCCAGGCGATCAGCAGCGCGGCGGCGGCCACCATGAGCGCGCGGCGCGGCGCGTCCGGGCACAGGCTGCGCGCCATGCCCCACACGGCTTGCGCGACCACGGCGACGGCGACGACTTTGAGGCCGTGTAGCAGGCCGGCCGGTACCGCGTCGCCGGCCTGTGCGATGCCCAGCGCGAGCGCGATGAGCGCAATGGCACTCGGCAGGGTGAAGCCGGCCCAGGCGGCGAGGGCGCCCGCGTAACCCGCACGCGAGAGGCCGAGCGCCAGGCCGACCTGGCTGCTGGCCGGGCCGGGCAGGAACTGGCACAGGGCCACGAGGTCGGCGTAGGCGGCTTCGCTGAGCCAGCGGCGGCGTTCGACGAATTCGGTGCGGAAGTAGCCGAGGTGGGCCACCGGGCCGCCGAAGCTGGTGAGGCCCAGGCGCAGAAAAACGAGGAAGACCGCCCAGACGCTGCGGTCCTCGGGGGTGGGACCGCGGTGGTGTTCAGCGGGGCTGGGCTGGGACATGGTCGGTGCGCGGGGTTGCGCTGAGCCGCGAGTGTTTCGCCATGAAGGCGCGGTCGATGCGGTCTTTCCAGCGCCAGGCCCAGGCGCCTTCGGCGTGCAACGGGCCCCAGGTGGCGATGGCGTGACCGGCGCCGCAGGAGATCAGGTTGAGCGGGTTGGCCGGCGGGTGGTGGGCTTTCAGCGACTGGCCTTCGTGGGCAGCGAGCAGGTTGGCCGCCAGCAGCGGTCCGGCGCGAACGGCGTAGACGCCACTCTGGGCGTGCGGCCGGTCGGCGCGGGCGCACACGTCGCCAGCGGCGAACACGTTGGCGTGGCTGGGGCTCTGCTGGAAGGCGTTGACCAGCACCTGCCCGCTGTCGGACAGGGCCAGCCCGCTGCCTTGCAGCCAGGCGGGTGCGTGCGCACCGATGGCGAGCAGGGGCACGTCGCACAGCAGCGTGGCGCCGCTGCCGAGTTGCAGGCCTTGCGGGCCGATGCCGGTGCAGGTTTCGCGCAGCACGGTGATGCCGCGCTGCTTGAGCCGCCGCAGCACCCGGCGGCGCACGCCCGCGGGGTAGTGGGCCGCGATGTCGGCGCCACCGGTCAGCAGCGTGAACTGCGTGGCCTGAAAACCCGCTTCGCGCAGGCGCTGCTCGGCCGCGAACAGCAACTCCAGGCCGGTGGCCCCGGCGCCGATGACGGCGATGGACAGGGGCTTTTCTCGGGCCATGTCGAGCACGCGCGGCCACAGACTGGCAAAGACTTCGGTCGGGCGCACGATGAGCGCGCGTTCGCTGGCGCCGGGCATCTCGGTGTCCAGCCGGCTGCGGTGAATCACGGCGCCGGTGTCGATCGACAGCAGGTCGTAGCGCAGCTCGGGCGGCAGTTCCTTGTTTTTTCCGGTGGACGCGGCCGTCACGGTTTGCGCGGCGGCGTCGAGGCCGGTGCAGCGGCCCTGCAGCCATTTCGCGCCCGCGGCCCTGACCAGCGGTTCGAGCGGGATCTGGCAGTCGGCCTCGCTGTAGCGGCCGGCCACGAAGCCGGGCAGCATGGCGCTGCAGGTCTGGTAGGGGTAGGGCGTGAGCACGGTCACGTCCAGGTCGGCGGGGCGTTGCCGGGCCAGTTGGGCCAGCACCTGGACGTGGGCATGACCGGCGCCGAGCAGCAGGAGTTTTTTGATGCCGTGGTGCATGGGCCCCGATGTTACGGGTTGTTTCAGGGCGGGCCGTCGGCCCAGCGCAGATCGGCCACCCAGCCGGTGCTGGCGCTGGCGGTGTTGTCGCTGTCGGCGCCGATCAGCACGGTGCTCACGCGCGGCACTTCCGCGCCGGCGGGCAGTTCGTCGCCGAAGAGCGCGCTGAAGTCCTGCGCCAGGTCGCGGCTCTGGTTCACCCACTGGCCCAGCGGCGCGCCCTGGCCCTGCAGGCTGATGAAGCGCACGCGCCGGGTGTAGGGGTTGGCGCCCTGCAGCGGCGCCGGGCGCCCGCTGTCCCACACGTAGCAGAGCGTGGCCGCGGGCAGGGCTTCGCCGCTGATGCGGCGCGCGATGCGCAGCACCGTGCGCTCCACGAACGGCACACGACCCAGCGGGTGGTGAAACATGACGCAGACCTTGAGCGCGGCGTCGTCGCCCGCCTTGGTCAGCAGATCGGGCGGCGCCTGGCCGCCCGTGAGCGGCTGATCGAGCCGCCAGCGCCATTGCAGGCGCGCGGGCGGCGCGTCTTTCTGGTCGTGCACCAGCGTGCCGTAGGACGACGCGGTGACCACCTTCAGCGCCGCCTGGCCGTCCACGCGGCCGGCCTCGAAACGGGTGGCGGGCAGGTCGGCGTGCTTCTTGGGGAAACCCACGAAGCGCCAGGCCGGGTTGAGCGCGCCCTCGCCCAGCAGCAACGGTGGCAGGGCCGGCGCGGCCTGCGCCATGCCGGCGGCGGCCAGCGCCAGGGCGACGGTCCCGCGAACAGTCCGAATACCCCAACCGGCATGGGAATAGCCCTGATGCAACATCGCCGCGGCGGCGTTAAGGTTTGGGCCAACCCTGGAGGAGACCTGCAAGATGAAAAAATGGCTGCTGGCTGGATGGCTGTTCATGGTGGTCTCGACCTGTCAGGCCTTGTCACCCTACACCAGCGGCACGCCGCTGCCGGCGGGCGAACTGGCCGCGCAGATGGGCACCGTGGAGAAAAAGTTGCAGGCCGAGGGTTTCACCCTGCTGGGGCGCCACCTGCCCAAGGGGCTGCAGGCGGGCGGCGTGGTGCTGGTGACCGACAGCGCCATGCTGCAGGCCATCCGGGCGTCGGGTGGCAGCGGCATTGTGGCGGCGGCGATCCGGGTCGGCGTGCAGCGCGACGGCCGCGTGTCGTACACGACGCCGGAGTACTGGTACCGGGCCTACCTGCGTCAGGCGTATCCGCAGGCCGAGGCAGCGGCCCGCTCGGTGCAGGCGCGGCTGGCCAAGGCGCTGGGGACGGGCACCGGCTTCGGTGGTGACGTGCCGGCCGATCGGCTGGCGAACTACCAGTACATGACGTCCATGGAGCGGTTTGATTCCTTCCGCGCCGAGCTGCGCGCCTTCGGCAGCTTCGACGAAGCCTTGCAGATGGTGCGCAAGGGCCTGGCCAACGGCGTGGGTGCAACCGCCAAGGTGTATGAGGTGGTCATGGCCGACCGCAAGCTGGCGGTGTTCGGCGTGGCGCTGAACGATGCCGCGCGCGGTGAAGGCTGGTGGGTCGGCAAGCTCGGGGCGGCGGGGCAGGAGCACATGGCCGCTCTGCCCTACGAGATCTTCATCGTCGACAACAAGGTGTACTCGCTGCCGGGGCGCTACCGCATCGCGCTGGCCTGGCCGGCCCTGAGCATGGGCGAGTTCATGAACATCCGCTACGCGCCCGATGTGATCCTGAAGACCATGAACCAGCTGGCCGAAGTCCAGGAGCAGCGCCCTGGCGATTGACGGACGACCGGCTGCGGTCACCCGGTCCACCGCTCAGCGCCCCGCGTCGTTGAGCGACCAGTCGTAGTCGAGGTGGCTCACGCCCAGCGTCTTCGCTTTCAGCGCTGCCTGCTCGGCGGGCTGGTCGCTCAGCTGTTCGGCGTATCTGGCAAACACGTCTTCCACCTGTTTGAAGCCGCCGTGGCCTTGTTCGAAGTCTTCACGGAACCACTTGAAGATGCTGCTGACCTCGACTTTGTCACCCTTGACCCGGTTGCGCGTGCGGTCGCCCATGAAGCGGCGCATGCCGTCTTCGAGCTGGGCTTCGAGCCTGGTGGCGGTGAAGGCCTCGTCGCGCAGGGCCGGGCAGCCGATGCTGGCGCAGTTGACGGCGGCGTGCACGCGCGGCTCGGCGTAGCGCGGGCGCAACTGCTCGTGTTCGATCCAGTCGAGGTGGCGCTGTTCGCCCAGCAGCGTGAAGAACTTCTTCTTCCAGGGCGACTGGATAAACGAGCCCAGCTCCTTGATGGATTTCAGGTCCGGGTACTTGGTGAGGATCAGCTCGACCGTGAAGGCGTTGTAGGCGTTGATCAGGAAGGCCATCTGCTGCGGCTTGCTCCAGCTGTCGAACGTGGCCTTGGGCACGGCACTCAGGCTGTCGAGCACGATCTTGAGCGCGGCGCGGTCGGCGGCAAAGCCCTTGTAGTTCGCGCGCGACTGTTTGCCGTCGGGCAGCCAGCGCACGTGTTTTTTCAGCAGCGCGTCCCAGGCGGCGTGGCTGTGGTCGAAGGGGGTCTGGGCGAGGGCTGGCCAGGGCAGCAGGGCGCTGGCGGCGAACAGGGCGAGGGTCTGGCGGCGGGAGGTCATGGGGTGTGGACTCCGGGGACGCAACAACAGTTCAACCCCGGCGCCAGGTGTGGAACTTCGCCACCCAGGCCAGCACCTGCTGCGGCGCGTGCGCACGCTTCCATTCGCCGGCCGCGTACTTGTTGGCCTCGGCCAGCGTGGGGTAGGTGTGGATGGTGCCCAGGATCTTGTTCAGGCCCAGGCCGTGTTTCATGGCCATCACATACTCCGCCAGCAGGTCGCCCGCGTGTGTGCCGACGAGGGTCACGCCCAGAATCGTGTCCTTGCCCGGCACGGTGAGCACCTTGACGAAACCGTGGGCCTCGCTGTCGGCGATGGCGCGGTCGAGGTCGTCGATGCCGTACTTCGTGACCTCGTACGGGATCTTCTTTTCTTTCGCGTCCTGCTCGTTCAGGCCCACGCGCGCCACCTCGGGGTCGATGAAGGTTGCCCAAGGGATGACCGAATAGTCGGCCTTGAATTTCTTGAAATCGCCGAAGAGGGCGTTGACTGCGGCGTACCAGGCCTGGTGCGCGGCCACATGGGTGAACTGGTAAGGCCCGGCCACGTCGCCGGCGGCGTAGATATTCGGGTAGATCGTTTGCAGGTATTCGTTGGTCTCGACGGTGCGGTTGGTGGGAATGCCCAGGTCTTCGAGCCCGTAGCCGGTCAGGCGCGCCACGCGCCCAACGGCGCACAGCAGCTGGTCGAAGGCGATGCGCTTTTCCGCGCCAGCGTGTTCCACCACCAAGGTCTTCTCGCCATTGAGCAACTCGCAGCGCAGCGCCTTGTGGCCCGTCAGCACGTCCACACCATCGGCCTCCAGCGAAGCCTTCGCGAGCGAAGAGACCTCTTCGTCCTCGCGGATCATGATGCGCGGCGCCATCTCCACCTGCGTCACCTGCGAACCCAGGCGCGCGAAGCTCTGTGCCAGCTCGCAGCCGATGGGGCCACCGCCCAGCACCACCAGGCGCTTCGGCACTTCGTCGAGCTTGGCGAACGCGTCCCACATCGTGTCGCTGGTGACGTAGCCGACTTCGTCGAGCCCCGGCAGCGGCGGCACAAACGGCCGTGCGCCGGCCGCGATCACGATGCTGCGCGCGGTGAGGCGCTGGGTGCCGCCACCGTTCAGCGCGATCTCCACCGTCCACGGGTTCACCAGCCTGGCGTAGCCCTGCAGCACCTCCACGCCCAGGGCGGTGTAGCGCGCCACGCTGTCGTGCGGTTCGATGGCTTTGATGACATCGTGGATGCGCTGCATCACCGCCTTGAAGCTGAAGGTGGGCGTCGAGTCGTTCAGGCCGTAATTCGATGCGTGGCGCATCTGGTGCGCGAGCTTGGCGCTCTTGATCAGCGCCTTGCTGGGCACGCAGCCGTAGTTCAGGCAGTCGCCGCCCATCTTGTGCGCCTCGATCAGCGTTACCTTGGCCTTCACGGCGGCGGCGATGTAGGCCGACACCAGACCGCCCGCGCCCGCGCCGATCACGATCAGGTTGCGGTCGAAACGCTGGGGGCGCACGCTGGCCCACTTCGCGTACACCTTGCGCTTCTGAACTGCCTCGATCACTTTGCGCGCGATCAGCGGGAACAGGCCCAGCAGCACGAAGCTGCCCAGCAGACCGGGGCTGAGGATGCCCTGGAGCGAGTCGAGCTGGCCAAGCTGCGTGCCCGCGTTCACGTAGACCGCGGTGCCGGCCAGCATGCCGAGCTGGCTGACCCAGTAAAACGTCCAGGCCTTCATCTTCGTCAGGCCCATCAGCAGGTTGATGACGAAGAAGGGCACGACCGGGATCAGGCGCAGCGTGAACAGGTAGAACGCGCCATCCTTCTCGATGCCCTTGTCCATGTCGGCCAGGCGCTGACCGAAGCGGCTTTGCACACTGTCGCGCAGCAGGAAGCGTGCGGTGAGAAACGCCAGTGTTGCGCCGATGCTGGACGCAAACGACACGATCAGCAGGCCCCAGCCGAGACCGAAGATGGCGCCGCCCGCGAGCGTGACGATGGTCGCGCCCGGCAGCGAGAGCGCTGTGACCGCGACGTAGACCAGAAAATAGCCCAGGGCGAGCTGCAGCGGTTGTTGTTCCCGCAGCGCCGCGAGACTGGCCTGGCTCTCTTTGAGGAATCCGAGGCTGAAGTAGCGATCCAGACCGAAGGCGAAGAAGGCCACAATGCCCAGAAGCACCACCAGCAGCAGCAAGATTTTCCGGATGTTCACGACCATTCCTTGTTGGAGTTGTTCGGATTGAGTCGCCGAAACTGCGCCATTCTTACACCGGGAGGACCTCATGATCAGACAAGCCATCGGGCGTGCGCTGGCACGCTACCTGACCAAGCCGGGCCGGTCGGCGTCCATCGGCTTTCCGACCGACCAGCGCCTGCTGGCCGCGGCGTTGCGCCCGGCCGACGTGGTGCTGGTGGAAGGCACCACGCGCGTGAGCACGGCGATCAAGTACCTCACGCAGTCCACCTGGTCGCATGCGGCGCTCTGTGTCGGGCCTCTGCAGCCGGGTGGCCCGCTGATGGTGGTGGAGGCGGACATTCGGGAGGGCGTGCGCGCCGTGCCGCTGAGCACCTACGCGGGACTGCACTGCCGCATCTGCCGGCCCGCCAGCCTGCGCATCGACGAGGCCCAGGCGGTCTGTCGTTTCGCCGTGCTGCGCATCGGTCACCGCTACGACCTCAAGAACATCCTGGACCTCGCGCGCTACCTGTTGCCCACACCGCCGGTGCCGGTGCGCTGGCGCCGCCGCCTGCTGGCGGTGGGCAGCGGCGACCCCACGCGCGCGATCTGCTCCACCCTGATCGCGCAGGCCTTCGAAACGGTGCTCTACCCCATCCTGCCCATCGTCGAAGAGACCGCGACCGACGACCCGAGCTGCGACGACTGCGTGCGCCAGGTGCTGCACGTGCGGCACCACAGCCTGTTCACGCCGCGCGATTTCGACGTGTCGCCGTATTTCGAGGTGGTCAAGCCCACCCTGGCCGCGGGCTTTGACCACCATGCGCTTGAATGGTCGCCGTCGGCCATGGCTTCGCTGGAAACCTGATGGCGCCGGTGGTGCCTGTCACACCGTTCGGGTTAAGGTTGGCGCATGCCGCATGACGCTCTTCGCCCGATCCCCGATCCCGCATCCGACACGCCAGCCCCGCCCGGCTGGCACGCGATCGAAGCCAGCCAGGCGCTGCAGACCCTGGACAGCAGCGCCACCGGGCTGACCCCCGCCGAAGCCGCCGTTCGCCTGGCCACCCACGGCCCCAACCGACTGACCGCGGCCGCGCGCCCGGGCTGGCTGCGGCGCTTTGCGGGGCAGTTCAACAACGTGCTGATCTATGTGTTGCTGGCCGCGGGCTTCACCACACTCTGGCTGGAAGACCTCATCGACGCCGCCGTGATCTTTGGCGTGGTGCTCATCAACGCGGTGATCGGCTTCATCCAGGAGGGCAAGGCCGAACGCGCGCTCGAAGCCGTGCACGCCATGCTGGCCAGCCGCGCCACGGTGTTGCGCGACGGCGAGCGCCACGAGATCGACGCCGGTGATCTGGTGTCCGGCGACGTGGTGCTGATCGAATCGGGCACGCGCGTGCCGGCCGACCTGCGCCTGCTGGCCACGAAGAACCTGCGCATCGACGAGGCTGCGCTCACCGGCGAGTCGCTGCCGGTGGACAAGGACAGCGCGCCGGTGGCCCCGCTGGCGCCACTGGCCGAGCGCACCGGCATGGCCTACGCCGGCACCGTGGCGGCGGTGGGGCAGGGCACTGGCCTGGTGGTGGCCACCGCGGCGCACACCGAGATCGGCCGCATAGGACGTTTGGTCTCGGAGCTGCAGACCCTGGCCACGCCGCTGACGCGCCGGCTCGACCAGTTCGCGCGCCAGATCACCTTCTTCATCCTGCTGGTCAGCGTGGCCACCTTCCTGTGGGGCAGCCGGGTGGGCGGCTTGCCAGCGCTCGACATCTTCCTGGCCGTGGTGGGCCTGGCCGTGGCCGCGATCCCCGAAGGCCTGCCCGCCATCGTCACCATCACGCTCGCCATCGGCACCGCCGCCATGGCCGGACAGCGTGCCATCGTGCGCCGCCTGCCGGCGGTGGAAACGCTGGGCTCGGTGGGCGTGATCTGCACCGACAAGACCGGCACCCTGACGAAGAATGAGATGACCGCGGTGGGCGTGATGCTGCCGGGTGACAGCCTGACCGTGAGTGGCGCGGGCTACGCGCCCGAAGGCGGTTTCCATGTCGACGGTCAACCTGTGGTGACCGATCGCCACATGGAACTGCTGGGCCTGGTGCGCTGCGCCCTGCTGTGCAACGACGCGCAGCTGCACCGCGACACGGCGGGCAGCTGGACATTGGCCGGTGACCCGACCGAGGGCGCGCTGCTCACGCTGGCGCTCAAGGCCGGGCTCGACCTGGCCGAAGAAACCGCGCGCACGCCGCGCACCGACAGCCTGCCCTTCGAGTCGGAAAACCGCTACATGGCCACGCTGCACCACGACCACCAGGGTCGCGTGTTCGCCCTGCTCAAGGGCGCGCCCGAGCGCGTGCTGGGCCTGTGTGTGCGCGACGCGGCCGGCTTGCCGCTGGACGCTGCGGCCTGGCAGGCGCGCATGGACGGGGCCGCCAGCCAGGGCCAGCGTGTGCTGGCGCTGGCCGAGTGCGAGCTGCCCGCGGGCACCAGCGAACTCACGCTGGAACACATCACGCCGCGTTTCACCCTGCTCGGCCTGGTGGGGCTGATGGACCCGCCGCGCCCCGAGGCGGTGGCTGCGGTGGCCGAGTGCCAGCAGGCCGGTGTGCGCGTGCTCATGATCACCGGCGACCACGCCACCACGGCCGCCGCCATCGGCGCCCGCCTGGGCCTGCGCGACGGCAACCCGATCACCGGTGCCGAGATCGACACGCTGGACGACGCCGCGTTGCGCACCCGCCTGGGCGAAACCGACGTGGTGGCACGCGCCAGCCCCGAACACAAACTGCGCCTGGTGGCCGCGCTGCAGAGCCAGGGCCAGCTGGTGGCGATGACGGGCGACGGCGTGAACGACGCGCCCGCGCTCAAGGCCGCCGACATCGGCGTGGCCATGGGCCAGCGCGGGACGGACGCGGCGCGCGAGGCGGCCGACCTGGTGCTCACCGACGACAACTTCGCCACCATCGCCCACGCGGTGCGCGAAGGCCGCCGCGTGTTCGACAACATCAAGAAGTCGCTGCTGTTCATCCTGCCCACCAACGGCGGTGAAGCGGGCCTGATCCTGATCGCGGTGTTCGCCGGGCTGGCACTGCCGGTCACGGCCGGGCAGATCCTGTGGGTCAACATGGTCACCAGCATCACGCTGGACATGGCGCTGGCCTTCGAGCCCGCCGAAGACGGCGTGATGCGGCGCCCGCCGCGCCCGGCCAGCGAACCGCTGATCACGCGGCTGCTGTTCCTGCGCATCGCCTACATCACGGTGCTGATGGTGGCGGCCACCTTCGTGGTCTACGGCTGGGAGCTTTCGCGCGGCAACGCCATCGAAGTGGCGCGCACCGCGGTGGTCAACATGCTGGTGATGAGCGAGATCTTCTACCTCTTCAACGTGCGCCACTTCACCGCCAGCGCCTTCCGCTGGGAGACCCTGGCGGGCAACCGCATCGCGGTCTGGGCCTGCGTCATCACGCTGGGGTTGCAGGCGCTGTTCACCTACGCGCCGCCGATGCAGGCGCTGTTCGGCACCGCGCCGCTCGATGCCTGGTCGTGGCTGCTGATCACCGCGCTGGCGAGCGCGAAGTTCGTGGTGGTGGAGCTCGAGAAGACGGTGCTGCGCCGGATGGGCATCCAGCGCATGTGATGCGGGCGGCTTGAGGCGCCCGACATCCGACCGGTTGGCCTCAGCCGCCAGCGCCCAGTTCGCGCACCACGTTGGCGACCGACCCGGCGTCGGGCAGGTGCGAGATGGCGCCGATGAGTTCGTCGCGCACCTGGCCCAGCAGGGCGTCAAAGCGCGCGGCGTCCACGTTCAGGGCGGAGGCGAACGACTGCACCAGCGCGCGCTCGCCGTCGCTCAGGCGGCCGTCGGCGTGGCCGGTCATGAGGCACATCAGCACCACGGTGTCGGCCACGTCCGCCGGGCAGCCGGCCATGGCCTGGGCGTCGAAGGTGTGGGTGCCCGACAGCATCGCCGACGTGGTGGGCATGTCGGCCGAACGCGAGCTTTCGTAGAACTGGCCGATCAGGGCCGCTTCGGCGGGGTGCATGCCGTCCACCAGGGCCACCGACAACATGGCCTGGGTCAGCTGGATGACCTGGGTGGCGCTCAGGTTCTGGTCTTGGATCGCTTGCATGAATGGCTCCTTGTGGGTGGGGGTCAGCGGGTGAGGGCGCGCCGTTTGGCGGCGACCAGGTTGCTCTGGATGTCGGCGATGGCCATGTCGCGATAGCGCTTGGGCAGCATGGAACGGCGCGAGGTTTCGGAGACCGCGAGCAACTCCATGAACTCGATCATGTCGCGCTCCTGCGGCGGCATGAAGTCGGCGGCGGCCTGATTGAGCGCGTCGGCGTTCAGCGGCGTGGCCAGGTTGCGCGCCAGCTCCACGGCCAGCAGCGACAGCGCTTCGAGGTCGGCGTTGGAGTAGCCGCTCAGGGTGTCGCACAGGGTCAGCAGCTCTTCCATGCTCGCCACACAGGGCTCTTCGTAGCGCGAGAGCACGGCCTGCAGCACCTGCACGCGTTCGGCCGCGGTGTCGCAATAGAAGAACGGGATCTTGCGGTCGAGCCGGCCGGGGCGCTTGATGTCGGTGTCGAGCTTGTCGGGGCGGTTGGTCATCATGACGAACAGCACCTGGCCGCGGTTCTCGGGTTCGGCCATGAACTCCTTCAGACGCGCGATCACGCGCGAGCTGGTGCCGCCATCGCTGTCTTCGCCGCCGCCAGAGCCGAAGCTGCGGTCGCCCTCGTCGATGATCACGGCAATCGGGCCCATGGCCTTGACGGTGGCGAGCACGCGCTCCAGGTTGGCCTCGGTCGAGCCCACCCACTTGGAGCGGAAGTTCTTCAGCGCCACGGCCGACAGGCCGGCCTCTTTGAGGAAGGCCTTGATCACAAAGGTCTTGCCCGAGCCCATGGGGCCGACCGCGAGCAGGCCCATCGGGGTCAGCGTGGTTTCGCCGGCCTTGAGGTTCTGCGCGATGGCCATCAGCTCGTGCTTGATGTGCTCGTGGCCACCGACGGCCGAGAGCCCGTGTTTGGGCTCGATGAACTCGATCAGGCCGGCGCACTCCTTCTCGATCATCTCGCGCTTGCGCGCGTGGATGACCTTGAGCACCTCCTGATCGGCGTCGCCCTCGGGCAGGGTCTTGCCGGGCTCGATCAGGCGCGTGATCTCGGCGGGCGTCATGCCAGCCGTGATGGTGGCCAGCGTGTCCGCGCGGGCCGTCGCGTCGGGCGTGCCTTCGAGCAACTGGCCGATCAGCGCGCGGCGCTCCGCCTCGCTCAGGCCATGGCCCTTGGAGCCGGCCAGGATGTTGGCGAGCTGAACGGTGCGCAGGCCGCTGGTGCGCTCGGAGAACAGATCGACCTGGTGCGCGCTGAGCTTGGGCGCGAAAAAGCCGATCACCTTTTTGCGCAACGGCAGGTCGGGCATGGGGATTTCGATGGCCGCGACCTTGGGGTTGGACAGCAGGCCCGGGTTGATCGCGCCCAGCGTCTCTGTGATCAGCACCACGATGTTGTCGCCCTGGGTCAGCGTCTGGTCCAGCGACCAGCGGTGGAACACCAGGTAGGTCTGGCGGTCCGCGTGTGCCATGAAACTCGGGTCGCCGGCGGGCAGCAGCGCGTCGGCGTAGGGCACGATGACGGCGGTGGACGGCTGCGCGCGCATGCGCTGCTCCAGCGCGTGCAGCGAGGCCAGCAGGTCGGGCTCGGTGCCTTCCTCAGCCTGTCGCAGCAGCGCGCGTTGCTTGTCTTCGCTGGTCCCCGACAGTACCCGTATGCCGCGCTCCAGACTCACCTCGCACACGTGCTGCTTGGTGTCCTTGAACAGTTCTTCAACCAGGAAGCTGCCCAGGTTGTGCAGCTTGTCGCCTACCAGGACGTTGTCGAAGACGTTGCGGTAGAGCACGAAGGTGGACGCCTCGCCCGCCAGGTACTTCTGCCGCAGGACCTCGGCCCAGCGCGGCAGATCGTGGCGGTGGGATGCGGGTGCTTTCATGCGTGAGGCCGCTCAGAGGGTTTTGGTCGGGGCAGCCTGCGCGGCGGCGCGGGCCTGCTTCATGGCTTCGAGCTGGGCCTTGGCCGTCACGCTGCCGCTGCTCTGGCGCAGCTTGTTGAGGCGCACGTCCAGGTCGGAGTTCTGCAGCTCGGCGCCCAGGCTGGCCTGTGCCACCTGGCCCTTGATGTGCTCGCGCACGGCGCCCAGCGCCTGCACTTCGGCGTCCACCGACAGGCCGTCGAGCTGGCCCTGGATCTTGATGCGGGCCTGCGCGCTGTGCATCTGCGCCAGCATGCGCTCTTTCTCGGCCTTGAGCTTGTCGATCTCGGACTTCACCTGGATCAGCGAGTCCTTGGCGTTGTCGGCATCGGCGGTGGCCTGGGCGGCGTCGGCGCGCAGCTCGGTGAGGGCCGCGTCCAGCGAATTTTTCTTCTGGATCAGCACCACGGCGAGGTCGTCCTGGTTGGTGGCCAGGGCGGCTTCCAGGTCGGTGGTCACGGCGGCGAGTTCGCGCTCATGGGCCTCCAGGCGCGAGGTGATGTCCTGGCGGCGCGCGATGATGGCGCCGGTGGCGGCCTTGAGCTGGGTGTACTTCTGGATCATCGAGGCGATCGCGTTCTGGTACGCGATCTCGGGGTGTTCTTTCTCGATGTCCGAGACCCACAGGGAGATGAAGCCGGTCCAGAGGTTGGCGAGGCGGGCGAAGATTGCGTTGTTGGCCATGGGGGACTCCTGGTTGAATGCGGTGGGTTGGGGTTCAGGTTCTTTGGCGTTGCGAGGCCTGGCGGGCGGCCGCGTTCGCTGCGTTGCCCGAGGCGCTGACGCGTGGGGCATTGTTGCCGAAGGCGGCGAGATCGGCGTCGTCGAATTCGGCGGCCACCTCTTCGGCGATGCGCAGGCGGGACAGCGAGTCTTCGAGCTTGCTGCCCATGTCGGTGGCGTAGGGCGAGGTGATCACCAACTGGTACACCTCTTCCATCTTGTCGGGCATGGCCAGCAGCGTGGCTTCGAGCGCGCTGCGGCGCACCGCGAGGCGGCGCGCTCGGTTCAGCACCTCGGCGTATTCGGCGAGCGTGGCACGCAGCTGCCGCGCCTCTTCGTCGCCCAGCGCGGGGTTGCGCAGCTGCGCCTCGACGCTGGCGATGCGGCGGTTCACCTGGTCTTCGCTGATCTGCTCCTTGCGCCGGCGCAGCGAAGCATTGACCGAGCAGAGACCGAGGTAGTCGACGGTGAGGGCCTCCAGCTTTTCCACGTCGGGCCGGGTCAGCGTGGTCTGCCGGTCACCCGCGGTCTGGTAGAGCGCCTGCACGCGTTCCCACATGTGCTGGTAGGTGGACAGTGCGCCGGACTCGCCGCGTGCGCTCAATTCATCGATCAGCAGCTTGCGGCGCTGGCTCAGTCCCTGGTGGTGCGCCTCGCGGTCGACCCAGGCCTTGAACGAAGGCAGGCTGGGCACCATCAGCGCCGCGAGGATTTCGGTGCCCACGGCCAGTGTGCCGACCAGCGCCAGCCCCGCCAGCCCCATGGGGATGGACGCGAAGATGGCCACCACACCGGCTGCGAGCAGGGCGGTGCGGTTGGCCGGGTGGCGCAGGAATGCGCCCAGGTAGGAGGGCTTGGGGTTCAAGGGAGTGGGGCTGCGGTCACTGGGCGAAGCGCGACCAGATGCGGGTGATCTCCTGCTCGTCCTGCTCGGACAGCACGGGGATCGGCGACGAGCGGCTCAGCGAGGTGGTGCTGGGCACCACGGCCGGGTTGGACTTGACGCTCGCGCTCATGAACTCGCCGGCCTTCAGGTTGGCGTTGGCGTAGCCCACGGTGTTGGACACCTTGGCGATCACCTGGGGCCGCATCAGGTAGTCGATGAACTGGTGCGCGGCGCGCTTGTTTTTGGCGTTGGCCGGCACGGCCATGGCGTCGATGGCGAGCAGGCCGCCGTCGGCCGGCACGCGGTATTCGACCGCGCCGCGCGACTTGCCCTGCGCCTGCACCGCGTCGCCCGAGAAGCCGATGGCGACGCAGAGCTTGCCGTTGGCCAGCGAGTCGATGAACTGGTCGGTGGGAATGACCTTCACCGTGCCGGCGATGCGCGCCATCACCTTCTCGGCGGCCGCGACCGAGGCGCGGCCGGCCCACTTGGTCTGGCCTCCGGCCATGGCGGCGAGCGGGATGACGTCGGATGCCGAATCGACCACGCCGATGCCGCAGGACTGGAAGCGCTTCGCGATGGCCGGGTCGAACACGGTGGCCAGCGTGTCCACGCCGTGGCCCGGGAAGGCCTTGCTGGTGAGCCTGGGGTTCCAGGCGATGCCGACCGTGTACCACATGTAGGGCAGGCTGTAGGCGCCGTCCTTGTCCCAGGCGCGCAGGGTCGCGTCCACGCGCGGGTCGATGTTGCTCAGGTTCTTGAGGCTGGCTTTGTCCAGTTTGCCCAGCAGGCCCTTGGCCGCCATGCCGGGCACGGCGTTGGCGGTGGGGAACACCACGTCGTAGGGCGTGCCGGCGCCACCGAGGCGGGCCTGCAGGTCGTCGTTGTCCGCGAAGATGTCATAGACCACGCGGATGTTGAATTCCTTTTCGAAGTCCTGCAGCACGCTGGGTTCGATGTAGTCGGGCCAGTTGAGCACCCGCACCGTTTCCTTGGCGCCCGCGCCCGCGCCGTTCACCGCGCGGCGCAGGTTCATCAGCACGGTCGAGGTGATCAGGCCGTCCACGCTCACGCCCTGCGACTCCTGGAAGGCCTCGGTCGCGACCTGGGTCTGGGGGCCGAAGGTGCCGTCCAGCGGCCCGGCGCTGAAGCCCAGCTTGCCCAGCAGGATCTGCGCCTCGCGCAGGCCCTGGGCGTCCACGATCTTCTCTTTGCCCTTGTAGTTGCCGCTGGACCAGTTCTGGCTGGTCCAGATGTGGCGGCGGATGGCGTTGAGCAGCGCGTCGTTGACCTCGCTGGCGGGCGCCGTGCCGGTGCGCGCGGCGAAGGCACGCATGGCGTCCAGCGTGGCCGGCGTCAGCGTGCCCGAGGGCGTTTCACGCAGCAGGCCCAGGCGGGCCAGCAGGCGCTGCGCAGACTCGACCTTGGCGTTGCGCGCGCCAGCCGGCGCGGCAGCCGAGGCCTTGGGCTCGGCGGTGCCGAAGACGAAGCCCTGGGCCTGGGCGGTGCCGGTGATCCAGAGGCCGCTGATCAGGGCTGCGGCCAGGGCGATGTGGCGGATTTGCATGGGGTGTCCTTGGAAAGAGGGCGGGTTCGGCCTCACTGGCCGGGCGCGAAACAGATGGTGTTGCGGGACTGGGCCAGCTGGAAGAGTTTGGCGGCGGCTTCCTGGTCGGCGGGGATGCCGCCCTGGCCCTTGAGCGTCATCTCGCCCAGGTGGCAGGCCGCGCCAGCGTTGCCACCTTGCACGGCCAGCAACAGGTGGGCGCGCGCCTGGGCGAAGTCGCCGCTTTCCAGCAGCTGGCGGCCGAGTTCGGCGTGTTCGGTCGCGGACAGGTCGCTGCCGCCGGTCGCGACGACGGGTTCGCTGGCGGCCGGCGGTGTGCTCGGTGGCGTCGAGATGACGCTGGTGTCCGGGGTGGTCGGGCTGATGCTGGTCGTCGCCGATGCCGGGGGGGTGCCAAAGCGTTCCTTGAGCACCAGGTGCCACACGGCCGAGGCCATGGCACCGACCACGGCCAGACCGATCAGGCCTTTGGAAAGAGGGGTCAGGCTGGCCATGGGGTCATTCCTTGGGGGTGGTGGCGGGCGCACCGAACTGCGCCGACAGGTTCTGCAGCTGCTGGCCGAGCTGCGACAGGCTGTCCAGCTGGGCGGCGGTGTGTTCGCGCGCGGCCTGGAGCTGGACTTCCTGGCCGGCGATGTCCTGGGCGGCGCGCGACACCTCGCGGTTCATCAGGGCGTCGAGTTCCGACACCTGCCGGCGGATGTCGTCCACCACCTTGTCGCGCCGGGCGGTCATGGTCTCGATACGCGCCAGCGTGTCGCGTTCCAGCGCCTGCAGGTTCAGCTGCAGCAGTTCGGCGTGCATGGACAGCGCCTGGGCCTTGGTCTGTGCGTCGGCCAGCGGGTCTTCGATGGTCCAGGACTCGTCGGCCGCGTCCATGGCCTGGATGGCCATCAAGCGGGTGCCGGGGTCCATCGCACTCAGGCCCTCGATCAGGCGCAGCAGGCGTTCGGCGGGGTAGAGCGACGCCGGCACGCCGGCCTGGGCGTAGATCTCGTCGAGCTTCAGGGGCGCGCCGACCGGGACGGGCGCGGCGACGGGCGGCATGACGGCGGGGGATTCGGTGGCCGGAGGCGGCGCGGGCGCGGCGTCTTCGTGCGGCACCTCCATGCGAACCAGTCCCGCTTTTTCAAGGAAACCCATCACACCCTTCATCTCTTCTTCTCCAGCTTGGTGTCCATACGCAATGCCTCCGTACAGGAGTCCCTTTCCCGTCGCAGGACGGGGCCGTTTGTGGGGACTCGCAGGGAGTTTAAGGCAAGGCCGCGACCCCGTTTGCCGGTGCGCAGGGCCCAGGGAGCCGTCAAAGGCGTGGTCCGGGCTTCGGTGGGCATGGCTTCAGGCTGATTGACCCCATGACGCACAACGTCTACAAAGGCCGCAGGGCGTTCTGGGGCGGTTTCCATGAAAAGATGCGAAATCCGATCCGCCGCAGCGCCCCACAAATCGAATCCACCGGAGACCGAACATGAGCACTTTGAAAATCGACCGCATCCACCACGTGGCCTACCGCTGCAAGGACGCCAAGGAAACCGTCGAGTGGTACGTCAAGCACCTCAACATGGACTTCGTGCTGGCCATCGCCGAAGACCAGGTGCCGTCCACCAAAGCGCCCGACCCCTACATGCACGTGTTCCTCGATGCCGGGCAGGGCAATGTGCTGGCCTTCTTCGAGCTGCCCAACGCGCCAGCAATGGGCCGCGACGCCAATACGCCCGAGTGGGTGCAGCACATCGCCTTCAAGATCGGCAGCCTGGAGATGCTCGAAGCCACCAAAGAGCGCCTGCAGGCCGCGGGTGTTGAGGTGCTGGGGCCGACCGACCACACCATCTTCAAGAGCATCTACTTCTTCGATCCCAACGGCCATCGGCTCGAACTGTGTGCCGACGTGGGAACCCCGCGCATGCACAAGGACCTCGATGAAGTGAAGTGGGACATGCTCAATGAGTGGGCGCAGACCAAGCGTGCACCCAAACACGCCGCCTGGATGCACGACCGGGAATTCAAGGCCCTGGACTGAGGCACGCCAAGCCATGACCACCATCGACGAAACCCACAACCCGGCCTTGCGCAGCTGGGTTGATTCGGCCCATGTGCCCGAGAGCGACTTCCCTATCCAGAACCTGCCGTTTGGACGTTTCAAGGTCGAGGATGATCCCGAGTGGCGGATCGGGGTGGCCATCGGCGACCAGGTGCTGGACTTGCGGGCCACCGGCCTGATCGACACCAGCGACATGAACCAGCTGATCTCGTTCAAACCCGAGACTCGGCGCGAACTGCGCGCGCAGATCAGCGCCGGCCTGGCCGCCGGCAGCCAGCAGCAGGACCGGTGGTCGCGCCACCTGCATCCGCAGGGCGCCGTGGAGCTGGGCCTGCCCTGCGACATCCGCGACTACACCGATTTCTACGTTGGCATCCACCACGCCACGGCGGTGGGCAAGCTGTTCCGGCCCGACAACCCGCTGCTGCCCAACTACAAGTGGGTGCCCATCGGCTACCACGGCCGCGCCTCCACCATCCAGCCCAGCGGACACAGCTTTCACCGCCCGCTGGGGCAGATCAAGGGCCCCGACACCGACGCACCCATGCTCGCGCCGACCAAGCGGCTGGACCTGGAGCTGGAGCTCGGTTACGTGATCGGCCGGCCCAACGCCATGGGCCACCCGATTCCGCTGGCCGAGGCGGAAGACCATGTGTTCGGTGTGACCTTGTTCAACGACTGGAGCGCGCGCGACTTCCAGGCCTGGGAATACCAGCCGCTCGGCCCCTTTCTGTCGAAGAACTTCGCCAGCACGCTCTCACCCTGGATGGTGACGCTCGAAGCGCTGGCGCCGTTCCGCCAGGCCCTGCAGCGGCCCGCCGGCGATCCGGCGCCGCTGCCCTATCTGCAAGCCGACGCCAGCCAGAGCGCCGGTGCGTTCGACATCGATCTCGACGTGCTGCTGCAGACGGCGCGCATGCGCGCCGAGGGCCTTGCCCCCGAAGTCATCAGCCACTCCAACGCCGCGCTGGCCGCTTACTGGTCGCTGGCCCAGCTGGTGACCCACCACACGGTCAACGGCTGCGCGCTCTCGGCGGGCGATCTGTTCGGATCGGGCACGCTCTCCGGCCCGAAGCCCGAGCAGGCTGGCTCGCTGCTGGAACTCACGGTGGGAGGCAAGCAGCACATCACCCTGGGCAACGGCGAGCGGCGCACCTTTCTCGAAGACGGCGACAGCATCACCCTGCGCGGCCGCTGCACGCGCGCCGGGTTTCAAAGCATCGGCTTTGGTGAATGCACTGCCACCGTGTTGCCGCCGCTCGGGGCCATTTGAGGGTCAATCCAGCGGCAGCGCGCTGGTGCACTTGAGCTCGTTCAGGCAGATGCTGGAACGCACACCGCTCACGCCCGGCAACTGCGCCAGCGTGCCGAGCAGGAAGTCCGACAGGCCCTTGAGGTCGTGCGCGACGATCTTGCAGACGTAGTCGAAATCGCCGGTCACGGCGTAACACTCCAGCACCTCGGGCATCTTGCCCACGGTGCGCTGGAACTTCAGCACCTCCTTGTGCTGCCCACGCTCCATCGACACGTGCACGAACGCCGTCACGCCCAGGCCGAGCCGGTGCGCGTCGAGCCGCGCTTCGTAACGCTGGATGTAGCCCGCCTCTTCCAGTCGCCTGTGGCGCCGGTTGCTCTGCGCCGGAGAAAGGTGCACCGTCTGGGCGAGTTCCTGGTTGCTGATGCGCCCGTTGACCTGCAGGGCCGACAGGATGCGGCGGTCCAGCCGGTCCAGTGACGACGGATGCAAGGAATCTTCGCTCATGTCGGTGTTCATGAAAGGGTTTCTTCAAATGGCGCCGGTCGGGCGGTTGATACGAGAGCAAATTGTCTGCGATGCGGCGCAAACTGCACAACCGGTCCAGACCCGCTGGTTGGGCGCCTGGAACACCACAACGAAGGAGACTTTTCATGACCCCCCTGGATGCGCAGACGACCCGCGAGCTGATGACCGGCTTGCCCGAATGGACGGTGAACCGTGAGGGCGGCGCGATCCGGCGCACTTTCCACTTCCCCGACTTCGCGCAGGCTTTCGGCTTCATGGCGCAGATGGCCATCGTCTCGGAAAAGATGGACCACCACCCCGAGTGGTTCAACGTCTACAACCGCGTCGAGGTCACGCTGACCACGCACGACGCGGGCGGTCTGTCCACCCGCGACATCGCCTGGGCCACGCGCGCCGACGCCGCCTACGCCCCGGTGGCTCCCCGCGCGGAGTGACCATGGCAACCACCACACCCGAATCCACCAAACACGGCCTGGCGGCCGGAGCCACCGCTCAGCCCGAGAACGCCGACTGGACCATCTCCCAGGGCTGGGAGCACTACACCGCGGCCGACCACGCCACCTGGAAGACGCTGTTTCAGCGCCAGACGAAGCTGCTGCCTGGGCGTGCCTGCGACGAGTTCGTGCAGGGCATGCGCGACCTGCCCATTGGCGCCGATGAAATCCCCGATTTCCGTCGCCTGAGCGAGGTGCTGATGCCGCGCACCGGCTGGCAGGTGGTGGCCGTGCCCGGCCTGGTGCCCGACGAGGTGTTTTTCGACCACCTGGCGAACCGCCGCTTCCCGGCGGGCAACTTCATCCGCCGGCCGCACGAACTGGACTACCTCGAAGAGCCCGACGTGTTCCACGACGTGTTCGGCCACGTGCCCATGCTGATGAACCCGGCCATCGCCGACTTCATCCAGGCCTATGGCCAGGGCGGCCTGCGCGCGCAGCAACTGGGCAAACTCGCCCAACTGGCGCGCGTGTACTGGTACACGGTGGAGTTCGGCCTGCTGCAGCAGGGCGATGGCCTGCGGCTCTACGGCTCGGGCATCGCCTCGTCCTACACCGAGTCGCAGTTTTGTCTGGACAGCCCCTCGCCCAACCGCATACGCTTCGGGCTGGAGCGCGTGATGCGCACGAACTACCGCATCGACGATTTTCAGGAGAGCTATTTCGTGATCCGCGACCTCGACGAACTGCTCGAATTCACCCGCATCGATTTCGCTCCGCTGTACGAGAGTGCCGCCCAGGCACCCGAGCTGCAGCCCGGCGACGTGTTGCCCACCGACCAGGTGTTCAGCCGCGGTGACGGCAGCTACCACCGCGCCCGGCGCACAGGAGGAACCCCATGAACCCGAAGGCCCGAACCGTTCTCATCACCGGCGCAGCCGGCAACCTCGGGCAGGCCGTGGCCCGCGCCTTTGCGGCGCGCGGCGACCACCTGGTGCTGTTCGACCGCAACGGCGAGGCGCTGCGGCGCGTGTACGGACCGGACACCGAAGTGCTGAGCTGCACCGAGCTCGACCTGCTCGACGCCGCCCAGGTGGAGCAGGCGGTGGCCCATGCCGCGAAGTGCTTCGGTGGTGTGCACGTGCTGTGCCACCTGGCGGGTGGTTTCCGCATGGGCGAGGCCGTGCACGACACCACCGCGCAGACGCTGGACTTCCTGCTCGACCTGAACGTGCGTGCGCTGATGCCCATCGCGGCCAGCGTGGTGCCGCGCATGGTGGCGGGCGGAGGCGGCCAGATCGTTACGGTCGGCGCCATGGGCGCGCTGAAAGGCGGTGCGCAGATGGGGGCCTATGCGGCGTCCAAGAGCGCCCTGATGCGCCTGACCGAGTCCATGTCGGCCGAACTCAAGGCGCAGGGCATCAACGTCAACTGCGTGATGCCTTCGATCATCGACACCCCCGAGAACCGCGCCGCCATGCCCGACGCCGACCCTTCGCAGTGGGTGGCGCCGGAGGCGCTGGCCGACGTGATGCTGTTTCTGGCTTCGGATGGGGCACGCGCGATCCACGGTGCCTGCATCCCGGTGACCGGTCTGAGTTGAGGCGCGGACTCAGCGAAACCGCTGCCAGCCCCAGACGATGCGCAGCGCAATGGTGATGGCGCACAGCCCGGCAAAGCCACAGGCGATCTGCGGGAACCATTGGGGCCACAGACACATGGCAGCGAATGCGGCAATCGTTTCGGTGGCTTCGGTCAGGCCACCGAGAAAGTAGAAGCTCTTGTCCGGGAAGGCGACCGATTGCAGCCGCCGCTTCTCCGCCACGATGGCGAAGGCCAGGAAGCTGCTGCCGGTGCCAATGAAGGCTGCGAGCAGCACCGCGGCGGGCAGGGCGTTGGTGGCCGGGTCCGCGATGGCAAAGGCCAGCGGGATGGCGGCGTAGAACAAAAAATCGAGCGTGATGTCGAGAAAGCCGCCGCGGTCGGTGGGCCGGGTGGCGCGGGCGACGGCGCCGTCGAGGCCGTCCATCAGGCGCGAGAGCAGCAGCAGGGCCAGGCCCGGCAGGAAGTGCTGGAAAGCAATCGCCGCTGCGGCCGCCATGCCGAGGGCGAAGCCGGTGAAGCTGATCGCGTCGGCACCCACCCCCAGCCGCACCAGACCGCGCGCGGCCTGCGTCATGAGCGGGCGCAGCGCCCGCTGGATGGCCTTATCCAGCATCGGGCAC
This sequence comes from Betaproteobacteria bacterium HGW-Betaproteobacteria-9, assembly GCA_002842215.1. Classification (GTDB taxonomy): domain Bacteria; phylum Pseudomonadota; class Gammaproteobacteria; order Burkholderiales; family Burkholderiaceae_C; genus Hydrogenophaga. Next base: position 75,676 of record PHCC01000009.1, on the reverse strand, counting down.
GGCCACCATGGGCGCAACCTGCGGGGGCCGGCACCCGTGCCCGGAAGGGAGGCTGCGGGATGGCAGGGGAGCGGTGTGCATGGTTTTCGTCTGCGTGATGGAAGGGTGGTCGTGGGTCGCCGAGAGGATGTTAACCAGAGACATCGGGTTTCTCCGGTGGGAACCCGTTGGTCGTCGGGTCGCTCCACTCCTTACACTTTCGGCCAACCCACCCCACCACCATGCCACCCCAGATCCCCACCGACTTCGAGCAGCAACTGGTCGAGCAGCGCAGCTACCTGATGCGCTTCGCGCGCCTGCAACTGCGCAACGACGCCTGGGCCGAAGACGCGGTGTCGGAAACCATCCTCGCCGCGCTGGCCCGACCGCAGGCCTTCGAGGCGCGCTCTCAGCTCAAGACCTGGCTGGTCGGCATCCTCAAGCACAAGATCATCGACTCGATGCGCCAGCGCCAGCGCGAGGTGACACTGGACAGCGGTTCGGACGACGACAGCGCCGACCCGCTGGAACACATGGCGTTCAAGGCCGACGGGCACTTTGCCGAGAAGCCCGCCGACTGGGGCAATCCCGAGCAGGACCTGAAGAGCCGCCAGTTCATGGCGATCATGGACGCCTGCACCCAGAAGCTGCCTGCCGTGCAGGGGCGGCTGTTCCTGATGCGCGAGTGGCTGGAGATGTCGAGCGAGGAGATCTGTAAGGAACTCGGGCTGACCGCGACCAACCTCTACGTCCAGCTGCACCGCGCCCGCCTGCGCCTGCGCGAATGCCTGGAACTCAACTGGTTTGCTGCCCGATGAACGCCCTGATGAGAAAGCTGCCGCTCATGCGCACCTGCAAGGAGGTGACCGCCCTGGTCATCGCCCGGGAAGACCGCGAGCTGCCGCTGACCGAGCAGCTGGCCTTGCACATGCACATGGCGATTTGCAAGGCCTGCCCGACCTTCGAGCGCCAGGTGATGACCATGCGCAACGCCATGAAGCAGTGGCGCAACTACGGCGCCGACGACGACAGCGCATCCTGAACCTGCCTGGGCTCAGTTCAGCAGCGCTTGCGCGAACTCTTTCGCGTCGAAGGTTTCCAGGTCTTCCAGCTTTTCACCGACACCGATGAAATAGATCGGCACCGGCTTTTCGCGCGCGATGGCGCAGATCACGCCGCCCTTGGCCGTGCCGTCGAGTTTGGTAATGACCAGGCCGGTCAGGCCCAGCGCCTCATCGAACGCCTTCACCTGCATCAGCGCGTTCTGCCCTGTGTTGCCGTCGATCACCAGCAAAACTTCGTGCGGCGCCGTGCCATCGGCCTTCTGCACCACGCGCTTGATCTTCTTCAGCTCTTCCATCAGGTGCAGCTGCGTGGGCAGTCGGCCGGCCGTGTCCACCAGCACCACGTCCCTGCCGCGCGCCTTGCCGGCGCTGACGGCGTCAAAGCTCACGGCGGCCGGGTCGCCGCCTTCCTGCGTGATGATCTCCACCGTGTTGCGGTCCGCCCAGACGGCGAGCTGCTCGCGCGCCGCGGCGCGGAAGGTGTCGGCTGCGGCCAGCAGCACCGTCGCGCCTTCGTTGGCCAGGTGCCGCGTGAGCTTGCCGATGGAGGTGGTCTTGCCCGCACCGTTGACACCCGCGACCATGATCACCGTGGGCTTGTGTTCACCGATCACCAGCCGCTTCTGCAGCGGCGTGAGCAGGTCCGCAATCGCTTCGGCCAGCAGGCCTTTGACGGCAGCCGGGTCGGTGGTCTTGTTGTCCTTGACACGCTTTTTCAGGTCGGCCAGCAGGTGTTCGGTGGCCTTGACGCCGGTGTCGGCCATCAGCAGCGCGGTTTCCAGCTCTTCGTAGAGTGCATCGTCGATCTGCGTGCCGGTGAAGACCGTTGCGATGCTCGAACCGGTCTTGCGCAGACCGGCCTTGAGCTTGTCGAGCCAACCCTTGCGGGGCTCCGCGGCCGGGGGTGCCACCGGTGCCGGCACCACGACCACCGGGGTGGGCGCTGGCGCTGCAACCGGTGCGGCGGCGGTGACGGGCGCCGGAGCAGCGGGTACGGGAGCGGGTTCGGGAGGGGTGGGGGGCTTTTTTCGGAAGAACGAGAACATTTGGGAATCTCTTGTATCTTCACCATTCTATGAAACGCAGCTTTCACTCTCTCTGGGGCCGTGCTCTGATCATGCTGGCGCTGGCCGGTTCGGCGGGCTGGGCCGGTGCCGCCACGCCTCCGGCTGAATCCAAGGCGCAGCGCTTCACGCTCGCCAACGGCATGACGCTGATCGTCAAACCGGACCGGCGTGCGCCCACGGTGGCCCACATGCTCTGGGTGCGCGTGGGCGCGATGGACGAGGTGGACGGCACCAGCGGTGTGGCGCACGCGCTGGAACACATGATGTTCAAGGGCACGCCCGACATGAAGCCCGGCGAGTTTTCGCGCCAGGTGGCGGCACTGGGCGGGCGTGAAAACGCGTTCACCAGCCGCGACGCCACCGCCTACCACCAGCAGGTGCCCGCCAGCCGGCTGGAGGCCATGATGCAGCTGGAGGCCGACCGCTTTGCCCGCAACCAGTGGGCCGACGACGAATTCGTTCGCGAGATCGAGGTCATCAAGGAAGAGCGCCGTCAGCGCACCGAAGAGTCACCGCGCGCCCGCATGTTCGAAGCGCTCAACGCCATGGTGTTCCAGGCCAGCCCGTACCGCCGGCCCGTGGTCGGCTGGATGAGCGATCTGGAGGCGATGACACCACAGGACGTGCGCGACTTCTACCAGCGCTGGTACACGCCGACGAACGCGGCCGTGGTGATCGCCGGCGATGTGGACGCGCTTCAGGTGCATGCGATGGCCGAGCGCATCTACGGTCGCATCCCGGCGCGCGCGGTGCCGCCGCGCAAGCCGCGCGAAGAGCCTGCGCAGGCCGGGCCGCGACGGCTGGACTACCGGGCCGCCGCTGACCAGGCCCTGGTGGCGCTGAGCTTCAAGGTGCCGCGCTGGAGCGGTGGTGAGGATGCCGCCAGCCAGGACGCGCTGGCGCTGACCGTGCTCTCGGCCGTGCTCGATGGCTACAGCGGTGCCCGCCTGGAGCGTTCGCTGGTGCAGGGCACGGGCAGCGGCGGCAAACGCATCGCTGACAGTGCCAGTGCTTCGTATGGCCTGATGGGCCGCGGTCCGCAGCTGTTCATGCTGGTCGCCGTGCCGGCCCAGGGGGTGTCCGCCAACACCGCCGCGGCCGCGCTCCGGACCGAGGTGACCCGCATCGCGCGTGAGGGCATCAGCGAGGCCGAGCTGCAGCGCGTCAAGACGCAGTGGATGGCTGGCGAAATCTTCAAGCTCGACTCGGTGTTCAACCAGGCGCAGGAACTGGGCAGCTACTGGGTTCAGGGCATGGACGTGGACACCGGCGAGCGCCTCATGAGCCGCTTGCGTCAGGTGTCGGCGGCCCAGGTACAGGCGGTGGCCAGGCGCTATTTCAGCGACGAGCAGCTCAGCACCGCGGTGCTGGTGCCCGATCCCTCGCGCCGCGAGGCAGCGCCACCGGCCACGCCCCGACCCGTGCTCTCGCGCCATTGAGCCGTCCCACCTGAACGATCCCCACGCATGCCGACCTTCACCCGTTTCCTGACCCGCACCCGATGGTTGCCCCTGCTGCTCGCCGGGCTGGGGGCGCTCACCGGCGCCCGTGCCGCGATCCCAATTGAACACTGGACGCACGCCAGCGGCGCACGCGTCTACCTCGTGGCCAGTCCGTCGATCCCGATGCTGGATGTGCAACTGAATTTTGACGGTGGCAGTCGCCGCAATCCCGCCCGCCAGGCCGGCCTGGCCGGCGCCACGGCCGGGATGTTGCTGGCCGGCGTGCAGGCACGCGATGGCCAGCCGGCGCTCGATGAAAACCAGCTCGGCGAGGCCTGGGCCGACCTGGGTGCCCAGTTCAGCGCGCAGGCCAGCAGCGACCGCTTCAGCCTGTCTCTTCGCTCGCTCACCGAGCCCGATCTGCTGGCGCGAGCGGTGTCTCTCGCGGCGCGCCAGCTCGCGGCGCCGGCCTGGCCCGAGAAGGTCTGGCAGCGCGACCGCGAGCGGTCCATCGCGGCACTCAAAGAGGCCGAGAACCGCCCGGGCACCCACGCCGGGCGCGCCTTTTCGCGCGCGGTGTTCGGCGACCACCCCTATGGTTTCGAACCCGACGCCAAGACCCTGAGCGCCATCGGCGTGGCCGACATGCGCGCGTTTTACCGGCGCCATGTGGCGACCTGCCGGGCGCAGGTGACCCTGGTGGGGGCCATCGACCGTGCCGGGGCCGAACGCATCGTGGGGCAATTCATGACCGCGGTACAGCCGCACGGGTGTGCGGCATTGCCGCCGGTGCCCGAGGTGCAAGCGCTGACCCGCGAGCAGACGCTGCGCCTGCCGTTTGCGGCGGCCCAGGCGCAGGTGCTGATCGGGCAGCCGGGCGTGCTGCGCAGCGACCCCGACTTCTTCCCGCTGTTTGTGGGCAATTACATCCTGGGTGGTGGTGGTTTCGTTTCCCGCCTGACCACCGAGGTGCGCGAGAAGCGGGGTCTGAGCTACAGCGTCTACAGCTACTTTGCGCCCGGGCTGCACGCGGGCGCTTTCCAGCTGGGCTTGACCACTCGGCCCGACCAGGCCGATCAGGCCATCGGTGTGGCGAGGGATGTCGTGCGCCAGTTCGTGGAGCAGGGGCCGACCGAGGCCGAACTGCAGGCCGCCAAGGACTACCTGATCAACGGTTTCGCGCTGCGCATCGACAGCAACCGCAAGCTGCTCGACAACGTGTCCAACATCGCGTGGAACGGGCTGCCGCTGGATTACCTCGACACCTGGACCGACCAGGTGCAGCGCGTCAGCGTGGCCGACATCCGACGCGCCTTTGCGCGTGTGCTGCAGCCCGATCGCATGGTGACGGTGGTGGTCGGAGCGGGGCCATGACTCCACATTGGCATCGTCGCGTCCCGTCACGCCGGCTTGGTAAGCTCGGTGCATGAAAAAGTCCGCGCCACGCCCCACCGTCAACGCACCGCACGAGGTCCGCATCATTGGTGGCCAGTGGAAGCGCACCCCGCTGCCGGTGGCCGACCGCCCGGGGCTGCGGCCCACGCCCGTTCGTGTGCGCGAAACCTTGTTCAACTGGCTGGGCCAGGACCTGACCGGTGTGCGGTGCATCGACGCCTTTGCCGGCACCGGCGCCCTGGGGCTGGAGGCGGCGTCCCGCGGTGCGACCGAGGCGGTGCTGGTCGAGCAGGACGCGCACCTGATCAAGACCTTGAACGCCCTCAAAACCAAACTGAAGGCCGATGCCGTGCGCGTGGAGCGGGGCGACGGGGTGACGGCTTTGCAGCAACGCCGTGGCCAGGGGCTGGATCTGGTGTTTCTCGATCCGCCCTTTGGTGAGGAGGGTAACGACGCGCTGTTCACCGCTGCCTTGCAGGCTGCGCGGCAGTGCTTGCGCGACGATGGCCTGATCTACCTGGAGGCGCCGCGCGTCTGGAGCGACGACGAGCTCGCGCAACTGGGCCTGCAACTGCACCGCCAGGGCAAGGCCGGCGTCGTGGCCTACCATCTGCTGCGTCCCCTGCCGCCTCAGTGACTTTCGTCGGCGGTCCCACGGCGGCCAGACCCCTCGCGCATAATTCCGGGATGAATTCCGAGTCCTCTCTGGCAGCTAAAAATTCCCGCATCGCGGTCTACAGCGGCACCTTCGATCCGCTGACCCTGGGTCACGAAGACGTGGCCCGCCGCGCCGCGCTGCTGTTCGATGAGGTGATCATCGCCGTGGCGGTGGCCCATCACAAGAAGACCCGCTTCAGCCTGCGGGAACGTATGGACATGGCCGCCGAAGCCATGGCCAGCACGGGCGGGCACATCCGTGTGCTCCCGTTCGAAGGCCTGATCATGGATTTCTGCCGCCAGCAGGGCGCTTGTGCCGTGGTGCGCGGCGTCCGCAACCTGACCGACTTCGACTACGAGGCCCAGATGGCGGCTATGAACCGCAAACTCAACCCGGCCGTGGAGACGGTGTTCCTGCTGCCGCAGGCGGAACTGCAGTGCATTTCCAGTACGCTGGTGCGCGAAATTTCCACCCTGGGTGGCGATGTGTCGCAGATGGTGAGCCCGGCGGTGGCGCAACGCCTGGCGCCGCGGACCTTGCAGGCCTGATCGGGAGCACGAACCATGGCCCTGATGATCACCGCCGAGTGCATCAATTGTGATGTCTGCGAACCCGAATGCCCGAACCAGGCGATCTACATGGGCGAGGAGATCTACGAGATCGACCCCGCCAAGTGCACCGAGTGCGTGGGACATTTTGACGAGCCCCAGTGCATGCAGGTGTGCCCCGTCAGCTGCATCCCGGTGAACCCGGAACACATCGAGAGCCACGAAACGCTCTGGCAAAAATACCAGCGCCTGCAGAAAGCGGGTCAGTCCTTGTCGGCCGAGGGGGGGCCTTCGGCCTGATCCGCGACGGGGGCAGGGCGCGGCGGTTTCGGGCGCGGGGGCTTGCTGGTGTGGATCAGCGCTGTGGCTTTGTCCATTTCGCCCGCGATCAGCTGGGGCAGCGCCTTGAGGCTGCGGTCCAGCGCCTGGGCGATGGCGATGCGGTCGTCCGGTGACGGCTTCTTCAGCACCCAGTTCGCCACTTCGTTTTTGTTGCCCGGGTGCCCGATGCCGACGCGCAGCCGCCAGTAGTCGGCGCTGCCCAGCTGGGCATGGATGTCGCGCAGACCATTGTGGCCAGCGTGTCCGCCCCCTTTCTTGAGCTTCACTTCGCCGGGGGGCAGGTCGAGCTCGTCGTGCACCACGAGCACTTCTTCCGGCGTAATCTTGAAAAACCGAGCCAGCGAACCCACCGATTTGCCCGAGAGGTTCATGAAGGTCTGCGGCTCGACCAGCCACACGCTTTGGCCTCCCACGGATGTGCGCGCGACCAGGCCGAAGTGACCCCGTTCCATCTGCAGCGAGACCTTGAGCAGGCGCGCCGCTTCATCCACCCACCAGAAACCGGCGTTGTGGCGGGTGTGTTCGTATTCAGGACCCGGATTGCCCAGGCCGGCGATGAGCTTGATCATGCGCAGATTATCGGATGGCAGGAATGAAAAAGGCCCGCGTGAGCGGGCCTTCGAGGGGCAAAGCGATCCGGTGCCGGGTCGCCAAGGCAGAACTTACTTCTTGCCTTTGCCCTTTTTCTTGTCGTCGGCTGCGGCCACCACGGGAGCGGCAACCACTTCCTTGACCGGCTCGACCAGTGTGGCCACCGTCAGGTTGGTGCGGCCGTGCAGCACGAGCTTGATGCCCTTGGGCAGCACGATGTCGCCGGTGTGAACGGTCGAACCCGTGGTGACGTTGCTCAGGTCCACGGTGATGTGCTCGGGCAGCTGGGTGGCCAGGCACTCGATTTCGATTTCGGTCATCACGTGGCTGACAGCGCACTTGTCGGTCTTGACGGCCGGCGACTCTTCAGCGCCCACGAAGTGCAGGGGCACCTTTTTGTGCAGGCGGGTCTTGTCGTCCACGCGCTGGAAGTCCACGTGCAGCACGAGGGGCTTGAAGGGGTGGTATTGCACATCGCGCAGCAGCACTTTGTGGGTCGTGCCGGCGAGTTCCATGTCCAAGATCGAAGCGTGGAAGGCTTCTTTCTTCAGGGCATGCCACAAGGCGTTGTGATCGAGTTCGATCGTGGCGGCGGGCATTTCGCCACCGAAAACGATACCGGGCGTGCGACCGGTGATGCGGAGACGGCGGCTCGCACCCGTACCCTGCTTGGCGCGCTCAAAAGCGACAAATTGCATAACTGACTCCTGTAGAGGGGTTCCGCGACCAGAACGCCTCGGTTGAAAAAGGCCGCTTGCTGAATGTGCAGGGCGGCCTGCTTTTTGTTGCTGTCAGGCCTTAAAAAAGGTTGTCCTGATCGGCAAACAAACTCATGACCGACTCACCCGAGGCGATGCGTGCGATGGTTTCGGCCATCAGCGGCGCCACGGAGAGCTGGCGAATCTTGGAACAGGCCTGAGCGGCCTGCGACAGCGGAATGGTGTTGGTCACCACGACTTCGTCCAGCGCGTTGCCTTTGGCCAGGCGTTCGATGGCGGGGCCCGAGAAAATGGGGTGGGTGCAGTAGGCGTAGACGCTCTTGGCCCCGCGTTCTTTCAGCACTTCGGCCGCTTTCACCAGCGTGCCGGCGGTGTCGATCATGTCGTCCATGATCACGCAGTTGCGGCCTTCGATGTCACCGATCACGTGCATGACTTCAGACACGTTGGCCTTCGGGCGGCGCTTGTCGATGATGGCCATGTCGCAATTGAGCTGCTTGGCCAGCGCACGGGCACGCACCACGCCGCCGACGTCGGGCGAGACCACCAGCAGGTCGGTGTAGTTCTTCGCGCGCAGGTCGCCCAGCAGCACCGGCGAGGCGTAGATGTTGTCCACCGGGATGTCGAAGAAACCCTGGATCTGGTCGGCGTGCAGGTCCATGGTGAGCACGCGGTCGACACCAACCGCCTGCAGCATGTTGGCCACGACCTTGGCCGTGATCGGCACGCGGCTCGAACGCGGGCGGCGGTCCTGGCGGGCGTAGCCGAAATAGGGGATGACAGCCGAAATGCGCGAGGCCGAGGCCCGTTTGAGCGCATCGACCATGATGATGAGTTCCATCAGGTTCTCATTGGTCGGCGCGCAGGTCGACTGGATCACAAAGACTTCGCGGGTGCGCACGTTCTGCGTGATTTCCACGGTCACTTCACCGTCGGAAAAGCGGCCCACGTTGGCCGAACCGAGCTGGGTGCCGAGGTGCTGGGCGATTTCGGCGGCCAATACCGGATTGGCATTGCCGGTGAAGATCATGAAATCCGGGGGCTGAACTTGCATGGTGTTCCCAGCTGCATCAACGGCAAAAAAAAGTGGCCGCTTAACGTGTGTCGAAGCGGCCCGGCCGGTACGTGTTTCAAAAAATCTGGCAGGGGAGGAAGGACTCGAACCCTCGCATGCTGGAATCAAAATCCAGTGCCTTTACCAACTTGGCGACTCCCCTACGCAGGTCATCTGTTTGGCGATGAAGCCGGACAGACAACCCAAAAACATGTCGCAGGTTGCGCATCAACTGCCTGGGCTGTGTGCAAACCGATATTCTAATCGCTGCACCAGTCAAGCAATGGATGTGCATCCATGTTGCTGCATTCGCGGACAGTCCAGTCACCAGGGACAGGATGCTCATCCAGCGGATGCGGCATTTGCGCAAACACCGCGGTGCCCGATCCGGTCATGCGGCCTTGCAGGCCCTGAGCGGACAACCAGTCCAGGCATTGCCCCACTTCGGGACAGATCGCCTGGGCTGCGGGCTGAAGATCGTTGTGGCCGAAGTCCAGAATGCTCTGGATGTCGAGCCGCGGCAGATCTTGTGTGTCGTTTGCAGCAAAGCCTTGGATTGTAGCAGTTTTTGTGTCGCGCTTCAGCAAGGGTGAAGCAAAAATACGTTGCGTGGACGCGCCGCCAGCCGGTTTGACCACCAGAAACCGAGCAGGGGGCAAGGAAATGGGCGTGATCTGTTCGCCGACGCCCTCGACCCAGGCGTTGTGACCGCCGAGGAAAAAGGGGACGTCTGCACCCAGCTGAAGACCGATGGCGGACAGCTCGTGTCGCTTCAGACCCAGGCCCCAGAGCCGGTTGAGCGCCAGCAGCGTGCTCGCCGCGTCCGATGAACCGCCGCCCATGCCGGCTTCGGCTGGTATGCGCTTGTCCAGCGTGATGTGTGCGCCCAGGGTGCAGCCGGTGGCTTGCTGCAAGGCCCGGGCGGCACGCAGCGTCAGGTCTTCGGCGGGCAGCAGACCCGGCTGCAGGTCCTGGCGGCTGATGCCGCAGTCGGTGCGCAGCTCGACATCCAGCCGGTCACACCAGTCGATGAGCATGAAGACCGACTGCAAGAGGTGGTAGCCGTCGGCGCGGCGGCCCGTGATGTGCAGGAACAGGTTGAGCTTGGCCGGCGCGGGAACGCCGTGCAGGTGCTGCTGCACCGTGCGGGGGGGGACCGGTGTCATGGCTGGAAAATGATGCGCAGTTCGGCGGCGGGCAGCGGCAAGCGGCGGCGGGCGTTCACCCGCCCCTCGGGCTGGCGCGAGAGGTCGGCTTGCCAGCCGTCGGCCTCGCGGGCCTGGCCCTGGAGCCAGGCGAACAGGGCTGCCACGGGCAGCGCCGTGCCACCAAACTCGGTGGTCAGTTCGTCAAGGCTCTGGCGCTGTGTGATGCGTTCACCTTGGTGCAGCTCGGCGCTGCCCGGCTGCCACTGCACCCGGGCCAGGGTGTTGCCCAGTGGCGAGTTCAGCAGCAGTTCGCCTGCATCGGGTGAACCGCGCAGATCGAAGCTGGCCGAATACGACTGGGGTGGCTCGCTCTCGACGTTCAGGGCCAGCCGCCCGCTCCAGAAAGCTTCACCCGGGGCGGCGTTGCGCTGGGGAGTGGCGCAACCGGTCAACAGGACCGCCGTGACCAGGCCCGCCAGTACCGCGTGGCGGCGTGACCACGCGCCACGGCCCGCGTCCAGCTTCATGGCTGGACACGCAGGCGTTTGAGTGTGCCTTGCAGGGTTTCGTTGTCGCTCGACAGCAGCAGGCCTTCGCGCCAGATCTTCAGGGCCTGTTCTCGTTGTCCCTGCGCCCACAGGACCTCGCCCAAGTGGGCGGCGATCTCGGCATCGGGGCGTTTGACATAGGCGCTCTGGAGGATGTCCTGTGCGCGACGGACATTGCCCATCCGGAACTCCACCCAGCCCAGGCTGTCCTGGATATAGGCGTCTTCGGGTGCGAGTTCGACGGCCTTTTCAATCAGCTGTTTGGCTTCGGGCAGGCGGACGCTGCGATCGGCCAGTGAGTAGCCCAGCGCGTTGTACGCGTGGTGGTGGTCCGGCTTGGTGGCGATCAGCTGGCGCAACAGGTTTTCCATGGCATCCAGCCGGTTCGCTTTCTCGGCCATCATGGCCTGGTCGTAGAGCAGGTCGTTGTCGTTCGGGAAGCGGGTGACGGCTTCGCCGTACACCTCGTAGGCCTGCTGCCAGTCCTTGAAGTCGCGCAGCAGCTGGGCCTCGGCGACGAGCTTCAGGCGCGCATCTTCAGGACGGCGCTCGGGCTGGTTGCGCAGCAGGGCGCGCGCCTGGGCCATCTGTCCCTGGCGTGCCAGCAACGAAGCGCGGCGCATCTGGGCCGCCATGATTTCGTCGGCGTTTTCAATCCGGTCCAGCCAGGCGTTGGCGGCCACAAAGTCCTTCTGCTTCTCGGCCATCTGGGCCATCAGCAGATAGGCCTGGGTCAGGCCACGGGCGCTGCGCTCGTCTCCGGACTGGCGCGCCAGGGACATGTATTTCTGCAGCGAAGCGGTGGCGGCTGCGTGGGCGGTGCTGTCCTGCACCTGCAGCGAGGCCAGCAGCAGCCAGGGCTCGGGCAGGTCGGGTTGCGCTTGGGTCAGGCGCTCTAGCAGGGCACGGGCTTCGGCGTTGCGCTGCAGGTCGAGCAGGATGCGTGCATAGGTCAGGGCCACCGTGGTGCCGTTGGTGGCGGAGGGAGGGCTGGCCTGCAGCTGCACGCGCACCAAGGCCTCGGCGTCTTTCTGTCCCCGTTCCATCAACTCCAGCGCGAGCAGGGCGGGAAACACCGATCCTGGCTCGGCCGCCTGCGCCTGGCGGACCGAATCCAACGCCGGGGCGAGCTGGTCCTGCGCCAGTTCCATGCGACCCAGTGTGGTCCAGGCAGCCGCCGCGTTTTCGGAAACTTTGAGCGAGGGGGTCAGCGCTTCACGAACCACTTTCAGCGCAAGGGCTTTGTCGGCGACGCGGGCATAGGTTTGCGGAATCGCATTGATGGTGTCGTTGCGTTCGGCGACTGGCGAGCGGGCGAGCAGGGAGCGCAGGACCGGGCCGGTTTCGCCGGGCCGGTTGAGCGCCAGCAGGATTTGCAGCACGAAGCGTTCGGCGTCCAGCGAGTCGGGCAGGTCTTTGGACCAGGCCTGGGCCGCGGTCAGGGCTGCTTCGCCCGAGCGGGCCTGCAGGGCGATGTCCACCGCCCGCCGGTACAGCTGGGCGTCGTGCTGTTTGCGCGCCGCGTCGAGGAAGTACGAATAGCCGGTGCCGGGGTCGCCCGAACCGACGTTGAGTTCACCCAGCAACAGCTGGTAAAACAACGGGGCATCCAGGTCGGAATTGCGCACCTCGGGTGTTTCGGCGGCCGCAGGAGCGGTATCCACGGGGACCGGTGTGCCTTGGGCCTGAGAGGCAAAGGCACCCGCCAGCAGCGATGCGCCCAACAGGCCGCGAAGCCACCAGACGAGGGGTTTCAGGCGCCCGTTGGCCGGGGTGGCGACGGGGCTGTGCAGGGTATTGGAGGGTAGGGCCCTGGTGTTTCCACCAGAGCCCCCCCTAAGAACCGTACGTGCGCCTTTCGACGCATACGGCTCACGCACGACCACCGGGTTTCTAGAGTTATCGGGTTGCATACCCCTACTCTATAGCACCGGATTAAAGTCCCCGTGCTGGGACCGGCTTGGTGACCTCCAAGCCAAGGGCGTGGATACGCCTGTGACACCATGAATGCAAAAGCACTCGGTTATTCAGACTGTTTGAACCCCCATATCGAACTTCTTCGATGTGGTGATCCTCATGCCTGCCGTCCTCGTACTCCAGATCGGTGCCACACAACACGCACTTTCCTGATTGCGAGAGCCACAGTTCCAGCCGTTGAGCGCTCCAGATGCTTTGCTTCATCCGTTGCACCCTCAGGCCTTCCCAGTAGGGCTCCCATGCTGGATCGAAGGGGTTGTAGTCCCCCTTGATCTTTACGTGGCGCACGATGGACGTGTCCGCCAGTTGGTACAGCCGCAGCTGCACCTCTTCTTCCCATCGGTTGATGGCCTTGGCGTCAAACTCCCAACGGGTGTCGGGATGGCTCCAGTAGTGCAGAAACACTTTGCCTCTGCTCCACCGGGGATGACGTCGCATTCCCCAGCGCCACAATCTCCAGAAGATCTGGTGATCAAGCTTGGTGAACGTTGCCTTGGCCACCACGCCGTGGTGGTACATCGCCCAACCTTTGAGGATCGGGTTCAATTTCTGGATCAGGTCTACTTTTGGGCGGGAGAGATGGCTCGCGATGACTTCGCTGACCTTGCCGTAGAACGCTTGCACGTTTTTCCGACTTGGCTTGATGAGCAGTTTTTCCGAGTATTTCCGGAAATTCCACCCCAGAAAGTCAAACCCTTCGTCGATATGCACGATGCGCGTCTTGCCCGCGTGCAGTTGCAACCCCCGCTCGCGCAGGAACGCTTCCACCCATGGCTTGACCACGGTTTCCAGCCGCTCTTTCGAGTCGCCGGTCACCACAAAGTCGTCCGCATACCGCACCAGGTTGACCTTGGCCTTCTTGACCCCTGCAACACCCATTCGATCCGTGAGGAACCGTTTGAGGTCGGTTTCGAGTCCGTCCAGCGCAAGATTGGCCAGCAGCGGCGAGATGATGCCCCCCTGCGGGGTGCCTTCCTCGGTCCGCTGAAACTGGTTCTTGTCCACCACTCCGCATCGCAGCCACTGCCCCAGCACCCGTTTGTTCATTCGAACATTGGCGAGCAACCAGTCGTGGTTGATGTTGTCGAAGAACCCCACGATGTCCGCATCCAGTACCCATTGGGCCGAAACCTGTTTGGACAAGGACACAAACAACTGCGAGCGCGCATCGTGTGTGCTTCTGCCTTTCCTGAACCCATACGAGTTTGGGTCGGCGTGGCACTCGGATGCCGGTTCCATCGCGAGCAAGAACAAGGCTTGCATCGCGCGGTCCTGCATGGTCGGTATCCCCAGTGGGCGCTTCCTTCCATCGCTTTTGGGTATCCAGACGCGCCGCAACGGCTTGGCCCGGTAACCCTGCAGGGTCAATCGACTCACTGCTTCCCATTTCTTACTCGGCGTATCCCAGAGTTCGCGGTCGACGCCACTCGTCCGCTTCCCTTGGTTTTCAGTCACTTTCCTGACGGCCAATGCCTTGGCCTGCCAGGATCGGATGAGATTTCTTTGGAGTCGTTTGACCCTTCGAAAATCCTTTTCCAGTTCCGCCTGCGCGATTCTCGCTTGCGCTTTTCCTGCGAATGCTTGAACAGCCTTCCAGTCAATGGAATGCCACTCGCTGTATTCGTCACGGAGCGCAGCATCAAAGAGTTCCTTGACGTTTTCCATACCTTCTCCGGTTCGGTTGAGACCCGTTGAAGGCACCCGTCCCCGAGGGCACGAATGCCCTTCGGGGTCGGTTTAAAAGACGCTCACGGCTCGCGCCGTCGCACCTGTTGCAAGTCAGCAGGCTTTCACCTCGGGGCATGGCCCCTATGCCATCCATTACAGACGGCCGTTCGCTTTTTGCAACTTCCTCTGCCCACTGCACCATGGCCCTCGCTCACGCTTGGGTTGCCAGGCTCTTTCGATCATGGCGGCGCATTGGGTTTACCTCGTTTCCCAAGGTGCCCCGTCGGTCGGCAGACCGACAGATGGGGTTAGGGACTCACTATCCGTCGAGTGCTCATCGGGGAACGAGCTTCAGTAAATGACCTGAAGCTCCCGAGCACCATGCCTTTTGGCCGCAGCTCCCAGCTGTCCCGAAGGATGGCTGGACACAAGCGTTAGCTGCTTCATGATTACGGCGGTTCGAACGTGAGTTCACATTACGTTTCCCGTACCCTTTTCCTCATCGTCTCTTCCCGGTCTTGCTTGGGGAATCGGACACGTTCGCACGTGGCCTGTGTGCTTGCGCACGGGACGTTTATCCGCGGCTTCTCACCCACCAGTTACCCGGTGAGCTCGCACAGATGAGGACACGTCGTTCCAGACGTGGTTCGGTTGAGAACAAGACACCTTGAGTGGTATCGATCAGCTTGATCCAGTAAAGACGCTGGATTGTTGCAGCGTTACACAGTGTTACTGTGCATTGATGCATAGACGCAAAAAATTTCACCCCGAAGGGGTGTTTTTATTGCATCCCTGAGACCATAGGTGGTCCACAGGTGCTTCTGATCCCTTGCGGGATCTTGGCATTTTGGTTGGGTCGTGACCGAAGGCCTCCGCCCGGCTTTCCCTCTATGAAGACACAGTGGAAAAGCTGTCTTTAGGTGTGCTGAGAATCAGCAACTTCTCGAATTCGAGTCGCACCATTCGTTCATGATAATGGAAGGGTGGATCGGTACGGGGTCTGATCCGAAGGCCTTTGAACCGTTCCGGTATCCACCGAAAAAAGCACCTCGCTCCATGCCCGAACTGCCCGAAGTTGAAGTCACCCGCCGGAGTTTTGCCGATCGCATCGCGGGTGCCCGGGTGCTGGGGGTGCAGGTGGGCAAGCCCCTGCGCTGGCCGCTGGGCTGTGCGCCCGAGGCACTGATCGGGCAAAACGTGGGCAGTGTCACGCGGCGTGGCAAATACCTGCTGCTGCACCTGGATCGGGGTTTGTTGCTGTTGCACCTGGGCATGTCGGGCAGCCTGCAGTTTGCGCCGGCGCTGGCGCCCCGCGGGGTGCACGACCATTTTGAGCTGCAGACCAGCCGCGGCACGCTGCGGCTGCACGATCCACGGCGCTTTGGCGCCGTGGTGCATGCCGAGTCGCTGGCCGACCCACGGGCGCTCAAGTTGCTGGGCGGGCTGGGTGTGGAGCCGCTGGAGGTCGGGTTTGATCCCCTCATGTTCCATCAGGCCCTGCAGCAACGCCGTGCCAGCGTCAAGCAGGTGCTGATGGCGGGCGACATCGTCGTGGGCGTGGGCAATATCTACGCTTCGGAAGCGCTGTTCATGGCGGGTTTGCGCCCCACGCTGAGGGCTGACCGGATCAGCCGGCCCCGGGCGGTGCGCCTGCATGGCGCCATCGTGGCGGTGTTGCAGCGTGCGCTGGCCCTGGGAGGGAGCACATTGCGTGATTTTTCCAGCGCCGAGGGGCAGACCGGTTATTTCCAGCTCGATGCCATGGTGTACGGTCGGGAGGGGCAGGCCTGCCGGGTTTGTGCGACGCCGATCCGGGCCATCCGGCAGGGCCAGCGTTCCTCGTTTTTCTGCCCACAATGCCAGCGCTCCTGACAGCCGGGCCGATGCTATATTGCCCAATACGCAGAAAAAAAGTTACATGACTTTCAATCAGGAATTTGACGAGCACGGTGTTTGGCGCAAGCAGTTTGCCCTGCGACTCAAGCTCCTGTCCGAATGGCTGAGCGACCACGACCTGCTGGAGGCGGGGGTGCGTGAGCGGCTCGACCAGCTGCACGCCCAGGTCAAGAACGACAAGATGATGGTGGCCTTCGTGGCCGAGTTCTCGCGCGGCAAGTCCGAGCTGATCAATGCGGTGTTTTTCGCCGGCTATGGGCGGCGCATCATGCCGGCCAGCGCCGGGCGCACCACCATGTGCCCCACCGAACTGGGCTACGACGCTGAAGTGCCGCCCTGCCTGCGTCTGCTGCCGATCGAAACCCGGTTGCAACCCCAGTCGCTGCTGGATTGGCGCAATGCGCCCGACAAATGGGAGCGGGTGGACCTGGACGTCAACGATCCCCAGCAACTCGCGCGTGCGATCCAGAAGGTCGCCGAAGTGCGCCGTGTCAGCCAGGCCGAGGCCGCTTCCCTGGGTTTCTGGAACGACGAGGCGCCGAACGAAAACCCGCTGGTAGGCCCGGACGGGTTGATCGAAGTCCCCAAATGGCGCCATGCCCTGATCAACATGGCGCATCCGCTGCTCAAGCAGGGCCTGGTGATCCTGGACACCCCGGGACTCAACGCCATCGGTGCCGAGCCCGAGCTGACCGTCAGCTTGCTGCCCCAGGCGCACGCGGTGGTTTTCATTCTGGCGGCCGACACCGGCGTGACCAAATCCGATCTCGGCATCTGGCGGGAGCACCTGTCCGTGGTGGGCGAAGACAAGGCGACACGCCTGGTGGTGCTCAACAAGATCGACACCATGTGGGATGCGCTGAGCTCACCCGAGCAGGTGCAGCTGCAGATTGCGTCGCAGCGTTCCGATTCGGCCGAGATCCTGGGGCTGTCGCCACAACAGGTGCTGGCGGTGTCGGCGCAAAAAGGTCTGCTGGCCAAGGTCAGCCGGGATGACAAGCTGCTGCAGGCGAGCAACCTGATGGAACTCGAAGCCGCCCTGGGCGAAGGTTTGCTGGGTCAGCGCCGGCGCATCCTGGCCGAAGCGGTGTCCAAGGGCATCCAGTCGCTGCGCCAGGAAACGGGGCGGCTGGTGCACACGCGGGCCCGTGACATCCTGGAGCAGATTCAGGAACTCGACGGCCTGCGTGGCAAGAACACCAGCGTGATCAAGCAGATGCGGCTGCGCATCGAGCAGGAGCAGGCCGACTTTGATGCCAGCGGCGCCAAGATCCAGGCGGTGCGTTCGGTGCACCTGCGCCTGCTCAAAGACCTGTTTGCACAGTTGGGCAACACGCACCTCAAGAGCCGCGTGTCGGAGCTGGCGCGTGCGCTCAAGCAGCCCGGCATCAAGCTCGGTGTGCGGCGCGCCTATGGCAAGACCTTCGAGCGACTGGCCGTTGATCTGAACCGGGCCGATCAGTTGGCGGCCGAGATCCAGTCCATGCTGGAGGGCAGCTTCAAGAACCTGAACGCGGAATATGGGTTCTCTTTGCAGCCGCCCACGCCGCCCCAGCTTTCGGCGTATCACAAAGACCTCGCGCTGATCGAAAAAAGCCACCTGCAATACCTGGGCCTGGGCAACGCCTTGCGGCTGGCGCAACCGGAATTCGCCGAACGGCTGGCGCGCGCGCTCATGAGCCGTCTGCGCGTGGTGTACGACACCGCGGTCAACGAAGTGGAGCTCTGGAACAAGTCGGCCGCGGCCCAGCTGGATGCGCAATTGCGCGAGCGTCGGCGCAACTTCACCCGCCGCATCGAAGCCGTCTCGCGCATCCAGCAGGCCGCGGGTGGGCTGGATGAGCGCATCCGTGAGTTGCAGAGTCAGCAGAGCCAGCTGAACCTGACCGACGCCAAGCTGGCCGAACTGACCAACCACCTGCTCGCCGAGCCCGAAGCCGAAGCCGTTGCGGCATGAGCGGCGCGCTGAGAAGCGGGGAGCCTGCGGTTGCCGGCGCCGCCCTGCCCACCGGATTCGCAAGGGTGCTGATGCGGTGGCAGCGCCACAGCGGGCGCCATGGGCTGCCCTGGCAGGGCACGCGCGATCCCTACCGCGTGTGGCTGTCCGAAGTCATGCTGCAACAGACGCAGGTCAGCACCGTGTTGGACTATTACCCGCGCTTCCTGTCTCGGTTCCCGGATGTGCAGGCTCTGGCCAGCGCAACGCCCGATGAGGTGATGGCGCTCTGGAGTGGCCTGGGCTACTACAGCCGGGCGCGCAATCTGCACCGATGTGCCCAGGTGGTGGTGGCGCAGCACGCAGGGGTCTTTCCGTCAACGTCCAGCGAGCTGCAGACCCTCCCGGGCATTGGCGCGTCGACGGCGGCAGCCATTGCCGCGTTTTGCCATGGCGAGCGGGTGTCGATTCTGGATGGCAATGTGCGGCGAGTGCTCACGCGCCTGCTGGCGTTTGACGGGGATCTGGCGCAGGCGGCGCAGCAGCGCCGTCTGTGGGAGATCGCGCAGGCCTTGCTGCCGGAACAGCCCGCTGCGGACGACATGGTTGCCTACACACAAGGGCTGATGGACCTGGGCGCCACGCTGTGTTCGCGCAGCCGGCCATCGTGTGCGGCGTGCCCGGTGCTGGCCCTGTGCCGGTCGGGCCAGGACGGCACGGCCAGTCGCTATCCCGTCAAGACCCGAACCCTCAAGCGGCGACACGAAAGCTGGTGGCTGCTGGTGTTGCGTTCTCCGTCGGACGACGGGGCACACCGGGTCTGGCTGGAACGGCGTCCGAATCAGGGCATCTGGGCCGGGCTGTTTTGCACGCCCGTGTTTGCCGACGAAGCCTCGGCCCTGGCGACGCTGCCCCTAAACACCGCACGCATGCTGGCCTTGCCGCCGGTGGCTCACAGCCTCACGCACCGTGAACTGCGCCTGCATCCGCTGCTGCTGGATCTGCCGCCATCGGTGTCGCCCGCGGGTGCCGACGGGCGCTGGGTGGCGCTGGGGAGGATTGATGCGCTGGGCCTGCCGGCGCCCGTGCGGCAGTTGCTGGTGCAATTGCCCGACTGAACCGCAGCGCTGAACCAACGCGTGTTCAGGTCTGGCGCGTCTTCTCTTCGGGCGTAGCGGATCGCGCAGGAGCCGGCCAGCCATCGATTTCGCGGTGGCGCAACCGTGTGGCCCAGTCGGCCGCAAAAACCTGCGCCAGGCGTTCGACCAGGTAGACCGAGCGGTGCTGCCCACCCGTGCAACCGATGGCCACGGTGACATAGCTGCGGTGGTCTCTCAGCATGTGGGGAAGCCAGTGCCGCAGGAATGCGTCGATCTGCTGTTCCATGGTCTGGACCTCGGCCTGTTCGGACAGGTAGCGCGCCACCGGTTCGTCGCGCCCGGTCAGGGGCTTGAGCTCGGGTTCGTAGTGCGGGTTGGGCAGCATGCGCACGTCGAAGACAAAGTCGGCGTCCATCGGTACGCCCCGTTTGAACGCAAAGGATTCGAAGACCAGGGTGAGCGGGGCTTGTCCCGTGCCCAGCAGGTCCTTGATGTGGCTGCGCAGCTGGGCCGGCCGAATGAGGCTGGTGTCGAGCACCAGTGCACGTTCGCGCAACTCGGACAGCAGTTCGCGTTCGTGTTCGATGGCGTCGGTGAGCGCGCGGTACTGGTCGTCGGTCTGTTTGAGCGAGAGCGGATGCAGGCGCCTGGTTTCGGAAAAACGCCTCACCAGGGTGTCGGTGGTTGCGTCCAGGAACACGGTGCGCAGGTGCACGTCCTGTCCGGCCTGGTTCTTGATTTGTTCCAGCCGGTCGGGCAGTCCTGGCAACGAGGCTGCGCTGCGCACGTCCATGGCGATGGCGACCTTGCTGGCCCGGTGGCTCTGCTCCAGCGCGATGAACGAGGCCAGCAGCTCGGGCGGCAGGTTGTCCACACAGTAAAAACCCAGGTCTTCCAGCGCGGTCAGCGCGATCGACTTGCCCGATCCCGACATGCCGGTGATCAGCACCAGCTCGATCGCGGGGGGCGCTTCGTTGATGGCTGCGGCGGGCGGATGTGGTGTTGCGGTCATGGGGTGAGCAACTCTCGGGCGTGGGCGAGCGAAACTTCGGAGCGCTCGCTACCGCCCAGCATGCGCGCGAGTTCCACGACCCGGTGATCCCGGGTGATGGGCGCCACCGTGCTCAGGGTCTGCTGGCCTTGCAGTTGTTTGCTCACCAGCAGGTGGTGGTCGGCACAGGCGGCGACCTGGGGCAGGTGGGTCACGGCGAGCACCTGGCGGTCCTGGCCCAGCTGGCGCAGCAACTGGCCCACGGTGTGGGCGACGGCGCCACCGATGCCCGAGTCCACTTCGTCAAAAATCAAGGTGGGCGCCTGGCCCAGCTGGCTGGTGACCACCGAGATGGCGAGCGCGATGCGCGAGAGCTCGCCGCCCGACGCCACCTTGCCCACCGGGCGCGGACTCACGCCCGCGTGGCCCGCCACCAGAAACTCCACCTGTTCCCAGCCATGGGCCTGGGGCTCGTCGAGCTTCTGCAGCGCCACCTCGAAGCGGCCGCCCTGCAGGCCCAGGGTCTGCATGGTTTCGGTGACCGCTTTGGAGAGTTTGGGAGCGGCTTGCTGGCGCCGTTTGCTCAGCGTCTGCAGTTCGGCGGCGAAAGCTTGCCAGGCCCCGCGCTCGGCCGCGTTCAGGGCGGCCAGATCCAGGGCCTGGTCCACGCCCGCAAGGTCCGACTTCCACTGCGCATGCAGCGCGGCCAGTTCTTCGGGGGGCCGGCGGTAGCGCCGGGCGAGCGACATCCAGAGACCCAGCCGTTCGTCCAGCCCAGCAAGGCTGGCGGGGTCCAGATCGGTGCGGCGGCTGTACTGGTGCAGGCTGTGCACGGTGTCTTGCACCTGGGCGAGGGCGGCTTCCAGCGCTTCCACCGGCGCGCTGAATTGCGGCTCAATGCCGGCCTGGGCCTGCAGGGCTGAGAGCGCTCGGTGGATCAGTGCTGCGGCACTGGACTCTTCTTCTTCCAGCGCCAGCGTGGCCGCGTTGGCCGCGTCCAGCAAGGCCTGCGCATTGGCCAGGCGGCTGTGCTGGCTGTTGAGCTCTTCCCACTCGCCCGCCGCGGGCTGGAGCTTGTCGAGTTCGGCGATCTGCCAGGCCAGCCGTTCGCTCTCCTGCTGCAGGGTGCTCTGGCGCACGGTGGCCGTTTCCAGCGCCTTGCGGCGCAGGCGCCACTGGGTCCAGGCCTGGGTGGCGGCCGTGGTGTCGATGCCGGCATAGCCGTCGAGCAGGGCCCGCACGGCATCGGACCGGGTCAGGCTTTGCCAGGCGTGCTGGCCATGGATGTCCACGAGGTCGTTCGCCAGGGCCTTGAGCTGCGCCATGGTGGCGGCGCTGCCGTTGATCCACGCGCGGCTGCGGCCATCAGTGTCCACGGTGCGCCGCACCAGCAGGCTGTCTTCCCGGGTGAATCCTTGCTCTTCCAGCCAGGGCGCCAGACGGGGCGGCAGATCAAATTCAGCGGCAATCTCGCACCGCACGGCACCCTCTCGCACCACGCCGCTGTCGGCCCGCGCACCCAGTGCCAGCTGCAGGGCGTCGATCAGGATGGACTTGCCGGCGCCGGTCTCCCCCGTGAGCACGCAAAATCCCGGGTTCAGTTCCAGGTCCAGCGACTGCACGATGACGAAGTCGCGCAAAACGATGCGTCTGAGGCTCATGGCGTGAAATGGAGAGGAGCAACGTTGGATGAAGCGGTCGTATTTTGACCGGTATTTCAGCCGCCTTCGTTCCAGTGCAGTTTCTTGCGCAGCGTGTCGAAGTAGCTCCAGCCCGCAGGGTGCAGCAGGCGCAGCGTGTGCTCGGAGCGCCGCACCACGATGCGGTCACCGTGCAGCAGGCTGGTGAGGGATTGCATGTCGAAATTGGCACTGGCGTCTTTGCCCGACACGATCTCGACCGCCACTTCGCAGTGCGCCGGCAACACGATGGGGCGGTTGGACAGCGTGTGCGGTGCGATCGGCACCATCACCCAGCCGCCGATGGCTGGGTGCAGCAGGGGGCCACCGGCCGACAGGGAGTAGGCGGTGGAGCCGGTGGAGGTGGCGATGATCAGGCCGTCGGCGCGCTGGTTGGCCACGAAATGGCCGTCCACTTCCACGCGCAGCTCGATCATGCTGGCCACGCCACCGCGGTTGACCACCACGTCGTTGAGCGCGGTGGCCTCGAACACGCAGCGGCCGTCGCGCCAGACGCTGGCGGCCATCAGGGCGCGGGGGTCTTCTTCGTATGCGCCGTGCAGGATGGCGTGCAGCTTTTCGCGGTAGCTGCCGAAGGGGATGTCGGTGATGAAGCCCAGACGGCCCTGGTTGATGCCCACCAGCGGAACGCCGTAGCGTGCGAGCTGTCGACCGATGCCCAGCATGGTGCCGTCGCCACCGACCACCAGCGCGAGATCGCAGGCCTGACCGATGGCGGGCACGTCCAGTGCGGGGTATTGCATCAGGCCAGTGTTGAGCGCGGTATCGCGCTCCAGCGAGACATCGCAGCCTTCGTCGTGCAGGAAGTGGGCGACTTCGTCCACCACGTCGCGCGAACCGGGAGCCTGGTATTTGCCAATGATGGCCACGTGCGAAAAACGCAGGTTCGGCGCGACCGCGGCAGGCGCAGAACGGGTATCGGGGTGCAGGCTCATGCGCAAATTACAACATAGCCGCACAGGCAGACAGCGCCTGAAAACCCTTGTTTTCAGGCGCTGTGCAGCGACCCGACTCAGAAGCGGTGGCGGATGCCCAGCGAGTAGCCCGAGCCGCTGGACAGGCCTTCGATCTTGTCGTTCATGCCCACGGCGTACAGCTCGGTCCGCTTGGACAGCGAGTGAACATACCCCAGCGACAGGGTCTTGCGGTCCGCGCCGCTCTCGGGGCTGATCTGACCCCACTGCGCCAGCAGTGCGCCCGCGCCGATGGGAAAGCGCGCGCCCAGGCCGCTGATCTTGTAGGTGTTGGGTGTGCTCAGGTTTTCGACTTCACCGTACTGCGCGAATGCCTTGACCACGCCGAAGTCGTAGGAGCCGCCGAGCTGGGCGGTTCGGGTGTCGGCCACCGGGCTGGCGCCATCTTTTTTGACGCGCTGGACCACGAGCGAGGCCGACACGGGGCCTGCGCCGTAGCCCACATTGGCGCTCCAGTTGCCGCCGTTGCTGACGGAGGAGCCGCTGTTCTTGTTGGCACCGGCGAGGCCGAAACGCACGCCGCCGAAGGTCGGGCTGGCGTAGGCGAAGGCGTCGCTCCAGCCGGTGTCGCCGGTGGTGGTTCCGCTGGTGAAGTAATGGCGGATGCTGGGGGAGTAGCCGAAGGAGTCGCCGAAGGCGTTGTACATCAGCGTGGAAACGAACAGCGCGGTGGTGTTGCGCCCGAAGGTCAAAGTGCCGTAGTCCTTGTGGGACAGGCCGACGTTGGCGGAGCGTGCAAAGGCCGGGTCGCCGTCGAACCGGCCCTGGGCGCCGGTGGTGGCGCGCATGAAGCTCTCCAGCTTGAACACGGCTGACAGGCCGCCGCCCAGGTCTTCCTTGCCGCCGAAGCCGAAATAGCTGGTGGTCAGCTTGCCGCTGTCCACGGTCTTGACCGACGAGCCGCCCGGCGCCTTGGTTGAGCCCATGCTGAGATCGAGCAGGCCGTAGACCGAAACGGAACTCTGGGCTTGCGCACCGATTGCGGTCAGGAAAACGGCCGAGCTGAGGGCCAGATGTTTGAAAGCAGATTGCATGAGTTTTTTCTCCAGATGCGCAACAGGTTAGGAACACGTCAAAAGCCATCTGCTTGCTGCACCAGCGAAGGGCGTTTGGAAACCCTTGGTGCACGAAATGGCGCTACAGATGGCCTTTCGTTGCATTCAGCAATTCGTGTGCCAGTGAATACAGTTGTTGTGTACAAAATGCACCGGACCGTGTTTGGGTGCTGCGCATCCTTAGAATGGCTTCTATGTTGGATGACCGCGCCAAACTGCTGCTCAAGGCTCTCGTCGAGCGATACATCGCCGACGGGCAGCCCGTGGGGTCGCGCACGTTGGCCAAGGCCGCGGGGCTGGAGCTTTCGCCGGCCACCATCCGCAACGTCATGAGCGACCTGGAAGAACTGGGTCTCATCGCGAGCCCGCACACTTCGGCGGGCCGCATTCCCACGGCGCGGGGCTACCGGCTTTTTGTCGACACCATGCTCACGGTGCGGCGGGAAGGGTTCTCCCCGGTGAGCGACATGGGGACGCACGGTATCGAAGCCGGGCAACCCCAGCGCGTCATCAGTAACGCCGCGCAGATGTTGTCCAGCCTGTCGCACTTTGTAGGTGTCGTGATGGCGCCGCGGCGCGCCTCGGTGTTCCGGCACATCGAATTCCTGAGTCTGTCCGAACGCCGCGTGCTGGTGATCCTGGTGTCGCCCGATGGCGATGTGCAGAACCGCATCATCCACACGCAGGTGAACTTCACCCAGACCCAGTTGCAGGAAGCGGCCAACTTCCTCAATGCCCACTACTCGGGTCTCACGATGGAGGAGGTGCGGTCGCGCCTGAAGGTGGAAGTGGATGCCCTGCGGGGCGAGATCGCTTCGCTCATGCAGGCCGCGGTGGACATCGGCGAGGACGCCAAGGGAGAGCAGGACGAAGTGGTGGTGTCTGGTGAGCGGAACCTGCTGTCAGTCAGCGAGTTCTCCAGCGACATGGGCAACCTGCGGCGCATGTTCGACCTGTTCGAACAGAAGACGCAACTCATCCGCCTGCTCGACGTATCGGCGCAGGCCGACGGGGTGCGCATCTATATCGGTGGCGAGAGCCAGGTGGTGCCGTTCGAAGCGCTGTCGGTGGTCACCGCACCCTACGAGGTGGATGGCCAGGTGGTGGGCACACTGGGTGTGATCGGACCCCAGCGCATGCCCTACGACCGCATGATCCAGATCGTCGACGTGACGGCCAAGCTGGTGAGCAACGCCCTGAGCCACGGCAAGCCCGGCTGAAGCCGGTGGCCTGCCCCTACAATCGTCGCCTTGTGGGCCGTTAGCTCAGTTGGTTAGAGCAGAGGACTCATAATCCTTTGGTCGTTGGTTCAAGTCCAACACGGCCTACCAAAAAACCTTGTTGTTGCTTGAAAGCCTGCTACCTAAAACGTAGCGGGTTTTTTCCATACTTCTGTCCGTACCAGTTCTCTGAGAATTGCTTTGGTGTTGGAAATTTGCGTCTAGGGATTTCATCGCCACAGTCGTGATCCCAACTGAGATCAGCCAGTTGGCTAACCGCTCAATATCGGCGGTGAAGCTCTGAAAAGTGCGCACAGGGTGCCTCGCACAGCTCCGGCTGGGTCCGCAAGCTCCCCGCGAGCCACGTATTTTGACGGGGGCGAAAGCCTCCAAAAAGCTCACGACCACAGTCCAACTATTTCAGTGTAGCTCTCCTGCAAAGCACCCCACACGGACATCGCCACCCTTGGCGCTCTGGCGTACAGACTGGTACCCAGTGCCTTGGCTGTGACCGCAATCGACTGCCCACCTCTGACCAGGCACACCGCCTCCAGTTTGTATTCCCGCGTGTACTGCGCTCGCACTTGCTTGGCTGACATTTCCTGACTCCTTGGTCGTATTTGAACAAGGCTCAAGAACTTCACTTTTCGGGGGCAAGGTCACGGTAAGCTTGATGGCATTGTTCAACACTTCGGACCGATTCAGATGAACCCTACGCAAGACGCGAATATGCCGCCAGTGGACGGCCGTCCCATTGTTCTTGGTTTTCCTCAGATGGACTTGATTCATGAGGAGCTCTATGAGCTCCTGAAACGTAGTAGGGCTCCTGGGAAGATCGACTGGCTGCAGTTGCTAGGTGAGATCGACAAGCATCTACGCAGCCACTTTTCGGAAGAAGATCGCTGGATGCTTGAAACGGAATTCCCGTCGCGCGAGTGCCACATGAACGAACATGCAGACGTTCTGCTGTCTTCGTCACAAGTGCTGGAACTGGCTCGCCAGGGGGACCTGAGGCACGCCGCTGGATTCGTTGCCGAGCTTTCGACGTGGTTTCCCGCACACGCTGACTACCTTGACTCGGCGCTCGCAGCGTGGATGTGCAAGCTTCGGTACGGCGGAAAACCAGTGGTGTTGCACCGTACCCAGCCCCCAGCTGCGACGACATGAGGGCGGATTGGAGCCACAACGGCTCAATTGCTGGAATTTTGATCGTTTGAGCCTGTGAGGCTAACGCTTTTCCCTCACAACGCTCTTGAGCACATGCATTGTCCAAGTGGGCTTATGTGAAAAATGATGCAAGCCGCATTTTTGACAAAGTGACAAAAAATGCGTCCAGATCGGTGCCGACCGACCGGCAATAGCGTAAACTTCAGTAGCAGTTTTGCGGACGATGTGGCGCTTGTGCCTTGTGTGGTGCTAAGACACACGGGCACATATGGGAGTGTGAATGTCGATGAAAACGGAAAAGATCGAGGCCAAGGCCGATGAGGGTGCGCCTGTGCTTGGGCTGAGGGCGCGCGGCAAGGAGCGACGGCGTAACCGTATCAAGGATGCAGCTCGCGATGTGTTCGTCGAGCGAGGCTACGAACTGGCTACCACACGCGAGATTGCCGAACGTGCCGAAGTTTCCCTAGGAACGCTGTTTGCCTACGCACCGACGAAGTCGGAGTTGCTCCTGATGATCGTCAACGACGATCTCGAAGAGCTTCGCCGCGACGCTTTAGTCGACGTGCCAGATGACATGCCGCTGATCGACGCCCTGATCCCTCTGGCTCGTCA
Organism: Betaproteobacteria bacterium HGW-Betaproteobacteria-9; assembly: GCA_002842215.1. Taxonomy (GTDB): domain Bacteria; phylum Pseudomonadota; class Gammaproteobacteria; order Burkholderiales; family Burkholderiaceae_C; genus Hydrogenophaga. The sequence continues at coordinate 48,825 of PHCC01000009.1, read as the reverse complement.
AGACATGGTCTACTGGAGCAAATATCCCGAGATCGCCCGCCAGGCGCGGCGCGAGATTGCAGGCGTACTTCTGGGCCGCGCCGCCGATCCCGAAGCAATGCGATTCGCTTCAATGAAGCCCAAGCTTCTCAAGCACGTGACCGCCTTGATCGCGCGCAAGCAAGCCACCGGCCAGTTGACCACGAAGGCACCAGCCGAACTTGTCGCGGACCTTTGGTGGGCGATCTACAACCAAAACCTGCACAATTGGCTGATGGTGGCCAAGCCCAACCCACGCCAAGGCGTGGCGGAACTGCGCCGCCTGTTGACGCTCGCAGTTCAAGGCCTGGGTGCCACCGAGCATGTGGAAGGCACCCCGAGGGCCAAAGAGAAGACACCCCGGAAAACGCCCCTCAAGGCCCGCAAGCTCGCCTAATTATTTGAGCCTGGCGTGCCGTCTGTATGTTGCGCCGGCCATTCATCTCGCCGGGCCCCGCGAGTGCCTCGGCCTCTATCGTGATTGCGTTGGCGAAAGCTTGCGCCGCAGGAGTGAGCGGCATGCCAGCTTTGCGGACCAGGCAGATTGGTGTGGCCTCGACGGGCGCACCGGCCGGAATCTCTTCCAGCAGGTCGCGGACGATGCCTGCGGTGACCCAGCGGCGAGGCAGATAACCCAGCAGGTCGCTGTTGACGATGAGCGAGATAACACCCACTACCGATTCGCAGTGCACTTCCACTTTCGGCGCGGGCAGGCTTTGAAGCAGGAAGTTGGCCTCGAACTCGGCTGCTTGCTCGCCTTGGCGCCGCGTGACGACCCATGCTGCCCCCAGCAATTCACGTAGCGAACTGACCTTGCGTAGCGGATGGCCGCTCCGCCCGATCACGACATTCTGGTCTCGCAAGATCACCTCGGCGACCAGTCCATCGGGCAGCGTTGACGAGGGCATCACTGCGAAATCCAGCGTGCCTTCACGGATGTCTGCCAGCGTGGTGTCGTGGCGGCGCTCAACGACCCGCACGTTGGCATTTGGGAAGAGCCGGCGAAAGCGACTCAGAGCGGCTGGTAGAAGCGTCATCAGCGGGATGCCCGTCAGTGCCGCGGATACTTGGCCGCCATCGACTCCGCGCAATTGATGTATCTCCTCCTGGGCACGCTGCAGTTCGTTGAGCGCGGCGCGGCCACGCGTGAGGAAGACCTCGCCGAAGGGCGTGAGCGAAACACCTTTGATGCTGCGCTCGAACAGGGGGGCGCCCAGAGTGTTCTCCAGCTGCTGGATGCTCTTGCTGATGGAGGGCTGTGACAGCTCGAGCTCGCGTGACGCCGCGCGCAGGCTACCAGACCTGGCGACAGCCAGGAAATCGCGTATCTGGTGAAGCTTCATGGTGATCGCTGTTGTGCATCAATCGGATAAATCTACCATCTTCTCTGAGTCTCATATGATTTATAGACTATCGTACAAATATCAACCAGACATTAGGTTGATGTTTAAACGTAGAACAACAGGAGACATCGATGAGATCTTTTGCACGTAGGCTTGCTTGCGCGGCCTTGGCTATGGCAGCAGGCAGCTTTCTGCCCCTGACGGCTTCAGGTAGTGAGGGTGCCCCGCAGCGAGGCGGCACGCTGGTGGTTCCCATTCACTTGGGCGAGCCCGGCACCTTTGATTGTCATGGGGCGAGCACGGTGTCGATCATGTACCGCGTGTCGCCACACTATTCGAAGCTCGTGAAGATCGTGCCGGAGAAATACCCGGACGTGATCGGGGACCTGGCCAAGAGCTGGAAGGTGTCACCCGATGGGCTGCGCTACGAGTTCACGCTGCGCGACAACATCAAGTTCCATGACGGCAGTGACCTGACCTCAAACGACGTGCGTGTCAGCTACGAGCGCCTGCGCAACCCGCCGCAAGGCGTGGTGTCGCTGTTCACCGGAATGCTGAGCGACGTGGCGTCCATCGAAGCGCCGGACGCGCGCACGGTCGTCTTCCAGCTGAAGGCGCCGAATGCGTCGATGTTGCAGATCCTGGGGATGCCGTATGCCTGCGTGTATTCGGCCAGGCTGCTGGCCTCGGACCCGTCGTACCCGACCAAGAAGATTATGGGCACGGGCCCGTTCAAGTTCGTCAGCTACAGCCCAGGTGGTGACTGGATCGGCACGCGCTTCGACCAGTACTTCGTGAAGGGCTTGCCGTACCTCGACGGCTTCCGAATGCCGTCTGTGACGACGGCGGCGGCCAACAACGCCGTGATCGCCGGCCAAGTGCACTACACCATGATAGGCACGACACCGAGCCAACTGATGCGCGTGGTCGCGGAGCGCGGCGACAAGGTCAACGTGGTGGGCAAGGGCTCGACCACGTCGGTGCTGACCTGGTTGATGGTTAACACCGAGCGTGCCCCGCTGAACGACGTGCGTGTGCGGCGCGCACTGGCGCTGGCGCTGGATCACTACTCGGGTTCCAAGGCCATGCTGCAGTTCACTGCCTTCAACGTGGTGGGTGGTTTGCTGCGGCCGGGTTCGCCGAACGCCCGCACCGAGGCGGAACTTCAACAACTGCCGGGCTTCAGCCGTGACATCGAAGCGTCGCGCAAGGAAGCACGCCGCCTGCTCGCCGAAGCGGGTCATCCGGATCTGAAGTTGACCTTCCTCAACAACGGCGTCTTCTCGTATTTCGGCGTCTACCTGGTGGACCAACTGCGTCAGATTGGTGTGACGGTCGATCACCAAGCGGTGGATGGTGCCACGGTGCAGGCGCGTGCACTCTCGGGCAATTACGACTTGGTGTTCCGCACGCCGCCCGAGTATCTGGACGATCCGACCGTCAACTGGTCGGTGCTCAAGCCCTACAAAGAAAACTCGGCGAACTACACCCGCATGAACGATGCGAAGTTCGACGAGATGTATGAAGCGCAAAAGCGTGTGATGGACCCGAAGGTGCGCCGTGAGCGTCTGCGTGAGATGGAGAGCTACCTGCTCAACCAGGCCTACGTGATCCCGTTCTTCTGGCACAACTGGACACGTCCGATCGCCAGCGACGTGCGGGGTGTGGGTTCGTTCCAGTCGACCTTCATGAAGCTGGACCTCGCCGACATCTGGCTGGACCCGAAGGCCAAGCGCTGACGCTTGATCAAACCCATCGATCGAGATCCCTTAGAGAAAAACGAGAGAGAAACAGCGTGAACTATCCCGACGTGAAGATGTTGATCAGTGGCGAATGGCGCGACTCCGCACAGCGCCAGGACGTACTGAATCCCGCCACCGAAACTCCGGTGGGCAGCGTGCCGCTCGCGTCTGCCCAGGATCTGCACGATGCACTGCAGGCAGCGAAAGAAGGCCTGCGTGTGTGGCGCCGCACCTCGCCGATGGCACGTGGCCAGGTGCTGACCCGTGCTGCCGACTTGCTGCGCAGTCGTGTTGATGCCATCGCCCACGCGCTTGTGCTGGAGCAAGGCAAGCTACTGACGGGCGGCCGCGGTGAAGTGATGCGGGGCTGCACGCTGCTCGATTGGGACGCAGCCGAAGCCCGTCGTCTGTATGGTCGGATCATTCCGGGCGATGCCAGCACCCGCAACTCTGCGGTGCGTGAGCCGATCGGCGTGGTGGCCGCCTTCTCGCCCTGGAATGCGCCGTTTGCATCGCCGATGCGCAAGATCGCCGGTGCCCTGGCGGCCGGTTGTTCGCTGGTGCTCAAGCCCGCCGAAGAGACGCCCGCTGGCGCCTGGTTCATCGCCCAGGCGCTGCAGGACGCCGGCCTGCCGGCCGGGGTGCTCAATCTCGTCTATGGCAATCCCGAAGAGGTGTCGACCACGCTGATCGCCGACCCGGCGGTGCGCATGGTCACCTTCACCGGCTCGGTGTCGGTCGGGCGCAAGCTGTCGGCGCTGGCCGGTAGCTACCTCAAGCCTGCAATCATGGAGCTGGGCGGTCATGCGCCGGTGCTGGTTTGCCGTGACTCCGACCCGCTCGCGGTGGCCGCGAAGTCGGTGATCGCGAAGTCGGTCAACAGCGGGCAGATCTGTGTCTCGCCGACACGTTTCTTCGCCGAAGAGCCGGTGTTTGAAGCCTTTGCGCAGGCCTTCGCCGAAGGTGCTCGTGCCGTGCGCATTGGCAACGGCATGGACGCTGCCAGCCAGATGGGCCCGCTGACCAATGGCCGCCGCGTGGCTGCCATCCATGAACTCGTGGAAGATGCCCGCAACCGTGGCGCCCGCGTGCTGGCAGGTGGCGAGAAGCCCGCCGGACCGGGCTACTTCTACCCGCTTACCGTGTTGGCCAATGTGCCCGACGATGCCCGTGTGATGCGCGAAGAGCCCTTCGGCCCGCTCGCCGTGGTCAATCCCGTCGCGAGTCTGGAGGAAGGCATCGCACGCGCCAATGAACTGCCGTTCGGCCTGGCGGCTTACGCCTTCACCGAATCGGTGAAGAACCTGGACGCCATCAGCACGCGTGTGGAAGTGGGCTCGCTTGCCATCAACCACTTCTCGGTGTCGTCGGCAGAAACGCCTTTTGGCGGCGTCAAGGACAGCGGCTTTGGCCGCGAAGGCGGCATCGAGGGCGTCGAAGCCTACACCGTCGTCAAGTCCATTTCGCAATGGGTCGGCTGAACTCTCCCTGAATCATATGAACTTCGATTACATCGTCGTGGGTGGTGGTACCGCCGGCTGCGTGCTGGCCAACCGCCTCTCCAAGGACCCCAACACGCGCGTGCTGCTACTGGAAGCTGGCCCCCGCCCGCGTGGGCTGTGGACACGCATGCCGGCCGGTACGGCCAAGATGTTCAACCGCGGCCCCTACAACTGGAGCTATGACACCGAGCCCGAGCCTGAGCTCAATGATCGCGTCATCTACGCGCCACGTGGCAAGGGGCTGGGCGGCTCCAGCCTCATTAACGGCATGGTGTTTGTGCGTGGCCAGGCGCAAGATTTTGACGCGTGGTCGCAGTTCGGCGTGCGTGGCTGGAGCTGGAAGGACGTGCTGCCGTATTACAAGAAGCTCGAGTCGCGGCAGGGCGGTGACGCCCGGCTGCGCGGACGCAACGGTGAGCTGTCGATCACCGACCCCGAGTACCGTCACCCCTCGTCGATCGACTTCGTCAAGGCATGCAACGCCGTGGGCATTGCCAGCAACGACGACCTCAACGGTGCCAACCCCGAAGGGTCGGGCTTCCTGCAGTTCAGCATCAAGAACGGCCTGCGCCACAGCTCGGCTGAAGCGTTCTTGTTCCCGATCATGTCGCGCGCCAACCTGACGGTTCTAACCGGCTGCCAGGCTGACCGCGTCGTCATCCGTGACGGCATGGCGGTGGGGGTTGAGTTCACCCGTGACGGGGTCACGCAGGTGGCCAACGCGCAACGCGAAGTTTTGCTTGCCAGCGGCGCCTTCGGCTCGCCGACTCTTCTGATGCGCTCGGGCATCGGGCCGCAAGAGACTTTGCGTCGGCATGGCATCGCGGTGGTCGCCGATCGGCAAGGTGTGGGTCGCAACCTGCAAGACCACTTCTACATCAACACCACCTACGCGTCGAACGACGAAAGTTCGCTCAACAAGCACCTGCGTGGCTGGCGCGTGATGCTGCACGGCGCGCGTTTCCTGTTCGCACGCAGCGGCCCGCTGACGATGGGCGCGTCGACCTCGGTGGCGTTTGCCCGCAGCCGTCCCGATGCGCCGCGCGCCGACCTGCAGATCAACTTCAAGCCGGTGACCTGGGACCGCACGCCCAATGGCGTGATCATCAGCCCGGAGCCGCAACTCACGGCTGCCGCCTGCTTCCTGCACCCGCACTCGCGTGGCGAGATCACGATCCGCTCGAAGGACGCGCGTGAGGCGCCGATCATCCGGGCCAACTACTTCTCGGCCCCCGAAGACCAGGCCGCGGTGCTGGCCTCGCTGCGACTGGCGCGTCGCATCTTCAACAGCGAGCCGATGAAGTCGCGTGTGAAGCACGAAGTGGTGCCGGGAGCCGACTTGCGCAGCGACGACGAGCTGACCGACTACGTGCGCAAGTTCGGCACCTCAATGCACCACTGGGCCGGCAGCTGCCGTGTCGGTACCGACGAGCTCGCCGTAGTCGACGAGCGGCTGGCGGTGCATGGGGTGGGTCGCCTGCGTGTGGTGGACGCGTCGGTGATGCCGCTGATGCCGTCGGCCAACACCAACGGGCCGACCTACATGATCGCCGAACGTGCGGCCGACCTGATCCTTGAAGACGGCCGTCGCGCCGCTTGAGTTCATCCTCTACCGGAAGGCAGGCCGCCACAGAGCGGTCGTCTTTCTTCAACGCACTTTGGAGACATCCCGTGTACACCTCGTTCAAAACCACAGGGCTCTTCGCTGCCGTGCTGAGCATGCTGGCCCTCACCACCTCGGTGGGCGCACACGCCCAGTCGAGTGCGGCTGCCCACAAGCGCGGCGGCAACCTCGTGTTCGCCGTGCACGTGGGCGAACCTTCGACCTATGACTGCCATGCCGCCGGATCCGTCGGCGTGATGCAGCGTGTGGCGCCGCATTATTCGCAGCTGATCAAGCTCGATCCGACCAAGTACCCCCAGGTCACCGGTGACCTGGGGACCAGCTGGACCGTCTCACCCGATGGGCTGACCTACCGGTTCAACGTGCGCGACAAGGTTGTGTTCCATGACGGCACGCCGCTTACGTCGAACGACGTGAAGGTGAGCTACGAGCGCATGTGGCGCCCGCCTGAAGGGGTGGTGTCCATCCGCAAGAGCTTGCTGGAAGACATCCAGTCGATCGACGCACCGGATGCCCGCACGGTGGTGTTCAAGCTCAAGTCGCCCAACACGGCCATGTTGCAGATCCTGGCGATGCCATTCGCCTGCATCTACTCCGCCAAGATGCTGGCCGAAGACCCGGCGTACCCCGCTCGCAAGGTGATGGGTTCGGGGCCATTCAAGTTTGTCAGCTACTCCGCGGGCGGCGACTGGATCGGGGTGCGCAACGAGCGTTACTACGTGACGGGCCGTCCCTACCTCGACAGCTTCCGTGGCTTCACGACCTCGTTGCCAGCATCGGTGAACGCGCTGGTGGCAGGCCAGGCGATGTACAACTTCGTGGGTCTCACGCCCAGCAACATCGGGCGTGTGAAGTCGGCGCGTGGCGAAGAAATCCGCATCGTCGGTCGCAACTTCTCCACGGCGGTGAACATGATGGTGGCGGTGAACACCCAGCGCCCCGCACTCAGCGACGTGCGTGTGCGACGCGCGCTCAGCCTGGCGCTGGATCGCTGGGGTGGTTCCCGTGCGATGCAACACTTGAATGAGTTCAATCTCGTGGGTGGCATGCTGCGCCCCGGCTCATCATATGCACGGACCGAGGCCGAGTTGGCCACGCTGCCGGGTTACAGCCGCGACATTGAAGCCTCGCGCAAGGAAGCGAGACGTCTTCTGGCCGAGGCCGGGCAGTCGAACCTGAAGATCAACTTCGTGCACAACCATGTGTTTGCGCCGATGGGGGTGTTCCTGGCCGACCAGTTGCGCCAGATCGGCGTGACGCTCGACAACCAGGCGGTCGATGGTCCGACCTATCTGGCACGCAAGATGGCTGGCAACTACGACCTGGTGATGGACGTGCCACCCGACTACCTGGACGATCCGGTCGTGCAGTGGTCGATCTTCAAGTCGGCGATTGCCAACCCGGGCAACTTCAGCCGAATCAACGACGCGACGTTCGATGCGAAGTACGAAGAGATCAAGCGCACCCAGGACCCGGCACGCCGCCGTGCGCTGGCGCGCGATCTGGAGGCGTATCTGCTGGGCCAGGCGTATTCGCTGCCATTGTTCTGGCACAACTGGACGCGTGGCATTTCTCAGCAGGTACAAGGTCTGGACGAGGTCCCCACGACCTTCACCAAGCTTGACCTGGCCGACATCTGGCTCGACGCGGGCAAGACCTCAAGAGGACGCGTGCCATTTCCGAGCAAGTGAGGGGGCTCGGTGAGCTGCCCACGACGCTGCTGAAGATCGACCTCGCTGACATCTGGCTCGACCCGGGCTAGCTCTCGGGCCTGGCCGCGTCACGCTGAATCCGCCCTCGACATGCTGCCCACTTTCTCTTGATACTTTGCTGACAAACACCATGGCCATCACCCCCAGTGAATTGCCCCACTACGAGGTGCTCGCGCTGCGCTTTGCGCACACCGAGTTCAAGGCCAAGGATGCCTTTCTCGGCCGTGGCGACGTGCATGACGGCCAACAGCCGATGGACTTTTTTGTCTGGGTGGTGCGCGGTGATGGGCGCACGATCGTGATGGACATGGGCTTCGGGGACGACGCATGTGCCCACCGCCCGATCAAGTCCGACCGTCACCCGGTCGAGGTGCTGGCCGATGTGGGCGTCGATGCGGCAACCGTGACCGACGTGGTGATCAGTCACCTGCATTTCGATCATGCGGGCAACAGCGGCTACTTCAAGAAGGCCAGGTTCCACCTGCAGGACGCCGAGATGGCATTTTCGACCGGGCGCTACATGCGCTACAAGATCCTGAACCGTGCGACCGACGTGCTGAGCGTCACGGCCATGGTGCGCCACGTTTACGACGGTCGTGTCGAGTTCCACGATGGCGACGAAGAGATTTTCCCGGGCATCTCGGTACACAAGATCGGTGGGCACACCGGTGGCATGCAGGTGATGCGCGTGCACACCGCGCGTGGCTGGGTGGTGCTGGCCTCTGATGCCGCGCACTTTTACCAGAACCTGGACACGGACAACCCGTTTGCCATCGTCATGAACATCGGCGAGGTGTTGGAGGGTAATCGCCGCCTGCGCGCGCTGGCATCGACGCCGGAGCACATCATCCCGGGGCACGACCCCATGGTGCTGTGCCTCTACCCGGCGTATCCCGGCCTGAAAGGGCAGGTGGCCTGCGTGCACCTGCCACCGCTGCCGCGCGTGCAGCCCGGCTGATATTTTCCACCTGAAGTCCACTCGCTGAGTCACATGATCGAAGCCGAACTGCCAGCCCCTCATCGCTACCTGCCTTGGCTGGTCACCATCGTTTTTTTCATGGGACTGCTTGATGCCACCATTTTGAACTCAGCCCTGCCCGCGATGGCGGCGGACCTGGGTGAGAGCCCGCTGAACATGCAGGCGGCCGTGGTGATGTACATGCTCACCCTGGCGGCCGTAATTCCCCTGTCAGGCTGGATGGCTGATCGTTTTGGTACGCGGCATGTTCTTCAAGTCGCACTGGCACTTTTCTGCAGTGGTTCGCTGCTGTGCGCGTTGTCGTCAGACCTGACACAACTCGTCGCCTCGCGAATGTTGCAGGCCATCGGCGGCGCGATGTTGATGCCGGTCGGCCGGCTGGTGGTGCTGAAGTTGTATCCACCCGAGAAGCTGATCCGCGTGATGACATTCATCACACTGCCGGGTCTGGTGGGGCCGCTGATCGGGCCGGCGCTCGGTGGCTGGTTGGTTGAAGTGGCCTCGTGGCACTGGATCTTCCTGATCAACCTGCCGGTGGGCGTGTTGGGCATCGTGGTGGCGTCGCGTGTGATGCCGAATCTGCGCGGGCTCCGGTCGCCATTTGACTTGCCAGGATTCGCGCTCTTCAGTGGCAGCATCGTCTTGCTGTCATGGGGCTTGCAGACGGTCGGGCAGCCGGATGCCAGCGTGACGACACGCATGGTGTGCCTGGTGGGTGGGTCGTTGTGCCTGATCGGCTACTGGCTCTATGCATCGCGCGCATCGCACCCCTTGTTCAGCCCCGCGTTGCTGAAGGTGCCCACCTACGGCCTCGCGTTGGCGGGCAATCTGTTTTCCCGTCTGGGCAGCAGCGCGATGCCGTTCCTGACACCGCTGTATCTGCAGGTAGGGCTCGGGTACTCACCCAGCGCGGCCGGCATGACCATGATACCGGCCGCACTCGGGGCCATGGCCTCCAAGGTCATCGTGGAAAAGCTGGTGCGACGCTTTGGATACCGCAGCGTGCTCACGGCCAACACCACGCTGCTTGGCTTCTCGATCGCGAGCTTTGCGTTTGTGGCGCCCAGTTTCTCGACGGTGTGGGTCTGGGCGCACCTGGGGTTTTTCGGCCTCTTCAATTCGCTGCAGTTCATGTCGATGAACACGCTGACGCTGAGCACGCTCGGCAGGGGCGAGGCAAGCGGTGGCAATTCGTTCTTCATGGTGGTGGTGCAGTTGTCCAACGGGCTGGGTGTCGCGTTGGCTGGTGGCTTGCTGGGGTACTTCGGCGTGTCAGCCCTGGGGGGCGGCAAGCCGGAGTTGTCCGGCATTTTCATGGCGACCTATCTGTGCGTCGGCATGTCAACGGTGATCGCTGCGGCGATTTTTCTGCGTGTGCCGAGGCGCCTGGGGTTCCTGGATCAGCCTGCGGTCACCAATCAGGAAGCCGCCTCATGAGGCGGCTGTAAGCGGTGGTTCCTCGCACGCTGCGCGGCACGTGGTTCACTGATACGCGAACTCGCGCCTCAGCTTGCCGTCGCCGGTGTGAAGAACCTTCGCGGCCTCAAGGCGGCGGATCTCGTCTTGCGACAGGCGCAGCCAGGCCAGCACCTCGTGGTTGTGCTCCCCGATGCCAGGCGCCGGTCTAAAGAACGCGGCCGGGGTGCCCGACAGCTGGCTCGCAAAGCCGTACATCGGCACGTGGCCCATGTCAGCGTCGGGCACTTCCACCACCGTCTCGGTTGCCTGGAAGTGCTCGTCGTCGAGGATCTGCGCGATGTTGTAGACCGGCGCGAGACTGATCTCCTCCTTGGCGAAGTAGGCCACGGCCTCCTCCTGCGTCATCCGGCCGATGAAATCCTGCACCCATCCGCGAATCTCGGCACGGTTTTGAGTCCAGCCGGCCACACCCTTGTACTTCTCGATCTCGTTGTACTCGCCCTTTCCGATGGCCGACAGCATGCGCTGCGGCATCGGCTCCATCGACACCGAGCAGCTGACGTACTTGCGTCGTTTGTCTGGTAGAGGTTGTTGTTGCTCTGGCGCGTACGCACGCGACCGGTGGCGCGGTAGTCGGCTGCCTGGGCGCCCATGGCCATGAAGAGCGGAGTGAAGAGCGATTGGTCGATCACCTGGCCGCGGCCATTGCCGTGCTCTACCTCGCGCAGCGCGGCCAGCACCGCCATCGCACCGCAGAAACCGGCGCAGGTGTCGGCAATGGGGCCCGGAGGTAGCACGGGTGGGCGGTCCGGGAAGCCCTGTAGGTCGGCCATGCCGCACATGCCTTCAATCAGCGTGCCGAAGCCCGGACGCGTGCGGTAGGGACCCTGCTGGCCGAAACCGGTGATACGCGCGATGATGAGTTGCGGGTTGAGTTCGTGCAGTACATCAGGGCCGATGCCCATGGCCTCAAGCGTGCCCGCGCGGAAGTTCTCGACCAACACCGACGCCTGGGCGATCAGGCGCTTGAGCAGCGCCATCCCCTCAGGCTGGCGCAGGTCCAGGCCAACGCTTTTCTTGTTGCGCCCGAGTGTCTTCCAGTCGGTGGAATGCCCTCCCTTGACCCATGCGCGTAGGCTGTCTCCGCGTGGTGCTTCGATCTTCACCACCTCTGCGCCGTAGTCGGCCAGCATCATGGTGAGTGTGTTGCCGGACACCAGGCGGCTCAAGTCGATCACACGCACGCCATGCAGGGGACCGCGGGCGCAAGGGTCGAAATGCTTTTGATGGAGGCTCAAGGGCAGTCTCTTGTGGAATGAGGTGGGGGGCGCGGCGTCAGGCGGCCCCGTTGAGCAGGCGCCGCGTGCGGGCCTCGCTCGTGGCGATGGCGTCGGCCAGAGCGAGCGTGGTTTCGGCGGCGATGACGACGGGCTTGTCCACCATCCGGCCGCGGTAGCTGAAGGCCCCGGTGCCTTTGGCGAGGTGCTCGGCGGCCAGGGCGACGATGGCGTGTGCATCGTCGATCTCCTGGGCGGTGGGGGCGAACTCTTCATTGAGCACCGCCACCTGCGACGGGTGGATGGCGGCACCGCCGCGAAAGCCCAGGCTGCGCGAGCGGCGCAGCAGCTTGCGCATGCCGTCGAGGTCGCGGTAGTCGGCGATCGAGCCGAGGTAGCCGCCGGCGGAGATGCCGGCCGCCTTTGCGGCGAAGAGCAGGGTCTGCATCGGGCCCAGCAGCGCGTCGGGCGTGGGCTCGAAGCCGCAGGCCGCGGCCAGGTCGAGCCCGCCGATCCCGATTGCCGTGAGGCGGGGGTCGGCACTTGCTATGTCGGCCGCTTGCAGCAGGGCTTGTGGTGTCTCGATGGTGGCCGACAGCCGGATGCCGCCCGGAGGTAGGCCACGCTCCCGCTCCAGCTCGGCGATGAACTCAGACACCAGGCGCACATGGCCCGGGCCTTCGACCTTGGCAAGCGAGATCGCGGCGATGCCCGGGATCACCGCAGCTTCCAGGTCGCGCACCATCAGGCCGAGCGGCCGGTTGACGCGCACATTCACGCGTGAACCGGCCAGCGAGACCGATGCCGCCGCCGATGACAGGCGCTCGCGCGCTGCCTGCTTGGCGCTGGGAGCGACGCCGTCTTCCAGATCGAGCAGGATGGTGTCCGCACCGCGCAGGTGGGCGCGGGCAATGAAAGCTTCGTTGCTGAGTGGGACGATCAGCGTGGAGCGGCTCAGGATGATCGGTGTGGTCATGCGGCGGCTTCGTGAAGAAGGGTCACAGGTCGAGCGTGAGGCGGGGCGTGAGGCTGCGCGAAACGCACAACTTCATACGATCGCGGGGCAAACGCGAGGTGTTGGCGTAGACCGGATCCCTGTGCTCAGGAGTGCCACCGAGCACGCCCACTTCGCAGGCGCCGCACTTGCCTTCGAGGCAGACATAGGGCACGTCGACGCCGACGGAGCGCACGGCCTGTAGGAGGGTCTGGTCGGGCTGCACCTGAAGGGTGCGGCCCGTTCGTGCCAGGTGGACCGTGAGCGCGGGCTCAGGGGGAGCGCCGGCACCCACGGCCAGGGCTTCTGCTGGCGGCGGACTGCCGCGCGCGGAGGCCGGCACAGCCTTACTGCACCAGCACGCGTACGTTCTTGGTCTTTAAGTACTTGGTCAGTGCACCCACGCCACCGTCCTGGCCCATGCCCGATTGCTTGTAGGGCGCATTCGAGCCGTTGAGGTCACCGCTCGGCCCGTAGTGGTTGACCCACACGGTACCTGCCTGAATGGCGCGCGCCGCACGCAGTGCCTTGTTGATGTCGGCGGTGTGCACCGCACCGGCCAAGCCGTAGGTCGGGTGGTCGGCGAGTGCCAGGCCTTCTTCGAGGCCGCGGAAGGTCTGCACCGCGAGCACGGGGCCGAACACTTCCTCGCGCACCACGGCGTTGTCGGGCTGTGCACCGCGTACGAGCGTGGGCTGGAAGTAGACGCCGCCGTAAGGCGTGTCGCTGCGGGTGCCGCCCTGCTGGATGCTGGCACCGCCTTGCACGGCGCGGGCGAGGATACCTTCGATGCGCTGGGCCTGGCCTTCCGAGAAGATGGGTGCGAGCGTGCTGCCATCGGCCCAGGTTGGGCCGGGTGTCACCTGCTTGAAACGGCGCGAGACACGGTCCACCAGGTCATCGGCGATGCGTTCGTCGACCACCAGGCGCGTTCCGCAGAAGCAGATCTGGCCGGAGTTGCCGATGATCGAGTTCGCCACGTAGTCGGCCACCTTGTCGAGGTCGACGGCGTCGTCCAGCACGAGCTGCGGGCTCTTGCCGCCGAGTTCGAGCGAGACGGGTTTCAGGCCATGCAGCGCGGCGTCGGCCATCACGCGGGCACCGCTGGCGGTGGAGCCGGTGAAGCTCACGTAGCTGATCTGCGGGTGGCGCACCAATGCCGATCCGGTCTCGTGGCCGAGTCCCGGCACCACGGCAATCAGGCCGGCAGGCACGCCAGCCTCGATGGCGAGTTGCGCCAGCAGGATGAGCGAGTAGGGCGTGCCTTCCGAAGGCTTGAGCACCACCGCGTTGCCAGCGGCCAGCGCCGGCGCGAGCTTGAGCGCGGCGAGGAAGAGCGGGGCGTTCCATGGCGAGATGCCGCCGACCACACCGTAGGGCTCGCGCAGCACCATGCTCCACACATTGCTCGCCGAGGCCAGCATTTCGCCGTTGATCTTGTCGGCGAGCTCGGCGTTGTAGCGGATCAGCTCGGCCACACCCAGTGCATCGCGTGTGCGCACGCCGACATACATGCGCGGCGATACGATGGATTCGAGCCGCGCCAGGTTGTCGGCGTTCTTCTCGACCAAGTCGGCCCAGCGGCGCAGCACCTGGCCGCGCGCGCGAGGGTTGCCGGTGGCCCAGGCGGAGGTGGCGAAGGCCTTGGCGGCGATCTGAACGGCACGGTCGACCTGTGCGGCGCTGGCGCCGCGCTCGACGCGAGCAAGCTTGCCGTCAGAGGGGCGACGCACTTCGTACTGCTCGCCTTCGCCGGCGACCAGTTGGCCGTCGATCAGTGAGCCCGAGGGCAGGTCAAGGGTATCGGGGTTGTAGCTAGCTGCTTGCAAGGTGTGTCTCCGTTGTCGGTGTATTTGTTTAGAACTGATAGACCTCAAGCGTGCGTTCGCCAGCATGCAGGCGGTCGAGTACCGAGGCTTCCTTGGCTTCGCGTTGCTCGGCAGCGGCCACCACGGTGGCTGCCTTCTCGCGAGGGATGGCGACCACGCCATCGGTGTCGCCCACAATCAGGTCGCCCGCATTGACGATCAGGTTGTCGAAGAGGGTGGGGGCATTGACCCAGCCGCGAGCACCGAAGTCCTTGCCGGTGCCGCGAATGCACAGGCCGCGTGCGAAGACCGGGAAGCCGAAGGATTCGAGCACCGCGCCGTCACGCACGCAGCCGTCGATCACCAGACCACCGAGACCCCGCACACGTGCAGCGGTCGACATGATCTCGCCCCAGTAGCCGAAGTCGTAGCCGCTGCTCACGTGTACCACGAGCACGTCTCCGGGCTTGGCCACGTAGATGGCGCGGTGGATCCACAGGTTGTCGCCCGCGGGCGAGTGCACCGTGACGGCCGGGCCGCAGATGCTGAACGACGGGGCCACTGGCTTGATGGCTGAAGGCATTACGCCGATGCGACCACCGGCTTCGTGCAGCGTGGCAGATGGCAGCTTGCGGGCGCGTTCGACCAGCTCGGCCGAAACGCGCTCGATGTCGGCCTGAATGGTCGGGCCCGACGGTATGGCTTTGTTGTCGCTCATGCTTTTTCCCGCGTTTGCAGCGCGTGGTAGCCGTGCTGGACACGCGCTTCGCGCAGGCTCATGCCGCCCCGCACAGCAGCGCGGATCTCGTCTTCAGCGGATTGGATCTGTTCGGCGACGGCCAGCACCTTGTCTTCCAGGTCTTTCTGGATCACCACCACGCCGTCGGCATCACCACGGATCAGGTCACCCGGGCACACGCGCACGCCGCCAATGTTCACCGGCACTTGGGTGGCTTCCACTTGCACACGGTCCTTGCCGGTGCGCATCCACGATTCGCGGCTGTAAACGGGGTACCCGAGTTCGAGGCATAGAGACACATCGCGGTTGATACCGTCGATCAGCGTGCCGGCGATGCCCTTCTTGCTGGCCACTTCGGTCAGGATGTCGCCCCACACGGTGGCGTCGTCGCGGCCGTCGTTGTCGAGCACGACCACCTCGCCAGGTTTCACGTCATCAATGTAGTCACCAACAGTGCCGACGGGGATGCCGGCCGGGCCGTACTTCAGCGTCCAGGCGCGACCGGTCATGCGGAAGTCGCTGGAACGCGGCTTGATCTTGTAGCACTGGCCGTTGATGCCGCACTTGTCGAGCGCGTCGCTCAGTGTGGCGGTGTCCATCTTGGAGGCGCGTTCAACGTTCTTGTCGGTCATGTCAATCTCCTAAGTCGCGGCTCAGCGCAGCATGTGTTCGTAGTCGGCACCCATCACTTCGGTGATGGGCTTGCCAGCGAGCAGGGCCTTGGCCATGGCGGCCTCACGTCCTGCGATCAATTCGGCGGCGTCAAGTACCTCGTCCGCGCGGTCGGCGGGCACGAAAGCGACGCCACTGGCGTCGGCGATCACCAGATCGCCGGGGTTCACGGTCACCTCGCCGATGCTCACCGGCGTGTTGACCTCTGCTTCGACCACGCGGGCGCGGGCTGTGCGCGCCGTGAGGCTGCGGCAGTACACCGGGAAGTCGTAGCTGCGGGCTTCGTCGATGTCGCGCACCGGGCCGTCGGCTACCACGCCGGCAATACCTTTGACCTTGGCACCCAGGGTCAGAATGCCGCCCCAGCAGCCCGCGTCGATGCCGGTTTTCTGTTCCACCACAATCACGTCGCCCGACTCGGCAAGTTCAATGGCCGAAGTACCGAGGTGGCGCACCGGACCGCCAGGGGCCACTGAACCCGCCGGAAGCAGACGGTAGGTCATCACACGACCGGCCACACGGCGTGTGGTGGAGCGTTGCTCCAGGCCACTGACGACCTGACCGGCGATGCCGAGTTTGTCGAGGGCATCCGAGACGGCGCAGACGTCCAGGCGATTGAGACGTACGACGAGCTCGTTCATCACTGCACCACCGCGACGATTTCGAGCTGAACCAGCATGCCGCCGGCCAGGTCGATGACCTGCGTGTGACGGGCCGGGCGGTCATGCGGGTCAGGAAAAAGCTCGAGCCAGCTTTTGTTGACGTGCTCACGCATGCTGTTGTCTTTGATGAAAACGGTAACGCGCACCACATCGGCCAGCGTGCCGCCGCCATTGGCGACCAGTGTCGCCATGTTCTGGAAGGCAAAATGCGCTTGGGACGCGGGGTCGTCAGGAACCTTGTCGGTCGCCGGATCCTTGCCGGCAATGCCGGAGGAACAGATGAGGTTTCCAACACGGGCGCCCATCGGAATGGGGACGCTGCCGTGAGTGACGCCTTGGACCTCGATGGAGCGCTTGGTGCGTTGTGTCATGTGTGTCTCAGTGGTGAGGGCGCCGCAGGCATGGTTCCGGGAGGAACGACGAAAAACCCGTGGCGCTGTACAAAAAAAGCCCTTGCCCTTGGTGTGAGTACCGGAGCAGACGGAACCGTTGTCCGGTACATGAGGATTACAGGTCGAGCGTGAGTTCTGGGGTTTTGCTGCCCGAGCAGCAGATCATGATGGTGGTATTGCTATTCCGGGCTGCCTCATCAAGGAGGCCGTCGCGATGGTCGGGGACACCGGCCAGAACGCGTGTCTCGCAACTGCCGCACACGCCCTGCATGCACCCGTACTGCGCATCGATGCCTGCATCAAGCAGTGCATCCAGGATGGTCTTGCCTGCGGAAACGGGAATGGTCTTGCCGCTGCGGGCGAGCTTCACGGTGAAGCCACCGTCGGTCGCGGCTTCCTCGCGTGCGCTGAAGTACTCCACATGCACGGTATCGCTGTGGCGGCTTGCGGCGGCCTTGGTGAAGGCATCGAGCATCGGCGCCGGGCCGCAGCAGTAGAGGTGTGCATCGGGCTCGGCAGAGGCCACCATGGCGGCGATGTCCGGGTGTTTTCCTTGTGCTTCGTCGTCGAAGTGCAGGTGCAACTTGGCGGTCGGGGTGGCTCGCGCCAGGGCTTCGATCTCGGACAGGAAGGCCGCGTGCGCGTGGCTGCGTGCACAGTAGTAGAGCGTCCAGGGGCGGCCAATCGTCTGAAGATGCTGCAGCATGCAGTACATCGGCGTAATGCCAATGCCGCCCGCGATAAGAACGCTGCGCGTGGCGGCTTCGTTCAGAGGGAAGTTGTTGCGCGGCAGGCCAATTTTCAACTTGCTGCCCACTCGCAGAGACTCGTGCATGTACACCGATCCGCCGCGACTGGCAGGGTCACGCGCCACGCCGAGCACGTAGCGGTTTCTCTGCTCTGGGTTGTTCACCAGTGAGTAGCTGCGGATCATGCCGCCCGGCATATGCACGTCGATGTGCGCGCCTGCGGTGAACGGGGGAAGCTCGCCTGCCGTCAGTGGCTCTAGCACGTAGCCGTTGATTCCTTCTGCTTCGAAGGTGATGGCCTTCAGACGAACCTCCAGGGTTCCGCTTTCCATAGTCATGCGTAGTTCCATTCAGGTATCTGTGTTCTTCACATTAAAAATATAGCGTACAACAAAAATATGTCAAACGTCAATCATGTAACTACCTATGTTTTTTTAAAATGACTTTTTCAATAATCTCCATGGCCTGCAAGGGCTTTGATCCATAGACTGCGCCCCGCCCCTCAATCATGAGCGGGGACTTTCCGCGCTTCGGCGCGGTTTACATAAACCCATTCGGAGACTCACATGAAGAAGAACGCTCTCGCCGTCGCAGTTCTGGCTGCACTGGCGACCACGGCACAGGCCCAATCCTCGGTAGAAATTTTTGGGATCATCGACTTGGCCGTTACACGCGGAAATGGCGGCACGGCGGCCAACGCCGGCGGCAACGGAACTTCCAAGAATTCGACGCTCAAGCAGTCGACCAGTTCGCGCTTCGGTTTCCGCGGCACCGAGGATCTCGGCGGTGGCCTCTCGGCGTCGTTCATTCTCGATTCCCGATTCCGGCCCGATACCGGCGAGCTCACCCGGCCAGGTGTCCTCTTTTCGGGCAAGAGCATCCTGCAGCTGACAAGCAAAAACCTCGGTGCGGTGTGGGCTGGCCGTGACTACACACCAGCGTTCTTCGTGGGTGTGAAGTCCGATCCGTTCGGCTGGGACGGCGTGGGACAGGTAGGTATCGGCCAGTACGCCGGCTACCGTTCGACTTCGGGCACTCAAGTCACTGACGCGATTGGGTACAAGTCGCCCCGCCTCTCTGGTTTCTCCACCGCGATCACGGTGGCCTTGGGCGAAGGCGAAAGGTCCCGCGAGAACGGAGTCAACATCGAATACCTGAGTGGCCCGCTGTACGTGGGTCTCGGCTACGGGGGGCAGAAGGGCGGCGCGCCAACCACCGACGGCGATCGCATCATCAATGCAGGGCTGACCTATGACTTAGGCTATGTCAAACCAATGTTCTACGCCGCTCAGTCGAAGACCGCCGGTGGCAAAGATACCAACAAGATGTTCATGATCGGCGCACTTGCGCCTGTTGGCGCGTCCGTCTTCAAAGTCGCCTATGGTCAGATCGACCCTGATGGTGCCAATAACGTTCAGAAGAAGTTCAGCCTTGGCTACGAGTACTACTTGAGCAAGCGCACGAACATCTACGTTGATACGGGTTTGGCCCGCGAAGAGCGTAAGACGAGCAACAACGCTTACGCCCTGGGTATGCGCCACAAGTTCTAAAAATTATCCGGGCAAGATCTTCCGCCCCGTCACCTAGTGGCCATCGAAAGATGGCCATTTCTTTTTGCGGAAGCTTGGAGTAGGGCTGAATGAGAAGAGCGGTGGTGGCTTCCCCATGATGGTTGCGCGGCCCATCATCAACAAGGCAAGCGCTCCGTTCAGATGCAAGAGGACATGGGATGCAGCGCCCAGTCCATGAGCGCCTCATGTGGGCACAGATGGCCGATGCACACCGGACAGTTCGAAGGCGTCAGCAACGAAATTCAGTTGATCAAGCGCTAGACCTTCGGCGCAGAAAAGCGCACCACACGCAAATAGTCATTTCGGTCTCCACGCCTGTACAGCGCAGCGCAAGTCTCTGATGATGACAGGACCCAATCGTTGTGGAGTGGCAAGCGAATGAACATGCAGACAGATTTCGATGTGGTGGTGGCCGGTTGTGGCGTGGCAGGGCTTTCCACCGCAGTCGCGGCAGCGCAGGCAGGTGCGCAGGTGGCTGTGCTCGAGCGTGCGCCTAGGGAAGAGCGGGGCGGTCAGAGCCGCTTCACAGAGGCCTACCTGCGCATGAAGAGCCTGACCGAGGTCACCGACGATTTTGAGACGCACCTGGCCGAGAACGGCTCGGGGTCGATTGACCCCGAGTTGGTAGAGCAGGCCGCGACGCCGTCGCATCGCACGTCGCTGACGCGCTCGCTGAGCATTGCCGATCCCTCGCTGATCGAGCGCTTCTCCGATGCAGCCGGCGACACGATTGCTTGGCTGCAGGGCCTTGGCGCACGTTTCGACTTCCTGCCCACGCAATTCCTCACCAAGTCGCAGCCGCGACTGCTACCGGTGGGCGGTGGCGAGGCGCTGGTTAACGTGCTGGCGGCGCAGGCCGAGTCGCTGGGCGTGCAGTTCTTCTATGAGACCACAGCCTCAGCGTTAGTGCTCGACGCCGGAGGTGGCGTGATGGGGTTGCAGGTTACCGCGCGCGGCAACGTGCGCCGCACTCTCAAGGGCCAGGTGGTGCTCGCCTGCGGCGGCTTCGAGGGCAATGCGGAGATGATGACGCGCTACATCGGTCCGCGCTCCACCTACCTTCGCCCCGTTTGCAAGGGCGCCTACTACAACCGCGGTGAAGGCATCGCGATGGCGCTTGATATCGGGGCGGCGGCGAGTGGCGATTTCGGAAGCTACCACGCCGAGCCGGTGGATCCGCGTTCGGGAATCTCCGAGCCTTCGATTTTCATCTTCCCGTACGGTGTGCTGGTGAACCTGGACGGTGAACGCTTTACCGACGAAGCGCCGGGCACTGTCGACGCACACTACGAGCCGGTGACGCGCCAGATCTTTGCTCAGCGTGACGGAATGGCCTACACCATCCTCGATGCCAAGCACCAGCGCATTCCCAACTACCGGCTCGGAATCCGTACCGACAAGCCGCCTGTGGAGGCCGATTCGATTGTTGAACTGGCGGCCAAGATCGGTGTTCCGGCCGACAAGCTGCAAGCCACTGTGAACGAGTACAACGCCGCGTGCAGCGGAGGCGACTGGCGCCCGCTGGAACTCGATGGTCTGAGCACAAGTGGCGTCACACCCCCGAAGTCAAACTGGGCGCGCCCGCTCACCGAAGCGCCGTTCCATGCCTACCCAGTGATCTCGGCCAACGTCTTCACCTTCGGCGGCCTGAAGATTGATGAGTCAGCACGCGTGGTCAACGCCGACGGCGATGCGATTCCCGGTCTTTATGCTGCCGGTGAGATCGTCGGCCTCTACTACGGCAACTACACCGGCGCCACCTCGGTGCTCAAGGGCCTGGTGTTTGGCCGCATCGCCGGCTCGCACGCCGCAGCTCGCCGAGGGGGCCGATGAACACCGCCGCGCTGGCCGCGCTCGGTGATTTCGACGGGCGTGTGGCACTCATCACTGGCGGGCTGGGCGCCATCGGCAGTGCGGTTGTCGAGGCACTGCGCGCCCGCGGCGCGCGCGTGGTGGCAACCGATGGGTCGGCCACCACCGAGCTTAACGACGTGTCCGATGCAGACCTGCGCAGCCAGTCTCCTGCGCTGCGGCTCGACGTGACCCGAAGCGCCGATCTGCGGGCGCTCGTGGCACGCGTGGCGGAATCGGTGGCGCCGGTTGACCTGCTTGTCAATGTGGCCGGCGTGGTGTCCTATGGCGCTGCTGCCGACTTGGCCGAGGTCGAGTGGGACCGTGTCCTCGACATCAACCTCAAAGGCAGTTTTCTTGCCTGTCAGGCGGTGATGCCCGGCATGAAGCGCCAGCGCTTCGGACGCATTGTCAACATCGGCTCGGTGGTGGGAAAAAACAGCGGCAACGCGCGCGCATGGCTCGATGCGGCCGAACAACAGCGTGCCGGTAACGTGGCCTACGGGGTTTCGAAGGCTGGCGTGCACGCGATGACCGGCTTCCTCGCGAAGGAGCTGGCGGGCGATGGCATCACCGTGAACGCCGTGGCGCCAGGCCCTATCGCCACCGCCATGACTACGAACTTTCCAGCACATCTCAAAGCGCTGATTCCGGTTGGGCGCATGGGTACCGCAGCTGACGTGGCGTCGGCTGTGCTGTACCTCGCCCACCGAGACGCCGGCTTCATCACCGGCGAGGTGCTCGACATCAACGGTGGCATGTGGTGTGACTGAGCGTTCGCGCTTCCTGACGTTCTCTCGCTGCCTTTTCGCAACTTCCTATCCCTGACTGCACGCCATGGCACTTCGAATCTGGCATCAAAGCTTCACTGTCCTGTCGGACCTGGGTGCGTACGACGACGCGCTGAAGACGCATTTCAAACGGGTGGCTCGGCCTGATACGGAGATCGTCATGCATGGTATGCGCCCCGGCACCTACCGTACCAACTATCCGGGTAACGATATCCGCCACGCGTCGCTGCAGTTCCTGCATGCGATCCAGTTTTTCGAAGGCGGATTACGCGCGCAGGCCGAAGGCTTTGACGCCTATGCCATCAGCACGCTGCCCGATCCGGGGCTGCGCCAGATCCGTTCGATGTTGCGCATCCCGGTGGTGGGGTATGGTGAATCGGCGATGTTGAGTTCCTGTCTCCTGGGCGCGCGCTTTGGCGTGATGGTGTTCATCAGCGAGCTGACGGACCTTGTCGCCGATAACGCGCGCAACTACGGCCTGTCGCAACGCCTCTGTGGTGTGTCCGACGTCGGATTTCGCTTTGTCGACGTACTCGCAGGCTTCTCGGACCCTGCGCCTCTGATCGAGCGCTTCAAGGTGGCCGCGCGGTACATGATCGAGCGTGGCGCCGAGGTGTTGATTCCTGGCGAAGCGCCCCTGTGCGTGCTGCTTGCCACGCACGGCGTGAACAACGTCGATGGCGTGCCCGTGTTGGACTCGCTTTCGTGCTGGATAAAGCACGCCGAGATGCTGTGCGACCTCAAGCGTCAGAGCGGCGTCGAGCGTTGCCAGCGCGGCTATTTCAATGAACCGCCAGAGTCCGAACGCGTGCGCGAAATTCTTGCCTTCTACGGCCAACCCGTTCCTCCCTTCCAAGCCTGATCGAGACATGAAAACAATCGACACTCAACTGATCGTTGTCGGTGGCGGTATCGCCGGCTTTGCCGCCGCCCTGGAGGCGGCCGAGGCGGGATGTCAGGTCATTCTGCTGGAGAAGATGGACGAGATCGGCGGATCCTCCGCCATGAGCGGCGGCTGCCTGGCTTTTGCAGGCACCGACCTGCAGGCCGCTAACGGCATCCAAGACTCGGCCGAGCTGCTCGCGAGCGACCTGCTCGAAGTGGGCTTGAACGAGAACGATCCGGCGCTGGTGAATGCCTATGCGCAGAACCAGCTCGCCACCTACCAATGGCTGCGTGGACATGGCGTGGAGTTCAGCCCGGTGATCGAGGCCTCCTCGGGGCAGTCGGTGCCGCGCGTGCACACCGTCGACCCGGCCGATACGGTGCGCATGCTGGCTGCGCGCTGCCAGGCGAGCGGTCGCGTGACGCTGATGACCGGCATTCAGGCCAAGCGCCTGCTTCGCGAAAGTGAAACCTCACCGGTACACGGCGTTCTGGTCGAAGGCCCGCAAGGCGAAATAACGTTGCACTCGAGTGCGGGTGTGCTGCTGGCCTGTGGCGGCTTCGGCCGAGACCCGGAGATGGTGCATCGGTTCGCGCCACAGTACGACAACGCTGTCTTCGTGTGCGGCGAAGGAAACGTTGGTGACGGCTTGCGCATGGCGTGGAAGTTCGGCGCCGACCTGTGCGACATGGCCTACATCAAGGGCACCTACGGCAAGCATCCTGTTGACACGCTCAACCACCACAGTTGCCTGGCGGTCTACAAGGGTGCTATTGCGATCAACCAGGACGGCAAGCGCTTCGTCGACGAATCCATCTCGTACAAGCTGCTTGGCGACGCCTGTATGGCTCAGCCATACCACACTTCGTTTCAGATCTTCGATCAGTGGATCTTCGAGTCGGGAGACGACCGCGTGCGAATCCTCGACTTCGGCCGCCGTATGGAAGAGGGCCTGATCATCAAGGCCAGCACGCTGGCCGAACTCGCGCAGCAGATCGAGGTGCCCTACGAGACGCTCAAAGAGACGATCGACGCCTACAACCGGGACGTGGATGCGGGTGGCGACACGGTGTTCCACCGACGCAAGCTGGTGCACAACCACGGCGAGTTGTGTCGCATCGAGGCGGGGCCGTTCTATGCGTATCCGTCGACGGCGGCCGTGTTCGGCACCTACTGCGGCCTGCGCGTCGACGCGGGCATGCGCGTGATCGACGTGTTTGGGCAGCCGATCGCGGGTCTGTATGCGGGGGGCGAGGTCATTGGCGGCTTCCACGGGGGTGCCTACATGACGGGTTCAGCGCTGGGCAAGGCGGTGGTGTTCGGCCGGGTGGCTGCGCGCACGGCGCTGGCGACCGGCTAACGGGCTGGTGGTGAGGGTGTCGCCCTTCCGGGGTGTGCCACACCACCCTCGACCTTCGGCGCTCGGGCGTACCGCTGGCTGAGATCGCGCACTTTGATCGCCTGGGTGGCGCTCGGGCGGCGTGCGGAGTCGAGCACCTCGGTCAGGAAGTCGATGAACACCCGCACCCTGGCCGATGAGACCCGCGCCTTGGTCATCACCGCGTAGAAGGTCTTGGCCTCGGTGTCCCAGTCGTCGTAGACCTGCACCAACTCGCGACGGTCGATGAACGGGTTGACGAAGATGTCGAGCACCTGCACCACGCCGCCGCCTTGCACGGCGGTTTGCACGGCCGCGTCGCTGCTGTTGAAGTGCAACGGGCCCTCGGGCTGGATCGTGTGCACCTCGTCACCGCGCCGCAGCCGCCACGGGTTGGACGTTCGCCGCTCCTCAGCCAAGATGCCCAGGCACTGCGCCGGGTCCAACTCGCGCACATCGGCGGGCAGCATGGCGGCGACCTGAGGTGAACAGCACAGCTTGTAGCGCGTCTCGTAGATTGGCCGGGCCACCAGCTCGGCATCTTCCACACGGTCCATGCGGATCGCCACGTCGATGGCGTGTTCGATCAAGTGGCGGCGTTGGTTGGTCAGCGTGACGGCTGTTCGGATGGCGGGAAAGCGGGCCGCGAACTTTGGCAGGGCGGGGCACAGTAACGCGTGTCCGATGGAGATTGGCGTATCGATGGTGAGCGAGCCACGCGGCTCGCCCAGCTGCTTCTGCACTTCGGCTTCGGCCGCCTCGACGGCGCTCAGAACTTCGCGTGCGCGGGCGATGAAGATCGAGCCCTCGTCGGTGAGGTTCAGCCGCCGCGTGTCGCGGTGAATGAGCGCCACCTTCAGGTGCCGTTCGAGGTTGCGCACGCAGGCCGTCACGGTTGCATTGGCAAGATCCAGGGACTCGGCGGCACGCGAGAAGCTGCCGCATTCGGCCACACGCACGAACACCTGCATTGCCCACAATCGGTCCATTCTCTTTTCTCTGCTGTCGACCGGCGACTCCAAGAGAGATTTTCCTGCGCTGTATGATTTTTGGGCCATCATTGAGCCTATCAGGTCGAGGGCCTCATCGGGCTGCCTTGAGTTCGCGGACCAGCAGCGGCAGCATCTCTTGCCAGTCGCCCACCACGCCGGCCTGTGCGACCTTGAAGATGGGGGCGCACGGATCCTTGTTGAGCGCCACGATGGGGGTGTCGGGCCCGATTCCGGCAAGGTGTTGCGGCGTGCCCGAGATGCCTACGGCGAGGTACAACCGTGGCGACACAAACTTGCCGGACTGGCCGATCTGGCGGGACACCGGCACCCATCCGGCATCCACAGTGGGAAGACTACCGCCGAGCGAGGCGCCCAACAGTTCGGCGATGGTGCGCAACAGGTCGAAGCCCTCTTTTCCTTGCATGCCACGACCGCCTGACACCACGATCGACGCTCCCTCCAGCGGAGGTAGGGCATCGGTGTGCGCCACTGGTGTGATCTCAAACGCGGGCGGCGCGGAACCGTCGAGCGCCAGGGTTCGGAGGCAAGGCTTCTCGCGCGCAATCGGCGTGTCTTGCGCGATCCCGGCAGAGCGCAGCGTGGCCACGCAGACCCTCTCGTCGCTGTGCAGGGTCATCTCGACGCGACCGCCCCAGCCGGCGCGCTGCGCTATGACACGCTCCCCAGCAAGGCTGATCGAGCTGCAGCCACCGAGTGCTGATGCGCCGAGGTGGGTGGCCAGGCGTGCCGCCACCTCGCAACCTTGCGGGCCGGGCGGGATCAGCACGAGCAGCGGCGTGCTGCCGGCCAGAAGTCCAGATGCCGCCAAGGCCTGTAGGCCCGCCTTTACCAAGCTGTCGCTGATAGGTTGCGAGAGCGCAGGGTGCGTGGCGTGCCACCAGGTGCTTGCACTCGCCATGACGAGCGGCGTGGGGGCCGTGTCGGGTGAGCACAGCTCGATCACGTCCAATGGTTGGCCGCTGGTATTTGCAAGGCCGCAGGCGGCGCCGAGCAGGCGGTCATCTGTGTAGGCTGGGGTGCACCTGGGCAGCAGCACGACGACGCGGCGTTGGGTGGAGGTGATGCTCATGTTGCGGAGGCCGCTTTCTGCAGCAGCTTGGCCAGTGCAGCGGCCTGTGCGGCAGGCCCCCCCCCCAGAAGCTCGCAGCGGCTGGTGCGCTCGGGCGTCGCGGCAGCGATGGAGGATGCGATGCGCAGTGTGGGCGTTTCGGGGAGTATGTTGATGAAAGAAAACTGCATTTTCTTGGCGGCCATCACGTTCTTGAGCAAAGGGTGGCGCAGCCGGTTCTGAGGGTCGTTGGTGATGCTTGCTACAAGCGGCAGGGGGAGGCAGCATCGCTCCAGGCCGTTGCCGCTCTGGCGCAGTAGGCGGGCATGCGAGGATTCCACATCGATTGAGAGCGACAAGCTGGCGTAGGGCATGGCCAGCGCGGCGGCCAGCGCGGCGGGTAGGGAGCCGTCATCGCCGTCGCCGAACTCACGCCCGATCAAAATCAACTGTGGCTCTGGAGCATGTGTGCGCAGGGCGCGGGCGATGGCGCGCGCCGCTGCTGCTGCGTCCCATGCTGGGAGGCAAGTGGCGGCCACACCCGCCGTGCTCGCTAGGCGAAAGCCAGCCACTGTGCGCAACAGCGGGTCACTCTCTGACGCGGCGATCACCATGGCGCTGATCTCGGTCTTCGGGTCGGCGTCGCGCAACTTCAGCGCGATCTCGAGTGCGGCTTCATCAAAGGGACTCAGCAGAGGCCGGCTGGCTCTTGCCTTGAGCAAAGATTCAGCATCGATCTGAGAAGGTAGAGGGTGTTTGGGATCAACTACACCTGCAAGCAACACAAGGACATACATCGGCGTCATCGTCTAAAGCGGAGAAGGTCGCTAGTCTGCCGTCAGATAGATGTATAGAAAACCTTGCTACACCGAATGGTCATTTCACTGATTCGTGAAGCGCGCCGCTGCCCAGGCGAGGCAAATAGTGATGCTTGCCATGCGTTCATCGTGAGATTGCTGAGGAGCAAGGGTTTTCACCTAAACGGGTCAAGGCTAGTTTGACTAACATATGCTATAAACTTGAGTCGTGCATCAAATATAACTCAAGTTGTATATCGAGGTGATAGGTCAATTTGGGGCTATACGGACGATGGCAGTGTCCATCTGTCGATGCTCAAACCAGGCAAGGATATATGGAACAGGTAGTGCAAAGACGTGACGAACAGCAGGAAGCGAAAACGCCGGCCGATAGTCGTCCGACCGGCAGTTTGCTGACGGTCAATAACCTCGGCGTGGAGTTCAAGACCGAAGACGGGCTCGTCAAGGTCTTGACTGGCCTGTCGCTCGAGGTCGAGCGGGGCGAAATTCTGGCGATCGTGGGTGAGTCTGGTTCGGGCAAGTCCGTGACGGCCCTGTCCATCATGGGCCTGCTTGCGTCCAATGCCAACGTGTGCACGGGAACGGTTCATTTCGATGGCATCGACCTGTTGAAGCTCGAAGAGCCCGAGATGCGCAAGCTGCGTGGCGGGCGCATCGGCATGATCTTCCAGGATCCGATGACGGCGCTGAACCCGGTCATGACGATCGGCGAGCAGTTGTTCGAGTCGTTGCAGATCCATCTGAAACTCGACGACACGGCTGCCGAGGCGCGCGCGGTGGAGTTGTTGGCGCTGGTGGGCATCCCCGACCCTAAGTCGCGCCTCTCGCAGTATCCGCACCAGTTCTCCGGTGGTATGCGCCAGCGCGTGATGATCGCCATCGGCTTGGCTTGTGATCCGCAGTTGCTGATCGCCGACGAGCCGACCACTGCGCTCGACGTGACGATCCAGGCGCAGATTCTTGAATTGATGAAGGATCTGTGCAAGCGCCTGGGCGTCGCGCTGATCATCATCACCCACAACCTTGGTGTGGTGGCTCGTTACGCCGACCGCGTGATGATCATGTATGCCGGCCGGCTGATGGAGCAGGGAAGGGCTGATCTGGTGTTCGCCAACCCGCGCCATCTGTACACCGCCGGCCTTTTGGCCTCGGTGCCGCGTCTGGCGGGCGACGCCACGATGCGCCTGGCCGCCATCGAAGGCCTGCCACCCAACCCGAAGAACGTGCCGGCCGGCTGCGCCTTTGCGCCGCGCTGCCCGCATGTTCTGCCGGCGTGTTCTACCGCCGGTGCGCAGCACCTGACCGACCTCGGCACCATATCGACCTGCGTGCGGGTGGCCGAAATCGCGGAGGGCAAGATCAGTTGGGCGCCGACAAGCGCGGGTTCGGTGGTGAGCGTGAACACGCCGGCGCGGACGGTTACGAACGCGCCGCAGCCCGAGCATGTGATCCGTGTCGAGAATCTCGAAAAGACGTACACGATCAAGGCCGGCTGGATGGGCAAGCGCTCGCAGCTGCGCGCCGTGCGCGACGTGAGCTTCGCCATCGGTCGCCAGGAAACCCTGGGCCTGGTGGGTGAATCGGGCTGCGGCAAGTCCACGCTCGGCAAGCTGCTGCTTCGCCTGGAAGAGCCGACTGCCGGTCGCATCTTTTTCGGTGACCAGGACATCAGCCATGTGGGGGATCGCGGGCTGAGGGCCTTTCGCCGCCACACGCAGGTGGTGTTCCAAGATCCGTATGCCTCGCTCAACCCGCATCAGCGCATCGGCGAGATCGTCGCCGAGCCGGTGCGTGTGCATGGCATTGCGAAGAATGGGCGTGAGGCCAATGAGACGGCCGAACGTTTGCTGTTGCAGGTGGGCCTGCGCACCGATCTGATGACGCGCTACCCGCACCAGCTCTCGGGCGGGCAGCGCCAGCGGGTGGGTATTGCCCGTGCCCTGGCGATGGAGCCATCGTTCATCGTGTGCGACGAAGCGGTGTCGGCCCTCGACGTGTCGATCCAGGCCCAGGTGGTGAACTTGCTGTCGGACCTGCAAAAGACGCTGAAGCTGTCGTACCTGTTCATCGGCCACGACCTGGCGGTCGTGCGCCAGATCGCCACGCGCGTGATGGTGATGTACCTCGGGCGTGTCGTCGAGGTGGCGGACCGCGACGAGTTCTACAACAACCCGCAGCACCCGTATGCCCAGTTGCTGATGGCCGCCGCGCCCAGTCCGGACCCGGAGCGCGAGAAAAAATACCTCACGGTCCCCATCCGGGGTGAGCCGCCGAGCCCGCTGAGGCCGCCTTCGGGTTGTGCGTTCCGCACACGCTGCCCGGTGGTGATGCCGGAGTGTGCCGACATCGTTCCCCAGTTAGTCGAAACCAAGCCAGGCCACATGGTGGCGTGCTTGCGCTGCGTTTGAGGTTTTCCCATGTTTATGTTCCTGATTCGCAGATCCGCATTGCTGGCGGCGACCTTGTTCGCCGTGGCGACGATCATCTTCTTTGCGCTGCGGGTGCTGCCTGGCGACCCGATCGAATTCAAGTACACCCACGAGTCTGGTGGCCGGATCGAGCAGGAGGTGCTGGACCGCGAGCGTGCCCGTTTCGGTTTCGACAAGCCCCTGCACGAGCAGTACGTCAACTGGATCGTCGGCCTGACCAAGTTTGAGCTCGGCATCTCGCTGTGGAGCGAGAAGCCGGTCAGCGAAGAGATATCGGGGCGTTTCGGCAACACCTTGCGGGTGGCGCTAGCTGCCCTTGTCATCGGCGTGATAATTGCCCTGCCGTTAGGGATCATCTCTGCGCTGGCCCGGGGTACGTGGCTCGACCAGTTCATACGGGTGCTCACCGTGACGGGTCTTTCGGTGCCCTCGTTCTGGCTGGGCATGATCGTGTTGCTGTCGCTGCTGGCGATGTTCGGCTGGATACCTTCCATCGAGAAGGCGTCTTTCAGCGACAAGCCCGGCGAGTTCCTTGCGCAGATCTTTTTCCCTGCGCTGGTGGTTGGCTGGCGAATGTCGTCGGTGAACGCCCGGCTGCTGCGTTCGTCGCTGCTTGAAGTGCTGGGCGACGACTACATCCGCACCGCACGTTCTAAGGGCGTCTCACCACGCGGTGTGGTGTGGCGCCATGCGCTGCCGAACGCGCTGCTGCCCACCGTCACCGTTATCGGCCTCGAATTCGCCGGCCTCCTGGGTGGCCTGGTGGTCACCGAGCAGGTGTTCAATATCAACGGAATCGGTCGATTGCTGATCCAGGCGGTTTCACTGAGCGACCTGAGTTTGATCCAAGGCTTGGTGATGATGTTCGCGCTGGTCTACGTGCTCACCAACTTCGCCGTCGACCTGATCTACGCCTGGCTCGATCCCCGCGTTCGGGTCCGCTAATTGAACCGTTGAAGAACACACCATGACACAGATTGCTACGACCATGCCAGCACCGGTCAAACCGCGCGGCCCCCGCACCAAGGCCATCCTTCGATTCGTGAAGACCCAGCCGCTCGGGCTGCTGGGCCTGATCATCATCCTGGTGCTGCTGGTGGCGGGAACCTTTGCCAACGTCTTTGCGCCCTACGATCCGCTCGAAACCCGTTTCGATGCACTGCTGCAGCCGCCGAGCTGGACCCACCTCATGGGCACCGACGGCTACGGTCGCGACATCTTCTCGCGCCTGATCCACGGCGCACGCCCGGCGCTGCTGCTGGGCATCTCCACCGCGCTGATCGGCTCGATCATCGGGGGCGCTATCGGCGTGAGCTCGGCGTATTTCGGGGGAAAGGTGGATGCGGCCATTCAGCGCCTGGTCGACGTGATGCTGTCGATCCCACTGATCGTCGCGGCCATGGTGGTTGTGGCCGTGCTCGGGCGCAACGAGGTGGGTGGTGTGGACATCAACCTGATGATCGCCATCATCCTGCCGTATGTGCCGGTGATCGCGCGGGTGATGCGCAGTGCCGCGCTCTCGGTCCGCACCTCGCCATACATCGATGCGGCACGGGCGCTCGGGTTCTCGCACACGAGGGTGATCTTCTCGCACATGGTGCCCAATCTGATCTCGCCGTGGCTGGTGCTGGTGAGTGCGTTCACGGCGCAGACGATCCTGCTGGAGGCATCGTTGTCCTACCTCGGCCTCGGTGTGGCTGAGCCGGCACCGGCCTGGGGACTGATGCTGTCGGGCGTCAGCATGGAAGTGTTCTCGTCGGCACCCTGGGTCGTGATCTTCCCGGGTCTCGCAATCAGCCTCGCGGTGTTCTCGTTCAGTCTCCTGGGCGATGCGCTTCGCGATGCGTTGGATCCGAAGTTCCATCGTTGAGCAGCAACCCACATTCCTTGTTTCCGGATCTACCAATGAACACTCGGCGATGCTCGAACCTGGTCCGCACCCGCCTGTTGCTGTGTGCCGCACTGCTTTCTGCTGCCAGCACGGCGCAGGCACAGAAGCCTGTCGAGACGCCAGTGCGCGGTGGAACGCTGGTCTTTCCAGTGCACGTGGGCGAGCCAGGCTCCTTTGACTGCCACGGCACCACGTCGCCGAGAGAGATGTGGCGGATCGCGCCGCACTACTCGGCGCTGCTGCAGATCGATGCCGACCGCTACCCGCAGGTGAAGGGTGATCTGGCCGAAAGCTGGAAGGTCTCGCCCGACGGCCTAACCTACGAGTTCAAGCTTCGCCCGAACGTCAAGTTCCATGACGGCACGTCGCTGACCTCGAACGACGTCAAGGTGAGCTACGAGCGTCTGCGCAACCCGCCGCCCGGTGTGATCTCCATGCACAAGGTGATGTTCGAGGACGTCAAGTCCATTGAGGCGCCCGACGAGAGCACCGTCGTCTTCCGCATGAGCGGCCCGAACTCGGCCATGCTGCAGTTGATTGGCATGCCGTTCGCCTGCGTGTACTCGGCCAAGCTGCTGGCCGAAGACACGTCGTATCCCTCGAAGAAGGTGATGGGCACGGGTCCGTTCCGCTTCACCCGTTACTCGCCGGGCCAGGAATGGGTCGGTGAGCGTTTTGACGGCTACTTCAAGCCCGGGCAACCCTACCTCGACGGTTTCCGTGCCTTGTCGATCGTCGGCACCGCCGCGACCAACGCGGTGATCGCCGGGCAGGTGGCGTTCAACATGCGCGGGCTCACGCCCAGTGAAATTGACCGTGTGAAGGCTGCGCGCGGCGACAAGGTAAAGATCGTGGGCCGGCAAACGGCGACGGGCGTTCACACCTGGCTGGCCGTCAACAGCGCGCGTGCCCCACTGAACGATGCGCGCGTGCGCCGTGCCCTGACCCTGGCGCTCGACCGCTGGATGGGCACCAAGGCGATGGAGCCGCTGACGTCCATCCACCTGATGGGCGGCCTGTACCGCCCGGGTTCGCCACTGGCGCGCAGCCCCAAAGAACTCGAGAAGCTGCCGGGCTTTGGGCGAGACATCAATGCCGCTCGCGTGGAGGCGCGCCGCCTGCTTGCCGAAGCTGGTGTGACGAACCTGAAACTGGTTTTCGTGAACTCCGACCCATACCCGTTCTACGGCGTCTACGTGTTGGACCAGCTGCGCCAGATCGGTGTGACTGTCGAACACCACATCGTCGCCCCGCCTACGTTCGTGGCACGCCGTGCGGCCGGCGACTTCGACCTGGCTCTGGCCAACCCGCTGGAGTACATGGACGACCCGACGGTGCAGATGTCGTCCCTGCTGCCCTTCAAGGACAACCCATCCAACTACACCCGCTCCAACGATTCGCGACTGGCTGCGTTGTTCGTCGCGCAGAAGCGGGCCCTGGATCTTCCCACCCGCCGCCAGCGTGCGCAGGAACTCGAGGAGTACGTCCTCAACCAGTCCTACGTGATTCCCTTGTTCTGGCAGAACTGGGCGCGTGCGATCTCGAGCGATGTCGGTGGACTGGATGACATGCCGTCCAACTTCCTGAAGCTCGACTTGGCCGACCTCTGGATGCGGACGGGCGGTAAGTGAAAGCCGCTTCGACGAGCCCGTGCCAAACCTCCTGATCGATCACTGACATGAATCGTCGCCTTCATGACCTGCCATCCGCTGAAAGATTCCCGCACGAACGGGAAGGCGGCGGTGCGTGGGTGAAGACGTTTTGTGTTCCATCTCAACACCCAAAAGAAAGAGAGACAAAGATGGCTATCCAGGTTCGACAGATGACGCGTGCCGTGTACGGAGCGTCCATGGCACTTCTCGCGTCAGCGGCCGCGGTCGCGGCCACGCCGGCTGAGAAGCCGGTTCGCGGTGGGACGATCGTCGTGCCTGTGCACTTCGGTGAGCCGGCAACCTTTGACTGTGCTGCGGCCAACACGGCCGGGGTGCTGTTGCGCGTGGCACCGCACTACTCCCTGCTGATGCGGGCCGACGTCGACACCTACCCGGCAGTGAAAGGCGATCTCGCCAAGAGCTGGACGGTTTCGCCCGATGGCCTGACTTACGAGTTCAAGCTGCACGCCAACGTCAAGTTCCACGACGGTACGCCGCTCACCTCCAACGACGTGAAGGTGAGCTTCGATCGTCTGCGCAACCCGCCGGCTGGCGTGGTGTCGCTGCGCAAGGCCATGTTCGAGGACATTATGACGATCGACGCACCCGATGCGTCCACGCTGGTCATACGGCTGGCTGCGCCCAACGCGGCCATGCTGCAGCTGCTGGCCATGCCCTACGCCTGTGTCTACTCGGCTGCGCTTCTGGCTTCGGACCCGACCTACCCGGGCAAGCGGGTGATGGGCTCCGGGCCGTTCAAGTTCACGCGCTACGTGCCCGGCTCGGAGTGGGTGGGCGAGCGCTTTGACGGCTACTTCAAGGCCGGGCAACCCTACCTCGACGGCTTCCGCACGCTGTCGGTGACGCCGTCGGCGGCGGTCAACGGGCTGATGGCAGGGCAGGTGCACTACAGCCTGCGCAGTCTGACGCAGACCGAACTCGACCGCATCGTCTCGGCACGCGGCGACAAGATCAAGGTCGTGGGCCTGCAGACCACGACGCCGGTGCGCATGTGGGCATCGGTCAATACGACGCGCCCACCGCTGGACGATGCCCGCGTGCGGCGTGCATTGACGCTGGCCGTTGATCGCTGGAGCGGCGCCCAGGCGATGGCTACGATGACCGGCGTCAAGGTGGTCGGCGGTCTGGTGCGGCCGGGCCAGCCGCTCGCCCGCAGCACAGCCGAGCTGGAAACGCAGGCAGGCTTCGGCCGTGACATCGAGGCAACCCGCAAGGAAGCTCGCAGACTGTTGGCCGAAGCGGGGGTGAAAAACCTCAAGCTGACATTCGTGAACGCGCAGAACTATACCTATTTTGGTGTCTTCCTGGTTGACCAGCTGCGCCAGATCGGCGTCACGCTCAACCACGTGCTCGTTGACGGACCGCAGCACCAAGCGGTCAAAAAGTCGGGCGAATATGACATGGTCCTGGACAACCCGCCCGAGTACCTGGACGACCCTACGGTCCAGCTCACCTCCTTCATGCCGTTCAAGAACAATCCCAGCAACACTGCCCGGGTGAACGATGACAAGGTAGAGGCGATGTACCAGGCTCAGAAGCGCGAAATGGATCCGGTCAAACGCCGCGCCCTTGTGCTGGAACTCGAGACCCACGTACTGAACCAGGCGTATGCGATTCCACTGTTTTGGCAAAACTGGACACGCGTGATTTCGAGCGACGTGGGTGGTATCGGCGATATGCCATCGAACTTCCTGAAGATGGACCTGGCCGACATCTGGCTGAAATCCGGGGGCAAGCCATAGCCCTAGAT
Source organism: Betaproteobacteria bacterium HGW-Betaproteobacteria-9 (assembly GCA_002842215.1). Taxonomy (GTDB): domain Bacteria; phylum Pseudomonadota; class Gammaproteobacteria; order Burkholderiales; family Burkholderiaceae_C; genus Hydrogenophaga. Next base: position 14,094 of record PHCC01000009.1, on the reverse strand, counting down.
CCTTGCAGAAGCCTCCGACCCGTGGCGGGGCGCCAAACAATGAACCCAACTGACATGACGACCACTTTTTTTTCCCAAAACCTCTTCAAAGCCAGCTCCGGTCTGGCGCTGGCCTTGAGCGCGGGCCTTTCTTTCGCAACCGCCGAGCAGCCGGCGCGCGGCGGCACCTTGGTCATCCCTATCCATTGGGGTGAACCGGCGACCTTCGACTGTGCGGCTGCAGGTTCGGCCGGCGTGGTGATGCGCATCGCGCCGCACTACTCGTCCTTGCTCAAGCTCGATCCCGATCGCTACCCGGAAGTGAAGAGCGACCTCGCCAAGAGCTGGACCGTCTCGCCCGACGGGCTGACTTATCAGTTCAAGCTGCACACCAACGTCAAGTTCCATGACGGAACGGCGCTGACCGCGACAGACGTCAAGGTGAGCTACGACCGCCTGCGCAATCCGCCGGCCGGTGTGGTGTCGCTGCGCAAGTCGATGTTCGAGGATATCAAGTCCATCGAGGCACCCGATGCGGCCACGCTGGTCATCAAGCTGAATGCGCCCAACGCGGCCATGCTGCAATTGCTGGCGATGCCTTACGCCTGCGTCTACTCGGCCAAGCTGCTGGCCTCCGACCCGTCGTACCCTGCGAAGAAGGTCATGGGCTCCGGCCCCTTCAAGTTCACGCGCTACGTGTCCGGCTCGGAGTGGGTGGGCGAGCGCTTCGACGGCTACTTCAAGGCCGGCCAGCCCTACCTCGATGGTTTCCGTGCGCTGTCGGTCACCCCTTCTGCGGCTGTGAATGGCCTGCTGTCCGGGCAAGTTCACTACAGCCTGCGCAGCCTGACCGACAACGAGATCGACCGCATCGTCAAGGCGCGCGGCAAAGATGTGAAGGTGGTGGGACGCGAGACCACAACGCCCGTGCGTATGTGGGTGTCGGTGAACACCCAGAAGCCGCCGCTCGACGATGCCCGCGTGCGCCGCGCGCTGGTGCTCGCGGTGGACCAGTGGAACGGTGGCAAGGCTATGTCCAAGATCACCGGGGTCAACGTTGTGGGTGGCCTTGTGCGGCCGGGCTCGCCGCTTGCGCGCACCGATGCCGAGATCGCCACGCAGACGGGCTATGGCCGCGATGTCACCGCCGCGCGCAAAGAAGCGCGCCGCCTGCTCGCCGAAGCCGGGCATCCGAATCTGAAGCTGGTGTTCTCGAACAACCAGGCCTTTCCGTATTTTGGTGTGTTCGTGGTGGACCAGCTGCGCCAGATCGGCGTGACGGTGGAGCACCAGATGGCCGATGCCACCACGCAGACCGCACGCAAGAAGTCAGGCCACTACGACCTGATCTTTGACAACCCGCCCGAGTACCTGGACGACCCGACCGTGCAGTTGTCGAACTTCCAGATGTTCAAGAACAACCCGACGAACACCGCGCGTGTCGACGACGAGAAGCTGGAAGTCTTGTACGACGCGCAGAAGCGCGAGATGGACCCGACCAAGCGACGCGCCCGCGTGCACGAGCTCGAGAGCTACATCCTCAACCAGGGCTACGCCATTCCGCTGTTCTGGCAGAACTGGACGCGCGTCATTTCCTCCGACGTTGGCGGGGTGGGGGACATGCCTTCGAACTTCCTGAAGATGGACTTGGCCGATGTGTGGCTGCGTTCGGGCGGCAAGCCGTAAGCGTCGCCAGCAGATATTCAACCAAGAAACAACCGGAGACGAAGACAGTGAAGCATCTCATCGAGAAGACAAGAAGGCTGGCGGCGGCAGGCTTGAAGCGTGGCTCTCTGCGCTGGGTGGGTGTGGCTTGCGTGGCCATGGTGTCTGCCGCATCGGTCGGTGCGGCAGACATGCCGGTGCGCGGTGGAACGCTCGTGTTCCCCGTGCACATGGGCGAGCCCGCGACCTACGACTGCCATGCGGGCTTCCAGAACCTGGTGTTCCGCGTGGCCCCACACTACTCGACTCTGGTTCGTCTCGATGCAGACCGCTACCCGCAGGTCGAGGCTGACCTGGCCAGGTCGTGGAAAGTGTCGGCCGACGGCCTGCGCTATGAATTCAGCCTGAACCCCGGCGTTAAGTTTCACGATGGCAGCGCCTTCACCTCGGCCGACGTGAAGGCGAGCCTGGAGCGGCTGAGCAATCCACCCGCCGGTGTGGTGTCGGTGCGTCGCGCCATGTTCGAAGACATCAAATCCGTCGAGACGCCAGATCCACTGACGGCGGTGGTGAACCTCAAGTCGCCCAACGTGGCGCTGCTGCAGCAACTGGGCACGCCCTACGCCTGCATCTACTCGTCCAGGCTGCTGGCTTCCGATCCCTCGTACCCGGTGAAGAAGGTGATGGGCACGGGCCCGTTCCGATTTGTCAGCCACACGGCAGGGCAAGACTGGATCGGCCAGCGTTTTGAAGGCTACTTCAAGCCGGGCATGCCGTACCTCGACGGCTACCGTGCGCTCAACACCACCCAGCCGGGTGCGCTGAATGCACTGCTGGCTGGACAGGTGCACTACACGATGCAGGGGCAGACGCCTGGCGACGTCGAGCGCCTGCGCACATCGCGTGGTGACAAGCTCAATTTCGTCGGAGGTGAAAGTGCGACCGGCCTGCACATCCTCATCGGTGTGAACACTCAGCGGGGTGCTCTCACCGATGTGCGGGTGCGCCGCGCGCTCCTGCTCGCCATGGACCGCTACGCCGGCAGCAAGGCCATGGCCAACCTGACCGCGGTGCACCTGCCGGGCGGTTTCTCGCGCCCCGGCTCGGCGTTCGCCCGCAGCCCGAAGGAACTGGAGGCCTTGCCCGGTTTCAGTCGTGACATCGCCGCCTCGCGCCAAGAGGCCCGTCGCCTGTTGGCCGAAGCCGGTCACAGCAAGCTCAAGATCGTGTTCGTGAACCGGCCGCAATCCACCTACTGGGGCGTGTTCCTGGCCGACCAGATGCGTCAGATCGGCGTGACCGTGGATCACCAGGTGTCCGACAACGTGAACGGGCGCAAGGTCTCGGGTGACTACGACCTCATCGTCGAGGCCACGCCCGAGTACCTGGACGACCCCATCGTGCAGTGGTCGAACTTCCTGTCCTACGACAAGAACCCGGCCAACGTGTCGCGCAGCAACGACCCGAAGCTCGATGAGCTCTACAACGCGCAGAAGCGCGAGCAGGACCCGGAGAAGCGCCGTGTCCGTGTGCAGGAGATGGAGAAGTACATGATCGATCAGGCCTACTTCCTGCCGATGTTCTGGCAGAGCTGGCGCCGCGGTATCGCGGTCGAACTGGGCGGCGTAGGCAATATGCCTTCGAACTTCCTGAACGTCGACCTCAGCCGCTACTGGCTGCGCTCGGGCGACAAGAGCACCAACTGAGCGACACCATGAGCACCTACTCCCAGGCCCTTGCGGCACATTGGTCGGCAACGTCTTACGACGACCTACCAGCCGACATCGTGCGTGCTACCAAGCGGGCGCTGCTCGACACGCTGGCCGCTGGCCTGGCCGGCGTGGGGACATCCGAAACCAATGCGGCCTCGGCCGGCATGGCAATGATCCATCGCTCCGACCCCGAAGGCGCCATGCTCTGGGGTCAGGGCGTACGCCTGCCCGCGGGTGCGGCGGCCCTGGTCAATGGCACCACCGCGCATGCCCGCGAGATGGATGACTTTGACGGCTGCGGCCACACAGGCGCCGTGGTTGTGCCGACCGTGTGTGCCACCGCCGACGTCACCCGCGCTGATGGCAAGACCGTGATGGCCGCCATTGCGGCGGGCTACGACATCGCCGGTCGCATGCTCGAGGCCAGCGGCGGCTACCAACCACACAACGGCCGCGGTTGGCATTCCACTGCCACCTGCGGCAGCTTCGGCGCTGCTGCTGCGGCTGCCAAGGTGCTGGGCCTGCCTGCCGAACAGTTCACCTCGGCACTGGGTATCGCGGGCACCTATGTTGGCGGCGTGTGGGCCTTCATGGCAGACGGTGCCATGACCAAGCGGCTGCACCCGGGCAAGGCGGCGGAGAACGGTGTCAACGCGGCCTTCCTGGCCAAGGCCGGCATGACCGGGCCGACGCAGATCTTGGAAGCGAAATGGGGTGGGTTTTTCCCCACCTACTGCGGCGAAAGCGCGCGCCCAGAGGCCTTGCTGGCCGAACTGGGTGAACGCAACTGGATCCTATCAACCGGCATCAAGCCCTACGCATGCTGCCGTGGTGCGCACGCTGGCATCGACGCACTGCTGTACCTGATGCAAGCCCATGGCTTCGCCGGAGAACAGATTGCGGAGATGCTGATTCATGGTACCGAATACACCGAGCGGCTGGTCGGCAACCGCCGCATCAACACCGTGCTGGACGCGCAGATGAGCCTGCCGTATTCGCTGGCCGTCACTGCGTTCGGTGGCCTCGCTGACCTGCCGCAGTTCGACCCGCTGCGGACCTCAGAGCCCTGCGTGCAGCGATTGCTGGACAACACCCGCGTGGTGGCCGACCGCGACCCCCAGGTGCGTGAGTCCCCGGTCGTCGAGGTCGTGCTCAAGGACGGCCGCCGCTTCTCGCATCAGGTGCTCTTCGCGAAGGGCGATCCGCGCAACCCGGTCAGCGACGACGAATTGCTGTCCAAGGCCCGCTCGCTGGTTGTGCCGGTGCTGGGTGAGCCCCGGTTCCTGCAGATAGTGCGCGCCATCGACGAGCTGGAGCAGGTGCGGGACTTCCGCACCGTCACCGCGCTGCTGGCCGCCTGAGTTACGCCATTTACCCCATGAAAGACGAGATGACTGTCCAAGTTCAAGACACCCAGGTTTCCCTGTCCAAAACGCCCGATTCGGTAGCCGAGGCCTACCTGACCATCCTGAAAAGTCGCGGTATCGACTACCTATACATGGGTGCTGGCACCGACACTGCGCCCATCGTGGAAGCCTATTCCCGTGTGGCCCAGTCGGGCTTGAAGTTCCCGGTGCCCGTGATTGCGGTGCACGAGAACCTCGCGGTGGGCATGGCGCACGGCTACTACATGGTCAGCGGTAAGCCGCAGGCGGTCATGTTGCACGTGACCGTGGGCGCTGCCAACGCGGTCTGTGGTCTGATGAACGCGGCGCGTTCCCAGGTTCCGATGTTCTTCACCGCCGGGCGCACGCCGCTGTACGAGAGCGGCCCAATTGGCTCGCGCAACAGCCCTATTCATTGGGCGCAGGAGATGTACGACCAGCCTGGCATGGCGCGCGAGCTGGTGAAGTGGGACTACGAACTGCGCGATGGCACCAATGTTGAGCAGGTGGTAGACCGTGGCCTGTCGATGTCGATGGCCGAGCCGCGCGGCCCGATCTACCTCACGTTGCCGCGTGAAGTGCTGGCCCAGCCGATCAAGAACTTCAAGAGCGGCCCGAAGCAGGCAGTTCCAGCGTCGCCGTATCCTGACCTGCCTTCGGTCGAGCGCATTGCCGAGGCCCTCGACAAGTCGGCCTACCCGGTGCTGATCACGAGCGCCAGCGGTGCCGATGAATCGACGGTTGAGGCGCTGGCCTGTCTGTCACTCGACTTCGGCATTGGCGTGGCCGAGAGCATGCACCATTACGTCAACGTGCCGTCCTCGCATGAGCTGCACCTGGGCTACGACACGTCAGCGGTGCTTAAGCAGGCTGACATGGTGCTGGTGCTCGAGAGCGATGTGCCCTGGATCCCAGCTCGCGGCGAACCCAAGGTCGACGCATTCGTGGCGCAGGTCGGCGTGGACCCGCTCTTCTCGGGCATTCCGATCCGCAGCTTCCGCTCCGATGTCTCGGTGACCTCGAAAGCCGCCCCATTCCTGGCCGCGCTGCGCGCCGCGCTGGAGCGACGTGGCGCAGCCAAGGGTGCTGCCGCCCGCATTGCCAGGCTGCGCCCCGCGGCCGACCAGTGGCGTGACTCGCTCGCCGCGCAAGTGGCGCAAGATGCCGAAGCAGGCGGCCCCATCAGCAAGGTATTTCTCTCACACTGCCTGGGCCAGGTTCGCCCCGCCGACTCCATCGTGATCAGCGAATATTCGGTCCGGCCCGAGCACATCAACTTCACGCAGCCCGGCACCTACTACCTCAACTCCACGGCCGGTGGCCTGGGCTGGGGCTTCCCGGCAGCGCTCGGCGCGCAGCAGGCCGCCCCCGAACGCCTGGTCTTCGCGGTGCAGGGCGACGGCGCCTACATCTTCACCAACCCTTCGGCCTGCCACCAGGCCGCGGCGATGCACAAGCTGCCCGTGGTGATGATCGTCTACAACAACCAGCACTGGCAGGCGGTGGAGCAGTCGACGCTGGCCGTGTACCCGAATGGCGCCACCAAGCAGTACGTGCGTGACCACGGCTATGCGCCGCTGTCGGACCTGCGACCCATGCCCGACTTCGAAAAATACGCCGAAGCCTCCGGCGGTTACGGCGAGCGGGTGACCGAGCGTGACCAGCTGATCCCCGCACTGAAGCGCGCCATGCACGCGGCACGCGTCGAAGGGCGCCACGCACTGCTCAACGTGATCGGCGCCTGAACGGTCGGCCGGTGTATCCATTTGCGAAGTGAATCAAGAAGGAGTCTAGACATGAGCGATTTTCCAAAGTTCGTCAATATCAAGGAGGAGGCTGCGCGTGAGGGCTTCCAGATCGAGAAGGGTCCGATCAGCACCGACCAGAAGGTTGCCTTCATCGATGCCTTGTCCGAGACCGGCCTGAAGGCCATCGCGGTCTGTTCCTTCGTGAATCCGAAGGTGGTGCCGCAGATGGCCGATGCCGACGAGATCTGCCAGCGCATCACCCGAAATCCCGGCGTGAAGTACACCGGCGTCTGGCTCAATGAGAAGGGCCTGGATCGTGCCCGCGCCACCGGCGTGCTCGACATCAGCGGCTCCATCACGCTGACGGCCTCGGAAGCCTTCCTCAAGCGCAACCAGAACTCGAGCTTCGAGCACAACCTGGCCGAGTCGGCCCGCATCGTGCAGAACTTCGTGGCCAACAAGATTCCGGTCAACAGCGTCGGCGTGGCTTCGGCCTTCGGCTGCAACTTCGAGGGTGACATCCCGCAGGAGCGCGTGCTGGACCTGATCGACAAGGCGTTTGTGATGGCACGCGAGAGCGGCCTGGAGCCGCAGCGCATCGGCCTGCTCGACACGATGGGCTGGGCCACGCCGGTGGCCATCCGCAAGATGGTTGGCACGATCCGCAATCGTTACCCCGACAAGACCATCGGCCTGCACCTGCACGATACGCGTGGCATGGGCATCGCCAATGCGTATGCGGGCCTTGAGATGGGTGTGAGCCAGTTCGATGCGTGCGTCGGCGGCCTGGGTGGCTGCCCGTTCGCCGGCAACAAGGGTGCTGCGGGCAACGTTTGTACCGAAGACCTCGTGTTCATGCTCAACGAGATGGGCATCGAGACCGGCATCGATCTCGACAAGCTGATTGCCTGTGCCGAGATGGTTGAAGAGATCGTTGGCCACCCGCTGCCGGGCCAAGTGAAGATCGGCGGCAACCTGGATCGCCTGCGCGAACGAGCACGCGCTTCAGCGCAAGCCGCGGCAGCAGCCTAAGCGTTGTTTCTCCCACTCCACACGCTCCGCCTTGGCCAGAACGGGCAGAGCAGGGCGGAGCTTTGTCAAAAAGTATTGAAAGAAGTCATTTATGAGCGCCACAGACACCCAAGAAGTTGGTCAAGCCAACTTCGAGCTCCCGCCAGAGATCGTTGAAATCCGCGAGATGACGCGCCGCGTCGTTCGCGAAGAACTCCTGCCGCTGGAGCCGCAATACCTCATCTCCAACGCGCACTGCTATGGCGCCCGCGACGAAGAAAACCTGCGCGTCGCCTTCGGCGACGACAAGGTCTACGAGCGGCTGAAGAAGATCTCGCAGGAAACAGGCCTTTACAACATCGACATCCCCGAGGAATACGGTGGTCCTGGTCTCGGCCTGCTGGCGCAAGCCGTGGTTACTGAAGAACTGCACAAGACGCTGGTCCCGCTGCCGCAGATGCACGTCGCCAACATCCTGTACGAGTGCAAGGGTGAGCAGATTGACCGAATACTGAAGCCCGTCATCGAAGGCAAGCTGAAGACCTGCTTCGCGCAAACCGAGGCCAACGCCGGCTCTGACCCCGGCGGCATGATGAAGACGCGTGCCACCAAGGTGGACGGCGGCTGGAAGATCAACGGCAGCAAGATGTGGATCTCGATGGCCCACTTCTCGGACATCCTGATGACACAGGCGGTCACGGACGCCGAGAAGCGCCAGCGCGGCGGCATCACCATGTTTCTGGTCAAGCGCGATGCGCCGGGCCTGAAGATCGAAGAGAGCGGCATCCCCACGTGGCTGGGCAATCGACCGCGCCAGTACATCGTTCACTACGACGATGTGTTCGTGCCTGATGAAGACGTGCTGGGTGAAGTCGGCAAGGGATTCAGCCTTGGCCAGCAATGGCTGACGATCCACGATCGTCTGATGCGCGCTCCTCAAGCGTTGGGCAAGATGCAGCGTTCGTTTGAGATGTCGGTCGAGTGGGCGAAGCAGCGGGTCACTTTCGGCAAGCCCATCGCTGATCGCCAGGCCATCCAGTGGCGCCTGGTCGACATGCACATTGACATTGAAGCACTGCGCTCGATGACCTACGCCACCGCCGCGCGTGCCGATGCCGGCATCGACGTGCGCCGCGAAGCCTCCATCGCCAAGTTTTGCGGCGGTGAGTGGGGTGCTCGCACGATCGATCACGCCATCCAGATTCACGGCGCCATGGGCGAAGCCCTTGAACTGCCGCTGACATGGTTCTACCGCTTGCTGCGCCATATGCAGATCGGCGGCGGCACCACCGAGATGCAGCGCATGTTGATCGCGCGCCAGATCCTCAAGGGCTGAGACCGCCCCCCAACCGACCACAAGGAGTGACCGTGCCCCATATCACCCCCGAGATCCAGGCCCTGGTAGGTGCCAAAGGCCCGGTGCAGACCGCGCCGCTGCCGCTCGGCGCTGACACCCTGCGCCGCTTCATGCAAGCCGTGATGGACCCGAACCCTGTCCACTACGACGAAGCTGCCGCCAAGGCGGCCGGCTTTGGTGGCGTCGTGGCCCCGCCGCTGCAGCCGCAGCACCTGTTCCAGCGCGCGCCCGGCGCACCGGACCCGTTCGAGAAGTTCAAGGAAGACGCTGACTGGGACGGCATGGGCGGCGGCGGCAACACCGGCCTGCCCAAGGTTGAGTTGCCGCTGAAGCGGCTGCTCAACGGTGGCTACTCCTGCGAGTTCTACCAGCTCGCTCGGGTTGGCGACCTGATCAGCCGACAGTCGCGCTATTCGAGCATCACCGAGCGCGAGAGCTCATCAGGACCCATGGTCTTCATCAACACCGAAACCACCTACACCAATCAGCACGGCGCGATATTGATGCGCGTTGTGCAAACGACGATCGCCCGTTGAGGAGGACCACCATGACGCAAGAAATCGTGAAACCCCTGGTCTTCGATGACCTTGTGATCGGCCAGGAAGTGCACACCTTCGTGCGGGGGCCCATCACCACTTCGCACCTGATGCGCTGGTCGGCAGCCATCGAGAACTGGCACCGCATCCACTACGACCACCCGTTCGCCACCGGCCACGACAAGCTGCCCGGCCTGCTGGTCAATGGCACCTGGAAGCAGCACTTTCTGGTGCAGATGATGCGCGAGCTCCTCGGCCCGACCGGCTGGCTGTGGAAGATCGACTTCAGCTTCCGCAAGATGGACGTGGCCGGCAGCACGCTCACTGCGTGGGCCAAGGTCACCGACCTGCAGGTGCGCGACGGCTTCGGCTACGTGACCTGTGAAATCGGCATCCGCAACCAGGATGGCCAAGAAAGTACACCGGGCTCCGCTACCGGCGTTGTCGCACTCAAGGGCGGAAAGCCCGTTCCTTACCCCTTCGTTCCTCCTCATGACTGATAGTGTTTCCCAGGGCGCGCTTGCGGGCGTGCGTGTGGTCGAGTTCGGCGAAGGCATCGCCGCTCCGTTCGGAGCGCGCCTGCTCGGCGACCTCGGCGCCGATGTGATCAAGGTCGAACGCCCCGGCGGTGACCCCATGCGCCGCGAGGGCCCGTCCGCGCCCGGCAACAGCGGCCACAGTGCGCTGTTCGAATATCTGAACTGGAACAAGCGCAGCGTGGTCGTAGACCCCGCGGCCGACGCCGGCCGCGACGCGCTGCACCGCCTGCTCGAAGGCGCTGATATCCTGCTGCACGGCTTCGGCCCCGGCACGCTCGACGAGGCCTGGGGATGCGACCCTGCGGCCCTGCAGGCCCGTCACCCGCACCTGATGGTGGTGGCGGTGAGCGAGTTCGGCTGGCAAGGGCCCTATGCCCACTGGCACGGCAGCGACCTCGTGATGCAGGCGATGGGCGGCATCATGTCGTTCAGCGGGCTACGCGACCGTGAGCCGCTCAAGCCCGGCCTGCGCCAGTCCTACTACTGTGCCGGCATCAACGCCGCCTACGTGGCGATGGCGGGCTACCTCGCGACCCGCCGCAACGGCAAGGGCAGCGTGGCCGATCTCGCCATCATGGAAGTGGTGGCCTCCGAGCTGGTGTCGGTGCTGCCGGCCTATTCGCTACTGGGCGTGATCAACGCGCGCCGCTCCGCGAACCAGGACCCGCTGCTGAGCGGGCAGCCGCTGCCGGTGAAGGACGGCTTCGTCACGCTGCAGGTCAACACCCTGTACGGGCCGGAGAAGTTCGCCGAGTTCTTGAACGAGGAGCGCCTGGCCAATCCCGAGTACGCGAGCCACCGTGCGCGTGTGCTGGCCGCCGAAACGCTGCACGGCATCCTCGTCGAGCGCCTGGCCGACAAGAAGGGGCTTGAGCTGTTCGAACGCGCCAACGACGCGGGCCTGCTGGCCGGCCTGCTGCAGACCGCGGACCAGCTGCTCGAATGCCGCCAACTGCGTGAGCGCGGCGTGTGGGCCGAACTCCCGGGCGATGGCAAGAGCCCGGCCTGGCGCCTGCCGGCTCAGCTCGGCAAGCTCTCGGCCACGCCGATGGACCTGCGCCGCAATGCCCCCGCGCTGGGTGAACTGTCACTCGACACCGCTCTGGTCGACGCTGCCGCCGCACGTGCTGCAAGGGCGCCGTCCACAAAGCCGGCCGACGCGGGCACCGCGCCCTTGCGTGGCATGCGCGTGCTCGACCTCTCGACCGTGTTCGCCGCACCCTACATGGGCGCGCTGCTGGCCGACTTGGGTGCCGAGGTCATCAAGATCGAAGCGCCGGGCCGCCTCGACCAGCTGCGTGCCGGCGGGTTCGGCTACCTGATTGACAACGAGTCGGGCGAAGAGCCCTGGAACCGCTACACCACGTTCCAGACGCTGCACCGCGGTAAGCGCTCGCTGGTGCTCAACCTGCAGACCGACGAGGGCCGCCAGGTGCTGCGCGAGCTGGTCGCGAAGAGTGACATCCTGATCGACAACTTCACGCCGCGTGTGATGAAGGGCTGGGGTCTGCAGTACTCGGAGCTCGCCCGCATCAACCCGAAGCTCGTGATGCTGTCGAACACCGGCTATGGCTCGACCGGACCGTGGTCGTCGTACCGTGCGCAAGGCACGACCCTCGAAGCAACGATGGGCCTGAGCTCCTACGCCGGCTACCCGGGCGGCGCTGCGGCGAAGGTGGGGCAGTCGTATCCCGACTTCCTCGCGGCCTGGAGCGGCCTCACGCTGATCATGGCCGCGCTCGTGCACCGTGAGCGCACTGGCCACGGCCAGTGGGTCGACCTCGGCATGTACCAACTGGGCGCGCCCGTTATTCCTGAAACCCTCATCGCCGTGCAGGCGGGCGAGGGCGATGTCGGCTGCCGCGGCAACCAGGACTGGAACGCTTTGCTGAGCGAGGTGCTCCCCGCCAAGGGGCACGATCAGTGGGTGGTGGTGAGCGTGGCCGACGAGGCCCAGCTGCGTCGCATGCTCGCCGTGGTGGCGCCAGCGTCGGCGGCCTCTGCCACCCCGGAGCAGGCGCGTGCCGCATTGGCCACCTGGTGTGCCGAACGCACGCCTATGGAGGCCACCACACGATTGCAGGCTGCCGGCATCGCCGCCGGCCCGGTGAACGACGCTCGCGACCTGATCTGCGACCCGCACCTGATCGACCGCGGCTTCTTCGAAGACGTGGAGTTTGATTACGCAGGGAAGCGCCCGCTGATCGGTCGCCCGTACGTGTGGCCCGGTGTCGATGTGGCTGTGCGTGGTCCGGCGCCGCGCTTTGGCGGCGACAACGACCACATGCTGCGCACGGTGCTCGGCCTGGACGACGCGCGGGTGCAGGCCCTGCGTGACGCCGCGGTCGTGACCGACCGCCCGCTGAAGCTGCCGGATCTGGGGCCGGAGGACCTGCAGGCACTCGTGAAAGCCGGCTCCCTCAAGGAAGCCGACCCGCACTACCGCGACGTGGTGGCCCAACGACGGCGTGTCCCGTCGGCCTGAAGTTGGGCGCCTGAGACCTGTCATCTAACTGGAGTAGTAATCATGTTGAGCAAAGAAGACAATGAATTGTTGACCCGTGTCTCCAACGGTGCGCCGATGGGGCGCATGCTGAAACAGCACTGGTGGATTCCGGCGGCAGTGTCGGAGAAATTGGTCGCCGACGGTGCGCCGCAGCGCGTGCGCCTGTTCGGCGAGAACTACGTGGCCTTTCGCGCCACCGACGGCAAGGTCGGTTTCTTCGACGAGGCCTGCCCGCACCGGGGCGCCTCGATGGCGCTGGCACGCAACGAAGACAACGCGCTACGCTGCATCTACCACGGCTGGAAGTTCACGGTGGAAGGTGTGACGGTCGAAGTACCGACGCAGCCGCAGAACGAAGCCGAGTACTGCAAGCACGTGCCGCTCAAGCACTTCCCGGTGCGCGAGGAAGCTGGCGTGGTGTGGGTGTGGCTGGGCGAAGGTGACACGCCGCCGAAGTTCCAGAACTTCGCGTTCGTGGGTCTGCCGAGTGCCAACGTGGTGGCCTACCGTCAGAAGGTCAAGTGCAATTGGCTGCAGGGCGTGGAGACCACCATGGATTCGGCCCATCTGGGCGTGCTGCACCAGAGCTGGCTGGTCAGCTCGATCGCCAATGCGTCAGTCAACCAGGCGCCGGTGTACCACCTGGTGCAGAAGCCTTATGGTTTCCGCTACGCCGCCGTGCGCGAGTTGCCGAACGGGCGCTCGTACGTGCGCACCAATGCCTTCGTGTTGCCGTGGTACGGCGTCATCTCGCCTCGCCGTGCCGAAGACCGAACCCGGGGTGCAATGTTCTTCTCGGTGCCCATCGACGACGAGAACACCTGGTATTGGCACATCTCGTTCGTGACCGACGGCGAAGTGCCCTACGACCCGTATTTCCACCCAAGCGACCGCAACAACTGGCCGCCTGCTACACCCGGCACGCCCGAAAACAACTGGGGCCAGGACCGCGATGCGATGCGCCGTGGCCACTTCACCGGCTTTCCGCAGAGCCTGGGTACCGAAGACTTTGCGGTCATCGAGAGCATGGGCGCCATCGTCGATCGCTCGAAGGAATTCCTTGGCGCCGGCGACGGTGCGGTGGTACAGGTGCGACGCGGCCTGATGGCGGCCGTGCGCGAGTTCATGGAAGGCAAGACGCCAGCCTTCGCGAAGCACGAAGAAATCGACTACGCCGCGATCCGCCCCATCTCCGGCGAGTTCGACGACGACACCCAATGGAAGGAGACGCTGTAAACCCTGAAAACGTCTGCGGCGATCGCCCCGTGACATTGCGCCTGGCCCGCAAGGGCAAGGTGATCGTCGTTCCGGTGGGGCAGTCGCTGCTGAGCGGCTTGATCGACGCGAAGGTGCGGGTCCGGTTTGCATGCACCAGCGGCACATGTGGATCGTGCGAACTGAAAGTGCTGGCGGGAACCCCGCTGCACCGCGACCCGATCTACGCCGCGCGCGCCACGCCGCCACTGGACCGTATCCGGCCTTGTGTGTCGCGCAGTCTGAGTGACGAACTCACGCTCGACCTATAGGCCACGTTTCGCAACCTGTCCGCTCTTTGTCTCAACCGCGGCCCCGAGCCGTCTACGCAAATAACTTTGGAGTTCACATGTCTTTGATCATTGATTCCCACGCCCACGTGGTCCTCCCGCCGGAAAGCTA
>PHCC01000001.1 GCA_002842215.1 Betaproteobacteria bacterium HGW-Betaproteobacteria-9 | reverse complement strand
GAACGCTTCACACGACCTGCCGCGTAATATGCGGCGCGGGTTCATCTGAATTGATGGACCCTACACGGAGCCTCGAACACAGAAATTCAGACAGCCCCGGGTCTCCCCCCCCCCCTCCCCAAGTTTCGCTGTTTGAAGGGGCGAGTTTTCACGGCCTTGCTGCCTATTCGCTCAGGCCCCCAAATTCCACAGTACGCCCATCGCAACACCGGTCATCAGCGCCGGATAAGGACGGGCAATCATGGCAATTTGGCGAATCGAAAAATGCAAGGCGGAAGCGGGATATCGCTCCCATGCGAGCATCTACGGACTCATCAGGGAAGGGCTTTGGACGCAGCCGGTCAAGATCGGGGAGCGGTCAAGCGGTTGGCCTGATGATGAAGTACAGGCCATCAACGCGGCGCGCATTGCTGGTGCAAGCGACCATCAGATCCGCGCACTGGTGAAGCAACTTCATGCCAAGCGCGCAGAAAAACTGGCCGTTTTGATGGCGGCTTGAGGGGTGGACATGGCGATCAACACCTCCTCGAAAGAAATGCCCGCCGGGGATGGCAGTCCCACGGCAGGCAGCACGATCAACAAATCAGATTTTCCCACGGCACCGGTTCAAAACAAAGTGTTTTCGTCGCTGCAGGACGACTTCGCCCTGAAGGGGCACGACCTGCAACGCACAAACCCGGCAAAAGGCCAGGTGACCTATTGGGCTGAGCGCTGGGGACTGGTGCAGCACCTGCCCACCATCGACGCCGTGCGTCGTTTTCTTGAGCAGATTGGAGGCCGCCTGTGAGCTTTGATCGCGACCGACTACCGGACCCGGTTGCCTACTATGAAGGCGAGGGCCTTCAGCTGACCGGCCCACGAAACGCGAAGTGGAAGACCTCCGAATGCCGCTTTCATGGTGGCAGCGACTCCATGCGGATCAACATGGCCACGGGGGCCTGGGTGTGCATGGCCTGCGACGTCAAAGGGGGTGATGTGCTGGCTCACCACATGCAGATGCACGGCCTTGAGTTCACAGACGCTGCCAAGGCAATGGGAGCATGGGTTGAGGATGGCAAGCCACACCGACCGCAAAAGCCCGCAGCGCTGCCACCCCGCGCCGCGCTGGAAGTGCTGGGTTTTGAAGCCACCCTGGTAGCGGTGGCCGCTGGAAACGTGGCCCATGGTCGGGCGCTCAACGATGCCGACCGTGCTCGACTACTGATCTGCGCCGGGCGCATCAACCGCATCGTGGAGGACTTCGCATCATGAAAACCCACGATAACTACGAGGCCATGGCCGCTCAATTGGATGCAGAAACGAGCTTCGGCTTCGATCCGGTAGGCGCCGCGTTGCCAGAGAGTGATCCCCACCGAAATGCACCCCGACCTGACCCCGGCTGCCTGTATGGACTGGTGGGCGATGTTGCCCGTGCCGCGAGTAAAGCCAACCGGGAGGTGAACGAGCATGCAGCGGCGCTGGCGTTCATGACCGTGCTGGCGGCCGGGCTGGGCCGTGGCTGCTATCTATCCGTGGGTGATGACTGGCACCACCCGCGCCTTTTTGCTCTGCACGTCGGACGCTCAGGTCGCGGTCGCAAAGGCACCTCCACCAAATTGGCAACCCGCATCCTGCGCAAGTTAGAGGAGTTGCACCCAGACGTGGCATTCCAATCCCACACCGGCGGGCTATCAAGCCGTGAGGGGCTGGTGATGAAAATCCACGACGGCTTCAAGGATGGCAAGGACGATGTGGAGGCTATCCACGACAAACGGCTTTGGGTGCTCGAAAGCGAGTTCGCCAATACGCTGCACCAGACACGCAGGGATGGCAACACCTTGTCGGCCGCTCTGCGCGATGCATGGGATGGCACCAGCATCAAGCCTGCGACCAAGACAGCGCCCGTGTCGGCCACCAAGCCGCACATCAACGTGCTGGGGCATATCACGCCGACAGAGCTGGTGGACCTGATGAAGGCCCGCGAACTGTCAAACGGCTTTGCCAACCGCTTCATCATGATCTGGGCTGAACAGCCCGGGCTTGATGCAATGCCCGGCTTTACCACCAAAGAAGACTTGGAGGCACTGACGGTGCGTACGGCCGAGGTGCTGCGCTTTGCACAAGCTGACAGATATGCAGAGCCCGATCAAACCCGGCTGGAACTCAGCGCAGAAGCACGCGAGCGCTACAAGAGGGTGTACCAGGGTGAACTGCAAGACCGCACGGGTGGTGAGCGCGTCACCGGGCTCCTCATTCGTCGCGCACCGTACCTGCTGAGGCTGGCGATGCTCTTTGCCCCGACAGACAAAAGCCACCGCATTGAACTGAACCACCTGGACGTGGCATTGCACTGGGTGCGCTACTGGGCCGACTCTGTTCGCTTCATTTTTGCATCGGCGGAGGAGGAAGATAGATCTGAAAAGGTCCAGGACGCGGCTCGCCGCATCCTTGAGCACATCGAAAAATTTGAGCATGCTAGCCGCACGGACCTGGTGGCCAAATGCTTTAAGGGCCACATCACGAAAGACCTGCTCGACGCCGCGCTGGACGACTTGCTGAAGGAGTCGCCGCCAGCCATCGAAGTGGAAACCCGTGCGCGTACCAATGGACCAGGCAGTGGGACCAAGATTTACCGGAAACCCAGTGCGAACCCTGCGAACTCTGCGAAACGTGTTGTCGGTGTTGAAATAAACGGGGAAAGCAAAGCGCTGCGAACTGAGCGAACCCTGCGAAATGTGGAGGATGCACGCCAGACCATCCCGCAAGATTTCGCACACTTCGCAGATTTCGCCAACCAGGCAAAGTCAGGCCAGGGCCGGGCACAGCGCCACACTTCGCAGAATTCGCAGACTTCGCAGACTTCGCACACATCCTCAGACAACCTGTTGGGCGAGATGTCTGGTGACGACGTGGAGGTGTTCTGATGATTACCTGCAATGCACTGGCCACCCTTCACGAAGCCGGGCTGGTGCTGGCGCTGAACCCCGCTGGGGGTTTGGCGGTCAGCCCGGCAAGCCGCATCACCCCTGAACTGCGCATCGTCATCAAAGCCAACCGCGATGGCCTGCTGGCACAGTTGCACCATGAAGCGAGCAACGACGCAAACGTACATGAAGACGACGCCATTGCTGCGCAACGACAAACCGATCTAGACCGCTACTGCTGGCCGCACAGCGGCGCCATGAGTGGACAGGAAATCGACACCCTCGTGGCACGACTGGCCCAGTTCACAAACAAAGGCCTGAGCCTGGACGATGGAGAGCGGCTGGCCGACAAGCTTGTGATCCGCGACCGAGAGGGCGACGATCGGCGGCTGTGCCTGGAATGTGTCCATTTGCAGGGTGCACATCGCAGGCGTTGCGCGAAAGCTTTGCAGGCCGACGTGGCGCACGAGCAGTTGGCCAACGAGCTGGTGAGTACCTTGCAGCGGTGCTGCGGTTTTCAAGCCACACCGGCTCCCTGCCCATAGCAGACGCTCAGGTGTCGGAATGCAGCTCAGTAGCACCAGACTTGACTATTGATTTCGGAAAATCCACGAGAAGAAAGACCGGCCATGGGAAGCTCAAACAGTGGCAGGCGCGACGGGAAACCCTGTGTCGATCAGTTCCGTTCGATCGATGTGCGCCGTGTGCACCGGGATTGCAGGCTGATACCGGGGAATGTGTTCTGCAGGACTTGGAGACGCAATGAAACCGAGGTGGCCAGCATCCTGGGCCGAGTCGGAAACGACTGTGTGGTCCTGTCGTATCGCCAAAGCTGGAGGGGTGGGCCATGGCGGGACTGCGCCAACACCATTCTGCTGGACTGGACCGACTGCCATTACGGCGGTAAGCGTCCGTGGTGGATATGCCCGAGTTGTGATCGCCGAGTCGCCTTGCTCTACAGCGGCGATGGCGTCTATGCCTGCCGGCATTGCTTCCAGCTGGCATACCGCTCGCAGCGCGAGACCGAGGAAGACTTGGCAGCGCGGCGTGCCAATCACGTCCGCGACCGGCTAGGCTGGCCTCACGGCATCCTGAACATGCCCGGGGGCAGGCCAAAGGGCATGCACTGGAAGACCTATGCCGAGTTGCTTGGGGAACACAATGAACACTCCGGCGAGGCGCTGAAACTGTTCGGGCAAAGCCTTGAGCGTCTTCTCAGCAAGCTCTCATGTCTGCAATAGCTCGCTGGCGCCGTCATGAGTGCTGTGCCCGATGTTTGAGGTCGTTTGCAGAAAAATCTTGATTGAAAACTGCGAAGCCAACCGCCCAGCTTGCGCCCTACAAACTGACGAAGAAACTTTGAATAGGGCCGGCATGTAGCCATTACCTTTGGTAGGGTAGATTCGATGTCAGCTGAGCAGTCCTGGAAATGTGCCTGCACATAAACGTTTTCGGTGTCGAACGCCTTGGGCAACTCGCACCGCCGGTCTTCCAAGAACAATGAACCACCAAACCCTCTCCGCCTTTATCTGGTCCGTCGCCGATCTGCTGCGCGGTGACTACAAACAAGCCGACTACGGCAAGGTCATCCTCCCGTTCACCGTGCTGCGCCGGCTGGACTGCGTGCTCGAACCCACCAAGGCCGCCGTGCTGGCCGAATACGCCGACAAGACCCAGGCCGGCCTGAACCCCGAACCCTTTTTGCTGCGCAAGGCCGGGCAGAGCTTCTACAACACGTCCGCGCTGGACATGAAGAAGCTCATGGGCGACCCCGACAACATCACCCACAACCTCTTCAGCTACGTGCAGGGCTTCTCGCCCGCCGTGCGCGACATCTTTGCCCACTTCGAGTTCCAGACCCAGACCGAGCGTCTGAGCAAGGCCGGCCTGCTCTACCAGGTGGCCGAAAAGTTCGCCCAGATCGACCTGCATCCCGAGGTGGTCAGCAACATGCAGATGGGCCTGGTGTTCGAGGAACTGATTCGCAAGTTCGCCGAAATCAGCAACGAGACCGCCGGGGAACACTTCACCCCGCGCGAAGTCATCAAGCTCATGGTCAACCTCATCTTCATTGAAGATGACGAGGTCCTGAGCAAGCCCGGCGTGGTGCGCACCATTTACGACCCTACGGCCGGCACCGGCGGCATGCTCAGCGTGGCAGGTGAATACCTGGCCGAGCACAACCCGCAGGCACGGCTCACGGTCTTCGGCCAGGAACTCAACCCCGAGTCCTACGCCATCTGCAAGGCCGACATGCTCATCAAAGGGCAGGACGTGGCCAACATCGCCTTTGGCAACACCCTCAGCGACGACGGCCACGCCCACAAGAAGTTCGACTACATGCTGGCCAACCCGCCCTTTGGCGTGGAGTGGAAGAAGGTCGAAAAGGAAGTGCGCAAGGAACACGAGCAGCAGGGCTACAACGGCCGCTTCGGCCCCGGCCTGCCGCGCGTGTAGGACGGCTCCATGCTCTTCCTGCTGCACCTGCTGAGCAAGATGCGCCCGGCCGCCGAGGGCGGCAGCCGCTTCGGCATCGTGCTCAACGGCTCACCGCTGTTCACCGGCGGCGCCGGCAGTGGCGAGAGCGAAATCCGCCGCTACGTGCTGGAGAACGACCTGCTGGAAGCCATCGTCGGCCTGCCCACCGACATGTTCTACAACACCGGCATCAGCACTTACATCTGGATCATCAGCAACCGCAAACCCGCCGCCCGCAAGGGCAAGGTGCAGCTCATCGACGCCAGCGCCTGGTGGCAGAAGATGCGCAAGAGCCTCGGGTCCAAGCGCAAGGAACTGGGCGACGCCCACATCGAGCGCATCACCCAGCTCTTCGGCCAGTTCGTGGAGGCGCAGGAAGAGGGCAAACCCGTCAGCCGCATCTTCAAGAACGAAGCCTTCGGCTACACCACCATCACCGTGGAACGCCCGCTGAAGGACGAACACGGCCAGCCCGTGCTGGGTGTCAAAGGCAAACAAAAGGGCAAGCCCCAGCCCGACAGCGCCCTGCGCGACACCGAAAATGTGCCGCTCAGTGACGACGTGCAGGCCTACTTCAAGCGCGAGGTGCTGCCACACGCGCCCGACGCCTGGATCGACCCCGAGAAGACCAAGGTGGGTTACGAAATCCCGTTCAACCGCCACTTCTACGTCTTCAAGCCCCCGCGCCCGCTGGCCGAGATCGACGCCGACCTCAAGCAGACCACCGACCGCATCCTGGCCATGATCAAGGGGCTGTCGGCATGAGCTTTCCGCGGTATCCGGCGTACAAGGACAGCGGCATTCCTTGGGTGGACGTGATCCCAGGCACTTGGGATGTCCTCCCGCTGTATGCGACTGCGAAGGAGTGTGACGACTCCAATCAAGGGATGCTGGAGACAAACCTGCTGTCTTTGAGTTATGGACGCATGGTCCAGAAAGACATCAACTCCAACGACGGCTTGCTTCCGGAGTCTTTTGAGACGTATCAGATCGTCCAGCCAAACGACATCGTCCTTCGGCTCACCGACCTACAGAACGACCAACGTAGCCAGCGGTCGGCGCTTGTTGAACAAACGGGGATCATCACCTCCGCATATCTGGCCATAAGACCCCAAGAGGTGTCTCCGCGGTTCTTGGCCCACTTGCTGCGAGCCTACGACACGACCAAGGTTTTCTACTCAATGGGCGGCGGATTGCGACAGTCCATGAAGTTTGCCGACCTCAAGCGTCTGCCGGTTGTCTTGCCGCCCAAGGAGGAACAACCGCTCATCGCAGCTTTCCTCGACCACGAAACCGCCAAGATCGACGCGCTGGTGGCCGCGCAGGAACGGCTCATCGAACTGCTCAAGGAAAAGCGCCAGGCCGTCATCTCCCACGCCGTGACCAAGGGGCTGGACCCGTCGGTACCGATGAAGGACTCGGGCGTGGAGTGGCTGGGCGAGGTGCCGGCGCATTGGGAGGTCAGTGCGCTCAAGCGCCACTGGAGCGTGACGGACTGCAAACACGTCACTGCAGAGTTCGTCGAAGAGGGCTATCCGTTGGCGAGCATTCGGGAGGTTCAGAGCCGCTGGGTCGAACTTGAAGAGGCGAAGCGAACCACGGAGCACTTTTACCAACTGCTCATCGAAGGGGAGCGCAACCCAGAGCCAGGCGACCTTATTTTTTCGAGGAACGCAACGGTTGGGGAGGTGGCACAAGTTCACGCAGATCATCCGCCGTTTGCGATGGGGCAGGACGTTGTCCTGCTCCGTCGGATTGAACAGCAGGCCAGTCCGGACTTTCTGCAACTGGTTCTAAGGTCTTTGGTTGTCGTCCAGCAGTTGGCACTTTGCATGATCGGATCGACCTTCAAACGGATCAACGTCGAGGAAATCCGATCCCTTGTGATGGCGTTTCCACCACCCGGTGAGCAAAAACGGATCGCAACGCGCCTTCTTGAGCTGACAGAAAACTTCGACGAACTCATCGCCGAGGGCGTTCTATCCGTTGAACTATTGCGAGAACGCCGTACCGCCCTGATCTCCGCCGCCGTCACCGGCCAGATCGACGTGCGCGGCTGGGCGCCGGCCGAGGCCGTCGCCTGATCCAACGCACCCACAACGAACCACACCCGCAGGGAAGAAGAACACAGCCATGGCCTTGTACGAAATCCAGCCCGACAAGTTGAGCCCGGTGCCCACGACCACCTTCGTGGCCGAGTCCATCCTGGAACGCAAACACCTGCAGCGCCTGCTGCGTGCCGACACGGCGCCGCTGGGCGAAGACCTGCTGGTGCTGGCCGAGGAATTCGGCAACTGGGAAGACAGCAACCGCCGCATCGACCTGCTGTGCCTGGACCGCGACGCCACGCTGGTGGTGGTGGAGATCAAGCGCACGGAGGACGGCGGCCACATGGAGCTGCAGGCCATCCGCTACGCGGCCATGGTGTCGAGCATGACGCTGGACCAGGCGGTGGCGGCCCACGCCAAGTACCTGGGCGGCGACCCGGCCGAGGCCGAGGTGAAGGCCCGCAACGCGGTGGCCGAGTTCCTGAACGTGGAGTCCATCGAAGAAGCCGAGCTGGTGGACGAGGTGCGCATCGTGCTGGTGTCGGCCGACTTTTCGTCGGAGATCACCACCTCGGTCATGTGGCTGAACAAGCGCGGGCTGGACGTGCGCTGCATCCGCCTGTGCCCCTACAAGATGGGCAACAAGGTGCTGGTGGACGCGACGCAGATCATCCCGCTGCCCGAGGCGGCCGACTACGAGGTGAAGCTGCGCGAACAGACGCAGGAAACCAAGAAGCTGCGCAGCAAGCGGCAGGACACCTTCAAGCGGTTCTGGACGCAGTTCATCGAGCTGTCGAGCAAACAGACGCCGCTGTTCGCCAACCGCAGCAGCACCACGGACCATTGGCTGTCGGCCGGCATCGGCAAGGCCGGGTTCACGCTGACGGCGTCGCTGACGGAGGACCGCGCGCGGGTGGAGTGCAGCATCAGCATCGGCAAGAACAACGCCCCGGCCAACAAGGCCGCGTTCCAGGCGCTGCTGGCGCAGAAGGCCGCCATTGAAGCCGCCTTTGGCAGTGAACTGCAGTGGCAGGAGTTGCCGGGCAAGAACAGTTGCCGCATCTGCATCGACAGCCTGCAAGGCGGCTGGAAGTCGCCCGAGGCGGACTGGCCGGCGCTGCAGCAGTGGCTGACGGCCCAGGCCATGCGGCTGGAGAAGGCGCTGAAGGGGCCGATTCAGGCGCTGAAGGTGTGAGTGGCGGAAGGGTGGCTGATAAAAAAATCCAGCAAAGGCCTGAAAATCAACAAAATGTGTAGCCGCTGAAGATTTTTCCACCCGTGCACGCAGCCCGCCCATGAACACCCATTCCCTCGGTTACGCCTGGATCCAGGAACAGCTGGATGCCCCGGACTTTCTGGGGCCGCGCCGGGCGCGTGTGGCCGCGGTGCAGAGCCTGCAGCGCCTGCCCGAGGGGGCTTTGCTGGTGCCACCCAAGCTGGCACCGGCCCCGCAGTGGCTGGACCAGGCGCTGTTCGCCATCAAGCACGAAGGGGTGCACCTGGGCTACCTGGCGGGTGCTTTGCGCCGGGTGGACGACGCGACCCTGCGCGAAGCGGTGGCGCTGACGCCCAACGGCGCCTACCTGCGCAAGCTGGGGTTCCTGTGGGAGGCCTTCAACGGCCGGCACATTGAAGGGCTGGATGACCCGGGCATCAAGACGGTGTATGTGCCGCTGTTCGACGAGGCCGAGTACCTGACCGGTGCGTCGCGCCGGCACCCGCGCTGGCGCATCGATTTCAACGGCCTGGGCGACCTGCCACTGTGCCCGGTGGTGCGCCGCACGCCGGGTATGCAGGCCGCGCTGGACGCGCAGGTGTTGGGCGAGGCGGCGGCGTTTGCGGCGTCCATCGGCCCGCAGATGCTGGAACGGGCCTTGTCGTGGGCCTACCTGAGCGAGACCGAAGGGTCTTATGCCATCGAGGGGGAAACGCCCAGTCACGACAAGACGGCGCTGTTTGCGCGCCTGCTGCAACGCGCGCACGACCAGCGGCCGCTGAGCGAGGACTACCTGGTGGAGTTGCAGAGCGCGACCGTCACCAACCCGTTTGACCAGGCGGTGCAGTTCCGCACCGAGCAGAACCGCCTGCAGGGCAATGCCCTGGGTGCGGTGGGCGTGACCTATGTGCCGCCGGCCCCCGAACTGGCAGCCGAACTGATGGACCACCTGATCCACCTGGCCAACCACCGGCCGGCGGGGCTGGACGCGCTGGTCCACGCGGCGGTGGTGTCGTTTGCGTTCGTGTTCATCCACCCGTTCATGGACGGCAACGGGCGGCTGTCGCGCTTTCTGGTGCACCATTGCCTGGGGCAGTCGGGCGCGCTGCCGGCGGGCTTTTTGCTGCCGATATCGGTGGCCATGAAAAAGCACGAAGACCGTTACCTGCAGGCGCTGACGGCGTTCAGCAAGCCGGCGCGCGCGCTGTGCGACGTGACCTGGGCGGGAGATGACCACTACAGCTACCAGTGGCGTGCAGACGCGGACATCTGGTTCCGCAGCATGGACCTGACCGAGGGGGTGCAGTTCATGCTGGAAATGGCGCAGGCCGCGCTGGACCTGCACCTGCGGCAGGAGGTGGCGTTTCTGGGCCTGTTCGACGAGGTGGCGCGCTACATCAACGCCCGGCACGACCTGCGCGGCAGCGACCTGGCCACCCTGATCGTGACCACCTTCCACAACGGGGGCAAGCTGTCGAACAACCGGCGCAAGCGCTTTGCCGACCGGGTGCAGCTCGCTGTGCTGGACGACATAGAAGCCGCGGTGGCCCGCCGCATGCGCGGTGAACCGCTGGAAGACCAAGAGCAAGACTGAACACAAGCACAGGGAGCACGGGTTGGCACTGCACAACGAAATCGAGTTTGAGAATGACATCTGCAACCACCTGGCCGCCCACGGCTGGCTGTACGCAGCGCCGGGCACTGACGGCGACGCCAGGGGTTACGACACCGCCCGCGCGCTGTACCCCGCCGACGTGCTGGCCTGGGTGCAGGCCACCCAGCCGCAGGCCTGGGACGCACTGCAGAAGAACCACGGCCCCGCGGCCGACGCCGTGCTGCTGGACCGGCTGCGCAAGGCGCTGGACGAGCGCGGCACGCTGGAGGTGCTGCGCGTGGGGCTGGAGCTGCTGGGGCTGAAGGCGCCGTTGAAACTGGCGCAGTTCAAGCCGGCGCTGGCCATGAATCCCGAGCTGCAGGCGCGCTACGCGGCCAACCGCCTGCGCGTGGTGCGCCAGTGCCGCACCAACCACGACGACATCATTGACCTGGTGCTGTTCCTCAACGGCATTCCTGTGGCCACGGCCGAACTCAAGACCGACTTCACGCAGGACATCAACGCCGCGGTGGACCAGTACCGCTTTGACCGCCTGCCCAAGCCCAAAGGCAAGCCGTTTGCCGAACCCTTGCTGGACTTCCCGCGCGGCGCGCTGGTGCACTTTGCGGTGAGCAACCGCACGGTGATGATGACCACCCGCCTGGAGGGGCCGAAGACGAACTTCCTGCCCTTCAACCTGGGCGACCGGGGCGGCGCCGGCAACCCGCCCAACGGGAAAGGCCACCGCACCGGCTACCTGTGGGAGCGGGTGTGGCAACGCGACAGTTGGCTGGAGATCATTGGCCGCTACCTGATCACCAAACGGGACGCGAAGAAGCGCATCACCAGTGTGCTGTTCCCGCGCTACCACCAGCTCGATGCCACCCGCAAGCTGGTGCAGGCCGTGCTGGCCGAGGGGGCGGGGCAGAAGTACCTGATCCAGCACAGCGCTGGCAGCGGCAAGACCAATTCCATTGCATGGACGGCGCACTTTCTGGCGGACCTGCACGACGCCCACAACAACAAGGTGTTCGACACCGTGCTGGTGGTGAGCGACCGCACCGTGCTGGACACGCAGTTGCAGGAAGCCATCTTCGACTTCGAGCGCACGGCCGGCGTGGTGGCCACCATCAAGGGCGAAGGCGGCAGCAAAAGCGCCGAGCTGGCCGAGGCGCTGTCGGGCAGCAAGAAGATCGTGGTCTGCACGATCCAGACCTTTCCGTTCGCGCTGCAGGCGGTGCAGGAACTGGCGGCCACGCAGGGCAAGCGCTTTGCGGTGATCGCCGACGAGGCCCACAGCTCGCAGGCCGGCAACGCGGCGGCCAAGCTCAAGCAGGTGCTCAGCGCCGAAGAACAGCAGGCGCTGGCCGACGGTGGCGAGATCGACACCGAAGACCTGCTGGCCGCGCAGATGGCGGCCACCGCCAACGCCAGCGGCATCACCTACGTGGCCTTTACCGCCACACCCAAGGCCAAGACGCTGGAGCTGTTCGGCCGCCGACCCAGGCCCGAATTGCCCGCCAGCCCGGACAACCTGCCGGGCGCCTTCCACGTCTATTCCATGCGCCAGGCGATCGAGGAGGGCTTCATCCTCGACGTGCTGAAGAACTACACGCCCTACAAGCTGGCTTTCAAGCTGGCGAACGAGGGGCGCGAGTGGGACGAGACCGAGGTGGAGCGCAGCGAGGCGATGAAAGGCCTGATGCGCTGGGTGCGCCTGCACCCCTACAACATCAGCCAGAAGGTGGCCATCGTGGTGGAGCACTTCCGCGAGAACGTGCAGCCGCTGCTGAACGGCAAAGCCAAGGCCATGGTGGTGGTGGCCAGCCGCCTGGAGGCCGTGCGCTGGAAGCTGGCGCTGGACGGTTACATCCAGGAGAACGGCTACACCCTGGGTTCGCTGGTGGCTTATTCGGGCGAGGTGAACGACCCCGCTTCGCTGCCCGAGCCGGTGGCCGAAACATCCAAGACGCTCAACCCCAACCTCAAAGGGCGGGACATCCGCGACGCCTTTGCCACCGACGAATACCAGATCCTGCTGGTGGCCAACAAATTCCAGACCGGCTTTGACCAGCCGTTGCTGTGCGGCATGTACGTGGACAAGCGGCTGGCCGGCATCCAGGCGGTGCAGACGCTCAGCCGCCTGAACCGGGCCTACAACGGCCCGCACGGCCTGAAGGACACGACCTATATCCTCGACTTCGTCAACGACCCGGACGAGGTGCTGGCCGCGTTCCAGACCTACTACGAGACGGCCGAGTTGGCCGGCGTGACCGACCCGCACCTGGTGTACGAACTGCGCGCCAAGCTGGACGGCAGTGGCCACTACGACGACTTCGAGGTGGAGCGGGTGGCGCTGGTGGTCCTGAACCCCAAGGCCAGCCAGGCCATGTTGCTGGCGGCCATCGAGCCGGTGGCGGACCGCTTGCTCAAGCGCTACAAGGTCGCCCAGCAGGCGCTGGCCGCGGCCGAGGCCAAAGCGGCGGACGGCCCTGAGGCAAAGGCCGCCAAGGACGAGCTGGACGCCTTGCTGCTGCTCAAGCGCGACCTGGGCACTTTCGTGCGGGTCTATGCCTTCCTCAGCCAGTTGTTCGACTACGGCAACACGGCCATCGAAAAGCGCGCCATCTTCTTCAAGCACCTGCTGCCTCTGCTGGAGTTTGGCCGCGAACGTGAAGGTGTGGACCTGAGCAAGGTGGTCCTGACCCACCACAAGCTCAAAGACCAGGGCCAACGCACGCTGGCGCTGGGTGAGAACGAAGGTGACTACAAGCTGCCGCCGTTGACCGATCCCGGCGGAGGGCAGGTTCAGGACAAACTGAAAGCGCTGCTGTCCGAGATCCTGCAGAAGGTCAACGACCTGTTCGATGGCGAGCTGACGGACGACGACAAGCTGGTCTACGTGAACAACGTGCTCAAGGGCAAGTTGCTCGAATCCGACCAGCTCGTGCAGCAGGCTATGAACAACTCCAAGGGTCAGTTCGCCAACTCGCCCGACTTGGACAGCGAATTGCTCTACGCCATCATGGACGCGCTGACCGCCCACAACACCATGAGCAAACAGGCGCTGGACTCCGAACGGGTGCGTTCGGGGCTGAAGTCCATTCTGTTGGGGCCTGCGGGGTTGTATGAGGCGCTGCGCAGGCGGGGAGGGGATTCCGCGGAGGCTCAGGCATGAGTCAGGTGGGCAATGGGAAGCCCAAACCTTGCAGCGCGCTCTGCAGCGAAATGACGCCAGACGAAACTCGCCACTGGCTGGCTCAACTGCGGGAATCTCGTTCCAAAGCCCTGGCAGATGCAGAAGGCTTCGACGCGATCCTGTTCACGCTGGAGGCGTTTGGTCAGTTCCTGTGTGGGGAGGCAGGCCGCGGCCTGAGTGACTACGAGCCCGCTCTCAGAAGCGTGGCGCTTGGACATACCCCCTTGGAGGAGTGCAGCAGGCGCTTTACCAAGCTGTTCCCCATGGTGAAGCGCGTGCGTAACGACGCTATGCACCAGGGCGCGATTGCGCGCAACGCCACCGCACTGTGCGTGGAGCTTGCCTTGATGTTGGAGGATGGACTATTGGCTGACGCAACCACCGTAGGTGACTACATGATCACCGCGCCCATTGAGGCGAAGCTGTTCGAGTCGCTGGGAGCGATCCGCCGGATGCTGCTCATGCACTCTTTTTCGTATCTACCGGTGCGCGACTTGCAAGGGGCATGGAAACTGGTGTCTGACCAAGCGCTGGCCAGACATCTGCAGGGCCTATCTAATGGCGAGCGAGGACGGCGGTTGGCGCAATCGCTTCAGGACTCCGGTCTGCCGTTGGTGGATGCGGTGGAGGTTGCCGAAAACTCGCCAGTGTCCTCAGTGGTCAAGGAGCTAGACAGTCGTCCGGTGCTGGTGGTCCGCGAAGTGAATGGCTGCACCGAGCTGGTGGGGCTCGTCACTGCGTTTGATCTGCTTTGATGTAGAGGAGAGACACATGGACGGTACATATCAATCCGCTGACCCCGGTAAGCATGGTGAAACTCCCGAGCCAGGTGACGGCGACGGAGTCGATCCAACGCGAATCTGCTGGACTCAGTTGCTTCGTGCAGAAGAACCGGCTGAGGCCATAAAGCCGCTGCCATTGCCGCCACCGCCAGACTTCTCTTTAATCGAGAAGATGTACCCGTAGGTTCACAAGACATCCGGCGCTCAGCAAGTATTGACCCAGTGCAGAAACCCTGTAGAACTGATCAGTCAGCTCGGCACATACCAATGTGGAGTGGTTTTTTTGAAACACCGACCAGCACGTAGAGAAGTAGTGTCGTGATGGCTCCCATAGAAGGGGTATGCAGCCTATGACCGGGGAACAAATCGGGGAACAATGTTTCTTGGGTTTCTATTTTCTTTAAGAAAATCAAATGGTTGGGATGATCTTTGGAATCCCGCCACGGCTTGTCTCGAAGGCGGTTGACCCTTCAGCATCGTCACACGATGCCTCGTTCCCGCAGCAGCGCGATCACCCGCTCAGCCGCTTCCTCGGATGAAATGGTCGCAGCCGGCAGCACCACCTCCGCATTCTGCGGGCGTTCATACGGCGAGTCGATGCCGGTGAAGTTCTTCAGATCGCCCCGCCGGGCCTTCTTGTAGAGGCCCTTGACGTCGCGCTCCTCGGCCACGACCAGCGGTGTGTCCACGAACACCTCGATGAACTCGCCTTCGGCCACCAGCGAGCGGGCCAGCTGGCGTTCGGCCCGGAACGGCGAGATGAAGGCGGTGAGGACGATCAGTCCGGCGTCCACCATGAGGCGTGCGACTTCGCCCACGCGGCGGATGTTCTCCACACGGTCCTCCTCTGTGAACCCGAGGTCTTTGTTCAGGCCGTGGCGGACGTTGTCGCCGTCCAGCAGGTAGGTGTGACGCCCCATGGCAAACAGCTTCTTTTCAACCAGGTTGGCGATGGTCGACTTGCCGGCGCCCGAGAGGCCGGTGAACCAGAGCACGCAGGGCTTTTGCGCCTTTTGCTCGCTGCGCGCAGCCTTGTGCACGTCGACGTGCTGCAGGTGGATGTTCTGGCTGCGGCGCAGAGCGAAGTGCAGCAGGCCGGCACCCACGGTGTTGTTGGACAGGCGGTCGATCAGGATGAAGCCGCCGGTGTCGCGGTCCTCGGCGTAGGGGTCGAAGGCGATGGCACGGTCGAGGTTGATGTTGCAGACACCGATGGCGTTCAGATCGAGCTTCTTGGCGGCGATGTGCTCCATGGTGTTGACGTTGACCTGGTGCTTGATCTCGGTCACGGTGGCGGTGACGGTCTTGGTGCCGATCTTGAGCAGGTAGGGGCGGCCGGGGAAGAGCGGCTCTTCGTGCATCCAGACCAGGGTGGTTTCGAACTGGTCGGCCACGCCGGCGGGCGCCTGCGCCTGCGAGAGGATGTCGCCGCGCGAGATGTCGATCTCTTCGGTCAGCGTCAGCGTGATGGACTGGCCGGCCACGGCCTGTTGCAGGTCGCCGTCGAAGGTGACGATGCGTTCGACCGTGCTTTCCTTGCCCGAGGGCTGGACGCGGATGCGGTCGCCCACCTTCACACTGCCACCGGCGATGGTGCCGGAAAAGCCGCGGAAGTCGAGGTTGGGCCGGTTGACCCATTGCACCGGCATGCGGAACGGGGTTTTCTGCTGGCGCGCCTCGTCGATTTCCACCGTTTCCAGGTAGCCCATCAGCGTGGTGCCGTGGTACCAGGGCATGCGGTCGCTGGGTTCGATGATGTTGTCGCCCTTGAAGGCCGACAACGGGATGAAGGTGACGTCGCTCAGGCCGATCTGTCTGGCGAAGGCTTCGAAGTCTTCGACGATCTTGCGGTAGGTTTTTTCGCTGTAGTCGACCAGGTCCATCTTGTTGATGGCGACCACGGTGTGGCGGATGCCGATCAGCGAGGTGAGGTAGCTGTGGCGGCGTGTCTGGGTGAGGATGCCCTTGCGCGCGTCCACCATCAGGATCGCCACGTCGGCGGTCGAGGCGCCGGTGACCATGTTGCGCGTGTACTGCTCGTGGCCGGGCGTGTCGGCGACGATGAACTTGCGCTTGTCGGTCGAGAAGAAGCGGTAGGCCACGTCGATGGTGATGCCTTGCTCGCGCTCGGCGGCCAGGCCGTCGACCAGCAGGGCGAAGTCGATGGCGTCGCCCTGGGTGCCGAACTTCTTCGAATCGGCTTCCACGGCGGCGAGCTGGTCTTCGAACAGCATCTTGGACTCAAAGAGCAGGCGCCCGATGAGGGTGCTTTTGCCGTCGTCCACGCTGCCGCAGGTGATGAAACGCAGCAGGCTCTTGTGTTCGTGGGCCTTGAGGTATTCGCCGATGTCGGTGGCGATGAGATCGGAAACGTGTGCCATCAGAAATACCCTTCCTGCTTCTTCTTTTCCATGGAAGCCGCGGAATCGTGGTCGATCACGCGGCCCTGGCGTTCGGAGGTGGTGGTCAGGAGCATCTCCTGGATGATCTCGGGCAGCGTCGCGGCTTCGGATTCCACGGCGCCGGTGAGCGGGTAGCAGCCCAGGGTGCGAAAACGCACCTTTTTCATCATCGGTACTTCGCCCGGCTTGAGCGGCATGCGGTCGTCGTCGACCATGATCAGCGTACCGTCGCGGTGGACCACCGGGCGCTCGGCCGCGTAGTACAGCGGCACGATCGGAATGTTCTGCAGGTGGATGTATTGCCAGATGTCGAGCTCGGTCCAGTTGGAGATCGGGAACACGCGGATCGACTCGCCCTTGTGCTTGCGCGCGTTGTAGAGCTTCCAGAGCTCGGGGCGCTGGTTCTTGGGGTCCCAGCGGTGCTGTTCCGAGCGGAACGAAAAGATGCGCTCCTTGGCGCGGGACTTCTCTTCGTCGCGGCGAGCGCCGCCGAAGGCCGCATCGAAGCCGTAAAGATCGAGCGCCTGTTTCAGGCCCTCGGTCTTCATGATGTCGGTGTGGATGGCCGAGCCGTGCGTGAAGGGGTTGATGTCTTTCTCGACGCCGTCCGGGTTGATGTGCACCAGCAGTTCCAGGCCGAGCTCTTTGGCCATGCGGTCGCGGAAGATGTACATGTCCTTGAACTTCCATCGCGTGTCCACGTGCAGCAGCTTGAACGGCGGCTTGGACGGGTAAAACGCCTTCATCGCCAGGTGCAGCATGACGGCGCTGTCCTTGCCGATGGAATAGAGCATGACCGGGTTTTCTGTCTCGGCCACGACTTCTCGCATGATGTGGATGCTCTCGGCTTCGAGCCGTTGCAGGTGGGTCAGCGTCATGGCTTGGCTTTCGGATGGCTGGGGTGACAGATGGGGGCGGGGAGTGGCGGGGCGGACCGGTGCGTCCGTGGCGGCGGTCCCCTCGGGTTCCTGGAGGGCCACCGACCCGCTGCGTTGCTGCAGCCAGGCGGCGATTTCCGGCAGGCGCTGCAGGGCGCTGGCGCCCGCCAGCAGCAATGTGGTGGGTTTACGGCTGGCGTCGGCCAGCGGACGCCACAGCGCCAGATGGTCGCTGGCTTGCAGGGCGTCGCTCGCGTGCAGGCGCCAGTGGATGGCGCCCCGGCTGTCGACCGCAACCCGGCTGACGGGTCGGCAGTCCAGGGCCTGGTACTGGCCGGGGTCGAGCAGCAGCGTGAAGCTGCGCAGCCGATAACACTTGTGACCGGGCTGGCTCGGCGGCAGCGCTTGATCGGGCAGATACAGGCCGATGCGCCGGCACCACAGGAGGATGCCGGTCCTCCCCACCACCAGACTGTGTTCTCTGAACCACAGCACCACGTGGTTCACATTCCAGGCGGCCGGGCCGTCGCCACTGAGCATGTGGCGCAGCAGGGTCAGTTCCAGGGCCGGGCTGAATGCCGAGGCCTGCACCGCCGGTCGCCCGCGTCGGGGGTTGACGGTGACGGCGGCCCAGCCGCCCGCCTTGAAGGCTTTGACCGCCGAAATGATGGTGGGCGCGCTCAGCTGCGTGGCCTGTTTCACGGCATTCAGCGTATGGCCTTCGAGGCGCAGTTGCACCGCCTGACGGCGCTGGCTGTTCAGGGCTTCAACCGTGAGCTGGTTGCCGCTCAAAGGGGGCTTTCTATGTGTTAAACATTTAACTTTATTAGCGATGTTAAACCATTCGATAGAATGACCGGCATTGTTTGTCTGAGGGAGTCCCGCCCATGAGCGCACCGAACCACGCCGACCTGTTGCAGCAACTGGTGCCCATCGTGCGCGCTGCGGGTGAGCTGGTGATGGCGGTGTACGCCACCGACTTCGACGTGCTCAGCAAAGACGACGCCTCGCCGGTGACCGTGGCCGATCAGCGGGCTGAAGACCTGATCACCGAAGCCCTGGCCCGGCTCACACCCGGGGTTCCGGTGGTGGGCGAAGAGGCGGTGTCGGGTGGCGCACAGCCCGCCATCGGTGAACGCTTCTGGCTGGTGGATCCGCTGGATGGCACCAGGGAGTTCATCAGCCGCAACGGCGAGTTCACGGTGAACATCGCGCTGGTGGAACACGGCCAGCCGGTGCTGGGCGTGGTGCTGGCCCCGGCCCTGGACGCGTTGTACGCTGGTGGCGTGGGTCTGGGCGCGTGGTTGGAGCAGGGCGGGCAGCGCACACCGATCGCCTGCCGCGCCGTGCCGCCCGAAGGCCTGTCGGTGGTGGCCAGTCGCTCGCACGGCGATGCCGCTGCGCTCGATGCGTTTCTGGCCGGGCGCAAGGTCGCGCACAACGTGAGCGCCGGTTCCTCTCTCAAGCTCTGCCTCGTGGCCAGCGGGCAGGCCGATGTCTACCCCCGCCTGGGCCGCACCATGGAGTGGGACATCGCCGCCGGCCACGCAGTGCTCAGTGCTGCGGGAGGCACGGTCGAGCGGCTGGACGGTCAGCCGCTGCGCTACGGCAAGCCGGGCCTGGACAACCCCCACTTTGTCGCCTGGGGTCTGCGCTGAAGCGCGGCTGAGCAGCGATGAGCGCCGTTCTCACGCTGCTGTCGATCCTGCTGTTGCTGGGTCTGCTGGTGCATGGCCGGTGGTCGGCCGCGGTGTTGTTCAGCCTGTGGGCCGCGGCGTACTTCCTGTTGGGCCTGATCGATGAGACGGCTTTGCTGTCGAGCTATGCCAACCCGGCGCTGGCCACGCTGATCCTGCTGCTGCTGGTGTCGCTGGCGCTGGAGCGCTCGGGACTGCTGGAGCGCATGACACAGCGCTTGCTGAGCGGACGAGAATCCTTCGCCACCCTGAAACTGATGGGCGTGGCGGCGGCGTTTTCGGCCTTCCTGAACAACACCGCCGTGGTCGGCACGCTGCTCGGCAGCATCTCGCGGCAAAAGGCCATTCCGGCCTCGCGCCTGTTGATTCCCCTGTCGTACGCGTCCATCCTCGGCGGCGTGACCACCCTGGTCGGAACCTCCACCAACCTGGTCGTCAACTCGTTTGCCGTCAGCAGCCACCTGCCGCCGATCGGCATGTTCCAGCTGGCCTGGGTGGGGGTGCCGGTGGCACTGGCCTGCATCGCAGTGCTTGCACTCAGTGCACGTTGGCTGCCACGCAACGCAGCCGATGCGCGAGGCAATGCGCAGCCGTATTTTCTGGAAGCCCGGGTGTCACCCACCTCGCCGCTGGCGGGGCTTTCGATCGAAGCCAACCGCTTGCGCCACCTCGAAGGCCTGTTCCTGCTGGAGATCGAGCGCGGTGGACGCCTGATTTCCCCGGTCGGTCCGGACGAGGTGCTGGAGGTGGACGACGTGCTGCTGTTCACCGGTGAAGTGACCCGGTTCCAGGCCCTTCAGCATTTCCAGGGCCTGGAGGTGTTTGGCACCCGTTCGGACGCGCTGCTCAACGCCAACCTGGTGGAAGTCATCATTTCCAGCGAGTCCGAACTGGCCAACAAGACGCTGCGGGACATGGACTTTCGCACCATGTTCGATGCGGGGGTGGTTGGCATCCGCCGGGGTGACAGGCGGCTCACAGGACAGCTGGGGCGCGTGCCGCTCAAAGCGGGCGACAGCCTGTTGCTGGCGGTGGGCGCCGATTTTGCGCAGCACCGCAACCTGGATCGCAACTTCCATGTGCTGGGCGACAGCCTGGTGCGGCCGCACCTGAGCGGACGCCAGAGTGCGCTGGCGCTGGGCGGCTTCGGTCTCGTGATCGCGGCATCGGCGTCGGGTCTTCTCGGGCTTCTGCCGGGCTTGATGCTGCTGATGGCGGTGTTCCTCGCCACCCGGCTGCTGACCCTGGCTGAGCTGCGCCGTCGCTTTCCCTTTGAGCTGCTCATGGTGATCGGGTCTGCGCTGGCACTGGCCAAGGGTCTGGAAGCGTCGGGTGCGGCCCGGCTGGTGGCCGATGCGATGCGCCAAGCCTTTGATGGTTATGGGGTTTACGGCGCGCTGATCGGGGTGTACCTGCTGACCCTGGTGCTGACCGAACTCGTGACCAACAACGCAGCGGCCGCGCTGGCGTTCCCGATCGCGCTGGCCACCGCCCGGGCCTTTGGTGTCGACCCGACGGCCTTCGTGATGGTCGTGGCCTACGGCGCGAGCGCCTGTTTCCTGGTGCCGTTTGGTTACCAGACCCACCTGATGGTCATGTCGCCGGGTCACTACCGCGTGACCGACTTCTTCCGCGCGGGCCTGCCGGTGAGCCTGACCTACTCGGTGGTGGTGCTGCTGCTCACGCCTGTCTTCTTCCCGCTGACCGCGGTGTAGGGGTTCAGGAACGGCAGAGCGCCGCGTGCACCCGCGCCGCGGCGTACGCATCGTTCGCCGCATAAACCAGCTGCGCTTCGCTCAGGCGTGGGTTGGCCCAGTTGGAGGTGGCGGCTTTCTTGGACTTGATGAAGCGCTGGTTGAACAGCACCGCCACCGCGCCTTTCACGCCCATGTCCTTGCGGTAGCCCTGCTGGCGAAAGACGTGGTTGAGCTCCAGCACGCCGGCCGGCTCCACCAGCAGTTTGCTCACGATACGCTTGGTGTCGTCGCCGAGGCCAAAACCGGCTTTGGTGAACGCGGCGTCGGCGAGCAGGCCCGCCACCAGCTCGCGGCAGGCCGTGTCCGTCAGCTGGAACACCCAGGCGCGTTGCAGCGTGGCGAGCTGCACGATGTGCGGCCCGTCGGACACCTGGTCCTTGAAGAACGTGGGTTTGCTCTCGGTGTCGAAGCCCCAGGCCGCATGGTCACGCAGCGCCGCCGCCGCTTCGCGGGCCTGTGCCACCGTGTCCACCAGCGTGATGTGGTCCAGACCCAGGCGGTCAAATTCGGGCAGCAGGGCGATGGCTTCCTTGTCGGGCGTGGGGCGGGTGGTTTGCATGGCGTCGGTGGCGGGTGGCTGCTGCAGGCGGGATCGATAATCAGGGCATTGTGCAACGCGCCCCGATGCACCCCTTTGTGCCCGATGCCTTCATGACCTACACACTCCAGCTCTTCGTGTCCGACGACACCACGCCCGCGCAGCGCCAGGCGGCCGAGCGGCTGTTCCGCAAAGCGCTGGAGTCGGCTCTGGGTGATGCCGCATTGGTGGCGCCGGTGTACGCGGCTTATCAGGCCATCGTGGCCCGGTATGGCGACACGCCCGACGTGGAAGCGCTCACGGTGGAGGAGCGCACGGTGCTCGAACACTGGCAACTGGCCGAAACCGCGGCCGTCGAAGCGGTGTTCGGCCCGCACCGGCACCTGGACGAAGGCGGCTACCAGATCGTCTTGCCCGCATAATCGCTACCCCGTTCACGTCCTCCCTGGGCGCTCACTCCCTTTGAAGGACTCCCCATGCGAAAAACCTATCCCCTGCGGCCCGAGGGCAAAAATCCCGACCGCGTGCTCGATGCTGTCAAGCACGACATCCGCAAATACATGAAGCGCGAACGCCGCCGCGATCTGCCTGAAGGCGCCACCTTCTGGGATTTCGACTGCCGCTTCGGTGCGGACAAGGACAGTGCACAAGCCGCCAACCCGGCCGAGCTGATCGGTCTGCTCGATGTTTTGGCCAAGGCGGGTGGCGAACAGTGTTACGTGGAGCTGCTGGCCAAGCCCGGTGTGCGCCAGCCTCGACCGGCAGGCCAGGAAGTGATCGGCGATGCCGGGTCTTCGCCCGCGCCTTCCGATTCCGACGACTGATGCTTTGCGGTGGGCCACCCGGCGAGCGGGTGGCCGATGGATTCGGCGCTACTCCGGCTGGCCGGTTTTCGCGGCTGCAGCCGCGCGCAACTTGTCTTTTTTGCTCGGGCGCTTGCCCTTGACGCCGCCGTTGGCGGGCCCGGCGGGCGTGGCGACATCGGTGGGCTCAAACCCGGGCAACTGCTCCAGCGGCAGGCTCAGGCCCTGGCGCTTTTCGATCAGGCGCCAATGCGCTTCGGTGTCGGCGCTCACAAAGCTGATCGCCAGGCCATTTTCGCCCGCCCGGCCAGTGCGGCCGATGCGGTGCACGTAGTCCACCGCCGAGCGCGGCAGGTCGAAGTTCACCACCACGGGCAGCTGCGCGATGTCGATGCCGCGCGCGGCCAGGTCGGTGGTGACGACCACGTCCCAGCGCTTCTCCTTGAATTCCTGCAGCGCCTGCTTGCGCGCGCCCTGGCTCAGACCGCCATGGAACGAGGTGGCAAACAGATCACCGTGGTGCAGCTTGGTGGCGAGCCGTTCTGCGGCGTACTGTGTGGCGACGAAAACCAGCACGCGCTCCCAGCCGTTGTCCTTGATCAGTTGCCGCAGCAGCTGGGTGCGGCGGCCCGCGTCGACGGCGATCGCTCGTTGCAGGATCACGGCTTCTGTCTGCGCCGGGGTGGGCACGTCCACGCGCTGCGGATCGCGCAGCAGGCCGCCGGCCAGGGCTTCCACCGCGGGCGGGAAGGTGGCCGAGAAAAACAGGTTTTGTCGCTTTGCGGGCAACAAGGCGAGCACGCGGTCCAGCTCATCCGAAAAACCCAGGTCGAGCAGACGGTCGGCCTCGTCCAGCACCAGCAGCTCCACGGCCGAGAGCCTCAGCGCGTTGTGTTCCACCAGGTCGAGTAGGCGTCCGGGCGTGGCGACCATCACATCGGCGCCGCCGCGCAGCGCCATGAGCTGCGGGTTGATGGACACGCCACCAAACGCCACAGCGATGCGGGGGCGGGAGGGCAGGTGCTGCGCCAGGCTGCGCAGCACCTCGCCCACCTGGGCCGCGAGTTCGCGCGTGGGCACCAGCACGAGGGCGCGCACGCGCCGCGGCGTGTGCACGGGGCCGGTTTGCAGGCGTTGCAGCAGCGGCAGGGCAAAGGCCGCGGTCTTGCCCGACCCGGTCTGGGCCGTGGCCAGCAAATCGGCGCCGCCGAGCACGGCGGGGATGGCTTCCAGTTGAATGGGGGTGGGCGCGGTGAAGCCGATTTCGGCAGCGGCCTGGGCGAGGGTGGGGGCAAGCCCGAGGGAGGTGAATGGCATGGGGGGTCGAGTTTAACGGTCGGCCCTCACGGGGCAGCCCGCGTTACGATGCGTGCCCATGAAAAGCAAGTTGTCTTCTTTGGGCGGCCTGGTGTATTCCACCGACGCGGGTCGCATGTGTCCCGGTTGCCGGCAACCGGTGGCGCAATGCATCTGCGGTCAGAAGCCGGTACCGTCGGGCGACGGCATCGTGCGGGTGTCGCGCGAAACCAAGGGCCGGGGGGGTAAGGCGGTGACGCTGGTGAAAGGGCTGGCGCTCGATGCCGCGGCACTCGCCGCGCTGGGCAAACAGCTCAAGGCGGCTTGCGGCACCGGTGGAACGGTGAAGGACGGCGTGATCGAAATCCAGGGCGATCACGTGGACAAAGTGATGGCCTCGTTGCAGGCAGCGGGCCACAAGGTCAAGCGCGCTGGAGGCTGAAAGGGCGTTTCGTCAGACGAGCTTCGCCCACCACAGCCGCAAACGCATGCCGATCTCGCTGGTGTAGCCCACGCTAGCGCTGCGCAGACGGCCATCGGCATCCACCACCACGAACGCGGGTACGGCGCGAAAACCCAGCGTTTGCGCCAGCGTACCGCGCGGGTCGATGGCGGTGACCCAGGGCAGTTCCCGTTTCGCCAGCACGCGGGCCACGGCATCGGCCTGACCCGACTGCATGGCCACGGTCAGCACCGGCCAGTCGCGCCCCAGGCGCGTGACGCTGTGTTCCTCGGTGCGGCAGATGGGGCACCACTCGGCCCAGATGTGCAGCGCCACCGGCTGGCCCGGGTGCTGCGCGCGCCAGACGGCCAGGGTGGTGTCGACACGGCTGCCGTCGGGCTGGATCAGGGTGAAGGCCAGATCGGGCGCAGGGCCGGTCGGCACATGGCGCGTCTGCCACGCCTGCACGCCGAACACCACGGCCAGCACCAGCGCCAGCGTGCCGAGGTGGTTTTGCCAGCGTGTGCGCAGGTTCTGGCGCAGGCGCACCCACCAGCCGTGAGCGGCTTTCATGCGCGGCTCAGCGCAGCACTTCGAGCAGGCGGTCGAGACCACCTTGATTGATGGCGACCATGGCCTGTTCACGCACTTTGGGCTTCGCGTGGTAGGCCACCGACAGGCCCGCGACGCTCATCATCGGCAGGTCGTTGGCGCCGTCGCCCATGGCGATGCACTGGCCCGGTTCGATGCCCAGCAGGGAGGCCACTTCCAGCAGCGTGCGGCGCTTTTCCGCCCCATCGCAGATGTCGCCCCAGGCCTGGTCCACCATGCGGCCGGTGAGCTGGCCACAGTTGGGGCCGCTCTCGATTTCCAGCACGTTGGAGCGGGTGAAATCGATGCCGAGCCGATCGCGCACGCGGTCGGTGAAATAGGTGAAACCGCCAGACACCAGCAGTACCTTCAGCCCGGCCGCCTTGCAGGCCTTCACCAGCGCTTCGGCGCCCGGGTTGAGCTGCAGGCGTTCGGCCAGCACCTGCTCCATGTGGGCCACCGTCACGCCGCGCAGCAGCGCGACACGCTGCCGCAGGCTCTCCTTGTAGTCGGCGATCTCGCCGCGCATGGCGGCTTCGGTGATGGCCGCCACCTCGGCCTTGCGGCCGGCGGCATCGGCAATTTCGTCCACGCACTCGATGTTGATGAGCGTGGAGTCCATGTCGAACGCGATGAGCTTGAAGTCCTTGAGGTTCAGCGGCGGCGTGCAGCCCTGAATGGTGAGGCCCGGGGCGAATTCGGTGGTGGAAGAAGTCATCCCGGAATTATCGCGGGAGCCGGGATGACCGTTCCGCTCAGGACTTGGGCTGTGCCAGCACCTTGCTCATCGCACGAATCTGCACCTTCAGATCGCCTCCCACCAGGTCCGCCACCGATTGCTGGTCGCTGGTGACAGTGAAGCCAGCGGCTTGCAGCCGGGTCTTGACGTCGTCGGTGCTGGTGCCCGCCACCTGGGCCAGCACGGTGATCGGGGCTTTGGCCAGGGCGCGTACCGGGGGTGCAAAACCCGGCTCACTGCCTGCGCTGCCGCCGGCCGGAATGAAGCTCAGCGCCAGCACCAGTGCGAACAGACCCACAACCACGCGGCCCGGAGTCTGGTGGAAGTAGCGCTTGAAGGCCGGCATGTGCAGCAGCACGTGCAGCGAGACGCCGATCACCATGACCCAGCTCAGCCATTCGTGCGCGGTCTTGTTCAGGCCACTGTCGAGGTGAAAGAACATCAGCACGCCGGTGACGGCGGAGAGCAGAAAGGCGCCGATCACGACGGGCGTGATCCAGGGGCGTTGAGTGGTCAGATTCATGGGGTTTCCCTTCGGTTCAGAAGCCGCAATGCTGCGGCGCCAAGATGAAGTTTCTTGGCGCGCACGTGAACGGCAGGTGAACGCGGTCCTGTTCCGCTCTCCTTTTTGATGCAGATCAACTTGTGCCGGCCAAGGCATCTGCCTTCACTGGCTGGCCCAGCGAGCGCAGCACGTCGCGCACCAGCTGCACCCGGTCTTTCACCTCGGGCAGGGCGCGCTCGATGCGCAGCTTTTCGTTGCCCGCGAGCTTAATGTGCCGGTTCTTCTGGATCAGCTCGATGATGCGCATCGGTTCGATGGGCGGGTTGGCCTTGAAGGTGATGTTGGTCACCCCCGGCGCCGCGTCCACCTTCACCACGCCGTAGGGCGCGCTGATGCAGCGCAGGCGATGCACGTCGATCAGCGTCTGCGTCTGCGGGGGCAGCTTGCCGAAACGGTCCACGATTTCTTCCAGCAGCGCATCCACCTGGTCGGTGGTCTTGGCGGTGGCGAGCTTCTTGTAGAACGAGAGGCGCAAGTGCACGTCGCCGCAGTAGTCGCTGGGCAGTAGGGCGGGGGCGTGCAGGTTGATGTCCGTGGTCACGCTCAGCGGGCTGAGCAGGTCGGGCTCTCGCCCGGCCTTGAGCGAGCGCACGGCTTCGTTGAGCATCTCGTTGTAGAGCTGGAAGCCCACCTCCAGCATGTTGCCGCTCTGGTTTTCACCCAGCACCTCGCCGGCGCCACGGATTTCCAGGTCGTGCATGGCGAGGTAGAAGCCCGAGCCCAGTTCTTCCATCTGCTGGATCGCGTCGAGCCGCTGCGCCGCCTGCTTGGTCAGGCCTTCGATGTCCGGGACCATGAGGTAGGCGTAGGCCTGGTGGTGGCTGCGGCCCACGCGGCCGCGCAGCTGGTGCAACTGGGCCAGGCCGAACTTGTCGGCGCGGCTCATGACGATGGTGTTGGCTGTGGGTACGTCGATGCCGGTCTCGATGATGGTCGAGCACAGCAGCAGGTTGTAGCGCTGCGCCACGAAGTCGCGCATCACACGCTCCAGGTCGCGCTCGGGCATCTGGCCGTGGGCAATGGCGATGCGCGCCTCGGGCAGGATTTCTTCCAGCTTCTGTTTGCGGTTCTCGATCGTTTCGACCTCGTTGTGCAGGAAGTAGACCTGCCCGCCGCGCTTCAATTCACGCAGCACGGCCTCGCGGATCACGCCGTTACTCTCGCTGCGCACAAAGGTCTTGATCGCCAGCCGGCGCTGCGGCGCGGTGGCGATCACCGACAGGTCGCGCAGGCCTTCGAGCGCCATGCCCAGCGTGCGCGGGATCGGCGTGGCGGTGAGCGTGAGCACGTCCACCTCGGCGCGCAGGGCCTTCATCTGCTCCTTGTGGCGCACGCCGAAGCGGTGTTCCTCGTCGATGATGAGCAGGCCGAGGTCCTTGAACTGCGTCTTTTCGCTCAGCAGCTTGTGGGTGCCGACGACGATGTCCACCGAGCCGTCGGCGATGCCCTTTTGTGCCGCGGTGATTTCTTTCTGCGAGCGGAAGCGGCTCATCTCGGCGATCTTCACCGGCCACTTGCCGAAGCGGTCCACCAGCGTCTGGTAGTGCTGCTCGGCCAGCAGCGTGGTGGGTGCGAGAAAGGCGACCTGCCGCCCGCCGGTGACGGCCACGAAGGCGGCGCGCAGGGCGACCTCGGTCTTACCGAAGCCCACGTCGCCACACACCAGCCGGTCCATCGGGCGCGGGCTGATCATGTCCTGGATCACGGCGTGGATTGCGGCCTTCTGGTCGGCGGTTTCGTCAAAGCCGAAGTCGTTGGCGAAGATCTCGTAGTCCTGCGCCGAGAAGCGGAAGGCGTGGCCCTGGCGCGCGGCGCGGCGGGCGTAGATGTTGAGCAGCTCGGCGGCGGCATCGCGCACCTGCTCGGCGGCTTTGCGTTTGGCCTTCTCCCACTGGCCGCTGCCCAGACGGTGCAGCGGCGCTTCGTCGGCGCTCACGCCGGTGTAGCGGCCGATCAGCTGCAGCTGACTCACCGGCACGTAGAGCACGGCCTTGTCGGCGTATTCGAGGTGCAGGAACTCCATCAGCGCGGGCGTGCCGTCGGGGTTCTTCTCGCCCATGTCCATGTGGACCAGGCCCCGGTAGCGGCCGATGCCGTGCGCGTTGTGCACCACCGGGTCGCCCACGTTGAGCTCGCTCAGGTCCTTGATCAGCGCGTCGACATCGCTGACCTGCTCCTGCTTCTTGCGCCGGCGGGTGGTGGGGCCGGCGGCGAAAAGTTCGGTTTCGGTGACGAAGTCGATGCCGTCTTCCAGCGAGCTGAAACCGACTGTGAGCACCGAGGTCGCGATACCGGTTTTTTCGTCGCTGGCCTGGAACTCGGCCAGCGAATCGAAGGCGGGCGGGTTCAGGCCACTGGCGCGCAAGAAGTCCAGCAGGCTCTCGCGCCGGCCATCGCTCTCGGCCAGCAGCAGCACGCGGTGCGCGGTGTTGCGGATGTGGCTCTGCAGGCGCGAGAGCGGCTCTTCGGCGCCGCGCAGCACCGACAGGTCGCCCAGTTTCTGGGCGAAGGCGTTGTCGGCCACGTCTTCCAGCGCTGGGCGGATGGCGAGCTGGGCGTGTGCGTTGGCGCCGGTGTAGAACTGTTCGGCCGAAAGGAACAGGCTCTCGGGCGGCAGCGCCGGGCGCTCGGGGTCGCCCTTGACGAGGCGGTAGCGGTCCTGCGTGTCCTGCCAGAAGCGCTGGAAGGCGGGTTCGAGGTCGCCGTGCAGTACCACCGTGGCCGCTTCACCGAGGTAGTCGAACACGGTCGCGGTCTGCTCGAAGAACAGCGGCAGGTAGTACTCGATGCCGGCGGTGGCCACGCCGTTGCCCATGTCCTTGTAGACGCGGCTCTTGGTCGGGTCGCCGTCGAGCAGTTCGCGCCAGCGGCTGCGGAATTTGGCGCGCGCTGCGTCGTCCATCGGGAATTCGCGTCCGGGCAACAGCCGCACCTCGGGCACCGGGTAGAGGCTGCGCTGGCTGTCGGGATCGAAGGTGCGGATGCTGTCGATCTCGTCGTCGAACAGGTCCACCCGGTAGGGCACCTGCGAGCCCATGGGAAAGAGGTCGATCAGGCCGCCGCGCACCGCGTATTCGCCCGGGCTCACCACCTGGGTCACGTGCTGGTAGCCCGCGAGCGTGAGCTGGCCCTTGAGTTTGGCTTCGTCGAGCTTCTGCTTGACCTTGAACTGGAAGGTGTAGCCGGCCAGGAAGGACGGTGGCGCCAGCCGGTAGAGCGCGGTGGTCGCGGGCACCAGCACCACGTCGGCACCGGTGTCCTTGTCGTGCTGCTGGATGCGCCAGAGCGTGGCCAGGCGCTCGGAGATCAGGTCCTGGTGCGGTGAAAACGTGTCGTAGGGCAGGGTCTCCCAGTCCGGGAACAGCGCGCAGCGCAGCGCGGGCGCGAAGAACGCCATCTCGTCGATCAGGCGCTGTGCGTCGGTGGCGTCGGCGGTGACGATGGCGGTGAGCCGGCCCGCCGATTTTTCGCGCGCAGCAAGCTGGGCCAGCAGCAGGGCGTCCGCAGCGCCGCTGGGGCGGGGCAATGTGAAGCGTTTGCCGGGGGTGAGTTTGGGCAGGTCCATGGACGTTGGTGGCTCGCGCGGTGTGGGCTGCAAGACATCGGGCCTTGCCGCTCCCATGACAAACACCCCCCACCTGCTGAGGTGGGGGGTGTGAAAGACCTGATTCTAGAATGCGGTCACTCCATGACCGAAGCCCCTCTCCCCATCCCCCCCAACCCGGCACCCCGTTGCCATGCCCTGTTGCCCTGTGCGGGCTCGGGTTCGCGCGCTGGCACCGCCGCGCCCAAACAGTACGAGCCGGTTGCTGGCCTGCCTCTGGTGCTGCACACGCTGGCGGCGTTTCAGGCGGTGGACCGCATCGAGCGCTGTCTGGTGGTGGTGGCGCCCGGCGACCGCTTTTTGAGCGTGGATGATCCACGCCTCCAACTGGCCCGGTGCGGCGGCGACACACGAGCGGCCAGCGTTTTCAATGGTCTGCAGGCCCTGCTGGACAGCGGGGCCGACGCCAGCGACTGGGTGCTGGTGCACGATGCGGCACGCTGCCTGATCACACCGGCGCAGATTGAGGCGCTGATCGACGCCTGCCTGGCAGACGCCGTGGGCGGCCTGCTGGCGCTCAAGTTGCCCGATACGCTCAAGTCCGAAGCCGGTGGCCGTGTGGTTGCCACGGTGGACCGGTCGGACAAGTGGCTGGCGCAGACGCCGCAGATGTTCCGCATCGGCGCCTTGCGAGCGGCGCTGGCTGCGCTGGCCGACACCGGTTTTGCCGGCGTGACCGACGAGGCCAGCGCCATGGAGCTGGCGGGCCAGCAGCCACTGCTGGTGCCCGGCAGCGCACAGAATTTCAAGGTCACCTACCCGGAAGACTTTGCATTGGCCGAGGCCATTCTCAGGAGCAGAAATTGAACCTCCACGTTCGTCACGCTGTGTA
Organism: Betaproteobacteria bacterium HGW-Betaproteobacteria-9; assembly: GCA_002842215.1. Lineage (GTDB taxonomy): Bacteria > Pseudomonadota > Gammaproteobacteria > Burkholderiales > Burkholderiaceae_C > Hydrogenophaga. The sequence continues at coordinate 290,834 of PHCC01000001.1, read as the reverse complement.
TTCACTGCCCCCCGGGGGCGCGCCGCGCTCCTTGGGGCGGCCCGGCGGAGCTCGTGCATGACGACCGCACACATGCCCTTCCGCATCGGCGAGGGCTGGGACGTGCATGCCCTGGTGCCCGGCCGTCCGCTGATCATCGGCGGTGTCACCATTCCCCACACCATGGGCCTGCTGGGCCATTCGGACGCTGACGTGCTATTGCATGCCATCACCGATGCGCTGCTGGGAGCGGCCGGGTTGGGCGATATCGGCCGTCATTTTCCGGACACCGACGAACGTTTCAAGGGCGCCGATTCCAGCGTGCTGCTGGCCGAAGCGATGCGACGCGTGCGCGCGGCCGGTTTCGAGGTCGGCAACATCGACAGCACCGTGATCGCACAGGCACCCAAACTGGCACCCCACATCGCCGCCATGGGCGACGCCATCGCGCGCGCGCTGGATGTGGCAGTGCAACAGGTCAACGTGAAAGCCAAGACCGCCGAAAAACTGGGACCTGTGGGACAGGGTCTGTCGATCGAGGCCCGGGCGGTGGTCCTGCTGACCTCCCAGCCCTGAGCGGGTTCACATCAAGGTTTGGCCAGCGGTAGCTTGATGTGGGCGGCCAGTCCGCCTGTGCTGCTGTTGGCCAATGCGAAGCGCCCGCCCATCCGGGCAATCGCCCGTTCGACGATGGCCAGTCCCAAGCCGGTGCCGGTGGCCGAGGTCCGGGAGGCGTCGCCGCGGAAGAACGGCTGGGTCAGCTGGGCCAGCATTTCAGGGACCACGCCGGTGCCGTGATCTCGCAGTTTGATCAGTACCCAGTCGTCTTTCCTGCGGGCGGCGATCTCGATCCGCACCCGGCCGCTTTCCGGCTCCCGGCCATAGCGTTGGGCGTTTTCCAGCAGGTTGGAGAACACGCGGTGCAGTTCCACCGCGTCGCCCATGACCACCGTGTCGGCAGGAATGCTCGTGTGCACCTCCACGTCCGGCGCGCTACCCAGCGAAAACACGGCGGCGTCGATGACCTGGTTGAGGCTCACACGTTCGGGTTCCAAGTGGTCGGGGCGCGCGTAGTCGAGGAACTTGTCGATGATGGCGTTGACCTGTTCGATGTCGGCCGCCATGTGTTCCCGCGCCTGCGGGTCGCTCACGCTCATCTCGGTTTCCAGCCGCAAGCGCGCCAGGGGTGTGCGCAGGTCGTGGGAAATACCGGCGAGCATGAGCGCGCGGTCCTGCTCGATCTTGGAGAGCCGCTGGGCCATGCGATTGAAGCCGATGTTGACCTGGCGGATTTCACTGGTGGCGACCGTTTCGTTGAGCTGACTGGCGTTGAAATCGCCTTCGCGCACCCGGCTGGCGGCAAACGAGAGTTTTTTCAATGGGCGGTTGATCAGCCGCGCAATCAGGGCTGCGCCGGCCAGGGAGAGCAGGGCGGCCGTGCCGAGCCAGATCAGCCAGGTGATGCCGGCCACCAGTTCGACGCGTGAGGGGTCGGTCTGCAGCCAGTAAGGGTCGTTGTCGATGCTGAACCCGATCCACAGGCCGGCGGTGTTGTTCACTTCACGCGCCACCACGGTGTCCGGTCCCAGGCGGGCCCTGACCTGTTCGCTGATGCGGCGGCTGAGGGTGTCGGTGGTGTAGAGCCGGTAGGTGTCGCCCGGCTCGCGCGGCGCGATACGCACCTTCTCTTCGTCGGCCAGCGTCTTGACCAGGGACACCCGCGCGATGGAGTCGGCGTGGATCAGCCCAGCCCGGGTGAGGTTGACCAGCGAGGCAAGCTGCTGGGCGCTTTGCAGCGCACGGGGTTCAAACTCCAGGGCCCGAAAGGTCTGCAGCCACGCGATGATGCAACCCAGCAGCAGCATGGCCAGCAGGAAAAACGTGCGCCAGAAAAGGCTGACTTCTCTGGGCGGACGGCTGTCCAGTGGCGCCGGGACCGTTTCGAGGGCCGCGGGCTGGGTTTCAAACGGAACGCGTGACTCTTCGGACATCAGGCGTTGCCGTCCGGCACGAACACATAGCCCACGCCCCAGACCGTCTGGAGGTAGCGCGGCGAAGCGGCGTCTTCTTCGATCAGCTTGCGCAGGCGCGACACCTGCACGTCCAGGCTGCGATCGAACGGTTCGAACTCACGGCCGCGGGCGAGCTGGGCCAGCTTCTCGCGCGACAGCGGCTGGCGCGGGTGGCGCACCAAGGCCTTGAGCATGGCGAACTCGCCGGTGGTCAGGGGCAGGTCGACGCCTTCCTTGCGCAGGGTGCGCAGGCTCAGGTCGAACTCGAACGGGCCGAAGGTGACCATCTCGGCGTCCTGCGACGGTGCACCGGGCACTTCGGTGGGCGGGCGGCGGCGCAGCACGGCGTGGATGCGGGCCAGCAGTTCGCGTGGGTTGAAGGGCTTGCCGAGGTAGTCGTCGGCGCCGACTTCGAGCCCGACGATGCGGTCCACGTCTTCGCTCTTGGCGGTCAGCATGATGATGGGCGTGCGGTCGGCGTTGGCGCGCAGGCGGCGGCAGATGGACAGGCCGTCTTCGCCGGGCATCATGAGGTCGAGCACGATCAGGTCCACCGCTTCGCGTTGCAGCACGCGGTTGAGGGCCTTGCCGTCTTCGGCCAGCATCACTTCAAAGCCTTCCTGCATCAGGTAGCGGCGCAGCAGATCGCGGATGCGGACGTCGTCGTCAACGACCAGGATCTTGTTCGGGCGGGTGTTGGTTTGTGGCATGGCAGCAACTCTCGGAAAATGTAACAGAGGCCATTGTGGCAGCGGCAAGTGCTTGTCAGACCACGTTTTTTGTGTTCTTGACAGGCTGTTACAAATGTTGCCCAAGGGGTCAGGACCGTTACCATGCTTGCCTCCCACAATGGTGCTTTTATCCTTGCCCCGTTCCAACATGAAGCTGGTTTTTTCTCTGGGAAGTCTTTTGCTGTCTCTCTCGCCCATGGTCGGCGCTGAGGAGAAACCCGCACATCAGGATCAGGTTCAGGCGGCGGCCATGGTGCTGCCTCTGGAGGCTCCCGCGGGCGAGCCGCGTGGCCCGATGCGGTTGCGTGATGCCTTGCGCTATTCGGACAGCGACAGTGACGCGGAGGAAGTCAAGCCCTACCGACTCTCGGCCGAAGAACGGCAGCGGTTGCGTGAGCAGTTGCGCAACCAGTCGTTTGATCAACAGCCGAGAAAGTAGAGTTCCATGCTGAAAACCTTCCTGAAGAAAAACGGCGCTGAAACTTCATTTGTTCCTGCTCGGTTGCTGCTGGTCGCGTTGGCCTGTGGTGGGCTGCTGTCGGCTGGACGGGCCCAGACCCCCGCCGTGGCCCATGATCCGGCCCATGTGGTGAACCTGTCCGCGAGCAGCTTTCTGGAGGTCGAGCAGGACTGGCTTTCCATGAGCCTGAGCACCACGCGCGAAGGCAACGACGCCACCGCGGTCCAGAATCAGCTCAAACAGGCGCTTGACGCGGCGCTGGCCGTGGCCCGGCCGGCGGCGCAGCCGGAGTTGCTGGAACTGCGGACCGGGCAGTTCAGCCTGTATCCGCGCTACGGCACCAACGGCAAGATCAACGGTTGGCGGGGCAGCGCCGAACTGTGGCTGGAGGGGCGCGACTTTGGTCGCATCAGCAGCACGGCCGGCAAGGTCCAGACGCTCACAATGGGCGAGGTGGGTTTTTCGCTGTCGCGCAAGGCCCGGCAGCGACTCGAATCGGATGTGCAGGGGCAGGCGATCGAGCGCTTCAAAGGCAAGGCCGCTGAAGTGGCCAAGGGTTTTGGTTTCAGTGGCTACACCCTGCGCGAGGTGTCGGTCAGTTCGGCCGACCAGGGTGGTGGACCGGTGCGCCCGCGCATGATGGCGATGGAAGCCAAGAGTTCAATGGCCGATGCCCCGGTGCCGGTCGAGGCGGGCAAGAGCCTGGTGAGCGTGACCGTGTCCGGTTCGATCCAGCTGCGTTGAGTAGCGCTTCTCCCAGGCAAAAGGCTCGCATGGCGGGCCTTTTGTTTCGCGTTGTTTGCGTGTTATTGCGCCACCCAGCCACCGTCCATGTTCCAGGCCACGCCGCGCACGTTGTTGCCCGCGGGCGAACAGAAAAAGACGGCCAGTTCACCCAGCTCTTCCGGGGTGGTGAACTGCATCGAAGGCTCTTTTTCGCCCAGCAAGACGTTCTTCGCTTCCTCATTCGTAACGCCCAGCGCAACCGCCTTGGCGTCCACCTGTTTCTGCACCAGCGGCGTGAGCACCCAGCCCGGGCAGATCGCGTTGCAGGTCACGCCGGAGGCCGCGTTTTCCAGGGCCGTCACCTTGGTCAGGCCGACTACACCGTGTTTGGCCGCCACGTAGGCCGACTTTTCGGCCGAGCCCACCAGACCATGCACCGAGGCCACGTTGATGATGCGGCCCCAGTTGGCCGCGCGCATGGCCGGGATCGCCAGGCGCGAAGCGTGGAAGGCGCTGGTGAGGTTGATCGCGATGATCGCGTCCCACTTCTCCACGGGGAAGTCTTCAACCCGCGCCACGTGCTGGATCCCGGCGTTGTTGACCAGGATGTCCACCCGCCCGAACCGTTCGGCGGCGAACTTCATCATGTCTTCAATCTCGGCGGGCTTGCTCATGTCGGCACCGTGGTACGCGACCTGGACCCCCAAGGCGAGGATCTCGGCTTTCGGACCTTCTACATCGCCAAAACCGTTGAGCACGATGTTGGCGCCCTGGCGCGCGAGCGCTTTGGCGATGCCCAGTCCGATGCCGCTGGTGGAACCGGTGACAAGGGCAGTTTTGTTGGCAAGCATGGGTAAGCTCCTGTTCCATTACGATAGGTTGAAAAACACCTGATTCATTATCACGGAGACACAGGGAAGGCCCCGGTTCATGCAGTCACCACAGCTTCGATTTTTGCCAGTCAGCGGGCCCGCGGCCCGCGACGGTGGGGTGCGCCGCATGGCCTTCTGGGACTGGTCGGCCGACCCGGAGGCACAGGGGCGCCATGTTGTCATCTGTGTGCACGGGCTTTCGCGTCAGGGGCGTGATTTTGATGTGCTGGCGCAGGCGCTGACACCGCGCTCGCGCGTGCTGGCGGTCGATGTGGCCGGGAGGGGTTACAGCGACTGGCTGGCCGATCCCATGGCCTACCAGTTGGGCAACTACGTGGCCGATCTGGCGGCGCTGGTCCTGCAGATGCGGGCCGAAGTTCCCGACGCCGCGATCGACTGGGTGGGCACCAGCATGGGCGGTCTCATCGGCATGGCGATCGCGGCCCAGCCCGCGCTGGCACCGCGCCGGCTGGTGCTCAACGACGTCGGCCCGGTGATCGAATGGCCGGCCCTGCAGCGCATCGGCGACTATCTGGGGCTGAACCCATCGTTCGCCAGCGAGCAGGACGCGGTGGCTTACCTGGCGTCCATCTCCACCGGCTTTGGTCCTCACTCACCAGCCCAATGGCTGGCTTTTTCCCGGCCGATGCTGCGCGAGCGCGATGGGCGCTGGTGGCTGCACTACGACCCTGCCATTGCGCAGCCTTACAAGGCGATGACCACCGGCATGGAAGAGGTGGCCGCTCGGCAGTTTGTGCAAGACGGTGAGCGCACGCTCTGGGCGCTCTACGACGCCATCGGTGTGCCCACCCTGTTGCTGCGAGGCGCCGACTCCGATCTGCTGACCCGTGCCACCGCATCCGAGATGGGTCAGAGAGGCCCGCGGGCGCGCTGTGTTGAATTTGCCGGCGTCGGACACGCGCCAACGCTGTTGGCCCCCGATCAGGTCGCCGTGGTGCAGGAATTTTTGTGGGCGGCGTGAGCCGACCCTTTGAGTTGAAATGAAACGTTCGCTTGCCACTTTTCCGCCCGTGGGGGCCCCGACCGCTGAGGTGGCCACAACGGGCCTGGGAACTTCTTCGGCCATCGTGGCCGCCACATCCGACAGCTTGCCCCACCAGGCACAGGCACTGGCGCGGGCGCGCGCTTTCGCCGAACCGCTGCTGGCCTCCGAGCAGTTGGATACCGGCGAAAACACCCTGGCCCATGCCGATGCCGTGGCGGCCATCCTGAGCGACATTGGCGGCTCAGAAGCCATGCAGGCGGCCGTTTATCTGGTGTACACCTGTCCGTACCTGAACCGTCCGCAGGAGGTGATTGCCAAGGCCTTTGGTGACAACTTTGCCGCCCTGGCCATGGAGACCACCAAACTGGTGCAGCTGCAGCATCAGGCGCGCATCAAGTCGGCCGAAGTGCAAGCCAAGAAGGTCGAAGAGCGCCTGGCTGCGCAAGATCAGGCCTTGCCCGTTGTGTCACTCGGCAAGGCGCCCGTTTCGGAGCTGGCGGCAAGCCAGACCGAAAACGTGCGCAAGATGCTGCTGGCCTTTTCGCGCGATCTGCGCGTGGTGATGCTGCGGCTGGCCTCTCGGCTGCAGACTTTGCGCTATTTCGCTGCGTGCAAGGGTGACCCGGGCGAGGCGCTGGCCAGCGAGTCGCTGCATGTGTTTGCGCCGCTGGCCAATCGGCTGGGCATCTGGCAGATCAAGTGGGAGATGGAAGACCTGGCCTTCCGTTTCCTGGAGCCTCACACCTACAAACAGGTCGCCCGCCTGCTGGACGAGAAGCGTGCCGAGCGTGAAGCGCACGTAGAACAGGTCCGCCAGCAGCTGGAGCAGGACCTTCAGCGCCAGGGCATACAGGCTTCGGTGGAGGGTCGGCCCAAGCACATCTACAGCATCGTCAAGAAGATGCGGGGCAAGGCGCTCGATTTTGACCAGGTGTTCGACATCCGTGCGCTACGGGTGGTGGTTCCACAGACCGACGACTGCTACGGTGTGCTGGCGCTGGTGCACGCGCACTTCAAGCCGGTGGCCGAGGAGTTTGACGACTACATCGCCAAGCCCAAACCCAACGGCTACCAGTCGCTGCACACCGTGGTGCGCGACGAACAAGGCAGGGCGTTTGAAATCCAGATCCGTTCCCAGGCCATGCACGACCACGCCGAGCACGGCGTCGCTGCGCACTGGGCCTACAAGGAAGCGGGCGCGAAAGGGTATGCGGGCGTTTCGGCGAGTTCGGAATACGACGCCAAGATCGCCGTGCTGCGCCAGCTGCTGGCCTGGGAACGCGACCTCAGCGGCAGTGCCAAGGGTCTGTTCGACGACCGCATCTATGTGCTGACGCCCGATGCCGCGATCGTGGAGTTGCCCCAGGGTGCCACCGCTGTGGACTTCGCCTACACCGTGCACACGAACCTGGGTCACCGTTGCCGGGGCGCCCGTGTCGACGGCGCCATGGTCACGCTGAACACGCCGCTGCAAAACGGGCAGACGGTGGAGATCACCGCGGCCAAGGAAGGCGGGCCGTCGCGGGACTGGCTCAACGCCGATTTGGGCTACCTGGTCAGCCACCGGGCCAAGAGCAAGGTGCGGGCCTGGTTCAATGCCCTGGCCATGGAAGAAACCATCGCCAGAGGCCGCGACGCGGTTGAAAAGCTGCTGCAGCGCGAGGGCCGCACGGCGCTCAAGTTTGACGACCTGGCCTCGGCCATGGGCCTGGCGTCAGCGCAGGCGCTGTTTGAGCAGGTCGGGAAGGACGAGCTTTCGCTGCGTGCGATCGAAACACATCTGCGACCGGCCGAACCGACCGAACCGGCCGAAGAACTGGCCTGGTTGAAGAAACCGCGCAAGCGCACTGGCCCTTCGCCGGGCGGCGTTCTGGTGGTGGGGGTCGACTCGCTCATGACGCAGCTGGCGAAGTGCTGCAAACCTGCCCCGCCAGACGACATCTGCGGGTTCGTGACGCGCGGCAAGGGCGTGAGCATCCACCGCAGCGATTGCAGTGACTTCGCGCACCTGCAACGCAAGAGCCCGGACCGTGTCATCGAGGTGCAATGGGGAGGGCAGACGGGCGGTGGGCGCGATGGTTCGGCCGAGGTGTATCCGGTGGACGTGGCGGTCGAGGCGCAGGACCGGCAAGGCTTGCTGCGCGACATTTCCGAAGTGTTTGCTCGCGAAAAAATGAACGTGATCGGTGTGCAGACCCAGTCGGTCAGAGGCGTTGCGTGGATGACCTTCACCATCGAGGTACTCGACTCCCGCCAGGTGGCAAGAGCGATGGCGGTGGTGGGTGATGTGGCTGGTGTTCGCGTGGTGCGCCGAAAATGATGCAGGCAGGCAAAAATCGCCCGTAAAGCTGCTATACTGCGAGGCTTCGGACAGTTTGTAGGCGCGTAGCTCAGCTGGTTAGAGCACCACCTTGACATGGTGGGGGTCGTTGGTTCGAGTCCAATCGCGCCTACCAAACCTTTTCCGATGCATCAAAGGCCTGACGGTAACGTCTGGCCTTTTTTTGTGTTCAGAATGCGCTCGATTGCAGCGCCGGGCGTCGCGGTAGCCCACAGGGTAAACCCATGCAGACAGTTGTCAGGATGGGTTCCTAGAATGTGCCGTATGCTCTGACCAGCTCTGGTTCCCGAGCTGCTCCCATTCTGAAAGTCCAGCAGTGCAAAAAAGCAAGGCCGAAGCCAGCAGCGCCAACCCGGGCGTCTTGCGCATCATCAAGAAATACCCCAATCGGCGTCTGTATGACACCGATACCTCGTCCTACATCACGCTGGCCGAGGTCAAGGCGCTGGTGATGGACAACGAGCACTTTGTGGTGCGAGACGCCAAGACCAATGACGACCTGACCCGCAGCATCCTGCTGCAGATCATTCTGGAAGAAGAAACCGCGGGCGTGCCCATCTTCACCGAGCAGGTGCTGGCCAACATCATCCGCTTCTACGGTCACGCCATGCAGGACTTCATGGGCTCGTATCTGGAGAAGAACGTGCAGATCTTCATGGATCTGCAGAACAAGATGACCGAGCAGACGAAGGGCCTGAACCCCGAAGTCTGGAAGCAGTTCACCAACGTGCAGTCACCCATGATGCAGGGCATGATGGGCACCTACATGGAGCAGTCGCGCAGCGCGTTCACGCAGATGCAGGAGCAGATGCAGAAGAACAGCGAGCAGATGCTGGCCGCACTCGGTCTCAAGCGCTGACACGGTCACCTGTTCTTCCGAGCCGGGTCTGAGACAATCGGGCCATGACTGAAACTGTTGCCACCCCGGGCGCCGCGGCGCCCAAGGTCGGTTTTGTGAGCTTGGGTTGTCCCAAGGCACTGACCGATTCCGAACTGATCCTCACGCAGCTCAGCGCTGAGGGTTACCAGACCTCCAAGACCTTTGCCGGTGCCGATCTGGTGATCGTGAACACCTGCGGTTTCATTGACGATGCGGTGAGGGAAAGCCTGGACACGATTGGCGAAGCACTTGCCGAGAACGGCAAGGTGATCGTGACCGGGTGCCTGGGCGCCAGAGAGGCCGATGGCGGCGGCAACATGGTGCAGCAGATGCATCCGAGCGTGCTGGCCGTGACCGGTCCGCACGCCACCCACGAGGTGATGGAGGCGGTGCACCTGCACCTGCCCAAGCCGCACGACCCGTTTGTCGATCTGGTGCCTGCGCAGGGTATCAAGCTCACGCCGCGCCATTACGCTTACCTGAAGATCAGCGAAGGCTGCAACCACCGCTGCACCTTCTGCATCATCCCGTCCATGCGCGGTGATCTGGTGAGCCGACCGATCGGCGATGTGCTGACCGAGGCACGCAAGCTGTTCGAAGCGGGTGTCAAGGAGTTGTTGGTGGTGAGCCAGGACACCTCGGCCTACGGGGTGGATGTGCAGTACCGAACCGGGTTCTGGGACGGCAAGCCGGTCAAGACGCGCATGTTCGACCTGGTGCGCTCGCTGGGCGAACTGGCCAAGGGCTTTGGTGCCTGGGTCCGCCTGCACTATGTGTACCCGTACCCGCATGTGGATGACATCGTTCCCTTGATGGCCGAAGGCCTGTGCCTGCCGTACCTGGACGTTCCGCTGCAGCACAGCCACCCCGACGTGCTCAAGCGCATGAAGCGCCCAGCCAGCGGCGAGCGCAATCTGGAGCGCATCGCGCGCTGGCGCGAGCTGTGTCCGGAGATCGTGGTGCGCAGCACTTTCATTGCCGGCTTCCCCGGCGAGACCGAAGCCGAATTCCAGCATCTGCTGGATTTCGTGCAGGAAGCCCGCATTGATCGCGCGGGTTGTTTTGCCTATTCACCAGTGAACGGTGCGGCGGCGAATGCGCTGGCCGACCCGGTGCCCGATGTACTGCGCGAGGAGCGCCGTGCGCGTTTCATGGCGGTGGCTGAGGCGGTTTCAGCGGACAAGCTGCGCCAGCGGGTGGGTGCGACCATGCAGGTGCTGGTGGATTCGGCGCCCGGCATGGGCAAGAAGGGCGGTGTGGGCCGCAGTTATGCCGATGCGCCGGAAATCGACGGCGTGGTGCGGTTGCTGCCGCCCGAGAAGATCAGCAAGACGCTGAAAGTGGGTGAATTCACCAAGGCGCGCATCGTGGCCGCAGAGGGGCACGACTTGCTGGCGGTGCCGTTTTGACCGTTGTCGTGTCGGCATGCCGCACTGATCACCGTCAGGTGGTCAGTCATGAAACCCAGGATCTGAAAGTGAAAAGCCGGCGCGCTGTGTGCGTGCCGGCTTCATTGTTTTTCCGTTCGGAAAAACAAAAAAAGGGCTTGCAAACATCACGTTTGCAAGCCCTTATCATTGGTGCCCAGGAGAGGACTCGAACCTCCACGCCTCTCAGCGCTAGTACCTGAAACTAGTGCGTCTACCAATTCCGCCACCTGGGCATTTCAGGAAAAACGCTAGTATAGCATCAAAAATTGAACTCAAAAAGTGAACGAAAAAAATAGCCTGCTGGCCGAATTTGAAGGTGTCGTGTCCGGTCATCGTGACGGTCATGGCTTTGTGGTCCGCGACGATGGACAGGCCGACATCTATCTGCCTTCCAACGAGATGCGGGCGGTGTTGCACAAGGACCGCGTGAAGGCGCGCATCGTGCGCCAGGACCGCAAGGGCCGACCCGAAGGCCGGGTGACGGAGATCATCGAACGCTCGAAGTCGCCCATCATCGGCCGTCTGCTGCAGGAGAGTGGTGTCTGGCTCGTTGCGCCCGAAGACAAGCGCTATGGGCAAGACGTGTTGATTCCCAAAGGCGCCACGGGCTCGGCCAAGCCGGGGCAGGTGGTGGTGGTCGAACTGACCGAGCCGCCCGCCTTGTACGGACAGCCGGTCGGCCGCGTGAAAGAGGTGCTGGGGGAGATTGACGACCCGGGCATGGAAATCGAAATCGCGGTGCGCAAGTACGGGGTGCCGCATGAGTTCTCTGAAGCGACCACCGCCCAGGCGCGGGCGTTGCCGGACCATGTGCGCTCCAGCGATCACAAGAACCGCGTCGATCTGCGTGATGTGCCTCTCGTCACCATTGACGGCGAAGACGCCCGCGACTTCGATGACGCCGTGTATTGCGAACCGGCCAAAGTGGGTCGGGGCAAGGGCTGGCGCCTGCTGGTGGCCATTGCCGATGTGAGCCACTACGTGCAGACCGGTTCGGCCATCGACATCGATGCCTACGACCGCGCGACCTCGGTGTACTTCCCGCGCCGCGTGATTCCCATGCTGCCGGAGAAGCTCTCCAACGGCCTCTGTTCGTTGAACCCGGGCGTGGAGCGCCTGTGCATGGTCTGCGACATGCTGGTCAACGCCAAGGGCGAGGTGCATGCCTACCAGTTCTACCCGGCGGTGATGTTCAGCCATGCGCGGTTCACCTACACCGAGGTGGCGGCCATTCTGCAAAACACGCGCGGGCCGGAGGCGGCGCAACGCAAGCCACTGATTCCCTATCTGTTGAGCCTGCACGATGTGTACCGCGCCTTGCTGACCGCGCGCAATGCCCGCGGAGCGGTGGACTTCGAGACCACCGAGACCCAGATCGTGTGCGACGAATCGGGGCGCATCGAGAAAATCGTTCCGCGGACCCGCAACGATGCGCACAAGCTGATCGAGGAGGCCATGCTGGCGGCCAACGTCTGTTCGGCCGATTTCATCAGCCAGGGCAAACACGTGGGCCTGTTCCGCGTTCACGAAGGTCCGACGCCGGAGAAGCAGGACATCCTGCGCAACTACCTCAAGGCCATGGGCGTATCGCAGACCATCAGCGACAACCCGCAACCGGCCGAGTTCCAGCAGATCGCCGCAGCGACCAAGGATAGGCCCGAGGCGCAACAGATCCACACCATGCTGCTGCGCTCCATGCAGCAGGCGATCTACACGCCCATGAACCAGGGCCACTTTGGTCTCGCGTTCGACGCCTACACCCACTTCACCAGCCCGATCCGGCGCTATCCCGATCTGCTGGTGCACCGCGTGATCAAGGCCATCCTAGCCCAGCAGCGCTACCAGTTGCCGGCCCTGCCGACGCCGGGTGAAGCGCACGCCAAGCTCAGCAAGCGCCTGGCCAGTCGCGCCAAGCCGCCGGTGGCCGGTGAACCGGTGAAAAAAATCTCCGCCGACACCCTCGCCTGGCAGGCGGCGGGTCTGCATTGCAGCGCCAACGAGCGACGGGCTGACGAGGCCAGTCGTGACGTGGAAGCCTGGCTCAAGTGCAAGTACATGCGCGAGCACCTGGGTGAGGAGTTCAGCGGTGTGGTGAGCTCGGTCACGAGTTTTGGCTTGTTTGTCACGCTCGATGCGATGTACGTCGAGGGCCTTGTGCATATCACCGAGCTGGGTGGCGAGTACTTCCGGTTCGACGAAGCGCGTCAGGAGCTGCGCGGCGAGCGCACGGGCATCCGCTATGCCCTGGGTACCCGGGTGCAGGTGCAGGTGAGCCGAGTGGACCTGGATGGCCGCCGCATCGACTTCCGTCTGGTCACCGGTGAAGACGATCTGCTGCTGCGTGCGATGCGCGACAAGACGGGCGCTGCGGGCGATGGGGAGGCCTCCACCGGACGCGGTGGGAAAGCCCGACGCAACGGCCCGTCCGAAGCGGCTTCAAAACCCCGTCCGGCCAGTGCCGCCGACGCCCTGGTGCATGAGGTCAAGGCGTCGGTCAAGCGTGCGGCGAGCAAAAAGTCCGCACGGGGCAATGCGCGGCCCTCCGCGGGCAAGGTTCGCAAAGGGCGCCGCTGAGACCGGTGTCTGATTTGTTGGGGCGGGCGGGCGAGATGCTGCGGCCTGGCTCTGAACCTGGCGCCGTCGCCGGGGGCCTTCGCTGGCTTGTTCTGATCAAGGGTCCATTCTTATGAGCGTCCTGTTTTTCCTGTTGGAAACCCTGTTTTTTTTCCTGATCGCCGCCGCATTGCTGCGCGCCTGGATGAATCATTTGCGGATCCACATGTCAGCGCAGCCCGGGCGCCTGGCCATCGCGGTCACCGACTGGCTGGTGCGACCGGTGCGGCGCATCCTCCCCAAGTCCCTGGCGCAAAGCCGCGTCGATTGGGGCAGTCTGATGGCCGCCCTGTTGCTGGCGCTGGCCTATGGGGGGCTTTGGTTGATGCTGGCCTCGCTGTTCGCCGGGATGCCGGCATCGTCGGCAGCCCTGGTGCTGGCCATTCCAACCCTGGCCGTGAAGCTGCTGCTGCGGGTGGTGTTGCAGGGCTTGATGATCCTGTTGCTGGTCTATGCCGTGTTGTCCTGGGTGCAACCCGGCTCACCGGTGCTCTCCACACTCGATCGCTTGTGTGGGCCGATTCTGCGACCTGTGCGCCGCATCATCCCGCCGATCGGGGGCGTCGACCTGTCGGTGCTGGTGTTGGTGATCGTGCTGCAGGTGGGCTTGATCCTGCTGGGTTGAAGCGCCTGAAGTCCGGCTGGCTCAGAGGACTTGTTCGGCCAGCATGCGGGCGGTGAGGTGGCCAGCGCCCGCGACCTGAATCCACCGGTCGGCGATGCGGCCATGCTGGTGCACTGCGCCAGCCACCCGTTGAACGGTCTGCTCGAAGCTCCCTGGGGGCAATGCCAGGGCGCTTCCGATCATGCCGGCCAGCACGTCACCGGTGCCGGCCGTGGCCAACGCCGCGTTGCCACTGGCGTTGATCATCGGCATGCGTCCCGGCGCGCTGATCACGGAGCCCGATCCCTTGAGCACACAGATGGCGGCAAACCGGTCGCTCAGGCTCTGGGCAGCCGCCAGCCGGTCCGACATGACGGTGGCGGTGTCGCTGCCGAGCAGGCGGGCGGCTTCCAGCGGGTGGGGCGTCAGCACCGTGATCCAGCCGGACCTATTGCGTTCCTGCAGACGGGCTTGAAGGTGGCTGTCTCTGGCGATGGCGTTGAGTGCGTCGGCATCCAGTACCAGTGTAGGGGCCTGAGCAAGCACCGTGGGCAACAACTCGGCCACCGCATCGCCACCACCACACCCGCAAACGACAACGGCGGTTTGCATCAATGCGCTGCTCATCAGCGCCGCCACCGATCTGAACATCAGTTCAGGGCATTCCGGGTCCCAGCGTACCGCCGGCTCACCGAGGGTCATGCTCAGCAGCGCCACATAGACACGGCCGGCACCTCCGTGCAAGGCTGCGCGGGCGGCCAGCACCGCTGCACCGGTCATGCCCGCACCAACGTGCGCAATGTCCTGACCACCGAGGATCACCACTTCGCCATAGCTGCCTTTGTGGGTCGCATGCGCTCGTCGCCCTGACGCAGTTGAGTGCGGCGCTTCGCAGATGAGTTGAGCCTGGGCCAGAACGCCGTCGCAGGGTGGTCCGCCCAGGTCATCGAACCAGACCTGACCGGCTTCATCACGGCCGTCCGCGGTAAAGAGGCCGGGCTTGAGGGTCAGAAGCGACAAGGTGTGGCGTTCTTGGGATGCCTGGGCACGCTCGCCTGGTGCGCGCATCAGCACACCGGTGTCGGTGTCCAGACCGCTGGGGAGGTCGACGCTCAGAACGGGGGCGCCGTTGGAACGCAGGATGCGAAGATGATCGGCCAGCAGCCCTTCGGGCGGGCGACGGCAGCCAAGGCCCAGCAAGGCATCAATGGCGAAATCGAAGCTTGAAGGCGGAGCGTCTTGAATCTGCAAGCCTGTGGCCAGCGCCTGCTGCAGGGCATGCGCTGCGTCCGGTGGCAGTCGGGCCGGGTCGACGCACAGCGTGACCACGATGTCGGGCAGGCCGCCGGTCGACCGGCTGAAGCGTTGCAGGTGGGCCGCGGCCACCAGCCCGTCACCGCCATTGTTGCCGGGACCACAGGCGACCCAGATGCGCCGGGCGTGCGGGGCCAGAGCCCGGGTGAGTTCGGTCACGCGGAGGCCCGCGCGGGCCATCAGTGTGTGGGGTGGCAGGGCGCTGGAGGCGATGCGCTCTATCGAGCGCGTCGCCTCCAGACCGTACAGCGGTTCCGTTCCATGAATGCCGACACGCCGCATGGTGATCAGGCCGCAGTCATCGTTTCGATGGTGCCATCGAATGAGGAGTCCAGCGTTTCCACTTTGGGCTTGATGTTGGCAATGTCAGTGGCAAGGATGGGCCTGCTATAATTGATTGGCTTTGCTGGAGGGTGTTCTGGGTATTTTTCCCGGAGCCCGAGAGCAAGGTAATCGCAAACCAGCCCAACCGGGTGTTGTCGGAGCTTGTGATGAAGCCTGTTGGCCTCATTCGCTCATGATGATCAGGGCTGGATTTTAGTCCCAACCTCTGGAAAGAAATCTCATGTCTATCTCCATGCGCGAAATGCTGGAAGCCGGTGTCCACTTTGGTCACCAAACCCGCTTCTGGAACCCCAAGATGGCTCCGTACATCTTCGGTCACCGCAACAAAATCCACATCGTCAACCTCGAAAAGACGTTGCCGCTGTTCGAGGAAGCCGCCAAGTTCGTGCGCAACCTGTCCGCCAACCGCGGCACCGTCCTGATGGTGGGCACCAAGCGCCAGTCGCGCGACATCGTGGCTCAGGAAGCCCGCCGTGCCGGCGTGCCTTTTGTTGATCAGCGCTGGCTCGGCGGCATGCTGACCAACTTCAAGACGGTCAAGACCTCCATCAAGCGTTTGAAGGACATGCAGGCACAGCAAGAAGCCGGCCTGGAAAGCATGACCAAGAAAGAGCAGCTGATGTTTGCTCGCGAAATGGAAAAGCTGGAGAAGGACATTGGCGGCATCCAGGACATGACCGCGCTGCCTGACGCCATCTTCGTGATCGATGTGGGCTTCCACAAGATCACCATCCTTGAAGCTCAGAAGCTGGGCATCCCGCTGGTGGGCGTGGTTGACACCAACCACAACCCGGTCGGCATCGACTACGTGATCCCCGGCAACGACGACTCGGCCCGTGCCGTGGCGCTGTACGCTCGCGGTATCGCTGACGCGATCCTCGAAGGTCGCTCCAACGCCGTCAACGACGTCGTCAAGGCTGTCAAGGCCGAAGGCTCCGACGAATTCGTCGAAGTCAAGGAAGACGCTGCCGCTTGAGCCTCGCCGCAGCGCGAAAGAGGGGCTCCTGTAGCCCCTTTTTCACAAGCAAAATCGATCAATTGAAAAGTCCGCCCGGCCCATTCGGGGAAGGCGGCCAACGGAGAACTGAAATGGCAATTACCGCAAGCATGGTCGCTGAACTGCGCGCCAAGACCGACGCACCCATGATGGAGTGCAAGAAAGCGCTGACCGAGTCCGATGGCGACATGGCCAAGGCCGAGGAGTTGCTGCGCGTCAAGCTGGGTACCAAGGCGGGCAAAGCCGCCAGCCGCGTGACCGCCGAAGGCGTGGTCGCTGGCTTCATCAACGGCACCACCGGTGGCCTGATCGAAGTGAACTGCGAAACCGACTTTGTGACCAAGAACGACAGCTTCCTGGCCTTGGCCAACGCCGCCGCCAAGCTGGTGGCCGAGCACAACCCGGCCAGCGTCGAAGCGCTGGGCGCTCTGCCTTACAGTCAGGACAGCTTTGGCCCCACGCTTGAAGATGTGCGCAAGGGCCTGATTGGCAAGATCGGCGAGAACATGAGCTTCCGCCGCTTCAAGCACTACAGCAATGGCGCCAAGCTGGTGAGCTATCTGCACGGCACTCGCATCGGCGTGGTGGTGGAGTTCGACGGCGAAGAAGTGCCCGCCAAGGACACGGCGATGCACATCGCCGCCATGAAGCCTGTGGCGCTGACCAGCGCCGACGTGCCGGCCGAATTCATTGAGCGCGAGCGCTCGGTGGCTGCTGCCAAGGCTGACGAGGCCAACAAGGAACTCCTGGCCGCCGGCAAGCCGGCGCAGAGCGCCGAGATCACCGCCAAGCGCATCGACGGCGCGGTGCAGAAGTTCCTGAAGGAAGTCAGCCTGTTCAACCAGGCCTTCGTGAAGAACGACAAGCAGACCGTCGAGCAGATGCTCAAGGCCAGCGGCACGACCGTCAAAGGCTTCACCATGTACGTGGTGGGTGAGGGCATCGAGAAGAGGGTGGACGACTTCGCCGCTGAAGTCGCCGCGCAAGTGGCCGCGGCCAAGGGCGCCTGATCTGACGCTGGACACTGCCAGCCCCTTCGCAGAGACAAGACAACGGGCCGCAAGGCCCGTTGTCTTGTGTGATGCCCCGTTATTGCGGTGAATGTGTCGCTGGCCGGGTCGTTCTGTGCCGGCTCCTCGGTACACTTGCCGGTTGAGCCTACCGATATCTGATTTCCTGAAAGTTGCCCATGCCAGCCTATAAACGCATCCTTCTCAAACTGTCGGGTGAAGCCCTGATGGGTGACGATGCATTCGGTATCAACCGCGCCACCATCGTTCGCATGGTGGAAGAGATCGCCGAAGTCACGCGCCTCGGCGTGGAAGTGGCCATCGTCATCGGTGGCGGCAACATTTTCCGTGGCGTGGCGGGTGGCTCGGTCGGCATGGACCGGGCCACGGCCGATTACATGGGCATGCTGGCCACGGTCATGAACTCGCTGGCTCTGGCCGACACCATGGAGAAAGCTGGCCTGGTGGCGCGGGTCATGTCGGCCATCGCCATTGAGCAGGTGGTCGAGCCTTATGTCCGCCCCAAGGCGCTGCAGTACCTCGAAGAGGGCAAAGTGGTCGTCTTTGCGGCCGGCACAGGCAACCCCTTTTTCACCACCGACACAGCCGCCGCACTGCGCGGCGCTGAAATCGGTGCCGAGATCGTGCTCAAGGCCACCAAGGTGGATGGTGTCTACAGTGCCGATCCGAACAAGGACCCGAAGGCCACCCGTTACACAGCGCTGACCTTTGACGAAGCCATGGCCAAGAACCTCCAGGTGATGGACGCCACGGCCTTTGCGCTGTGCCGAGACCAGAAACTGCCCGTCAAGGTGTTTTCGATTTTCAAGCCGGGCGCCCTGCGCAACGTGGTGCTCGGTGGCGACGAGGGCACGCTGGTCCACGTCTGACACCCACCGACTCACCGAAACCTGTCGAATTGAGGAGCATTCATGAGCATTGCTGAAGTCCGCCAAACCGCCGAACACAAGATGCAGCAGTCGGTGGAATCGTTCAAGCACAACCTGGCCAAGGTGCGCACCGGACGACCCAACCCCCAGCTGCTCGACACGGTGCATGTGGATTACTACGGATCCATGTTGCCGTTGTCACAAGTGGCCAACCTGACGCTGCTCGACGCCCGCACAATTGGTGTGGCACCGTGGGAAAAGGGCATGGGCGCGAAGATCGAAAAAGCCATCCGCGAGTCCGATCTGGGCCTGAATCCGTCCAGCCAGGGCGACCTGATCCGCGTGCCCATGCCGCCCATGACCGAAGAGCGTCGCAAGGAGCTGACCAAGGTCGTTCGGGGCGAGGGCGAGTCGGCCAAGGTGGCCATCCGCAACCTGCGCCGTGACGCCAACGAGTCGGTCAAGAAGCTGGTCAAGGACAAGCTGGCGTCGGAAGACGATGAGCGCCGTTCGACAGAAGACATCCAGAAGCTGACCGACCGCATGATCAACGAGGTCGATCGGCTGGTCGCTTCCAAAGAGCAGGACATCATGGCGGTGTGACGCGTTCGCGTCACCCTTGCCTGCTTTCTGAACCCGTGTCTTGATGACCGATTCCTTGCCTTCAGATTCAAAATCACCTGCCATCGTGCCGCCCCATGTGGCCATCGTGATGGATGGCAATGGCCGCTGGGCGCAGCGCCGCCATCTGCCGCGGGTGGCTGGCCACAAGCAAGGGGTGGATGCGCTGCGCAATACGGTGCGGGCCTGCCTGGAGCGCGGTGTTCAGGTGCTCACGGTTTTTGCTTTTTCTTCCGAGAACTGGAGCCGTCCAGTGGACGAGGTTTCCGGTTTGATGGACCTGCTGGTCATGGCCTTGTCGCGCGAGGTGCCCAAGCTGACCAAGAACGGCGTTCGCCTGTATTTTCCAGGTGATCGCAGCGGGCTTTCGCCCAGGGTGGTTCAGGGTCTGCAACGGGCTCAGGACGCCACCGCTCACAACCAGCGCATGGTGCTCAACGTCTGTTTCAACTACGGTGGGCGCTGGGACATCGCGCAGGCGGCGCGCCGGCTGGTGGCCGAGGGTCGTGACATCACCGAAGCCAGTTTGTGTGAAACCACCGCGCTGGCCCATTCGGGCGATCCGGACCTGCTGATCCGCACCGGCGGCGAAATGCGGATCAGCAACTTCCTGCTCTGGCAAGCCGCCTACGCCGAACTGTTTTTTACGCCCTGCCTCTGGCCCGACTTTGATGCGGCGGAGTTGGACCGCGCCTTCACCGACTACGCCGGTCGCGAGCGCCGTTTTGGTCAGACATCGGATCAGGTGGTCAAGAGCCCGGCAACGGGTGTCCAAGCCGGACCACACCATGCTTAAACAGCGCATCATCACCGCGCTGCTCCTGATGGCGGTCTTGTTGCCCGCCTTGTTTTACCCGTCCAGCGAACCCTTTGTGCTGCTGTCTCTGCTGCTCATGGTGGCGGGCGGCTGGGAGTGGGCGCGGCTCAACGCCTGTGCGCCCGCGGTGGCCAAGGCCGTGGGGCTGGGCTTGGGGCTGGCGTTGCTGGCGTTCTGGCTGCTGGGTGGACTGGAACAGACCTGGCGACCGGTCTGGCTGGCGTCTTCCTTGGTCTGGTTCGTTCTGGCTGTGGTGATGCTGCGGCGTGGTGTGGCCGGCTGGAGCGACTGGCCTGCGGCGATCCGGCTGGGGTTGGGGCTGGGGCTGCTGGCCTGTGCCTGGCTGGCGCTGGTGCAGGCGCGTCAACTGGGGGTGGGCTTTCTGCTCTCCGTGTTGAGCCTTGTCTGGATGGCCGATATCGCGGCTTATGCCGGCGGGCGCGCATTCGGGCGCCGCAAGCTGGCACCCACGCTGAGTCCCGGCAAGAGCTGGGAAGGGGTGGTCAGCGGGCTCGCGGGGGTCCTGTTGCTTGGACTGGGATGGCGCTGGTTCGACGGACAGCAGCTCACCGATCAACCCAGTCTGTTCACCCGTCTGCAGACGCTGGGCGAGCTGGTTTCGTGGCTGGCCGTGATTGGCCTGACCGCCATGAGCGTGGTGGGGGATCTGCTGGAATCGCTGGTCAAACGCAGCGCAGGCATGAAAGACTCCAGCCAGCTCCTGCCAGGACACGGCGGTGTGCTGGACCGGGTGGATGCGCTGCTGCCCGTGCTGCCACTGGCCATGATGCTGGTCACTCTCTGAACACCATGACCGCTTTTCAACAGAACATCACCATTCTCGGGTCGACCGGATCGATTGGCACCAGCACGCTGGATGTGATTGCCCGCCACCCCGACCGCTACCGGGTGTTTGCCCTCACCGCGGCCACCCAGGTGGAGATGTTGCTCCAGCAGTGCCAGGTTTTTTCCCCTCGCTACGCCGTGATGGCCAGCGCCCCCCATGCCGCGCAACTGGCCGTTCGCGTGAAAGAGTTGGGCTTGTCGGTCCAGGTGCTGGCAGGCGACCGCGCGCTGTGCGAAGTCAGTTCCGACCCCGAGGTGCACGCCGTGATGGCGGCGATTGTGGGGGCTGCCGGGCTGGCCCCCAGCCTCGCCGCGGCGCAGGCCGGCAAGAAGCTGCTGCTGGCCAACAAGGAGGCTCTGGTGGTGGGCGGTGAGCTGTTCATGCGGGTGGTGCGCGAGGGCGGGGCGACGTTGTTGCCCATCGACAGCGAGCACTCGGCGGTTTTCCAGTCGCTGCCTGAAGATTCAGCCAGCTGGGAACGCCGGGTGGAAAAGATCGTGCTCACGGCTTCCGGTGGGCCGTTCCGCCAGCGTGATCCGCAAACCCTCCATCTCGTCACACCCGAAGAGGCCTGCGCCCACCCGAACTGGGTCATGGGACGCAAGATCTCGGTGGATTCCGCGACCATGATGAACAAGGCGCTGGAGGTGATCGAGGCCCGCTACTTGTTCGGTCTGGCGCCAGCGCAGATCGAGGTGGTGATCCACCCGCAGAGCGTGATCCACTCCATGGTGCAGTACCACGACCGTTCGGTGGTAGCCCAACTGGGCACACCCGACATGCGTGTGCCCATCGCCTATGGGCTTTCTTGGCCCGAGCGCATCGCGTCGGGTGCGGCGGCGCTTGATTTTTCGAGCTTGGGCGCACTCAGTTTCGAGAAGCCGGACGACCTGCGCTTTCCCGGTCTGCGACTGGCTTGGGAGGCTCTGGCCGGTCCGGTCGGCACCACCGCCGTGCTCAACGCGGCCAATGAGGTGGCCGTGGCCGCATTTCTCGACCGGCGACTGCGCTTTGACCAGATTCACGCGGTCAACCATGCAACTTTGGGCGCCATGAGCCCCTCCAAGCCGGTGGGCCTGGGCGATCTGATGGCCATCGATGCCGAGGCACGCGCAGTGGCTGGCACGGTGGTTGCACGTTGCGCGGCCTGACCGGACTTCCCGACGGTCGCGGACACCGGCGGTCGGTGTCGTCCCTGAACAAGCTTGTCCCCGTCATTGCAGGACCCTGCCCATGTTGACCCTGATCGCTTTTGTGGTGGCCCTCGGCCTGCTGATCACCGTGCACGAATACGGGCACTACAGGGTGGCTGTGGCCTGTGGCGTGAAAGTGCTGCGTTTCTCGGTGGGGTTCGGCAAACCCCTGCTGCGCTGGCAACGCAAGGGCAGTCCGACCGAGTTCGTGCTGTGTGCGCTGCCCCTGGGCGGTTATGTGCGCATGCTGGACGAGCGCGAAGCGCCGGTGGATGCCACCGAGCGCCACCTTGCGTTCAACACCCAACCGCTGAGGTCGCGCGCCGCCATCGTGGCCGCGGGACCTGTCGCCAACCTTTTGCTCGCCGTGCTGTTGTATGCGGTGGTGAACTGGTCGGGTGTGGAAGAGCCCAAGCCGGTGCTGGCGGCGCCGGTGGCCGGTTCGCTGGCGCAACAGGCGGGGCTGCAAGGCGGCGAGTGGGTTTCACAGATGGGCGCGGGTAGCGATTCCGAGCCGGTTGCCGTGTCGTCTTTTGAAGATCTGCGCTGGCAATTGACTCAAGCGGCCCTGTCGGGCGAAGACATGACACTGTGGGTGGCGCGCGGAGAGGGTGAGCCCGCGCACGCCATCACCTTGCCCCTGAGCATGCTGGATGTGCGCGATGCCGACGCGAGCCTGTTCCGGCGCATCGGCATCCTGGCGCCCTGGACCGCACCCCAGCTGGGCGAGATGCTGCCGGGCGGCGCAGGCGAAGCCGCCGGCTTGCGCGCGGGCGATCTGGTGCTGCAGGTCGACGGCCGAGCGGTGACCGACGGCCAAAGCCTGCGCACCCTGATCCGCGAAGCGGTGGGCCCGCAGGGGGAGCCGCGCGAGCAACAGTGGCTGCTGCAGCGGGGTGCCGAACGCCTGACCTTGCCTGTGCGGCCGAAACCCGAGCAGATCGAAGGCGCCTGGGTCGGGCGCATTGGTGCCTACGTGGGTGCTGCGCCCGCCATGACCCTGGTGCGTCATGGGCCGGTGGACGGTTTGTGGCTGGGCGCCGTGCGCACCTGGGAGGTTTCCTGGCTCACGCTCAAAATGATGGGGCGCATGGTGATCGGCGAGGCCTCGATCAAGAACCTCAGCGGCCCCTTGACGATTGCCGACTACGCGGGCAAATCGGCCAGCCTGGGCCTGACTTCCTATCTGCTGTTTCTGGCGCTGATCAGCGTCAGCCTGGGGGTGCTCAACCTGCTGCCGCTGCCGGTCCTCGATGGAGGGCACCTGATGTATTATCTTTGGGAGGGTGTGACCGGGCGTAGCGTGTCTGACGTCTGGATGGAGCGCCTGCAGCGCGGTGGTGTTGCGATTCTTCTGGCGTTGATGTCCGTCGCCTTGTTCAATGATGTGGCCCGCTTGGCAGGCTGAACGTTTATCCTCATGAAAATAATCACAAACAGACTGCGTGGCTTGTCGTTCACGGCGGCAGCTTCCCTCTTGCTGACGGCCTTGCCTGCATGGGCGGTGGACCCGTTCACTCTGCGCGACATCCGCGTCGAGGGCCTGCAGCGTGTGGAGCCCGGCACCGTGTTCGCCTCGTTGCCGTTCCGGATCGGCGAGCAGTACAGCGATGAAAAGGGCTCCACGGCGATCCGCTCGCTGTTTGGTCTGGGCCTTTTCAGCGACGTTCGCCTGCAGGTCAACGGCGATGTGCTGGTGGTGATCGTCGAAGAACGGCCCACGGTGGCCGACGTGAGCTTTTCCGGCATCAAGGAGTTTGATGCCGAGGTGCTCAAGAAGTCCTTGCGCGACGTCGGTTTGGCCGAAGGACGGCCTTTTGACAAGGCGTTGGCCGATCGTGCCGAGCAGGAACTCAAGCGCCAGTACATCAACCGAAGCATGTACGCCGCTCAGGTCGCCACCACGGTCACGCCGGGCGAGCGCAACCGCGTCAACCTGAACTTCAGTGTGATCGAGGGCGATGTGGCCAAGATCAAGGACATCCGCATCGTCGGCAACCAGGCTTTCAGCGAGGCTACCCTCCGCAACCTGTTTGATCTGGATACCGGTGGCTGGCTGAGCTGGTACACCAAGTCCGACCGCTATTCGCGCGCCAAGCTCAATGCCGACCTCGAGAACCTGCGTTCGCACTACCTGACACGTGGCTACCTGGAGTTCCGGGTCGACTCGACCCAGGTGGCCATCTCGCCCGACAAGCAAGACATGTCGGTCACCATCAACATCACCGAAGGCAATCGCTTTGTGGTGTCGTCGGTGGCCTTGCAGGGCGAGTACCTGGGCAAGGAAGAAGAGTTCAAGTCGCTCGTCAGCCTGAAAGTGGGCGAAGCCTACAACGCCGAAGACGTGAGCCGCACGGTCAAGGCGTTCACCGACTACTTTGGTGGGTTTGGCTACGCTTTCGCACAAGTCGAAGCCGCGCCCGAGATCGACCGCGTCAACAACCGGGTGGCGTTCGTGTTGCGCGCCCAGCCGTCGCGCCGCGTCTATGTGCGTCGCATCAATGTGGAAGGCAACAACCGCACGCGCGACGAAGTCATCCGCCGCGAGTTCCGTCAGCTCGAATCGGCCTGGTACGACAGCGACCGCATCCGCCTGTCGCGCGATCGGGTGGATCGCCTGGGCTTTTTCACCGAGGTCGGGATCGATACCGAGCCCGTGCCCGGCACCAATGACCAGGTGGACCTGACGGTGAGCGTCGCAGAGAAGCCCACCGGCAACCTGTCCATCGGCGCTGGTTATTCCCAGGCTGACAAGCTGTCATTCCTGGCCAGCATCAAGCAGGAGAACGTGTTTGGCAGCGGCAACTACCTGGGGCTGGACCTCAACACCAGTGAGTTCAACCGTCAGTTCGTGCTGAGCACCACCAATCCGTATTTCACGGCGGACGGCATTTCCCGCACCTTCGACCTGTACTACAAGACCACGCGTCCCTACGATGCCCAAGGTGGTGATTACGAGATCTCCACCCCGGGCGTCGGTGTGCGCTTCGGGGTGCCATTCACCGAGCGCGACACGGTCTACTTCGGTGTGGGTGCCGAGCGCGTGAAGGTCGATGAGGGCGATCAATTGCCCGAAGCCTACCGTGGCCAGGGCGGAACCTACCTGCCGGCCACCATTGGCTGGGCTCGTGACGAGCGCGACAGTGCGCTTGTGCCGTCCGATGGCCGTTTGCAGCGTTTCAACACCGAATTCGGTCTGGGCAGCGACAAGCGCTATGTCAAGCTGAGCTACCAGTTCCAGCAATACGTTCCCTTGACCCGTCAGTACACGCTGGCCTTCAACACCGAGCTGGGTGTCGGCAAAGGCATGGGCGGAAAGCCTTTTCCGGTGTTGCGCAACTTCTACGGCGGCGGGCTTGGTTCGGTCCGTGGCTTTGAGCAGGGCACCCTGGGCCCCACGTCGGCGGTCATCGGTTCCACCACGGGTGAAACCGTCAACATCGGTGGTGCGCGCAATTTTGTGGCCAATCTGGAGTTCATCGCACCCTTCCCGGGCGCGGGCAACGACCGCACCTTGCGCTGGTTCGGCTTTGTCGACGTGGGCAACGTGTTTGGCGAATCGCAGAAAGTGGACTTCGGCGAAATGCGGGCTTCCGTCGGCGTGGGCCTGAGCTGGATCTCACCCATCGGCCCTCTGCGTTTTGCCTATGCCAACCCTGTGCGCAAGTTCGACGGGGATAGAATCCAGAAATTCCAGTTTCAGATCGGAACGTCCTTTTGATGAACAAGTTTCCTCGGCTTTTTTTGCACGGGTTGCTGTCGGTTTTTCTGATGGCAGCCGCAGGGACGTCTGTGTCGGCTCAGGAAGTTCGGATCGGTGCTGTCAACCTGGACTCGATTGTCAGGGACTCGGCGTTGGCCAAGTCTCTGACGGCAAAACTGGAGCAGGATTTCTCACCGCGTGAGAAAGAGATCCAGGCTCTCGGTGTTCAGCTGAAAAGTTCTTCTGAAAAGTTTGAACGCGAAGCCCCGACGCTGCCCGAGGCGCAGCGGATCACCCGCCAGCGTCAGCTGGTGGAGCAGGATCGCGAATTCCAGCGTAAGCAGCGGGAGTTCCAGGAAGATCTGGCCCTCCGGAAGAGTGAAGCCCTTCAACAAGTGGTTGATCGGGCCAATCGCGCGCTCAAGAAGGTCGCCGAGGCTGAGAAATACGACCTGATCATTCAGGACGCGGCCTATATCAACCCGAAGCTTGACATCACTGCCAAGGTGATTGATGCTTTGAACAGCGCCAAATAAGGCGCTGGGGGTTTGACGGTGTCGAGATCCCTGGGGTCTATTGTTGAGGCCCTGGGTGGTCAGTTGCAGGGCGACGCCCATGCGCTCATCCAGCGGCTCGCACCTTTGTCCACGGCGGTCACGCACGACCTCGCGTTCGTGGCGCAGGCCCGCTACGCCAGCCAGATCGAGACCACCCGCGCATCGGCGCTGATCGTTCCACCGGCCTTGCAGGCCGTGGCCGCTCTTCGTGGTGCCTGCATCGTGACGGACGATCCCTACCTCTACTTTGCCCGTCTGACCCAATGGTGGCGCGCGCAGCACGAGCCCCGACCCGAACCCCGGATCGATCCGCTGTCCAGCGTTCACCCGGACGCCGATATCGGTGAGGGCGTTGACATTGCCGCCTTCGTGACAGTCGGACCCGGTGCACGCATCGGTGCCGGTGCGCGTCTGGGTTCACATACGGTGATCGGCGCGGGTGCCGTGGTCGGAGCGCAGTCATTGCTGCACCCGCGTGTCACCTTGGGCGAACGTTGCAGCGTGGGTGAACGCTGCGTGCTGCACCCGGGTGTGGTGATCGGTGCCGATGGATTCGGTTTTGCGCCTCACAAAGGCCAGTGGGTCAAGATCGAGCAGCTGGGCGCGGTGCGCATCGGAAACGATGTCGAGATCGGCGCCAACACCTGCATCGACCGTGGTGCGCTGGATGACACCGTGATCGAAGACGGCGTCAAGCTCGACAACCTGATCCAGATCGGCCACAACGTGCACATCGGGGCGCACTCGGCCATGGCCGGTTGCGTGGGGGTGGCGGGCAGCGCCACCATCGGTGCCCACTGCACCGTGGGTGGTGGTGCGGTGGTACTGGGGCATCTGACCCTGGCCGATGGCGTGAACATCTCGGCCGCATCGGTGGTGACGCGTTCGATCACACGCCCAGGTCACTACACCGGCATGTTTCCCATCGACGACAATGCGAGCTGGGAAAAGAATGCCGCTTCCCTCAAACAACTCAACCGCCTGCGCGAACGGCTCAAGGCCGTGGAGCAGGCCATCGAACAAGCTACCCAAGTGACGCCCAAGCCATGATGGACATCCACCAGATTCTCAAGAAGTTGCCACACCGTTATCCGTTCCTGCTGGTGGACCGTGTGCTCGAACTCGAACCGGGCAAGCGCATCAAGGCGCTGAAGAACGTGACCATGAACGAGCCCTTTTTTGAAGGGCACTTTCCGCACCGGCCCGTGATGCCCGGTGTGCTCATGCTCGAAGCCATGGCACAGGCGGCCGCCTTGCTGGCCTTCGAAGTGGTGGGCTCGGTCCCCGATGAAAAGTCGGTCTATTACTTCGCCGGCATTGACGCTGCGCGCTTCAAGCGCCCGGTTGAACCGGGCGACCAGCTGATCATGGACGTGACGCTGGAGCGCATGAAGGCCGGCATCTTCAAGTTCAAGGGTGTGTGCACCGTGGACGGCAACATGGTCTGCGAAGCCGAACTGATGTGCACCATGCGCACCGTCGCCTGAGCGCAGCGGAGATCAGTTCGTGACACAGATTCATGCCACGGCGCTGGTGGACCCGGCCGCCGAGATCGATGGCACGGTCAGCATCGGTCCTTACGCCGTCATCGGCCCGCATGTGAAGATCGGTGCGGGCACCACGGTGGGCGCACATTGCGTCATCGAAGGGCGCACCACCATCGGCCGGGACAACCGCATTTTCCAGTTCAACTCGCTGGGCGCGGTCCCGCAGGACAAAAAGTACGCGGGTGAACCCACCGAGCTGACCATCGGCGACCGCAACACCATCCGCGAGTTCTGTACCTTCAACCTGGGGGTGCCTGGTGCGGGTGGCGTGACCAGTGTCGGGAATGACAACTGGATCATGGCCTACACCCACATCGCCCACGATTGCCACGTCGACAACCACACGACCCTGGCGAACAACACCACGCTGGCCGGGCACGTGCACCTGGCCGACTGGGTCACGGTGGGCGGCCTCACGGGCATTCACCAGTTCGTGTCGGTGGGCGCACACGCCATGATCGGTTTCGCCAGCGCGGTGTCGCAGGACGTGCCGCCTTTCATGCTGGTGGATGGCAATCCGCTGGCGGTGCGCGGCTTCAACGTCGTGGGTCTGCGTCGCCGCGGCTTCACGCCCGAGCGGGTTGCCGCCGTCAAACAGATGCACAAGCTGCTGTACCGCCAGGGCCTCACCCTGGAGCAGTCACGCAGTGGCATCGAGGCGTTGGCGAGCCACATGCCCGAGGCCGCCCCCGATGTGGACATGATGAACCGCTTTCTCGCCTCTGCGACCCGCGGCATCGCCCGCTGACGGTTTGCCGGCCCCATCCATGGAAGCAGGGCAACGCCGGTTTGCGATGGTGGCTGGCGAGACGTCCGGCGATCTGCTCGCCGGCCTGCTGCTCAAGAGCATGCGCCAGCGCTGGCCCGATCTGGTGGCCGCAGGCATTGGCGGCCCGCGCATGGTCGAGCAAGGGTTTGACGCCTGGTGGCCGAGCGACCAACTGGCCGTTCGGGGCTACCTGGAGGTGCTGCCCAAGCTGCTGGGTATTCTGCGTATCCGTAAACGCTTGCGCGAGCGCCTGCTGGCACAGCCGCCAGCGCTGTTCATCGGCGTGGACGCGCCCGATTTCAATTTCGGACTGGAAGCCGACCTCAAGGCCGCAGGCGTGCGCACCGTGCATTTCGTCTGCCCTTCTTTCTGGGCCTGGCGGCCTGAGAAGATCGAAAAGGTGCGGCGCGGGGCCGACCATGTGCTGTGCATTTTTCCGTTTGAGCCGGCCCTGCTGGCCGAACACGGCATCGCTTCCACTTATGTGGGCCATCCGATCGCGCACGTGATCCCCATGGTGCCCGATCGCGCCGCCGCCCGGCGCCAGCTGGGCTTGCACGACGAGGACTGCGTGGTGGCGATTCTCCCAGGCAGCCGGGCATCAGAAGTGCAGTACCTCGCCGAGCGGTTTTTTGCGGCCGCGGTCGCGATGCTCAAGGCCCGGCCAGGGCTTCGTTTTATCGTGCCGGCGGTGCCGGCGCTGCGCGAACGCATCGCCCACTTGGCGGCGGCCAGCGGTCTGGGTGAAGCACTGATCCTCGTTGACGGTCAGTCGCACGCCGTGCTGGCCGCCTGCGATGTCACACTGATCGCCAGCGGTACCGCCACCCTGGAAGCCGCGCTGTTCAAGCGGCCGATGGTGATCGCCTACAACATGAACCGCCTGTCCTGGCACATCATGCGCCGCAAACAATTGCAGCCCTGGGTGGGTCTGCCGAACATCCTGTGCGGCGAATTTGTCGTTCCCGAGCTGCTGCAGGACGCGGCAACACCCGAGGCACTGGCCCGCGCCACGCTGGACTGGCTGGACGCTCCCGACAAAGTCACCGCCTTGCAGGCGCGGTTCGCTGAATTGCATCAAACCTTGCACCGCGACACCGCCCAACTCGCCACCGATGCGATCGAAAAAGTTCTTCAAAGCTGAACAGGCCTCCCTGGTCTGGGACGTGCCCGGTCTGGTGGCCGGCGTGGATGAGGCCGGGCGCGGTCCGCTGGCCGGACCGGTGGTGGCTGCGGCCGTGATCCTGGACGAACGCAAACCCATCAGGGGCCTGGCCGACTCCAAACAGCTCACCGCCAAGCGGCGCGAAAAGCTCTACGACGAAATTTGCGCCAAGGCGCTGTGTTGCAGCATCGCGATGGCCTCGGTGGAAGAGATCGACCGCCTCAACATCCTGCAGGCCACAATGCTCGCAATGCAGCGCGCGGTGCAGGGGTTGCGCCTCAAACCCAACAAGGTGCTGGTGGACGGCAACCGCCTGCCGGCGCTGGATGTGTTGGCAGAAGCGATTGTGTCTGGCGATGCGCTGGTACCCGCCATTTCGGCGGCCTCGATCCTCGCCAAAGTCACGCGCGACCGCCTGCTGGAGGAGCTGCACCTGCAGTATCCGGAATACGGGTTCGATCGCCACAAAGGTTATGGCACCGTGGTCCACCTGCAGGCGCTGCAAACCCACGGCGCCTTGCCCGAACACCGCCGCTCCTTTGCACCGGTCGCGCGCGTGCTGGCCACCACCCAAGCCAAACCATGAACGCCCCCACCACCATCACCTCGCGCGACAACCCGCTGCTCAAGCGCCTGCGTGTACTCGCACAAGACAACGCCGCCTACCGCAAGCAGGGCCAGGTCTGGCTGGAAGGCGATCATCTCTGCCGCGCGCTGCTGGCCCGGGGACACCGGCCGGTCACCGCCGTTTTTTCCGAGACGTTCTGGCGCCAGGCGCCGCACGATCTGCGCGATGCGGCCGACCACATCGTCACCGTTCCCGATGCGCTGATGGCCGGCATCAGCGGTCTCGAGTCGCCGGCGGGTGTGGGTTTTGTCTGGGAACTGCCCAAAGCGACTGCGCTGCAGAGCGGTGCGCCGGCGGTGGTGCTGGACCGGTTGCAGGACGCGGGCAACGTGGGTTCCATCCTGCGCAGTGCGGCCGCCATGGGCTTTGCCCAGGTGCTGGCGCTCAAGGGCACAGCGGCGCTGTGGTCGCCCAAGGTGTTGCGCGCCGGCATGGGCGCGCACTTTGGCCTGCACCTGGTGGAAGGGCTGTCGGTGGATGATCTGGCCGGTCTGTCGGTGCCGCTGCTGGTGACCAGCTCGCACCAGGGCGATTTCCTGCACCAGGCCCGGTTGTCCTGGCCCTGTGCCTGGGTGCTCGGGCACGAAGGGCAGGGCGTGAGCCCGGCCCTGGAAGCGCTCGCAACGCAAAAGGTGCGCATCGCCCAGCCGGGCGGCGAAGAGTCGCTCAACGTGGCGGCGGCGGCGGCGATCTGCCTGCACGCCAGCGCGGCCGGGCGCTGAAACCGGTTTACCCGACTGCACGAGCCCTGAAACATGCCCGTTTTCGGGGCGTGGTGAGGCCGATCGCAGGGGGTGAGCGGCTATAATTCCGGGGTTTACCCGCAATCGACGCAACCCGCTGCGTCCGCCCCGGCTTCCTGCCCAGGTTCCCCGTCCTTTCCCCCGGCTGCGACCCGTTCGCTGAGCTCCGGGAGCGGGCGCGAATCTTCCCCGGTTGATTCCCATGGCGGGCGCGGTTGCGTCCAAAAAATCTCTGGAGAAAACCGTGCTTCCCGTCCATCCGAAAGCCCTTCTCGCGCTCGCCGACGGCACGGTCTTTACAGGCATTTCCATCGGTGCTACCGGCCAGACTTCGGGCGAAGTGGTGTTCAACACCTCGCTCACCGGTTACCAGGAAATCCTGACCGATCCGAGCTATTGCCAGCAAATCGTCACGCTGACCTACCCACACATCGGCAACACCGGTGTGAACCGTGAAGACGTGGAGGCCTCGCGCATCCACGCCGCTGGCCTGATCATCAAAGACCTGCCCCTGCTCGCGTCCAACTTCCGCAGCACAGAAACCCTGTCCGAATACCTGCAGCGCGAAGGCACCGTCGCCATCGCAGACCTGGACACGCGCGCGCTCACGCGCCGCCTGCGCACCCACGGCGCGCAGAACGGTTGCATCGTGGCGCTGGCCGCTGGTGAAGCCCTGACCGAGGCGCACCGCGCCCAGGCCATCGCTGCCGCCAAGGCCGCGCCCAACATGGCGGGCCAGGATCTGGCCAGGGTCGTGTCGGCCGACGCGCCCTGCGCCTGGACGCAAACCGAGTGGCAACTTGGCTTTGGCTACGGCGAGCAGATCGCGCCGAAGTTCCACGTCGTGGCCTACGACTTCGGCGTCAAGCACAACATCCTGCGCATGTTGGCCCAGCGCGGCTGCAAGATCACCGTGGTGCCGGCGCAGACGCCCGCGGTCGACGTGTTCAAGCTCAAGCCCAGTGGCGTTTTTCTGTCCAATGGCCCCGGCGACCCGGAGCCCTGCGACTATGCGATCGCCGCCACGCGCGAGATCATTGAGAGCGGCGTGCCCACTTTCGGCATCTGCCTGGGCCACCAGATCATGGCGCTGGCCAGTGGCGCCAAGACGTTCAAGATGAAGTTCGGCCACCACGGCGCCAACCACCCGGTGAAAGACCTGGACAACGGCCGCGTGAGCATCACCAGCCAGAACCACGGTTTTGCGGTGGACGAGAAGAATTTGCCGGCCAACCTGCGCGCCACGCACGTGAGCCTGTTCGACGGCACGCTACAGGGCCTGGCCCGCACCGACCGGCCAGCGTTTTGCTTCCAGGGCCACCCGGAAGCCTCGCCCGGCCCGCACGACATTGGCTACCTGTTCGACCGGTTCATTGCGCTCATGCAAGACCGCGTGCCCGCCTGATTCCTACCAAGGTCATTCCATGAAGCTCTTCAGTTTTCCGGTGTTTGCGGTGGAGAAGGCGATTGCCAAGCGCATGCTGACGCTGGAGGCGCCGCACAAGGACTGGTTTGCCCAGCGCTGGGCGCAGAAGCCTTATCGCAAAGCTTTCGTGGAGAACAAGGCCATGCCGCTGGTGACGCTGCTGGCCAAGGGCAAGACCTGGGACGACGAGACCTTCAACACCGAAATGACCGCTTGGGACGCACTGTTCTACCCGGCCGAAATCGAGGTGTTGCGTCCGATGATCGAAGGCGATGGCCTGCTGCAACTGATGCAGAAAAACGTGCCTGCCGAACGCGTGCAGGCGCTGCTGAACAAACTGGAAACCCAGCGCCAGTCCTGACCGGACCGCGCAACGACACACAAGCGAACCATGCCCAAAAGAACAGACATCCAGACCGTCCTCATCATCGGCGCCGGCCCGATCATCATCGGCCAGGCCTGTGAGTTCGACTACTCCGGCGTGCAGGCCTGCAAGGCGCTGCGCGAAGAGGGCTACAAGGTCGTGTTGATCAACAGCAACCCCGCCACGATCATGACCGACCCGGCCACGGCCGACGTCACGTACATCGAGCCCATCACCTGGCAGACGGTGGAGAAGATCATCGCCAAGGAGCGTCCGCTCACGGACGGTGGCTTCGCGATCCTGCCGACCATGGGCGGCCAGACGGCGTTGAACTGCGCGCTCGACCTCTGGCACCACGGCGTGCTGGAAAAGTACGACGTTGAGCTGATCGGCGCCACGCCGGAAGCCATCGACAAGGCCGAAGACCGTCTGAAGTTCAAGGACGCCATGACCAAGATCGGTCTGGGTTCTGCGCGTTCGGGTATCGCCCACAGCATGGAAGAGGCTTGGGGCGTACAGAAGACGGTGGGCTTCCCGGTGGTGATCCGCCCGAGCTTCACGCTCGGCGGCACCGGCGGCGGCATCGCCTATAACCCGGAAGAGTTCGAGACCATCTGCAAGCGCGGCCTGGAAGCCTCGCCCACCAACGAGCTGCTGATCGAAGAGTCGCTGCTCGGCTGGAAAGAGTACGAGATGGAAGTGGTGCGCGACAAGGCGGACAACTGCATCATCATCTGCTCGATCGAAAACCTCGATCCGATGGGCGTTCACACCGGCGACTCGATCACCGTCGCGCCAGCCCAGACGCTGACCGACAAGGAATACCAGATCCTGCGCAACGCCTCGCTGGCCGTGCTGCGCGAGATCGGCGTGGACACCGGCGGTTCCAACGTGCAGTTCTCCATCAACCCGGCCGACGGCCGCATGGTGGTGATCGAGATGAACCCGCGCGTGTCACGTTCTTCGGCCCTGGCCTCCAAGGCCACGGGTTTCCCCATCGCCAAGGTCGCGGCCAAGCTGGCCGTGGGCTACACGCTGGACGAGCTGCGCAACGAGATCACGGGCGGCGCCACGCCGGCCAGCTTCGAGCCGAGCATCGATTACGTGGTGACCAAGATCCCGCGTTTCGCGTTCGAGAAATTCCCCACCGCCGACAGCCGCCTGACCACGCAGATGAAGAGCGTGGGCGAAGTCATGGCCATGGGTCGCACCTTCCAGGAGTCGTTCCAGAAAGCCCTGCGCGGCCTGGAAGTCGGTGTGGACGGCATGAACGAAAAAACGCAAGACCGCGAAACGCTGGAGCGCGAACTGGGTGAACCCGGCCCCGAGCGCATCTGGTACGTGGGCGACGCGTTTGCCGCCGGCTGGACGCTGGACGAGGTGCACCAGTTCACCAAGATCGACAAGTGGTTCCTGGTGCAGATCGAAGAGATCGTGAAGATCGAGCTCCAGCTTGAGCAAACCAGCCTGGAAGCCATCGACGCCGACACGTTGCGCGGCCTGAAGAAAAAGGGCTTTTCGGACCGCCGCCTGGCCAAGCTGCTCAAGACCACCGACGCCGCCGTGCGCGCGCGCCGCATCGCGCAGAACATCCGGCCGGTCTACAAGCGCGTGGACACCTGCGCGGCCGAGTTCGCCACCGACACCGCCTACCTGTACTCCACGTACGAGGGCAACGGGGACGGCGAATGCGAAGCCGAGCCGACCAGCAACAAGAAGATCATGGTGCTGGGCGGTGGCCCCAACCGCATCGGTCAGGGCATCGAGTTCGACTACTGCTGCGTGCACGCGGCGCTCGCCATGCGCGAAGACGGGTACGAGACCATCATGGTCAACTGCAACCCGGAAACCGTGTCCACCGACTACGACACCAGCGACCGCCTGTACTTCGAGCCGCTGACGCTGGAAGACGTGCTGGAAATCGTGGACAAGGAAAAGCCCACCGGCGTGATCGTGCAGTACGGCGGCCAGACGCCCTTGAAGCTTGCGCTCGGCCTGGAGGCCGCGGGCGTGCCCATCATCGGCACCAGCCCCGACATGATCGACGCCGCCGAAGACCGTGAGCGTTTCCAGAAGCTGCTGCACGAACTGAAGCTGCGCCAGCCACCGAACGCCACGGCACGCGCCGAACCCGAGGCGCTCGAAAAAGCCGCCGCCCTGGGTTACCCGCTGGTGGTGCGTCCGAGCTATGTGCTGGGCGGCCGCGCGATGGAAATCGTGCACGAGCAGCGAGATCTGGAGCGCTACATGCGCGAGGCGGTGAAGGTGAGCAACGATTCGCCCGTGCTGCTGGACCGCTTCCTGAACGACGCCATCGAGTGCGATGTGGACGCGATCCGCGACCACACCGGCCGCGTGTTCATCGGCGGCGTCATGGAACACATCGAGCAGGCGGGTGTGCACAGTGGCGACTCGGCCTGTTCGCTGCCACCGTATTACCTGAAGCAGGCCACGATCGACGAGCTCAAGCGCCAGACCGCGGCGATGGCCCAAGGTCTGAACGTGATCGGGCTCATGAACGTGCAGTTCGCCATTCAGGAAGTGGATGGCCAGGATGTCATCTACGTGCTGGAAGTGAATCCGCGCGCTTCTCGCACGGTGCCCTTCGTTTCCAAGGCCACGGGCATACAGCTGGCCAAGGTGGCCGCGCGCTGCATGGCCGGCCAGTCGCTGGACGCGCAGGGCATCGGCGCCGAGGTGAACCCGCCGTACTTCAGCGTCAAGGAAGCCGTTTTCCCGTTCGTCAAGTTTCCGGGCGTGGACACGATTCTCGGCCCCGAGATGAAGTCCACCGGCGAAGTCATGGGTGTGGGCAAAACCTTTGGCGAAGCCTTCGTGAAGAGCCAGCTCGGCGCCGGCACCAAGCTGCCGCGGCCCAAGAAGGCCGATGGCAGCCCATCCGGCAAGGTGTTCCTGACCGTGAAGAACGGTGACAAACCGCGCGCGGTGGAAATCGCCCGTGCGCTGGTGGCCATGGGCTTCGAGCTGGTGGCCACACGCGGCACGGCCGCAGCCATTGCGGCGGCCGGCGTGCCGGTGGTCACTGTCAACAAGGTCACCGAAGGCCGCCCGCACATCGTGGACATGATCAAGAACGGCGACATCAGTCTGGTGATCAACACGGTGGAAGAGCGCCGCAACGCCATCGCCGATTCGCGCGCGATCCGCACTTCGTCGCTGCTGGCCCGCGTGACCACCTTCACCACCATCTTCGGCGCGGAAGCGGCTGTCGAGGGCATGAAGTACATGGACAGCCTGGGCGTGATTTCGGTGCAGGAAATGCACGCGCAGCTGACCGCCTGACACCGGGTCATCCCGGTTGATTCCCGGATGCCCACCGGGGCATAATGACACCTCATACCGCCGACCGGCAACGCTCGGCGGTTTCCTTTTGTACCTTGCGGGCCGCCGTGCCCGTTTTTGCCGAGACTCTGGAGCGTTCACATGTCCACCTTTCCGATCACCAAACGCGGCTCAGAAAAGCTCAAGGAAGAGTTGCAGCGGCTGAAGACCGTGGACCGTCCCTGGGTGATCAACGCGATCGCGGAGGCGCGGGCCCAGGGCGACCTGAGCGAAAACGCCGAATACGACGCAGCCAAAGATCGCCAGGGCTTCATCGAAGGTCGCATCGCCGAAATCGAGAGCAAACTCTCGACGGCCCAGATCATCGATCCGACGACGGTGGACGCTGGTGGCCGTGTGGTGTTTGGGGCGACGGTGGACCTGGAAGACGTGTCCAATGGCGCGGCTCTGACCTACCAGATCGTGGGCGAAGACGAGGCCGATCTCAAGCTCGGCCTGGTCAACATTGGCAGTCCGATCGCACGCGCGATGATCGGCAAGGAAGAGGGCGACACCGCTGAAGTGCAGACCCCGGGCGGCACGCGCCGCTTCGAGATCGTGGCCGTGCGCTACGCCTGATGTCCATGCAACGGCTGGCGGTGTTCATCGCAGCGCTCTGGTGGGGCGGCATCTCGGGCCTGAGCTTTGTGGCCGTGCCCACACTGTTCGTCAACCTGGGCAGCCCGGCGGTGGCCGGGCCGGTGGCCGCGAAGCTGTTTTCCCTGCAATGCTGGGCTGGACTGGGTCTCGGTCTGGCGTTGTTGCTGATCCTGCGCCGCCAACGCTCGACGGGCCACTTCCCGCTGGCGGGTGAGCCCGTGGATCCGGCGAAACTGCGGGTCGTGCAGCGTGTGCTGGGCACCATGGGCTTCGTGCTGGCGGCCATGTTGCTGGCTTTGCTGCAAGAGTTCGGCGTGGCGCAGAAGATCGTGACCGCACGCGCCACCGGCGGCGACCTGCGCCTGTGGCACAGCCTGGGCACGCTGATGGTGCTGGGGCAGTGGCTGTGTTCGGGCGCTGTGCTTTGGCGAACAGCTAAGTAACCCCCGCGCCGCCTGCGGCGTCACTCCCCAGGGGGCGACACTGGCGGCCCGGCGAAGCCGGTTCCGTGGTGCCCTGGGATAGAAAGCCCCTGCGCGCCGACCGGTGCGCTATTCCACCCGTTCTGCTGATTCGAGCGTATTCACCATCAGCATCGTGATGGTCATGGGTCCGACGCCACCGGGTACCGGGGTGATGTAGCCCGCCACTTCCTTGACGCCCGCAAAGTCCACGTCGCCGCAGAGCTTGCCTTCGTCGTTGCGGTTCATGCCCACGTCCAGCACCACGGCGCCGGGCTTGACCATGTCGGCGGTCAGCACGTTGCGTTTGCCCACGGCCGCCACGATCACGTCGGCCTGCAACGTCATGGCCTTGAGGTCCTTCGTGGCGCTGTGGCAGATGGTGACGGTGGCGTTCTGTTGCAGCAGCATCATGGCCATGGGCTTGCCCACGATGTTGCTGCGGCCGATCACGACCGCGTGTTTGCCTTTGAGGTCGTAACCGATGCTCTCCAGCATCTTCATGCAGCCATAGGGTGTGCAGGGCCAGAAGCCGGGCATGCCGGTCATCAGGGCGCCGGCACTGGCGATGTGAAAGCCATCCACGTCCTTGGCGGGCGAAATCGCTTCGATCACTTTCTGCGCGTCGATGTGCGCCGGCAGGGGCAGTTGCACCAGGATGCCGTGGATCGTGGGATCGTTGTTGAGCGCGTCCACACGGGCCAGCAACTCCGCTTCGCTCATGCTCGCGGGCCAGGTCTCCAGCACCGAGTGCATGCCGGTGTCTTCACAGGCCTTGACCTTGTTGCGCACGTAAACCTGCGAGGCCTGGTTGTCGCCAACCAGGACCACGGCCAGCCCGGGTGTGATGCCTTTGGCCTTGAGGGCGGTCACGCGCGCGGCGACATCGGCGCGCAGTTGGCGGGAGAGGGCGTTGCCGTCGATCAGTTGAGCGGTCATGGCGTTTGGAATGGAGTGGTTTTGAAACGGAAACGCCCGCCGGTGAGGGCGGGCGTCGATGGGTATGTTGGGATGTCTGTCAGGCTTTGGCCGGTGTCTGACCCAGGGCGATTTTCAGCAGGTCGGCCACGGTGTTGGCACCGAGCTTTTCCATGATGTTGGCGCGGTGGGCTTCCACCGTCTTGATGCTGATGCCCAGGTCGTCGGCGATCTGTTTGTTCAGGCGCCCGGCGACGATGCGCTCCAGCACCTGGGCTTCGCGTCCGGTCAGCTTGGAGAGCAGGGCGTCGCGGCTGGCGGCCTGCTGGTGCGTGGCGAAGGCGTCCTTGGCCGTTTCCAGCATGCGCTCGACCAGGGCAACCAGCTGGTCTTCCTTGAAGGGTTTCTGGATGAAGTCCAGCGCGCCCTTCTTCATCGACTCCACCGCCATGGGCACGTCGCCGTGGCCGGTGATGAAGACGATGGGCAGCGGTGACTGGCGTTCGATCAGCTTTTCCTGCAGTTCCATGCCGGTCATGCCACCCATGCGGATGTCGGCGATCAGGCAGGCCACTTCACGGGCGTCGTAGCGGCTGAGAAAGGCCTCAGCCGATTCGAAGCAGCGGACCCGATAGTCCTTGCCTTCGAGCAGCCACTGCAGGGAGTCGCGCACAGCTTCGTCGTCATCGACCACGTAAACGTTGCCTTTTTTGGGGATCAAACTCATCTCGCTCTTTCAGTTTCCGTCAACGACGCGGAAGGTGCAGAGGGTGCCGCGTTTTCAGCCAGAAGCCGGGAGTGCACCGGGATCCAGAAGCTGAAGCAGCAGCCCACCACCTCTTCGCCATTGTAGATGTTCTGTACCTGCATCCTGCCGTGGTGCGACTCGACGATGCTGCGGCACAGTTTCAGGCCGATGCCCATGCCTTCGCTCTTGGTGCTGTAGAAGGCTTCGTAGATGCGCTCGATCATTTCGTCGGGCACGCCGTTGCCGGAGTCGCGCACCGAAAACTCCACCACTTCTTCGTCTTCCAGGCGGCGCGGGCCCACGCGCAGTTCCACGTAGCGCTCGCCCGGTGGGCGTCCCGCCTGGGCAATCGCCTCGCCGGCGTTCTTGAGCAGGTTGATCAGCACCTGCTCGATCAGGATCGGGTCGACCATCAGGCTGGGCAGGCGCGCAGCCACGTAGGGCGAGAGGCGCACCTGCTGTCGGCGCAGTTCGATGTCGGCCAGCTCGATGGCGTTGCTCACCATCTGCGCCACGTCGGACGGCATCGGGTTGGGTTCGCTGCGTTTCACGAAGGCCCGGATGCGCTGGATGATCTGGCCGGCGCGCTGTGCCTGGCGCGAGGTTTTCTCCAGCGCGCTGAGCAGCTCTTCGTTGCTGATGCGCTGCTCGCTCAGGCGCGAGATCATGCCGTTGCAGTAGTTGCTGATGGCTGTCAGAGGCTGGTTGAGTTCGTGCGCCACGCTGGACGCCATCTCGCCCATGGTGATCAGGCGGCTGGCGGTCTGGGCGCGCTCGGCCTGGCGGGACGCCTGCTCTTCGGCTGTGCGCCGCGGCGTGATGTCGCTGGCAATGACCATCTGCGCCAGACGGCCGTCTACCCAGGTGAGGTAACGCGTGCGCACCTCCAGCCAGCGGTCGAGTTCTTCGACAAACACCTCGGCGTTTTCCGATCCGGCGTCGGTCAGCGTGTCGGTGGGCATGCCGGCGAAGGCATCGACTGCGTCGCCGTCGTCCGGGCTGGGCGTGGGCTGGGTGCCCGCCAGATCGACCAGGTGCCGGTGGCCCTGGCCTCGTGTGCCGAACCACAGGCGGTACATCTTGTTGGCGAACAGCATTTCGTCGCTGCCCAGCGGGGCGACGGACACCGCGGAGTCCAGGCTTTCCAGCACGGTCGTGAAGCGTTCGTATGAGGCCGAGAGTTCTTCGCGGATGCGCTTGGGCTCGGTGATGTCGGTCATCGACGTCATCCAGCCGGTCTGGTGACCCTTGGGGTCGATCAGGGGCGAAACGTACATGCGGGCGTCGAAGATGCTGCCGTCGCGCCGTTGCACCCGCACCTCGAAGCCGCCCGGCGTGGAGCGGCCGCTGAGCTCGTCTTCCAGCCGCGCGGCGAGCTGGTCGTGGTCTTCGTCCGGCCAGTAGGGGAAGGGCGCAGTGCGGCCCACCAGCTCACCCTCGGTCCAGCCCGTCATGGAGCAGAAGGCCGGGTTCACGTAGGTGATGCGGCCTTGCAGATCCAGTGCCCGCATGCCGGTGAGCATGGAGTTTTCCATCGCGCGGCGGAAGTTGGTCTCGGCCACCAGCGCCTGCTGCGCCTGCACACGTCGGCGTGTGTGACGCCAGGTGCCGAGCAGCATCCAGACCGTGAGCGCGCTGAGCGCACCAATGACCCAGAAGAAGCCGCTGCCGACGATGTCCTGCGAGGTGCGGTAGCCCTGCGCCTTCAGGATCAGCCCGTTGCCGACAGGGGACACCGGCACCTCGTGCTCCAGCGGCTGAGACGACCAGGGCAGCAGGCGCAGCACGGTGTTGGGCGACTGCAGGCTGCCGGCGAGCACGCGCTGGCGGTCGTCGATCAGGGCCACGGCATAGCGCGCCATGATCTCGGGCGGAATGCCGAAGCGCAACAGGCCGTCGACCGAATACTCGCCCATCACCGTGCCGGCGAACCGGCCCTGTTCGGTCAACGGCACCTGCAGCATCAGCGTGGCCTGGCGCGGATCTTCACCCAGGGGCCGCGAGTAGATGGGCTGACGCAGGTCGCGCGCCAGGTCAAACGATCCATCCGATTCGTTGGGGGCGAGCGTGCTTCCGGGCAGCCGGACCAGAGAGGGCGGCGCGCTGGGCGAAGCGTAGGTGGTCAGGACATGGCGTCGACCGTCCACCCAGCTGACGGCGAGCAGTTCCGGGAACTGGCTGATCAGGTTTTCGGCCTGGAACGCGAACTCTTCGCTGCTGATTTCTTTGTTGTCGACCTCGCGCGCCAGGCGCATCAGCTGTTCCTGGCGTTCCAGCAGGCGCAGGCGCAGGCGCTGCTGCGCGTATTCCACGTCGCGGGTGACGGCTTCCTGCTCACGCTCCAGTTCTTCATAGCGCAGGTAGGTGATGGCCACCACGATGGCCGACAGAAACAGCAGCACGGCCAGCAAAGGTGCCAGAGTGGCAAAGCGGTCCTGGCGGGATGGTGGCAAGCGAAGCCACCACTGGCGCATCAAGCCCAATGGGGATCGTTTGTCCGGGTTTCGGGTAGGGGTATGGGGGGCTGGTGGCATGGGTGTTTGAGTCTACGTGAGCTGACACGCCACCGCTCTCAACGCTCTGAAGAAATGCCGTGAGAGACATCAAAATTTTGCTTTTATAAATTTCATAATGTAGAAAAGAAAAGCACATATTGAAATTATCCAGCCGATGTGCAAAAATTAGCCACAGAGCGGAAGGCCCGCTTTAAGCTTGATTTCAAACCAACAGGAGACAGACATGTCAGCGTCCGATGCTCTCAATGACCGTGGTGTAGGGGACATCGATTCCCAGGAAACCCGCGAATGGATGGAGGCGCTGGCCGCCGTGATTCAGCGGGAGGGTCCCGAACGTGCCCACTTCCTGCTGGAGCAATTGCTGGAAGAAGCCCGCCAGAACAGCATTGACCTGCCTTTCTCTGCCAACACCGGTTACGTCAACACGATCGAGAGCACCGAAGAAGCGCGTTGCCCCGGCAACATCGAGATCGAAGAGCGCCTGCGCGCCTACATGCGCTGGAATGCCATGGCGATGGTGGTCAAGGCCAACCGCCACAACCCCGAAGACGGTGGTGACCTCGGCGGCCACATCGGTTCGTTCGCCTCGCTGGCCCACATGTTCGGCGCCGGCTTCAACCACTTCTGGCACGCCGAGAGCGAGAACCACGGCGGCGACTGCCTTTACATCCAGGGCCACGTCTCGCCCGGCGTGTACGCCCGCGCCTATCTGGAAGGTCGCCTGACCGAAGAGCAGTTGCTGCACTTCCGCCAGGAAGTGGACGGCAAGGGCTTGTCGAGCTACCCGCACC
Source organism: Betaproteobacteria bacterium HGW-Betaproteobacteria-9 (assembly GCA_002842215.1). Classification (GTDB taxonomy): domain Bacteria; phylum Pseudomonadota; class Gammaproteobacteria; order Burkholderiales; family Burkholderiaceae_C; genus Hydrogenophaga. Next base: position 248,868 of record PHCC01000001.1, on the reverse strand, counting down.
CCAAACTGATGCCCGAGTTCTGGCAGTTCCCCACCGTGTCCATGGGCCTGGGCCCGCTGATGGCGATCTACCAGGCGCGCTTCCTGAAATACCTGCACGCCCGTGGCATCGCCAACACCGAGAACCGCAAGGTCTGGGTGTTCTGCGGCGACGGTGAAATGGACGAAGTCGAATCGCTGGGCGCCATCAGCCTGGCCGCGCGCGAAAACCTCGACAACCTGATCTTCGTGGTGAACTGCAACCTGCAGCGCCTGGACGGTCCGGTGCGCGGCAACGGCAAGATCGTGCAGGAACTCGAAGGCGAGTTCCGCGGTTCCGGCTGGAACGTGATCAAGCTGCTCTGGGGCTCCAACTGGGACCCGCTGCTGGCCCGCGACAAGGACGGCGCCCTGCGCAAGATCATGATGGACACGCTGGACGGTGACTACCAGGCCTTCAAGGCCAACGACGGCGCCTACGTGCGCAAGCACTTCTTCGGCCGCGATCCCAAGGCGCTGGAACTCGTCTCGCACATGAGCGACGACGACATCTGGAACCTGCGCCGTGGTGGCCACGACCCGCAGAAGGTCTACGCCGCGTACCACAAGGCCGTCAACCACAAGGGCCAGCCCACCGTGCTGCTGATCAAGACCGTCAAGGGCTTCGGCATGGGCAAGGCCGGCGAGGGCAAGAACACGGTGCACCAGACCAAGAAGCTGACCGATGAAGACATCAAGATCTTCCGTGACCGCTTCAACCTGCCGATCCCTGACAGCGAGTTGCCCAAGATCCCGTTCTACAAACCGGCCGACGACACGCCGGAGATGAAGTACCTGCACGAGCGCCGTCAGGCCCTGGGCGGCTACCTGCCCAAGCGCCGCGTGAAGGCCGACGAGAGCTTCACCGTGCCTTCCATCGAGACCTTCAAGGCCGTGATGGAACCCACCGCGGAAGGCCGTGAGATCAGCACCACGCAGGCCTACGTGCGCTTCCTGACGCAGCTGCTGCGCGACCAGGCCCTGGGCCCGCGCGTGGTGCCCATCCTGGTGGACGAGGCACGCACCTTCGGCATGGAGGGCCTGTTCCGCCAGATCGGCATCTACAACCCCGCAGGCCAGCAGTACACCCCGGTCGACAAAGACCAGGTCATGTACTACAAGGAAGACAAGGCCGGCCAGATCCTGCAGGAAGGCATCAACGAAGCCGGCGGCATGAGCAGCTGGATCGCGGCGGCCACCAGCTACAGCACCAGCAACCGCATCATGGTGCCGTTCTACGTGTACTACTCGATGTTCGGTTTCCAGCGCATCGGCGACCTGGCCTGGGCGGCCGGCGACATGCAGGCGCGTGGCTTCCTCTTGGGCGGCACCTCGGGCCGCACCACGCTCAACGGCGAAGGCCTGCAGCACGAGGACGGCCACAGCCACATCCTGGCCGGCACCATCCCGAACTGCATCTCCTACGACCCGACCTTCGCGCACGAAGTCGGCGTGATCCTGCACCATGGCCTGAAGCGCATGGTGGAGAAGCAGGACAACGTGTATTTCTACCTGACCCTGCTGAACGAAAACTACGCCATGCCGGGTCTCACGCCCGGCACCGAAGAGCAGATCATCAAAGGCATGTACCTGTGCAAGCCGGGCGCCCAGGGTGAGCAGCGCGTGCAACTGCTGGGCTCCGGCACCATCCTGCGCGAGAGCATCGCTGCCCAGGCCCTGCTGGCCACCGACTGGGGCGTGCAGGCCGATGTGTGGAGCTGCCCGAGCTTCAACGAACTGACCCGCGACGGCCAGGACGCCGAGCGTTTCAACATGCTGCACCCCACCGAGCCGCAGCGCGCGCCTTTTGTGGCGCAGCAGCTGGAGAAGCACGCCGGCCCGGTGGTCGCGTCCACCGACTACATGAAGAACTACGCCGAGCAGATCCGCCCGTTCATGCCCAAGGGCCGTTCGTACAAGGTGCTGGGCACCGACGGCTTTGGCCGCAGCGACTTCCGCAGCAAGCTGCGTGAGCACTTCGAGATCAACCGCCACTACATCGTGGTCGCAGCCCTGCGCTCGCTGGCCGATGAAGGCAAGCTGCCGATGGCCAAGGTGGCCGAGGCCATTGCCAAATACGGCATCAAGACCGACAAGATCAATCCGCTCTACGCATAAATTTCCGGAGACAACAACATGGCACTGGTAGAAGTGAAGGTCCCGGACATCGGCGACTTCGACGAAGTGGCGGTCATTGAACTGCTGGTGAAGGTGGGCGACACGGTCAAGGCCGAACAGTCGCTGATCACGGTCGAGTCCGACAAGGCCTCGATGGAAATCCCGTCCAGCACGGCGGGCGTGGTGAAGGAACTGCGCGTCGCCCTGGGCGACAAGGTGAAAGAGGGTTCGGTGGTGCTGGTGGTGGAAGCCGCTGGTGAGGCCGCTGCGCCAGCGCCTGCGGCCGCTCCGGCTGCCGCTGCGCCCGCACCGGTCGCGGCGCCAGCTGCCGTTGCAGCGCCTGCGGCGGCACCCGCTGCCTCTGGCCCGGTGCAGGTCTTCGTGCCCGACATCGGTGACTTCAAGGACGTCGCGGTCATCGAGGTGTTCGTCAAGCCCGGCGACACCATCAAGGTCGAGCAGAGCCTGATCACGGTCGAGTCGGACAAGGCCTCGATGGAGATTCCTTCGTCGCACGCCGGCGTTTTGAAGGAACTCAAGGTCAAGGTCGGCGACACGGTCAACATCGGTGACCTGCTGGCCATCCTGGAAGGCGCCGCTGGCGCCGCAGCTCCGGCTCCAGCAGCCGCACCGGCAGCCCAGGCCGCTGCTCCAGCCGCCGTCGCCATGGCCGCTCCGGTGGCGGCCGCTGTGTCTGCTGCCCCGGCCCACAACCCCACTGGCACCCCGGCGCTGGGCCTGCCCCACGCGTCGCCCTCGGTGCGCAAGTTCGCTCGCGAGCTCGGCGTGCCGCTGGAAGAGGTTCAGGGCAAAGGCCCCAAGGGCCGCATCACGCTGGACGACGTGCAGGGTTTCACCAAGTCCGTCATGTCAGGCGCGGTGCAGACAGCCGCTCAAAAGGCCAAGGCCCCGGCATCCACCGGTGGTGGCGGCTCCGAACTGGGTCTGATCCCCTGGCCCAAGGTGGACTTCGCCAAGTTCGGCCCCATCGAGCGCAAGGAGATGGGCCGCATCAAGAAGATCAGCGGTGCCAACCTGTTGCGCAACGCGGTCATGATCCCGGCCGTCACCAACCACGACGACGCCGACATCACCGACCTCGAAGCCTTCCGCGTCTCCACCAACAAGGAAAACGAGAAGAGCGGCGTCAAGGTGACCATGCTCGCTTTCCTGATCAAGGCATCGGTTGCTGCACTCAAGAAATTCCCCGAGTTCAACAGCTCGATCGACGGCGATTCGCTGGTCTACAAGCAGTACTGGCACATCGGCTTCGCGGCCGACACGCCCAACGGCCTGATGGTCCCGGTGATCAAGGACGCCGACAAAAAGGGTGTGCTGCAGATCAGCCAGGAAATGGGTGAACTCGCCAAGAAGGCGCGCGACGGCAAACTGAGCCCCGCTGAAATGAGCGGTGCCACCTTCACCATCTCGTCGCTCGGCGGCATCGGTGGCCGTTACTTCACGCCGATCATCAACGCGCCCGAAGTCGCCATCCTCGGCGTCTGCAAGAGCAACATGGAACCGGTGTGGGATGGCAAGACCTTCCAGCCGCGCCTGATGCTGCCGCTGTCGCTGACCTGGGACCACCGCGTGATCGACGGCGCTGCGGCCGCCCGCTTCAACGCCTATCTCGGCCAGATCCTCGGCGACTTCCGTCGCGTTCTTCTTTAAGGAATGGCGATGGCACTGATCGAAATTCAAGTTCCCGACATTGGCGACTTCGACGAAGTGGCCGTGATCGAGTTGCTGGTCAAGCCCGGCGACACCGTCAAGGCCGAGCAGTCGCTCATCACCGTGGAGTCTGACAAGGCATCGATGGAGATTCCTTCGTCGCACGCCGGCGTGGTGAAAGAGCTCAAGGTCGCGCTGGGCGACAAGGTCAAACAAGGCTCGGTGGTGCTGGTGCTGGAAGGTGACGGTGCTGCCAGCGCGCCCGCCGCCCCAGCAGCAGCCCCAGCAGCGGTTGCGCCAGCACCCGCTGCTGCTCCGGCCGCCGCTCCGGTCGTGGCTCCTGCTGCCGCCAGCTTCGGCGGCAGCGCCGACATCGAATGCGACCTGCTCGTGCTCGGCGCCGGCCCCGGCGGCTACTCGGCGGCCTTCCGCGCCGCCGACCTCGGCCTCAAGGTCGTGATCGTCGAGCGTTATGCCCAGCTCGGCGGCGTGTGCCTGAACGTGGGTTGCATCCCGTCCAAAGCCTTGCTGCACGTGGCGGCCGTGATGGATGAGGTCAGCCACATGGCGGACCTGGGCGTGGAGTTCGGCCGTCCGGTGGTCAACATCGAGAAGCTGCGCGGCCACAAGGAAAAGGTCATCGGCAAGCTCACCGGCGGCCTGGCGGCCATGGCCAAGATGCGCAAGGTCACCACCGTGCGCGGCTACGGCGCCTTCGTCGGCCCCAACCACGTAGAAGTGGAAGAGACCACCGGCACCGGCCAGGAGAAGACCGGCAGCAAGAAGGTTGTTGCGTTCAAGAAATGCATCATCGCCGCCGGCTCGCAGGCGGTGCGCCTGCCTTTCATGCCCGACGACCCGCGCGTGGTCGACAGCACGGGCGCACTGGCCTTGAAGGATGTGCCCAAGCGCATGCTGATCCTGGGCGGCGGCATCATCGGCCTGGAAATGGGCACGGTCTACAGCACGCTGGGCGCGCGCCTGGACGTGGTGGAAATGCTCGACGGCCTGATGCAGGGCGCCGACCGCGACCTGGTGAAGATCTGGCAGAAGATGAACGCCAAGCGCTTCGACAACATCATGCTCAAGACCAAGACGGTGGGGGCCAAGGCCACGCCCGAAGGCATCGAGGTGACGTTCGCCGCCGCGGAAGAGGGCGGCACGGCCCCCGCGCCGCAGGTCTACGACCTGGTGCTGCAGGCCGTGGGCCGCACGCCCAACGGCAAGAAGATCGCGGCCGACAAGGCCGGCGTGGCCGTGACCGACCGCGGCTTCATCAACGTCGACATCCAGATGCGCACCAACGTGCCGCACATCTTCGCCATCGGTGACATCGTGGGCCAGCCCATGCTGGCGCACAAGGCGGTGCACGAGGCGCACGTGGCGGCGGAAGTCATCGCCGGTGAACTGCAGGGCAACAAGGAACTGGCCGCGGCCGCCTTCAACGCCCGCGTGATCCCGAGCGTGGCCTACACCGACCCCGAGGTGGCCTGGGTGGGCCTGACCGAAGACCAGGCCAAGGCGCAGGGCATCAAGGTCAAGAAGGGCCTGTTCCCCTGGACGGCATCGGGCCGCGCCATTGCCAACGGCCGCGACGAAGGCGTGACCAAGCTGCTGTTCGACGACAGCCCGGAAGCCCACGGCCACGGCAAGATCCTGGGCGGCGGCATGGTCGGCACGCACGCCGGCGACATGATCGGCGAGATCGCGCTCGCCATCGAGATGGGCGCCGACGCGGTGGACATCGGCAAGACCATCCACCCGCACCCGACGCTGGGCGAGAGCATCGGCATGGCGGCGGAGGTGGCGCACGGGTCGTGTACAGACGTGCCGCCGCAAAGGAAGTAAGCGGCTTCGACGCAGCTCAAAGCACCAAGCCCCGGACAGGAGACTGTCCGGGGCTTTTTTGCTCGGAGCAGAATGGCGGTCCTGCTCACTTCCGGTTTCCCCATGACGAGAAAGATGCTTTTCCTGTTGGTGCTGGTGCCGGCTTTGCTGCTGGCAGGCTGTGGCGAGGTGGAGGACACCCGCCCGGGGCAGCCGGTCAAGACCCGGCAGGAGGCATTCAAGGACCTTTTGCGCTCATTCGAACCCATGAGCAAGATGATGAAGGAGGGCCGCTACGACGCCGACGAATTTGCCCGGATGTCGACCGACTTCATGGCCAAAAGGAAGGCACCCTGGTCTCATTTCGGGTCGGACACCAACTACCCGCCCAGCAAGGCCAAGCCCGAGGTGTGGCAAGACGTGGCTGCGTTCGAGCGGGCGAAGCAGGATTTCTTCGCGTCCAGCGATGCGCTCAATGCGGCCGCGCAGGCCAGGGACAAGACCCGTGGCGAGAACCTTTATTTTCGCGTCTATGACACTTGCAAGTCCTGTCATGACAGCTTTCGCCATCGCTGACTTTTTCATACTGCCGCAGACGAGGTGAGCAGTCACTGAGCCACACAAAGCACAAGCCCGGACGGAAAACCGTCCGGGCTTGTGCTTTGTGGTCGGGGATGTCCCGACTAGGCGCGCAGTTCGCCGCAGGCGGCCAGTTCCGGATCGGCCTTGAGCCGGCGATACAGCGTGGCGCGCCCCATGCCCAGCAAGGCCGCCGCCGCCGTGACGTTGCCCCGGGTTTGTTGCAAGGCGGTCGCCATGGCCTTGCGCTGGGCGTTGTGGACCGACAGGCCGGCTGCGCTGCCGGATGGCTGCGAGGGCCAGGGCGGTGCCGGGGTTGCCGCAGCCGCTGACGGCGCCTGAGCAAAGTCGTCCAACGCCAGCGGGCGCAGCGGTTCGGCCACCGCGAAAGCCAGCGTCAGCGCGTGCTGCAACTGGCGCACATTGCCGGGCCAGGGGCGTTGGCGCAGCTGGGCCCGCAACGGGTCGCTCAGGCGGGCAGTGTCGGCACCGATCCGGTGGCACAGGCTGTCGACGATGGCGTTGAAATCGTCGCGCTCGCGCAGCGGGGGAACCGCCAGCACGAAGCCGCTGATGCGGTAATACAGGTCTTCGCGAAAGCGCCCCTCGGCCACCAGCGCCTGCAGGTCGCGGTGCGTGGCGCAGAGCACGCGCACGTCCACCGCGCGCGGCTGGGTGGCGCCCACGGGCAATACCTCGCCCCGGTCCAGCACCCGCAGCAGGGCCACCTGCAGCGGCAGGGGCATGTCGCCGATCTCGTCCAGGAACACCGTGCCGCCCCGCGCCGCTTCGAACTTGCCGATGCTGCCGCCTCGCACGGCCCCAGTGAAGGCGCCTTCCACGTGGCCGAACAACTCGGACGCGATCAGCTCGGGCGTGAGCGCGCCGCAGTTGATGGCCAGGAACGGGGCCTGCGCGCGCTGACTGGCCTGGTGCAGGGCGCGGGCGGCCACCTCCTTGCCGGCGCCGGTTTCGCCCGTCACCAGCACGGGCAGGCCCGCTTCGAGCGCGCGCAGCGCCACGGGGTGCTCCGGCGCCAGCGGGGTGGAGGCCTCGGTGGGGTTGGCGGTGCGGGGCGCGCTGCCGACGGGGGCCACCGGGCTGGCCACCACCCGGGTCGCTGCGTGCTGGGCCAGGGGCAGAGCGACGCCTTGCAGGCGCACCCCGCCGTGCATGGGCAGGGGAAGCCTGCCGGCGGGCTGGCGGTTGGCCCTGGAGGCCCAGGCATCAAAGCGCCCTTCGAACAGGTCTTCAAAGGTGCAACCTTCGCGGAGCACCGGCATGTCGAACAGGTGGCGGGCCGCGCCGTTGGCGGCGAGCAGCACACCGTCGCGGTCGAAGGCGAGGGCGGCGCCCTGGGTGTCGGGCAGCTCGATTCGCATGAAGACGGGCAGGGCGTCGAACAGCCGCTGTTCGATCTGCTGGGCGCACTGGTGGGTGAGCCCCATGACACCGGTCACCAGTTGCGGCGCGTCGCGGGTCACGTCCACCGTGCCCAGCAGGCGCCCGCGCGGGTCGAACACCGGCGCGGCGCAGCAATGAAAGATCTGGTTGTTGGCGAAGTAGTGCTCGGGGCCGAGCACGCGCACCGTGCGCTGCTCGGCCAGCGCCACGGCCATGGCGCTGGTGCCGATGGCGGCTTCCGAGACGTCCACCCCGGGGCGAAAGGCCTGGCGCATGGCTTGGCTGTGGCGGTCCAGCGCGCCGGCCACCGCCAGCACTTGGCCCACGGTGTCGGTCAGCAGCACGGCGTAGCCCACGTCGGACACGCGCCCGGCCAGCAGGTCGAGTTCGGGGCGGGCGGCCTGCAGCAGCCGGTGTTCACGCTCCAGCAGGGCGCTCAGGTGGCTGCGCTCCACCGGGTCGAACACCACATGCTCCTGGGGCGCGCGACCCAGCTGGCGGCAGCGCTCCCACGACCGCAGCAAGGGCTGCTCCAACAGCCCGACGGGCAGTTGGCCGTCATCGAAATAGTGCTGCCGGGCCTCCCAGATGCGCTCGGGCCGGTAGTCGGTGCGCGGAATCGGCAGGACTGGGGTGCGGTGGTTCATGGGCGGCAGCTGGGTGGGGTTGATGCACTTTAATTCATGCTGTCGGCGGCCTCATGCGGGTTTACCCGGCGTTGAGACGGATCGTCTCGGGCTGAGACGAAACAGGCGTCTCAGTGAGATGCTTTCGCCGGGGCCAGCGGGGAAACAAGCGCGATGGGCGGCCGCCAATGGGCACAAAACCCCGGACAAACCCGCAGAAAACGGGCGCGCATGCACTGGATTGCCGTTTTGGCACAGCGCTTGCAGAAACGCCCCCGGTGACCCACCACGAACACACACATATACGGAGACAACCCATGAGTGCAAGCAGCCCCCCGATTTGGTCAGGCAAAATTTTCAGCAACGGATGGACCGACGCCGCCGGCGGCGTACAGGATGTGCGGGAACCCGCCACCGGCCAGTCGCTGGCGCAGACCGGTATCGCCAACGCGGCCGATGTGAACCGCGCCGCCACCAGCGCCAAGGCCGCCCGCGCCGCCTGGGCCGCCACCCCGTTTGACCAGCGTGCCGCGGTGATGCGCGAGGCCGCGCGCCTGCTCAAAGAGCGCGCCGCCGACATCAACACCTGGAACATCCGCGAAGGCGGCTCCATCGGCCCGAAGGCCGAATGGGAACTGCACGCCACGTACGAGCAGATGCTGATGGCCGCCGCGCTGCCCATGCAGGCCAATGGGCAAATGTTCCCCTCGTCCATGCCCGGGCGCACCAACCTCTGGCGCCGGGTGCCGATGGGCACGGTGGGCGTGATCGCCCCGTGGAACTTCCCGCTGCTGCTGGCCATGCGCTCGGTGGCGCCGGCGCTGGCGCTGGGCAACGCCGTGCTGCTCAAGCCCGACGCGCAGACGGCGGTGACCGGCGGCCACCTGATCGCCCAGGTGTTTGCCGACGCGGGCCTGCCCGACGGCGTGCTGCACGTCTTGCCCGGCGGCGCCGAGACGGGGGACGCGGTGGTGCGCCACCCGAACGTGGAGATGATTTCCTTTACCGGCTCGACGGCGGTGGGCAAGAGTATCGGCGCCACCTGTGGCGGGTTGCTGAAGAAGGTGGCGCTGGAGCTGGGCGGCAACAACGCCCTCATCGTGCTGGACGACGCCAACCTGGACGCCGCCGCCTCCAACGGCGCCTGGGGCGCCTTTCTGCACCAGGGGCAGATCTGCATGCAGGCCGGGCGGCACCTGGTGCAGCGCCGAGTGGCCGAGGCCTACGCCGCCAAGCTGGTCGAGCGGGCGAAGGCGCTGTACGTGGGCGACCCGCACGCCGGCCCGGCCCACCTCGGCCCCATCATCAACGCCAAGCAGTGCAACCGCGTGCAGGACATCGTGGACCGCAGCGTGGCCCAAGGCGCCCGGCTGCTGACCGGGGGCACGCACGAAGGCCTGTTCTTCCAGCCCACGGTGCTCTCGCATGTGACGCCCGACATGCCGGCGTTTGCCGACGAGATCTTTGGCCCCGTGGCCCCCATCACCGTATTCGACACCGAGGACGAGGCGGTCGAGCTGGTGAACGCCTCGCCCTACGGGCTGGCGGCCGCCATCCACAGCGCCAATGTGTCGCGCGCCATGGCCGTGGCCAACCGGCTGCACACCGGAATGATCCACGTCAACGACCAGACCGTGAACAACGAATTCCATGTGCCTTTCGGTGGCATGGGCGCCTCGGGCAACGGCGGGCGCTTTGGCGGCCCGGCCAACCTGGACGAGTTCACCCAGACCCAGTGGGTCAGCGTGATGGAGCAACCCATCGTCTACCCCTTCTGACTCACGGACACCAAGAGGACACACCATGCATCTGGACACCCCATCCCCATTGAACCAGGCCCTGCAGATCGTCGGGCGGCTGTCACGCCGCGACTTCATGGCCTTTGCCGGTGCCGCCGTGGGCCTTGCCGCCGGTGGCGCCGTGTCGGTGGCGCAGGCCCAGGCCCCGGCCCCGGCGCTCAAGAGCATCAACGCCGCCGAGGCCGACATCTTCCGCCGCGTGGCCGAGGTGGTGTTGCCGGTGGGCGGCAGCCCGCTCGCGCCGTGGACGCCCGAGGTGCTGCTGGGCACGCTGGACGCGGCCCTGCTCGGCACCATGGCGCCCCACGTGCTGGCGGGTCTGAAAGGCGGTTTGCAGTATTTCAACGAAGGCCCGGTGGTGCAGCACGGCAAGCGCTTCACGGCGCTGGACGACGCCACCGCCACCGCCTTCATGGACGCCTGGGGCGACTCCAAAGAAGTGCCGCACCGTGCCCTGGCCTCCGGCCTGAAGAAGCTGGTGCAGCTCTCGTACTGGGCCAACCCCGCGTCCTGGGCGCCGCTCGAATACGACGGTCCGATCTCCCAGCGCAACGGCCTGAAATCCCTCGGCAACGCCCCGCTGCCCACTCGCTGAGCCCCACATTGGAGACAACATGAAAAATCACGCGATCAAAGTTGAAAAGCAGGGCCTCAAGGTCACCCAGGCCGCGGACATCAAGAGCAGCCAGCTCCACCTGAAGGCCGACGCCGTGGTGGTGGGTTCGGGCGCGGGCGGTGCCATTGCCGCCTACGAGCTGGCCAAGGCCGGCAAGAAGGTGGTGGTGCTGGAGGCCGGGCCGTACATCACCTCCGACAAGTTCCCCGAAATGCTGGCCGTTGCCATGGGCACGCTCTACCAGGACCATGGCGGGCAGACCAATTCGGCGGGCGATATCTCGGTGCTGCAGGGGGCCTGCGTGGGCGGGTCCACCGTGGTCAACGCCGCGCTGTGTTTCCGCACGCCCGACTACTACCTGAAGAAGTGGGCCAAGGAGTTCGGCCTGACCAACCTCACCCCGGCGGTGATGACGCCGATTTTTGAGAAGGTGGAGCGCAACCTGCACATCAAGACCGTGGGACCGCAGGAAACCAGCCCCGGCGCGCTGCTGATCGGCCAGGGCATGGACAAGCTGGGCTACCCACAGGGCAAGGCCCGGCGCAACATCAAAGACTGCGCCATGACGGGTTTCTGCTTCAGCGGCTGCACCACGGACCGCAAGCAGTCCATGCTGGTGACCTACCTGCCGTGGGCGGTGGCGCATGGGGCCGTCATCCACTCGGACACCCGCGTCACCGAGGTGTTGTCGAAAGAGGGCAAGGCGGTGGGCGTCAAGGGCGAAATCATCGATCCCGCCACGCGCATCAAGAAGGCGGACATCCAGGTCGATGCGCCCCTGGTGGTGCTGGCCGCCGGCCCGATCCAGACGCCCTTGCTGCTGCTCAAGAGCGGGCTGGCCAACAGCAGCGGGCAGGTGGGCAAGAACTTCGCGTGTCATCCGTCCATGTCGGTCACCGCCGAGTTTCCGCACGAGGTGCGCGATTTCCACGGCGCCACCCACTCGCTTTACATGGACCAGAACACCTTGCCCGAGAAGGGCGGCTACATCCTGCTCAACGCCATCCAGGAGCCGGTGGAGGCCAGCTTTCTGGCCTAGCCGGGCACGGGCAAGCCCTATGTGGCCTACATGTCGGGCTACAAGAACACGATCCGCCTGATCAGCCTGATCCACGACCAGAACGTGGGTCAGGTGAGCTGGAAGGACGGGCAGAAAGACATCAGCTACTTCGTGGACGACCAGGACTTCGAGTCCATGAAAAAGGGCTTGATCGCCACCGCCAAGATCCTGTTCGCCTCGGGGGCCCAGCGGCTCTACCTTCCCACCACCCACATCTCCAGCATCGACCGCGTGGAAGATGTCGAGAAGGTCATTGGCGGTCTGAAGAACGAGCCCGCCCGCTACAAGTACACCTCGTTCCACCCGCAGGGCACCTGCCGCATGGGCCGCGACCCGAAGAAGACCGTGGTCAACCCCTATGGCGAGACGCACGACGTGAAAAACCTCTACGTGGTCGACGCCAGCCTGCTGCCCACCTCCATCGGCTACAACCCATCAGAGACGGTGTACGCGCTGGCGCACTATGTGTGCGACCAGATGCTCAAGGCCAAAGCGTGAAGCGACCCCATGACCGGTATACCAGCGTAGCGGGCCACCAAGTCCGCTATTGGCAGGTCGGGCGGGAAGGACCTGCGGTGCTGTGCCTCCACGGCATTGGCTGCTCGGTGCTGGAGTGGGAGCACAGCATCCATGCGCTGGCCACGCGGCACCGGGTGTTCGCGCTGGATCTGCTGGGTTGCGGGCTCACGGCCAAGCCTGGCGACGTGATCTACGACGTGGCGACCCTGGCCCGGTTCACGCTGTCATTCATGGACGCGGTGGGACTGGATATGGCGTCTCTGGTGGGCAACTCGCTGGGCGCGCGGGTGGCCATGGAGTGTGCTGCGATCGCCCCAGAGCGGGTGCCATCGCTGGTGCTTTCGGCCCCCGCAACCATGGCCAACCCGACCCTGTTCGATTTCAGGCTGGCCTCGCTGCCGGTGCTCGGCGAGCTGCTCACCCAGCCCACCGCGTTTGGTACCGCCCGGCTGTGGCGAACGGCGGTGGCCGACCCCGCGTGCATCACGCCAGAGATGGTGCGGGAAAAAGTGGCGCTGGCCCGGCAACCGGGGGCCCAAGCGGCGTTCCTGAACACCTTGCGGGGCTTGATGCACCTGGGCGGTTTTCGCCCATCGGTCATGGACGAAGCCCATGCCACGGCGCGGCGCATCCAGGCGCCCACTTGCGTGATATGGGGCCAGCAGGACCGGTTTCTGCCCGTGGCCCACCTCGACACCTTGATGCGGCTGATGCCCCACGCGAAGCCGGTGGTGCTGGCGCCCTGCGGGCATGCGCCCATGGTGGAACGGCCGGCGGATTTCAGCGGAATTGCGCTGGACTTCCTGGCCAACGCAGGCGTCGACCTGCAGTCAGCCTGAACTCCATCAGGCCGACTTGGCGGTCATTGTCAAGAAGATCGCGGCCGACAAAGCCGGTCTGGCCGTGACCGACCGCGGCTTCATCAACATCGACATCCCGATGGGCACCAATGTGCCGTCCTTCCCCGGCGCGTGACAGCGCGCGTGTGCCGGCTCAGGCCTCAGCCTGCACCGGACCATCGAGCTTGATCTTTCCTTCCTTCACGAAGCGCCGGAAGTCGCCAATGGGCATGGCGGCAGAGCCGTGGACATCTTCCTCGACCCAGCTCAAGGTGGCGTCGGCTGTCGAGATCGAAACCTCCACGGGGCCCTCGCGTATTTCCACGGCGGGGCCATCGCCGCCCCGGTATTCCACCTTGCCCACGATGTGCGCGCTTTGAGCCATTGCGGTCCCTTTATCTAAACGGCCATCTTGGCTCAGGCACGGGGACCAGTCGGTTCGCCAACGCACGCAAGCACCCCGCGCCAGACGCCATGTCTTACAGCTGCGGGCGCTGTGTTGGTTCGGCGGCGCGCAGACCCTGTGTCAACCCCCACCTGCGCTGAAGGTCGGTCGGCATTTCCGGTTGAACTCGAAATGTGCTGCTTGCAGCCGAAAGGAAACTTCCATGCTCATGTCCAGATTCCTCACCGGTTCGTTGCCCTGACACGCATGAAAAAGCCCGCGCGGCGCAGCGGCTGGCACGGGCGGGTGCCGAATCACAACGGGCGCGAGGCAGCCCCGGTGTGAATCAGGGCATCAATTGCCGCGCGGGGCCACGTACGGCTGTGTGCCATAGAAGTCGTGCACGCCTCTTTCCCAGGCCGTGTCGGCCATGTCGGGCCAGTCGTTTTCGTCGAAACCGGGCGCACTCTCCAGTCGGTCCTTGCTCGCGTCGAGCACGAATCGCTTGTTGACCGTGTCCAGTTTCAGCGCAGTCCATGGCACAGCGAACAGTCTTTCGCCCAGACCCAGGAAGCCGCCAAACGACAGCACCGCATAGCTCACCTGCCCGGTGCGCATGTCGAGCATGATTTCCTTGATGTCACCCAGGTCTTCGTCTTTGGCATTGACCACGTCGTTGCCCCGCAAGGTGTCGGCGCCCATCAGGTAGGGGCCAGGGCCGCGGTTGCGCTGCGGAACGGTGTCGTCCAGTGCGCTGATGGCGTTGTACATGCCAAAGCTGTCGCGTTCTACGTAGTTCATGTGATGGGCTTTCAAAAAACAGGGCTTGCTGGAGGAGGGCGGGTCTGCGCAAGCGGCCGCACAAGGTTCAGGCAGCTTGCAAGGACTGGCGGTACACCAGCTGGCTGCTCAGCCCAGTGGCGTGGACCACGGGTGAGCGGCGCGGCGCGCTGTGGGCACACGACAAGCGGTCGTAGGCCTGTCGCACCACGCCGTAGCACTCGCAGCTGCGCGCTTCCAGCCCGCGGCGGTCGAGGATGGAAATGTGGCCCCGGTGGTAGTCGATCAGGCCGGCTTTCTGCAGCTTGAGTGCACCGCCGGTGACACCCTCGCGCCGCACGCCCAGCAGGCAGGCAATCCGCTCCTGAGTGATCTGCATGTCGTTGCCTTCCTGGCGGTCCAGGTGCTGCAGCAGCCAGCGGCACAGCTGCTGGTCCAGCGCGTGGTGGCGGTTGCAGGCCGAACACTGCGCCATGTGCGTGAACAAGGCTTGGGTGTAGCCCAGCAACTTCTGCATGAAGTCGGGCGATCGGCGGGTGTGGTGCTGCACGGCCGTCGTGCTCATGCGCCAGGCGTGGCCGGGCCGCTGTACCACGGCATCGCTCAGAGCGTTGGCGTTGCCCATGAAGGCGCAGATGCCGACCATGCCCTCGCTGCCCACCACGGCCACTTCGGCGGAGGCGCCGTCGGCCATCGAGGACACGAGGGACACCGTGGCGGTGGTCGGGAAGTGCACATGGCGCAGCGCATTGCCGCTCGAATGCAGCGTACTACCGGACGGCAGATCGACCCATTCCAGGTCGGGCTCCAGGTGCTGCCATTCGGCGCTGGAGAGTGTGGCAAGCAGTTGGTTCGTGTTGAACCGTGAAGTGGTGGCTGTCATGCGGCCTCCTTGGACATATCGTTCCATCGGCGTCCCGGCCGTTGGAGGCCAGGGGTCTGTCGATGTCCCTGCCGGCCTGGACGGCGGGAAGCAGGGTTGAACTCAATGTAGGTCGCAGGTCATCCGTTTGCTGTGTACAAAGACATGAAAGTTCACCAATGTGTTACGGGGTGTCAGCGAGCCCAGCGTGCATCGAAGGGCCTCTATCACACCAGCGGGCGCACGGACGGGCGGCCGT
The DNA here is from genome assembly GCA_002842215.1 of Betaproteobacteria bacterium HGW-Betaproteobacteria-9. GTDB lineage: Bacteria > Pseudomonadota > Gammaproteobacteria > Burkholderiales > Burkholderiaceae_C > Hydrogenophaga. The sequence continues at coordinate 233,507 of PHCC01000001.1, read as the reverse complement.
CGCCGTACAGGTCGGCCAGGCGCGCGAGCGCCTTCACGTCGCGCATGAACAGCCGACCGTCGCCTATGTGGTGCAGGCCCCGGCGCTCCAGTTTGCGCAGTGTCTTGTTGGTGTGCACCAGCGACAGCCCGAGGGCATCGGCCACGTGTTGCTGCGTCAGGGGAAACGGCACGCCGCTCGCGCCGGCATCGGCCTGCAGCGCGGCGGCGCGCTTGAAGAGCAGGATCAGCAACGTGGCAATGCGCTCTTCGGCGCTGCGCCTCCCCACCGAGAGCAACGTATCGTCCACCAGCGACTCTTCGTGCGCGGTGAGCCAGGTCACGTTGAAGCCCATGCTGGGCGAGCGGCGGTGGATTTCCCACAGCGAGTCGCGCTGGAACACGCAGAACACCGCATCGGTCAGCGTCTCGACGCCATGGGCCGCGGCATCGCCCATCTTCTGTTGCACGCCGATGAAGTCGCCTGCGAGCAGGAAATTCAGGATCTGCCGGCGTCCGTCGCTCAGTGTCTTGAAGCGAAACGCCCAGCCCTTTTGCAGCGTGTAGAGCGGAGCGTCAACCTGACCTTCCTGGATCAGCGTGCTACCTACTTCGAGGTGCAAGTCCCGGCGTTTGAGCGACTGCACGAGCTCCAGTTCGGCGGCTTCGTGTGCCTGGAACAGAGCCAGCGATCGCAAGGGGCACTGAGCGCACGGGACCGCGGGGGCGGGCGCTCGCTCGGAGGATGTGGCGGCATGGGTTGTCATGCGCGATTGTGGCGCAGGGCCGCGAGGCCGTGGCCGAGGTCGGCTTCATCAACGCCGACAACCGGAGGCGCACCAACAAACCGCACAACTTCGCCCTCGGGCGCATGCGGGAACTCGCCCGATGGCGCTTGAGCACACAGGCAACAGTCCTGAAACGTTGGTCGGGGTGATTCTTAAATGCTGGTACGGGTATCCGTATCTTGTATTTGGATCGCCGTCAACCCGCACCTTCCCGGCTCGTCAAACCATACCCGCGCCGGTATTCTTTTGATCTTCATCAACCTTTTGGTTTCAGGAGTCCATACGCATGCCAACCGCCAAACGTTTCGACCAACGCCCCATGCTCACAGCCATCGCGGCGACCGTGATGGGGCTGGTGGCCTTGCCCGCCGCCGCCACCAATGGCATGAACATGGAAGCCTACGGCGCCAAAGCCGGGGGCATGGGGGGCGCCTCATTCGCCCATGACAACGGCAACTCGGCCATCATGAACAACCCGGCCACACTGGGTCTGCGCCAGGAAGGCAACAACGTGGGGCTGGGTCTGACGTTGCTGATGCCGGATGTGAACACCAGCATGAACCACCCGATGGCTGGTCCGATGAATGCGAAATCAGACGGCGACAAGTACTGGATGCCCTCGCTCTCGTACATTCGCAAGTCCGGCAAGCTCACCTACGGCGCTGGCATGCTGGCCCAGGGCGGCATGGGTACCGAATACGGCAGCACCTCCTTCCTGTCCAACGGCACGGGCTTGCCCATGCGCTCCGAGGTGGGTTTCGGCCGGGTGATGTTCCCGCTGGCCTACAACGTCAATGACAACTTCACCGTCGCCGGCCAGCTCGACTTTGTGTGGGCCAGCATGGACGTGCAGATGCTGATGCCCGATGGCTCGGGTCATGCCAGCTTCAGCGACAACAACGACTTCAGCGGCAAAGCCAAGGGCAACGGCTGGGCCTTCAAACTCGGCGCCCACTACAAGGTGTCGAACGCGCTGGCCTTCGGTGCCACCTACCACAGCAAGACCGACATCGGCGACCTGCAAGGCAGTGGCACTTTCACCATGCTGCCAGGGGGCATGCAGATTCCCACCCAGTTCAAGGTGGTGGATTTCCAGTGGCCCGAGACCTATGGCGTGGGCGTGGCCTGGCAGGCGACGCCAGCATTCATGCTGGCCGCCGACGTCAAGCACCTGGGATGGAAGGACAGCATGAAGGACTTCCGCCTGGGCATGAACATGGGCGGGGGCTGGATGGTGGGTTCGATGCCGCAGAACTGGAAAAACCAGACCGTCTTCATGATCGGCGGCCAGTACATGCTGGCGCCGGGCCTGGCCTTGCGCGCCGGCATCAACTACGCCGACAACCCCGTGCCAGACGACACGCTGAATCCGCTGTTTCCGGCCACCATCACGACCCACTACACACTGGGTCTGGGCTGGAACATGGGTGGTGGCCATGCAGTGGCCGGCTCCATCGCCATTGCGCCCAAGGTGACCCGCACCAACCCGAACATGTTCGGTCCGGGCATGGCCGGCACGGTGTCGCACCGGCAGAGCACCCTGCGCATCAATTACAACTACAGCTTCTGATGTCATGGAGGGGCACGGTTTCGTGCGTTGGCGTGCAGGTCTTTGCGCGCACCGGGACACTCGGTAACAAACACGGGCCGTTGCCGCTTGCGGTGCGAGGATCTGCGCACTATGCTGATCTGAGGGGTATTGCCTCAGGCCAGAAAGACCATGAAAAGACCTTCCGTCAGTCGCAGGGACGCACACATTCCTGATCGCGGCTTTGCGCTGGAGCAATACCGGTTGCGAGCCGGCGTGTACGACAACGAACTCGCGATGTTCGAACCGCTTCGCCGCGAGGCTGTGGCCGGTCTGCGACTGAGTCCCGGTGCGACCGTGCTGGATGTGGGTTGTGGCACCGGTCTGAGTTTTCCCCTGCTCGCCGAAGCCGTGGGGCCGCACGGCCGGATCGTGGGGATCGAACAATGTCCGGAGATGCTGGTCAAGGCGCGCGAGCGCCTTGCGTCTGTCGGGCCATGCGAGGTTTCGTTGATCAACGCACCGGTCGAGTCGGCACGCTGGGCGGGGCAGGCCGATGCTGTGCTGTTCCACTTCACGCACGACGTGCTGCGTCGCCCCGAGGCGATTGCCAATGTGCTGCAGCACCTCAAGCCCGGTGCGCGCGTGGTGGCCACCGGGCTGCAATGGGCCGATCCTTGGGCCTGGCCGGTCAACCTCTTTGTCTGGGGAGCGGCGCTGCGTTCCGTCAGCACGCTGGATGGCCTGGTTCAACCCTGGAGTGACCTGGCAGCTCACGTGCCGGGGCTGGACGTCCGTTCCACCTGGATGGGCGGCATTTACATCGCCTCCGGAACCTGGCCGGGCCATCAGGCCTCCCCACACAACGCCTAGCAAAATGCCTTTTTCCGGCGTCAATATAAGTTAATCATTGTTGACTTGTATCAATCGGTGACCCTGGTCGTGTGACCAGAATGCCTCTGACTTTCACCGACAGGAGACATGGATGGGCAACAAGCTCAAGACGGCCGCCTCAGGCCGCACACGCCAGCGGGTCGGCCGGTTGCACCGGCTCCGCGCGCTGCTGGCCATCGGGCTGCTGGGGTCGCAGGCGTGGTCGGCGGGTGCACAGACCATGGACGCCGACATCGCCGCCGGGGCCCGCTTCGCCGCAGAACATTGCGGCGCCTGTCACGGCGCCACCGGACAGAGCGTGGCGCCCAACTTCCCACGCCTGGCGGGACAGAACGAAACCTACCTGGTCAAGCAGTTGAAGGACTTCGCCTCGGGGGACCGAAAGAGCCCCTTGATGAAAGAAAAGGTGGCGATGATGGACGATCGAATGATCCGTTCGCTCGCGGCGCATTACGCGAGCCAGAAGGCGGCCAACACCCCGTCCGATGACGCGCAGCTCATGGCGGTGGGACAGTTTGTTTATGAGCGGGGCAATGTGTATGCCGGGTTGCCCGCCTGCCTCTCCTGCCACGACACCCATGGCCGTGGCAGCGCCAACATGCCGCGCCTGGCCGGTCAGCATCCTGGCTACATCGAAACCCAGCTGCTTCATTTCCACCAGCGCGCACGCAGCAACGACAACGCGGTCATGACCGTGATCTCTTCGCGCCTGAGCCCGCTGGAAACCAAGGCCGTGGCCGCCTACCTGGGCAACTTGAAGTGAGGGGTGGTTGAACGCCTGGCCGACCAGACATGAAAAAACCGGGTTTGACCCGGTTCTTTTTTTGGAGGCCGCAGCGGGTTCAGCGCACGGCTGTGTGGGTCGATGGTTGCAGCGGGACGCGTCGAGCACCGTTGAACCGGGTGTTCCAGTACGCGACGCGCATGTCTTCGACCCGGACGGAGGAGCCTGAGCGTGGGGCATGGATGAACTTCCCGTCACCGACATAGATGCCCACGTGGCTGAACGCCCGCCTCATGGTGTTGAAGAAAACCAGGTCGCCGGGTTTGAGTTCGCTGCGGTCTATGGTTTCGGTCACCGCGGCCTGGTCCGCTGCCCGGCGCGGCAGGATTTTGCCCACCGACTTTTCGAAGACCGTGCGCACAAGACCGCTGCAGTCGACCCCGGTTTCGGCGCTGTTGCCGCCGTAGCTGTAGGGGACGCCCAGGAACCCCATGGCATTGATCACGAGGTTCGAGGCCGAAGCACCCACGTTATCGCGAACCTGCTGGATCTGCTCACTCAGGCGTGAGATGACACCTTTTTCCTGCAGCAGCGCGTCCATGTCTTCGTAGACAGCTTCGCTTGGCGCAGCATGCACCAACGGCATGCCAGCCAGCAGCAGAACAGGGATCCAACGCTTCATATCTTTTCAGGTTAAGGGTGAAGCTTCGAGAAGTCAAGCGAGGAAAGTCAAGCAATGCGTTGATTTGTTTGAACATTGCGCGATTGGGCCTGTCCGGGCCGGTCGCGCGGCACGCGCCTTTGTCACAATGCTGGGCACAACCTGCTGCACCGGCCACCTGGCCGGTGTGTTCCAACCCAACGAAGAGACTGCCCGATGCTGCTTGATGCCGCCGATTCCCAGCTGGTGCTGGTCGACTACCAAACCCGTTTGTTGCCCGCTATCCATGAGGCGCCACTGGTGCTGGCCAATGCGGTTCGCCTGGCCCGCATGGCTCAAGTGTTTCGGGTGCCGGTTTTCGGCACCGAACAGAACCCGGAAAAACTCGGCGGCAACGACGCAGCGTTGCGGGCCTTGTGCCAGAAGACCCTCGGCAAGATGAGCTTTAGCGCCGTCGATGCCGGTTTGCTGGACTGCTTGCGTCCAGCGGTGCGCCCGGTCTCTGGCAACGCCCGCAGCCTGCCCAAACACCTGCAAAAGGCCGCCCCGAGTCAGGCGCCCGAGCGCAACACGGTGGTGATCGCCGGTTGCGAGGCCCATGTCTGCCTGCTGCAGACCGTGCTCGAGCTGATCGAGCAGGAAATCGACGTCTGGGTCGTGACCGACGCCTGCGGCTCGCGCACCGAGCGCAACCGCGATGCGGCCTTTGACCGCCTGGCGGGTGCTGGCGCTGAACTCATCACAACGGAAATGGTGGCTTTCGAGTGGCTGCGCACGGCCGACCACCCGGCGTTCCGGGAAGTCCACGCGCTGATCAAGTAGGGCGCCCAAACGCTGCTGGGGGGAGGGCGCTCGCGGCATCCAGCAGAAGTCGCGATGGGCTGACCAGCGCCACGCCGACGGGTTTGCCGGATGGGTGTGGATGGGGGGAATTTGTCAGACTGCCGCAAGTCTGAACGTCATAATTATGAATTCAGTTTTTCGCGACCACGCCGGAAATCCCATGGGCCCGGCGCGGTCGTTGTCGCATTTCAACCGATCACCACGCAGGAGACTCACATGAGCAACGCTCAGGGCTACGCCGATTTCCACCGCCGTTCGATCGAAGACCGTGACGTCTTCTGGGCCGAACAGGCGAAGCTGGTGGACTGGCACAAGCCCTACGACCGCGTCTGCAACTACGACAACCCGCCGTTTGCGCGCTGGTTTGAAGGTGGACTGACCAACCTGTGCCACAACGCGGTCGATCGCCACCTGAAGGACCGTGCGGACCAGAACGCCCTGATCTTTGTTTCGACCGAGACCAACGTCGAAAAGATCTACAGCTTCCGCGAACTGCACGCCGAGGTGCAGCGCATGGCCGCCATCCTGCAGGACCAGGGCGTGAAAAAAGGCGACCGCGTCCTGATCTACATGCCCATGATTCCGGAGGCCGCGTTCGCCATGCTGGCCTGCGCGCGCATCGGTGCCATCCACTCGGTGGTGTTCGGCGGTTTCGCCAGCCACTCGCTCGCCAGCCGCATCGAAGACGCGTCGCCCGTGGCCATCGTGAGTGCCGACGCCGGGTCGCGTGGCGGCAAGGTGGTGGAATACAAGCCGCTGCTGGACGAAGCCGTCAAGCTTTCGGCCCACAAACCGCAGAAGGTGGTGATGGTCAACCGCGGGCTGGCAGCGTTCAACACGGTGGAAGGCCGGGACGTGGACTACTCGGCCGAGCGCGCGCGCCACATGGACACCGTGGTGCCCTGCGAATGGGTCGACGCCACGCACCCCAGCTACACGCTCTACACCAGCGGCACCACCGGAAAACCCAAGGGTGTGCAGCGCGACACCGGTGGCTACACCGTGGCGCTGGCGGCATCCATGAAGCACATCTACATGGGCGAGCCGGGCGAAACCTATTTCTCCACCAGCGACATCGGCTGGGTCGTGGGCCACAGCTACATCATCTACGGCCCGCTGATCGGCGGCATGGCGACCATCATGTACGAGGGTCTGCCGATCCGGCCCGACGCCGGCATCTGGTGGAGCCTGGTCGAGAAGTACAAGGTCAGTGTCATGTTCAGTGCCCCCACCGCGGTGCGGGTGCTCAAGAAATACGATTCGTCCTTCATCAAGAAATACGACCTCTCCAGCCTGAAGGCGCTGTTTCTCGCAGGTGAGCCGCTGGACGAACCGACCGCCAAGTGGATCTCCGACGAATTGGGCAAACCCATCGTCGACAACTACTGGCAGACCGAAACCGGCTGGCCGATTCTGGCGATCTGCAACGGCGTGGAGAAGGCCGACAGCAAATTCGGCTCGCCGGGCAAGGCGGTCTATGGTTACAACGTCAAGCTGCTGGACGACCAGACCGGTGCTGAGCTGCAAGGCGGCAACCAGAAGGGTGTGGTCGCGGTCGAAGGTCCGTTGCCCCCGGGTTGCATGCAGACCATCTGGGGCGACGACGCCCGGTTCGTCAAGACCTACTGGACCAGCGTGCCCGGCCGCATGGTCTACAGCACCTTCGACTGGGGCATTCGCGACGACGACGGTTACTACTTCATCCTCGGCCGCACCGACGACGTGATCAACGTCGCCGGCCACCGCCTGGGCACGCGCGAGATCGAAGAGAGCATTTCCAGCCACCCGAAGATCGCCGAGGTGGCGGTGGTCGGCGTGGCCGATCAGCTCAAGGGTCAGGTGGCCATGGCGTTTGCCGTGGTGAAGGACGCCTCGGTGCTCACCGACGATGCCGCGCGCCTGAAGCTGGAGGGCGAAGTGATGAAGCTGGTGGACGAGCAGCTGGGTGCCGTGGCGCGCCCGGCACGGGTGCGCTTTGTCAACGTGTTGCCCAAGACGCGCTCGGGCAAGTTGCTGCGTCGCGCCATCCAGGCGGTCTGCGAGGGCCGCGATCCGGGCGATCTGACCACCATGGACGACCCTGCCGCATTGCAGCAAATCAAGGATCTGCAGGCCTGATCTCCGCGTCTGGTTTGGCGCCAGAATCCTGTTGAAACCCGGTGCGTTGCCTGACGCGCCGGGTTTCATTTTTGGGGACGACAAACCCGCGTCAATCCCGACAAAAACGCATGGTCAACGGCGGTTTTTGTAAGTATGATCCATGCTTATATTGACAAAAGTGTGGTCTGCCATGGAACAAATGATCGAGTCCGATGCCAATGTCGAGAAGGTGCGCGTGTTCGAAATGGCCGCCGAGTTGTTTGGCGTGCTGGCCACGCCCATGCGCTTGCGCATCCTCAGCGCCCTGTGCGACAGAGAGAAATCGGTTTCCCAGCTGCTGCAGGAAATCGACACCACCCAGCCCAACCTGTCCCAGCATCTGAATCTGTTGTACCGGGCGGGTGTGCTGGCCAAACGCAAGGACGGTACCCAGGTCATCTACCGGGTGCAAAGCGAAAAGGCGGTGACGCTGTGCCGCACGGTCTGCACGCAGATCGCGATTGAAATGGACGAGCCCAGCGCGGTGCCTGCGTCCGAGCGCCTCTCGCCACGCGTGGTTTCCTGATGCTGGATGGTGTCGCCTGACACGGTGCTGTCGTTTCGCGCAGCCGCAACAACGCCGGGGTGATTCCGCCCCCGAGGCATTCTCCACTGCATTCTTTTTCCCTGATCCTGTGCTCAGGTGGCACAATCGCGGGCTGCAGTCAGGTCCTTCCACAGTCACTGTCGCATCCGCCAATCGGTTAAGCCGTGTCGCGGGAGGTTTCTTTAACCAGCTAATGTTTCCCAGAGGGAAGCGGAGGTCAGCGAATCTATGAGCAATTCCCCATCGAACGGGGGCAACGTCTATGTTGCCTACCAGAACAATTCCTATCTCTTCGGCGGCAACGCACCGTACGTGGAAGAGATGTACGAGAAGTACCTGGAAAATCCCGGCAGCGTGCCGGACAACTGGCGCGGCTACTTTGACGCCCTTCAGCATGTGCCTGCCGGCGACGGCTCCGATGCCCGCGACGTCCCCCACCAGCCCGTCATCAACGCTTTTGCCGAGCGCGCCAAACAAGGCGGAACCAAGGTCGTTGTGGCCGCTGGCGCCGACTCCGATCTGGGCCGCAAGCGCGTCGCCGTCCAGCAGCTGATCGCCGCTTACCGCAACGTGGGCTCCCGCTGGGCCGACCTGGACCCGCTCAAGCGCACCGAGCGCGACAACATTCCCGAACTCGATCCCGCGTTCTACGGTTTTTCCGACGCCGATTTCGAGACCGTCTTCAACACCAGCAACACCTTCTTCGGCAAAGAAGTCATGTCACTGCGTGACCTGCTCAACGCACTGCGCGAAACCTATTGCGCCAGCGTGGGTGCCGAGTACATGTACATCAGCGACCAGACGCAAAAGCGCTGGTGGCAGGAAAAGCTGGAAGCCATCCGCAGCAAGCCAGCCTTCAATGCCGAGAAGAAAAAAGCCATTCTCGACCGCCTGACCGCGGCCGAAGGTCTGGAGCGATTCCTGCACACCAAGTATGTGGGCCAGAAGCGCTTCTCGCTCGAAGGTGGCGAGAGTTTCATCGCCGCCATGGACGAGGTGATCCAGCAGGCCGGTGCCCAGGGCGTGCAGGAAATCGTGATCGGCATGGCCCACCGCGGTCGCCTGAACGTGCTGGTCAACATCCTGGGCAAGATGCCCAAGGACCTGTTCGCCGAATTCGACCACACCGCGCCCGAAGACCTGCCCGCCGGTGACGTGAAATACCACCAGGGCTTCAGTTCGGATGTGACCACCCCCGGCGGTCCGGTGCACCTCTCGCTGGCTTTCAACCCTTCGCACCTGGAAATCGTGAACCCGGTGGTCGAGGGCTCGGTGCGCGCGCGCATGGACCGCCGCGGCGATCCGCTGGGCAAGCAGGTGCTACCTGTGCTGGTGCACGGCGATGCGGCTTTTGCCGGCCAGGGCGTGAACCAGGAAACCCTGGCGCTGGCGGCGACCCGTGGCTACACCACGGGCGGCACGGTGCACCTGATCATCAACAACCAGATCGGTTTCACCACCTCCGACCCGCGCGACCTGCGCTCCACGCTGTATTGCACCGACATCGTCAAGGGTGTCGAGGCGCCGGTGCTGCACGTCAATGGTGACGATCCGGAAGCCGTGGTGCTGGCCACCCAGCTGGCGCTGGAATACCGCATGACCTTCCGCAAAGACGTGGTGCTCGACATCATCTGCTTCCGCAAGCTGGGCCACAACGAGCAGGACACCCCGAGCCTGACCCAGCCGCTGATGTACAAGAAGATCAGCGCGCACCCCGGCACGCGCAAGCTCTACGCCGACAAGCTGGCCGCTCAGGGTCTGGGCGAAACGCTGGGCGACGACATGGCCAAGGCCTACCGCGCGGCGCTCGACGCTGGCCGCCACACGGTGGACCCGGTGCTGACCAACTTCAAGAGCAAGTACGCGGTGGACTGGTCGCCCTTCCTCGGCAAGAAGTGGACCGACGCGGGCGACACGGCGATCCCGATGGCCGAGTGGAAGCGTCTGGCCGGGCGCCTGACCACCATCCCGGAGAGCGTGAGCCCGCACCAGCTGGTGAAGAAGGTCTACGCCGACCGCGCGGCCATGGGCCGTGGCGACATCCCGGTGGACTGGGGCATGGGCGAACACATGGCGTTTGCTTCCCTGGTGGCCAGCGGCTTCCCGGTGCGCCTGTCGGGCGAAGACTGCGGCCGTGGCACGTTCACGCACCGCCATGCCGTGATCCACGACCAGAACCGCGAAAAGTGGGATACCGGTACCTACACGCCGCTGCAGAACGTGGCCGACAACCAGGCGCCGTTTGTCGTGATCGACTCCATCCTGTCCGAAGAGGCGGTGCTGGGCTTTGAATACGGCTACGCCTCCAACGACCCGAACACCCTGGTGATCTGGGAAGCGCAGTTCGGCGATTTCGCCAACGGCGCGCAGGTGGTGATTGACCAGTTCATCGCATCTGGTGAAGTGAAGTGGGGCCGTGTCAACGGCATCACGCTGATGCTGCCGCACGGCTACGAAGGTCAGGGCCCCGAGCACAGCTCGGCGCGTCTGGAGCGTTTCATGCAGCTGGCGGCCGACACCAACATGCAGATCGTGCAGCCCACCACGGCGAGCCAGATCTTCCACATCCTGCGCCGCCAGGTGATCCGCAACCTGCGCAAGCCGCTGGTGATCTTCACGCCCAAGTCGCTGCTGCGCAACAAGGACGCCACGTCGCCGCTGTCCGAGTTCACCAAGGGCAGCTTCCAGACCGTGATTCCGGAGAGCAACGCCGACGTGGTCAAGAACGCCGACAAGGTCAAGCGCCTCATCTGCTGCTCGGGCAAGGTTTATTACGACCTGGTCAAGAAGCGCGAGGAGCGTGGCGATGACGATGTGGCCATCCTGCGTGTGGAACAGCTCTACCCGTTCCCGCACAAGGTGTTCGGTGCCGAGATCAAGAAGTACCCGAACGCCACCGACATCGTGTGGTGCCAGGACGAGCCGCAAAACCAGGGCGCCTGGTTCTTTGTGCAGCACTACATCCACGAGAACATGCTCGATGGCCAGAAGCTGGGTTACGCCGGTCGGGCCGCTTCGGCGTCGCCTGCGGTGGGATACGCGCACCTGCACCAGGAGCAGCAGAAGACCCTGATCGAAGCCGCTTTCAGCAAGCTCAAGGGCTTCATCCTCACCAAATAATCCGGACCCGCGCTGGCCTGCTGCTCCCTGAGGGGTGCGACGAAGGCCGGCGCGAATCGCAAAAAATCAAGGTAGAAGACACATGGCAATCGTAGAAGTCAAAGTTCCGCAGCTCTCCGAATCGGTGGCCGAAGCCACCCTGCTGCAATGGAAAAAGAAGGTCGGTGACGCCGTCACCGCCGACGAGACACTCATCGAGATCGAGACCGACAAGGTGGTGCTGGAATGTCCGGCGCCATCCTCCGGCGTGCTGGTTGAGATCCTGCAAGGCGATGGCGCTACCGTGGCTGCCGAGCAGCTGATCGCCCGCATCGACACCACCGCTGTGGCCGGTGCGGCTGCGCCGGCCGCCGCCGCTGCACCCGTTGCAGCAGCGCCGGCACCCGTGGTCGTTGCGCCGGCCGCTGCCGCGTCCCAGTCCAAGGCCGGTGTGGCCATGCCCGCCGCCGCCAAGCTGATGGCCGACGGTGGCATGGCACCCGGCTCTGTGGCCGGGACCGGCAAAGACGGCCGTGTGACCAAGGGCGACGTCCTGTCCGCCGCTGCAGCACCCAAGCCCGCCGTGGCCGCACCCGTTTCCATCCCGACCGGTGCGCCGACCAAGGTGCTGCCGCAGGTGGCGACCGTGGCCCCCGATCTGGGCGACCGGCCCGAAGAGCGCGTGCCCATGACGCGCCTGCGTGCCCGAGTGGCCGAGCGTCTGCTGCAGTCGCAGTCGACCAACGCCATCCTGACCACGTTCAACGAAATCAACATGGCCCCGGTCATGGACATGCGCAAGCGCATGCAGGAGCGGTTCGAGAAGGAACACGGCGTCAAGCTCGGTTTCATGAGCTTCTTCGTGAAGGCCGCTGTGCACGCGCTCAAGAAGTTCCCTGTGCTCAACGCCTCGGTGGACGGCAACGACATCGTCTACCACGGCTACTTCGACATCGGTATTGCCGTCGGTTCGCCGCGTGGCCTGGTGGTGCCCATCCTGCGCAACGCCGACCAGATGAGCTTTGCCGAGATCGAGAAGAAGATCGCCGAGTTCGGTCAGAAGGCCAAAGACGGCAAGCTGGGCATGGACGACATGACTGGTGGCACCTTCTCCATCTCCAACGGCGGCACCTTCGGTTCGATGATGTCCACCCCCATCATCAACCCGCCGCAGTCGGCCATCCTCGGCGTGCACGCCACCAAGGACCGCGCCATGGTTGAAAACGGCCAGGTCGTGGTGCGCCCGATGAACTACTTCGCCATGTCCTACGACCACCGCATCATCGACGGCCGAGAAGCCGTGCTGGGCCTGGTGGCGATGAAAGAAGCACTGGAAGACCCTGCGCGTCTCTTGTTCGACATCTGATCGAAACGCGAATTTCCAGACGCCCCTTCGGGGGCGTTTGTCCAACCCCATTCAGGATAAGAAAACATGTCTCAAGCATTTGACGTCGTCGTGATCGGCGCCGGCCCCGGTGGCTACATCGCGGCCATTCGCGCTGCCCAGCTGGGCTTCAAGGTCGCGTGTATCGACGAGTGGAAAAACGCCGCTGGCGGCCCCGCCCCGGGTGGCACCTGCACCAACGTCGGTTGCATCCCCTCCAAGGCCCTGCTGCAGTCCAGCGAGCACTTCGAACACGCCAACCACCACTTCGCCGACCACGGCATCAGCACCGGCAAGGTGACGATGGACGTGGCCAAGATGGTGGGTCGCAAGGACACCGTCGTGAAGCAGAACAACGACGGCATCCTCTACCTGTTCAAGAAGAACAAGATCACGTTCTTCCACGGCCGTGGCTCGTTCGTGAAGGCGGCTGAAGGTGGTTACGAAGTCCAGGTGACGGGTGCCAAAGAAGAGGTCCTCACCGGCAAACAGATCGTCATCGCCACCGGCTCCAACGCCCGCGCGCTGCCCGGCACGCCGTTTGACGAGGTCAACGTGCTGTCCAACGACGGCGCGCTCAAAATCGGCGCCGTGCCCAAGAAGCTGGTGCTGATTGGCTCCGGCGTGATCGGCCTGGAAATGGGCTCGGTCTGGCGCCGCCTGGGCGCTGACGTCACCATCCTCGAAGGTCTGCCGACCTTCCTCGGCGCGGTGGACGAGCAGATTGCCAAGGAAGCCAAGAAGGCCTTCGACAAGCAGGGCCTGAAGATCGAACTTGGCGTGACCGTGGGTGAGATCAAGACCACTAAGAAAGGCGTGAGCGTCGCTTACACCAACGCCAAGGGTGAAGCCCTGGCGTTGGACGCCGACAAGCTGATCGTCTCCATCGGCCGCGTGCCCAACACCATTGGCCTGAACGCCGAAGCCGTGGGTCTGGCACTGGATGAACGCGGCGCCATCGTCGTGGACGCCGAGTGCAAAACCAACCTGCCGGGCGTCTGGGCGGTGGGCGATGTGGTGCGCGGCCCGATGCTGGCGCACAAGGCGGAAGAAGAGGGCGTGGCGGTGGCCGAGCGCATCGCCGGCCAGCACGGTCACGTCAACTTCAACACCATCCCCTGGGTCATTTACACCAGCCCGGAAATTGCCTGGGTCGGCCGCACCGAGCAGCAGCTCAAGGCGGACGGCGTGGCGTACAAGGCCGGCACCTTCCCGTTCCTGGCCAACGGTCGTGCCCGCGCGCTGGGCGACACGACCGGCATGGTCAAGTTCCTGGCCGACGCGACCACCGACGAGATCCTGGGCGTGCACATTGTGGGTCCGATGGCGTCAGAGCTGATCTCCGAAGCCGTGGTGGCCATGGAGTTCAAGGCCAGCGCCGAAGACATCGCCCGCATCTGCCACGCGCACCCCTCGCTGTCGGAAGCGACCAAGGAAGCCGCGCTGGCGGTGGACAAGCGCACCCTGAACTTCTGATCCAGGTTCGCCCTTGTCGGTCCGTAGCACCTACGAAGCCGCGCTCAAGGAGCGTGGCTACACCACCGACCCCGCCCAGCAGCGTGCCATAGCCGCGCTGGAGCGGTGTGCCGCCGAGTGGGCGACGTACAAGCAGCGCCGTTCCAACGCGCTGAAGAAAATGTTCGTCAACCCGGAGATCCCGCGCGGGGTCTACATGTACGGCGGGGTGGGGCGGGGCAAGAGCTTCCTGATGGACTGCTTCTACAACGCGGTGCCGCTGCGCCGCAAGACGCGGCTGCACTTCCATGAATTCATGCGCGAGGTGCACCGCGAACTGCGCGAGCTGCAGGGCACCGTGAACCCGCTGGACGAGCTCGGTGCGCGCATCGCCAAGCGCTACAAGCTGATCTGTTTCGACGAATTCCACGTGGCGGATGTGACCGACGCCATGATCCTGCACCGTCTGCTCGACGCGTTGTTCAAGGCCGGTGTGGGCTTCGTCACCACCTCCAACTTCCACCCCGATGGTCTGTACCCGGACGGCCTGCACCGCGACCGCATCCTGCCGGCCATCGAGCTGCTGAAGTCACGGCTGGAAGTGCTCAGCGTGGACAACGGCACCGACTACCGCCAACGCACGCTCACGCACATCCAGCTCTACCATTGCCCGCTGGGCCCGGCGGCGGACGCGGCGATGGAGAAGACCTTTGGCGAGCTGGCCGAGATGGCCGACCAGAACCCGGTGATGCACATCGAGTCGCGTGAAATCAGCGCGGTGCGCCGCGCGGGTGGCGTGATCTGGTTCGACTTCCGCACGCTCTGCGGCGGTCCCCGTTCTCAGAACGACTACCTGGAAATCGCCACGCAGTTCCATACGCTGCTGCTGTCCAACGTGCCGCAGATGGCGGTGCGCCAGGCTTCGGAGGCACGGCGCTTCACCTGGCTGATCGATGTGCTGTACGACCGGCGTGTCAAGCTGGTGATGTCGGCCGCCGTTCCGCCCGAACAGCTGTATCTGGAAGGGCCGATGTCGCACGAGTTTCCGCGCACGGTGTCGCGCCTGGGCGAGATGCAGTCGGCCGAATACCTGACTCTGGAACACCGGCAGGTGGACACCGGGTTGACCTGAATCCCGTGCGCTCCAGGCCGCGTGGGCTGGAGGCGTCGGGTTGGCCTTAGTTGAGGGGGTCGAACTTGACGATGGTCAGTGACAGGTTGTCGCCCATGCCTTTGGCACGTGAGCGCGCTTTCTGGATCAGGAACTCGCAGGCTTCGCGCGGCGTGAGCATGGCCACGGTGCTGGCGAGTTCTTCCGGCGTGAAGTAGTGCCAGATACCGTCGCTGCAGGCGAGCAGGGCGTCACCGGGGCCGAGCTTCTGGGCCACATGGATGTCCACCGGCGGATCGTTGTCGGTGCCCAGGCAGCCCATGAGGATGTTGGAGTGCGGGTGGTCCAGCGCCTCTTCTTCGGTGATCTCGCCCTGGTTGACCAGGGTCTGCACATAGGAATGGTCCATGGTGCGAAAGACCATCTGACCTTGGCGGAAGTGGTAAATGCGCGAATCGCCGGCGTGGATCCAGTGGCTGTCGCCACCCGGGTTGACCAGGAAGGCAGCGATGGTGCTGTGCGGTTCCTGTTCGGCAGAGACCGCCGTCAGTTTGATGACCAGATGCGACTCTTCCACGATCTGGCGCAGCATCGCTGACGGGTCGTCGGTCTCGGGGTCAAAGCGCTCAAACAGTTGCCGCGCGGTCAGCATGACCTGATCCGATGCCTTGCGTCCACCGCTGCGTCCTCCCATGCCATCGGCGACCACCGACAGCAGGCAACCGTCGTGGCGCTGGTGGTGCAGCAGACAGACCTGGTCCTGCTGGTAGTCGCGATCACCCCGGTGGGTGCCGGTGGACGCGTGGATGCGGTAGCCTTTGGACATGTGGATCAACAATCAGGGCGACACAGTCGGTGTCGAGGCGCTTCGGATGGTAACCAGAAAACCCTACAGAAGCCGAGACTATCACCAAATGCGCCCGGTTCAACCCGGTGGCCGGTGGGGGTGGGCGGTGTCCTGTTGCGCCTTGTTCACCATCGGCTTGCCGGTGCCCGTTGGGGGCAGCGTTTGACGATCTTTGTGGACGCGGTAGCAGCGCTTTTTACCGCCGATGGTCCACTGGCTGCAAACACCCCTGGAGGCTTGCAGCCACGCCAGGCCCAGATTCAGATGGCGTGTGCCGTGGCCGAAGCGCTGGAGACACAGACCTGGCTAGCGGTGGAGGCCGGTACGGGTGTGGGCAAGACCTTTGCCTACCTCGCACCACTGCTGCTGAGTGGACGCCGTGCCCTGCTGTCGACCGCCACCCAAGCGTTGCAGGATCAGCTGTTCGCGCGCGACATCCCGGCCCTGAGCCGCGCACTGGGCCTGCCGGTGCGGGTGGCGCTGCTCAAGGGACGCTCCAGCTACGTCTGCCTGCAGCGCCTGGAGCAGGCCCGCAGCGGACCTGTTGCCGGCGGCTTGCGCGATCCGGCGCTGGCCGCCGGGCTGGAGCATGTGCACCGTTGGGCCACAGCGTCGGTGCAGGGCGACCTCGCCGAACTGCCCGGGCTGGACGAGCGTTCGCCGCTGCGCCCCTGGGTCAGCGCCACGCGCGAGAACTGCCTGGCGGACGCCTGCCCGCGGTTGGCGTGCTGCCATGTGAACCGGGCGCGGCGCGTGGCCCAGCAGGCCGACTGGGTGGTGATCAACCATCACCTCTACTTCTCGGACCAGGCCGTGCAGGCGTCCGGCGAGTCGGAGCTGTTGCCACAGGTCGAGGTGGTGGTGTTTGACGAGGCGCACCGGCTCAACGAGATCGGCGTGCAATTCATGGGCGTGACGCTGGACTCGGGGCGTTTGCGGGGGCTGGCGCGCGAAGTGGCTGGGCAGGGGCCGGTGTGGGCGCGCGGCCAGCGACCTTGGGCGCATCTGGCGCTGGAGCTGGAGCAGGCCGTTCGAGGTCTGGCCGGCGTGCCACGAACCGGCGCCGAGGCTGCAGGCCGCTGTCGCTGGGCGGGGCCAACGCCGGATGGGCTGGACCCGCGGCTCTGGATGCAGGCCCTGCAGGGCCTGGCCCAGGCCCTGCGCGCCATGGAGCACGCCCTGGAGGCGACCCAGGGCGCTGCCGTCGAGTTGCAGCGTCTCCTGGAGAGCGTGCGCGGATTGCGGGTCGAATGGCCCCGGTGGACAAGCCCCCGGGCAGCAGGCCTGGATGGTGACAATGTGCGCTGGGCCGATGTCGACGGGGCCGGTGGCTGGCGACTGGTCAGCGTGCCGCCGGACGCTTCGACCCGGTTTTCACAGGCGGGCTCGGCGCCGCAAGCGGCACGCAGCTGGATATTCACCTCGGCCACCCTGGGCGGCGACGATGCGCTGCGCTGGTTCACCGAACCGCTGGGTTTGCAGCACCACCCGGGGTTGCGCACCTTGCGCCTGCCCAGTCCGTTTGACCACGCCGAACTGGCCTCGCTGTACGTACCCCACGATCTGCCCGAACCCGGTGAACCCGATCACACCGCGCGGCTGGCTCAGGCGGTATCGCGCTGGGCATCGCGCCTGGGCGGGCGCACCCTGGTGCTGACCACCACCTTGCGGGCGGCCGAACGCATGACCGAGCTGCTCGCAGCGATGGCGCCGGCCGGTCCGGGCGCTGCGCTGCAAGTGCTGGGCCAAGGGCGTTTGTCCCGGCGGGCGCTGCTGGCGCGTTTCCGCGCGGCCGCTGGCGTTGGGCGGGCGGGCGCCATCCTGGTGGCGTCCGCGTCGTTCTGGGAAGGCGTGGATCTGGCCGGTGATGTGCTGCAACTGCTGGTGATCGACAAGCTGCCTTTTCCGTCGCCCGACGATCCCTTGATCGAGGCGCGGGCACAGAAACTCACCGATGCCGGGCTCAGTGCCTTCAACGGTGTCTACATGCCCCAGGCGGCCCAGGCGCTCAGACAGGGCGTTGGTCGCCTGATCCGCAGCGAAACCGACCGCGGGGTGTTGGTGATTGGAGATCGGCGTCTGCTGACGCGGTCTTACGGCAATGCCTTGCTGGCCGAGCTGCCGCCGATGCGGCGGCTGGTCGATGAAGACGAAGTGATGCGTGCGCTGGACGAGCTCGCGCTCACCAGAGCTTCCACCAAGGCTCACTGACCGACTTGCCACCCTGGCCGAGGTAGGCGCTTTGCGGGTAGTTGGTCAGCATCACCCGGCGGGCATCGTCGCGCAACTGGGTCATACCCAATGCGTCATAGCTGCGCACCAGGATGAACAGCGCTTCTTCCAGCGCCGGGGCGTCGGTGTAGTCGGTCAACGCACTCTGCACCCGGTTGATGGCCGCCACATACGCGCCCCGGTTGTAGTAGTAGCGGGCCACGTGCACTTCGTACTGCGCCAGCGAGTTCACGATATAGGTCATGCGCGCACGCGCGTCGGGCGCATAACGCGAATCGGGGAATCGCGTGACGACTTCACGCAGCGATTCAAACGAGGCCTTGGCCGCCTTCTGGTCGCGCTCGGACAGGTCCTGACGCGCGAGCGCGCCGAACAGGCCGAGGTTGTCGTTGAAGTTGACCAGGCCCTTGAGGTAGAGCGCGTAGTCCAGAGCGGGGCTGGCGGGATGCAGCCGCAGGAAGCGGTCCAGCGCGGCCAGTGCCTGCGCCTGCTCGCCAGCCTTGTAATGGGTATAGGCCTTGTCGAGCTGGGCCTGCTGCGCAAGCGGCGTGCCGGCCGCCCGGCCTTCGAGCTTTTCGTACAGCGTCACGGCCTTTTCGAAGTGGCCGGCATCGCGCTCGTCGATGGCTTCGCTGTAAATCTTGTTGGGGCTCCAGCCCGCAGTTTCATCCACCGGTGTGCTGCTGCACCCCGACAAGGCGAGCAATGAGCCCAGCGTGTACAAGGACACCGCCGATAATCTGAACGAACACTTCACACGCACACCTTTACAACAGGAACACAGGTCTTGTCAGCAGAAATTATATCGATGGGGGGTGTGTCGACACCGGGGATGACCCCTGAGGCTTCCGAGTCAACGACCGGCGGCGATGACGCCCTGCTGGAGGCCGAGACCCGTTGTTGCGAAATCCCGGCCGAGATGCATGGCTGGCGGGTTGACCGCGCGCTGGCCCGCCTGATCCCCGAGTTCTCGCGTTCCTACCTGCAGCAGCTCATGGCCGATGGTGCCGTGCAGCTGCTGGGGGCTGCGGTGCACAAGCCCTCGACCCGCATCCAGGTGGGGCATCTGCTGCAGGTGGAATTGCGCCCCACCCAGCAGGCCATGGCCTTCGTGGCCCAGCCGATGGCGCTGGACGTGGTTTTTGAAGACGCGCACCTGCTGGTTGTCAACAAACCCGCCGGGCTCGTGGTGCACCCGGCAGCCGGGAACTGGAGCGGCACGCTGCTTAATGGTCTGCTGGCCCACCACGCGGCGGCGGCCCAGTTACCGCGCGCGGGCATCGTGCACCGGCTCGACAAGGACACCTCGGGCCTGATGCTGGTGGGCAAGAGCAGGGCGGCGGTGGACGCCTTGGTGCGTGCCATCGCTGCGCGTGAAGTGCACCGCGGCTATGTCGCGCTGGCGCAGGGCCGCTGGAAGGGCGCGGCCGAGCAACTGGTGGACCAACCCGTGGGTCGCGACACCCACAACCGCTTGCGCATGGCGGTGCTGCGGCCCGATGCCACCAATGGCAAACCCGCCCAGACCACCATCCGGCTGCTCGACGGCAACGACCAGGCCAGTCTGGTGGTCTGCAAGCTGCACACCGGCCGCACGCACCAGATCCGGGTGCACATGGCCTGGCTCGGGCATCCGCTGGTGGGAGACGCCTTGTACGGCGGCAAGCCTTTGTACGACATGCCGCGCCAGGCCTTGCACGCCACACGCCTGCGTCTCTTGCACCCGATTTCGGGCGAGCCTCTGGCATTCCAGTCCGCGCCACCGGCCGATTTTCAGGAAGCCCTGTCAAAGTCCGGGCTCCATTACAATGAAGCGCAGTTGGGGTGATGCCACCCCGGCAGTGCAAATGCCTTCAGCAGGCCGCTTTTTCGGGATGATTCCCGATCGTTTAGACAGCCCCACCCGGATGGCGCCGCCCCATGCCTTGATGTTGTGGTGCTCCAGGTGACCCAGCCCCGCCGCCGGGCGGGCACACAGGCAGCCTTCGAACCCTCTCGCAGCCCGTACCGGACAACCGGTTTTTGACAGACACCAGCGATGAACACCACGGATGCCCGACGCGTCCTCGAGACGGCTTTGATCTGCGCGCCGCAACCGCTCTCAGTGCGGGAGCTGGGCGTGCTGTTCGACATGGAAGTCTCGCCCGACACCCTCAAGAGCCTGCTGGCCGACCTCCAGCTGGAGTGGACCGGCCGTGGCGTGGAGCTGGTGCAGGTGGCCAGTGGCTGGCGCTTCCAGAGCCGGCCCGAAATGCGTCCCTACCTGGACCGGCTGCACCCTGAGAAGCCCCCCAGATACACCCGCGCCACGCTGGAAACGCTGGCCATCATTGCCTACCGCCAGCCCGTCACCCGGGGTGACATGGAAGACATCCGTGGCGTGACCATCAATTCGCTGCTGTTGAAGCAACTTGAAGACCGGGGCTGGGTCGAAGTGATTGGCCACCGCGAAACCGTGGGTCGCCCGGCCCTGTTTGCCACCACCCGCCAGTTCCTGGACGATCTGGGCATTGCCTCGCTGGACCAGCTGCCGCCGCTCGAAGGCAGTGAGGTGCAGGAATCCGCGCTGGATCGATTGGACTTTGAGGCGCTTTCAACCAGCCTCCTGCCCGAAGCAGACGAACCCGCCCTGGTGTCGTTGAACGATGCCGTGCCCCCCGAATCAGAAACCGCTACCGAGACGAACGAGCCTCCCACAGGAACACCATGACCATGGCGAACAACCCCACACCTCCAGATACCCCCCGTGAGGTCGAACAGGTCGAACCCGCGGGCCTCGATTCAACCGTGCCGCAGGCGCAGCCTGATGCCCCTGCGGTGCCTGCCCGAGCTCCGGCCGCCTCCCCCGACGCTTTGCGCTTCGATGACGTGGTCAGTGGCGCCTTTGACGCCGAGCAGGAGCAAGACCTGCCGCTGCCGTCCAAGCGCGTGCTCGCCCCTCAGGCCGATTCGCCGAAGCTGCACAAGGTGCTGGCGCAAGCCGGCATGGGCTCGCGGCTGGAAATGGAGCAGCTGATCCTGGAGGGACGCATCTCCGTCAATGGCGAGCCGGCCCACGTGGGTCAGCGCATCCAGTTCGGCGATGTGATTAAGGTCAATGGCAAGCCGGTCCGCGTGCGCATGACGCCTCCGCCACCGCGCGTGCTGGCCTATCACAAGCCCGCGGGTGAAGTCGTGTCCCACGACGACCCCCAGAACCGGCCCACCGTGTTCCGCCGGCTGCCGCGCCTGTACCAGGGCAAATGGCAGTCGGTTGGGCGCCTGGACCTGAACACCGAAGGGCTGTTGCTGCTGACCGACTCGGGGGAACTGGCCAACCGTCTGATGCACCCGCGTTTCGGTCTGCAGCGCGAATACGCGGTGCGCGTGCTGGGGGCCCTGTCCAACGAAGAGAAACAGCGCCTGCTCGACGGCGTGCGGCTGGACGACGGTATCGCCCAGTTCGCGAGCATCGAGGATGGCGGCGGGGAGGGGGCCAACTGCTGGTACCGCGTGACCATTGGCGAGGGGCGCAACCGCGAGGTGCGCCGCATGCTCGAAGCGGTGGGGCATGCGGTCAGCCGCCTGATCCGCATCCGCTACGGCGCCATGATGCTGCCGCGGGGCCTCAAACGCGGTGTCTGGGTGGAACTGGACCAGCAGGACATTGACCGCCTGACCGCTGCCGCCGGCATGCCCGCAACGGGCGATGACCGTGCGCCCCGCGGCCGGCACCCGGCCACGCGCGGCAAGCCAGCGCCCAAGGGCGGCGGACGCAACTACGGCAATCCCCCCGGTAGCCGGGGCGAGGCGCCCGCCGTACGGCGCAGCAGCATGTTTGGCACGCCCGCTGACAATCCCAAGGCCCGTGGAGGAAAACCCGGCGGGTCGGGCGGTGGTGCTGGGCAACCCGACCCCATGAAAACCTCGTTTGGCTACATCGGCCAGGACGCTCTGCAGCGCCAGCGCGAGCAGGACGGTGGTCGTGGCGGCCCGCCCGGTGGTCGTCGCCGTGGCGGCGGCGGTGGAGGCGGACGCACCGGTGGGCGCTGAGCGTCAGGTCTGTTTGCCGTGTCCCATGCCGGACATGGGGGCAATGTAGAATCAAGGGCTTTGCAGCTCTGCGAAAAATTCGTTTTTTATCAATAAATTCAAGGACCACCATGGCCATCGAACGCACCCTCTCGATCATCAAACCCGACGCCGTTGCCAAGAACGTGATCGGCCAGATTTACGCCCGTTTTGAAGCTGCCGGCCTGAAGGTCGTGGCCTCCCGCATGGCCCACCTGTCGCGCGGCGAAGCCGAAGCCTTTTACGCTGTGCACAAAGAGCGTCCTTTCTTCAAGGACCTGGTGGACTTCATGATCTCCGGCCCGGTGATGATCCAGGCGCTGGAAGGCGAAGGCGCCATTGCCAAGAACCGCGACCTGATGGGTGCCACCGATCCCAAGAAGGCCGCTGCCGGCACCATCCGCGCCGACTTCGCCGACAGCATCGACGCCAACGCCGTGCACGGCTCTGACGCCCCCGAGACGGCCGCCGCTGAAGTGGCGTTCTTCTTCGCTGGCATGAACGTTTACTCGCGCTGAACACGCGCGTTGATCATGTGATGACGGCCAACCTGCTCGACTTTGATCTTGAAGGCCTGGCCGCCTTTTGCGAACAGCTGGGCGAAAAGCGCTTCCGCGCCGTCCAGCTGTTTCGCTGGATCCATCAGAAAGGGGCCTCTCGTTTCGACGAGATGACCGATCTCGCCAAGAGTTTGCGCGAGAAGCTGCCCGCGGTCTGTCACATCACCGACCTGCCGGTGCTTTCGCGCCAGGATTCGGTCGACGGCACCATCAAGTGGCTGTTTGATGTGGGTGACGGTAACGCCGTCGAGACGGTGTTCATCCCCGAAGACGACCGGGGCACGCTCTGCATTTCTTCCCAGGCCGGTTGCGCCGTGGGATGCCGTTTCTGCTCCACCGGTCACCAGGGTTTTTCGCGCAACCTCACCACGGGTGAGATCCTGGCGCAGCTCTGGCACGCCGAACATTTCCTGCGCAAACACCTGAAGTCGACCGATCGTGTGATCACCAATGTGGTGATGATGGGCATGGGTGAGCCGCTGCAGAACTACAGCGCCCTCGTGCCCGCCTTGCGCGTGATGCTGGATGACCATGGTTATGGCCTCTCGCGCCGCCGGGTCACAGTGTCGACCTCGGGCGTCGTGCCGATGATCGACCGCCTGGCGCAGGACGTACCGGTGGCACTGGCCGTTTCGCTGCACGCGCCCAACGACGCCTTGCGAGACTCCCTGGTGCCGCTGAACCGCAAATACCCGATTGCCGAACTGCTCGATGCCTGCCTGCGTTACCTGCCGGCGGCACCGCGCGACTTCATCACCTTCGAGTACTGCATGCTGGCTGGTGTGAACGACCAGCCAGAACACGCACAGCAGCTGTTGTCTCTCGTCAAGACGCATGGTGGCCGTGGCGTTCCATGCAAAATAAATCTCATCCCGTTCAACCCCTTTCCCGACTCGGGGCTCAAGTGCTCCGAGCGCGCCGTGGTGCTGCGTTTCGGGCAGATCCTCAACGACGGCGGGGTGGTCACGACGGTGCGCAAGACCCGCGGCGATGACATTGACGCCGCCTGCGGCCAGTTGGCGGGCGATGTGCTCGACCGCACCGACGCCGTCCGCCGCCTGGCCGATCGCCGCCTGACCACCGCCGAGCAACCCATTCGATTCGTGCACAAAGCCAAGGACAAACAGTTATGACAGACGCATTTGCCGACAGCCGCCGAGAACAAACCCCGTTGCCGTTGCGAACGGTCTGGAGTGTGTTGCCTGGTGGCGTATATCGGTCGCGGATGCGGGTGGCATTGATGTGGCTGCTGCTGGCCGCCGGTGTGGCGCAACTGATGGCTTGCGCCGGGGCGCCGGCTTCGAACACGACCACCACGGCCGAGCCGATCACCGATTCCGACGAACCCGAAACGCGCAAGCGGGCCCGAATTCGTGTGGAACTGGCGACAAACTATTTCGAACAAGGGCAGAACACGGTGGCGCTGGACGAAATCAAGCAGTCACTGGCGGCGGACCCAGGGTACGGGCCCGCGTACGTGCTGCGCGGGCTCGTCTACATGCGGCTCAACGATCCCCGTCTGGCCGAAGACAGTTTCCGCCGCGCCCTGCAGATCAATCCCCGCGACCCGGATGCGCTGCACAACTACGGCTGGTTTTCCTGCAACCAGGCGCGCTACCCCGAGGCCTTGCAGTTCTTTGCCCAGGCGCTGGCCAGTCCGGTCTATCGTGGGCAAGCCAAGACCTTGATGCTGCAGGGCACTTGTCAGCTCCGCATGGGCCAGGCGTCCGAGGCGGAGAGCAGTTTTGCGCGTGCCTACGAACTGGACCCGGCCAATCCGTATGTCGGTTTCAACCTGGCCAATCTGCAGTTTCGCCGCAACGACTTCACCAAGTCGCAGTTCGTGATCCGCCGCATCAACAATTCCGATCTGGCCAATGCCGAGACGCTGTGGCTGGGCATCAAGGTCGAGCGCAAGCTGAACAACAACGCGGCGGTCGGCCAGTTGGCGCAACAGCTGGAGCGGCGGTATCCGAAGTCGCGTGAATGGGCGGCCTACCAACGGGGTTCGTTTCATGAATGAGTCGGTGATGCACGAACAGACCCATGGCGCCCATCCGGGCGAAGTGGTCTGGACCGCGCCTGTGCTGCTGCGCCAGGCGCGGGAAGCCGCTGGCCTGCACATCGCCGCCTTGGCGGCGGCGCTGAAGGTGCCGGTCAAGAAGCTGGAAGCGCTGGAAGCCGGGCGCTACGACGAGTTGCCCGACCTGACGTTTGCGCGCGCGCTGGCTTCCAGTGCCTGCCGCCAGCTCAAGACCGACCCGGGCCCCGTCCTCGAACAGATCCCCCAGGGGCACATGCCCGTGCTGGGCGACTCCCGCCAGACCATCAATGCCCCGTTCAAGGGGGACCAGACCGGTTCGAGCTTCAGTCCCCTGGACTGGCTGCGCCGTCCGGCGGTGTTGATTGCTTCGGTGGCGCTGCTGGGTGCGCTGGTGATTGCGCTGGTGCCGGACTGGAGTGCTGTGCCTGGCAAGGACCTGCTGACCGGTGCCACGCATATTTTCAGCAAGGAAACCCAGCCCGGCGAGGTGGTGACAAACGTTGTTCAAACGCCCGGTTCTGAAGCGACGGCAGCCCTTGTCGCGCCGCAGCCAGCCACAACGACTGAGCCGGTTGCTGCGTCGGTTCCTGAAGCCCCTGCGGCTTCTGTCGCGGAGCTGGCGCCTGTGTCTCCCGGCTCAACGCCGCTTGCGGTGACCGAGCCGGCCGCGCCTCGCGGTCTGCTGAGCATTCAGGCGAGCAGCGACTCCTGGGTCGAGGTGATCGATGGCACGGGCAAGGTGCAGGTGCAACGCATGCTCAAGGCGGGTGACGCCCTGAACTTTTCCAGCATGCCGCCCTATTCGGTGGTGCTCGGGCGTGCCGATGCGGTGCAGGTGCAGGTGCGAGGACGACCGTTCGACGTGATGCCCTACGCCCGCAACAGCGTGGCCCGCTTCGAGGTGAAATGATCATGGACATGCCTGTAACCAACCGGTCTGGGGTCTTGAACAATCTGGCGGATGAACCGGTCGCACTGGCCGGCGCTCGCCCGCGCAAGACGCGCCAGGGTGTGGTGTCCTGGGGTGACCACCACGTGACGGTCGGTGGTGACGCGCCGGTGCGCCTGCAGTCCATGACCAACACCGATACCGCCGATGCCATTGGCACCGCGATTCAGGTCAAGGAACTGGCCGTCGCCGGCTCGGAGCTGGTGCGCATCACGGTCAACAACGACGAAGCGGCGAGGGCGGTGCCCCACATCCGCGAGCAGCTGGACCGCATGGGTATCCATGTGCCCCTGATCGGCGATTTCCATTACAACGGCCACAAGCTGCTGAGCGACCACCCGGCCTGTGCCGAGGCCTTGTCCAAGTACCGCATCAACCCCGGCAATGTGGGCAAGGGCGAGAAGGGCGACCGCCAGTTCGCTCAGATGGTCGAGATCGCGGCGCGCCACGACAAGGCCGTGCGCATCGGCGTGAACTGGGGCAGCCTGGACCAGGACCTGCTCGCCCGCCTGATGGACCAGAACTTGCAGCGCGCCGAGCCCTGGGACGCCCGCCAGGTGATGTACGAGGCGCTGATCATGTCAGCACTTGACTCTGCGGCCAAGGCCGAGGCGCTGGGTCTGAACGGCAACAACATCATGCTGTCCTGCAAGGTCAGCGGCGTGCAGGACCTGATCGCGGTCTACCAGGCGTTGTCACAGCGCTGCGACTATGCGCTGCACCTGGGCCTGACCGAAGCCGGCATGGGCACCAAAGGCGCCGTGGCATCGGCGGCGGCGCTGTCGGTGCTGCTGCAGCAGGGCATTGGCGACACCATTCGCGTCTCGCTCACGCCGCAGCCCGGCGAGGCCCGCACGCAGGAGGTGGTGATCGCTGCCGAGATCCTGCAGGCGCTGGGCCTGCGGGCCTTCGTGCCCAGCGTCACCGCCTGTCCGGGTTGTGGCCGAACAACCAGCACCACCTTCCAGGAACTCGCCAAGCAGATCGACGACTACCTGCGCTCGTCGATGCCAGTCTGGCGCGCGCGTTACCCCGGCGTCGAAAACCTGAAGGTCGCGGTGATGGGGTGCATCGTCAATGGTCCCGGTGAAAGCAAACATGCCGACATCGGCATCAGCCTGCCAGGCACCGGTGAGGCTCCGGCTGCGCCGATCTTCATCGATGGCCAGAAAGCGATGACCCTGCGCGGCGAGGGCATCGCCCGCGAATTCCAGCAGATCGTTGAAAACTACATAGAAAAGAGATTCGGCGCTGCCGTCTGACCCCGATGCTGGTGCCGGTGAGCGGCCCAGCGGTTCAGACGGTGCCCGGTCGCACCGCATTCCCATGGCAGAAAAACTCAGCGCCGTCAAAGGCATGAACGACATCGCCCCGCCCGTGTCCGCACACTGGGAGTGGCTCGAAGACAAGCTGCGCTCACTCATGCTGCGCTACGGCTATCGCAACCTGCGCACGCCCATCGTGGAGCCCACGGCGCTGTTCGTGCGCGGCCTGGGCGAGGTGACCGACATCGTCGAGAAGGAGATGTATTCTTTCGAGGACCGGCTCAACGGCGAGCAGCTGACCCTGCGCCCGGAAAACACCGCCGGTGTGGTGCGCGCGGCGGTCGAACATTCGCTGCTGTACGACGGGGGCAAGCGCCTGTACTACATGGGGCCGATGTTCCGCCACGAACGACCGCAGCGCGGCCGTTACCGCCAGTTCCACCAGTTCGGCGCCGAGGCGCTGGGCTTCGTCGGTCCCGATGTGGACGCCGAACTGATCGTGCTTGCCTGCGACCTCTGGGCCGAACTGGGGCTGGAAGGCATCGAGTTGGAAATCAACAGCCTGGGCCAGCCGGCCGAGCGCCAGGCGCACCGCCAGGCGCTGATCACCTACCTGGAGGGCCACGCCGACCAGCTCGATGAAGATGCCAAGCGCCGTCTGCACAGCAACCCGCTGCGCATCCTGGACACCAAGAACCCGGCGATGCAGGCGCTCGTCAACGCCGCGCCGCGACTGATGGACCACCTGGGGGCGGAGTCGCTGGAACACTTCAACCGCCTGCGTGGCCTGCTCGACGCACACGGCATTGGTTACCGCATCAACCCGCGCCTGGTGCGTGGCATGGATTACTACAACCTCTCGGTGTTCGAGTTCGTGACCACGCAGCTGGGATCGCAAGGCACGGTCTGCGCCGGCGGTCGCTACGACGGGCTGTTCGAGCAGATCGGCGGCAAAGCCGCGCCGGCCGTGGGCTGGGCGCTGGGCATGGAGCGCATTCTGGAGCTGCTGAAGGAACAGGGCAAGCTGCCCGGGCAGCCCGCGCCCGACGCCTACGCCGTGGTGCCCGATGCGGGCAGCGTTCCCCGGGTCATGCCGGTGCTGCGGGCCTTGCGCCAGCAGGGTGTGCAGGTGCAGATGCACGCCGGCGGGGCCGACGGTATGGGCAGCATGAAGTCCCAATTCAAGAAGGCCGACGCCAGCGGTGCACGTTTCGCACTGATCTTCGGCCCCGACGAACTGGCACAGGGCTGTGTGTCGGTCAAGCCCTTGCGCGGTCCACGACCTGGCGAAGACGCCGCAGAGGCGCCTGCCCAGGTGTCCCAGCCGCTGGCTGACGTGGCCGCTTGGGCGCAGAGCCTGCGCCCTACAATCCCCCGTTAATCATTGACTACCACGCATGGCCAAACATCTCGACCTTGAAGAGCAGGAACAGCTCGACCAGATCAAACACTTCTGGGCCCAGTACGGCAACCTGATCACTTGGGTGTTGATCGCGGTGTTTGGCAGCATGGCTGCCTGGAACGGCTGGAACTACTGGCAACGCAGCCAGGCCGCCAAAGCCTCGGCCCTGTACGAAGAGATCGAGCGCGCTGCGCTGGCCAGCGATGCCGACAAGATTCAGCGGGCCTATCTGGAAATGACAGACCGCTTTGCCGGCACGACCTTCGCTGCCCAAGGGGCTTTGCTGGCCGGCAAGACGCTGTACGAATCGGGCAAGGTGGACGGTGCGCGAGCGGCCCTCATCTGGGTATCCGAAAAGGCGTCGGACACATCTCTCCAAGCGATCGCCCGTCTGCGGCTGGCGGCGCTGGAAGTGGAGAGCAAGGCTTTTGATCAGGCATTGACGACGCTGGAAACGCCGATGCCCAAAGCCTTCGAGCCGCTCGCCGCGGATCGGCGGGGTGACGTGTTCCTGGCCCAAGGAAAAACCGAAGAAGCCAAGGCCCAGTACCAGGCTGCCTGGCGCGCGCTGGGTGCACAAACCGAATACCGCCAACTGGTGGAAGTCAAACTCGCGTCGCTGGGGGTGGATGCCTCCACGCTGGGCGGCGCTGCGGAGGTGACGCGTTGATGAAAACGATCATGCCCCAGGGAAATGGGTTTTCGCTGCAACTGGCTGCGCGGGGGCGTCTGCTCCTGTCGGGACTGGGCCTTGCCGCCGCCATCGGGCTGTCCGCCTGTTCTTCGCCCGCCAAATTTGAACCGGCACCCCTGGCGCCTCCGGCCGCTTTGTTGGGTGCCAACCTGGCCTGGTCGACCCAGGTGGGGGCGTCTGGTTCTTCGTTGATGCCGCTGGCTACAACCGGGCGCGTCTTTGTGGCGGGTGCTTCAGGCACCGTGGCTGCACTTGATGCCGACACCGGCAAGGATGTCTGGCGCGTGGATCTGCGCACCGGCATTTCGGCGGGCGTGGGTTCGGACGGCCAGACGGCCGCCGTGATCACGCAGACCAACGACCTGGTGGCCATCGCCGATGGGCGTGAGCTCTGGCGCGTGCGCTTGCCGGCGCGCGCGTTCACGGCGCCACTGGTGGCGGGGCAGCGCGTGTTTGTCCTGACGGCGGACCGCAGCGTGACGGCCTTTGACGGTCGGACCGGTACGCGTCTCTGGAGCCAGGCCCGCCCGGGTGAACCGCTGGTGCTGGGGCAGTCCGGCGTGCTGCTGGCGGTGGGCGACACTCTCGTCGCCGGCTTGTCCGCGCGCCTGACGGGCCTGGACCCCCTCAACGGCACGATCCGCTGGGAGGCCCTGGTGGCCAGCGCCCGGGGCACCAACGAGGTCGAACGCCTGGTGGACCTGGTGGGCACCGTCAGCCGGCAGGGCGACAGTGTCTGTGCGCGCGCCTTTGGCGCCGCAGTGGGTTGTGTGGACACCAGCCGTGGCGCTGTGGTTTGGAGCAAACCCGCGCGCGGTTCCACCGGTGTGCATGGCGACGACCGGATGGTGTTTGGCACCGAATCCGACGGCCGTGTGGTCGCCTGGCAGCGTGCCAGCGGTGAACGCAGCTGGGAAATCGAACGCCTCAAATACCGTGAACTCACGTCGCCGCTGGCCGTGGGCCGCGTGGTGGCCATTGGCGACAGCAAGGGCTTGGTGCACCTGTTGTCCCGCGAGGACGGCAGCGAAATGAATCGGCTGTCCACCGACGGGTCACCGATCGTCGGCGCCCCGGTGCTGGCCGGACAGACCCTGGTGGTGCAGACCCGCAACGGCGGTGTCTACGGCTGGCGTCCCCAATAACGATCGCAGGGCGAACCGCCGGTTCGCCTGGTCCTGAACGAAAGCTCTGTAGTGAAACCCGTCATCGCTCTGGTGGGACGCCCCAATGTGGGCAAGTCCACCCTGTTCAACCGCTTGACGAGTTCTCGCGATGCCATCGTGGCCGACTTTGCCGGCTTGACCCGTGACCGGCACTACGGCAACGGCAAGTCGGGCAAGCAGGAATACATCGTCATCGACACCGGTGGCTTCGAGCCCACGGCCGAGTCTGGCATTTACAAGGAAATGGCCAAGCAGACCCGACAGGCCGTGGCCGAGTCGGATGTGGTGATTTTTGTCGTCGATGCGCGCGCCGGCGTCAACGCCCAGGACCATGAAATCGCCAAGTACCTGCGCCGCCTGGGCAAGCCCACCGTGTTGGTGGCCAACAAGGCCGAGGGCATGACCCAGGGCCTGCAGCTGGTGGAATTTTTTGAACTGGGTCTTGGCGAGGTGGTGCCGGTTTCCGGCGCCCACGGACAGGGCGTGCGCTCCATGCTGGATCTGGCGCTGGAGGCGATTCCAGATCTTGCCGGAGAAGACGAAGAAGCGGTCGAAGCCGATACCGGCGTGATTCGCCTGGCGGTGGCGGGGCGTCCCAATGTGGGCAAGTCCACGCTGATCAACGCCTGGCTGGGTGAGGAGCGCCTGGTGGCCTTTGACCTGCCGGGCACCACGCGCGACACCATTTCGGTGCCCTTCGAGCGCGGCGGCCAGAAATACGAACTGATCGACACCGCGGGCATCCGTCGTAAGGGTCGGGTGTTTGAGGCCATTGAAAAGTTCTCGGTCGTGAAGACGCTGCAGGCGATCGAAAACGCCCACGTGGTGCTCCTGTTGCTGGATGCCATCCAGGGCGTGACCGACCAGGATGCGCATATCGCGGGCTACATCCTGGAGAGCGGGCGCGCCGTGGTGCTGGCGATCAACAAATGGGACGCTGTCGATACCTACCAGCGCGAACAGATCGAGCGCCAGATCGAAACCCGGCTGGCCTTCCTGAAGTTCGCCTCATTGCACCTGATTTCGGCCCAGAAACGACAGGGCCTTGGCCCGGTCTGGAAGTCGATCGCTCAAGCGCATGCTTCGGCCATGCGGAAAATGTCCACACCCGTGCTC
Source organism: Betaproteobacteria bacterium HGW-Betaproteobacteria-9 (assembly GCA_002842215.1). GTDB lineage: Bacteria > Pseudomonadota > Gammaproteobacteria > Burkholderiales > Burkholderiaceae_C > Hydrogenophaga. The sequence continues at coordinate 202,031 of PHCC01000001.1, read as the reverse complement.
ACGCGCCTGCTGATGGAGGCCGTGGCCTTTCAGGCGCCCACCCGCAGTGGCATGTTCCGGCCCAAAATGCGCTACGCGCACCAGGGCGGCATGAACCCGCCGGTGATCGTGATCCACGGCAATTCGCTGGAACACGTGCCCGACGCCTACACCCGGTTCCTTGAAGGCCGCTTTCGCAAGGCGTTCGACCTCGTGGGCACGCCGCTGCGCATCGAGTACAAGACTTCGGAGAACCCCTTCAAGGAGTGAACGACTTCTGCCCAAGTCCCTGCGTTGGCGCAGGGGTGTGGTATGGTGCGTTCCCTATCAACTATTTTTGAACACGGAGCATATCGTGAGCAATAACAAAGGCCAGCTCTTGCAAGATCCTTTCCTGAACCAGCTTCGCCGGGAACACGTTCCCGTGTCGATTTACCTGGTCAATGGCATCAAACTGCAAGGCCAGATCGAATCCTTTGACCAGTACGTCGTGTTGCTCCGCAACACCGTGACGCAAATGGTTTACAAGCATGCGATTTCCACTATCGTGCCGGGTCGTCCGGTGCAATTCTCCGCAGCCGGCCCGGACGAAGCGCCAGCCTCTTGACCGAGCCCCTGAATCCTGCCGTGTTGGCCACGGCACAGGCGGCTGTTGAATGGATTTGAACCCGTCCGCCTCCCAAAACCCATCCATCCCATCGGTCATTCTGGTCGGGGTGGATTTTGGTTTGCCGCATTTTGATGCCGAACTGGAAGAGCTCGGTCTGCTTGCCCAGACCGCGGGATTCGCGGTGGCCGATCGGGTCAGTTGCAAGCGTCGCGCACCCGATCCGGCCCTCTTTGTCGGGTCCGGCAAAGCCGAAGAGATCAAGATGCTCGCCCAGTCCAAGGGCGCCAGCGAGATTCTTTTTGACCAGGCCTTGAGTCCGGCGCAACAGCGCAACCTGGAGCGCACGCTCGGCTTGCCGGTCAATGACCGCACCTTGCTCATTCTTCAGATCTTCGCGCAGCGCGCCCGCAGCCATGAAGGCAAGTTGCAGGTGGAACTCGCTCGCCTGCAATACCTGTCGACCCGGCTGGTGCGTCGCTGGTCGCATCTGGAGCGTCAAAGCGGCGGCATCGGCATGCGCGGTGGTCCCGGTGAAACCCAGATCGAGCTGGACCGCCGCATGATCGGTGACAGCATCAAGCGCACCAAGGAGCGCCTGGAAAAGGTCAAGAAGCAGCGGGCCACGCAGCGCCGGCAGCGCGAACGGCGGGATTCGTTCGCGATATCGCTGGTGGGTTACACCAACGCGGGCAAGTCTTCCATCTTCAACGCCCTGGTCAAGGCCCGTGCGTACGCGGCGGACCAGCTGTTTGCCACGCTGGACACGACCACGCGCCAGCTGTACCTCGGTGAAGCCGGGCGTTCGGTATCGTTGTCCGATACCGTGGGCTTCATCCGCGACCTGCCTCATGGACTGGTCGATGCGTTCGCTGCTACCTTGCAGGAGGCCGCCGATGCGGATTTGCTGCTTCACGTGGTCGATGCATCCAACCCTTCGCATCTGGAGCAGATCGCCTCGGTGCTGGGTGTGCTCAAGGACATTGGTGCCGATCGTGTGCCGCAGATCCTGGTGTTCAACAAGCTCGACGCCATGGACCCGGCAGCGGTGCCCCGTGTGCTGGAAGATGTGATGGAACTTGGCGGTGAGTTGGTGCCTCGTATTTTTGTGAGTGCCCGCACAGGGGATGGTCTGCCTGCCTTGCGCGCCTTGCTGGCCAGGCAGGTGGTGGTGCCTGTGGGGCCCGAAGACGGCAGTACCCCAGGGGATATCTCCGTGATCGGGGATGTGCTGCCTTGATTGGGCACAATGTCATGGTTTTGATTCGAATAGAAGTTGGCAACACATGGATGTGAATCTGCAATCACCGACCCGCGGTGCTGAATCCGGCGGACGCCGCAAAGGCTGGCGTGTCCTGCTGGGCGTGTTCAATCTCAACGATCCCCGATGGGGTCGCGGTGACGACGCTCGCGATGGCGACAAGCCTCAGGGCAGCGAGCCGGATCCCGAGGAACGGTCGAAGGGCGATCAGAAGCCGCCGCGTGGCCAGGGGCCCAACCAGGGACCACCGGACCTGGACGAGCTCTGGCGCGACTTCAACCGCAAGCTCGGCGGCATGCTGGGCGGCAAGGGTGGTCGCAGTGGCGGGCAGGGCGGTGGCAACGGCTCGGGTGGCGGTGGAGGCGGACTACCCAGCTTCAATCCGAGTCCGAAGACCACCGGCATCGGTGCGGGCCTGATCGTTGGTGTGGCGGCGCTGATCTGGTTGGGCACCGGTTTCTTCATCGTGCAGGAAGGTCAGCAGGCCGTCATCACGCAGTTCGGCAAGTACCACAGCACGGTTGGCGCCGGTTTCCAGTGGCGTCTGCCGTATCCAGTGCAGCGCCACGAGACGGTTTTCGTCACCCAGATCCGCTCGGTGGATGTGGGTCGCGACAACCTGATGCCCGCCACAGGTCTGCGCGAGTCGGCAATGCTGACCCAGGACGAGAACATTGTCGAGATCAAGTTCGCTGTTCAGTACCGTTTGAACGATGCCCGGGCGTTCCTGTTTGAAAGCCTGGATCCCGATGCATCGGTGATCAAGGTGGCAGAAACGGCGGTGCGCGAGGTTGTGGGCAAGATGAAGATGGACGCTGCGCTGGCCGAAGAACGCGATCAGATCGCACCGCGGGTGCGTACCCTGATGCAGACCATCCTGGACCGCTACAAGGTGGGTATCGAGGTGGTGGGCATAAACTTGCAGCAGGGCGGTGTGCGGCCACCCGAGCAGGTGCAGGCGTCCTTTGATGATGTGCTGAAGGCCGGACAGGAGCGGGAACGGGCCAAGAACGAAGCCCAGGCCTATGCGAACGATGTCGTGCCGCGCGCACGGGGTGCGGCTTCCCGCCTGACCGAAGAAGCCGAAGGTTACAAGGCGCGCATCGTGGCGCAGGCCGAAGGTGACTCGCAGCGCTTCCGCTCGGTTTTGACCGAGTACCAGAAGGCACCCCAGGTCACGCGCGAGCGCATGTACACCGATGCGATGCAGGAGGTGTACTCCAACGTGACCAAGGTGGTGGTGGATTCCAAATCAGGCTCGAACCTGCTGTACCTGCCGCTCGACAAGCTCATGCAGATGACCGGTCCGACCCCTTCCGCGGTACCTGCCACCGGTGCAGCACCGGCGACAAGCGCGCCGGCCACGCCTGCGAACCGCAGTCTGGACAACGCGGCCCGCTCCCGTGAGCGCGAGAGCCGCTGAGCCGGGACCCAAGTACAAGCGATGAGAAAGCAACGCAAATGAACAAACTGGGTTTCATACTCACATCTTTTCTGGTGGCCTTGGCGATTGCCAGTTCCATGCTGTTTGTCGTGGACCAACGCCAGTTTGGCGTGGTGTTCCAGCTGGGGCAGATCAAGCAGGTGGTCACCGAGCCGGGGCTGAATTTCAAGCTGCCTCCGCCGTTCCAGAACGTGTCCTACATCGACAAGCGCCTGCTCACCTTGGAGAGCACCGACACCGAGCCCTCGCTGACGGCCGAGAAGCAGCGCGTGGTGATTGACTGGTATGTGCGCTGGCGCATCAGCGAGCCGCAGGCATACATCCGCAACGTGGGTGTCAACGAACGCGCGGGCGCCTTGCAGCTCAACCGCGTGGTGCGCAACTCGTTCCAGCAGGAAGTGAACAAGCGCACCGTCAACGAACTGCTTTCGACCCGGCGCGAGGACCTCATGGCCGACGTGAAGCGCGAAGTGCTTGAAGCGGTGCGCGGTGCCGAGAAACCTTGGGGCATGGACGTGGTGGACGTTCGCATCACCCGGGTGGACTACGCGGAAAGCATCACGGCATCGGTCTACCAGCGCATGGAAGCCGAGCGCAAGCGTGTGGCCAACGAATTGCGTTCCACCGGTTTTGCCGAGGGGGAAAAGATCCGTGCCGATGCCGATCGTCAGCGCGAGGTGATCGTGTCCGAGGCCTACCGCGATGCGCAGCGCATCAAGGGTGAGGGCGACGCCAAGGCCGCTGCATCATTCTCCGAGGCGTTTGGACGCGACCCTGCCTTTGCCCAGTTCTACCGCAGCCTTGATGCCTACAGGGCGAGCTTCGCGGGCAAGTCCGATGTCATGGTCGTCGACCCTTCTTCGGACTTCTTCAAGGCCCTGCGCAGCAGCAACGTCGCCAAGTGATCTGCGGGGCTGCGCATGGCTGATCTGTTTTGGCCTGCGCTGGCGCTCGTCCTGGTCTTCGAGGGCTTGTTGCCCTTCATCGCACCCGGCGCCTGGCGCCGGGTTTTTTCTGAAATGCTCAAGATGAACGACGGCCAGATCCGGTTTTTCGGGCTGTGCAGTCTGTGCGTGGGCGTGCTGCTCTGGTGGTGGGTCGGCTGAGTGTCTGAACCGTCTGCCACCCTGGCAGATGTCAATTGACTGGCCAGGGTGCAGCCGAGCGGTCTGCCGGGCCGGTAAAATCTCGTTTTTAACAGCGTTCCCCTATGCCCATGTCTGCCTGGGTCCTCCCGGATCACATTGCCGATGTCCTGCCCTCCGAGGCCCGTCACATCGAAGAACTCCGCCGGGGTTTGCTGGACACAGCGCGTAGCTACGGCTATGAACTGGTCATGCCGCCGCTGCTGGAGCACCTTGAATCCTTGCTCACCGGCACCGGCGAAGCGCTCGATCTGCAAACCTTCAAGCTGGTGGACCAGCTCTCGGGTCGCACGCTCGGTCTGCGCGCTGACAGCACGCCCCAGGTCGCCCGCATTGATGCCCACCTGCTCAACCGCCAGGGTGTTGCACGGTTGAGTTATTGCGGGCCGGTGGTGCACACGCGCATCGACCGCCCCCTGGCCAGTCGCGAACCTTTGCAGTTTGGTGCTGAAATCTATGGTCACGCCGGTCTGGAGGCCGACCTGGAGGTCATTGAGTTGGCGCGCGCGTGTCTGCGTGGTGCGGGCGTGGAGCGCTTGCTGCTCGACATGGCCGACGTGCGGATCATCGACGCCGTGCTCGCGCCGGTGCAGCTCAGCGCAGCCCGCACGGCGCAAATCCATGCGGCTCTGGCGATCAAGGACGTGGCCGAGCTGCAGGTGCTGTCTCGTGACTTGCCGGCGGCCATCGGTCGTGATCTGTGCGCCTTGCCGCGGCTGTTCGGCGGCGTGGCCGTGCTTGAAGAAGCCCGTCGCACTTTGCAGGCATCACCCGAGCTACACGCTGCGCTGGACAGCCTCGTCTGGCTGGCAGAGCAGGCCCAGGGTCTGGATGTGTCCATCGATCTGGCCGATCTGCGTGGTTACGCGTACTACACCGGCATGCGCTTTGCCCTGTTTGCCCAGGGCACTGGCGGGGAGCCGGTCGAACTGGCGCGCGGTGGGCGTTACGACGAGGTGGGTGCCGTGTTCGGGCGCAACCGCCCGGCGGTCGGCTTCAGCCTGGACGTCAAGGAACTGGTGTCGGCCATTGCGCCGCGCCCCCTGGTGGCCGCGATCCGCGCGCCCTGGGGCATGGATGTCGAACTTCGTGAAGCCATTGCCAGCCTGCGGACCCAGGGCCATACCGTGGTGTGCGCCTTGCCGGGTCATGAACACGAAGTCGATGAGTTTCATTGCGACCGCGAGCTGGTGCAGGTGCCAGCGCAAGGCGGTGTATGGACACTGAAGAACATTTAACCGGAAACAGCAGATGATCAAAAGCAACAGCGCCGTGGTACCCGGGCGCAACGTGGTCGTGGTGGGCACCCAGTGGGGTGATGAAGGCAAGGGCAAGCTGGTGGACTGGCTGACCGAAACCGCGCAGGGCGTGGTGCGTTTCCAGGGCGGCCACAACGCCGGTCACACGCTGGTGATCAACGGCGTGAAGACCGCGCTGCACCTGATTCCCAGCGGCATCATGCGCACAGGCGTCAAGTGCTACATCGGCAACGGTGTGGTGTTGTCGGTGGGCAAGCTGTTTGAAGAAATCGCGGGTCTGGAGAGGGCCGGTGTGGAAGTGCGTTCGCGCCTGCGCGTGAGCGAGGGCTGTCCGCTGATCCTGCCGTTCCACGCCGCCATCGACATCGCGCGCGAAGCCGCCAAGGTGAAGGCCGGTACCGAGAAGATCGGCACCACCGGTCGCGGCATCGGTCCCGCCTACGAAGACAAGATCGCCCGCCGCGCCCTGCGTGTGATGGATCTGAAATACCCCGAGCGTTTCGCCACCAAGTTGCGTGAGTTGCTGGACCTGCACAACCACATGCTGAAGACCTATCTGCACTCGGCCGAGATGGTGTGGGACGAAAAGATCGCGGCCTACATGCAGGATGGTGCGATCCAGTTCGATGCGGTGTACAACGAGGCCATAGTCCAGGCCGAACAGCTCAAGCCCATGATTGCCGACGTGTCGCGCGAGCTGAACGAAGCCCACAAGCAAGGCGTAAACCTGCTGTTCGAAGGCGCTCAAGGTACGCTGCTCGACATCGATCACGGCACCTATCCGTTTGTGACCTCCAGCAACTGTGTGGCGGGCAACGCCGCTGCGGGCGCCGGCGTGGGCCCGAGCCTCCTGCATTACGTGCTGGGCATCACCAAAGCCTATTGCACCCGTGTCGGTGGCGGCCCGTTCCCGACCGAGCTGGAATGGGAGAAAGAGGGCACACCGGGCTGGCACATGGCCACCATCGGTGCGGAAAAAGGCGTGACCACCGGGCGCAGCCGCCGTTGTGGCTGGTTCGATGCGGCGCTGCTCAAACGCTCCGCACAGGTCAACGGCCTGACCGGTCTGTGCATCACCAAGCTCGATGTGCTCGATGGCCTGACCGAGCTCAAGCTCTGCACCGGCTACGAACTCGATGGCGAAACCATCGACATCCTGCCCATGGGTGCCGACGAGATCGCGCGCTGCACGCCGATCTACGAAACGCTGCCGGGCTGGAGCGATTCTTCGGTCGGCGTCACACGCTACGACGACCTGCCGGAGAACGCACGCCGCTACCTCACACGCATCGAAGAAACAACGGGTGTGCCGATCCATGTGGTTTCGACCAGCCCGGACCGCGATCACACCATCCTGCTCCACCATCCGTACCACGCCTGATGGGGCCCTGCGCGGAATCGTGCAGAATGAAACACAGTCCATCCAACCCGGAGCTTCCATGCTGACCGAAGACGGCAAACACCTCTACGTTTCCTACGACGAGTACCACAACCTCATCGAAAAGCTGGCGCTCAAGGTGCACCAGTCGGGCTGGCCGTTCGACACCATCCTGTGCCTGGCGCGCGGGGGCATGCGTCCGGGCGATGTGCTGTCGCGCATCTTTGATGTGCCGCTGGCCATCATGTCCACCAGTTCGTACCGCGCCGCCGCGGGAACGCAGCAGGGCAATCTGGACATCGCGCGCTACATCACGACCCCCAAGGGCGAGATCGCTGGCAAGGTCCTGCTGGTCGATGATCTGGCCGACTCCGGCCACACGCTCAAGGCGGTGATCGAGATGCTGAAGAACAACTATGCGCCCATCACCGAGCTGCGCAGCGCGGTGATCTGGACCAAGCAGCTCTCGACCTTCACACCCGACTACTCGGTGGAATTCCTGCCCACCAACCCCTGGATCCATCAGCCGTTCGAGGGGTACGACAGCATGCGACCCGAACAGCTGCTGGAAAAATGGAAGCTGTGAGCTGAATGAGCGATCTCTCCACCCAACTGATTCACCATCCGTACCGCCCGCCCGAGGGGTTTGACGCCGTTGCGCCCGGCGTTCACAAAGCGTCCACCGTCATCTTCCCCCATGTGCAGGCCCTGCGCACGCAGGAGTGGAAAGACAAGAGCGGCTACACCTACGGCCTGCACGGCACACCCACCACCTTCATTCTCGAAGAACGCATCGCCACCATCGAAGGCGGGCGCTTCTGTGTGCTGGCGCCCAGTGGCCTGTCGGCCGTGTCGCTGGTGGACATGGCCTTTTTGCGGCAGGGTGACGAACTGCTGATCCCCGACAACGCCTACGGGCCCAACAAGGCTTTTGCCAGCGTCGAGCTGGCGGCTTGGGGCATCACGCACCGCTACTACGATGCGCAGAACCCGGCCGATCTGGCCGCCAAGATCAGCCCCGCCACGCGCCTGGTGTGGCTCGAAGCGCCGGGGTCCATCACGCTGGAGTTCCCCGATCTGCCGGCGCTGGTGGCCACGGTGCAACAGGCCAATGCCGCCCGCGAAGGCGAGCGTCCCATCCTGACCGCGCTCGACAACACCTGGGGCGCGGGCATTGCCTTCAACGCCTTCGAGCTGGGGGCGGACATGTCCATGCAGGCGCTCACCAAGTACCCGAGTGGCGGGTCCGACGTGCTCATGGGTTCGGTGGTCACCCGCGATGAAGCGCTGCACCAGCAACTGCTCATGACGCACATGCGTCTGGGGTTGGGCGTCAGCGGCAACGACACCGAACTCGTGCTGCGGGGCCTCAACACCATGGCCCTGCGCTACCAGGCGCAGGACACCGCCACGCGCGCGCTCGCCAGCTGGATGCAGGCGCAGAGCGGCGTGGTGCAGGTGTTGCACCCGGCCTTGCCCGGGTCGCCTGGCCACGCCACCTGGCAGCGCGATGCCCGCGCCGCGGCCTGCCTGTTCAGCGTGGTGTTTGATGCCCGTTTCAACCAGACGCAGATCGACGCTTTCTGCGATCGACTGGAGCTGTTCAAGCTGGGCTGGAGCTGGGCCGGTCCCATCAGCCTGTGTGCGCCGTACAACGTGTCCTCGATCCGCACCCACGCCTGGCCTCACCAGGGTGGCCTGGTGCGCTTTGCCGTCGGTCTCGAAGCCGTGGACGACCTGCGCGCCGATCTGGCGCAGGCGCTGGCTACACTCAACGCCTGACCGATCCTTCCAACCCCTCCAAAGAAAGACTGTTTTGGCCACTCCCAATTACGGATACGAAAAGCGCCAGCGCGAGCTCGCCAAAAAGAAAAAGAAGGAAGAGAAGTTGCGGGCCAAGGCCGCGGGCAAACCCCACGACGACAGCGATGGATCCGAAGCGCCGAGCGAGCAGACCCCTGAATCCGGTCAGGACGCAGCCCCTGGCGGTGAAGGCCAGGGCTGACCTCCAGCCTCCGCGTTTCAGCCGCCTATCACGATCACCACCGCCTGCAGAAAGCAGCGCGGTCCAAAGCACGGACGACCCTGCGCGTCCTCCAGGCGCCAGATGCTCGCGACCGAGCAGTTCTCCAGTAGAGCAGCAAACTCCACGCTCAACTCCACCAATTGCCCGGGCAGCGTGGTGGGCACCGCCACACTCCGCCCCAGGCTGTCCAGATGTGAGTCCAGTAACGGCTGCAGTTGCCCATGGGCATTGCGCAGTGAAATCACGAGTTCATCGTCGGCCCGCACCAGGCGCCGGCCAGTCCATGCCACGCTGCCCGCGTTCTGCAACGCCCAGGTTTTGGTGAAACGCTCGCCGAGCAGGATGACGGTGTGATCGGGCACCGTGATCGCCGTCACCGACAACGGTCGAGGATTCGACCCGGGCAGCGCCGAGTTCGGGAGAGGCCTTCCTGGCATGCGGCAGCGCGCCGAGACCCTGGGCGCCCTGTTGGAGATCGAGTCCGACGCGCAAAAGGGGTGCCGTGGGTGCTGCGGCTTCCGCTGTCCGAGGCAACGAAGGCAGAGCCCACGCGAACGACATGACCCTATCCAGGGTGGCCGGGCGCGAGGCCAGCACGGATCTTCACTCAGAGCGTGATGACACTGGCCAGATCCAGAGCAACCGGTGCCTCGTAATCGGCCAGCACCCAGGCCCGGCTCGGGTGCTCGGACGCTTCCTGCAGCAGTTCGGTCAGGAAGCGCATGGACGGGGTGTCCAGTGCGGCAAAGGGCTGGTCGATCAGCGTGAGCGGCGTGCCGGCTGCCCATGCCGCGGTGAGCCAGACTTTGCGTTTGCTGCCCGCTGAAAGCATGTACAACGGTTTTTCGATGTGGGGTGTCAGGGCAAAACCCTGGATCAGATCGGGCAAGGCTTCCGGGTTGAAGTTCGGGTATCTGCCTGGCAGGCTCTGGAACCAGGATGCGGCGCTGACCTGATCGAGGGATTCGCTGCGCGGATCGGTTCGAAAGACCTGCTGGCGGTAACGCTCGGGATCTTCATGCAGGCGGTTGCCCTGGATGGCCAAGCTGCCGCTCCGGGGAGGGACATCCCCGGCGAGCAGGCGAAGCAGGGTGGTCTTGCCGGTGTGCTCTTCACCACAGATCAGGCTCACGCCCGGAGGAACGCTGGCGCTCAAGTCTGAGAAGAGTGTTCGCTCCGGCCAGTGGAAGCACAGATTTTGGATTTGCAGGACGGACGGGACCTTGTTCATGGGCATGGGGCGGCGTGACCTGGCTTCGTCGGGCGGGCAGATTCTCAAAGCGATCCGGCCAGGGGTTCGTTTTACCGTGCTCGGCGAAGGCAGGTTTTCAGTACGTGATGTTGTAGAGCGTGCCACGGTGGTTCAGCACGGCGCTGCGGGGTCCGACGGTTTCGAGTTTGAGGCCTGGCTCGATCTCTTGTCCCTCGTGCACCACCTTGCCGTTGGCAATCAGCATGCGATGCGCGGGGTTCTGTGAGTAGGACGAGCCGCTGACTTTGACCGGTGGCCTTCCGCTGGCATCGGCCGTGGCCATTGGGCGAGGTGCCGCTGGTCGCGGGGGGAGGGTTGATTGCGGTGATGGTGACGGTGGTTGTGTGGCCACGGCGTTGACGGTGTCTTCCGCTTCCGTAGCGGTGTCGACCAGGTCTTCTGCGTCGGCTTCCACATTCTCTTCTGCCACCCCGGATGTCGCCTGGCCTGGCTGCGGGCGTGGAGGCGCTGAAGGTGGTGGGGCGGTTGCCGGAGTCGGGGCTTCAACCGCCGGTTCGGGCGCCAGAATGGGCAAGCCGGGCGTGGTGGATGCTGCTGTGTCGGTCGAAGCCGGTTCAGCGGATGCCGCTGCGGTGCGCTCCTCGGTGGGCTCGGACGCTTCTGGCGTGCGCAGCGACCACCACGTCAGTGCCGCCGCCGTGAGCAAGACCAGAAAGGCAACGACCCCCACAGTGGGCCGGCGCCACGATGCGCCTGGTCCGGTTGCCGGGTGGAGCTCTCCTTGGCTGTGAAGACCGGGCACATGGCCGCGCTCGCGATCGGCATCGGCCCGTTTGAGTGCGTCGAGGATGTAGGACATGGTTGGGCGGTCTCCTGGCCGTCTTTCAGAGGGACTGCAGGTGGGGTTCGTCCACACCGCGGGCGCGGTTGACCTGCATGTACGTGACAGGGCCTGCCAGGCCGTCCGCATCGATGCCGTGGGCGCGCTGGAACGCCTGCACCCGCGCGTCCAGGCTGGCCGCACCCGGCGCCAGTTTGCCGTCACGCTGCAAAGTGCCGAGCTGGGCGTTGAGCCACTCGCCCGCCAGCCCTTGACGACCGTCGACCAGCCGGCTTGATTGCCCAGGCGGCAGTCGCCACAGGGTGGCATAGTCGCCGCGCCAGATGTCGGCGAGCCCGGTCAGCGGGAGTTGCCAGCGGCGTTCTCCGGCCTGCAGCACCGCGCTGTCCGCTCCCATGGCGACCAGCAGGGCCCAGGCCGGCGGTTGACCGGGCAGGCGCAGGGTCAGGATGCCCGGGCGGCCCAGCTGTCGCAGGCCATGCAAGGTCATGCGGCCAGTACGGTAACACTGCAACCCGTTCTTCAGGGCGGTGGCGCAGGGCTCGCCTTGCTCGATGGGCTGGTTCCATGCCCGCCCGAGCGCATGCCAGGCCAGGGTTTCGGAACGCAGGAGGTCGCTGAATCCGGGCACTTCTACGAGCGGCGGTGGTTCGACATCGCGCAAAGTGGCTGGCGCGGTGGGTCCGTCGGCAGGCGCAGCAGCGGTCATGGCTGGCTGCAGTGGCCCAGGCGCCGAGGACGATGCACCTGACTCGGTGGCGAGGTTGGCCGGGTGCTTGTCGACCTGCATGGCTGCGAACAGCAGCAACGCGCCACCCACCGCGCCCGCGGCCAGCAACGCGAGGCTGGCGAGCGGGCGGCGTGTTCGGGTGGGCGCCGACGCCCTGAGCGTGTCAAACACTTCGGTGGCGGCCTTGTCCACGACGGCGCGTTCCACGCGGTGCTGGCCGCTGGCATAAGCGCCGAGCAGGGCGCGGTCGCACAGCAGGTTGATGCGCCGGGGCACACCGGCCGTGAGCGAGTGAATCCGGCGCAAGGCGTCGCGCGTGAAGGGCAGGGGCCCGTGCAATCCGGCCACATCCATGCGGTGCTGGATGTATTGCCGGGTCTCGGCCTCGTCGAGTGCGTCGAGGTGAAAGCGCGCGATCACGCGTTGTGCAAGCTGCTCCAGTTCGGGCTGGGCCAGCAGGTGGCGCAGTTCGGGCTGGCCGATCAGGATGATCTGCAGCAGCTTGCGGGTGTTGGTCTCGAGGTTGGTGAGCAGGCGCAGCTGTTCCAGCACGTCGGCCGACAGGTTCTGTGCTTCATCGATGATGAGCACGGTGTGCTGTCCTGCGGCGTGGGAGGCCAGCAGAAAAGTGTTGAGCGGGTCGATGTGGTCTTTGGCGGTGGCCTCACCCGAACCCTGGTGGTTCACCACCACCCCGAACTCGTCACAGACCGTGCGCAGCAGCTCGACGACCGTGAGTTTGGGGTTGAAGATGTAAGCGACCCGGCAGTTTTCGGGTGTCTGCTCCAGAAAACAGCGGCAGATGGTGGTCTTGCCGGTACCGATCTCGCCAGTGAGCAGCACAAAACCACCGCCACCCTGCACGCCGTACAGCAGATGGGCGAGCGCCTCCCGGTGGCGTTCGCTCATGAAGAGGTAACGCGGGTCGGGCGCGATGGAGAAGGGGCTTTGCTTCAGGCCAAAGAAGTCGGCGTACATGCCCGCAGCATAGCGGGCGCCAGAAGCGGGGACAACCGCGCCCGGCATGCGTTGGCCGGGCGCGTGTCAGATGCGTTCGATCAGGCCGCGAGGGCCATGGCGGACATGCTGGTGGAGCTGGACTTGCTGCTGTTGCTGGTGCTGGTGCTGGCAGAGGCGTTCACCGAGCACTCGATGTCGCCGGAGAGCTGACCGCCTTCTTCGATGACCACCTTGCCGTAGCGGATCTTGCCAGTGACTCGGCCGGTGGCGTAGATCACGAGCTTCTGGCGCACGGTGAGATTGCCGTCGAACACGCCGTGGATTTCAGCGATATCGATTTCGGCCGAGCCTTTGAAGGCACCTTGTTCGGCGATCTGGATCACGCGCGAATCCATGGTGGCCTCCACCAGACCTTCAACCACCAGCGTGTCGCAGTCGGTGATCTCGACGCCCTTGAGCTTGATGTTCGGTCCCACGGTCAGCTTGCTGCCGCCTTCGGGAATTGCAACGCTGCTGCGCGCCGGAGGGGTTGATGGAGTGGGGGTGGGTTCGGACGCGGTGGTCGCTTGCGGCGTCACGGGAGATGAGCTGTTGCTGCCAACGCCGTAGCGCTGCGTGGCCATGCCGGAGTTCAGGGTCTTGGGTTGTTCGGTCTCGCGTTTGCCAAAGTGCAATGCCATGTCAGCTCCTTCAAAAGTGAAGCGCTCATGCTAAAGGTGACGCGGCTTACATTCCCGTTTGTCCCGTAAGAGTGGTAACGGGAAGAACGGTACATGCCGTTGCCTGTTTTTCATTTTTTCTTGTAACGGTGCACCCCTCCCGATGCGACGGACGGGCCCTGCGCTACAGTGCGCCACCATGTCCGATCACTGGGTGCTGGGCACCCGTCCTGCCTCATCCATCGCCGTGCCCCTGTCGCAGGTGGTGGCGCTGCTGACGCGCCTGGGCCTGGCGGACCGGCACGCCGTGGCCGAGGACCTGTTGCGTCTGGTGGGCGCGCAGCTGCCGCTGGCGCAGTGCACCATCTTTGCCTTCGAAGGCCAGCGCCGGCCCCGCACCGTGGCCATGGGCGACCGCTCGCGCACGCAGGCGCTGCCCGATATTTCCGAAGCCTACGTCTCGCGCTTCTACCGCCTTGACGGCAGCGTGGCGGTGATGCGCGAGGAGTTCCCCGCGGCGCAGAAGGCCGGCATGGCCGAGCCGCGCATCGTGCTGCACCGCCAGCGCGGTGAAGACATCACCCACCCCGAGTACCGGCGCATCTGCTACGAGCTGCCGCAGGTGGCCGAGCGGCTGGCCGTGATGGCGCTCTACGAGGGCCGGCGATGGCTCTCGGTGAACCTGTACCGCGGCACCGAGCACGGGCCGTTCGACGATGCGGCCATTGCTGTGGTGGAGGCCTTTGCACCGTTGATCGTGCACGCCGTGCGCCTGCACCACACCGGCCAGGCTCTGAGCCAGGAGCTGCCCGACCTGGTGTTGGCTCGGCTGGCACGGCGCTTTCCGGCACTGACCCAGCGCGACCACGACGTGCTGCGCGCGCTCATCGAAGGTCTGGGCACCGAGGCACTGGCCGAACGCCTGGGCCTGACGCTGGCCAGTGCACAGACCTACCAGAAGCGCCTCTACCGCAAGCTCGGCGTGGCCGGGCAGCGCGAACTGCTGGCCTTGCTGCTCGACGGCGGCGCCTGATCCGGGTCTTCCCGAGGTGGGTTCGGTTTGTTCCCATATGGGGACATTTGCATCATGGGCATTGCCTACACTGCGCCCACCAACAGGAGACAAGCCATGCACCAGCCGCACGCCGAGCCCCGGCGCTCCATCTACTACGACTACCAGGTGTTCGACGCCTGGTTGCCCTCGCAGCACCCGCAGCCACAGCACCACGCCGTGGTGATCGCTGGGGCCGGCCCCATCGGGCTGGTGGCCGCACTGGAGCTGGCGCGTCACGGCGTGAAGTGCGTGCTGCTCGAATCGGAGCGCCAGGTGTCCGAAGGCAGCCGTGCCATCGTGTTCACGCGCCGCTCCATGGAAATCCTGCAGCAGGTGGGTGTGGCGGACCGCGTCACCCAGAACGGTCTGCCCTGGCGCTTTGGCAACTCGGTCTACCGCGGCCAGCGCGTGTTCCGCATGGAAGCCCCGCACGATCCGGACGACCGCTTTTTCCCCATGATCAACCTGCAGCAGCAGTATCTGGAGGAATATCTGATCGATGCCGTGCGGGCGAACCCGCTGATCGAGCTGCGCTGGGGAAACCGCGTGAACGCCGTGACGCAAGACGGGCAGGGCGCCACGCTGGAGGTGGACACACCCGAAGGACCTTACACGCTGC
Source organism: Betaproteobacteria bacterium HGW-Betaproteobacteria-9 (assembly GCA_002842215.1). Taxonomy (GTDB): domain Bacteria; phylum Pseudomonadota; class Gammaproteobacteria; order Burkholderiales; family Burkholderiaceae_C; genus Hydrogenophaga. The sequence continues at coordinate 186,856 of PHCC01000001.1, read as the reverse complement.
AGACCGACTGGCTGGTGGCCGCCGACGGCGCGCGTTCCGGTATCCGTTCGATGCTGGACCTGAAGCTTGAGGGCGCGTCCTACGAAGGCCGCTTCGTCATCGCCGACATCCGCATCGATTTGCCGTTGCCTACCGAGCGCCTGGCGTTCTTCGACCCCGACTGGAACCCCGGCAACACCATCCTCATGCACCGCGAGCCGCACGGCATCTGGCGCGTGGACTACCAGCTGCCACCCGGCGAAGACGCCGAAGCCGCCCTGAAACCCGAGTCGCTGAAAGCCCGCATCGACGCGCAGCTGGCCATGATCGGCCACGCCGGTGTGCCCTGGGAGATGGACTGGTGCTCGGTCTATTCGGCGCGCGCGCTCACGCTGCCCGACTACGTGCACGGCCGGGTGCTGTTCACCGGCGACGCGGCGCACCTGCTGCCTATCTTCGGCGTGCGCGGTGCCAACACCGGGTTCCAGGATGCGCAGGCGCTGGCCTGGCGGCTGGCCTTCGTGGTCCGGGGCCTGGCCGCCGCGCCGCTGCTGGCGGGCTACAGCAGCGAGCGCGTGGGCGCGGCGCGCGAGATCATCGACGAGGCGGGCAAGAGCACCCGCTTCATGACCCCGCCCACGCGCGGCTTCCGCCTGCTGCGCGACGCGGTGCTCTCGCTCTCGCTCAGCGAGCCCTTCGTGGGGCCGCTGTACCACTGGCGCACTTCGCGCCCGCACGAGTACCGCCACTCACCGGCCAACAGCGGGGACGATGACAACGCGCTGTTCAAGGCCGGCCCCGGTCACGGTGCTCCGCCGCAGAACGTGCGACTGGGTGCCGACGACCACCTGCTCGATCACCTGGATCACCGCTTTTCGTTGCTGTACTTCACCGAAGGCGCGGCGGTTCCCGATGCGCTGCAAGCGGTGGTGAACGAGCTGCGGACGCGGGGCGTGCCGCTGCGCGTGATTGCCGCGGGCAGCGCCCGGCCGGTCGCTGGCGCCGATGAAACCCTGGCCGATACCGACGGCCACCTGCGCGAGCGCTACGGCGTGCTCGCGAGTGGCGCGGCCTACCTGCTGCGGCCGGACCAGCACGTGTGCGCGCGCTGGATGAGCCTGGATGCGACGCACCTGCGCGCCGCCCTGATCAACGCCGCCGCATTGCAAGGAGCCTGAGATGACACCGAACGCACTCACCATCCCCGGCCTGGAGCAGGTCTACGACGCGTTGGCCACGGCCATCGATGGGGCAGGACCGGAGAAGACCGAGCTGTTTCTCGTCAAGCTCGCGCTGCTGAACGCCAACGCGCTGGCCGATCCGGCGCTGTTCCAGGCGCACATCGACGCGGCACTGAAAGACCTTTGACCCAAGCAGCCCTATAGTGAGGCGGGGCAGGGGGTAAACCGTACACTTGCGGGTTATCCCCCGATTGCCCCCATGAACGCCCCCGTCGACGTCTCCTTTTTCGCGCGCGCCGCCAAGCCGCTGACCAGCTACCGCCCCTACTGGGCCAAGCGGTTCGGCGTGGCGCCGTTCCTGCCCATGAGCCGCGCCGAGATGGAGCAGCTCGGCTGGGACAGTTGTGACATCGTGCTGGTGACGGGCGACGCCTACATCGACCACCCCAGCTTCGGCATGGCGGTGATCGGCCGCGTGCTGGAGGCGCAAGGCTTTCGCGTCGGCATCATTGCCCAGCCCGACTGGCAGAGCGCCGAGCCCTTCAAGGTGCTGGGCAAGCCCAACCTGTTCTGGGGCGTGACCGCGGGCAACATGGATTCCATGATCAACCGGTACACCGCCGACCGGAAGATCCGCAGCGACGACGCCTACACCCCCGGTGACGTGGGCGGCAAACGCCCCGACCGCGCGGCCATCGTCTACAGCCAGCGCTGCCGCGAGGCCTGCAAAGACGTGCCCATCGTGCTCGGCGGCATCGAAGGCAGCCTGCGCCGCATCGCCCATTACGACTACTGGAGCGACAAGGTGCGCCGCAGCATCGTGGTGGACAGCAAATGCGACCTGCTGCTGTACGGCAACGCCGAGCGCGCGCTGGTCGAGGTGGCGCACCGCATCGCCGCACGCGAACCCATCGAACACATCACCGACGTGCGCGGTACCGCCTTCATCCGCCGCCCGCACGACCCGACAGCCGAGGGCTGGGTCGAGCTGGATTCGAGCGAGGTGGACCAGCCAGGCCATGTGGAAGACCACATCAACCCCTACCAGACCACCAGCGAACAAGCGCAGGCACAGGGCCAAAGCTGTTCGAAGGAAGGGGAACAATCCTCTCTTCCGCCTGCGGGAGAGGGCCGGGGTGAGGGTTCTTCAAATTACAAACCCATCACCATCCACCGCCCCCGAGGCGCCGGCGGCGTGGCCAAGCTATCGCGCGAACGCACGGTGATCCGCCTGCCCAGCTACGAGCAGGCGAAAAGCGACGCCGTGCTCTACGCCCACGCCAACCGCGTGCTGCACCTGGAAACCAACCCCGGCAATGCCCGCGCGCTGGTGCAGGCGCACGGCGAAGGGGCCACCGCGCGCGACGTGTGGATCAACCCGCCGCCGATTCCGCTGACCACGGCCGAGATGGATTACGTGTTCGACCTGCCATACGCGCGTGGCCCTCACCCGACCTACGCCGACGAACACGGCAAACACGACGGCGCGACCAAGATCCCGGCCTGGGAAATGATCCGCTTCTCGATCAACATCATGCGCGGCTGCTTCGGTGGCTGCACCTTCTGCTCCATCACCGAGCACGAAGGCCGCATCATCCAGAGCCGTTCGGAAGACTCGATCATCAAGGAGGTCGAAGACATCCGCGACAAGGTCGACGGCTTCACCGGCGTCATCTCCGACCTGGGCGGCCCCACGGCCAACATGTACCGGCTGGGTTGCAAGAGCCCGCAGATCGAAGCCGCTTGCCGCAAGCCCAGTTGTGTTTACCCCGGCATCTGCCAGAACCTGCACACCAACCACGACCCGCTCATCAAGATCTACCGCCGGGCGCGCGCGCTCAAGGGCATCAAGAAGATATTGATCGGCTCCGGCCTGCGCTACGACCTGGCCGTGAAAAGCCCGGAATACGTGAAGGAACTGGTGCAGCACCACGTGGGCGGCTACCTGAAGATAGCGCCCGAGCACACCGAAGGCGGGCCGCTGTCCAAGATGATGAAGCCCGGCATCGGCAGCTACGACCGCTTCAAGACCATGTTCGAGAAGTACAGCGAAGAGGCCGGCAAGAAGCAGTTCCTCATCCCGTATTTCATCGCGGCCCACCCCGGCACCAGCGACGAGGACATGATGAACCTCGCGATCTGGCTGAAGAGGAACGGTTTCCGCGCCGACCAGGTGCAAACCTTCTACCCGAGTCCCATGGCCACCGCCACGGCGATGTACCACACCAGCCTGAACCCGCTCAAGGGCGTGCACCGCGACGACAGGGCCGAGAAGGTGGACATCGTGCGCGGCGACAAACGCCGCCGCCTGCACAAGGCCTTTCTGCGTTACCACGACCCCAACAACTGGCCGCTGCTGCGCGAAGCGCTCAAGACCATGGGCCGCGCCGACCTGATCGGCAACGGCAAACACCACCTGATTCCGACCTTCCAGCCCATAACGGACGGCAGCTATCAGAGCGCGCGCCGCAAGAACAGCACCGCCGTGGGCAAGGCCAGCGAGAGGATGGCCGCGGTGGTGAAACCGGGGATGAAGTCGGCGCAGCCCCAGCATGGTGCGATCTTGACCCAGCACACCGGACTGCCGCCGCGGGCCGGCGTGGGCAGCAAGGCGATGAAACCCCGCGGCGGGCGCTGACAGCGCCTTTGGCACTTCCCGTGAAGGTCTGACGCGGTTGTCGCCGGGCCGTCACCGCTTCGTCATGTCGCCGGCATACAGTGGCCCGCTTGTTCTGCACCGTCTGGAGATTCACATGACCTTCCCCTCCCCGGATCGTCGTCACTTTTGCCTGCAGCTGGGCGCGGGCCTCGCTGGCCTGAGCGCTGGTGCCACCTGGGCCAGCAGCTTCCCCGAACGCAGCATCAAGATCATCGTGCCCTTTGCGCCCGGCGCCGGCACCGACGCCATGGGTCGTCTGGTGGCGGGCAAGCTGGCCGAGCTGCTCAAGGTCAGCGTGGTCGTGGACAACCGGACAGGTGCCTCGGGTGCGCTGGGTGCGCAAGAGGTGGCCAGGGCCGCACCCGACGGTCACACCCTGCTGCTCGCGGCCGCACCCTTCACCACCGTGCCTGCCGCATTGCCCACAGCCGGCTACGACCCGATCGCCAGCTTCACCCCGGTCGGCATGATCGCGCACGGGCCGCTGGTCTGGGCGGCCAACAAGGACTTGCCCGCCAACACCCTGCCCGAACTCGTGGCCCTCGCGCGCAGCCAGCCGGGGCGGCTCAACTACGGCTCGGCCGGCGTGGGCGGCATCAACCACCTGGTGCTGGAATCGCTCAAGGCGCGCACCGGCACCTTCATCACCCACATCCCCTACCGCGGCATCGCACCGGCTACGCTGGACACGCTCGCGGGCCAGGTGCAACTGCTCACCGGCACCATCCCCGCGCTGGCCCCCTACATCCGTGACGGGCGCCTCAAGGCACTGGCCGTCACCAGCCCCGAACGCAGTCCCGCGCTGCCTCAGGTGCCGGGCATGCAGGAGGCCGGCATGGCCGATTTCAACGTGCTGAACTACTTTGCGCTGGTGGCACCCAAAGGCACGCCCGAGGCGGTGGTGCAGCAACTCAACGCAGCGCTGGCCGGGGTGGTTGAAATGGCGGATGTGAAGGAGCGCCTGGGAAAAGACGCGCTGGAGCCTGCCACCGGAACCCCCGCGCAACTGGCGCAGTTTCTGCAGAACGACGTTGAAGGCTGGAAGCGGGTGGTGGCGCATCAGAAGCTCAAGATGGATGCGTTCTGAGGCCTGCGCCTGCTCAACCGGAGCCAGGCTCCGGATGCACGCCAGGTCACCCGATGCCAATTGGGGGTGAGTCCACCGGTTTTTGTTCGGGGTGGACCGGCGGCTGGGCGCTGTAAAGCCCTGGCAGCGGTGGGAGGCGGCGTGGCGTTGTTGCAATGGCACGTTGCCGTGTTCCTGCGGGGTATGCGATCTCGGTGCGCTTGAGATATGTCATGAAACCTGCAAATGCCGCACCACGTCGGCGGCATCGGGTTCACAATTTGTTTCATTCACAGGGTAATCCCTGTTCCCCGCATGTGAGAAATTGGCCCATGGCACACCTGAACTGGACCCCCGACCTGGAAACAGGCATCCGCGAAATCGACGGGCAACACAAACGCATCGTCGAATACATCAACCAGCTGTACGACGCCCGTGACCACCACGACCGTGAGGCCGTGGGTGCCGTGATCGACGAGATGGTGGACTACACGCTCTCGCATTTCGCGTTTGAAGAATCCCTGATGGCCGACGCGGGCTACATGTTCTCCGGCCCCCACAAGAAGGTGCACGAGCTGTTCACGCGCAAGGTTGGCGAGTACCGCATGCGCTTTGAGGCCGGCGAAGACGTGGCGTCCGAGTTGCACGCCATGCTCTCGCGCTGGTTGTTCAACCACATCCGCAACGACGACAAGAGCTACGCCGACTCGGTGAAGGTCTATCTGAAAAACGTCAGCCACGGCGATGCCGACATGAAAGCGCAGATCAAGGAAGAACTGATCCGTGAACTGCACCTGAAGAAGAAGCGCGGTTTCTTCGCACGCCTGTTTGGTGGCGAATAGGCCGAGCGTTTTCAGGCCTGACGGCACAAGCAAAAGGCCGCTGATGCGGCCTTTTGTTTTGTGGCGCCTGCGATGCGCTGAACCAGGTGATGGCGTCGGGGATCATCGAGGATTGCCGCAGGGTTCAATTTGGCGCAAAATGCGCCAAACAGGAGTTCGCCATGTCCAACGCCGTCAGCCCGTTTTCGTCCGTGAAACTGCCCGCCGCCCTGGTGCAACAGGCCCGGGAGGCGGCCCAGCCGCAGCGCCGCTCGGTGGCTGGCCAGATCGAATACTGGGCAACCTTGGGGCGCATTGCCGACGAAACCGGCCTCACGGTGCAGGAAGCTCGCGAGGCGATTGCGCTGTACGACGCCCGGCACCGCGCTGGCGCCGCGGGCACCACCGATGAATCGCTGGACGCCATCGAGACCCGTTTTCTGGTTGCTGAATCGAGTGGCCGCCTGGCCCAGGCGGTGCGCGACACGGTGTTGTCCAACCGCCAGAAGGTGGCACCAGCGCGCCGCGCCGCCTGAAGCGACAGGCCGCATTGACTGCCGCGGTTTTTTACCTGCTGGCCGGCCCCAATGGCGCGGGCAAGTCCACGCTGTACCGCAGCGCGGTGGCTCAGGGCCTGATCCCCGCAGAAGCCGAATTCGTCAACGCCGACCTGCACGAAGCGGCTCACCTGCAGCAGGTGAGTGACCCCGTTGAGCGCTCGCGCCAGGCGCGCCACTGGGCCGACGCTCGGCGGGCGCAGTGTCTGGCCGAAGGCAAGTCCTTCGCCAGCGAGACCGTGTTTTCCCACACCTCCAAGCTTGATCTCATGAGCGCCGCCCAGCGTGTGGGGTTTGCCGTGGTGCTGCTGGTGGTGTGCGTGGACGACCCGCAGCAGTTGCTCGGCCGCGTGAGCCAGCGCGTGGAGGAGGGTGGCCACCCGGTGCCACCCGAACGCGTGCTCGCGCGCTACCCGCGCACCGTGCGCCACCTCAGCGTGGCGGTGCGGCGGGCCGATCTGGCCCTGCTGTACGACACCTCGCTGCCTCCGGAGCAGGTGATCCAGGTGCCTCGGCTGGTGGCGCGCTTGCGTGGCGGCGCGGTGATCTGGCAGGCTGAGACCTTGCCCGCCTGGGCCCGGCGCGTGCTGCACCCCATGTCAGAATGAAACGATGCCCCCTGTCTTGCGTGCTCCCCTCATCACCCGCGGTCTGTTGCTGCTGATCCTCGCCGCTGGTGTCTATTTTTTTCACGGTTTTCTGGTCCCGGCGCTGGCCGCGCTGATCATCGGTTTCGCCACCTGGCCGCTGTACCGCCGCCTGGTGGGTCGCTGCAGCGGCAACACCACGCTGGCGGCCAGTCTGGCAATTCTGGTGGTGCTGGTGGTGCTCGTGGTACCGCTGTCGGTGGCGCTGCACTACGCCATCCGCGAAGCCAGCGAATTCGTGCACTGGGCGATCGAGGCCAACCGCCATGGCGCCACAGTGCCCGCGTGGATCGAGGCGCTGCCTCTCGTGGGCGCGCCGCTGGCCGAACTGTGGCGCGAACACCTGGGCCAGCCGCACGCGCTGGGTACGTGGATCCAGATGCTTTCTGGTCAGCACGTTGGCAACATTTCGCGCACGGTTCTGGCGGCCGCAGGCAATTTGTTCGGGCTGTTCCTGCTGGTGCTGTTCATGCTGATCACGCTGTTTTTTGTCTACAAGGATGGCGTGCGCATCGCGGGCCAGGTGGACCGGGTGGGCGAGCACCTGCTGCCCGAGCGCTGGCAGCGTTTCTCTCGGGTGGTGCCGGCCACGGTGAGCGCCACCGTCACCGGCATGGGACTGATCGCCATCGGCGAGGGCGTGGTGCTGGGCGTGGCCTACTGGATCGCCGGCGTGCCTTCGCCGGTGTTGCTGGGCGTGATCACCGGCTTCATGGCCATGGTTCCGGGCGGCGCTCCGCTGTCGTTCACGCTGGTGTCGCTCTATCTGGTGGGCTCCGGCCATGCGACGGCCGGCCTGTTGCTGTTTGCCTGGGGCTCGGTCGAACTCTTCATCGTCGACAAGACGCTGCGCCCGCGGCTGGTGGGCGGGCCGGTCAAGTTGCCGTTCCTGCCCACGTTTTTCGGGCTGGTCGGTGGTGTCAAAACGATGGGGCTGGTGGGCCTGTTCGTTGGCCCAGTGCTGATGGCGCTGCTGGTGGCGATCTGGCGGGAATGGACGCGCGGGCTGGAGGACCCGCCGGTGCCCAGGCCTTGAGGGCACCCGCTCCGTGGCCCCAGCGGCACGGCGGTGGTGCTTCAGCTGGCTCGCTGCGGCGCCTGTTTGGCGCTGAATAAGGTGACGAGCCTTGACCCCGGCACTGGCTACACAGTTAGGGCTGCTTGGTTCCCCACCTGACCCGGTTGGCCGCTTCACCATGCGGGAAGGCCCGTCGGGATCGATTGTAGGCGATGACGGCCACCCTTTGCCGACCAGGGGCGCCGCTTAGAATCCCTGCCATGTCCTATGTCGTTCTGGCCCGCAAGTACCGCCCGCGCAATTTCACCGAAATGGTGGGGCAGGAGCACGTGGTTCAGGCGCTGTCCAACGCGCTGACCACGCAGCGGCTGCACCACGCCTACCTGTTCACCGGCACGCGCGGCGTGGGCAAGACCACGGTCTCGCGCATCCTGGCCAAGTCGCTCAACTGTCTGGGGGCCGATGGGCAGGGCGGCATCACCGCCGAGCCTTGCGGCGTGTGCCAGGCCTGCACCGACATCGACGCCGGCCGGTTCGTCGATTACACCGAGCTGGACGCGGCCTCGAACCGCGGCGTGGACGAGGTCCAGGCGCTGCTGGAGCAGGCGGTCTACAAGCCGGTGCAGGGGCGCTTCAAGGTCTTCATGATCGACGAGGTGCACATGCTCACCGGGCACGCGTTCAACGCGATGCTCAAGACGCTGGAAGAACCGCCCGAATACCTGAAGTTCGTGCTGGCCACGACCGACCCGCAGAAGGTGCCGGTCACGGTGCTTTCGCGCTGCCTGCAGTTCAACCTGCGGCCGATGGCGCCCGAGACTGTGCTGCAGCACCTGGCGCAGGTGCTGCAGGCCGAAAGCGTGCCGGCCGAGACGCTGGCGCTGCGTCTGATCTCGCGCGCTGCGCGCGGCTCGATGCGCGACGCGCTCTCGCTGACCGACCAGGCCATTGCCTTCGGTGGCGGGCAGCTGCAGGAAGCCACGGTGCGCCAGATGCTGGGCGCGGTGGACCGTTCGTATGTGCTGCGCCTGATCGACGGGCTGGCGCGCGGTGATGGCGCTGCGGTGGTCGACACCATCGACAGCCTGCGCCTGAACGGCCTGAACGCCGCCTCGACGCTCGAAGAAATGACCGGCCTGCTGCAGCGCATGGCGGTGCTGCAGGCGGTGCCCGAACGGCTGGCCCTGCAGGAGTCGGACGACCCCGACACGCCGGAGATCGTGCGCCTGGCGCACGCGCTGCCCGCCGACGAAACCCAACTGCTCTACAGCCTGTGTCTGCACGGCCGCGCCGAGCTGGGCCTGGCGCCGGACGAATACGCCGCTCTCACCATGGTGCTGCTGCGGCTGCTCGCGTTCAAGCCTTCGCAGACGGCGACCGGCGCCGCGGCGGAAAAAAAAACACTGAAATCCGGGGCTGAGGCCCCGGTCGCGGTGCCTCAGCCCGTTGCGGCGCCGACACCCCGGCCTGTGGCACCTGTGGTCCGGCCCGTTGCCGTGGCGGCTGCACCTGTGGCACCGGCTCCGGTAGCTCCTTTGGCCGCAGCGACCGTGCAGGCTCCGCCTGCCGCGCGCCCCGTGCCTGCGGCGCCGGCAACCAAGACATTGCCCGCGGCTGAACCTGCGCACTTTGAAGACGATGGCCCACCCTGGGTGGAGGAGCCAGACGATGCGCCTTTGGACGAGGGTGTGCAGACCTCGCGCCGTGTGGTCGAGGTGCCTGTGCGCGATCCCGGACCCTCGCCGCGGCTGGACCGCCTGCGCGATCCGGGCGAAGCCGTGCCGATGCGCGAGCCGGTGCTCAGCGCCGAGGGCGATTTCTGGTTCGATGCGATCCAGCAACTGGCCAAGGCCGAAACCATCACGGCGCTGGTGCGCGAGCTGGGGCTGCAGTCCCAGTTGGTGGCGCGCGACGCGGACCAATGGCTGTTGCGGGTGGAGCGCGAGTCGCTCAACCAGGGCAACACCCGGGAACGTCTGAGCGCGGCCTTGAAGACGTTGGGTCACGAGATCCGCCTGGTGGTGGAGATCGGCCCGGTCGAGGACTCTGCCGCGCTGCGGTTGGCGGCCGAGGCCGCCCGCCGGCAGCGCGAAGCCGAACAGATCATCCGCGACGACCCCTTCGTGCAAACGATGATGCGCGACTTTGGCGGCAAAATCGTACCCGGCACGCTCAAGGCCACAGGCGCCTGAGCTTCTCGGTTACGCCGATTCATTTCATTCAGGACATACAAGGAAAACCATGTTCAACAAAGGACAACTCGCCGGCCTCATGAAGCAGGCCCAGGCCATGCAGGACAACCTCAAGAAGGCGCAGGACGAACTCGCCTTCATCGAGGTCACCGGTGAGTCCGGTGCCGGCCTGGTGAAGGTGCTCATGACCTGCAAACACGATGTGAAGCGCGTCACCATCGACCCCAGCCTGCTGGCCGACGACAAGGACATGCTGGAAGACCTGGTGGCCGCAGCGTTCAACGCCGCGGTGCGCAAGGCTGAAGAAACTTCGAACGAGAAACTGGGCAAGCTCACGGCAGGAATGCCAGGCCTTCCCGGCGGGATGAAGTTCCCCTTCTGACGACCGCCCACTTGGCCGAAAACCACTCTCTTGAACTGCTGGTGCAGGCGCTGCGGCGCCTGCCGGGCGTGGGGGTGAAATCGGCCCAGCGCATGGCGTTTCACCTGCTGCAGCACGACCGCGAGGGCGCGCTGCATCTGGCGCAGGCACTGCAGCACGCCTGCGCCGAGGTCAGGCACTGCGCGCTGTGCCACACCTTCACAGAAGATCAGATCTGCCCCACGTGTCGCGATGTGCGGCGTGACCGCAGCCAGTTGTGTGTGGTGGAGAACCCGGCCGACCAGTCGGCGCTGGAGCGCACCGGGGCCTACAAGGGCCTGTACTTCGTGCTCATGGGCAAGCTCAGCCCGCTGGACGGCGTGGGTCCGCGCGACATTGGTCTGCAAAAACTCTTTGACCGCATTGACACCCTGGTGGACGGCGTGCGCGAAGTGCGAGAAGTGATCCTCGCGACCAACTTCACGGCCGAGGGCGAAACCACGGCGCATGTGATCGCGCAGGCGCTGAAGGCGCGCGGCGTGAATGTCACGCGGCTCGCGCGGGGCGTGCCGGTGGGCAGCGAGCTCGAGTACGTGGATCTCGGCACGATCGCCCACGCTCTGGTGGACCGGCGCTGACCACTAGCATCCAAAAGAAAACGCTTCATGAAAATCGCGGGACTCACCGTGGCCTACTGGGCCGTGATCGTGGCGGCGCTGCTGCCGATTGTTTGCGCGGGGCTGGCCAAGTGGGGCACGTTCGCCAAGCCAAGGCGCGAGGGCGGCTACGACAACCACAACCCGCGCGCCTGGCTGGCGAAGCAAAACGACTGGCGAGCACGCGCCAATGCGGCGCAGGCCAACAGCTTCGAGGCGCTGCCGTTTTTCATGGGTGCGGTGATCATTGCCCACCAGCTCGGCACCTACCAGACCCGGCTGGATCTGCTGGCCTTCTTCTACATCGTTTTGCGACTGGTCTACATCATGTTGTATGTGGCCGATCTGGCCACGGCGCGCAGCATTGCATGGACCCTGGCGCTGCTGGTCAACATCGCGATCCTGTTTGTCTGACGCCGGTTGCGAGGCGGTTACTTTTAATTGCTTTTAAGCTTGGTGGAAACCCGCTCGGGATTCGTCCCGATGCGGGTTTTTGCAATGGCGCATACGCTGGCACCTTGAAGACAGGTACCAGAGAGGATGTGTCATGTGGAGTCGCCGTGGGTGGGGTCGTGTGTGCGCGTCGGCGATGCTGACGGCAGGCCTGCCTGCGGTGTTTGCGCAGTCGCGGCCAGCCACCAGCGCCGCGGCACCCGTCACCCGCAACACGCTGGGCCGCGTGGTGATGGCGGTGGAGAACCGCTCGTCGTTCTGTTACCTGCCGCTCACGATCGCGGATCGTCTGGGCTATTTTGCCGCTGAGGGGCTGGACGTCCAGCTGCGCGATTTCACGGAGCCGGGGCAAGCCCTGCAGGCCATGCTCAGCGGCGCCACCCACCTGGTGTCGGGACCCTACAGCCACACCATCAGCCTGCAGATGCGGGGGCAGTCGATACGCTCCATCGTGTTGCAGGGGCGCACGCCACAAATCGTGCTCGGCGTATCGCTGCAGACCATGGAGCACTACCGCCAGCTGCGCGACCTGCGTGGTCGACGTATCGCGGTCACGGCGTTGGGTTCGGCCAGTCACCGCATTGCGCGCCTGCTGCTGACCAGGGCAGGGCTGGGTCCGCAGGACGTGGCCTACCAGGCCTTTCCGAGTGCTTCGGCCGCGGTCGCGGCTTTTCGTTCGGGACAGGTGGATGCCATCTGCTACACCGACCCGTTGATCACCCAGCTGGAGCAGGCGGGGGAACTCCGGGTGGTGGCCGACACGCGCACCACGCGGGGCAATGCCGATGTGTTTGGCGGACCGCTGCCCGCGGGTTGCCTGAGCGCCATGGCCGGTTTCGTGGAGAACAACCCGAAGCACTGCCAGGCCATCACCGACGCGATGGTGCATGCCCTGAAATGGCTGCAGACCGCCGGGCCCTCCGACCTGATCAGGATCGTGCCCGAAGCCTATTTTCTCGGGGACCGGGCGCTGTACCTTGCAGCGTTCAGTCGGGCCCGTGAGTCGTGGACGCCCGATGGTCTGATGCCCGAGGCCGGCCCTCAGACCACGGTGCGCATGCTGGCGCATTTTGACGATGCGCAGATGCTGCAGCGCGTGAACCTGGACCGCACGTTCACCAACGAGTTTGCACAGAAATCGAAGGCCCGTTTCCGCGCCTGAATCCGCGGCAAGGCGGACGACCTTCTCAGTTCTTGCGCGCTTTCTTTTTGCTCGCCGTGCGCGTGGGTTTGATCGTGGCTTTTTTGGTGCTGCGTTTGACGCTCTTGCCTTTGGCCTGCGTGCTCTTCTGGGTCATCTTCTTGCCGCTCTTCGCAGCAACCACGCTGGACCGCTGGGTCTTGACCAGCGAGAGGCGCTGACCGGCCTTGAGTTTAGAGCTGACCCGCAGGTTGTTCCAGCGCGCCAGATTCGCGGCACTGACGCCGTGGCGCGCGGCCAGCCGGCTTAGGGTGTCGCCTGAGCGGACGATCACGGAGCCGCGCCGCACGATGGCTTCTGGTTGCAGGCTGAGGCTGGCGTTGTCGGCGACGAATTCGCTCACGTCGCGGTTGTGCTGGTCGCTGCGCGCCACCAGCAAACTTGAACCGGCGCGCACCCGCATGCGGGGCGGGATGTTGTTGACGGCGCGCAGTTCGGACTCGCTCATGCCCACGCGCCGAGCGACCTCGGCGGCGGTCATGGTGCTGGGCACGACCCAGGCTGTCCAGCTGGCGAGCGGGCCTTTGTAGTCGGCCAGCCGGCGCTCGAAGATGTTGGCGTTGTCCCAGGGCAGCAGGATGTAGGGCGTGCCGGCCGCCATCACGATGGGCTGCTTGATCGAAGGGTTCAGTGCCCGGAAGTCCTTCTCGCTCACCTCCGCCAGCGTGGCGATGAGCGCCACATCGATGTCACGCTCCAGCGTCAGGGTGTCAAAGAAAGGGTGGTTGCCGATCGGTGGCAACTGGGCATTGAACGACTCGGGCCGGGCCAGGATGTTTTTCACCGCCTGCAGCTTGGGCACGTACATGCGCGTCTCCAGCGGCATGTCGATGTCGGTGTAACCCGTGGGCAGACCGGCACGCTGGTTGCGTGTGATGGCGCGGTTGACGTTGCCCTGACCCCAGTTGTAGGCCGCGAGGGCGAGGTGCCAGTCGCCAAAGCGGCCGTGCAGTTGCTCCAGATAATCGAGTGCGGCGCGGGTGGACGCCAGCACGTCGCGGCGGTCATCGCGGAACGCGTTCTGCCTCAGGTCGAACGACTGGCCGGTGGCGGGCATGAACTGCCACATGCCGGCCGCGCGCGCGCTGGACACCGCCTGCGGGTTGAACGCGCTCTCGATGAAGGGCAGCAGGGCCAGCTCCATGGGCAGGTTGCGGCGCTCGACCTCTTCGACGATGTGGAACAGGTAACGATTCGACCGCTCGGTCATGCGCTGCATGTAGTCGGGGCGGCTGATGTACCACTGCTCGCGGTCCCGGACCAGATCGTTCTGCAGGTCCGCCATGGCAAAGCCGCGCCGGATGCGGTCCCAGATGTCTTCCGGAGCAGCCAGCGTCACGACCGGAGGCGCACTGGCCTGTGCGGAGACGATGGCGCTCAGCGGTGGGTGGGTGTAGTTGGGGGACGCGGTGGCCGGCTGAGGACTCCCGCTGGGCACTGTTGACCCATCCCCTGCCTGGGTGGTCTGGCGCGGCGCCGGCGTACCGGCACAACCGGCGATCAGCAAGGTCAGGCCCAGGGTCCAGACCAGTCCGGCCAGACGACCGCTTGACGGTGTCCCTGGAGGGTGGTTGCGGGAGTGATCAGGTGGCGGATGGAAAGCGGTCAGAGTGGAGGCGAGGGTCATTTGAAGTTGTTTTTCCATTCCCTGAGGGTGGCCAGCACGCTCACGGCATCGGATCCTGCGCCGGGTTCTTGGGCACCGGCCGCAAGGGCCACCGCGGACACATGGGTGCGCAGGAAGGGGTTGATCTGCTTTTCCAGCCAGATGGAGCTGGGCAGCGTGGGAAGGTTCCCGGCGCGCAGCTGCGCGCAATGTGCGGCGTGCTGCGTCAGTTCGGCATTGCCGGGCTCGACCGCCAGCGCAAAACGCAGGTTGGAGAGCGTGTATTCGTGGGTGCAGCAGACCCGGGTGGTGTCGGGCAGCTGGGCCAGGCGGGTGAGCGAGTCCAGCATCTGCGCCGGCGTGCCCTCAAACAGCCGGCCGCAGCCCGCCGAGAACAGGGTGTCGCCGCAAAAGACCAGGGGCCGGCCGTCCACGTCGGGGCAGAAGTAGGCGATGTGGCCGGCCGTGTGGCCCGGCACCCGGATCACCCGCCAGTCCAGACCCAGCGCACTCACGGTATCGGCCTCACCCACGCGCAGCAGGGGCTCGGGCATGGGTTCGTCCGCCGGGCCGATGACGCGCGCGCCGGTGGCCCGGCGCAAGGCCGCCACGCCACCGGTGTGGTCGGCGTGGTGGTGGGTGATCAGGATGGTGTCGAGGTCGATCCGTTGGTCGGCCAGCCAGGCCAGCACCCCATCGGATTCGCCCGGATCCACGACCAGCGCCCGCTGCCCGTCGTGCAACACCCAGATGTAGTTGTCGCTGAACGCGGGTAGGGGAAAAAGTGTCATGCGCGGAGCCCGATGTGAATGCGGGGTTGGCGTGTAGAGTACGCGGAAAAGCCGGGTTGGGGGTGCCGGACTTGCGCCAGCTCCGTCTTTTCATCTCACACCATGTATCCACCCATTATAAGTTTGACCGACTGGTTTCAGACCGCTCCCGGGCGTTACTTGCTGGACTGGGAGCAGCGGCAATTTGACCTCGCCGTGAGCGATCTGTTTGGTTACAACGCGCTGCAGCTGGGACTGCCCGAGCTGCGTACCCTCGAGGCGAACCGCATGCCGCACCGCTGGCTGGCCTTGCCCGAAGAGATGCTCGTTGCGCCGCTGGATGAGCGGCTGTTCACCGGGGAGGGCGGTCGCACGGTGGACCTGGATGCTCCGCAGTCCCCATCCGTCGAAAGTGGCGACCGGGTCTCGACCTGGCCGGCCCCGGGCGAGTCGCCGCGGGTGGCGCTGGTGACCAACGCGGCCGCTCTGCCGTTTCCACCGGCGAGTCTGGACCTCGTGGTGCTGCCGCACACGCTGGAGCTCAGCGCCGATCCCCACCACGTGTTGCGCGAGGTGGAGCGGGTGCTCGTGCCCGAGGGCCGGGTGGTGATTTCGGGCTTCAATCCGACCAGTCTCTGGGGCCTGCGCCAGGGGCGCGCCCGCCTGGCAGGGCGGCTGGGTTTGCATGGACTGGGTTTGTCGAGCCTGTACCTGCCCGAGGCCGGTGAATTCATCGGCCCGCGCCGGTTGCGCGACTGGCTGCGGTTGCTGAGTTTTGAAGTAGAGTCGGAGCGCTTTGGCTGCTACCGGCCGGCGGTGAGGACCGAAAAGTGGCTCAACCACAGCGCCTGGATGGACCGGGCCGGCCCACGCTGGTGGCCGATCTTCGGCGCGGTCTATTTTCAGGTGGCGGTCAAGCGCGTGCAGGGTGTGCGCCTGCTCGGCCCGGCGTGGAAGCCGCGGCGGGCTGTGGCCGCGGCGCCCGTGTCGGTGGCCAACCGGCATTGATGTGAAACACCCCTCCGCGCCGCTTCGCGTCAACCCCCACCAGTGGTGGCGGCACTGGCCGCCTGGCAAAGCCAGCCCGGCGGTGCCCCTGGGGTGGCGCTGTTTTTTGTTTTTCTGGAGACACAGATTTGAATCACGTGGTGATCTACACCGATGGCGCCTGCAAAGGCAACCCGGGCCCGGGAGGCTGGGGCGTTTACCTCAAGGCCGGCGGCCACGAAAAAGAGCTCTGGGGTGGTGAGCGCGAGACCACCAACAACCGGATGGAACTCACGGCCGTGATCGAAGCACTCGGTGCGCTCAAGCGACCCTGCAAGGTGTCGCTCTACCTGGACAGCGAATACGTCCGCAAAGGCATCACCGAGTGGATCCATGGCTGGAAGACCAAGGGCTGGAAGACGGCGGCCAAACAGCCGGTCAAGAATGCCGACCTCTGGCAGAAGCTTGATGCCCTCGTGCACGGCGGGGTGCACCAGATCGAGTGGCACTGGGTCAAAGGCCATGCGGGCGACCCGGGCAACGAAAAGGCCGATGCACTGGCCAACCGGGGTGTGCCGGGTTGAGGGATGGATATGGCGCGTCGCCGGCTGGCCGGGCGATTGAACTTATGCGCTCGTGGGTGTCTATGCACTGATACATTGCAAAATGTTGTGACACTTGGCGCCCCCCTGCACCTGATCGAAACATGACAAAAAAGACCCTTTATGTGGTGATCGCTGCGACCGGCCTCGGGCTGGCCTCGGCGGGTGCCTGGTGGCTCCAGAACCGTACGCCCAACCCGGCGGTGGCTGCGGGTGGCGGCCCGGGGGGCAGCGCCGCTGCTTCCGCGGGACGACCGGCCGCCGGCACGCCCGGTGTCGAGGTGGCTCAGGTCAAGTCCCTCTCCTTGCGGGACGACGCTCAGGCGGTGGGCACCCTGCGCTCGCGCCAGAGCGTCACGCTGCGGCCCGAGGTCAGCGGCCGCATCTCTCAAATCGCTTTTGCCGACGGCGCCCGGGTCAGGCGTGGCCAGTTGCTGGTGCAACTGGACGACGTGTTGCAGAAGGCCGAACTCAGCCAGGCGCAGGCCCAGCTCTCCATCGCGCGCGCTAACCTCAAGCGCAACGAGGAACTGGTGGCGCAGGCCTTTGTGGCCCAGCGCGTGCTGGACGAAAGCCGCGCGGCGCTGCAGGTGGCCGAAGCGCAGGTGGCGCTGGCGCAGGCACGCCTCTCGCGCATGCGCCTCACCGCGCCGTTTGATGGCACCGTGGGGCTGCGCGTGGTCCACCTGGGCGACTACGTCAAGGACGGTGCGGACCTCGTGAACCTGGAAGACACCTCGCAGCTCACGGTGGACTTCCGTCTGCCCGAGCGCTTCCAGACCCGCATCGCCGCCGGTCAGCCGGTCGAAGTCGAGCTGGACGCGCTGCCCGGCAAGCGCTTCAGCGCGAAGGTGCAGGCGGTGGACCCCTTGCTGGACGCCAACGGCCGCTCGATCGCGGTGCGCGCCGTGCTGCCACCCGCGCCCGGCGGCGAGTTGCGCCCCGGCATGTTCGCGCGCGTGACCACCGTGTTCTCCACCAACGCCGCTGCGCTGGTGGTGCCCGAAGAAGCCATCGTGCCGCAGGCGGGCAAACAGTTTGTTTTCCAGTTGCTGAAGGAGGGCGAGGGCGACGGCGCCAAGCTGGTGTCGCGCCGCACCGAGGTGCAGCTCGGCGTGCGCCGGGGCGCCCAGGTGCAGATCACGCAGGGCTTGGCCGAAGGTGACACGGTGGTGGTGGCGGGCCAGCAGCGCCTGCAGCAAGACGGCACGGCCGTGCGCGTGGTGGAGATGAGCCGTTCCCCAGGTGGTCCGGTCCCCGGACCCCGGGGCGCACCCGCTGGCACCCCGCCGGCGAGTGGCGGTTGATCCCGCAGGAGGTGCACCATGCAACTGCCTGAAGTCGCGATCCGCCGGCCCGTTTTTGCCAGCGTGCTGTCGATGTTGATTCTGCTGATCGGGCTGGTGGCCTTCAGCGGGCTCACGGTGCGCGAGTACCCCAAGATCGACGAACCCACCGTCACCGTCAGCACCACCTTCACCGGCGCTTCCAGCGAGGTGGTGGAATCGCAGGTCAGCAAACCGCTGGAAGACTCCATCGCCGGCATCGAAGGCGTGGACGTGATCACCTCCATCAGCCGGCAGGAGCGCAGCCAGATCACGGTGCGCTTCAAACTCGAACGCGATCCCGACTCGGCCGCCGCCGATGTGCGCGACAAGGTCAGCCGCGTGCGCCAGCGACTGCCGCAGGGCATTGACGAGCCGGTGATCGCCAAGGTCGAGGCCGATGCGTTCCCGGTGATGTGGATCGCGCTCAGTTCCGATACCCACAACGCGCTGCAGCTTTCCGACCTGGCCAACCGCATTGCCAAACCGGTGCTGCAGACGGCCACCGGCGCGGCCGAGGTGCGCATCTACGGCGAGCGCCGTTATTCCATGCGCGTCTGGATCGACCCCGACCGCCTGGCCGCGTACAACCTGACGGTGCAGGACGTGGAAGACGCGCTGCGCCGCTCCAACCTCGAAGTACCCGCTGGCCGCATCGAGAGCATCCAGCGCGAGTTCAACGTCACGGCCGCCACCGACCTGCAGACACCACAGCAGTTCCGCGCGGTGACGCTGCGCACGGTCAACGGCCAGTCGATCCGCTTGGGCGATGTGGCGCGCGTGGTGCAGGGCCCGCAGGACGAACGCAGTTCGGTGCGGCTGAACGGACGCGACACGGTGTCGCTGGGCGTGATCCGCCAGGCCACGGCCAACCCGCTGGAACTCGCGGCCGGTGTGCGCCAGTTGCTGGAGAAGGTCAAGACCGATCTGCCACCCGGCATCAACGTCGAGATCGCCAACGACAACTCAGTCTTCATCGACCGCTCGATCAAGGCCGTCTACACCACCATCGCCGAGGCCGTGGTGCTGGTCGCGCTGGTGATCTTCGTCTTCCTGCGCACCATCCGCGCGTCCATCATCCCGCTGGTGACGATTCCGGTCAGCCTCATCGGCTCGTTTGCCCTCATGGGCCTGTTCGGCTTTTCCATCAACACGCTCACGCTGCTGGCGCTGGTGCTGGCCATCGGCCTGGTGGTGGACGATTCCATCGTGGTGCTGGAGAACATCTACCGGCACATCGAAGAAGGCATGAAACCGTTCGAGGCGGCCATCGCAGGCGCGCGCGAGATCGGCTTTGCGGTGGTGGCCATGACGCTCACGCTTGCCGCCGTGTACGCGCCGCTGGCCTTCACGCCCGGGCGCACCGGCCGTCTGTTCGCCGAGTTTGCGCTGGCGCTGGCGGGTGCGGTGGTGGTGTCGGGCTTCGTGGCGCTCACGCTCTCGCCCATGATGAGCAGCAAGCTGCTGCGCCACAACCCCAACCCGGGCTGGTTCGATCGTGGCATGGAGCGCGTGCTCGTCGCCATCACCCGGGGCTACAGCCGCCTGCTGGCGGGCGCGCTGCATGTGCGCTGGTTGGTGGTGGGCGTGATGCTGGCGAGCGCTGCGGGCAGCTGGTGGCTGCTGCAGACCACCAAGCAGGAACTCGCGCCGCTGGAAGACCGCGGTGTGATCCTTGTCAACGTCAACGGCCCCGACGGTGCCACGCTGGCCTATACCCGGCGTTACGCCGAGGCGGTGGAACGCATCGGCGCGGACTACCCCGAGTTCGACCGCATTTTCAGCAACATCGGCAACCCGACCGTGGCGCAGGGCTCGGTGTTCCTGCGCGCCAAACCTTGGGAAGAGCGCGAACGCAGCACGCAGCAGATCGCGCGCGAAATCGCGCCGCGCATCGGCGCGCTGCCCGGCATCAGTGGCTTCCCCATCACGCCGCCCTCATTGGGCCAGGGCTTTCGCGAGCGGCCGATCAATTACGTCATCGTCACCAGCGACAGCTACCAGAACCTTTCACAAACCGTGCGCCGCTTCCAGGACGAAATGGCCAAACACCCAGGCTTCGTTCAGGTGGACACCGATCTGCGCCTGAACAAGCCCGAGATCCGCATGGACGTGGACCGCGAGCGCGCCGCGGACATGGGCGTGAACGTCGACGTCATCGCGCGCACCGTGGAAACCTTGCTGGGCGGGCGCGTGGTGACACGCTACAAGCAGGGCGGCGAGCAGTATGACGTGGTGGTGCAGACCGACAGCGCCCAGCGCAGCGCACCCGATGACATCGACAAACTCTTCGTGCGCGGTCGCGGCGACGCCATGATCCCGCTGGCTTCGCTGGTGCGGTTGCGCGAGGTCGTGGTGCCGCGCGAACTCAACCACTTTGGCCAGCGCCGCAGCGCGGCCATCACGGCCAACCTCGCGCCCGAGCTGGCGCTGGGCGAGGCGCTCCAGATCATGAACGGGATCGCGGCCGAGGTGCTGCCGCCCGGCTACACCACCGACCTCAACGGCCAGAGCCGCGAGTTCCGCAGCTCATCGGGTTCGCTGGCCATCGTGTTCGCGCTCTCGCTGCTGTTCATCTACCTCGTGCTGGCGGCGCAGTTCGAGAGCTTTGTCGACCCACTCATCATCATGCTCAGCGTGCCGCTCTCCATGCTGGGCGCGCTGCTGGCGCTCAAGCTCAGTGGAGGCACACTCAACGTGTTCAGTCAGATCGGGCTCATCACGCTGGTGGGTCTGATCACCAAACACGGCATCCTGATCGTGGAGTTCGCCAACCAGTTGCGCGAGAAGGGCAAAGACAAGCTCGAAGCGGTCAAGGAGTCCGCCGCATTGCGCCTGCGCCCGATCATGATGACCACCGGTGCCATGGTGCTCGGCGCCATGCCACTGGCGCTGGCCACCGGAGCCGGTGCCGAGAGCCGTCAGCAGATCGGCTGGGTGATCGTCGGCGGCATGAGCCTGGGTACGCTGCTCACGCTGTTTGTGGTGCCCACCATGTACACCTTGCTGGCGCGTACCCGGCATGGTTCCCGGGTGCTGCCGAAGGATGTGCCGGGCCACGGAGAACCCGGGTCCGAAGACATCCTGGTGGCGAAGTGATGGCCGATCCGGAGCCACCGATGGGCCTGGACTGCACCTTGCCGCAGGCCGGGCGCCTGCCCTACACCGACGAGAACTTCCGGGTAGCCAAAGTCTTCGTGTTCGGGAAGTGGTGTGAAGAAGCCGTCGGCCAGCCGGACAAGGTCCCGCTGGACCTCTCGGGCGCGTGCAAATACGGGTCCCTCTTCATGCAGCGCGTTTTTGGCGGTGCCATCCGGGGGCACTATGAGCACCAGTACAACTTCATCGACGGGCAACGGGTGGATCTCAGTCATGAAGCCCGGGACGTCGCCTGCATGCGCCACCCTTATCTGCACGAACCGGCGTACTTTCAGGTGCCCGAACTGCAGGCCTCGCTGGCGAGCTGCCTGCCCCGCGCCCAGCGCTGGGCCGACGAGTTTCTGGCCCAGCAGGCCGCTGCGGTTGCGCGAGAGCCGATCGACCGGTAGGCGGAGCGCTCACCCTGCGCGCAGAGGTCGCGTGGCCCGGACCTCATTCGCGGCCGGGCAGGTGGCATCCAGCGCTCAGATCACGCCGTCGAACATCATCACGTCCACCTCGTCGCCCGCGGCCACGTTGCCTTGACCGTGGTGCAGCACGATGAGGCCATTGGCCTCGACCATCGAGCGCAGCACGCCCGAGCCCTGGTTGCCGGTGGTGCGCACCTGCAGCGAGCCGTCCGCTGCGCGGCAGACGATGCCGCGCTGGTATTCGGTGCGGCCCGGTTTCTTGCGCAAGGCTTCGCCGCTGTGCGCCTTGAGCAGCACCGGCTCGCTGGCGCTGCTGCCCATCAGGCGCTGCAGGGCAGGGCGCACGAAGGCGAGAAAGGTGACCATCACCGCCACCGGGTTGCCGGGCAGGCCGAAGAGGACGGCTGACTTGCTGTTTTCTGTGATCCTGCCCACGGCCATGGGCCGCCCGGGCCGCATGGCGATGCGCCAGAACGCCACATCGCCGAGCTGCTTCATCATGGCCTTGGTGTGGTCGGCCTCGCCCATGCTCACGCCGCCGCTGGTGATGATGGCGTCGGCCTCCAGCGCCGCCTGGCGGAAGGCGGCTTCGAGGGCGGCGGGTTCGTCCTTGATGACGCCCATGTCGATCACCTCGACGCCCATGCGCGTGAGCAGGCCGAAGACGGTGTAGCGGTTGCTGTCGTACACCGCGCCTTCGCGCAGCGGTTCGCCCAGGCTGAGGATTTCGTCGCCGGTGGAGAAGTAAGCCACCTTCACCCGGCGGAACACGTTCACTTTCGGTAGGCCCAGGCTGGCGATCAGGCCCAACGCGGCGGGGCACAGCGTCTGGCCCTGGCGCAGCGCGGGCTGGCCGGCCATGAGGTCTTCGCCCATGAAGCGGCGGTTGTCGCCGAGCCGCAATACGTCAGGCGGAATGGTGAGTTGGTCGGCCTCGACCTTCACGAACTCCAGCGGCACCACGGTGTCGAGACCGGCGGGCATGATGGCGCCGGTCATGATCTTCACGCACTGGTTGCTGGCCAGCGCACCTGACCAGGCCTTGCCCGCGAAGGCGGTGCCTTCGGCCAGTTGCAAGGTGAGCGCCTGGCCGGCTTGCAGGAGGGCGCCGTTGAACGCAAAACCGTCCATGGCCGAGTTGTCGTGGGGCGGCACGCTGATGGGCGAGACCACATCTTGCGCCAGTACGCGGCCTAGCGCTTCGAACACGCCCACGGTTTCGGTGGCGGTGACGGGATCGACCAGGTGGGCCAGGAACTGGTTGACGCGCTCGGCGCTCAGCGCCTGCGGGTCGTAACCCTGCAGCTCGGCTGCGATCTGTTCTATCGTTTTCATCGATCGGGTTTCGGGTCGGGTTTCAGCCGTTTTCCAGCGCGTGAAGTTCGGCAAGCGTGTTGGCGTTGCAGAAGGCGCGCGGATCGTCGCCTGGCTGGTCAAAGGTCACCACCACGGTGCGGTGCTGGTCGGTCCAGCGGTCGATCTTGCGACCGCCTGCCTGTGTGAAGGCCACGAGGCTTTCCAGGAGGTTCACGCGCATCAGGCAGAAGACCGGTTGGGTGCGGATCTGGCCGTCTTCTTCGCGGGCAGCGGCCATGGCGATCTCGGTCGAGTCGTCTTCAAAGGCCTGCGCCAGGCGTTGAGCGAGGTCGAGCGGGAACAGCGGCGTGTCGCAGGGGGCCGTCAGCAGGTAGGGTGTTTCACAGCGCTCCATCCCGGTCATGAAACCGGCCAGCGGCCCGGCGTAGTCGGACAGCGTGTCGGGCCAGACCGGTGCACCGAAAGCCTCGTAGGCCGAGAGGTTGCGGTTGGCGTTGATCATCAAGTCACCGATCAGGCCACCGGCCTGCATCTGCAGCCGCAACACGGTGTGCAGTGCCAGCGGCGTGCCGTTGAAGTTCTGCAGACCCTTGTCCACCCCGCCCATGCGGGAGCCGCGGCCCCCGGCGAGCACGAGGGCGGTGATTTGTCCAGGTTGTATGGGATTCATGGCGGAACGCGATCAGGTCTTCTGAGGTGCAGCGAGTGAGGTGGTTTTCAACCGGGGGCATCGCCGGGCCGGTTTTGCCGGACGGCCAGTGCCGCCCCCTTGAGGGGGTGACGCGAAGCGGCGCGGGGGGTGTTCCTGCTCAGCCTCCGATGTAACTCATCTCCACCCGCCGGCCACTGCCCGACTCGTCGGGCGGCAGGCTGGCGCGCAGTTCGGAGTATCGGTCGCTGCGACCCTGCCAGATGGCAGCGATGGCGCTGGCGAGCTGCTCGTCAGACGCACCGCCCCGCACCAGCGGCTTGAGGTCGTGGCCCTGATTGGCAAACAGGCACAGGTAGAGCTTGCCCTCGGTGGAGAGCCGGGCGCGGTTGCAGTCGCTGCAAAAGGCCTGCGTGACGCTGCTGATCACGCCGATTTCACCCGCCTGCACATCGTGCTGGCCGTTCGCATCGGCATAGCCCCAGCGCTCGGCGGTCTCACCCGGCGCCGAAGGGTCGAGCTGCACCAGCGGCAGCTCGCGGTGGATCATCTGCACCACTTCGGCGCTCGGCATCACTTCGTCCATGCGCCAGCCGTTGGTGGCGCCGACGTCCATGAATTCGATGAAGCGCAGCACGATGCCGGTGCCTTTGAAATGGCGCGCCATGGGCAGGATCTCATGTTCGTTGGTGCCGCGCTTGACCACCATGTTGACCTTGATCGGGCCCAGGCCCGCGGCCTGAGCGGCGTCGATGCCACGCAGCACATCGGCCACCGGGAAATCGACGTCGTTCATGGCGCGGAAAACGGTGTCGTCCAGACCGTCGAGGCTGACCGTGACGCGCTGCAGCCCGGCGTCCTTGAGGGCCTGCGCCTTGCGCTCCAGCAGCGATCCGTTGGTGGTTAGCGTGATGTCCAGCGGCCGGCCTTCGACCGTGCGCAGCGCCGCGAGCTGAGCGATGAGGATTTCGAGGTTCTTGCGCAGCAGGGGCTCCCCGCCGGTGAGGCGGATTTTCTGCACGCCGTGGGCCACGAACTGGCGCGCCACGCGCGTGATTTCCTCGAAGGTCAGCAGCGCGTTGTGAGGCAGGTAGGGGTAGTCCTTGTCGAAGACTTCCTTGGGCATGCAGTAACTGCAACGGAAGTTGCAGCGGTCGGTGACGCTGATGCGCAGGTCGCGCAGCGGCCGGCCCAGGGTATCGCCGAGCAGGCCCGTGGCGGGAATGGCCTTTGACGGGACCGCCGCAGACAGCGTGGACATGCGGTGATCGACCAGTGGAATGACGCGTTCGGACATGTTCCGATTATGGTGGACGCAGCGCTGGCGCTGGCACACAGACCCTGACGTATCGGGGTTAAACCCGAGGGACCAGTCGCTCAGGCTGCGCCGACCCGGGTGTACAGGCGGCTGTTGTCGCGCAGCCAGTTTTGCGAGAGATCGCTGCTTTGTTGACTGGGGTGGAAATCGCGACGGAAATACGCCCGCCAGGGTTGGAAACTCCGGCGCAGCAGACCCTCGCGGCCAAGCATGTGACGCGCGGCGCTGTGCCAGGTGCTCCATCGCCAGAGCGTGCCGTCGCGGCGCAGGTTGTTGGCGGTCTGGCGCAGGGTGTCGGTCAGGAAGATCAGGGTGATGCGCCGCATCCATCTCACCCGCCAGGCGTGGCTGCCCCCCAGGACCTGGTAGAGGTCGAACGCGGTGCATTTGTGTTCGGCCTCTTCGGCGCTGTGCCAGAGCCACAGGGCCTTGAGGCGGGGCTCGCAGCCGTCCAGCAGGTGGTGGTGCGACAACATCCATTCGGCGAACAGGGCGGTGAAGTGTTCATTGGCCGCGGTGATGGCGAGGCCGTGGCGCGGGTCGGTGCCTTCGACCAACCGCAGGCGCTCGCGGGCGCGCGGTTCCCAGTCGTTGACCAGACCGTGGCGTTCGATCTGCGCGTTGAAGAGCGCGTGGATGCGGCGGTGCGTGGCTTCCTGGCCAATGAAGCCTTTGACCTCGTCTTGGTAGCGGTCGCGCTGCTCCGGTTCCAGCGCCTGCAGACCGTTGCGCACCGAGTCGATGAAGAACTGTTCGCCCACCGGGAAGCTCATGGACAAAGCGTTGAACCAGGCGGTCAGGAACGCGTCGCCAGCGCACCAGTGGCGGGCGACCGGTTGCTCCAGATCGATCAGCAGGCGGCGGACAATCAGTTCGGTCATGAGCGATCTTCGAGTGGCGGTACTTTGTGGTACCAAGGATGGCCATGCTGCCTGCCGGAGGGAGCACTGTCAAGCGGGGTTCCTCGGTCAATCGGGCTGGGCGTTGTCAGCCGGCGGACAAGCGGCGGGCCTAAGATGCCGCGCATGAAAGCCCCATCCAT
Source organism: Betaproteobacteria bacterium HGW-Betaproteobacteria-9 (assembly GCA_002842215.1). GTDB lineage: Bacteria > Pseudomonadota > Gammaproteobacteria > Burkholderiales > Burkholderiaceae_C > Hydrogenophaga. The sequence goes on along the minus strand of PHCC01000001.1, from coordinate 160,880 downwards.
GGTCACCAGCGACACCACCAGCGAGCAGCACGAACACCGTTCGCGCTTGCTGCAAGCGATGGCCAGTGTGTCGGCCAGCAAGGGGGTTGCCACAGCCACCATTGCCGACATCGTGCGCGAAGCGGGGGTCTCCAAGCGCACGTTCTACGAACATTTTGACTGCAAGGAAACCTGCTTCCTGACGCTGTACCGGTTGACGAGTGCATCGGCGCTGCGCACGCTGCGCGAGGCGGTGCAGCCCGATCGCCCCTGGCAAACCCAGGTGGAGCATGCGCTGGACGCCTATTTCTCGCATCTGGCGGCGGGCCCCGGCCTGGTCGTGACGCTGTTTGTTGAAATCCACCACCTGGGACCCGAAGGACTGCGGGTGCGTCGCGAAGTGATGGCGCAGTTCGCCGACTTTGTGCTGGAGACGGTCAACGGTGAGCCCGGTTCTGGCGGGGTGCCCCTGAGTCAGGTGCTGACGCCCACCATGGCCCTCGCCGCGGTGGGGGGCATCCATGAACTGGTCATGCAGGCCATCGAGCGCGGGGAGGTCGACCGGCTTCAGGAACTGACACCCAGCGCCAGCGCGGTGGTGCGCCTGCTCACCCGGGCTGACGCAACATAGCTGTTGTTGGGGCAGGCAAGGTCCCGAAAACAAAAAGGCCCGCCGAAGCGGGCTTTTTTTGGGTGATCCAGCCCGCGGGTCAGGCGGCCATGGGCAGCAGCGGCACGATCAGCAGGGCCACGATGTTGATGATCTTGATCAGGGGGTTCACGGCCGGGCCGGCGGTGTCCTTGTAGGGATCACCCACGGTGTCACCGGTCACGGCCGCCTTGTGGGCTTCGCTGCCCTTGCCACCGTGGTGGCCGTCTTCGATGTATTTCTTGGCGTTGTCCCAGGCACCACCGCCGGTGCACATGGAGATGGCCACAAACAGGCCGGTCACGATGGTGCCCATGAGCAGACCGCCCAGGGCCTGGGGACCGAGGAACACGCCCACCAGGATCGGCGCCACCACCGGCAGCAGCGAGGGAATCACCATTTCCTTGATGGCCGCGGTGGTCAGCATGTCGACTGCGCGGCCGTACTCGGGTTTGGCCGTGCCTTCCATGATGCCGGGGATCTCCTTGAACTGGCGGCGCACCTCGACCACCACGGCGCCCGCGGCGCGACCCACCGCCTCCATGGCCATGGCACCGAAGAGGTAGGGGATCATGCCGCCGATGAACAGGCCGACGATCACCATCGGGTTGCTCAGGTCGAAGCTGATCTGGTGGCCGTAGGTTTCGAGTTTGTGGGTGTAGTCGGCAAACAGCACCAGCGCGGCCAGACCGGCCGAGCCGATGGCGTAGCCCTTGGTCACGGCCTTGGTGGTGTTGCCCACGGCGTCCAGCGGGTCGGTCACATCGCGCACGCTGCTGGGCAGCTCGGCCATCTCGGCGATGCCACCGGCGTTGTCGGTGATGGGGCCGTAGGCGTCCAGGGCCACCACGATGCCGGCCATGCTCAGCATGGAGGTGGCAGCGATGGCGATGCCGTACAAGCCGCCCAGCGTGTAGGCCGCGATGATGGCGATGCACACACACAGCACTGGCCAGGCAGTGGAGCGCATGGACACACCCAGGCCCGCAATGATGTTGGTGCCGTGGCCGGTGGTGGAGGCCTGTGCGATGTGTTTGACCGGTGAATACTGGGTGCCGGTGTAGAACTCGGTGATCCAGACCAGGGCCGCCGTCAGGATCAGGCCCACGGCGCAGGCGCCCCACAGGCGCAGCTGGCTGCCACTGTCACTGATCGCGTTGTCCGGCATGATCCATGCGGTCACGAAGTAAAAGGCAATCAGCGAGAGCACACCGGCAATCGCCAGGCCCTTGTACAGCGCGGGCATCACGTTTTTCATGCCCGGGCTGGCCTTCACGAAGAAGCAGCCGATGATGGACGCGATGATCGATACACCACCCAGCACCAGGGGGTAGAGCACCGCCTGCATCGGGGCCACCGTCACCATCAGGGCGCCCAGCACCATGGTGGCGATCAGTGTCACCGCGTAGGTCTCGAACAGGTCGGCCGCCATCCCGGCGCAGTCGCCGACGTTGTCGCCCACGTTGTCGGCGATCACGGCCGGGTTGCGCGGGTCGTCCTCCGGAATGCCGGCCTCGACCTTGCCCACCAGGTCGGCGCCCACGTCGGCGCCCTTGGTGAAGATGCCGCCGCCCAGACGGGCAAAGATGGAAATGAGCGAGGAGCCGAAGGCGAAACCGATCAGCGGGTTGAGCAGGTTGGCCAGGTTCTTGTCGGGCGTCAGGTTGCCGTTGCCGACCAGGAACCAGAAGAAACCGGCCACGCCCAGCAGGCCCAGGCCGACCACCAGCATGCCGGTGATGGCGCCGCCACGGAAGGCCACGTCCAGTGCCGGGCCAATGCCCCGGGTGGCGGCCTGTGCCGTGCGCACGTTGGCTTTCACCGAGACGTTCATGCCGATGAAGCCGCAGGCGCCCGAAAGCACCGCGCCGAGCACGAAGCCGATGGCGGTCGTGCTGTCGAGGAAGACACCGATGAGGATGGCCAGCACCACGCCCACGATGGCAATGGTCTTGTACTGTCGGGCGAGGTAGGCGGCAGCGCCGGTCTGGATGGCCCCGGCGATTTCCTGCATGCGGGCGTTGCCCGCGTCCTGAGAAAGAATCCAGCTTCGGGACCAGAAACCGTATGCCACGGCCACGAGTCCACACACCAGCGCAAAGATCAGCGCAGATTGTCCAACCATAGATTACTCCTGCTCATTCGTTTTGACTTGGAGGGGGCAACGCTTTGAGGATGGCCCCCGCTGCGTTGCTTCCTCGTGTCCTAGTGCTACAGGTGGTGCAGCACGGCAGGGCGATTGGCCAACGGCTGGAATTTAGCGGGAATTGCTTCATTTGGGAAATGATATGGATCAGGAAGTAAGGCTGGGATCAGTAAAATCAGGGTAAATCCTGCCCATGCGCGCACCGTTTGCGCCCATCCGTTCGGGTTCCGTGCGCCATGCCTGTGCACACGTGGCCGCTTCCGATTCATCAACTCTCAGAAAACCCCATGTCTCTCGACAACGTCACCCCTGGCAAGAATGTTCCCGAGTCGTTCAATGTGATCATCGAGATCCCGATGAACGCCGATCCGATCAAGTACGAAGTGGACAAGGAAACCGGCGCGATCTTCGTGGACCGTTTCATGAGCACCGCCATGCACTACCCGACCAACTACGGTTACGTGCCCAAGACCCTGTCGGGTGACGGCGACCCGGTGGACGTGCTGGTGATCACGCCCGTGCCGCTGATTCCTGGTGTGGTGGTGCCTTGTCGCGCCATCGGCATCCTGAAAATGACGGACGAAGCCGGCGAAGACGGCAAGGTGCTGGCCGTGCCGACCGACAAGATCCTGTCGCTCTACAGCCGCTGGCAGAAACCCGAAGACCTGAACCCGATGCGCCTCAAGGCCATCGAACATTTCTTCGAGCACTACAAGGACCTGGAGCCGGGCAAGTGGGTCAAGGTTCAGGGCTGGGAAGACAAGGCTTCCGCGCACAAGGAAATCCTGGACGGTATCGCCGCCTACAACGCCAAGGCGGCCTGATAGCCATTGAAGACCCCGCCGCGGGGCGGTGCCTCAGAACAAAAAGCCTGCCAGAGCGATCTGGCAGGCTTTTTTCATGGTGTTCCCGGAAGTGGGATCAGGACTGCGCCGCGTCAATGTCGCCGCGGTATTCGATCTTGCCGCGCACGCGGGCACGCGGGTGCATGTCGATCATTTCGTCGTAGCTGGCGTCGCCGATCAGCGTGGCCGAGCCGGTGATCTCCAGCGCCTTGCGCGCGATCACAGTGCCGATCACCTTGCCTTCGATAAACACGTAATCCGCTTCCAGGCGGGTGTTTTCGATCACGCCCGTGGCGCCCACATGCAGCGTCCCGCCGGTTTCGAAGGTGATGTTGCCCTTGAGCTGGCCATCGACCTTGATGCCCTGGTCGCGCGTGGTGTGGAAGTTGCCGTCGAACACGGCGCCTTCGGCGATCAGGCTGGTGATGGCCGTGAGGCGTTCGGCCGGGACGAGGCGGGTGGAAGCGGGATTGTTGTTCATGGGGTCAGGGCTCCTTGCTGTGCAACCAGTTTTCGGGTTTCAGATGCGGTTGGATCGGGGTGGGTGTGTCGGGCTCAGCGGACACGGTGGTGGTGAGCTTGTCGCTGTCGCTGACTGTGGTCGCCCAGCGCGATTCGAACCGAAGGGCCAGGGGCACAGGCAATTCTTCGCCTTCCGGGCTGTAGCTGACAAACTCTTCTGGCTCGGCCGATGAAGGCGGCGGCAATGTGGCAGGTTCGGGCACAGCCTTGTGCGTTGGTGGGGCGGCCGGTGCGGGGCTGGCGGTGGGTTTCTGGATCCGGGTCAGTTGGTCCAGCGGGTTGCCCATGCCCGGCAACACCCCCAGCCAGAGCCAGGCGCCCAGGCCGAAGACCAGCAGGGCCGGCAACAGGTAACGCCCGGTCACCCAGACCAGCCAGCGCAACCACACGCGCCGGCGCGCGACCCAGCGATCGCGCCGCCAGCTCGCTTGCAGCACCGCGCGGCGCAAGGCTTCGGCGTCCGGCACGGGTGCGGTTTGCGGAATCAGGAGGGTTTGTGGAGGTTGACGCCACAGCATGGAAAACCGTCAGGCCCCCGACTTCTGGATCGCCACACGCTCCAGCGTGGCATTGAGGTCGGCGCCGTTGACCTGGATGCGCCCGTAGCGCACCAGACCGTGCACGCTGGCGGTGTCGTGCAGGGCCACTTCGCCCTGACCGGAGTCCAGGATGCCATCGGTGTGGCCCATGACCGAGATCTTCTGTGCGGTGATGTCGCCCTTGACGCGACCGGTTTCGGTCACGACGACCGCCACCGTGGCGTCAGGGGCCTGCGTCAGGTTGCCTTCCACCAGACCGGCAACGCTGCAGGGGCCGCGTAGCAGGGCGTTGCCTACAAAGTGCATGCCTTCGGCCACCATGCTGCGCGCCGGGTTCGTTTCAAGGGCTTCGCCAGCCGCACCCGACAGCGGCGTGGGCTGCAGCAAGGGCAGGTGGCTGGGCTGGCTCGGCGGCATGGCGTTGCCGACGTCCACTTCGAGCGTCTGACCACTGTCGACTGCGGCGTTGCCCGGCTCGTAGTAGCCCTCGCTGGTATTGGGCGTCTGGCTGTTGGCGTTCATGTCTTGGTTTTCCATGTCTTGTTCCAGATGGCGGTCGGGGTTCTGATAACGATGGGCTTTCAGGGGCGGCATGGTGGCGGACTCGGGCGGTTCAACGGGGGGCGGTGAGCACATCGTGCAGCACCGGCAGGTTGTCGCCGAGTTTGAGCGTCTTGAACGGCCCCTGCAAGTCAGCACCCTCGTAGAGTTGCAAGCGTCTGGCCAGCAGCGTGCCCGTGGACACGGCGGTCTTGGACACATAGGCCATGCCGGTGCATTCCAGGCTGGTGTCTTGCGGGCTGGCACCGGTGTCACCCAGTTGTCCGAACAGGTAGAGATCACCAAGCACCTTCACACGCCCACGCACCACGCCCCCGGTCCAGACGATCAGCCGCCCATTGATCCGGATATGACCCGAGATCTCGCCCTGCACCAGCAGGCCGCCTTCGAACTGGAGTTCGCCGCTGAGCCGGCTGCCCGCCGCCACGCGACTGACCACGTTCATCGCGATAGGATCGAGCGTGAGGGTGTCCTGCGGGGTCTTCAGCTCCATTGCGTGATCCCCCAGACAACGAGGGACCCCGCCAACGACAGCAGGCCCAGGACTCCGATCCAGAAGGCGTGGCGTTCCAGAAGGCGCCGCAGGCGGCCGGGCCGCTGACGGGATTGGCCCACCGGATCGCAGGCATGGCTGAGCACGATCCACTCTTGCCAGACGCGGGTCAGGCGGCTTTCACCGGTGGTCGGGTTGATTTCAAGGCCCTGGCGCTCAGCAGAACCCGGCTGGATGCGACGGCCGAGCAGGACCGTGAAGGGCGCGCCCACAATGGTCTGGGTGAAAAAGGCGTCGGCTTCGTCCATGCGGGGTGAGTGTAACAAGTGTGTAACTAAATACTACAAAAGACAGCGCCCAAGGGGTGCTTCGGTGCGAAGCACGTCCTGGTTTTCGGTCTCTCAGGCGCCTTCATTCTCTATTGTGGGGTACGGGTGCGTCCGTTGATGCGGCTGTTACCTTGAGCGGGCTGCGCTGGGACAGGTGTTCGAGGTACTGTCCGATGCCATCACCCTCGCGCTGCAGAAAGCGCTCCACCGCATCGGCGAAGGCGGGATGGGCCAGCCAGTGAGCGCTGGTGGTTCGAACCGGCAGCAGGGCGCGCGCCATTTTGTGTTCGCCCTGGGCGCCGCCCTCGAAGCGCTGGAAACCGTGTTCGATGCACCAGGCCAGGGGCTGGTAGTAGCAGGCCTCGAAGTGCAGGCAATCCACCCGTTCGAGTGCGCCCCAATAACGGCCATAGGCCACACCGCGCACGGCGTCGATGCCAATCAGGCTGGCGGCCATCGGCCGACCCTCGCGTTCGCCCACGAACAGCAGCCAGTTTTCGGGCGCCGAACGGGCCAGACGGTGGAAGAAATCGCGGTTCAGGTAGGGCGCATTGCCGTGTTCGAGGTAAGTTCGCTCGTAGCAGCGGTAGAAGAAGTCCCAGTCGTTCGAGCTGATGTCGGCACCGCGGGACCAGCGGAAAGTCACCCCCGCCTCAGCCACCTTGCGCCGCTCCTGCCGGATCTTCTTGCGCTTCTCCTGCTGCAGGCTGGCCAGGAAGTGGTCGAAGTCGGACACACCCCTGTTCTGCCAATGAAACTGCACTGTGTGGCGCAACATCATCCCTGCCTGTTCGCAGGCCGCCACGTCCTGTGGCTGTGCGAACAGCAGGTGCAGTGAAGACAGGTCTTCATCGCGCGCGTGTTGCAGCAGCGCTTGCACAAGCGCTGCACGCGCAGCGGGATCGCGCGCCAGCAGCCGGGCGCCGGGCACGGGTGTGAACGGTACCGCCACCAGCGCCTTGGGGTAGTACGGCAGGCCGTGCTGCTCGTAGGCGTTGGCCCAGGCCCAGTCGAACACGTATTCGCCGTAGGAATGCTGCTTCAGGTACATCGGGCAGGCGGCGTGCAGCGTGTCGCCAACCCACAGCGTGACGAACCGGGCTTGCCAGCCCGTCGCCGCGGTGGCGCAGCCGCTGGCCTGCAGCGCTGCGAGGTAGTCGTGGCGCATGAACGGACTCGGGTCTGGCTCCAGGGCCAGCAGGGCGTCCCAGTCGGACGCCAGCACGTCCAGCGGCGAGTTCAGGACCCGGGTGACATAATCAAATTTCGCCATGTCAGCGACCTGCAGAGCCTTGCCTGCAGGGCCGTGAAGTCCTCACCGCCCGGCGCCGAAGGCTTCTGTCCAACTCCCCATTCTTCGCAAGTTTTTCCGATTCCATGACGCTCAATATCTGTGTGGCCCAGTTGAACTTTGTGGTGGGTGACATGGCGGGCAATGCCCGAAAGATCATCGATGCCGCTCGCGATGCCCACGCCCGCGGCATCGGCCTGCTGCTCACGCCCGAACTGGCCTTGTGTGGCTATGCGGCCGAAGACCTTTTTCTGCGGCCCGCGTTCATCGACGCCTGCGATGATGCCCTGAAAACCGTGGCCGGGGAGACCGCAGCGCTCAAAGGCCTGCACATCGTGGTGGGGCATCCGATGCGCGTGCCGAGCCTCGCGGGCGAGGAGCGCCGCGAGCGCAGTGTTTCGGTGGCGGGCCTGTACAACGCCGCCAGCGTGCTCTGTGACGGCCAGGTGGTGCACCGCTACGCCAAGCGCGAACTGCCCAACTACCAAGTGTTTGACGAACGCCGGTATTTCGTGCCCGGCAACGGGGTTGGCGTGTTCGATGTGACCGATGCCGAGGGCGATCGCGTGCGCGTGGGACTGCTGATCTGCGAAGACGCCTGGTTCGATGCGCCGGCCGCCGAGGCCCGCGCCTCGGGCGCGGAACTGCTGGCGGTGATCAACGCGTCGCCGTTCCACACCGGCAAAGGCAACGAACGCGAAGGCACCATGCGCCAGCGTGTGTTGGCCACCGGTGTGCCGCTGGTGTATGCGCACCTGGTGGGCGGGCAGGACGAGATCGTGTTCGAGGGCCGCAGTTTTGTGCTGGCCGCAGACGGTCGCCTGGCGGGTCGTGCCATCAGTTTCGAAGAAGCCTTGTTCGACATCGCCTTCAGCCACGAACCGGCCGGCTGGTGCATCGAGGCCACCACCGACCGGGCGCACAGCCTGGAGGCCGATCTCTGGCACGCGCTGGTTTTGGGCGTTCGCGATTACCTGGGCAAGAACGGTTTTCCCGGTGCCATCCTGGGGCTCTCGGGGGGCATCGACTCAGCGCTGGTGCTGGCCATCGCGGTGGACGCGTTGGGCAAGGACCGAGTGCGCACGGTGATGATGCCCTCTCCGTACACGGCCGACATTTCCTGGATTGATGCACGCGACATGGCCGAGCGCCTGGGTGTGCGCCATGATGAAATCGCCATAGCGTCCGAGTTCGAAGCTTTCAAAGCCTCGCTCGCCCCGCTGTTCGAGGGCCGCCCCGAGGACACGACCGAAGAGAACCTGCAGGCGCGCATCCGCGGCACGCTGCTCATGGCCATGTCGAACAAGTTCGGCAGTATCGTGCTGACCACCGGGAACAAGAGCGAAATGGCGACCGGTTACTGTACGCTCTACGGCGACATGGCGGGTGGCTTTGCGGTGATCAAGGACGTGGCCAAGACCATGGTGTTCCGCCTGGCGCGCTGGCGCAATAAGCACGACCCGTATGGCACCGGGACGAACCCGATTCCCGAACGCATCATCACGCGCCCGCCCAGTGCCGAACTGCGGGCCGACCAGAAGGACCAGGACAGCCTGCCCGAATACGATGTGCTCGACACCATCATCGAGCGCTACATGGAGAACGATCAGAGCCCGGCCAGCATCGTGGCCGATGGCTTTGACCGGGCCGATGTCGACAAGGTGGTGCGGCTGATCCGCATCAACGAGTACAAGCGCCGCCAGGCGCCGGTGGGCATCCGTGTGACCCATCGTAGCTTTGGCAAGGACTGGCGCTACCCGATCACCAGCAAGTACCGCGCTTGATGCGCGGGTTTGTCCTTGCCGGCCTGTGTGCGTGCAGGCCTTGGGCATAATCAAAAGCCATCGACACCCGACCCGCATTGGAGACCCTCATGAAGCAGATCACCGCCGTCATCAAACCGTTCAAGCTCGAAGAAGTGCGTGAAGCCCTGGCTGAGCAAGGCGTGACCGGCCTGACCGTGACCGAGGTGAAGGGTTTTGGCCGCCAGAAAGGCCACACCGAGCTCTACCGTGGCGCCGAATACGTGGTGGATTTCCTGCCCAAGGTGAAGCTGGAAGTGGTGGTCAAGACGGACGACGTGGAGCGCTGTGTGGACGCCATCGTGCGCGCCGCCCGCACCGGCAAGATCGGGGATGGCAAGATTTTTGTGACGACGGTGGAGCGTGTCGTGCGCATCCGCACCGGCGAAGAGGACGAAACCGCCGTCTGACGGTGCGCCCCTTGCGCGACGACGGGTTCAGATCGCTTCGAGCTGCGCGGCCGGCGCCAGGCCGGCGTCCTGCACCAGGCCCGGCAGCAGACGCTGCAGGTCCGTGTCCATGCGGATCAGGTCCATCTGCCAGGTGCCCATGAACTGCTGCTCGACGGTGCTGTGCAGGAACTGCATCAGGCCGTCGTAGTAACCGGCCACATTGAGCAGTCCCACGGGCTTTTCGTGGTAGCCGAGCTGGCGCCAGGTCCAGACCTCGAAGAATTCCTCGAACGTTCCGATGCCGCCGGGCAGGGCCAGAAAGGCGTCGGCGTGTTCGGCCATCAGGCGCTTGCGATCGTGCATGGTCTCCACCACATGGAGCTCGGTGCAGGCGTGGTTCGCCCACTCCTTGTCAACCAGCGCCTTCGGGATGACGCCGACGACACGCCCGCCCGCGTCCAGCGTGGCCTGTGCGACGGTGCCCATGAGCCCGTTGCAGCCTCCGCCGTAGACCAGTTGTCCGCCATGGCGGCCGATCCACTCACCCACTGCCCGTGCCGCTTCGGTGAATTCGGGTTGGCTGCCGGGGCGGGACCCGCAGTACACGCAGAGGGAGAAATGGGGATCGCTCATCAAAGAAGTTCCGTTTGAAGAAGCTCAGGCCAAGGCGGTCCAGAGCGCTGCGCTCCAGACGCCGGTGCACACCAGCAGGCTCAGCAGCACAGCGGCGCTGCCCATGTCTTTGGCGCGTTTGGACAGATCGTGCCATTCCGGACCGATGCGGTCGATGGCGGTTTCGATGCCGGTGTTGAGCAGTTCCACCACCATCACCAGGACCACCGAGCCGGCCAGCAAAGTGACCTCGACCCAGTTGCGGCCCAGCCAGAAGGACAACGGAACCAGCACCATGGCAGCGAGGGCCTCCTGACGGAAGGCCGTTTCGTGCCAGCCTGCACGCAGACCCGCCATGGAATAGCCGAAGGCGTGCCACATGCGGGCCAGGCCGGTGCGCTGTTTCTGGGCGTTGGTGGGTTCGCGGTGGGGTGTGTCGGTCATGTGTCAGGCGTATCCGCTGAGCAGTGGCTCCCGCGAAGGCTCAGGCGGCTTTCTTTTGGGCTTTGACAGGCTGGGGCGGTTTGTAGTGAACCAGGCGTGTGCCCGCCAGTGCGTCGTGCAGAAATTGTCCCTGGGGATGAAATCGCGAGAGCAAGGCCCAGACGGCCACCCAGCCGATCACGATCACCGACAACTCCCCACCGGGCAAACTGAAGGCGCCGCCCGCGGCCAGCGGCGGCAGGAACCAGAGCCAGGACAACACGTAGCGCCCCAGCGCCCGCGCTTGTGTGATCGGTTGGCCTTGCCGGTCCACCACGCGGATGTTCCAGGTCTTCATGGCCAGCGTCTGACCCTTGGCCCAGAACCAGGTGAAGTAGATGCCGAACACCACGAACAGAAAGGCCTGTTGCATGTGGCGGTTGTCCAGCGCGTGCCGGGTTTGCGTCAGTGTGGAAAACAGATAGCCCGCAATGAACACCACGCCGAACATCAACATGCCCTCGTAGAGCCAGCAGGCCATGCGGCGGGCAATAGGAGGGGCGGTGAGGGCGCCTGTGGTGGGCGCTGGAGAGGCAGCTTCGGTCATTTTTGTGATCAGGATGGGCTTTGGATTGTCGCATTGCGGCCCAAGCCAGCCGGTTTTGCTCCAAAGCTCAAGTCGCCAGCTGGCGCAAGGGCGTGTTGCAGTGCGATAATGTCAGACTGCAATTCAAAAAGGCAAACGGGTCAAGGTCCGGCGGGGTATGTGTCCGCTCATGTCCATTGGCCTCAAGTCCTGACACCGCTTCACAAGAGTGGGTGGAGGGGCACCCAAGGTATTTCGTCAGAGAAATTCTCGAAAGGTTCATCATGGAAATCAACAAGGCCGAACTGGCCTCCGCTGCCGCTGCCCATGGCGCAGCCACCCAAGAACTCCGCGGCGCAGAGATCCTCGTCAAGGCCCTTCAGGCCGAAGGCGTGAAGTACATCTGGGGCTACCCCGGCGGTGCTGTGCTGCACATCTACGACGCGTTCTACAAGCAGGACACCATCCAGCACGTGCTGGTGCGGCATGAGCAGGCCGCTGTGCACGCCGCCGATGGCTATGCCCGCGCCACGGGCGATGTGGGCGTGTCCCTGGTCACCTCGGGCCCTGGCCTGACCAATGCCGTGACCGGCATCGCCACCGCCTACATGGACAGCATCCCGATGGTGATCATCGCTGGCCAGGTGCCCACGGCCGCGATCGGTCTGGACGCCTTCCAGGAGTGCGACACCGTCGGCATCACGCGACCCATCGTCAAGCACAACTTCCTGGTGAAGGACGTGCGCGATCTGGCCATGGTGATGAAGAAGGCCTTCCACATCGCGCGCACCGGCCGTCCCGGCCCCGTGGTGGTGGACATCCCGAAAGACGTGTCCTTCAACAAGACCGCCTACGCAGGCTACCCTGAGTCGGTCGAGATGCGCTCCTACAACCCGGTGCGCAAGGGCCACGGTGGCCAGATCCGCAAGGCCCTGCAATTGTTGCTGACGGCCAAGCGCCCCTACATCTACACCGGCGGCGGCGTGCTGCTGGGCAATGCGGTGCAGGAACTGCGCACGCTGGTGGACTTGCTGGGCTATCCCGTTACCAACACGCTGATGGGTCTGGGTGCCTATCCCGCCTCCGACCGCAAGTTCCTCGGCATGCTGGGCATGCATGGCACGGTGGAAGCCAACAACGCGATGCAGAACTGCGATGTGCTGCTGGCCGTGGGCGCGCGCTTTGATGACCGTGTGATTGGCAATCCCAAGCACTTCGCGCAGAACGAACGTAAGATCATCCACATCGACATCGACCCGTCGAGCATCTCCAAGCGCGTCAAGGTGGACGTGCCGATCGTCGGCGACGTGAAGGATGTGCTGACCGAGCTGATCAACATGGTGCGCGAAACCAGCACCCGGGCCGACGAAAAGGCACTCGCCGGCTGGTGGGAAGCCATCGAAGGCTGGCGTTCGACGGACTGCCTGAAGTACGACCGCGGCAACAAGGACGTGATCAAGCCGCAGTACGTGGTGGAAACGCTCTGGAACATGACGAAAGACGCTGATGCCTACATCACGTCCGACGTAGGTCAGCACCAGATGTGGGCCGCACAGTACTACAAGTTCAACGAGCCGCGTCGCTGGATCAACTCCGGTGGCCTGGGCACCATGGGCGTTGGCATTCCCTACGCCATGGGCATCAAGCTGGCCAAGCCCGAGAGCGAAGTGTTCTGCGTGACCGGCGAAGGCTCGGTGCAGATGTGCATCCAGGAACTCTCCACCTGCCTGCAGTACAACACGCCGATCAAGATCGTGGCGCTGAACAACCGTTACCTCGGCATGGTGCGCCAGTGGCAGGAGCTTGACTACGAGGGGCGCTACAGCCACAGCTACATGGACGCACTGCCGAACTTCGTCAAGCTCGCCGAGGCCTACGGCCACGTCGGCATGCTGATCGAGCGCCCGCAGGACGTGGAAGGTGCCTTGCGCGAGGCGCGCAAGCTCAAGGACCGCACGGTCTTCATGGACTTCCGCACCGACCCGACGGAAAACGTCTTCCCCATGGTGCGTGCCGGCAAGGGCATCACAGAGATGACGCTGGGCGCCGAAGACCTTTGAGCCTTTCACTCTGCCACCCCGAGTGGCAGTCCCTTCGACGAATCTATTTGCAGCCAAGCCTGCGCATTACCGTGCGCAGGGGAGGGCTCAGAAAAGAGGAATCTCATTCATGAAACACATCATCGCTGTCCTGCTCGAAAACGAACCCGGTGCGCTATCGCGCGTGGTGGGCCTGTTCTCTGCGCGGGGCTACAACATCGAATCCCTCACCGTAGCGCCCACGGAAGACCCCAGCCTCTCGCGCATGACGATCCAGACCACCGGTTCGGACGACGTGATCGAGCAGATCACCAAACACCTGAACCGGTTGATCGAAGTCGTCAAGGTGGTGGACCTGACCGAAGGCGCCTACACCGAGCGTGAACTCATGCTGGTGAAGGTGCGTGCGGTGGGCAAGGAGCGTGAGGAAATGAAGCGCATGGCCGACATCTTCCGTGGCCGTGTGATCGACGTGACCGAGAAGAGCTACACCATCGAACTCACAGGCGACCAGGGCAAGAACGACGCTTTTCTGGAAGCCATCGACCGGGCGGCCATTCTGGAAACGGTTCGCACCGGTTCCTGCGGCATCGGTCGGGGTGAGCGCATCCTGAGGGTTTGACGTCCGCGCCGGCCTGTCGGCCGTCACCCCCTCAAGGGGGCGACACCAGCAGCCCGGCAGAGCCGGTTCTGCGGTATCTGCTGGGTTGGGCTTCTATCTCGTTACCATTAGCGGTTTTTTTTCAAGATTTCAACTGGAGCAACCTCATGAAAGTTTTCTACGACAAAGACTGTGACCTGAGCCTGATCAAGGGCAAGACGGTTGCCATCATTGGCTACGGCTCGCAAGGCCACGCACACGCCCAGAACCTGAACGACAGCGGCGTCAAGGTGGTGGTCGGCCTGCGCAAGGGCGGCGCCTCCTGGGACAAGGTTGGCAAGGCCGGCCTGACCGTGATGGAAGTCAACGACGCCGTCAAGGCCGCTGACGTGGTCATGATCCTGCTGCCCGACGAGCAGATCGCCGAGGTCTACACCAACAACGTGGCCCCCAACATCAAGCAGGGCGCTTCGCTGGTGTTCGCTCACGGCTTCAACGTGCACTACAACCAGGTCGTGCCCCGCGCCGATCTGGACGTGTGGATGGTCGCGCCCAAGGCCCCTGGCCACACCGTGCGCAACACCTACACCCAGGGTGGCGGTGTGCCCCACCTGATCGCCATCCACCAGGACAAGAGCGGCAAGGCCCGTGACCTGGCCCTGAGCTACGCCATGGCCAATGGCGGCGGCAAGGCCGGCATCATCGAGACCAATTTCAAGGAAGAAACCGAGACCGACCTGTTCGGCGAGCAGGCTGTTCTGTGCGGTGGCGCCGTCGAGCTGATCAAGATGGGTTACGAGACCCTGGTCGAGGCCGGCTACGCCCCCGAGATGGCCTACTTCGAGTGCCTGCATGAGCTCAAGCTCATCGTCGACCTGATCTACGAAGGCGGCATCGCCAACATGAACTACTCGATCTCCAACAACGCGGAATTCGGCGAGTACGTGACCGGCCCTGAAGTCATCAACGACCAGTCGCGCGCCGCCATGCGCAACGCCCTGAAGCGGATCCAGAACGGTGACTACGCCAAGATGTTCATCCAGGAAGGCCGCCTGAACTACCCGAGCATGACTGCCCGCCGACGCAACACCGCCGATCACCAGATCGAAGTGGTGGGTGCCCAGCTGCGCGCCATGATGCCCTGGATCGCCAAGAACAAGCTGGTCGACCAGACCCGCAACTGATCTGGTTTTCCGCTTGCCCATGGGCCACTTCGGTGGCCTTTGTGTTTTCTGGGGTCCATGCGCTGGCTTACACTGCCAGCCTGCGCTCTGCGCGCTCCATTGCGGCTGACGCCAAGAACCACCCATGCACGACGGATCCGATCCCCTGAACGAACCCAGCGCCGACATCCCCCGGCGCCGCAAGGGCATCTACATGCTGCCCAACATGATCACGCTGGCCGCTTTGTTCGGTGGGTTCTACGCCATCGTCATGGCCATGAACGGGCGCTTCGATCTGGCCACCGTGGGCATATTTGCAGCCATGGTGCTCGACAGTCTGGACGGCCGCGTGGCCCGCATGACCAACACCCAGAGCGCCTTTGGTGAGCAGATGGACTCGCTCTCGGACATGGTGTCGTTCGGCGCTGCGCCGGGGCTGGTGGCCTATGTCTGGGTACTCAAGGACATTGGTCGCTGGGGCTGGATCGCCGCCTTTGTCTATTGCGCCTGCGCGGCACTGAGGCTGGCACGTTTCAACGTCAACACGGGGGTGGTGGACAAGCGCTATTTCCAGGGTCTGCCGTCGCCTGCAGCGGCCGCGCTGGTGTCCGGGTTTATCTGGCTGGCGACCGAGTTGGAACTCGACCGGGCCGACCTGACCTGGCCCATGTTTGCGCTCACGCTGTACGCGGGCCTGACGATGGTGACCAATGTGCCGTTCTACAGTTTCAAGGACCTGAGCCTGAAGAAGAGCGTGCCCTTCGCAGCCATCGTGCTGGTGGCGCTCGGCATTGCGGTGATTAACATCCACCCGCCGACCGTGCTGTTCGGACTGTTCGTGGTTTACGGCCTGTCGGGCTACGCGATGTACTTCTGGCGCAAGGCCAAGGGACGCCCGACCAGCGTCATCAGCACCTCGACCGACGAGCCCGACGAACGCGGCCTGCACGAATAGCGCTTGCGCATGATGCCCATGGTTTTCCTCCATTCGGAATGCCCGGGTTTGTGATACATTGCCAGCCATGAAACAAGTTTCGCTCTCGCTACTACTGGGTGTCCGACACGGGCAGGTCTGGTAACGCGAGAGTGATTTCCAACAACGGCCCGTTTGCACCCGCAGCGGGCCGTTTTGTTTTGGACTGCGGGTTTTTTCAAGCGCTGCCCACGAGGCAACCCACCGGAGAATCACATGACGGACAAGCTCATCATTTTTGACACCACCTTGCGTGACGGCGAGCAGTCGCCCGGCGCGTCCATGACCAAGGACGAGAAGCTGCGCATTGCACGCCAGCTGGAGCGCCTGAAGGTTGACGTGATCGAAGCTGGTTTTGCCGCCAGCTCCAATGGTGACTTTGATTGTGTGCATGCCATTGCCAACACCATCAAGGATTCCACGGTGTGCTCGCTCGCCCGCGCGAACGACCGTGACATTGCCCGTGCGGCCGAGGCGCTCAAGGGTGCCAACAGCGCCCGCATCCACACCTTCATTGCGACCAGTCCGTTGCACATGGAGAAGAAGCTGCGCATGACGCCCGAGCAGGTGCTGGAGCAAGCCATCCAGTCGGTGCGTTTTGCCCGCAACCTGTGCGCCGACATCGAGTTCAGCCCGGAAGATGGCTACCGCAGCGACCCGGATTTTCTCTGCCGTGTGCTCGAAGCGGTGATCAAGGAAGGCGCCACCACACTCAACATCCCGGACACGGTGGGCTACGCGATACCCGAGCTGTATGGCGAGTTCATCCGCAGTCTGCGTGAGCGCGTACCCAACTCCGACAAGGCCATCTGGTCGGTGCATTGCCACAACGATCTGGGCATGGCGGTGGCCAATTCGCTGGCGGGTGTCAAGATCGGTGGTGCGCGTCAGGTGGAGTGCACCATCAACGGTCTGGGCGAGCGCGCGGGCAACTGCTCGCTGGAGGAGGTCGTGATGGCGGTGCGCACGCGCCGCGATTATTTCAACCTCGATGTGGGTGTTGACACCACGCAGATCGTGCCAGCCAGTCGCATGGTCAGCCAGACCACCGGTTTCGTGGTGCAGCCCAACAAGGCGGTGGTGGGGGCGAATGCCTTTGCGCACGCCAGCGGCATCCACCAGGACGGGGTGCTCAAGGCACGCGACACCTACGAAATCATGCGCGCCGAGGACGTGGGCTGGGCCGCCAACAAGATCGTGCTGGGCAAGCTGTCAGGTCGCAACGCCTTCAAGCAACGCCTTCAGGAGCTCGGCATAGAGATGGAGTCGGAGAGCGAGATCAACACCGCTTTCGCCGCGTTCAAGGAGTTGGCTGACCGCAAGAGCGAGATCTTCGACGAAGATATTCTGGCATTGTGCAGTGACGAGAGTGTGACAGCCGAGAAAGAGCAATACGGGCTGGTTTCTCTCTCCCAGCGCAGCGAAACGGGGGAGCGCCCGCATGCCGAAGTGGTGTTCACCATTGCGGGCAAGGAATACCAAGGTAGCTCCGACGGCAATGGGCCGGTAGACGCTTCGCTCAAAGCCATCGAAAGCCACGTCAAGAGCGGGGCCGAGCTGGTGCTGTATTCGGTCAATGCCATCACCAGTGGTTCGACCGAAAGTCAGGGCGAAGTGACGGTGCGTCTGCAGCACAGCGGGCGGGTGGTCAACGGCGTGGGAGCCGACCCGGACATTGTTGTGGCTTCGGCCAAGGCCTATCTGAGCGCGCTCAACAAGCTGGAAAACAAATCCGACAAGGTTGCGGCTCAGGGTTAAAGCCAATGGAATCAAGGACTTGTAACAAAGCCCGGTGATATGCGTGAAACAGATACCAAAAGTAGCACCTGTTCCACCGTTCACTGAAGAAGACGTCGCAAGTTTTTGATATTGCTAGTTTTTTTGACATCTCATATACTCCGCTCCAGCACAACCCGCGCGCTGGAGTGGAGCGATGACTTATTTCCCTGACTGCTTTCAGAAAACCTTGCAGATTGCCGTCTGTACGGTGCTGGCTGCTGCATTGCTCATGCCGATGAGTGGTCAGGCTGCCTCTGAACGAAAGCAGTCCGGAAAGAGCAAAAAACCGGTGGCCACCAAAGTGGCCGAGCGCAAGAAATCGACCATCCGGAAGATCTCTGTGGCCAAAGCGCCGCGCAAACAGGCGGTGGCGACCAAGGGGAAGCGGCTGAGCCGTGAAGAGGCCCGCCAGATCCAGCGTCTGGAGGCGCGCAGGCTGGCCAAGACGCCGATGACGGCCACGGCCCGTCGCCTTGAGGCGCGCAAGGCCAGTCGTCTGGCGCGCAGCAACAAGGGCAGCATGCAGCTTGCGGCGTACCCGCGGGCAAGCCGCTCCAGCATGGTCCGTGTGGCGAGCCTTCCGAGCCTGTCCAACGGTGAGCGCCTGGGTTTGCGTTCAGTGAACGACCCACTGGAACTCAACTCCAGCGTGGCGCTGGTGATGGACCAGGACACGGGCGAGGTGCTGTTCAGCAAGAACGATTCGGCGGTGTTGCCCATTGCTTCGCTGACCAAATTGATGACGGGCCTGGTGATCGCCGATGCCAACCTGCCGATGGACGAAATGATCACCATCACACAGGATGATGTGGACACCCACAAGGGCAGCCGATCCCGTCTGGCCGTGGGCACCACGCTGAGCCGCGGTGAAATGATGCATCTGGCGCTGATGTCCAGTGAAAACCGGGCGGCCAATGCCCTGGGGCGCACCTATCCTGGTGGTCTGGCGCATTTTGTCCGACTGATGAACGCCAAGGCCCGTGATCTGGGCATGATGGACACGCGCTACGTCGAGCCTACCGGGTTGATGAGTCAGAACCAGTCCAGTGCTCGCGATCTGGCCACGCTGGTGTCGGTGGCCTATGAGCGCCCGATCCTTCGCGACCTGTCCACGTCGCCCAGCCACCTGCTGGAACTGGGCAACCGCACCCTGCAATTCAACAACTCGAACCGCCTGATCCGCAACCCGGATTGGGACATCGGTCTGCAAAAAACCGGCTACATATCGGAAGCCGGGCGCTGTCTGGTGATGCAAGCCAAGGTGAGCGGTCGCAAACTCATCATGGTCTTCCTGGATTCGGCTGGCAAACTCGGTCGGGCGCAGGACGCCGAACGGGTCCGCCACTGGGTCGAGGCCCAAGGCGCCAGTCAGCGAGTGATGGCCAGTAGACCGCAAGGCTGATCGATCTGCCTGTAGTCAACCAAAGAAGAGGGATCCCTTTGCGGAGTCCCTCTTTTTTGCTTTTGTTAGGTCAACGGTTGTTGGCGATGGCAGCCGTTGCCTTCGGGCACCCCAGAGAGACCGAGATGTCGGCGGCGGTTGCACGCAGCTTCGGCACCCAGCTTTCGTCGATGCGGTCGGCTGGCGCAGAAATCGACAACCCGGCCACCAGTTTGCATTGGTCGTCGTAGATGCCAGCCGCCATGCAGCGCACGCCGAGTTCCAGCTCCTCGTTGTCCCTGGCCAGTCCGGCCTGGCGACACTGGGTGAGTTCACGTTCCAGCGTGGCCAGCTGCGTCAGGCTGTTGCGCGTGTTGCCGGCCAGGCCGGTGCGCGCGGCGTAGGCGCGAACGCGTTGGGGGTCATCGGCCGCCAGGAAGAGTTTTCCCACCGATGTCAGGTGCAGGGGTGCACGGCCACCGATGGCGCGCACGACTTGCATGCCTGAGCGTTCGCTGTAGGCGCGTTCCACATACACAATTTCGTCGCCCTGGCGCACGCTCAGGTTGACCGGCTGCTGGATCAATTTGTGCAGCTCGCGCATGGGAGTGAGCGCCGCGTCGCGCACGCTCAGGCGCGCCTTGACCAGATTGCCCAACTCGAGCAGCCGCATGCCCAGCCGGTAACTGCCTGCCTCAGGCCGGTCGACGAACCGGCCGATCGTGAGGTCGTTGAGGATGCGGTGGGCGGTGGAAGGATGAAGTCCCGTCTTTTCGCTGATGTCCTTGAGTGAAACAGGTTCTTCTCGTGCTGCCAGCACTTCGAGGAGGTTGAACATGCGCTCGATCACCTGGACGGTTGGCGTGCTGGGGAGGGAGTCTGAACGTTTGGTCATGGCAGCAAGAGGTTGACCTGTATTTTACAAGATGAAATTGCGTGGCACGAATGTGCATTCACCCGCAGCGGGTGCGGTCGGTTGCCAGGCGATCAGGCAACCGGGACCCAGCTGCCGTTGAGCAGGACTTCGTGTGGCCGAAAGCCCGCCTTGTAGCTCATCTTGCTGCTCTGCGCGATCCAGTAACCCAGGTACACATGGGGCAGGCCGAGGGAACGGGACTGTTCGATTTGCCAAAGCACGCTGTAGGTGCCGTAGCTCGCTTTGTCGTCGGGTTCGTAGAAGGTGTAGACCGCCGAGAGGCCGTCGTTGAGAACGTCCACGATGGACACCATCTTGAGCTGGGCCGGACGACCGCTGACCGCCGGTTCATAGAACTCGACGAGACGCGAATTGACCCGGCTCTGCAGCAGGAACTGGGTGTACTGGTCGATGCTGTCGTGGTCCATGCCGCCGCCCGCATGGCGGCTGTTCTGATAGCGCAAATACAGCTGGTAGTGCTCGGGGACGAAGCAGAGCTTGAGCACCCGGGTGTGCAACTGGGCGTGGGTCGCCCGGCTGCGGCGCTGGCTGCGGCTGGGCTTGAACTGTGCCACGGGCAAGCGCAGGGGTACGCAGGCCTTGCAGTCATCGCAGTTCGGGCGGTAGGTGAACATGCCGCTGCGGCGGAAACCGTGCGTCACCAGATCCGAATAGGCATCGTTGTGGATCAGATGGCTGGGGGTGGCGACCTGTGAGCGGGCCATACGGCCCGCCAGGTAACTGCACGGGTACGGTGCCGTGGCGTAAAACTGCAGTGCCTGCAGTGGAAGTTCTTTGAGGTGGGTCACGCTCGGTCGCCGTCTTCGGAGAGGAGGTGTTTCCAGTATACGGGCTCGAAGCGCCAAACCGGCGCCGGTTGCGGCGTGGCCTGTCGCAGGTGCCGGGTGAACACTTCGCGCGGCATCAACTGTCCGCCCAGAGACGAGAGGTGTGGCGTGTCCTGCTGGCAGTCGATCAGGGGAATGTCCTGTGCCCGGCAGAACGATACCAGCGCCATCAGTGCAATCTTGGAGGCATCGCTCTGGCGGCAGAACATGGACTCTCCAAACACCATGGCGCCCAGGTTCACGCAGTACAGACCGCCGACAAGCTCACTATCGATCCAGGTTTCCACGCTGTGCGCCCGGCCCGCCCGATGCAGTTGGATGTAAGCCTGCACCATGGCGGGCACGATCCAGGTACCGTTTTGACCCTCGCGGGGAATGTGGGCGCAGGCCTGGATTACCCGGTCAAAAGCGCTGTCGAAACGAACTTCCAGCCGGCCCTGCAGCAAAAGCTTGTGGATCGTCTTTCGCAGGGAGCGGTGCAGCCGCACGGCGCGGCAGTGCAGCACCATGCGCGGATCGGTGCTCCACCACAAGATGGGCTGCCCTGCGCTGTACCAGGGGAAGATGCCCTGGGAATAGGCGGCGACCAGCGTCGGCACGTCCAGCACGCCACCGGCGGCCAACAGACCAGGGGCCGGATCGGCTGGTCCCCAGGCTTGTTCCACCGGAGGGAAAACGTCACCGGGTTCAAGCCAGGGCAGTGCGGGCAAGGTGGGCGAAGACGACATGCCGCTATTGTGCTTCGCCGTTTTCGCCCGATGCCAGAGAACCTGCCATCAACCCTGGTGCCGGACATGGCGGGAAGCCGCAGCGAGCAGCCGGCGCAACGGCCAGTCCAGGCCACCCCCGAGCACAATGCCCACCGCATCGGCCAGCAGGTCCAGCAGATCACCCTGTCGCCAGCCTGTGGCTGCCTGGGCGAACTCGATCGCGCCCCCCAGCAGCAGCAACCTCAGGCACAGTCGCAGAACCGGGGTGGCGGGATACGCTGCCAGTCCCAGCACCGTGAGGACGAAGAAGCCTGCGGCGTGCTGGGTTTTGTCCCAGATGTCGAAGCTTTGTGGTGGCAGGTAGGCCACCGGCAGTAGGGACAGCACGACCACCGCCATGGTGCTGAGCCAGAACGATGTCTTGAGCAGGAGGGGCATGGAGCTTCTTGTCGGGTAGGGTGCTGAAGCCCCCTTTTGTTTTGCAGTGTACCGACGAACCGTGTGGTTTCTTGAACTGACCAAAGGGTCGGAGTATGTTGTGCCTCGCGTCGAGTTGTCTGCGACGTCAACAAAAGGAGACTGTCATGCAACTTCGGATCCAACGTGCCGTTTTGCTTTTGCCCATGGCTGTTCTGGGTGTGAGTCTGTCGACACCCGCGGTGCCGCAAAACGCGATGAGCTTCTTTCTGACCAGCGCCAATCCGGGTCAGGGCGCAGACCTCGGTGGGCTGACGGGCGCCGATGCCTATTGCGAGAAGCTCGCCGCCGCGGTCAATGCGGGAAGCAAGAACTGGCGTGCCTATCTCAGCGCCACAGCGAGTGGCGGTAGCCCCGCCGTGAACGCCCGCGACCGCATCGGTCACGGACCCTGGCACAACGCCAAGGGCGCGCTGGTGGCGGCCAACGTGGACGAACTGCATGGAACCAACATGCTCAACAAGCAGACGGCGCTGACCGAAAAAGGCGAGGTCATCAGTGGCCGGGGTGACCCGGTCAACATGCACGACATCCTGACGGGATCGGCACCGGACGGGCGCGTGGCCATGGCGTCGGGCGACACGACCTGTGGTAACTGGAGCCAGAGCGGCGCTGGGTCCGCCGTCGTTGGTCACCACGACCGCATGGGACTGGACGACTCCGCGCCCGCCAAGTCGTGGAACGCGTCGCACGGCACGCGGGGTTGCGGCATGGACGCGCTCAAGGCCACCGGAGGGGCGGGGCTGTTCTATTGTTTTGCAGCGAACTGAGTTTCCATCAGGCAAGAAAAAAGCACTTGGGTCGTGAGACTCAAGTGCTTTTTCGATTTTCTGGCTCCCCGACCTGGACTCGAACCAGGGACCTGCGGATTAACAGTCCGTCGCTCTACCGACTGAGCTATCAGGGAACAGCCTCAAATTATAGTGTGATTTTCGCCATTTTTGGAGGTTGGCGCATTTTTGTCAAAAAATGTCGCCGCATCCAGCGATGGTGGTCCTCAGTCGAACACCGGTGATTCCACACCCAGCACCTTGTGCAGCTTAGGGCTGGTGGTCGTGTACTGGAGGAACACTTTCTTTTCGGGAAAGATGATGGGCATGGCGCCAAAGGCGGCCAGCGCGCATTCGTGGAAGCCTGAGAGGATGAGCTTTTTCTTGCCCGGGTAGGTGTTGATGTCGCCCACCGCGAAGATGCCGGGAACGCTGGTGGAGAACTTTTCGGTGTCCACCACGAGCTGCTTGCGCTCGATCTCCAGGCCCCATTCGGCTATGGGGCCGAGTTTGGGGGACAGGCCGAAGAACACCAGCAGGACGTCCAGCGGGACCACGCGCGTGACGGCGTCGGACCCGGTCACCTTGATGCCGGTGAGTTGGCCGTTCTTCTCTTCGCAGCCCGTGACCTGGCCGACGATGAATTGCATCTCCAGCTGCTCGCACAGTTCGCGCATCTTCGCCACGTTGGCGGGCGCGGCCTTGAAGCCGTCGCGGCGGTGGATCAGGATCACGCTCTCGGCCTTGTTCGGGCCCTCGGCGACGAAGTTCAGTGCCCAGTCGAGTGCGGAGTCGCCGCCGCCCACGATCACCAGGTTCTTGCCGGCGAAGTCGGCGGGGTTTTTCACCCGGTAAAAAAGTTGTGAGCCTTCGAACGGATCCAGACCTTCAACCTTGAGCGTGCGCGGCTGGAAGGCCCCCACGCCGGCGGCAATGAAAATGGTCTTGGTGAGGAAGTGTGTGCCCTTGGACGTTTCCACGAAGAAGCGGCCATCGTCCTGCTTCTGGACCGTGGTGACTTCCTGCCCCAGATGGAAGGTGGCGCCAAAGGGCTCGATCTGCTTGAGCAGGGCGTCGGTCAGCTCCTGGCCGGTGCACACCGGCACGGCCGGGATGTCGTAGATGGGCTTGTCGGGGTACAGCTCCACCGGCTGGCCGCCCGGGTAGGCGAGCGAGTCGATCACGTGGGCCTTGATTTCGAGCAGCCCGAGCTCGAACACCTGGAACAGGCCAACCGGCCCGGCGCCGACGATGACGGCATCGGTTTCGATCGGCCCGTCGTGGGCCACCGCGGTGTCCACCACTTGCCGGTTCAGCTGGGGTTCCATTGGCGGGCGCTGCTTCAGCGGATCAGCTGGTTCAGCTTGCCCGTGCGGTCTTTCCACTCTTCGGCGTCGGGCAGCGCGTCCTTGCGTTTGGTGATGCTCTTCCAGCCCGGCAGCAGCGCCAGCTCGGCGTTGAGGGCCGTCATGTGCAACTGGTCTTTGGGCAGGTCTTCTTCGGCGTAGATGGCGCTCACCGGGCATTCCGGAATACACACCGCGCAGTCGATGCACTCGTCGGGGTCGATGGTCAGGAAGTTGGGACCTTCGCGGAAGCAGTCCACAGGACAGACATCAACACAATCGGTGTATTTGCAGCGGATGCAGGATTCGGTGACGACGTGGGTCATGGTAATGGTGAGAAATCGGTAAGACCCCGGATTTTAGGGTTTCCGGAGCGTAAGGCAGGGCCTAGGCCCTTGCCTTGACATAAGTTAACCGGTTTGGCCGGCGGTTGGAGCCGGTCGAAACCCGCTGGCGCTCAGTTCACGAGCACCGCGCCCGAGGTCCGATGGCTGGCCGTGTCGACCAGCACCAGCGAGCCGAGTGCACGCGATTGCGCGAATGGCAACGTGACCAGCGGCTCTTGCAGGGCCAGTTCGATGTGGCCGATGGCGTTGGGCTCCAGCTGGGTTGCATCTTCCTCTGCCAGGGTGTTGATGTCCAGCTTGTGCACGATGCGCTTGACCTTGGCCTTGACCCAGCGGTGGCCGTGCAGCGCCCAGTACACGCGGCCGGCGACCAGGGTTTCGTCGTCCATCCAGGCCACGGTCGCGCGGATTTCGCGGCTGGCTTCGAGCGCAGCGCCTTCGCCGTCGGCGGCGAGCAGCCAGTCGCCACGCGACACATCGACCTCACGGTCCAGCACGATGCCGGCGCTGTGACCAGCCTGCACGATCTTCGGATTGCGTGCGTGGTCGAGCACCTGGGCCACGGTCGCGGTCTGGCCGCTGGGCATGACCTTGACGGGCTGGCCGGGCACCACGCCACCGGTGGCCACACGGCCCCAGAAGACGCGACGACCCTGGCTGGTGTCGGACGAGGAAGAGAACTTCTCCACCCACTGCACCGGGAACGCGAACGGCAGCGCGGTGTCGGCGGCCGTCACTGGCAGGTGCTCCAGGATGTCCAGCAGCGTGGGGCCGCTGTAACCGCACCAAGCGGCGTCGGCCGCGGCGTCCACCACGTTCCAGCCCTTCAGGGCCGAGACCGGTACGGTGGCGGTGACGGTGATGCCGGCTTCGGCGGCGAAGGCGGCGAGCGCTGCGCTGATGTGGGCGAACGCGAGCGCGCTGTCGGCCACGGCGTCGAGCTTGTTGACCGCGAACACGATGGACGGCACACGCAGCAGCTTGAGCAGCAGCGAGTGGCGGCGGGTCTGCACCAACAGCTTGAGGCCAGCGTCCTGCCAGTCCAGCTTGGTGGCATCGACCAGCACCACGGCCGCGTCGGCGGCGGAGGCCGCGGTCACCATGTTGCGGGTGTACTGCTCATGGCCGGGTGCGTCGCCGATGATGAACTTGCGGGTTTCGGTGTTGAAGTAGCGGTAGGCGACATCGATGGTGATGCCCTGCTCACGCTCGGCCGACAGGCCGTCGGTCAGCAAGGCGAGGTCGGTTTCACCCTGGCGCTGTACGCCGGCCAGGTGGTCCTGCAGCACAGCCTTGCTGTCCACCAGCAGGCGGCCGATCAGCGTGCTCTTGCCATCGTCCACCGAACCGCAGGTGATGAACTTCAGGGCGGGGCGGGTGTCTTGTGCGAGGGCTTCGACAGGCTCAGCCCGAACGGAGGAAGTGGTGTTCATGAGGAGATATCCGAGTGAGGTGACTGTTTCAAGGGCTCAAGGGCGCCGCGGAACCGGCTTTGCCGGGCCGCCAGCGCCGCCCCCTTGAGGGGGTGACGCGCCCTTAGGCGCGGTGCTTGGGTGGGCTAGAAATACCCATCCTTTTTCCGCTTCTCCATCGAAGCGTCGGAGGTCTTGTCGTCCATGCGCGTCGCGCCACGCTCGCTCACGTCGGCGGCCAGCGTCTCGATCACGATGTCGCCGGCCGTGGCGGCCAGGCTTTCCACCGGGCAGGTGCAGGTGATGTCGCCCACGGTGCGGAAGCGCACGTCGCGCACCTGCACCGTTTCGCCGTCTTTCGGCGGGGTCAGTTCGGTCACGGGGACCAGCAAGCCGCGGCGGTCCACCACTTCGCGCTGGTGCGTGTAGTAGATCGAGGGCAGGGCGATGCGCTCGCGCTCGATGTACTGCCACACGTCCAGCTCGGTCCAGTTGCTGATGGGGAACACGCGGAAGTGTTCGCCCGGGGCCAGGCGCGTGTTGAACAAGGTCCAGAGCTCGGGGCGCTGGGCCTTGGGTTGCCACTGGCCGAAGCTGTCGCGGTGCGAAAAGATGCGCTCCTTGGCGCGGGCCTTTTCTTCGTCGCGGCGGGCGCCGCCGATCAGCGCGTCGAAGCGGAATTCTTCAATCGCTTCCAGCAGCGTGACCGACTGGTGCACGTTGCGGCTTTCACCCGGGTGGGCCAGGCGCACGGTGCCACGCTTCATCGAGTCTTCCACGTTGCGCACGATCAGCTCGGCCTGAAGCTCGGAGGCGCGGCTGTCTCGGAAGTCGGTCACTTCAGGGAAGTTGTGGCCGGTGTCGATCATCAGCAGCGGGTAGGGGATGCGGCCAACGCCAAAGGCTTTTTCGGCGCAGCGCAGCATGACCAGCGAGTCCTTGCCGCCCGAGAACAGCAGGGTGGGGCGCTCGAAAGCGGCGGCCACTTCGCGCAGGATGAAGATGGTTTCTTCTTCGAGCGCGTCGAGGTGAGCGTTGCTCAGGTGGTGGCCGGCGGCGGCCTGCAAGGCGGTGTGGATCACTTCGGGTTCGGTGCGTGCGTTCATGATGGTCTTTGTGTCCTGATCAGTGGGCCAGGTGCAGGCCGCATTCGCGGTTCTCTTCGCCTTTGGTCGGGTCCACATAGTCGAAGTTGTTGGGCAGACCGTGTATCTCGCAATACTGGTACAGGTCTTTGGACGACCAGTGCAGGAGCGGCGCGACCTTGATCAGGCCGTCGGGGTTGACGCTCACCGGGTCCATCTGGGCACGCACAGCGGTATCGGTGGCGCGCAATGCGGTGAACCAGACCTTGGGTGCCGTCTCGCGCAGGGCGCGGGCAAAGGGCTCCAGCTTGACCTCCTCAGTGAAGGCGGCATGGCGCGGGTCGTCCAGCGCAGGTGTCGTTCCGTCCACCGCCTCGCGGTGCGCACGGGAGCGGCGCGGCAGGTAGATCTGAAGGTTCAGCTTGAGCTGCCGCGTCACTTCGTCGGCGAAGCGGTAGGTGGCTTCGGTGTTGTAGCCGTTGTCCATCCAGATGACCGGCACATCGGGCTTCACGCTCGCGACCATGTGCAGGATCACCGCTTCAAAAGGGCGGAAGTTGGTGGTGACGATGGTGGGCTGCCCCAGGCCGAGGGCCCAGTTCACCAGTCCCGGTGCGTTGCGACCGATTTCGGCGTTGACTTGGGCGAGGTCGATGGTGTTCATGGTGTTTCTTCCTGATGCTCAGGCTGCGGCGAAATGGGGGCGGGTATTCACGGCATCGCCCTGGTAGAAGGCGTCGTACTGGGCCAGCAGCTTGCGGCCGTGCTCAATGCTCTGGTCGGCTCGCAACACGGCCTGGCTGAAGCCACTGCGCTGCATCTGCGCCAACTGGTCGATCAGCACGTCGCCCACCGCACGGATCTCGCCCGTGAAGCCGAGGCGGCGGCGCAGCAAAAAGGCCTGGCTGAATGCGCGACCGTCGGTGAATTTGGGGAACTGCAGCACGACGGTGGTGGCGCCGTCGAGATCGGCCTCGCGCGGATCGGCATCGTTGGCCAGCGTCAGGGTGCCGGCTTCGTCTGCAGGGGCGGCTTCAGCCTGGAAGAGTTGGAGCGTGGGTTTCATGCGGTTCTCGGATGCTGGGCTCAGGCTGCGACGGGTGTGCGGGCGGTGGCCACGCGCACCGCGTTGGCGGCGGTCTTGAAGGGATCGATGCCGACGCGCTTGACGGTCTGGGTGAAGGTTTCGGCAGTCTGACGCTCTGCGCGGTAGGTGGTGAGCAAGGCTTCGATCACGTCCGTCATTTCATTGGCGGCGAAGGACGGGCCGATCACTTTGCCCGGCACGGCTTCGCCCGACAGGCGCGTACCGTCGGAGCCGCCCAGGGTGACCTGGTACCACTCCTGGCCGTCCTTGTCGACGCCGAGGATGCCGATGTGGCCGCTGTGGTGGTGGCCGCAGCTGTTGATGCAGCCGCTGATGTGCAGGTCGATCTCGCCCAGGTCGTGCAGCTCGTCCAGGTCCTGGTAGCGGGCCAGCAGGGCCTGCGCGATGGGCAGCGAGCGGGCGTTGGCCAGGTCGCAGAAATCACCGCCGGGGCAGGCGATCATGTCGCTGAGCAGACCGATGTTGGGCTTGGCCAGGCCGAGGCGGCGCGCTTCCCGCCACAGCTCGGGCAACTGGTCGCAGCTGACCCAGGGCAGCAGCAGGTTCTGTTCGTGCGTCACACGGGCTTCGCCGGCGGAGAAGCGGTCGGCCAGGTCGGCGGCGCGCTCCAGCTGGTCGGCGCTCGCATCGCCGGGGGCCGAGCCCAGGCGCTTGAATGACAGCGTGACGGCGCGCAGGTCGGGGTTCTGGTGCGGCTTCACGTTCTGCGTGAGCCAGCGGCTGAACTCCACGTCGTCTTCGGCCGCGGCCTTGAGGATGTGCGCGATCTTGGCGTCGGCGCTCTTGCGGTCGCAGCCCAGCTCGGGCTGCACGAAGAAGGCGCTCACGCGGTCCAGTTCGG
The DNA here is from genome assembly GCA_002842215.1 of Betaproteobacteria bacterium HGW-Betaproteobacteria-9. Taxonomy (GTDB): domain Bacteria; phylum Pseudomonadota; class Gammaproteobacteria; order Burkholderiales; family Burkholderiaceae_C; genus Hydrogenophaga. Next base: position 131,915 of record PHCC01000001.1, on the reverse strand, counting down.
CCTGGGTGATGGTGTGCGGCGCGCCGTCTTTTTCGATGATGTCGGCGTATTCGGCTTCCACCTGGTCGGTGAAGGCCTGGCCCTCGGCCTTCACCAGGATCTTGATGCGGGCCTTGTAGATGTTGTCGCGGCGGCCGAAGCGGTTGTAGGCGCGCACCACGGCTTCGAGGTAGTTGAGGATCTGGTTCCAGGGCAGGAACTCGCGGACCACCGTGCCGATGATCGGCGTGCGGCCCATGCCGCCGCCCACGCGCACCTGGAAGCCCAGGTCGCCGTCCACGTTGCGCAAGAGGCGCAGGCCGACGTCGTGCCACGGCGTGGCGGCGCGGTCTTCGCGGGCACCGGTGATGGCGATCTTGAACTTGCGCGGCAGGAAGGCGAACTCGGGGTGCAGCGTGCTCCACTGGCGCATGATTTCGGAGAACGGGCGCGGGTCGGCGACTTCGTCCACCGCGATGCCGGCGAGCGCGTCGGTGGTGATGTTGCGGATGCAGTTGCCGCTGGTCTGGATGCCGTGCAGGTTGACGCTGGCCAACAGGTCCATCACGTCCGCCGCGCGGTGCAGCGGAATCCAGTTGTACTGCACGTTCTGGCGCGTGGTGAAGTGGCCGCAGCGGTCGGGCAGGCTGGGCACATCGGCCAGGGCCGCGTTGGCCTTGGACACGTCGTGGTCTTCCTTGTGGTCGTAGTCGCGCGCGATCTTCGCCAGCACGCGCAGCTGGGCGCTGGATATTTCGCCGTAGGGCACGGCCACTCGAAGCATGGGCGCGAAGCGCTGGATGTACCAGCCGTTCTGCAGGCGCAGGGGCTTGAACTCGTCGCCGCCGAGCGTGCCCTCCTCTGCGCGTTCGAGCTGGTCGCGGAACTGGGCAGCGCGCTGCTGGACGAACTGGCGGTCAAAGTCGGAATACTGGTACATGGGCTTCGTGGGAAATAGGTATCAGAAAGCGATCAGCTTGGTGCCGGCATAGGCCAGCAGCAGCGAGAGCACCGAGCGCACCAGGCGCTCGGGGGTGTGGCGCATCAGGCGTGTGCCGAGCCAGATGCCGGGCAGCGAACCCGCCAGCAGTTGGGCCAGCAGTGGCCAGTCCACCGAGCCGAGACTTGCGTGGCCCAGACCGGCCACCAGCGTGAGCGGCACGGCGTAGGCGATGTCGGCCGCCACGATGCGCGGCAGCGGCAGCAGCGGGAACAGGATCAGCAGCACCGACACGCCAATGGCACCGGCGCCGACCGAGGTGAGCGTGACCAGGGTGCCGATGACGGCGCCAAACAGCACCGGCAGGCTCCAGTGGCGGGCGTGGGTCGCGTCCTGCAGCTGGCCTTCGGGCAGGGTGCGTGGCAGCTGTTTGCCGCGGGCGGCCTTGTAGAGCATGGCGGCGGCGGTCAGCAGCAGGGCGATGCCCAGGGTGTGCGTCATGACCGACTGCACCTGGGGGTTGGCCGGGCCGACCCGGTGCAACACCGCCAGGGTGATCAGTGCGGCCGGGATGCTCCCGGCGCAGAGCTGGCCCACCACGCGCCAGGGCACCAGGCGCTGCTTGGCCAGGCTCAGCGTGCCACCGGCCTTGGTGACGGCAGCGAACAACAAATCGGTGCCCACGGCCAGATAGGGCTTGATGCCGAAGAAGAAGATCAGGATCGGCGTCATCAGCGAGCCGCCACCGACCCCCGTCAGTCCGACGATGAGTCCCACGGCAAAGCCGGCAAAGATGATGGCGAATTCGGGCATGGACGCGACTGTAGTTTTGACTCCATATATTCCAAACGATTTTTTTCTCATTCGCTTATTCCATACTTGAATAAGCGAGCGACACCGCGTTTTCAATGCCCGCGATCCAAGCCCGGGCAAGGGAAGCATGCAGGCGGTTCAGACGACCAGCATCTGCCCAGAAAGACGGTGTCGAGGTACCATGACCGTCATGCAAAAACAGCGGATATTTGTCGGCGTTGTGGGCTTTTCGGATGTTGAAAGGCACGCACTCAACACCGTGTTCCGTCTGTCGGAGACTCGCGAGCTGTCGTATGCACCCTGGGTGCCGCTCGTCGCTCCTGGCGCCAAACCACCCGCCATGAACGCTGAAGTGATGCTGGTGGATGGTGAGAGCGCGGAGGCGGTGCTCTCTCACGCCAAGGGCTTGCCCACCGGGCAGCGCCTGATCTGGGTCGGCCCGGGTGCACCGGCCCATGCCTGGCGAGTGCTGGATCGCCCTATTCAGTGGGCCAGCGTGCTGAACGACCTTGACGCTGTGTACGCGGCGCGGCAGGCCGACTCAGGTCTTCTGGACCTCGATGTCACCCGCCCGGCCCCGCTGGATCTGGATCTTGAGCCCAGCCCCGAGCCCGTGCGGCGGGCATTGCTCGTCGGGCTCAACGGACAGGAGCGGCTGACTTTGCGTGCCGGGCTGACGGCGATGGCTGTGCCGGAGATCGATGAGGTCGACAGCACCGAGGCCACGATGAACCTGATGCGGCGCCATCCCTATTGCTGTGGCGTGTTCAACCTGGACGACCCGCATCTGGATGCCTGGTCGCTGGCCCGGTATTTCGGGCAGGGCAATCCACAGGCCCTGAACATGGGCATCAGCGAACACGCGGGGCCCTTGGCCGCCTGGTGGCGCCGTCGGCGGGTTGTGCGCGACGCCCAGCGGACCGGCATCCACGCGCTGCTGGGGCGGCCGCTGCAGACGACCGATCTGATGCAGGGCCTGGAGCGCCTGCGCTGAACCAGGGCCTGTTCACACTGTTATTCCAAGATGCGTTGCGGATCAAAAAGGCCATGCGCGTGTCGCCCATCCCCTGTCGGGGCTGGCCGAGGGCGCGAAACGCAGCCGGGGTCGCCCCCGGCAAGGCTTCGCAACGCCGCGCACGGCCTTTTTTGGCCGCAACCCGAAGGGAATGGGCTGAAAACAGCGCCAATCTAGGCGCGCGACGACGGCCAGACTGGGTGTCTGGCCTAGGAGTGCAACGACGAGTGGCGCTGTTTTCAGCCATTCGCACTTGGAATAACAGTGTGAACAGGTCCTAGGCCGGTTGGCGCCGGGCGTGTTTCCAGGCGAAACGCGCCGGGTCGAGTGCACGCAGCAGATCGGCCTCAAGGTTCGGGTCTTCGCCCTCGATCAGTCGGGCCAGCAATTCGCCCATGGCGTGGGCCAGGGTCAGGCCACGGGAACCCAGCGCGCCCAGCATGAAAAGCCCGGGCCAGCGTGGCGTGTCGGCCATGGGCACACGTCCTCGCCGTGCACCGGCTTGTTGCATCAGCGCTTGCAGATACTGCAGATGGGGCACCGCGCCCACCATGGGCACGCGGTCCAGCGAGGCGCAGCGCACCTGCGCCCAGCCCAGCAACTCACCCCGGGCGGCGGTTTCGCGCTGGCGCAGGGCGGCCGCGGGACTGATGCTCTCCAGGCTGTGGGCGTTGCGCTCGTGCGCTGCAGCGTTCACATGGCTGGAGTTGTCGCCCCGCTCGTAAGTGGAGCCCATGGCCCAGATGCGTGCCGGCCACTGGGGCGGCAGGCCAGCGTCTTCATAGACCGGCACGAAAACACCGTTGTTGCGCTGGGGCCGTTCGGCCAGCGGCTCGCTCTGGAGGGCGGCCAGGCTCATCTGGCCTTTCACTGGGCGCAAGGGCAGGGCCTCGGGCGCCATCGGGCCGTTTTCGTGCGTGAGCAGGGCATGGCTGCCAAACGCGGCGGCAATGACCACCACCGGTGCCTCGGCGAGCACCTGGCCCTCGGCATCCAAGGCCTGCCACCGTGCCTGGTTCGGGGTGGACCGGTTGACCAGGCGGTCGACAGGACTCTGCCAGCGCGTCGTGAGGGTCGTTAGCCGCCGGCATTCGTCGAGCCAGGCTTCAACCAGCGCGGAAGGTCGCACCAGCGCCGCGGGCCATCGCCCGGGGTCGTGCCCCAGGTTGTCGACTTCGCAGGGCTGCCAGCCCCGGCCTGGCGGAACCAGTCGCTCCAGCTGGGCGCGCATGTCGGACACGCCCAGCGCGCACAGGCGGGAGAGCGGCGTGGGGGCGCGGGTGACGTGCGGGCTCAGCATGCCCACCGGCAGCGCCGATGCACCCAAGGACGGTCCATCGGCCGCGTCCAGCAAGGTCAGTCGCCAGCCACGTCGGGCCAGCGCCACACAACTGGCGGCCCCAGCGAGTCCGGCCCCGATCACCAGGGCAGAAGGCATCGGCCGGCCTCAGCTGGCGTCAGCCGGCGGAACATAGCCCGCGGCGGCGTCGGCGCCCTCGCCGAAAAAGTGCTTTTCCATCTGGCGGGCCAGGTACTGGCGCGCACGCGCGTCGGCCAGGTTGAGGCGGTTTTCGTTGAGCAGCATGGTCTGGTGCTTGAGCCAGGCGGCCCAGGCTTCCTTGCTCACGTTTTCATACAGGCGCTTGCCCAGTTCGCCCGGGTAGGGCGGAAAGTCCAGGCCTTCAGCTTCTTTGCCGAGCTTGATGCAGTTGACGGTGCGTGCCATGGGGTTTCCTGTTTAAGATGGATTTCCGTATAACCGAAATGAAAATTTATTCTTTCCGGTTTTATAAGCTTGTGGGCATCATGCGAACGCCTGAACGTTTGAGACGCGCCGGGGGCTTGAGTGCCCGAATCACCGACTGTATCAACGAATGAAGGCCCTCGGGGCGACTTCCGGTCGTGGCCGATCCGGTTCCTGACATATCGCAAAAGGGACGGTCGGCAAGACTTTTACAATTACTGGTTATCCACGCGGTGATCGATCAGGGTTTTCCCTTTCCGCTTGCCCAGTTTTTTCACAGGCCAGCCAAGGGGCGGCCGTTCATCTGACCCAAGACCATGAGTGCATTTCTGGAAGAGCGCGTGTTGAGCGTGCACCACTGGACCGACCGCCTGTTCAGTTTCACCACCACCCGCGACCAGGCGCTGCGTTTCTCCAACGGGCACTTCACCATGATCGGCCTGCGCGTGAACGAGAAGCCGCTGCTGCGCGCCTACAGCATCGCCAGCCCCAACTACGCCGAACACCTGGAGTTCCTGAGCATCAAGGTGCAGGATGGTCCGCTGACTTCGCGCCTGCAGCACATCCAGGTGGGTGACAGCATCGTGGTGGGTCGCAAGCCCACGGGCACGCTGCTGATCGACTACCTGCTGCCGGCCAAGCGCCTGTACCTGCTGGCCACCGGCACCGGTCTGGCACCGTTCCTGTCCATCGTGCGCGACCCAGAGACCTACGAAAAATTCGAACAGGTGGTGCTGATCCACGGTGTGCGCGAGGTCAAGGAACTGGCCTACCGCGAGATGCTGGAACACACGCTCAAGCAGGACGAGTTCCTCGGCGAGATGGTGCAACAGCAGTTCCTGTATTACCCCACCGTCACGCGCGAGCCCTTTGTTCACCAGGGTCGCATTCCGGTGATTCTTGACAACGGTCAGGTGGCCAAAGACCTGGGCCTGCCCGAGCTGAACCCGGCCGAAGATCGAGTGATGATCTGCGGCAGCCCTGAAATGTTGCGCGACCTGAAGGCGCTTTGCGAGAAGCGCGGCTTTGCCGAAGGCAACACGACACGCCCGGGCCAGTTCGTGATCGAACGCGCTTTCGCGGACAGTTGAACCCATCCGAGCGGCCGGAACTCCGAGGCGTCGGCCGGGTCCACCGGGGCGCCTCGTTTTATTTTCAGGAGATCACTTGACCACCGCTGCCCCCGTTCTTGCGCTGTTTGACCGCCACCCGCGCCGCCTGCTGACCCTTGTCTCGGTGGGCTGTGTGGGGTTGCTGGCCTTTGGCATCTACCTCCAGCATGTCGTGGGCCTGGAGCCGTGCCCCATGTGCATCGTGCAACGTTATGCGTTGATTCTGGTGGCCTTGATGGCGGGTGTGGCGGCAGCCAGCAGCGGGCGCAGCACCCGGCAGCTGGGCGTGGGCCTGATGGGGGCGCTTGCATTGGGGGGCGCCTTTGTGGCGGCACGCCAGACCTGGCTGCAATGGAACCCTCCCGAGGTCATGACCTGCGGTCGTGATTTTTACGGAATGATCGAATCGTTCCCGCTCAAGCGGGCCATTCCCATGATCTTCAAGGGCAGTGGTGATTGTTCGGCCGTGGACTGGACCTTCCTCGGCCTGTCGATCGCCAACTGGTCGTTCCTGTGTTTTTCGGCCATTGCCTTGCTGGCCTTGGTGTTGCTGTTGCGTCCCCGGGCCGCCTGAACCGATACCGGTGCATCGCACATGACAAAGCCGCCCACGGGCGGCTTTGATTTGCCTGAAGCTTCGCGATTCAGAGAATCGCGTTGCCCGGGCGCTCGCCGCGCTCGTAGACCACGTGCGCGCGACCCACGATCAACGAATCCAGCGAACCTATGTTGGCCGTGTCCTTGTTGGTGTAGGGCAGCTTCTGCAGCACATAGCGCATGGCGTTCAGCCGAGCGCGCTTCTTGCAATCGCTTTTGATCACGGTCCAGGGGGCGTCGGCCGTGTCGGTCTCGAAGAACATGGACTCCTTGGCCTTGGTGTAGTCGTTCCACTTGTCGAGCGACGCCAGGTCGATCGGGCTGAGCTTCCACTGCTTGAGCGGGTGGGCCTTGCGCTCCTTGAAGCGGCGGCGCTGTTCTTCGCGACTGACCGAAAACCAGAACTTGATCAGGTGCACGCCGCTGCGCACCAGCTGGCGCTCGAACTGGGGCGCCTGGCGCATGAACTCCTCGTACTCGGGGGTGGAACAGAACCCCATCACGCGCTCGACCCCGGCGCGGTTGTACCAGCTGCGATCAAACAGCACGATCTCGCCCGCGGTGGGCAGGTGCTGCACATAGCGCTGGAAGTACCACTGACCACGTTCGACCTCGCTGGGCTTTTCCAGCGCGACCACACGCGCGCCGCGCGGGTTCAGGTGTTCCATCATGCGTTTGATGGTGCCGCCCTTGCCGGCCGCATCGCGCCCTTCGAACAGGATCACGACGCGTTGCCCGGTCTCCTTGGCCCAGGCCTGCAGTTTGAGCAGCTCGACCTGGAGCAGGTATTTCTGCGACTCGTACACCTTGCGTGAGAGCAGGTTCTTGTACGGGTAGGCGCCACTGCGCCAGTCGGCCGCCAGCACTTCGTCCGGGTTGGCGACGGCCATGGCCTTGCTGCGCGCCACATCGGTTTCCTGGCGCAGCAGCCGGCGGATCGCCCTGGCGTCGTCCGGGGCAGCGCCTTCGAGGATCGCGCGCAGGGATTCGGCCTTGGCTTTTTTGCTGGTGCCGGGCTTGCCCAGGATGTCGCGCACGGCGGCGAACTTGGCTTGTTGACGGGCTTCGGTGACCGCAGCCGTGCTGATCCTGGCGATCTTCCCGGGCTGCTGGCTCCCGGTGACGTCACCCAGACTCGTGCGGCGCGGCTTTTCGACAGGCGCAGCGCGCGTCTTGCTGGTTTTGACCGCTCTGGCGACCACGGTTTTCTTCGGGAGTGCCTGGGCTTTTGCGGTTTTTCGGGCCGCCGGTTTTGCCGCGGGTTTATGGCCGGAACCGTTGGCGGACACGGGCGCGGTGGCGGTGGGCGGGCTTCGATCGGTCATGTTTTTCAGCTCCTGTCATCAAACATCCCAGTATGTTGAGATGCAGAGTGGGCCGCTTGATATTTGTCAAGTCGGCCCACTCAAGGACAGGGTCAACCGATTTTTTTCACGAGCACCTGGCTTTTCCGGTCCCAGTTGTATTTGCGCTTGCGCGCCTCGGGCAACCAGTCGGGGTTGACCTGCACAAAGCCGCGTTTGAGGAACCAGTGCATGGTGCGCGTGGTGAGCACGAAGATGCTCTGCAGGCCCTGCGCCTTGGCGCGGATTTCGATGCGCTTGAGCAGGCGCTCGCCGTCGCCCTGGCTCTGCGTGTCGGGCGACACGGTGAGCGCGGCCATCTCGCCGGTGCGGGCCTCGGGGTAGGGGTAGAGCGCGGCGCAGCCGAAGATCACGCCGTCGTGTTCGATGATGGTGTAGTTACCCGCGTCGCGTTCGATCTCGGTGCGGTCGCGCTTGACCAGCGTCCCGTCTTTTTCGAACGGCTCGATCAGCGCCACGATGCCGCTCACGTCGTCCATGGTGGCTTCACGCACGCTCTCCAGCTTTTCGTCCACCACCATGGTGCCGATGCCGTCGTGGGTGTAGATCTCCAGCAGCAGCGCGCCGTCCACCGCAAACGGCAGGATGTGGCTGCGCTCCACACCGCCTTCGCAGGCACGGATGCAGTGCTGCAGGTAGAACGCTGTGTCGGTGGGCTGCGTGGCCTGGGGCAGGGCGGTGAGCAGCTTTTTGGCGTCCGCCAGAGGCAGTTCGGTGTCGATCTCACTGTCTTTGGCCGGGTGTGGCGCTCCCGCGTCGAGCGCGATGCCGGGCACCTCGGTCAGAAACATCAGCTTGTCGGCCTGCAGCGCCACGGCGATGGAGGTGGCCACGTCTTCCATGGTGAGGTTGAAGGCCTCGCCGGTGGGTGAAAAGCCGAAGGGCGAGAGCAACACCATGGCGCCCATGTCCAGCGTGCGCTGGATGCCTTCGGTGTCCACCTTGCGCACCAGGCCGGAGTGGATGAAGTCCACGCCATCGATCAGACCCACCGGGCGTGCGGTGATGAAGTTGCCCGAAATCACGCGCACCGTGGCACCGGCCATGGGCGTGTTGGGCAGGCCCTGGCTGAAAGCGGCCTCGATCTCGTAGCGCAGCTGGCCGGCGGCTTCCTGCGCGCAGTCCAGCGCCACCGAGTCGGTGATGCGCATGCCGTGGGAGTACTTTGCTGCGTGGCCTTTGGCCTGGAGCTGCTCGTTCACCTGCGGACGAAAGCCGTGCACCAGCACGATCTGCACGCCCATGCTCTGGATCAGCGCGAGGTCCTGCGCGATCAGCGGCAACTTGCCGGCCGCGATGGCCTCCCCGGCAACACCGACCACCACCGTGCTGCCGCGCAGCTTGTGGATGTAAGGCGCGACCGAGCGGAACCAGGGCACGAAGGTGAAGTTGAAGACGTTGGACATGGGCAGCGGATCGGACAGACGTTGGGCGCGGCGCGGATAATCGCCGGTTGCCTGATTTTGACTGAAGTTCCCCCTTGTCCTCCACGCCGCTGCACATCGAATTCCCCGAGTCCCTGCCCGTATCGGCCCGCCGGCACGAGATCGAGACCGCCATGCGCGAGCACCAGGTGGTGATCGTCTGCGGCGAGACCGGCTCGGGCAAGACCACGCAGCTGCCCAAGATCGCGCTGCAGATGGGGCGCGGCAAGCTCAACGCGAAACCGGGTCAGCGCCCGCAGCTGATCGGCCACACCCAGCCGCGCCGTATTGCAGCCTCCAGCGTGGCCAAGCGCATCGCCGAGGAGCTGAAGACGCCGCTGGGCGAGGTGGTCGGGTTCAAGGTGCGCTTCCAGGACCGGCTCTCGAAAGATGCTTCGGTCAAGCTCATGACCGACGGCATCCTGCTCGCCGAGACGCAGACCGACCCGGACCTGCGCGCCTACGACACCATCATCATTGACGAGGCGCACGAGCGGTCGCTCAATATCGACTTCCTGCTCGGGTACCTGCGCCAGCTGCTGCCGCGTCGGCCCGATTTGAAGGTGGTGGTGACCTCGGCCACCATCGATGCGGACCGTTTTGCGCAGTATTTTTCTTCCAAGCGCGGTCCAGCGCCGGTCATCCAGGTTTCCGGGCGCACTTTCCCGGTAGAGGTGCGTTACCGGCCGTTTGAAGAGAGCCGCGAATACGACCTCAACAACGCGATCGCCGATGGCGTGGACGAGTTGTGGCGCACACCGCAGGGCGGCGACATCCTGATCTTTCTGCCGGGTGAACGCGAGATCCGCGAAGCCGCCGACCACCTGCGCAAACACCTCAGCCACATCCCCACGCTGCGCAACGCCGAGGTGCTGCCGCTGTTTGCGCGCCTGTCGCAGGCCGAGCAGGACCGCATCTTCCAGGACCACAGCGGCCGGCGCATCGTGCTCTCGACCAACGTGGCCGAGACCTCGCTCACCGTGCCGGGCATCCGGTATGTGATCGACGCTGGCACGGCGCGCGTCAAGCGCTACAGTTTCCGGCAGAAGGTGGAGCAACTGATGGTGGAGTCCATCAGCCGGGCGGCGGCCAACCAGCGCGCGGGCCGCTGCGGCCGCGTGGCCGACGGCATCTGCATCCGGCTGTACGACGAGGCCGGCTTCAACGGACGGCCGGCCTTCACCGACCCCGAGATCCTGCGCAGCTCGCTCGCGGGCGTGATCCTGCGCATGAAGGCGCTGCGCCTGGGCGCGGTGGAAGATTTCGCCTTCATCGAGGCGCCGCAAAAGCGCGCGATCGTGGACGGCTACCAGTTGCTGTCCGAGCTGGGCGCGGTGGACGAGGCCAACGAGCTCACGCCCATCGGCCAGACGCTCTCGCGCCTGCCGCTGGACCCGCGCGTGGGCCGCATGATCCTGGAGGCGCAGCAGCGCGGCGCGCTCGACGAGGTGATGGTGATCGCTTCGGCGCTGAGTGTGCAGGACGTGCGCGACCGGCCCATGGACAAGCAGACCCAGGCCGACCAGGCGCACGCCAAGTTCGACGACGAAAAGAGCGAATTCAGCGGCACGCTCAAGCTCTGGAAGTGGCTGGACGACACCAAGGGCGGCCACGGCAACGACCACAAATTGAGCCACCGCCAGTACGAAAACCTGCTGCGCGAGAACTTCATCAACGTGCGCCGCGTGCGCGAATGGCGCGATATCCACACCCAGCTGCACACCGTGGTGGCCGAACACAAGTGGATCCTCAACACGCAGCCGGCGAGCTACGAACAGCTGCACCTGGCCATGCTCTCGGGCCTGCTGGGCAACATCGGCCAGAAGAACGAGGCCGAAGACTGGTACCTGGGCGCGCGCGGCATCAAGTTTTACCGTCACCCGGGCGCGAACCTGAGCAAGAAGCCCGGGCGCTGGATCGTCTGCGCCGAGCTGGTTGAGACCACGCGCCTGTTTGGCCGCGGCATTGCCAACATCGATCCCACCTGGCTGGAACAGGTGGGCACGCACCTACTGAAAAAGCAGCTGCTCGACCCGCACTGGGAGAAGAAGGCCGCGCGCGTCTCGGCGCTGGAGCGCGCCACGCTCTACGGGCTGGTGGTCTACCACAACCGCCGCACCGACTACGGCCGGGTGGACCCGGCGGGCGCGCGCGAAATCTTCATCCGCGAGGCGCTGGTCGCTGGCGACTGGGAGACGCGCCTGCCGTTCCTGGCTGCGAACCAGAAGCTGGTGAAGCAGGTGGCGGAGCTGGAACACAAGTCGCGACGGCAGGACGTGCTGGTGGACGACGAGCTGATCTACGCCTTCTACGACCAGCAATTGCCCGCCGACGTGTGCAGCGGCGCCAGCTTCGAGCACTGGTACAAAGATGCGCAGCGGCTCAACCCTAAGCTCCTGCTGCTGACCAAAGAAGAGCTGATGCGCCACGAGGCGGCTGGCATCACCACGCAGGCGTTCCCGAAGACACTGCGCCTGGGTGGCGTGGACTGCGCCTGTACCTACCTTCACGAACCGGGCGACCCACGCGATGGTTTGAGCGTCACGGTGCCGATCTTTGCGCTCAACCAGGTGAGCGAAGACCGCTGCGACTGGCTGGTGCCGGGCATGCTGAAAGAGAAGCTGCTGGCGCTGCTGAAAACCTTGCACCAGCGCCCGCGCTCACGCCTGGTGCCGCTGCCCGCCACAGCCGAGCGCTTTGCCTCGGCGCTCACCGAGCCCGCGGTGTACGGCGCCGGCAACCTGATGGACGCGCTGCTCAAGCTGGTGCGCGAGGCGACGCAGCTCGACATCGTGCGCAACGACATCAAGGTCGACATGTTGAACGCCCACCACTTCATGCACCTGCGCGTGGTGGACGAACATGGTCGCCAACTTGGCCAGGGCCGCAGCCTCGCGGCGCTCAAGGCCGAGCTGGGTGGGCTGGCGCGTGGGGCGTTTCAGGCGCTGGCTTCCCTGAAGCTGGAAAGCCTGCGGCCAGCGGCCCCTGAACCCAAGGCCTCGCCGGCGCCTGCCAGCGCGGGTGGCGCGCGCCGCGTCACGGCGGAAGCGCCCGCAGCGCCCGCCGCCAGCGCCACCCAGCGCCACACAAGGTGGGATTTCGGCGAACTGCCCGAGCTGATGGAAATCCGCAAAGGCGGGCAGACGCTGATTGGTTTCCCCGCGCTGATGGATCTGGGCGACGCGGTCGGCATCGAGGTGTTCGACGAGCCCGAGGTCGCGATGGCGCGCCACCGCGAGGGCCTGCGCCGCCTGTTCGCGCTGCAGATCCGCGACGCGCTGAAGTACCTGGAGAAAAACCTGCCCGGTCTGATGACCATGGCCACGGCCTACATGCAGGTGGGCAAGACGGAGAGCGGATCGGGCGGCGGCACGCTGGAGGAGCTGCGCAGCCAGATCATCGAACTGGCGCTGGACCGTGCCTTCCTGGCCGACCCGTTGCCCACCGACGAGGCCGCGTTCAAGAAGCGGGTGGACGAGGGCCGTGGCCGGCTCACGCTGATCTCATCCGAGATCGCGCGCAACGCCGGCCTGATCCTCACCGAATACGCGGCCGCCGCTCGCAAGCTCAAGGACAGCCGCCCGCCCGCCGACGTGGCGACCGACATCAGCCAGCAGCTGCAGCGCCTGGTGCCCAAGCGCTTTCTGCTGAGCACGCCGTATGCGCAGCTGCAGCACTTTCCGCGTTACCTGAAGGCTGTGCAGCTGCGGCTGGACAAGCATCGCGCCGACCCGGCGCGCGACGCCGCCAAGCTGGCCGAACTGCGGCCACAGGACCAGCGTTTCTGGCGCATGGTGGCCGAGCGCAAGGGCGTGCAGGACGCGCGGCTGCAGGAACTGCGTTGGCTGCTGGAAGAGCTGCGCGTGAGCTTTTTCGCGCAGGAGCTGCGCACACCGCAGCCGGTGAGCGTGAAGCGGCTGGACAAGGCCTGGGCTCAACTGAACACCTGAAGTCCTGCCCCATGCCGTGCCAGGGGCAAGCTTGACAGCGCGTTCCCGAATGCGCTTCACTGCAGGGCGTACCGGACCCGCACAGGGATCGGGCGTTTCATGGAGGCCCGTTCATGGATCGACGCGAATTCGTGGAAAGTTGTGCGCTGGGGACTGCAGCGCTTTCGGCCTCCTTGGCCAGCGGTGCCTGGGCGGCAAGCGCCGAACCCCGGGCTTACGAACGGGTGCTGCTGGTGGACGAGCTGGGCGACCCGCTCAGGGCCTCCGCCCTGAAGGCGCAGACCAACTACGTGTTTCACTACCCGTTCGAGGCCACGCCGGTGTTCCTGCTGGACCTGGGCAAACCGGCCATGCCGACGAGCTTGCGCACGCGCGGGCAGCAGACCTACCAGTGGCCGGGTGGTGTCGGGCCGGCGCGCAGCCTGGTGGCGTTTTCCGCCATCTGCGCCCACAAGCTGGTCTACCCCACCCGGGATCTGAGCTTCATCAGTTTCCGCAAGGGCGCTGCACTCAACCCGTTGACCCCGAGCAAGGGCAGTGACCTGATCCATTGTTGTGCCGACCACAGCCAGTACGACCCGGCCCGGGGTGCTCAGGTGTTGGGTGGGCCGGCGGAGCAGCCGCTTTGCGCGGTGTTGCTGGAGCACGACGCCAAGGCCGACACGCTGACGGCCACCGGCACGCTGGGTGGCGAGCCGTTCGACGATTTCTTCAGGAAATACGACATGAAGCTCAGCCTGGAGGTGGGTCCCAAGGCCCGCCAAGCCGTCGCGGCCAGCAGCACGGTGCGGGAACTGGAACGCTTCTGTCGCAACGCGGTGCGCTGCTGAGCGGTGTGGCAGGCGTCGGGATCGCCGCTTTCCGGATCAGAGGCGCGCGAGTCGCTTGAGCGCTTCGCGCAAGGTGTCGTCCTTCTTCGCAAAACAGAAGCGCACCACCTTCTGGTCGAAGCCGTTGCCGTAGAAGGCAGAGAGCGGAATGGCCGCGACGCCGATCTCGCGCGTGAGCCATTGGCAGAAGTCGCCTTCGGGCAGGTCGCGCTCGGGCACCGCCAGGTCGCCGATGCCGACGCACTGGAAGTAGGTGCCCTGTCCGGGCAGCAGGGTGAAACGGGTGCCGGCCAGACCCTCGCGGAACAGGTCGCGCTTGCGCTGGTAGAAGGCCGACAGCTCCAGATAGGGCGCCGGGTTGGCCATGTAGGCCGCCAGCGCGTGCTGCACGGGCGTGTTCACAGTGAACACGTTGAACTGGTGCACCTTGCGGAACTCGGCGGTCATGGCGGCGGGAGCCACCACCGTGCCGACTTTCCAGCCCGTGACGTGGTAGGTCTTGCCGAAGCTGCTGATGATGAAGGCGCGCGCCGCCAGGCCGGGGAAGCGCGCCGCGCTCTGGTGCTGCTGGCCGTCGAACACCATGTGCTCGTAGACCTCGTCGCTGATCAGCAGCACGTCGGTGGGCGCCAGCAGCTCTTGCAGCTGGAGCATGTCGGCTTCGGTCCAGACCTGGCCGCTGGGGTTGTGCGGACTGTTGACGATGAGGGCGCGGGTGCGTGGCGTGATGGCCGCGGCGATGGCGCCGAAGTCGGGGCGGAAGCTACCGGGCGTGAGCGGCACTCGCACCGCCACACCGCCGGCCAGCTCGATGTTCGGCACGTAGCTGTCGTAGCAGGGTTCGAGCACGATCACTTCGTCGCCCGGGTGCACTACGGCGAGGATGGCGGTCAGGATGGCCTGCGTGGCGCCGGCGGTGACGGTGATCTCGGTGTTCGGATCGCAGCTCAGGCCGTACAGGGCCAACATCTTGGCCGCCATGGCCTGGCGCAGCGCCGGCACGCCGGGCATGGGCGGGTACTGGTTGTGGCCCGCCTGCATGGCGCGCGTGACGGCGTTGACCAGTTCCGGGTCGCAGTCGAAGTCCGGGAAACCCTGGCCCAGGTTGACCGCACCGGTTTCGGCGGCCAGCGCCGACATGACGGTGAAGATGGTCGTGCCGACGTGGGGCAGGCGGGAGGTGAGGGCGGGGGTGTGAGAGACGAGGGATGGCATATCAATGTCCGGAGATCAGGGTAGCCCCGACCAGAACACCGCGGAACTGGCTTTGCCAGGCCGCTGGTGTTGCCCCCTGGGGGGGGGGACGGCCGTCAGGCCGGCGCGGGGGGCGTCAGAGCTCATAGTCGTCCGGCGTACCACTCATGGCACGCAGGATCAGGTCGCGCGAGAGCCGGTCGCTGAGCAGTTCGGCAAAACGCAGCACGAAGTGACGCAGGTAGGTGCCACGTTTGAACGCCACGCGCGCCAGGTTGTGGCCGAACAGTTGCCCGGCGGGTCGGGACGACAGATCGGGTGTCTGGTTTTCGCCCTGCACGGCCATTTCGGCCACGATCCCTACGCCCATGCCGAGCTTGACGTAGGTCTTGATCACGTCCGAGTCGATGGCTTCGAGCACGATCTCGGGCTGCAGATGGCGCAGTGCAAACGCCTGGTCGATACGGGTGCGGCCGGTGAAACTGGGGTGGTAAGTGATCAGTGGCAGGTGCGCCAGGTCTTCGAGTGTGATGCGCTCCTGCGTCGCCAGCGGGTGGTCGAACGGGAACACCAGCACGTGTTGCCATTCGTAGCAGGGCAGGGTCACGAGCTCGGGGTAGTTCACGAGCGACTCGGTCGCCACGCCAATCTCGGCCACTTCCTCCAGCAGCATCTTGGCCACCTGGTCGGGCGAGCCCTGGTGCAGGCTGATGCCGACCTTGGGGTAGGCCTTGCGCAGTTTGGCCACCGAATCGGGCAGCACATAGCGCGCCTGGGTGTGTGTGGTGGCGATCGACAGCGTGCCGCTGTCCTGGGCCGAATACTGTTCACCGATGCGCTTGAGGTTGTTGACCTCGCGCAGGATGATCTCGATGCTCTTGAGCACCTGCACGCCGGGTTCGGTGACGCGTTTGATGCGCTTGCCGTGGCGGGCAAAAATCTCGATGCCGAGCTCGTCTTCCAGTTCGATGATGGCCTTGGAGACACCGGGTTGCGACGTGTGCAGCGCTTTGGCGGCTTCGGTCAGGTTCAGGTTGCGGCGCACGGCCTCCTGGACAAACCGGAACTGGTGCAGGTTCATGGGGTGTTTTCCAGCGCGATCCGGGCCAGCAAGGCGGTGAGGCGCGGATCTTCACCAGCCGCCGCCAGCTGTTCGAACCGCACGTCAGGGTGTTGGGTGGCCAGGTCGATCATCAGCTGCGGCAGGTCCTCCCGCGCGTGTTTGCCCATGCCGAAGAACAGCGGGAGCACGCGGATGTGGGTGGCGCCTGCGGCGACCAGGCGTTCGGCGGCTGTGGGCAGATCGGGCTCGGAGAGCTCGAGATAGGCGCAGGCCACGGGAGCGGACGGATCGGCCAGGGCAATTTGCGCCGCAACCGCTTCCACCGGCAAGCGCCACAAGGGGTCGCGCGAGCCGTGGGCAAAAACAATCACACCACGCATAACGTCAACGCCTTAAAACCAGCCAGCCAAACGCACCGAGCGAAACCAGCGAGTAGATGATCGACGGAGAGGCCGCGGCGAACCAGGGTTGCCACTGGTTGAGGTTGCCGATATAGCCGAACACGTTGTTGAGCAGGAAGAAGCTGATGCCGATCATGACCCCGCCAAACACATAGCCGGTGATCCCGCCGGAGCGGAAATGCAGGTAGGCAAAGGGCAGTGCCAGCACCACCATCACCAGACAGCTCAAGGGGTAGAACACCTTGCGCCAGAACTCGATCTCGTAGCGCTGCGCGGTCTGCCCGTTGCTCTCCAGGTGCTGGATGTAGGCGTACAGGTCGGTGGTGCGCATGCGCTCTGGCTTGAGCAGCGCGACCGACACCATTTCGGCGGTGATGGTGCTGGGCCAACGGAAGGTCTCCAGATCGCTGCGCAGGATGCGCGCCGACATCTGGCCCGCGGTGTCGAACTCGCGGCGCAGGACTTTGCGCAGCGTCCAGGACTCGTCGGCTTCAATCTGGCCATGCGCGGCTTCTAGCGTTGATACGAGCAGCCCCTGGTTGTCAAACTCGAAAACACGCACTTCGCCCAGCTCTCCCTTGGGCGACAGTGAGCCCACATTCACCGAGAAGTTGCTGTAGAGCTGGCGCTCCTTGAGCCAGGCACCGGTTTGTCCCAGGCTGATGCGGCCCTGGTACCGGGCCTTGAGCAACTGGGCGGTCTTGTCGGCCAGGGGCGCTACGTAGTCACCCACGGCAAAGGTCACCACAACAAAGATCAGACCCAGGCCCAGCAGGGTGCGCAGCGCCTTCCAGGGGCCCAGGCCACTGGTGCGCAGGATCGTGTACTCCGAGGTTTGCGCCAACCGGGCCAGCACCGCGATCGTGCCGATGAGCACCGAGATGGGTAGCAGCTCGTACACCCGGCTGGGCATCAGCAGCCCGACATAGAGCAGCGCGTGTCGTACCTCGTAAATCACATCCGGCTCCAGCCGCGATGGCTTGCCCAGGGACGAAAGCTCCTCGACGAAATCAAAGAAAAAGAACAACGAAAGAAACGCCAGCAGCACAAAGCCGGTGGCGAGCAGGATCTCCCAGTAGATGAGGCGCCGGATGGTCTTCATGCCGTTTGCCCGATCTTTTCAACGGGTTCGGGTCGCAGGTGCCTCTGCAGCCAGTCTCTCAGGCTGACGTTGCGCTGGCGTTTGATCAGCCACACCGTGCAAATCACAAAGACACTGCCGTGCAACATCAGCAACAGCGAGGACAGCGACAGCTGGCCCGATCCCACCCAGCGCTGACCGATGTTGAGAAAGTTGAAGTACAGGATGAAGGCAAACAAGGTGAACATCAGGTTGCCACTGCGTCCGGCGCGAGGATTGCTGACGGTGGTGGCCACGGCCAGCAGCACCAGGTTGAGCGCGGTCAGGACAATGCCGATACGCCACCCCAGCTCACCCTGGTTGGCGGCGCTGGGTTCGGTCATCAGGGCCCAGGTGCTGCGCGCCTTGAGGGCCTGACTGCTGCGGGTCCGGGGTGTCGTGGCACCAATCAGCGCACCATATTCCTCGAACTCGCTGACCTTGATGCGGCCCGGTTTCGTGGGCGTCTGCACTTCGGCTTCCAGTCGCTGGCCGTTGCGGAGCATGAGATACGACTGGTCACCGATCTGCTCAATGCGGCCCGAGTTGGCCGTTGTCACGGTTTCGGTGCCGTTTTTCTCGATGCTGGAAATGAACACGTTGCGGCCTTCGGTGCCATCGGCGGTGTCCTTGTCGATGAAGAACACGCGGCGTCCGCTGGAAGACTCCTGGAACTGCCCTGGCGCTATGCGCTGCAGATCGCCGCGGCTGGCAAACCGGTCACGCAGATCGGCGGTTTGCTGATTGGCCCAGGGCCAGACGAAAAAGACCATCACACTGATCACCAGCAACACCGGCCAGGAGAAACGCATCACCGGGCCCAGAAACCCGGCGAGCGAGCGACCGCTGGAGAACCAGATGATCATCTCGCTGTCGCGGTACATGCGGGCGAGCGTGGACACGATGGCGATGAACAAGGCCAGCGTCAGAATGGTCTGCGTGTAACCCAGCACCGTGTAGCCCAGCACGAGCATGATTTCTTCCGGGTTGACACTGCCCTTGGAGGCCAGACCCAGCGTGCGGATCAGCAGCATCGTCAGCACGATGGTGAGCAGGACCACCAGCGTGGCCCCGAAACTGCGTGCCAGCTCGGTGCGTAGGGAAGAATGGAATAACATCGAAAAGATACCCAGGAAACCTCAATTATGGACTTTGAACTCAAATCCCTTTCGCATCAGCAAGCCGCCAGGCTGCCCGTGGACGCCCTGCTGGTTCTGGTGCCCGACGGGGTCGATCTATCCGGCACCGCCGACGCTGCGCTGGTCACTCTGATCCGCGAAGCCACCCGTCGGGGTGATCTGGAGCCGGGTGTCGGCAAGGCCTTGAGTTGCTACCGCCCGCAGGATATCAAGGCGCCGTGGGTGGTGCTAGTCCGCTCAGGCGACGGATCGGCGTCTGCGGTGCGCAAGGCGGTGCTGGCGGGCATGGCCTTGCTCAAGCAGCCTGGTGTGAAAAAGCTGGGTCTGCTGTTGAGCTTGCTGGATCAGGATGCGCTGGCCCTGCGCGTGGCCATGATGGCCTGCGCCGACGCCACCTACTGTTTCACCACCACCAAGCCTTCGGCCAAGGCGCGGACGATCAGCCAGGTCGTTCTGGGTGTGAGCGATGCCACCGCAGCGCGCGCTGAATATTCCGCCGGCAAAGCCCTGTTCGCTGGCGTGGAGTTGGCCAAGGAATGGGCCAACCGTCCCGCCAATCACGCCACGCCCAGCATGCTGGCGGACGCCGCGCGCAAGCTGGGGCGCAAGCCAGGGATCCGGACCGAGGTGCTGGGTCCGAAAGAAGTTGCAGCGCTCGGCATGGGGGCTTTCATCGCGGTCGCCCAAGGCTCGGCAGAGCCTTTGCGATTCATCGTCATGCATTACAGCGGCGCGGCCAAGACCAGCGCACCAGTGGTGCTGGTGGGCAAGGGCATCACATTCGACACCGGCGGCATCTCCATCAAGCCTGCGGCTGAAATGGATGAAATGAAGTTCGACATGGGTGGGGCCGCCAGCGTGCTGGGCACCTTTGCCGCATTGGCCGAGCTGCAACCCGCCATCAATGTGGTGGGCCTGATTCCGAGCTGCGAGAACATGCCGGATGGCCTGGCGGTCAAGCCCGGTGATGTGGTCACCAGCATGAGTGGTCAGACCATTGAAGTGCTCAACACCGATGCCGAAGGACGCCTCATCCTGTGCGATGCGTTGACCTACGCTGCGCGGTTCAAGCCGCGCAGTGTGATCGACATTGCCACGCTCACCGGTGCCTGCGTGATCGCCCTGGGCGCCGTGCGCTCGGGTCTCTTTTCTGCGCGCAACGAACTCGCACAAGCACTCGGCCAGGCCGGTGACCAGTCGCTGGATCTGTGCTGGCGCATGCCACTGGACGACGAGTACGCCGAAGGCCTGAAGTCGAACTTTGCCGACATGGGCAACGTGGCTGGTCGGGCCGGCGGAGCCATCACCGCCGCGAAGTTTCTGCAGAAGTTCACGGGCGACCTTCCCTGGGCTCACCTGGACATCGCCGGGACCGCCTGGAAAAGCGGTACGGCCAAGGGCGCAACCGGTCGGCCCGTGCCCCTGCTGCTGCAGTACCTGATCAACGAAGCGGGCGTTGTGGCCAAGGCGCCGGCACGGGCAGCCAAGGCGACGGTCAAGGCTGCGCGCCAGAAATAGCCAGACGGTATGGATGCACCTGCAACCGGGGCCAACCCGTCGAGGTGTCCGGCATGACCGAAGTGGCCTTCCACTTCAACGCACCGGACAAACTGGGTTATGCCTGCCGCCTTCTGCG
The DNA here is from genome assembly GCA_002842215.1 of Betaproteobacteria bacterium HGW-Betaproteobacteria-9. Classification (GTDB taxonomy): domain Bacteria; phylum Pseudomonadota; class Gammaproteobacteria; order Burkholderiales; family Burkholderiaceae_C; genus Hydrogenophaga. The sequence continues at coordinate 111,594 of PHCC01000001.1, read as the reverse complement.
AAAGGCCTATCTCAAGGGTGCGCGTGTGGTGGTGCTGGGTTCGTCCAGGGACTGTGCGTCACTGGACCAGGCGCTGTGGACCATGGCGGCGGGGGAGTTTGTGCCGCACTGTCGCGAGAGCGATGCGGCCTTGCTGTTCAAGGCTTCTCCCATCCTCATCGCCAGTGGCCATGCGCCGCCCGCTGATTTTCCAGCCGACGTGCTTCTCAACCTGAGCGACGAATGTCCTGTCGGCTTTGAGCGGTTTGAACGGCTGATCGAAGTTGTCACGTTTGACGAGGCCGATCGCCAGCGCGCACGCGAACGCTGGAAGCACTACAAAGCCGCAGGATGTGAACCCCTGCGGCACGATTTGAAGATCGCCGGCAGCGCCAGTTGATTCAAGCCGTCACCCGGCTGCCTGGCTAATGCCACATTCGTTGGCGTGATGCAGCTCGGGGCAAACCCTCGAAGCGGCCCCCGTTCTTCTGGTTCGCATGTAACAGCCGGGATTTTTGGAGTATCTTTACGGATGTGGAGAAAAAAGTTCCCTCCGCATTCCAATCTTTGTTCCTTCCTGAGGATAACTATGCAACTGAACATGAAACTGGCCGTCATCGCTGCGGCTGTCGCCCTGGCCGCTTGCGGCAAAAAAGAAGAGGCAGCACCTGCAGCCGCTCCGGCCGCTGCTCCTGCAGCTGCTGAAGCCCAGGTCATCAAGATCGGTCACGTTGGCCCCACCAGTGGTGCCATTGCTCACCTTGGCAAGGACAACGAAAACGGCGCCAAGATGGCCGTGGAAGAGCTCAACGCCGCAGGCCTGACCATCAATGGCGCGCCGGCCAAGTTCGAGTTGCTGGCTGAAGACGACGCAGCCGATCCCAAGCAGGGCACGGCCGCTGCCCAGAAGCTGGTTGACGCCAAGGTTTCAGGCGTGATCGGTCACCTGAACTCCGGTACCACCATCCCCGCGTCGCAGATCTACAACGACGCCGGCATTCCCCAGATCTCCCCCTCGGCCACCAACCCCAAGTACACCCGTCAGGGCTACGCAGGCGTGTTCCGCATGGTGGCTGATGACGTGCACCTCGGTGGCACGCTCGGCAAGTACGCTGTGGAAACCCTCAAGGCCAAGAACGTGGCTGTGATCGACGACCGCACGGCCTATGGCCAGGGCGTGGCCGACGAGTTCGAAAAAGGCGTGGCCGCTGCAGGCGGTACCGTTGTGGGACGTGAGTTCACCAACGACAAGGCGACCGACTTCAACGCCATCCTGACCACGCTGAAGGCCAAGAAGCCCGACGTCGTGTTCTTTGGCGGCATGGACGCCGTTGCCGGCCCGATGCTCAAGCAGATGAAGCAGCTGGGCATCAACGCCAAGTTCATGGGCGGCGACGGCATCTGCTCCAGCGAGCTGCCCAAGCTGGCCGGCGACGGCATGGCCGACGACCAGGTCTACTGCGCGGAAGCCGGTGGCGTGGAAGGCGAGCAGAAGGAAGGCATGGATAAATTCCGCGCCGACTTCAAGGCCAAGTTCGGTGCCGATGTTCAGGTGTATGCGCCTTATGTGTATGACGCCGTGAAGGTGATGGCCAACGCCATGGTCACCGCCAACTCGTCCGATCCGGCCAAGTACCTGCCTGCGCTGAAGGCCACCACCTACAAGGGCGTGACCGGCAACATCACTTTTGACGAAAAGGGTGACATCAAGAATGGTGCCCTGACGCTGATGACCTACAAGGCGGGTGCTCGCACCACCCTGGCCGTGATTCGCTGATACGGCGAAAGGCCTCTTGATACCAGTCAGTCCCTTCGCCGGGGCTGGCTGGTCAAAAAAAAGCACAAGCCACCCTCGGGTGGTTTGTGCTTTTTTACATGAAGACAAATGTCTTCTGCTGCAAGGTGGTGTAGAGGTCTGGCCTGCCCGGAGGGACTCGAACCCCCGACCTGCTGCTTAGAAGGCTATAAAAACAACAAAATTATGTTGTTGATTTAAAAGCAAAAAAAACTTTGCAGGGAAAGAGTGGGGACACTTGGGGGACAGTCCGCATTGTAAAATTTCAGCCAGGAGCACTCCATGGCTGTGATCACAAAGCGCAAAACTGACAACGGTGAACGGTGGCAGGCGAAGGTCCGTCGCAAGGGCTGGCCACCAGCCTCGAAGACTTTCGATCGCAAGGCAGACGCTGAGGCGTGGGCAAGAGCTGTCGAGCGGGAGATGGACGTGGGCGCGTTTGTCCAGCGCGATGACGCCGAGCGGACCACTTTTCGTGAAGCAGCCGAGCGCTACAAGCGCGAGGTGCTGCCGACCAAACGAGCACAGGTTCAACCTCGCTACATGCTCGACCGGCTGTGTGAGCAGTTTGGTCGATATTCGCTCGCCGGCATCTCGCCTGCCATGCTGGCGGAGTATCGGGACAGTCGCATGAAGGTCGTGAGTCCGCAGACGGTGGTCCACGAGCTGGGCCTCATCACTCGGGTCCTCAAGGCCTGCCAACTGGATTGGGGGATTGCGCTGCCCCAGGGCATCCCGACAACCTTGGTGCGCAAGCCCAAGGTGTCCAACGCTCGGGAAAGGCGGCTGGAAGGCCAGGAAGAGTCTCAGTTGCTCGAATCTCTCGCCGGCAAAACCTACCCTCGTGCTGCGGTCATTCTTGCCCTGGAGACCGCTGCTCGGCAATCGGAGTTGATCAGCATGAGCTGGGCTGACGTAGATCTCAGGCGGCGCGTGGCGCGGCTTCGCGGTGTCGGGGGCAGAGAAACGAAAGGCGGTGACGATTTCAGAGATGTGCCACTGTCAACCCGCGCACTGGAAGTGCTGTCCAGCCTTCCCCGTCACATAGACGGTGGGCGTGTCTTTCCGATCAGTCAGAACGCGCTTCGGCTGTCGTGGGATCGGGCACTTGTCAGTGCTCGCAGGTCGCATCTGCACCGGCTGCTCGTGAAAAAGCTGGAAGCCGAAGGGATCGACGGAGTTCGAGAGGTCAGGGCGTTGATCTTCAAGAAGCGCCAGCCACTGGCCAGGACTGTCCAGCTCTTGGCTGAGCTGGAGAAAAAGGACAGGATGTTGGTGGATCTGCATTTTCACGACCTTCGCCATGAGGCCACCAGCCGCCTGGCTGAAAAGCTCCAGATGCACGAGCTGATGAAGGTCACTGGTCACAAGACCAGCTCAATGCTGTCGCGCTACTACCACCCTCGTGCCGAGGATCTGGCCGCGAAGCTGGCCTGATCAGGCACGTAGAAAAGCCTGGCGACGTGTGGGCGTCACCAGGCTGTTTCAAAACTCCGGGAGGTAATGGAGGTCGAGTTGACGTGAAGTGCGGGCGTCTACGGTGGGGCAGGATAGAGTCTGTGATCACATTCGCGCTAGTAAGGCGTGCAAACGTTAAGAACGGTGAAGAGGACTCGGGCTGTGAGTGGGCAAGAAGCCGTTCATAGTGCGATCATGTGAGCGTTACCAAGTTGTTTACTCGGATGAGTAGCGTTTTGACATTCTCTATCATGAAGGCCGTCAAAAACTTCGAGCCTGATAGGCTGGACAAGGCCGGTGGATAAAGAAGCTCTGAAATCTGTCCCTCAGGAATATAAATTCTATTGTTGTTCGATGCATGCAGAATTTTAATATTTAATTGAGGGTTTGTTTTGTGATCAGTAGGGTCAAAAATAGATTTAAAAGGAGGGGTTATGGATTTTCCTTACAAGCGGCGGCTTCAAAAGAGTTTGGCTCTCGAATCAAAGCCTAAAAATACAAATAGTTTTGTAAAAACTATGGGTAATTTTGTCGGGCTTACGGGCCTTATTTCGAGAGGTTTGGTAACGTTTTTTGCCGCTTTAGCCGGTGCGGTATTGGCTAGCTTTGCAAGTGTTTATTTCACACTTACAACGCTGGAATCATTTAAGGCAGAGGAGTCGCTTCGTCAATTTGCTATTGCTGATTTATATCGCCCGCTTCGCGAGCGATCGTCAGAGTGCCTGTCAAAAAGAGCAGATGCCCTTGCGGCGCTTGCGGGATATTCTGGAATGTTGAAAAGTGCCAACGGTTACGCAAACGAATATTTTTTGAATGAAAAATTAAAGGGCGTAGATTTCACTGGGGCTGAGGTTCTAGTAAAACCACTTATGGATCAACTGACTGATTTTGCAAAGAAGGCAGTGGAGGGGCAAAAAATTGTTGGAGATTGCCAGTTTCAGATTAATAATATGGCGCTGGAGTTAGCAACGGTTTTGGGTGTAAATAAAGAGTATGAAGAGCAATATAAAACTCAAATTGCTCGACGTCCGAAAGCTGTTCTGATGTTTGGGAGTGATGATCTTTTTATTTCAATTTTTGATAACCCAGCCGGAACGGTTGCTTTAATGTTGGCTTTGAAGGATGGAGTGGAGGGTGAAAAAACTCGCATGATCTCTTCATTTGCGAGAATCAAAAGCCTTCTTGAGAGGTCATTAAAACAAAGCGAGAAGGCGCTGACTTTTGAGAAAAAAATGCAGGAGCTTGCTTATTTGGAGGATTCGGAAAGAACGCGACTTTTTCTAATCAATCTGAAGAGACGATTTGAGGTGACGCCAAGAACTACGTTGTCTCAGACTTTCGAAGAAATGACGGCGTGGATTAGTACTCTACGCCATGCACCTCAGTCGAAATCTGAGAAATCGTTGTAGATGCTCTATTGAAAAGTCGCAGTCTGTGTTGAGAGAGACATGGATTTTCCTTTGCAATGGACATGGCTATCCACGTGGGCAGCTAGCAAAGGATAGTATCTATCCGAAATCCTATGATTTTTTCCATCTTCTTGATGACCTAATTTGGTCGGAAGTCAGCAAATGCGCGGCAATTTCGTGCATGCGGTCATCGCCAAATAGAGCGAGCCATTCATTCGGACCCAAGAATAGTTCTGATAAGGTCCATTATTGCTGTGTGACTCTGTTCAAAAAAAATAATGAAGTCGGAGCCATAGTGTGGATCGTGGATGTATAGCTTCCCCTTTGATGGAATGCCCTCCTCCGAGATTGCTGGAGATTCTCGGATTGTATCGCCGTGAGTTTTTTCTCGGTTGCGCAGTTTGATGAATTGCTGAAGCAACAGCTCGGATCGTTCAAGGCACTCGACCAATGGTTCAAACCCTTGCGCCTTTCGTGATGCTTGAGAGATTACCTTTCTCAATGCGCTGAAGCTTTCGGCATTCAGTCCTTTGGCTGGGTATTTCAGATTAAAGCTGCGACCAACGAGAGGACCAGTCGCATCGATTAACTCTCTTCCTTTGAAAAGATACAAGTGCCACATATTTCGGAATTCAGCACTATCGGCAACGATCGGGATATTTCCCTGCGGCGTGTGGAGGTATTCATACAGGTTTTCACGTGCCTGTAAATACCCGGCCAACAATGACTCAAGCCTGTCCACCATAAATCCATTTATACGCGTTGCGCTTCCTACGAGATCGCGGGCGCCTTTCTCTGCGGGGCCAAACGCTTTTGTGACGATGGAGAACTGGAGACGCCCAGGCGTTTGAACCCAGCCACCTTTGCCGTCACCCACAAAGTGATAAGGACTGGCTTCAATAAAGGGTGGTTTCTGTGTCGTCATGGCTGTGCGTGTCGAGAGCTTTTTCCTAGTTGTCAAACCAGTTGTCAGTCGTAAAAACACCCGGGAGCCTCGGGGCCACCGGGTGTTTCAACCGACTGACGTCGGCCCGCTCAGGGAGGAAGGCGGGGAGGCTTGGTGGCCTCAAATTCAGTGTACCTCGTAGGTTTGGCCCCCTTCTTTGCGCGACAAGAGGTGAAGACTTCACCTCCCTGGCTTGTGAATGTCATGGTCAACCACCGGGCCTTCGACCTGGCGGTAGTGGCGGCAACTTGAACCGTTTCCGGGTCCAGGACACGGCGTTGGCTGTGTACCCGGTCCTACGCGCAGCTTCACGCACGCTCAACCCGTCTTCCTCGACCAAGCGGACACGTACAAGGCACATTTGAAACGGCGGCTTCCGCGGCTTCTTGGCGTTGTCGTTCATTGCGCATCAACTTTTTGAGGCACGTCGACCCGGGCGGGGTCGGGCTGCACCTGTTCCGCAAGATAGACCCGCTCGAACTCGGGCAGGGTCATTTCGAGGGCCTTTCGGACGTAGAAACCTCATGGCCGAATGGGGCGAGGCCATGCGGCCCCCACACCGTAAGGCCTCGGGCGGGTGCAACTGGAGCGCACACTGCCGGATGTCTCGCGCTCGAGGTTCGACACACGGGTAAGAGGTCAGTCCCCGTTCTGTGGCCGAAGCTGGCCGAGTTTGACGGCCAGCACCTCTTGCATGGAGCGTTCGATCGCGTTCATGGTGGCCCAGCCAGCATCGAAAAAGGCATCGACCTCGCCTGCAATTAAATGGGCCTGCATGTCATCAACACCGAGCTTGGCCCTCTCGACGTCTAGCTCGAATGGCAGCTTGACGCTCATATGTTGCCCACTCGCTTTTCGAGGTCAGCCACCTTTTTCTCCAGATGTGCAAGTCTCTCGTCCGGTTCGGTTTTGAGTCCGTCCTGATCGGTCATGGCGTGGTATCCAAGCCAAGCCATGATGCCTGCTGTGATTGCGAGTGCAACGAAAAATTCAAGCATCACTTCTCCTTTTTGTTTAGGTAGGCGGCTTCCTCGGGTGCAGTCTTTCGGCCTTTCGGCAATGGCGGCAGTCCAAAGCGCTTCCTGGCGCGTGAAATCGCATTCGGCGTGTAGCCGGTCTTGTCAGCAGCAGCACGCACGCTGTAGCCCTCGTGCTCGACCAGGCGGATGCCTTCGAGGCACATGCTGTAGGGCAGTTGCTTTCGCGGCTTGGTGCTCATGAATCGCTGGTCCTCAGCGAACTGATCCTGGCCGGATCGGGCTGCACTTGTTCATGCAGGTAGACGCGCTCGAATTCATCCAAGGTGAGCTCCAGTGCTTTGCGGATGTAGAAGCCGCGCTGCCGCCCGCTTTTGAAGGACAGCAGCTCAAGACGTTGGTCCAGGTCGGCTGGGAGTCTGATGCTTGAAACGCGCATGCTCATGCTCTGATTCTAGATGCATCGTACAGGCAAAACAATCGAATCAGATTCGTACCTCGATTACGAAACCTACCAATGTGAAAACACCCAACTTCTTAACTGTTGCGCGCAACGCTTTGGTGTGTACGTGGCATGCCTTCTGTAGCATGAATGCCACAGAAAAGCACCCACCCAATGGGGGAGGGGGGTCTTTTGATTAGTCCGAAATAGCCCAAAAAATAGCAGTTGCAGGGTCTACCAATAAGGGTAAACATCTTGGATGTTTACCCTTATTGGAGCCTATATGTTGACCCCTGCCGAGCGTGTTCTTATTGCAACACGGGAACTCTCAATCACTGAGAAAAAATCGCTGCTCCGCCGTTTCAGGGTGCTAATTGACGCACCCAAATCTGAACGAAGACAAGTTCTCGGTCCGACTCGAAAATTTGGACCGCTGATGATGCGGTGGATTTTGGCGAAAATGATCATTGTCGATCCAGTCACAGTGTATGTCGGATTTCCATTGGCGAGCATCAGTCTGCTGGTGCTGGCGGTGCAGTTGACTCAGTTCGTGCTGGGGTGACGAAATGGCTGCAGCAATTTGTAATCCGAGCACGGATGCGATGGATACCTTCTTGGTTGCCATCGGCGGTTTTCCTGATCAAGTCCTCAAGCAGGCCGATTCACTGGGCGGAGCACTGATTGGGAGCGGAATGACACTCCTGACGTTCTCCTTTCTTGCGGCGACGGTCACAGCGGGTTATCGGAACCTGATGGGAAACGGTGGTGTTGAGTCCGTTCTTACGGATGTTTTCAGAGCCATGATCCTCGGCGTGATAGCGCTGGCGCTGTTGAATAACTGGGCTGCTGCCTCGCAGGCTATTCCAGCCTGGTTCAAGAGCGATGTGATTTCCAAACTGACGGCATCCACTGACCCGGCGTCAGCTATTGGGCAGTTCTATGCGGTATTTGCGGAAATGTTCAGGGAAATGACCGCCTGGATCGAGACGGGTGCAAAGCCATGCAGCGAGTCGGAAGGCGGGATGATGGCTTCACTGCAAAGCCTATTTGACACGATCACGCTCAAGACATTCATGGATGTGATTCGGCTCTATGTATCCCTTGCGATTGCGATACTGATCATCATCATTCCATTGACGGCTTTCTCTGCATTGCTGCTGGGCGTGTTGTTTGGGAACGCACTGATCATGAAGATCGGGATCATCTTCGGCCCCCTCGCCATTGCTTTCATTCCTTACGCGCCTATGGCCTGGCTCGCTACGAGCTGGCTCAGATTCATGATCACAACCGGGCTGACCCTTGCCATTGCCTATTTGGTAACCAGCATCCTTGCCACGGCAATGCTCCCGGTTTTTCAGACGATGCTGAAAACAGGGGTGAATGCACAAGGCATCGGCTTAGCGACCATTTTCATGGGGGCATCAATCGCGCTGATTCTGGTGTTTGGTTGCATCTTGCTGCTGAAGGTTGATGACATCGCACAGGGCCTTGTTGGCGGGGGTGGGGCAGGCGGCGGCGGTGCAATGGCAGCGGCGGCCATGCGCAGTCTGAAGCTGAAGGCGTCACCAGCCGGAAAGGCGAGTAAATCTGGAGGTAAACAGAATGACGGATCTTCAAAAGGTGGCAGCGCATCGCAGACCAAAACTGCGGCACCAACTGGCGCTGCAATTTCAAATCGTGCCGGCAGCACGAATCAATAGCCAAAGGGGAACCGATATGAAAAAACTTGCCATAACCTGTGCGGTTACTGTTGCGCTCCAAGGTATCTGTATTGGTCCTGTCAACGCGGCAGCGATATGGGGTGCAACTGAGTGGACTCAATATGCCAATTTCGGTGTGCTGAGCGCCGATCTTGTTGAAGCCATTGCGACCACCACGAACACCTACAACACGGTCATGAACCTCAAGCGCCAGCTTGAGCAGCTTTCGCCAGAAGCCCTGAAATCGGTCTTGCGCGAAATGGGCGTTGACATGGACGCGATAGTGGCCATTGCTGACAACCTCAATGAAGCGAGGACAGCATACAAAGATCTCAAAGACACCGTTGAGCGTGATCTGGAAACGATGGAGCGCTTGGCGCAGAACCCTGCGCAGTATCTCAAGCTGCGCATGGATCTCGCGGAAAAGAAGGGCGGTGTTTACAAGCTTGCGTTGGATGCCGACTTGAAGGTCCTGGCCAATGCGAAGGAACGTGCCCAGTCGCTCAAATCCGCCATGAACAACGCCAAGGGCATCGCAACCCACGTTCAGGGGTTTCAGGCGCTTGCCTCAATGAATGCGCAGCTCGGCGCTGCCCTCAATGATTTGAATCAGACCATTGCGCAAGAACACATTGCACGCAATCGTGAGCGTGAGGCAGGGCTTCTCGCGCAAAAGCAGGTTCAAGAGGCGCAAAAGCGGGCAATCAATTCAACCGTTGTAACCAACAAGGGGCCGACCTTTGGCAACGTCCTTGATCACGTTGGAAATTCTTCCCAAAACCAATAAGGAAACCTGATGAAAATCAACGAACGGGGTATCTCACTGCCTGGAATGGCGATCGCGTTGGCTGTAATGGCCATCATCCTGGTGTCACTGGCGCAGCAGCGAGTGCGCGCCGCCAATGAACTGGCTGGTCGCTCGATCGGTGGTTCTCTCAATGAGCTGGGTCGTGCCGTCGAGCTGTACCGCACGACCCACCTGGCCACCCTTACGGGCGCTCAACCAGTCACCGTCGATGGGTTCGCAGACCCCTACGCGCCGACCACCGCAGAGTTGCAGGTGGCGGGGTTTCTGGCGCCAGCGGTGAACATGTCTGCGGCCGACTATTCCATTGCGCTCGCGCGCAGTCCGGTGGGCTGTGTGGCTCCTGCAAATGATCCGTGTACGGTATGGTCCAGAACGTCGCCCGTGGCTCCAATTCTGAATCCCGATGGGACCGTCCCGGCTGATCGCTTGAACGCCCTGGTGGCTCGCATCACGAGCGCCAACGCCTCTTTCAGCGGGCCACCGAACACAGCGACGATTTCCGGTGGCGGGGGGTCGTGGGTGATCGCGAACCCTGATCCAGCAGCACGTCCAGGCATCGTGGTGCTGGTCAACGGTCTGGGAGGTGCCGGCGAACCATGGCTTCGTGTCGGAGACACGAGAAATCCGGACTTCCGCGGCCCATCGGTGACCGGCACCCAGTTCGATACCGCGCACAAGACACCTGGTGAGGCTTGTACCCCTCAGGGTGCGTTCGCTTCCGCTGCGAATGGGATCGTTCTGTGCAACGACGGTGTGTGGACCATCTACTCAGGTCAGATCGTCGTTGGAGGCACGGCATGCGTGACGCAGGGGGCCATGGGTGTGACCGCTGCCGGTGCTTCGCTGATGTGCATCAACAGCCAGTGGCGCGATCACCTCACCCTTGGGTACCAAGGGAGCAACTACTACGTGCACGGTGCCATTGTCGATCGGCCTGCCTGCGGGATCGGATTGACCCCAGTGGCCACGGTGGCAACCGTGGCTGCGAGCGCAATGATCGGCGCGAACAACCCAGGCAACAACACCGGCAGCTTTGAGGCGTCTGTTGACCCTGCGACTTGGACTGTCTCGATCACCGGTTCGACCGGTGTTCAAGCTGGCGGTGGCGCAAAGGCGCTGATCCTCACTGCATGTACCGCTTCCTGAACCAGTCCTGAAACGAGGAAAAAATGAAACTCTCGAACACTGCATACAGCTACCTTGCTGCGAGCCTCCTGGCGCTGGCTGCTCCCTCTGGACATGCTCAACCCATCTACGACATCAACAAGGTGGGCATGCAAAAACTCCCTCTCGTAGATGGGTGCAACGTTCCTGGCGGCCTTCGACCGATCACCAGCTCTGACGGTCCCAGCGACGGTATGTTCTGGTGCGGGCCTCCTCCGTACTGCCTGACCATGGCCGTTGGAAGCCCGGAGCGCTGCCACATCATTCCCGGATCTCGCGAGGGTGGCCTCAAAGGCGTGCGCGATCCGCAGGATCTGCTGTGCGACGTGACCAACGTCAATCCGACCGGCCCGACGCATGCGATCCCCGGCCGCTGCCCGGTGCCGCCCACCTTGGGGGCCACGGTCAACGGCGTGCAGGTTGCCACGCTCTCTCAAGGGGCGAATGTGACCTTGAGGGTCAACACAGCCAGTGCGACACCCCTGAGCACGCCCACGACCCTCACGATGGCTTGTTCGGGCACGAACGCGGCCATCAGTCCGTTCAACCAGACGAACCTGATCGCCTATGCTGGCCAGGACCACACTTTCCCCGCCGTTGCGGCCGGCAGCGCCGGCAACACTGCATGCACGATCACGGCCGCAAATGCGGCCGGCAGCGTGAACTACCAGGTCTCCTTCAACGCCACAGCCACAGTCTCGACGCCGGCACCCACGGTGCAGGCGGAGTTCACGAACTCGCCGGTCACAGTGGGCAGCACCCGCGTGAGCCTTCGTACCAGGACTACGAACGCGACGGGCAACATCACCTGGCGGTGCACCGGGATATGGAACTTCACCGACTCGCGGCCATCGAGCAACAGCGGGTGGTACACCACCAGCCACAACCAAGGCAGCGGATCTGCGGCCGGCCGCAGCTCGACGTGCACGTTCACGGTGACCGGGCCGGGCGGGACCGGAACCACGACTGCCACCTGGCGCGCGGTGGCAGCTTCGGGCGGTGGCAATACGGGCGGCGGCAATACCTCGGACACGCCTGCTACCACCACGTGGTTCTTCCGAGCATGTCGTCGTGAAGCTGCAAATGGAGGGAATGGCGGTGGGTGCAACGCCTACAAGCTTGGCGTTGCCAACGGTTCAACTATTCGAGATGTGGGCAGCGTCACTTGCAGTGGGACGCTGCGACAATATGCTAGCTTGCCATCAGCGGCTCCAGCGGCAGCGCGGACTGCGGCCAGCAATTGGTCTCGAGTTTGGAGCGGCAGCTACTACCCCATGGGGATGATCACCTCAAGTTGGTCTTGCACTGGCTGATCGCAGCGAATCACACATGAAAAAGCCGCTCCATGGAGCGGCTTTTTTGTGCCCAGGGAAGGCCCGATCAACCGCCGAAGTCCACGGTGAAGTACGCTTTGCTCCCCGACGAAACACACGCACCGCCCATTTCGTTGAACGACGGGTCCATGATTGAAGCGCAATGTCCAGGACTGGCCAGCCACGAGTTCATCGAGCGTCCAATGCTGAATGCGCCGCCTTGGGACAGGTTCAGAACCTCCGACAGGCCATTGTCGTTATAGCCAGTGGCGTTGATACGGTCGATGTAGCTGCTGCCATCGCTACCGTTATGCGAGAAGAACCCCTTGGTGGCCATGTCCGAAGAATGTCGCACAGCGGCCTGCGTGAGCAGGGAGTTCCAGCCCAGAGGGGCCGCTGCTGGGTAGGCCGTACCACCGCAGGTCCGGGCCTGCGCACGCGCGCTGTTGATCGCGGCGAGGAGCGCTGGCGCGAAGTTGCCGATGCCGCAGGTCTGGCCAGCGGGCATCGAGACAGTGTTCACGTCCACGGCGCCGTTCTGGCCGATGGCAGGTGCGGACGATCCATCGTCTCCGCCACCGCCGCAGGCGGTGAGGGCGGAGGCTGCGATAAGCGTCGCAGCCAGGCGCGTGTAGGAAGTGGTGTTCATGGTGAGTCCTCAGTTGTTTTTCTTCAGGGCAGCGACCGCAGGGACGGTCCATCCAGGGGTTGCAGGGACAACCTGCGCTGCGCGAGCTGCGCCAGGTGCGAGAAAGACGCAGCCATAGGCTGCGATATGCATTTGCTTTTTTCCCTCATTCCGGTCGTTCGTATTGGAAAAACGAGCCGGTTCATTGATAAGATTCATGGTAGCCATCGTGCACTCTCAGACAGTGGTGGTGGTTAGACCCCGGTTGGTGTGACAGCACCTTCTGGGGTCGCTTATTTCGAGGTTTGATTTTATCATTTCGGCCGTCAATTCACAAGTAATTCTGTGCTATGTGATTGTCTTTTTCCAACGCTTAATTCGTATCTGAAGTACGAACTTGGAGCGCCGGGCACCAGGCGCGTACTGGCAATACGAGCGTAGCGAGTGAGTCGAATTCGAGGGCGTGCAGCCCGTCGAGATTCGCCCGGAGTCCGGGCGACATTAGCCCGCCAATGAAGCCCTTCGCGGCCAGCCTATTCGAATTCCAATCGTCTCATCCGTGCCGTGGGCAGCAGTGCGGGGCATCTTCATTCCTGACTTCGCTTTGATTTGAGCAATGTCGGCATTGCCGCAGTTCCAAGCAGATATTCGTTCATTCCGAATTGTTCTATCTATTCAGATTTCGAAGATTGCCGCAGCTCCGTGGTGCCGCAACTCCGGGAGAGATTTTCTAGTTCCTGTCACCCTCAAAATCAATGAAAGATCGGCGCAATTGGGGGGCGCCGGCTTGCCGGGGGTGCGGTCGTCCAGACCGCACCATCGCCCAGCGGGGACCCGCCAGCGTCGGGCTTGCCCCGACCTGGTGGGCCGACTGGGCGACGGGGGGGAGCCGACAAGGAAACCAGGGCCGCGTACGCGCTCCCCGCCTCAGCCGCTTGCGGCTGTGGACGGGGACAAGGCCCCCCCCTAAAGGGGGGCCGCAGCCTGGTAGGCCGCCCCAAGCGGCCGGTCCTTGTTGGGGGGCGAAGCCCCGCCTCCCCTGCGAAGCGGGGGCAAATGGGGTGCGGCAGAACCCCATTTGCCCCCGCTTTAGCGGGGGAGGCCCCGAGGGCTCCGCCCGCTGGAGTCGCTTGCGACGAAAGGCAAAGAATCCAGAAAATTCGCGGCCTCCGGACGCGAAAGGACCGGGAAGCCCCTCCAGGGGCCGACCTTTAGGTCGCCGGGCCGGTTTGTCTGGGTTCGCGCAGCATCCACGCTTGCGTGGATGCGTAGGAGAGATCATCCAAAATCCAGTTATCGATATGTAAAAACTTCAACACGCGACCATAATGGTGGGATGGGCAAAATCAGAGACACCTCGCACTGGACAACTGAGTACCGTCGAGAGAGAACTGCGGCAGCTACAGCCGGCCGTGCGGCATTGGATGAAGCTCGCACGGTGCAGCTTCGCCAGGACGCACTTCAGGCTGCCCGCTGGATTCTTCTTCACGGCTACACCTCCGCACCTGTCTTGAGGTTGCTTGTCGGCCGGAGCGTTCGATTCATCACAACGCTGAGATCGCTGGGGTGGGTTTCGGCCGAACCGCGCTATGTGCGTTCGGCCAAGCGATCAAAACGAGATGGACGCCAGGTTCGCTCAGTTTCACTGCTATTTTTGACCAGCAAAGGCTATCGGGAGGTCATTGAAGAATTCGCCTTGAGTCCTGAAGAGTACCCGCGAACAAATAGAATTGATCGACCTGAAGTCATCCGTCACAACATCCTTGCTCAACTTGTTGCTGCTAGCCTGGTTCGGGATTTGCGGAGTCATGGCGTCTGGTGCGATAGCTATCCGCCTTCAAAGCTCTCGTTGATTGATCGTCCTGATGTCAGGTCATTGCTTCGACTTCAATTTAGAAAAAACCAGCTCATCCCAGACGAATTGATTTTGACCGATCATACCGATTATTTGGCTTTTGAATCTGAATGGTTTTCTTTGCATGGAAAGATCGGATATGCCATAGAGGTAGAACGAACGCCGAAATCGGAAGAGGAGGTTAAGAAGCTTGTCGAAAAGCTAATTGAACTCAACCGTTTGTTGCGTGTTGTTCTGGTCACAGAGACGCGCCAAAAGATGGAGGCAATGCTCGTCAAGCTTGAAGGGTGGGAGAGTGGAGGTGTGCAATTTCACCGCTCAATGGTCACTCAATTGGTGGTTCGTGAAATCTGGGATGATCCTGATCCGTTCTAAGTGAGGCGAGTTGTAACTTTTTTCTGTCAAAGTTCTGTCAAAGTTGATAGAAAAAAGCTGCGGCAGGACCTTCGGCTGGCGGTTCAATGAAAAACGCGCGAAAGTTCAAAGAAAAAACACGGCAAAGTTCATAGAACCGGGCGGTTCAATGAACTTTCAAAGAAAAAGCTCGTGAAAGTTCTTTGAAAAACGACAGCAAGTCGAACAGCCTTGTTGTTCAAGGCACGACTGCCGGGCGGGCGGGCGCGTGGGCCGCGTACAGGTTTGTTGCTTCCACAAGGAAGTCCGGATGCCGGACGAGTGCAGCCGGGCGGTCGGCGTCCGGACCGTTTGGATCACTCCCTTTGGTCATGGAAGCCGTTGATTCAAAGTTGAATCAAAAAACATGCAAAGTTGATTCAAAAACCGGTTCGGTTGATCAGGGCGCGAACGATGGGTGGGCGTGCCAGCAGGCTGACCGCGTACTGGAGGTGTGGCTCCCAGCATGACGTCCGGAACCCGGACGAGCAAGGCCGGGCGGTCGGCGCCCGGATGGTTCGGATCACTCCCTCCGGTCGTGGCCGCCGCCTGGTACCCGGCGTCGGGTTTCGATCGGAGCGGGTAACCTCGATGCTGTATTAACGATCAGGAGGAACCCGAAATGCTCGCCGAAACTTCCGCTCTTCTTGCCAGCCTCGCCACGATCAAGGACCTTGGAAGTGCGCTCTTTCGAGAGCGCGATCAGCAAAAGCAGGCGGCGATCCAGATCGACCTTTCCGACAAGGTGATCCACGCGCAGGCGCAGCTCAGCCAGGTGCTTGCCGCTGTCATCGACAAGGATCAGACGATCCAGACCCTGCGCGACCAGGTGCGGGCTTTGGAGAGCGCCCAGAACGAGCGCGACCGATATGCCCTCCACCGGCTCGGTGACGGGAGCGAAGGAGACTATTTCGTCTACAAGTTGCGGGCGCCAGCCGACCTGAAGGAGCGCGCCGACGAGCCAGCGCATTTCGTCTGCCAAACATGCTTTGACGCGGGCAAGAAGAGCGTCCTGGTGCACAACGGGGAGGGTTACTGGTTTTGCCACCTGTGCAGTAACGGGCGGCAGGTATCCCCGAGGGCTTCTGTCGGAAGCCAGACGCACGATCCCTACGGCAGGTTTTGAGCTGTGCTCGTCAGCGGAAAACGAGTGTCGGTTGCGGCTTGCCCATAGATAAAGATTCCAACCTTTCACTAGTTATTTGTCGGAATCTTTACCTTGTGTTTCATCCCGATAGAATGATTCGCAAAACAACCAGACACCGAGGAGAGGCTATGCGGGTACTGATCGCGACAGCATTGGTGCTGTCGATGGTGGGATGCACGGCGCCGAGTGGGCCACCTATGAACCACTCGGGCAACGCTGTGAGTTCGGCCACCCACCGTGCCTCTTTGCAGCGAGCGAGGGCTGATCGTGATGCCCGCAAGGCTCAGCTCCGCGAGTCAAAGCTGCAAGAAGAAATCGACAGACTCACGGTAGAAATTCGCGAGCTGGAGCTGCGCATCATCAGTCTTGAGGGCCAGGTAGCTGATGCTGAGCGGCGCGAGCGCGAAGCTGTCGTCTACAGCCGCCCAGCGTCCTCAGGGTGCTACACCGGTCCCCGTGGCGGCCGTTACACGATCAGCAAATCCGGCAAGAAAAACTACGGTGGGTGCTGACCTATGCGCCAGCTAAAGACTCACATAGGGCTTGCGTTTGTCAGTGTCGTGTGGGCTGGCATAGCCCTGGCCGGCACCGTGGAGGGAAAGGTTGTCGGGGTCGCGGACGGCGATACTGTCACGGTGCTCGACGAACAGCACACTCAGCACAAAATCAGGTTGGCCGGCATCGATGCACCAGAGAAGCGCCAGGACTTCGGCAATCGAAGCAAGGAACACCTGTCTTCACTTGTATTCGGCCGCCTAGTCACGGTCGAAACCGAGAAAAAGGACCGTTACGGGCGCTCCGTTGGCAAGGTGATCATCGACGGTCGGGATGCAAACCTTGCCATGGTGGTCGCCGGTTTGGCCTGGCACTACAAGCAATACCAGGGCGAGCAATCGCCAGCCGATCGCCTCTTGTACTCTGACGCCGAGCAGGAAGCTCGTTTGGCCAGGCGCGGCCTGTGGCGGGATCTTTCGCCCGTAGCGCCCTGGGACCATCGGTCAGAGATTCGCAACAGGCGGGCAAACCAGTAGATCAAGGGGACCGTTGAATGGCAATTCGATTCCGAAAATCTCTCAAGCTGGCGCCTGGGATCAGGATGAACCTCAGTGGTAGCGGGGTCAGTTGGACCCTTGGCCCAAGGGGTGCGTCAGTCGGGATCGGAAAGCGCGGCACCTACCTCAATGCGGGCCTTCCTGGCATCGGTTTGTCGATGCGCCAAGCCTTGCACTCAGGAGGACAGGCGCGTGCTGGTTCCTCGCGCCCGCCAACGCGCACGGTAAAGGCGGCACTGACCGTCGGCGTGAGTGACGACGGCACGATCACTTTCACGGATGAGGCGGGTGCGCCCGTTCCTGAGAACATGATCACCTTGGCCAAGCGGCAGCAGGGCGATGTGATCATGGACCTGATCCAGCAGAAGTGCTCTGAGATCAACAGCCAGGTCACTGCCCTTGGGGAGTTGCATCTGGACACGCCAGATCCAAGATCTCGCCCTTCGTCCCAGGTTGCCTCATACGAGGTCGATCCGCCAAGGGCCGCCGTTCCCAAGGTGCCGGGGTTCATCGACAGCCTGTTCAAGAGCAAGCGCAAGCGGATCGAGGAAGAGAACGCGAGGGCGGAAGCCAGGCACCAAGCCGCGGTGGATGAATGGGCCTCCGAGAAGGTGCGTTTCGAGCGGACTGAAGCTCAGAAGCAGGCCCTCATCGACAAAGCGCTGGCTGGCGATGCCGAGGCGATGGAGCAGTTTTTCGGCAACGTGCTGAGCGACATTGTTTGGCCGCGCGAAACCCAGGTGTCGTTCGAGGTTCGTGCCGGCGGTGCGAGTCTGGCATTCGATGTGGATCTGCCAGAGGTCGAAGACATGCCCAGCAAGACCGCATCGGTTCCCCAGCGCGGCTATCGGCTGTCGGTCAAGGAAATGGGGCAGACGGCCGTGCAGAAGCTCTATGCCCAGCATGTTCACTCGATCGCGTTCCGGCTGATCGGTGAAGCATTCGGCATGCTCCCAACGGTCCAGGAAGTCACGTTGTCGGGCTACACGCAGCGCAAGGACAAGGCCAGTGGACACACCGTCGATCACTACCTCCTGTCGGTGGTGGTCACCCGGGCCGCCTGGGGACAACTCAACTTCACTGAGCTGCGCTCGATCGACGTGGTTGAAGCATTGGCCCGATTTCAAATGCGGCGTGAGATGAGCAAGACGGGCATCTTCAAGCCCATTGAGAGCTTCTGAGATGAAGCACTTCGCCGCAATCCTGGTGTGCCTGTTTTTGTCGGCTTCGACGGGCTACACCGTTGACCTGCCATGCCAGCTTGTTGCCCATGGTGGCGGACTGAACAGTTGCGGATGCCACTTCAATCGAAAGACCGGTGAGTGCCACTGTCACCGGGGCAGTGGTTGTGGGTGTGCGTGTCAGCCAAGGTCCTGCGGTTAGGTCGTCTTGCTGGGGGCAACCCATGCTGATGGCAGGCATTTTTCATCAGACGCATTGGGTGGTTCTGCGCCGATGATCTTCATGTCTGACAGTAAGATAGTCATTTTCAACATGTCAAAAACGGGAGTGTTATGCCTTACCAAGCGCCAATTCAACGGAGCGATCCCACAGCTCTTTTGTTTCTCGTCGATCAGTCTGGCTCCATGGGCGATCGTATGGCCAACTCAGAGCGGACCAAAGCGCAGATCGTCGCCGATGTGTTGAACAAAACGCTCATGCAGTTGGTGACACGATGCCAAAAGGCTGACGGAATTCGGGACTATTTCGATATTGGTGTGATCGGGTATGGCGATGGCGGCGCCAAGAACTCTCTGCAAGGTGGACTGGCCCAACAAGTCCTCAATCCAATTTCCTCTATTGAGGCCAATCCCCTTCGGGTGGAGGAGCGCAAGCGCAAGATCGATGATGGCGCAGGTGGGATCGTTGAGCAGACGGTGAAGTTTCCCGTTTGGTTTGAACCGCAGGCCAGTGGCGGCACTCCCATGTGCGCTGCCATCACGAAAGCGGCTGAGGAGCTGGCATCGTGGTGCGATGCGCACCCCAACAGCTACCCGCCCACAGTGCTGCACATCACTGATGGTGAATCCACAGACGGCAACCCGGAGCAACTTGCCGACTCCCTGCGACAGTTCCAGACGACCGACGGAAACATCCTGTTGCTGAACCTGCACGTCAGCGCGCTGGCGGCAACACCCATTTCCTTTCCGGCGAGTGACGCGGGATTGCCCGATCAGTACGCCAAGCTCCTGTTTCGGATGTCCAGTCCACTACCCCCACATCTCATCAAAGTCGCCCAAGAAAAGGGGCGCACTGTATCCAACGAGTCTCGCGGCTACGTTTTCAATGCCGACGCTGCTGAGATCGTTGACTTCTTCGACATCGGTACTCGTCCTGCCCAACTGCGGTGAGTTCGAGTGCAACTCAGAGTTGACCTGACGGCATCGGTTGCCAAAGACCTGCAGCGTCAGGACCTGAACGAAGACGCCCATGCAGAAGGCACGTCCTGCGTGGCCCTGACCGACGGTGCTTCGGAGTCATACGATTCTCAAACATGGGCACGGTTGCTGGCGGCTGCATATGTGCAGGACCAATGCGTTGGTGAGGATTGGGTTGCAGGGAGAGTACGGTCCTACCTGGAGTCCATCGACATCACTTCCCTGTCGTGGTCACGACAAGCAGCGTTTGAGCGGGGTAGCTTTGCCACATTGCTTGGACTCAAGTTGGCATCCAATGGGCACGCGATCGATGTGCTCGCGGTTGGTGACAGCCTCGCTGTACACGTTCGCAATGGCGTGATTTTGTCGTCGTTCCCCTTTGCACGACCAGAGGAGTTTGATGCGCGCCCCCGGCTGTTATCCACGCTGGCCACGGCAAATGCCTTCGTCGGAGAGCAAGGCTTTTTTGCGGGTAACAACATCACCTGGGATGTGCAGATTGGTGATGCCATTCTTTTGGTGACCGACGCAGTTGGTCACTGGTTGCTGTCCCATCCCGAAGAACTACCGAAGCTGTTGGCCGTTTCGATGGCTGAGGAGTTCACGCAATTGGTTGTTGAGCAGCGTCAGACCCGACGTATGCGACTGGACGACTCGACTGTTCTGCGCATCGCCGTGGAGGCTGAAACGTCGGAGCTGCCAACATGAACTATCCCACGCTTGAGCAGTATCAGGAGGCGTTGCAACACCCGGATACGGTCTTTCTCGATCCTCAGCTGAAAGCTGGAAAGATCCACTCGTCGGGCCTCGGCCTTCCCGTGGTGGTCTCCGGTGGCTTTGCGTTGACGTACGCAGTGGAAGTTGGGACCACCAAAAAGGCTGTTCGGTGCTTTCACCGTGAGGCAAAGGGCCTTGAAAGCCGGTATGCGGCGATCTCGAAAAAGCTCAAGATCCTAGCTTCCCCTCACTTTGTGGAATTCGAGTTTCAGGCCCAGGGGGTGAGGCTCAACGGGGCAACATATCCATTGGTCAAGATGGCCTGGGCTTCGGGAGAAACCCTGGGCGAGTTCGTAGAGACGAACCATGGTGACAGAGCCAAGCTCACCAATCTACTGAATTCCCTGGGTACGTTGTCCTCATACCTGGAACAACAAGGGATCGCGCATGGCGACATCCAGGAAGGCAATCTGATGGTGGCCGACAGCGGGCGGCGCGTTCAGTTGATCGACTACGACGGCATGTTCGTACCCGAGATCGCATCGCTTGGAAGCTCTGAGATGGGGCATCGGGACTACCAACATCCGCGCCGCGATGCAAGCCAGTTTGACAACACACTGGATCGGTTCTCGTTCATTGCGTTAAATCTGGCGCTGCGGGGGTTGTGTGAGCGGCCGTCGCTGTGGGGTAGCTCCAGCAGCGGTGCTGGCGTCATCGTGTTTCGTGCCAATGACTATGCGGACCCTGGTGCGTCAGCGGTGTTTGCTGCCATTGAAAAGATTCCGTCGCTTGCGAACGATGTCAAGAACTTCGCGTCGATCTGTCGCGCGGCCTACAAACAGGTCCCCTCGCTCACCGATTTTCTGAGCGCCAAGAACATCCCGCAGGAGATTTTTGTCCCTCGTTCCGATGGCGCCGCGCCACAAGGACCAATAGGCTACATCAGTCAGTACCCTGTGCTTGATGCATCCAACTTCAGTTCGTTCTCTGCGCACATAGGGCAGATGGTGGAGCTGGTTGGGTGCATTGTCGAGGTCAAACAGATGTTTGGCAAACACGGCAAAGGCAAGGGCAAGTCATTCGTGTTCATCAACTTCGCACCCTGGAATGGACCCTGCGTCAAGATCAATATCTGGAGTGACGCCTTGGCCAAAGGTGGCGTTACGCCGAGTGCTTCATGGGTGGGTCGGTGGGTGACGATCAAAGGGCTGGTGGAGCCGATATATCGAAATCCCAAGTTCAACTATCAACACATTTCCGTGTCCGCAGCTTCGCTGTCACAGATCGTGCAGTTAACTGAGGCGGAGGCTCAATTCCGTCTCAAGGCTCCACGCAAAGGTCGTTCAAGCGCTGCTTCAAATTCAGACCTGCTGGGGCAGATGAAAGGTAAGGGCGCACCGGTCAGAGGGCCTGCTGCTGCGCCGGCCGCGGCGCCGGTGGCAAACCTCTCTCGAAATCAGCAGGTGCTTGCGGACATGCGCAAACAATCTGCAGGCGGCGGCACCGCGCCAAGTTCGAGGAGTGCTGCATCTCGTGTTCAAACGCCCTCTATGACACCACAACACTCACATGGTGGAGTGAAGAAGGACACCGAATGGCGCATACCTGGATGGGTTTGGATCGTTGCCGTGCTGGTGCTTTTCGCGATGCTCAAGGGGTGAGCCTGTCGGGTTCTGCACCAGTTCAACGAGGCAGAGCAGGTCGCGACCCGCAAGTTCTGAGCTGCAACAGACTGGGTACTTGATGGAATGAGAAAAGCCCACCTTGTGTGGGCTTTTCTGACTGCCGAACGTCCCCAGGGGGAGGCTTGCGCTCACATGGCCTGGTGGCTCGCCGAGTCAATCATAGGGGCTTGGCCGCTTCCCCTTGGGTGCAGCTCTCGGACCACAGACCATACTGTGCCTCGTCCCTGCGGAACGACAGCCAGGTCTTCATTTACTCAAATACTCAACGCATCAAGAGGTCGGTCGCGGCGTTGACCTTGGCCCCCGTGCCGGGTGACAGGGAAAGTGAAAACTTCGCCAAGTTAGTGAAAAACTACTGACACAGTACTGCAAAGATCACGCAAAAGAGCCCGCTTTAAACGGTCTCCTTTCCTCCCCAGCAGCGCCTTCCAGGACATTTTGTGACAGACTTATCGCTTTACAAGTGAAGGAGTGGAGATGGTTACAGGAGCAAAAAGAGTCAACTTTCCCAAGCCGGGTGCGACTAAAGAGAAGGAGGCGATCACGATGATCGACGCGGAGCGCATGTTGGTTCACTACAACCAGGATCACCCCGGCTTGAAGGCACCTGCAAAGCGGATCACCCCGAAGATTACGAATCACACCGGCAAATTGGCAATCGAGGCCGGGTGGGTTGGGGCTGCTGTTGCCAAGGATGCGATCACCGGCCACACGTCGGGGATGATGCTCCTGCGTACCAAGAAGACGACCATTCAACCGGACGTCGTTGATGCGGAAGTTGTGCCTCTCAAGGCGCTCAAGGGCTGACCACCTACCACGCAGCCACATCGGAGATTGTCAGTTCTTGGCGGGGATACCGGCTTTTTGCACGATCTGCGTCACTCGGGACTTGATCGCTGACACGGTTGCTGGAAACCCCTTTTTAGATCAACGGGCTACTTTTCACTTTCCCTGTCACCCGACACCCCGGTACAGCGATGGCGAACGGCTTGTCGGCATGCCGCTCGGCATGCGTCATCGGGAAGCAGACGGCGATCCCCGTTCACTCATGTGGGATTTTCAATTGTAGACACGACTGCCGCAGAGCAAGTGCAGATGTGCAGACCGCGATCCGCAGGTTCTGAGCTGCAACAGGGCCGGGTGATACCGGGCACTTCGAGTGCTGGCCACGCTCTTTCTTCCCAGTGAGCGAAAGAGTGTGGCCAGCTTGATCAAACACTCATACACTCACGTCCGAAGTGAGGCTGTGGGCGGACAAAGTGCTCGCTGCGCGCCGTCAGGCTTGCCCTACAGAAAGGGCGAAAATGTGCGATACTAACTTCATCAAGGCCAATTCATCTCGTGCACTGGCCATGCACACCTCAAAGGAGTGAGCTATGTTTGTTCTGTCCAAAGAGGGTGATGGCTACGCCTAAGCCGATCAGTCCCTACAAGAAGCCCAGCACTTTGCTGGGCTTCTTGCTTTTGGGAGTCCTGTTGATCTTTGCCATCTTTCTTGGCTGGCAGACCCTTTGGCTTGAAGAATGTAGTTCGGCCAAGCTGAAGCCGGAACACCTGCTTGGTGCGGGCGGTGTCGCTAGCGCTATGTGCGGCTGGATCATCGCTGGCATGATCACCTTGCGAAACTCTATCAGGCAGCATACCGTGACAACGCTGCTTCAATCTCGCTTGTCGGCCACCTACATGAAGTATGCGGACGATCTGAGCAGGCACTACACCGAGTTCGACAAACGAAGGCGTGCAAATCCCGCGCTGAGAGAATCGGCGACAGACAAAGTCGATATCTCCGCCTTGAGGTACATCCTGAACTACTTCGAGTTCATCGCCATAGGCGTCAAGCGTGGCGACTTGGATGAGGAAACTCTCAAAGACAGTCTACGTAGCATTCTCAGGAAAAACGTGGCCATGTCTCGTCCATGGATCAAGGCTGGCCAAGTCGATAACCCGCATCTATACACCAACTTGCTGTGGCTTCATGACCGATGGATGGCTGACCTTGAGCGCGAGAAGGTAGCCAGCTGATTTGCGATGTGATGGCTTTTCCGGGTGCGCCCCCCGCTTGGCGGTGACCCAGGGTGACGCTACATCTTCCCCTTCGGCACTACGCCGGCAGTTCCCAGGCGGGCCTCCAGGTTGCTCAGCAGCTTCTGCACATCCCCAGCCTTGACCAACTGAGCTTGAAGGTCGGTGACCTGCTGCTCGCTCTTGGCCAGAGCTGCGCGTGCGTCACGCAGCTCCGACTCCAAGCGTGCCGCCAGGGCGGCGCGTTCTTTGAGCCCGGCCGCCAGCAGCTCCAGCGTCTTGTGCTCGTCCCGCAGTGACGAAAGCTCGGCTGCTTTGGCGAGATCCTGGGCTTCCAGGCGTGCGATCTCCTCGGTGGCCTCGCTCAGCTCAGCTCGTACCTCAGTGACGCGGGCTTCCGCATCCTTGCGAACAGCCTCCGATTCCACCCGTGCCTGCTGGGCCACCTCCGCGAAGATCCCGCGCACCAGGTCGGCACCGCGCGCCAGAAGTGCATCGGGCACCTCGATCACTGCTTCAGCACCTTTCCCCCGGCGCTCCTCCCAGTTGGCCAGCATCGGCTTGAGCGTGGTGAACGACCCACCGACCCGCTGGTTGATGAGCCGGAAGGTCGGCTTGCCGCCCGCGGCGACGATGGCGTCAGCGGCGGCGTCCACCGCTTGTTGAGTGACTACTTGCTGCATGGCTTCTCCTTTTGATTGATCGTAGCATCGTAACGTGTTACGTTATGATAACGTAACAACAGGGCCGGTGATTGAAGATCGCCTTTGCGCCGGTTTGGCCAGGCTGGTAACGTGAAGCGTCATGAAACATGAAGGAGCCAGTCATGGTCGAGTTCTATGCGGCGGTCGCCCTGGTCGTTGTCTTGCTGGGGTGGCTGGGGTATTTCGCGGTGCGAGACGACGGTAACCGTGGCGCGTCGGCCAGGTTGAAGCAGCTCGAAGCGAGGTTGGCCAGCTTGGAGAAACGGCTCGAACAAGCCTGAGTCCTGGGGTATGGGGGCCGTGGCCCCCATGGAAGGCCCCATCAGGGGCCGTAGCAGGGCCTTGGCGCCGCCAAAGCCGATCCCGTGAGGGTCGGCCCTTGCCGCGGGTGAGGGGTCGGCTTGCAGGCCCGGTGGCTGCGTGTCTTGACAATCTCAGTATTGGAGCGCCGATATCGTCGGCCACGGCAGATACGGTGGCGAGCGATTGGGGGACCTGTTTGGCCCCCTTGGGGGCCTCGATATGGAAGGGGGCGCCGCCGAAGGCGGGGGAGGGCGCAGCCCGCCCCGGCGAAGCCGCCAGTCCGGGTGCCAACAACCCTCTTTGGTTAAAGGAGGGTTAAGAAAACGGTTAGCGCTGCATGCGTTTGACGATTTTCTTTTCTATATCAATAACTTGCAAAAACTGTGGATAGGTCATCCGTCACGAAAACATCGGTCATCCATCACGATTTTGCAGGTCATCCGTCACGTGAAAGGTGGATTTTCAGCACTTGCCGTAGGTCATCCGTCACGAAGCGCAGGTCATTGGTCATGGCTTCCGCTCTTGTGGTGGCTCGGAAAATTTCGCGGCAGCAAGTTATCCACAATTGCGCCTTCACTCTGTCCGGGAGGAGGCGAAATCGTGACGGATGGCCTGCACTTTGCAAAACCGCTGCAGGTCATCCGTCACGGGGTGCAGGTCATCCGTCACGATCGACCAGTGATCTGTGGATAAATGCGCTCCCGATAGCGGGCGGTGGGCCTGGCCAGGTTACCGGCGCGGCCGGTGCTGGCCAAGTCGTAGCGTTTGGCCTGCACTTTGAAGATGCCAATGGGCGTGCAAACGCCCATTGTTTTGTGCATGGTGCTGCGGTGGCCTATTCACGCACACAGCAGATTTGGTCTTTGCCGTCGAGTGTGACGAGGGCGGCAATCTTGGCTTCCTGAACCTCGGAGCAGGCTTTCTTGACGGTTTGCCGCCAGCTCCGCGCGTTGCTGTCCATCGATCCGCACATTTGCCGGAACTTCTCGGCGGCCAGCGGGTAGGGGTGCCGGTGGCTCTCGATGTAATCGGCCAAGCGACGTGCCACGGGGGACAGGTCGCGGTACACCTCCCAAGAATGGCTGGTGAAGGTGTTGCCAGCAAACAGAACGATCAAGTTGGGGTCCATCCAAACTCGGTATTGCGTCGGCTTTCCTTCGGCGTCGTTGACTGTCGTGTAGTTCTGGATCAACGAGGTTGCACCGCTCTTGCCGTATGCCTTTGTGTTGAGGGCCAACACTTCGTTGGCCTTCAACCGCGTGATGCACTCGCGGGCGCGGTCGTAGTTGCGGCCATTTTTCGACCAATCCACCGCACGCAATAAATCTTTGACTCCGAACTCGAACGGTTCGCCAAGTGGAACGCTCTCGCCATACTTAAGGATCTGCAGCCACACGATTTCATCGTCCTCCGCGCGCAGCTCGATGCCGGTGTAGAGGATGGAGACATGTTCGTTGTAGTGGAACAGCTTTTCGTGCATCAGCGTCCGGCGCGGCTCTCGCTTGTTGCGAGCCGTGAAGATTGAGGAGCGTGCGTAGTCGTTGGGGATGTGCCGCATGTCTTCGCGGTCGCCCATCGTGTCGGGAAAGATCAGGTCAAGCTGAAACTGGCCGGTCGGTTTGATTCCCTTGCCATTCAAGTAGGCGTTGCGCTGTATCCGGTCGATTTGCCCGGTTCCTCTGGGGTTGGAAAGTGCGGACCTGGCTAGGTCTGCCGCAAGTTTCATTGTTGAAGTCATTGCGGGCTCCTCGGTCAGGAGCCGGCCAAAACTTCAAGCGTCCTGCGCGGCCGACCTCGGCCGCGCAGGGTCAGCGCAGGGGGAGCGGCGGCAGGAGGTGGTGTGTAGGGTTGGATGTATTCACCATCAGCCCAACGTTGGACCTCTACAGACCTCCAGATCCATTTGCCTCCCAAAAAGAGGGCAGTCGGAAATCCAACGGGAGGCGCATGCACGACGCGCCTGATGCTGTGGACCGACAGACCGAGAAATTCGGCCATGTCATAGGCGTCCCACAGGATTTTTTTCAGAAGCGCCTGTTGGTTCTCAGGCAGGGAGTGGGTTTCATCACGTACTGACGTGCTCATCTTGCTCGCTCGATAAAAGCGAGGTCCAGACGAGGCGACGAGCGCTGGGAGGCCTCGTTACCCAGCACACGTGCACTTCATTTCACCGAGATCAGGGCCTCTACCTCGGAGCGCGAGAAGGGTCCCACAACCCTTCACGACAGCACATTAAACCAGATCAAACAGGCTGGTCAACGGGACACCACGGGGACGCTAAGCGCGTTTTGGCAAGTGCGAAGCGCTGCGAAAAGGTGCGAAACCGGGACACTGCAGGGACACTCAAATACTCATTTCCTCGTTTTTTGAAGAAAATGTTAGTGAGTGCTGTCGTTCTGTGCCTTGAAAAAACTGGGTTTATTGGTCTACCCGGAGGGACTCGAACCCCCGACCTGCTGCTTAGAAGGCAGCTGCTCTATCCGGTTGAGCTACGGGCAGATGGTGCCGGTCTGCTGATACAAAAAAGGCCCACAGAGTGGGCCTTTTTGTTCTTCGATGAATGGTCGGAGCGGCGGGATTCGAACTCGCGACCCTCTGCTCCCAAAGCAGATGCGCTACCAGGCTGCGCTACGCTCCGACTAAGCTGTCGAGTATACCCTGCGAAAAGAGGTACCCCGGTCGATGCGGCCGGGATTCATCGCTTTTTGTACTGATCTTTTCCAAACAGCGCATCGCGCGCACGGTCGTCGGTAAGGGGTTTGCGGGCATCGGCCAGCACGGCGACACCGCGCTGGACGGCGGGCCGCACAGCAATGCGGTCAAACCAGTCCTTGAGCCGGGGATAGTCGGCCCAGTCGATGCCCTGGTTCTGCCAGCTGCGCAGCCAGGGAAAGATGGCGATGTCGGCCACGGTGTACTGGTTGCCAGCGATGAACTTGTGGCCGCTCAGCTGTTTGTCCATCACGCCATACAGACGCTTGGCCTCGTTGGTGTAGCGGTCCACGGCGTAGCCGATCTTCTCGGGGGCGTAGATGCGGAAGTGGTGTGCCTGGCCGAGCATGGGGCCCACGCCGCCCATCTGGAACATCAGCCACTGCAGCACTTCAAACTTTTGCCGGTCCGTTCGCGGGAGCAGCTTGCCGGTCTTGGCCGCCAGGTACAGCAGGATGGCGCCCGATTCGAACAGGCTGATGGGTTTGCCATCAGGGCCCACGGGGTCCACCAGGGCGGGGATCTTGTTGTTGGGGCTGATTGCCAGAAACTCGGGCTGAAACTGGTCGCCCTGCCCGATATTGACGGGGTGGACCCGCCAGTCGCGACCCAGACGGAGCCCGCATTCCTCCAGCATGATGTGGACCTTGTGACCGTTGGGTGTGGGCCATGAATAGACATCGATCATTTCAGGTGCTTTCTTTTGGGGTGAAGCCGATAATTTCTGCACTTTACGGGAGTTCGCTGCGCCATGTTTGAACGTCTGAAGAATGCCTTGGGTGTCGGTTCGACCAAGGTGGAAGCCGACGAGGCGTTGGTCCAATGGGCCACCGAGCGCATGCTGGCCTACCGGGCCTTGGGCGGAGGCGGGTGCGTGCTGGAGGGGCGCTTGCTGGATCGACCGTTCCGGGCGGGTTGTACCGCTTCCTCCCGGTCGTACATCCGCGGGATGGAACTGATGGCCCGGGCGGAACTGGGCTTGCGGCCCGATGTGCATGTCATCCTGATGAACCGTGCGCTCAAGCGTTCGCTCGAAGCGCTGGCTCACACGCTGTACGCGGAAGTTACCGACGCCCTGCAGACCACCGACAAACCGCTGCCTGAGGAAGTCGGCTGGATGTCCGCCTACCGCGATGTGGGGTGGCCGGGCCCGCCGGCCGACTTCTGGGCACAACACGCGGTGCTGACCGATGCACCGGAGGCGGCGCGCCAGTGGCTGGACGAGGAGAGCATCGCCTTGCTGCGAGACGCGCCAGACCAACTGCATGCGGACACGCCGCGTCTCTTCTGGCTGACCCGGGGAAAAGCCTATCTGCGCATGCAGCTGGACCAGCCAGTCGACAACGCCAGCGCGCTCTATGCGCTAGACGTTTTTGAACACCTCAGCGCCCGCGCGCTGCGCCTGTTTGCACGCTGAGGTGTTGGCGCGAGCGTTCAGCAGCCGCGCGTGACGGGCATCTCCACGTCGGTCTTGACGACCATGTGTTTGGCCAGCTCCAGCTTGGCGATCGACTGGCGGTGCACCTCGTCCGGGCCATCGGCCAGGCGCAGCGTGCGCTGGTTGGCGTAGCTGTAGGCAAGCGGGAAATCATCGCTCACCCCTCCGCCGCCGTGGGCCTGGATGGCCATGTCGATGATGTCGCAGGCCATGTTGGGCGCCACCACCTTGATCATCGCGATCTCGGCCTTGGCCACCTTGTTGCCCACGGTGTCCATCATGTAAGCGGCCTTGAGCGTGAGCAGGCGGGCCATTTCGATGCGGCAGCGCGCATCGGCAATGCGCTCGTGCCAGACCGACTGGGCCGACACCGGCTTGCCAAACGCCACACGGCTGTTGAGCCGTTTGCACATGAGTTCGAGCGCGCGTTCGGCGGCGCCGATGGAGCGCATGCAGTGGTGGATGCGACCCGGGCCGAGGCGGCCTTGCGCGATCTCGAAACCACGGCCTTCACCCAGCAGCAGGTTGCCCACCGGCACACGCACGTCCTTGAGGCGGACTTCCATGTGACCGTGCGGCGCGTCGTCGTAGCCAAACACCGACAAGGGGCGCACCACGGTGACGCCCTTGGCGTTGGACGGCACCACAATCATGGACTGCTGTGAGTGGCGCGGCGCGTCGGGGTTGGTCTTGCCCATGACGATGTAGACCGCGCAGCGCGGATCACCCGCACCCGACGACCACCACTTCAGCCCGTTGATCACGTACTCGTCACCGTCGCGCACGATGCTGCACTGGATGTTGGTGGCGTCCGACGAGGCCACCATCGGCTCGGTCATCAGGAAGGCGGAGCGGAACTCGCCCTTGAGCAGGGGTTCGAGCCACTGGTCCTTCAGCGCTTCGCTGGCGTAGCGTTCCAGCGTTTCCATGTTTCCGGTGTCCGGCGCCGAGCAGTTGAACACTTCGGCGGCGAACGGGACACGGCCCATGATCTCGCACAAGGGCGCGTATTCCAGGTTGGTCAGACCTTCGGGCGCCCGCGGGCTGCTCGGAAGAAACAGGTTCCACAGACCGGCCGCCCGGGCCTTGGGCTTGAGATCTTCAATGATCGTGGTCGGAGTCCAGGCGTTGCCCTTGGCGCGGTTGGCGGCGATCTCGGCGAAGAAGCGGCCTTCGTTCGGGTAGATGTGCTCATCCATGAACGCCAGCAGGCGTTCGCGCATGTCTTTGACTTTGTCGGTGTAATCGAAATTCATGGGGTGATCCTTGGGTGCTGGCGAAGCTGGTGGGTTGAATGGGGTTGGGGGACGCCGTTGTCAGGCCTGCTGCGCAAAGCGCCAGGCCATCTCGGCCAGCGGACGGGCGCCGGCTGCGGATGAAACGGCCTGTGCGCTGGAGGCGGTGCCGGTCTCCACGCGCTTGGCGATGCCTTGCAGGATGGCGGCAAGGCGGAACAGGTTGTAGGCGAGGTAGAAGTTCCAGTCGGCCTTGAGTTGCGCTGGCGTGCCAAAGCCGGTGCGCTCGCAGTAGAGCGCGATGTAGTCGTCTTCGGTGGGGATGCCCAGGGCCTGTACGTCCAGTCCACCGATGCCGCGGAACGCGCCGGGCGGGATGTGCCAGGCCATGCAGTGGTAGCTGAAGTCGGCCAGCGGATGGCCCAGGGTGGAGAGTTCCCAGTCCAGCACGGCCAGCACGCGCGGCTCACTGGGGTGGAACATCAGGTTGTCGAGCCGGTAGTCGCCGTGCACCACCGACACCATGGATTCATCGCGCGCCATGGAGGGGATGTTCTGCGGCAGCCAGGCCATGAGCTGGTCCATCTCGGGGATCGGCTGCGTGATTGAGGCCACGTACTGTTTGCTCCAGCGACCGATCTGGCGCTCGAAGTAGTTGCCTGGTTTGCCGTAGCCATCAAGGCCGATGGCGATCGGATCCACCGTGTGCAGCGTGGCCATGACGCGGTTCATCTCGTTGTAGATGGCGCCTCGCTGGTCGCGGCTCATGCCGGGCAGGGACTGGTCCCACATCACCCGGCCTTCGATGCACTCCATCACGTAGAAAGCGCGGCCGATCACCGATTCGTCTTCGCACAGCGCGTGCATCTGCGCCACCGGCACACCGCTGCCGTGCAGCGCGCTCATGACGCGGAACTCACGCTCGATCGCGTGGGCCGAGGGCAGCAGTTTCGCCACCGGGCCGGGTTTGGCGCGCATGACGTACGCGCGCTTCGGCGTGATCAACTTGTAGGTCGGGTTGGACTGGCCGCCCTTGAACATCTCCACGGTGAGCGGGCCGGTGAAGCCGTCGACGTGGGTCGCGAGCCAATCCTGCAGGGCAGACACGTCGAAAGCGTGCTGTTCGGACACCGGGCGGGTACCGGTGAAGTTCTGGGTATCGCTCATGCGAGGGGTCTCACTCGTTGGTGTATGGCGCGACCCTGCGTGGCGGGGCGCGGTGCGCCCTTCGCCTGAACCCGCAGGTTCAGGTCTCGGCTTCGGCGATGCGCATCAGCATGTCGCGGTTGCGCACCACCAGACCGCCTTGTTCGATGCGGATCGCTTCCTCGCGCTCCATCGACTTGAGTTCCTGGTTGACGCGCTGGCGCGAAGCGCCGAGCAGCTGGGCCAGTTCTTCCTGCGCCAGTTGCAGGCCAATGCGCATCTCGTTGCCGTCCGACAGGCAGGGCACGCCGTAGCTGCGCACCAGGTGCAACAACTGTTTGGCCAGCCGGGCACGCAAAGGCAGGGTGTTGAGGTCTTCCACCAGACCGAACAGCGTGCGGATGCGCCGCGCCTGCAGTCGCATCAGCGCTTCGTACAGCTCCACATGCACGCTGAGGATCTTCTGGAAATCGTTGCGGGCCACGCAGAGCAGCGTGGTCGGTCCGTGTGCATAGGCATCGTGCGTGCGCTGGTCGCCGTCGAACATGGCCACATCGCCAAACCACACGCCCGGCTCCACATAGGTCAGCGTGATCTGCTTGCCCGAGAGCGAGGTCGAGCTCACACGCACCGCACCCTTGGCGACCGCTGTCCATTCGGTGGGCGGGTCGCCACGGGCGACGATGAGGTCGCCATCCTTGAATCGCTTGACGTAGGCGCATCGGAGTATGTCGTGACGCAGGGAAGGTGAAAGACTGCTGAACCAGCGACCACTGTTGATCGCCTCGCGTTCTTCCATTGTCAGAATCGGTTCGTCCATCGGCTGTCTTATGAGTGACTGAATTGACTGGCATTGTCGCCACTGGGACCCTGCGCTCGCATCAGGGTTTGCGTGACACCTGTCCCGCAGGCGTCCTTTTGCTGCACGACCCTGGGCACAGCTGGCCAGGGCCTGCGGGTCAGCGGTAGTTCGCGGGTCGCTTTTCGAGGAAGGCTGCGATGCCTTCGCCCGCGTTGGGGTGGTGCAGATTGCGCACGAAGTGGTCGCGCTCGGCGCTCAGCTGTGCGTGCAACGAACCCGTCAGCGCATCGTTGGCCAGCTCCTTGATGCTGGCGAGCGCGTTAGGGGCTCGGCAGTTGAGTCGATCTGCCGCGGCCAGCGCAGCGGCCAGTGCCTCGCCCGGGGCACTCACTTGCGTGATCACGCCCATGGCGTGCAGACGGGTGGCATCAATGCGCTCGCCACCCAGCAGGAGCTGCAGCGCGGTGGCGCGAGGCAGGGCACGCATGAGGCTCCAGGTGGCGCCACCGTCAGGCGACAGACCCACGTTGCTGTAGGCCATGACGAACACGCTGTTGTGCGCGGCCACGATCAGGTCACAGGCCAGGGCGAGCGAGAAGCCCGCGCCCGCGCACGACCCCTCCACCGCGGCGAGCACCGGTTTCGGAAACACGCGGATGCTCTCGATCCAGTTGTGCAGGCCTTCAATGCTTTGCGCCTGGACCTCGGGGGGCAGTTGGCGGTTGGCCAGCAAGCGTTGCAGGTTGCCGCCGGCACAGAAATGGCTGCCTTCGCCGGTGATGACCACGCTGCGAACGTCCGGGTTGTTTTCCGCCACGCTGAGGGCCTCCACGCCGGCGGCGTAGATGTCCGGGCCCAATGCGTTGCGGTGGTCGGGGTTGCTGATGGTCAGCACCATGGTCTGACCATGGCTGTGGCTTTTGAGGCTGGCGGTCATGCGTGCGGTTGTATCCGTGTCGGCTGGTGGAATTCAGGCTTCTTCGTGGAGCAGGCTCAGGCCCAGCGCGCCACGGCGGCGCAGCCAGGGTGAGGGGCGGTAACGCGGGTCGCCGTACACGGTCTGCATGTTGAACAGGATTTCCAGCACATTGGTCGGGCCGATGCGGTCGCCCATGGCCAGCGGCCCCATGGGATAACCCAGCCCGAGGGTGACCGCGACTTCGAGATCCTTCGGTGTGCAGATGCCTTGCTGGCACATGTCGGCCGCGATGTTGACGATGGTGGCCACCACACGTTGTGTCACGAAGCCGCCGCTGTCGCGCACCACGCTCACGGCCTTGCCGTCGCTGGCGAACAGCGCGTGGGCGGCATCGCGCATGTCGGGGCGGGTGGCCGGGTTGGTGGCGAGCACGCGCCGCTTGGTGGCCGCGTCGTCCAGCATCATGTCGATGCCGAGGGTGCGGCTGGGGTCGAGGCGTTCCACCGCGGCGAGCGTGGTGACATCCAGTCCGAGCGGGGCGACGAGGATCAGCGCAGCAGAAGAGGGCGCTGCACCGGTCTCGATACTGGCACCCAGATTCTTCAGCAACTGGTAAATCTCGGGGCGGCGCGCCGCTTTCGGCGATACCCAGACCGGTGGCATCGCGGCCACGCTGGGGACGGGTGGTTCGGCCGGCACCTGTGCCACACCGTTGTCATAGGCGTAAAAGCCCTCGCCCACTTTTTTGCCCACCACGCCGCCGGCCAGACGCTGCGCGGTGATCACGCTGGGACGGTAGCGCGGTTCTTCGTAGTACTGGCGGTAGATCGACTCCATGACCGGGTGCGACACATCCAGCGCGGTCAGGTCCATCAGCTCGAACGGCCCGAGCTTGAAGCCCATCTGGTCCTTGAGGATGCGGTCTATGGTGGCGAAATCCGCCACGCGCTCTCCAACCACGCGCAGTGCCTCGGTGCCATAACCCCGTCCGGCATGGTTCACGATAAAGCCGGGGGTGTCCTGTGCCGATACCGGGGTGTGACCAAACTGACGCGCATAGTCCGTCAGTTGCTGGCACACAACAGGACTGGTTTTCAGTCCGGCGATCACTTCGACCACCCGCATCAAAGGCACAGGATTGAAAAAATGAAAACCGGCGAGTTGGGTGGGGCGCTGGAGAGCTGCCCCGATCGCGGTGACCGACAACGACGAAGTGTTGGTGGCGAGCACGGCTTGGGGCGCCACAACCGCTTCCAGTTCAGCGAACAGCCGTTGCTTGACGTCGAGTTTTTCCACAATGGCCTCGACCACCAGCGCGCAGGGTGCGAGGCCCGTCACGGCGCTGGCCAGCGATACGCGTGCCAGGTACGCCGCTTGCAGCTCAGGCGTGAGTTTGTTTTTGACCACCAGCTTCTGCCAGGTGTCCGCCAGTGCGGTGCGAGCCGCCTCGGCGGCCCCGGGCAGGAGATCGAAAAGCAGAACCTGACTGCCGGCCTGGACGGCCATCTGCGCGATGCCGCGCCCCATGGCACCCGTGCCCACGATGCCGACGGTTGGAAAAATTGGCTGCATATGAAAGTATTATTTCGAGAGGGACAGCGATAAGCTATGACAAAATGTTCCGACCTAGGAAAGAAGGGATTCTGACGTGCGCCAAATTCTGGTTGGCTCTATTTTGCTATCAACTGTCCTGAGCAGTCAGGCGGTGACCTTGGGCCGCCACAGTGGTGCGGCCGTGATTGGTCGCGGTCTTGACGTTCGGGTGCAGGCGCTGGTGGGGCCGGATGAAGACGCGTCGACCTTGTGTATCCAGGCCGAGGTCTTCTTCGGGGATGCCCTGGTGTCGCCCGCTTCGGTTCGAACAAGCACGCAGCGGAGCGCACCGGACGCGGAAACCTCGGTGCGCATTCAGACGACGCAACCGGTGAACGAGCCCGTCGTGACGGTGCTGGTGCGTGCCGGCTGCACCATGCCGTTTTCCCGTCGTTATGTGTTGCTGGCCGACCCCCTGAGTGAGCCGGCCGTTGGTGCTGCCCCGGCACCGACCGAGACGGGCGGATCCGCAAGAGCCACGATCTCGTCCCTGCCGGCTGTTCCCCGAAGCGGTGTGGGCGCGCCATCCGCGAGCCCAGTTGCGAGTGCCGGCGGCAGGGGGGCTGAGACCGGGCCCGTTGCGGGGCCGCAAGCGGCCGGTGCGGCGCCTTTGCCGAGGGCTGCTGCTCCCCGGTCCCGGCCGCCCAGTGTGGTGCGCAAGCCCGCCGTCGCGGCGCCTCAGGCAGCGGTTCCCCGGCTGCAGCTTGACCCGGTCGATTTGAGTCTGAGCATCGAACGCGATCCGGTGCTCAAGCTCTCGCTGTCACTGTTGAGCGAGCCCACCACGTCAGAAGAAACGCGTGCCGCGGCCGGGTTGCTCTGGAAGGCCATCAACGCCTCACCCGAAGAGATCCTGCGCGATGCCCAGAAGCTCTCGGTGCTGGAGGCTGAGTCCAAGGGCTTGCGCGAGCAGGAGGCCCGCAACAAGGTGGCCTTGCAGGCGATGGAGGCGCAACTCGAAAAAGCGCGCTACATGACCTGGCTGGCCTATCTGCTGGGGGCGCTGCTGTTGCTGTCGCTGTTCGCCTTCCTGTTCGCCCGCCGTCGTCGTGGGCGCCAGGACGATGTGCCGGCGAACGCGGCCTGGTGGGCGGGTGCTGAAAAGCCGGGAAAAAGCGCCGCAGTGGCGAAAGCCGGCAGCACTGACCGGGCCGATCCATCGGGGCTGGACATTGATTTGAATCTCGAGCGCGAGTCCTCGTTTGACGGATACCGCTCCCTGCACGACTCCGGCATCGACGTCAACAGCCTGCCTGCCATGCCCGACAGCGACCGTCGTGAATACCCGGCCAGCCAGATCGGCGTATCGCGGTCGGTGGCGACCGAGGAGCTGTTCGATGTCCAGCAGCAGGCCGACTTTTTCGTTTCACTCGGGGAAGCCGACAAGGCCATTGGGGTGCTCAAGGACCATCTGATAGAAAGCCACGAACCCAGTGCGCTGGCTTACCTTGACCTGTTCAAGCTGTACCACCAACTGAACCGCCGTGCCGAGTACGACGCCCTGCGCGTGGAGTTCAACCACCTCTTCAATGCTGGCGCACCGCCCTTTGACCAGTATTCGGACGATAGCCAGGGGCTGGAGGCCTATGAAACGGCTTTCAGCCGCATACAGGCCCTCTGGCCGGAGCCCCGTGTGCTCGATGTCATTGAACAGTCGATCTTTCGTGAGGCGAATGAAGTTGACGGCGAGGTTTTTGACCTGGAGGCTTATCGCGAACTGTTGCTGCTGCACGCCATTGCCAAGGACATGATCAAGCGCGACATGGTCGACAGCGCATCACAGGTCGACTTCCAGCACACGGCTATCAAACCACTAAAGGCGGCGGGCAACAAGGGGCTCGCTGCTGCAGTGGCCGCAGCCTCGGTAGAAGGGAGAGTCACTCAGCCGCTGGATGACATCCCACCTGCTTCGCCGCGCCTGGGACTGGATGTTGATCTGGACGCGCTTTCCGAGATTTCTGAGTTCGAAGCCTCGTTGCCTGAGGTCACTGTGCCGGTGAAGCCAACGGCCAAACCGGCGCCGCCACCGAACGCGTCGGTTCAGGAGGAGGGCAACCTGATCGATTTTGAGGTGCTGGACTTCATGCCACCCGACGGAGATGAGGACAACCCACCGTCCAAGAAGGGACGTTGAGCAGCCTGCCAGACCACCAAAAAAAAAGGCGCCCGGAAGTTCTTCCGGGCGCTTTTTTTTTTGGTGGTCTGAGGATTCATCGTTTCAGCGGCGAACCTGCAGCGCGCCTGGATTCAGGATGTGTGTGGGCGTGCCCTTGATGAAGTTGACCACGTTGTCGAAGGCCGATGAAAACAGGATCTCGTAGTTGTCGAGTTCTACATAGCCGATGTGCGGCGTGCAAATGCAGTTCTCCAGCCGCAGGAGGGCATGCCCCTGCAGGATGGGTTCGGACTCAAACACGTCGATGGCGGCCATACCGGGCCGGCCCCGATTGAGCGCTGCCAGCAAGGCATCAGACTCCAGAATTTCAGCGCGCGATGTATTGACCAGCAGCGATGTGGGCTTCATGCGGGAGAGGTCTTCCAGCGTGACGCAGCCAGCACTTTGTTCTCCGAGCCGCAGGTGCAGGCTCAGCACATCCGACATCTCGAACAGCGCCTCACGGCTGGTGGCGAGCTCGTAGCCGTCGGCCGCGGCCTGTGCCTGGGTGGGCTCGCTGCCCCAGACGATCACGCGCATCCCGAAGGCTCGGCCATAGGACGCGACCAGTTTGCCGATGCGGCCGTAGCTCCAGATGCCCAGCACTTTGCCACTCAACACCATGCCCAGGCCAAAGTTGGCGGGCATTGATGCCGCCTTCAGCCCGGATTGTTGCCAGGCGCCGTGTTTGAGGCTGGCCACGTATTGCGGAATCCGGCGCATGGACGACATGATCAGCGCCCAGGTCAGTTCGGCGGCGGCGATCGGTGAACTGACGCCTTCGGCCACCGCGATGCCGCGCTCGGTGCAGGCATTGACGTCGATGTGGGGCCCGACACGGCCCGTCTGCACGATCAGCTTGAGGCGCGGCAGCTTTTCAATCAGCTGCCGCGTGATCTGCGTGCGCTCGCGGATCAGAACCAGCACATCGGTATCGCGCAGTCGGACCGAAAGCTGGCCCACGCCCTTCACGGTATTGGTGAAAACCTTGGCGGGATAGGGTGCCAGCTTGCTGGCACACGGCAGTTTTCTGACCACATCCTGGTAGTCGTCAAGGATCACGATATTCATGGTCCCTATTGTGCCCGCAGGAACTTCGTGATCTTTGGGTCACGACGGGCTTGAACCCGCCGTGCGGCGCAGTCGCGCAGGGTCAGGTGCGCAGTTGCGGGTGGCTCGACTGGAGCTCCAGGGCTGCCAGCCGTTCGAGCTCTGCGCAGACATCGTTGATGTGACCGGAGATCACCAGCCGGCCATCGGCGCGCGGGCCGCCTGAAGTGTCCGCTGTTCTCAGCACCCGCACATGGCGGGCTCGAACGACGGCATGGCCGGTGACGCGGTGCCCGGTGCCAGCGACCTTGTTGCCATCCACAGCACACTTTGGCGGGCGAGCCAGCCAGCCGGCACGCACGAAGCGTTGCAGGATTTGCGGAAGCGTTCGGGCGGCGCCCTCCCGTTCAAAGGAAGGAGGCAGCCAGCTGTCGATGAGCAGCAGCGGAGCGCGCCAGGTGTTGGTGTTGAAGCGGATTCCCATGCGAAACTCCAAAAAGGGGTTGAACACAGGCAGGATTGCGAATGAAGTCGCCAGCGCAGGGATGTGCCTGACGCGTGTGAATCACGCACCAGACCAAACGCCCGCCACCTGCTGAGGCGACGCAGACCCTAAGGGTCAGAGCTGGAAGCTGTTGCGGATGAGGCCCACCGCCAGGCCTTCGATTTCAAAGGGTTCACCCGGCTCGACAACGATGGTCTTGTAGTCCGGGTTTTCGGCGTGCAGTTCGATCAGGTGCTGGCGGCGCATGAAACGCTTGACGGTCACGTCCTCGCCCAGACGGGCCACCACGATCTGGCCGTTCTTGGCTTCCTTGGTCGACTGCACGGCGAGCAAGTCCCCGTCCATGATGCCGACGTCGCGCATGGACATGCCGCGCACCTTGAGCAGGTAGTCGGGCGTGCGCTGGAACAGGCTGCGCTCGACGTGGTAGGTCTGGTCAACGTGTTCCTGGGCCAGGATGGGCGAGCCGGCGGCCACACGCCCGATCAGGGGCAGCATCAGCTGCGACAGACTGGGTAGCGGCAGTGTAAGCTGGCGCCCCCGCGATTCGTTGATGGATTGCAGGTCTTCGTTGCGCAGGCGGATGCCGCGCGAGGTGCCGCTCACCAGTTCGATGGCACCCTTGCGTGCCAGGGCCTGCAGATGCTCCTCGGCCGCGTTGGCGGACTTGAAACCCAGCTCATGGGCAATTTCTGCGCGCGTGGGTGGCGAACCGGTGCGGGCAATGGCGCTTTGGATCAGTTCCAGAATCTGCTGCTGGCGGGCGGTGAGCTTGGGCGGGTAAAGCGGCGACTCGATCATGGGGACCTCGTGAAGATGCGGGGAGAAACTCACTCGGGTGAGGCTCGCCACCGGGACTGATCAGAACAACAAGCTGTTTTCTTATCCAGTGCCTGTATTTTTAACCAGTTTAGGAGACTTGGCAAGTGGCAGATGCAATGGAAATCCGACGTCATGTCATTTTGGGTACGGGCGGCACCATCGCCGGCCGGGCAAGCCGGCCCGGAGATGGCGTCGGGTACGTGGCGGGTCAGGTCAGCGTTGAGGACCTGCTGGCATCGATTCCGTCCATGGCGGGATTGCCCCTGGAAGTGGAGCAGGTGGCCCAGGTGGACAGCAAGGACATGGGCTTTGCACTCTGGCAGCAACTGGCCACCCGGCTGGCCTTTCACCTGAGGCGGCCCGAGGTGGACGCGGTGGTGATTACGCACGGCACCGACACCATCGAAGAGACCGCGTTCTTCCTGCAGACCGTGCTGCGACCGGCCAAGCCGGTGGTGTTCACCTGCGCGATGCGACCGGCCACAGCGCTGGTGCCGGACGGACCACAGAATCTGGTCGACGCGCTGGCTGTGGCCAGCCATCCCGGCGCGCAAGGCGTCGTGTTGGTGTGCGCGGGGAAGATCCACAGCGCGGCCGACGTGAGCAAGGTGCACACCTATCGGGTGGATGCCTTCGACTCCGGTGATGCCGGACCGCTGGGTTGCGTGGAAGAAGGCCGGGTTCGGCTGTTCCGACCCTGGCCGTTGGGCTCTGAAACGGGGGGCTGGGACCCGGTTGCGTTGCAGCGCATCCAGTCGGTTCAGGCTATGCCGCCGGTGGTGGTGCTGACCAGCCACGCCGACGCCGATGGCACGTTGGTGCGTGCGCTGCTGTCCTGTCGCGATGCGGCGCAGGGCCCTGCCGTGCGCGGCATCGTGGTGGCCGGTACCGGCAACGGCACGGTGCACCAGGCGCTGGAGGCGGCGTTGCTCGAAGCGCAGGCCATGGGTGTGCGCGTGGTTCGAACCAGTCGGTGTGTGCATGGCCCTTTGTTGACGCATCCGGGGCAGTTGTTGGCGGATGCCCGCAGCCTCACGCCGGTCAAGGCGCGCATCGCGCTGGCGCTGGAGTTGCTGGAGGACTGAGCCATGTTCGAGGCGCTGGGCGCCCATCCCTGGGCCTATCCCATGCTGGAGGTGGCGCACATCCTGGGCATTGCGCTGCTGCTGGG
The DNA here is from genome assembly GCA_002842215.1 of Betaproteobacteria bacterium HGW-Betaproteobacteria-9. GTDB lineage: Bacteria > Pseudomonadota > Gammaproteobacteria > Burkholderiales > Burkholderiaceae_C > Hydrogenophaga. Next base: position 71,171 of record PHCC01000001.1, on the reverse strand, counting down.
CAATCTGATCATGCTCGAGTTGCGCGTGTTCGGCTGGGGCGCGGCCTTGCCGGTGGCGCCGCTGGCCCGCCTGAGCCTGACACTGGTCGGTTTGGGTTTCGTGTTGGCGGCGGCGTCGGGCCTGTTGATGTTCTCGACACAGGCCGGGGAACTGTTGGCCAATCGGGTGTTCACAGCCAAGATGCTGTTGCTGTTGTTGGCAGCCTGTAACGCCGCCTGGTTCCATGCCCGGGGTTCGTTGCAGCGGCTCGATGTCACCGCGCGTGCACTCATGGTGGCCTCGACCGTGATCTGGCTGCTGGTATTGACCTGTGGGCGCTGGATTGGCTACATGTGAAGGAGACCGTGATGCACCGACGACGCTTCCTCCTGACCAGCACTGTGCTGGGTTTTTCGGGTCTTGGCTCCGCCGCGCGGGCACACCACGGCTGGAGCAGTTTTGACCAGAACCGTCCCATTTACCTGGAGGGGCGGGCGGTGGATGTGAAATGGCGCAACCCACACGCCGAACTGGTGCTGGAATTACCCGAAAAGCTGACACTGCCCGCCGACCTGGCACAACGCGCCTTGCCCGCGCAATCCACCGGTGTGGACGGGCCGGCGCTGCTGGCGAAGACGGTGTTGCCCACGCGGCGCGATCGGCGCTGGGAGATCGAACTGGCACCGCTGTTTCGCCTGGGCCAGTGGCAGATGCCTGAAATCAGGAACGGGGCTGCACTCTCGATGGTCGGGTTCACCTTCACGGGCGAACAAGGGGCCGCGGTCCTGCGGGCTGAATACGTCTTTCTGGACGGCAAGGCGTACGGCTTGCGATCGGGGCCCGCCTGACGCGCCCGGACACAAAAAACCCGGCGCCAGGCCGGGTTCTGTGAGTCGCGTTTCGCGATTATTTCGAGAGGGCTTCAAAGGCGCGCGCAGTGATGTCGTCCACCGAGCCCGTGCCGCTGATGGCGCGGTACTTCGGTGCGGCAGCGGCGTCGGATTGCGCCCAGTTGCTGTAGTAGTCCACCAGCGGACGGGTCTGGGCGCTGTACACCTCCAGGCGCTTCTTGACCGTTTCTTCCTTGTCGTCTTCGCGCTGGATCAGCGGCTCGCCGGTCACGTCGTCTCTGCCGTCCACCTTGGGCGGGTTGAACTTGACGTGGTAGGTGCGCCCCGAAGCCGGGTGCGAGCGGCGGCCGCTCATGCGGTCGATGATGGCGTCGAAAGGCACGTCAATTTCCAGCACGTAGTCCAGCTTCACGCCGGCGGCCTTCATGGCGTCGGCTTGGGGAATGGTGCGGGGAAAACCGTCGAACAGGAAACCGTTGGCGCAGTCCGGCTGGGCAATGCGTTCCTTGACCAGGTTGATGATGAGATCGTCACTGACGAGGCCGCCGGATTCCATCACGGCCTTGGCCTGTATGCCCAAGGGGGTGCCCGCCTTCACGGCTGCGCGCAGCATGTCACCGGTGGAAATTTGGGGGATGCCGTATTTCTGGCAGATGAACGTGGCTTGGGTGCCTTTGCCAGCGCCGGGAGCGCCCAACAGAATCAATCTCATCGCTGTCCTTTTTTCAGAGTTTCAAATGGAGAGGCCGCTTGTCTCTGGCGGCTGCCCTTCCGGCCCGGGGCCCGGGGGCGACCGGTCGAGGATAGCATGCGCTAACCGGGCGCTGGCTTACAGCGTGGGCAGTCTCAAAGACGCTGAAAACAGCCCGTCAGCCGAGGGCAAAGAGCGCGCGCACCCGCGCCAGATCGTCGGGGGTGTCGACGCCCGGCCCGGGGGCCTGTGCGCTCACATGGACCGCGATGCGTTCGCCATGCCACAGCACACGCAGCTGCTCCAGCGATTCGGTCAGTTCCAGGGGCGCGGGCTCCAGCGTCGGAAAGTGGCGCAGGAATCCCGAGCGGTAGGCATAGATGCCGATGTGGCGCAAAGGCGCGGGCGAGGGCAGGGTGTTCCGGCCCGATGCATCGGCCATGCCATCACGCCACCATGCAATGGGCGCCCGGCTGAAGTACAGCGCGGTCTGTGCGCGGTCGAGCACCACCTTGACCACGTTCGGGTTGAGGAAATCGGCCATCTGGTCGATGGCGTGCGCCGCGGTGCTCATCACGCAATCGGTCCGGCGCTGGAGATCCAGCGCCACGGCGTTGATCAGCGCCGGGTCCATCAGCGGTTCATCCCCCTGCACGTTGACCACCACGGCGTCGTCTGCCAGGCCCAGTTGTTCGCAGGCTTCGGCCAGGCGGTCGCTGCCGGAGGCGTGGTCGGTGCGTGTGAGCAGGGCGGTGATGCCGTGTGCTTCGCAAGCCGCGACGATGCGCGCGTCGTCCGCCGCGACCACACAACGGCTGGCCTGGCTGCGTTGCGCACGTTGCGCCACACGCACCACCATCGGCAGGCCACCGATGTCGGCCAGCGGCTTGTCGGGCAGGCGGCTCGACGCGAGCCGCGCCGGAATCAGCACGGTGAACGGACCCGGGGCCCCGCTCGGGCTCATGGGGCAGGCGACGGCTTGGGCGGGCGGGCCGCTTCCTCTTCCGTGATCGGGCGGGCTTCGTGCTCCAGCAGGATCGGGATGCCGTCGCGCACGGGGTAGGCCAGCCGCGCACTGCGGGAGATCAGTTCCTGTTTCTCCCGGTCAAAGATCAGAGGGCCCTTGGTGACCGGGCAGACCAGCAGTTCAAGCAATTTGGTGTCCATGCGGGAATGATAGTCGGCCGCTTGTCAGCGGGCGCGCGGGGTCGACGCAAGGCGATGGTCCAGCGCCACAAAGAAAGCCGCATCGGGACGCAATTCCAGCGGGACCGCCCAGGCCTGAGGAGCTTCGCCAGCGGACGGCTCAGGGCAGCAGGCGAACAGCTTGACCGCGTCCTTTTCGGTACACAGGATCGGCCCATCGCAGCCCTGCAGCAAGGCGGCATACGTCGCTTGCTCGGCGTGATCGGGCAGCGGCAGGGTCTTGGTCAGGGTGAGCCCGCGGGCGCGCAGCATGTCAAAAAAAACCGAGGGGCGTGCGATGCCTGCCAGCGCCGTGACGGCTTGACCCTGGAATTCACGCAGGGGCCGGCGTTGTCCCTGCGCTCCGACGGCGTGATCGGCCAGGCGACGCGTGGCTTCAAAAACGGGCAGATTGGACGGCCTCTCCAGCGGGGTGGTCATCGCGACCACGGAGGCGGATTCGCTGCGCTGGTTCAACACCAGATCGGGTCGAAAAGGGTTGCCTGCGCCCGGTGGCCAGGGCTCGCGCAAGAGACCGGCGGGCAGCAACCAGCCGTTGCCGGTGCCGCGGTCGTCGAACACCGCCACCGACAGATCGCGGCCCAGCGCCAGATGTTGCAGACCATCGTCGCAGAGGATCAGGTCCACTCCGGGGTGCGCGGCCAGCAGGGCTTGGGCGGCCTCGGCCCGGCGCGCCGCCACAAACACCGGAACGCCACCGCTGCGCCGGATCAGGGCGGGCTCGTCGCCACTGTCGGTGGCGGGTGTGTCGGGTAGCACTTCCAGCACGTCGGTGCCCCGGCGACCATGTCCGCGCGACACCACGCCCGGGTGCCAGCCACGTTGTTGCAGATGTTGCAGCAGGGCCAGCACGGTCGGCGTCTTGCCGGCGCCGCCGACCACCACGTTGCCCACCACGACAACCGGCACCGGCAGCCGGGTGATCTTCAGCATTCCGGCGGCATACAGCCATCGCCGCAGACCGGTCAAAGCTCCGTACAGGACCGAAACGGGCCAGAGCAGATGGGCCAGCGGACCACGGGTCCGCCAGATGCCTTGCCAGCGGGCCTGCCCTTGGTCGAGGCGCTGTGGCTGGGCGGCGGGCACGGTCAGGACTTGCCGCGCGCGCGCTGGGAGCCGGACTGCTGGGTGGCGAAGGTGATCTGCACCAGGCCGGCACGGCGGGCGGCGTCCATCACGTTGATGACCGACTGGTGGGTCGCGGCGGCGTCCGCGCTGATGACGATGACCACCTCGCGGCTGTCCTGCGATGCTTGTGTGAGTGCGCGGGTCAGCATCTCCACACCGGAGCCTTCGAGCACGTCCTTGTTGATCGCGTAGCGACCGTCGCTGCTGACGGAAACGATCACTTCTTTGGGTTCGGTGCGCTGCGCCTGGGCGTCGGCCACCGGCAGGTTGACCTGCAACTGCGTGAATTTGCTGTACGTCGTGGTGAGCATCAGGAAGATCAGCACCACCAGCAGGATGTCGATGAACGGGATCAGGTTGATCTCGGGTTCGTCACGGGAGCCGGGCCGGAAGTTCATGCGGCCTCCTGGGCCGGCGGCGCCGTGCGAAGGACGCGAACGGGGGTGTAAAGCGTCATTTGCGCAGGGTCAGCAGGTGGCGGGCGAAACGCTCGGAAGCGATTTCCATGGTCAGCAGGTAGTCATCGACCCGGGCGCGGAAGTAGCGCCAGAAGATCAGGGCCGGGATGGCCACCATGAGGCCAAAGGCGGTGTTGTACAGCGCGATCGAGATGCCATGTGCCAGCTGGCTGGGATTGCCCCCGCCCGGGACCGTGCCCATGCCGCCATCACCGGCTTGTGATCCGAAGATTTCGATCATGCCGATGACGGTGCCCAGCAGACCCAGCAAGGGTGCAGCCGATGCGATGGTCGCCAGGGCACCCAGGTAGCGCTGCAGTTTGGCGGCGGTCTGGCGACCGGTCCCCTCGAGGCTGGAGCGCAGATCGTCTTCGCTGACCCGGGGGTTGCTGTTGAGCGCGCGGAAACCGCTGGCGAGCACCTCGCCAAGCGCCGAGTTTTGCTCCAGCTGGTTGACCACATCGGCACCGGGCACCCCGTTGCGCGACACCATGATGGCTTCGTCGAGCAGCTTCGGCGGGGCGATCTTGACGGCTTTGAGGCTGATGAACCGCTCGATGACGAGGGCCATGCCCAGGACGGAACAGATGATGAGGGGCCAGATCGGCCAGCCAGCGGCTTGTATGATGGAAAACAAATCAGGGCTCCAGACAAAAGCCGCCTGCTCGGCGGCCAGAGTGCAATCTCCCGGATTATGTCTCACCATCCGGTGGTGAACGGCCGGAAAACCTCCACCAAGGATCCGTCTACCTGTCCGGCCCGATGCACAGATTCTGTGGATAACTTTGTGAAGAACCGGTATCCCAACGCCCGCCAGCCCGCTGTGGTCGCGGCTCCCGACAGTTCGATGAGAAAACAGGCAGTGCAAAACGCATTGAAATCAAGCGCTTGGCGTTCAGCCCATGCGCCATGGGGTCTTTCAGGCTACAAGCCCATAAATTTCGCGGCTTGTGGACAGATTGGGTCTGGAGAGCCCTGTGTCTGAGCCATTTCTGGATGCCGAAGCCCCATCGGCGCGGCGTGTGTGGGCGGTTGGGCCGCTCATGCGCGCGATTGCTGACACCCTGGCCGCGCGTTTCAATCCGGTCACCGTCCGGGGCGAGATTTCGGGTTTCTCCCGCGCGGCCAGCGGGCATTGTTATTTTTCACTCAAGGACGATATTGGCCAGGTGCGCTGCGCCCTGTTCCGCCGCTCGGCGGACCAGCTGGACTTTGCGCCGCGCGATGGGCAGGTGGTCGAGGCGCTGGGCAAGCTCGACGTCTATGGGCCCCGCGGTGATCTGCAGCTCATCGTCGACAGCCTCAAGCCGGCCGGGCAGGGGGCCTTGTTCGAACAGTTCCTGCGCCTGAAAGCCCAGCTGGAAGCGGAAGGGCTGTTCGACGCGGCGCGCAAACGCCCGCTGCCCGTACAGCCACGCAGCATCGGGGTGGTGACTTCGCTCGGCGCGGCCGCGCTGCGCGATGTGGTCACGGCGTTGCATCGACGTGTGCCCCATGTGCCGGTGGTGATCTACCCGGCGGCGGTGCAGGGCGCCCAAGCGCCCGCCGAGTTGTGTGCTGCCTTGCAGTCCGCCTACCGGCGCCATGCGGCCACCGGTGAGAGCGAGGTGCTGCTGCTGGTGCGGGGCGGGGGTTCGCTGGAGGACCTGTGGTCGTTCAACGATGCGACGCTGGTGCGTACCGTGGCGCAGTCGCCGATGCCGGTGGTCTGCGGGGTGGGTCACGAAACCGACTTCACCTTGGCCGATTTTGTGGCCGATCTGCGAGCGCCCACGCCCACGGCTGCCGCCGAGCTTTGCGCGCCCGCGCGCGAGGTGCGGGTGGGTGAGCTGGCCTATTTGCAGGAACGGCTGAGCGAGGCGGTTCTGGGCGGCATTGACCAGCGCGCGCAACGGCTGGACCGGCTGGGTCAGCGCCTGGGGCGGCCTTCCGTTCGTGTGCACGACAGTCGCCAGCAGCTCACCGGCCTGCAGCACCGGCTGCGCGGCGCGCTGCTCCTGGCGGCCCAGCGCGCGGACAGCCGCCTGCAGGGTTTGCAGAGTCTGATGCCCCAGGCGCTGCGTCGCGCGGTGGCGCAGCACGCCCAGCGCTTGCAGCGGTGCGAAAGCGCCCTGGGGCACCTGGACCCCCAGCTCGTGCTGGAACGGGGTTACACCTACCTCACCGACAACCAGGGTCTCGCCATCACCCGGTGCAGCCAGACCCAGCCTGGCCAGTCGGTGCGGGCCCGCCTGGCCGATGGTGAGCTGGAACTCACGGTCAACCGCTGAGAAGATGACGCGGTGGGTCAAGAAACCCTGAACGCACAAACAATAGCGTCCCTGCCTACAATGGCGCGGTTTCGGGCTGCCGGCGTCCGCCTTCAGCCACCCGCCTTTCACAACGCCAACCGAACGAGGAACCCCATGGAACACACCCTGCCCGCATTGCCCTACGCGATCGACGCCCTGGCGCCGCACTACTCCCAGGAAACGCTGGAGTTCCACCACGGCAAGCACCACAACGCCTACGTGGTCAACCTGAACAACCTGCAAAAGGGCACCGAGTTCGAAGCGATGGACCTGGAGTCCATCATCAAGAAGTCCAGCGGTGGCATCTACAACAACTCGGCCCAGATCTGGAACCACACCTTCTTCTGGAACTGCATGAAGCCCAATGGCGGCGGTGAACCGTCTGGCGCGTTGGCCGCAGCCATCAACGCCAAGTTCGGCAGCTACGCCGCCTTCAAGGAAGCCTTCGTCAAGAGCGCCGTGGGCAACTTTGGCTCGGGCTGGACCTGGCTGGTGAAGAAGGCTGACGGTTCGGTCGACATCGTCAACATGGGCGCCGCCGGCACCCCGCTGACCACGGGCGATAAAGCCCTGCTGACCGTCGACGTGTGGGAACACGCCTACTACATCGACTACCGCAACATGCGTCCGAAGTTCGTCGAGACCTTCCTCGACAAACTGGTGAACTGGTCGTTCGCCGAAGCCAACTTTGCCTGAACGATCTTCCTGATCGCCGCACAAGGGCTCGAAGGCCATGCCTTCGGGCCCTTTTTGTTGGTGCGTCCACGGTTTGCTTCTTTTTGTGATGCTTCACAAAGGCTTTCGAGCGCTTGTGGCCGATGGTTCCGCGCGAGAACAGTCGGGAGCAGTCTCGCAGACATGAAAAAACAGAAATTTTTATCTCCAATTTTCATATTGCAAGATAACAGTTCAAAAAATGGTGTCTGGGTCAGAGCGATGAAAGCAAAATCCCAGACTATCCGACGGTTCTGCGGTTGGCACCTACCGATCAGCGGGATTCCTACAACGATCTACGGAGCAAACACATGAGCACCCAGCAGCCCACCATCATCTACACGCTGACCGACGAAGCCCCGCTGCTGGCAACCAGCGCCTTTTTGCCCATCATCCGCACCTTCACCGCACCCGCCGGCATCAACGTCGAGTCCAGCGACATTTCGGTGGCCGCCCGCGTGCTGGCCACGTTTCCCGAATGCCTGACCGAGGCGCAGCGTGTGCCCGACACCCTGTCCGAACTGGGCAAGCTGACGCTGAAGCCCGAAGCCAACATCATCAAACTGCCCAACATCAGCGCCTCTGTCGGCCAGTTGGTCAGCGCGATCAAGGAACTGCAGTCCAAGGGCTACGCGCTGCCCGACTACCCCGAAGCGCCGAAAACCGAGGAAGAAAAGGCCATTCGCGCCCGCTACGCCCGTTGCATCGGCAGCTCGGTGAACCCGGTGCTGCGCGAAGGCAACTCCGACCGCCGCGCGCCGCGCGCCGTGAAGGAATATGCGCGCAAGAACCCACACAGCATGGCCGAATGGAGCCAGGCCTCGCGATCGCACGTCTCGCACATGCACCATGGCGACTTCTACCACGGTGAAAAGTCCATCACCCTGGACAAAGCCCGTGACGTCAAGATGGAACTGATCACCCAGAGTGGCCAGACGATCGTCCTGAAGCCCAAGGTGTCGCTGCTGGACCGCGAAGTCATCGACAGCATGTTCATGAGCAAGAAAGCCCTGGAGGCTTTCTACGAGAAAGAGATTGAAGACGCTCGCAAGACCGGTGTGATGTTCTCGCTGCACGTGAAGGCGACCATGATGAAGGTGTCGCACCCGATCGTGTTCGGTCACTGTGTGAAGATCTTTTACAAGGACGCGTTCGAGAAGCACGCCAAGCTGTTTGAAGAACTGGGCGTGAACGTCAACAACGGCATGGCCGATCTGTACGGCAAGATCGCCAGCCTGCCGCAGAGCAAGCAGGACGAGATCAAGCGCGACCTGCACGCCTGCCACGAGCACCGCCCCGAGCTGGCCATGGTGGACTCGGCCAAGGGCATCACCAACTTCCACTCGCCCAACGACGTGATCGTGGACGCCTCCATGCCCGCCATGATACGCAATGGCGGCAAGATGTGGGATGCCAATGGCCGCCTGAAGGACGTCAAGGCCGTGATGCCCGAATCGACTTTCGCCCGCATCTACCAGGAGATGATCAACTTCTGCAAGTGGCACGGCGCCTTCGACCCCAAGACCATGGGCACAGTGCCCAACGTCGGCCTGATGGCCCAGCAGGCCGAGGAATACGGCTCGCATGACAAGACCTTCGAAATCACCGAAGACGGCGTGGCCAACATCACCGATCTGGCCACCGGCGAAGTGCTGCTCTCGCAGAACGTGGAGAAGGGCGACATCTGGCGCATGTGCCAGGTCAAGGACGCCGCCATCCGCGACTGGGTCAAGCTGGCCGTGAATCGCGCGCGCAACTCCGGCATGCCGGTCGTGTTCTGGCTGGACCAGTACCGTCCTCACGAAGCGCAGCTGATCACCAAGGTCAAGATGTACCTGCACGAGCACAACACCGCCGGTCTGGAAATCCAGATCATGAGCCAGGTGCGTGCGATGCGTTACACGCTGGAGCGCGTGATCCGTGGCCTGGACACCATCAGCGCCACCGGCAACATCCTGCGCGATTACCTGACCGACCTGTTCCCCATCATGGAACTGGGCACCTCGGCCAAGATGCTGTCCATCGTGCCACTCATGGCCGGTGGCGGCATGTACGAAACAGGGGCCGGTGGTTCGGCGCCCAAGCACGTGCAGCAACTGGTGGAAGAAAACCACCTGCGCTGGGACTCGCTGGGTGAGTTCCTGGCGCTCGCCGTGTCGCTGGAAGATCTGGGTCTGAAGACCGGCAACAACGCGGCCAAGATCCTGGCGAAGACGCTGGATGCCGCCACCGGCAAGCTGCTGGAGAACAACAAGAACCCGTCGCCCAAGACGGGTCAGCTCGATAACCGCGGCAGCCAGTTCTACCTGGCCATGTACTGGGCCCAGGCCCTGGCGGCCCAGACCGACGATGCGGCCCTGGCTGCCCGTTTTGCGCCGCTGGCCCAGCAACTGGCCGACAACGAGCAAACCATTGTTGCCGAACTGGCGGCTGTGCAGGGCAAACCGGTCGACATCGGGGGCTATTACCTGCCGGACTTCGAGAAGCTGGCCGCGGTGATGCGTCCCAGCCAGACGCTGAATGCGGTGCTGGCCGCTGCTCAAGGCTGAGCATCTCTCGCGTCAGGCTTCGACACCCCGAAGCGATCCAGGCGGCGCGAGCTGTCCGGGTCGCTTTTTTTTTTGTCTGAGCGCCGGTCCTGCAGGGGCCGGCAGATCGCCCGCGAACTTACTTGCGTCCGTCGAACGGTGCACCGCTCAGCCGGGAGCCAGCCTGGATGCCCCGCTTGGCAAACCAGCCCTGATGCATCTCCAGCACATAACGCACCGGTCGTGCCGAGCAGTGCGAGTCCAGGCTTTGCGGCTTCATGTCGACCAGGTTGACGATGGTGCCGTCATCGGCCACGAAGGCGGCGGTCAAGGGCAGCAGGGTATTTTTCATCCAGAAGCACTGGCCCGCGGGTTGCTCGAAGACAAAAAGCATGCCTTCACCGCCGGGCATGTCCTCGCGGAACATCAGCCCGATGGAGCGCTGTTCCGGGGTGGCGGCCACCTGGGCTTGGATCAGGTGCATACCTGCCGTGAGGGTGATGCGGGGCAGCTGGAGCTGGGGCGCATCGCGGGACCACGCAGGCCCGGTCAACAGGGCCAGCAGGCAGGACAGGCAAACGAGCAATCGGTTCATGGGCAGACGATGTGATCGGGTGAAAAACGCATTGTCCGTCAAGCGCCGCGCACAGGTCCGGGATCGGCGATTTCCACGGATAGATCCGGCGTCCGGGCCGCTCGATCAGGACTAGAATTCTTGAGGTCCATCCGGGCGCCATGCCCGGGAACTCTGGATTCAGAAGCGTTCGACAATGCATCCCATACGGAGACCCGTTTCCATGTATCAGCACATCAAGGTTCCAGCCCAGGGTGAAAAGATCACCGTCAACGCCGACATGTCCCTGAACGTGCCGGATGAACCGATCATTCCTTACATCGAAGGCGATGGCACCGGTCTGGACATCACCCCCGTGATGCTCAAGGTGGTCGATGCGGCCGTGGCCAAAGCCTACGGCGGCAAGAAAAAAATTCACTGGATGGAGGTGTTTGCCGGCGAGAAGTCGACCCAGGTGTACGGCCCCGACGTCTGGCTGCCCGAAGAAACCCTGGCGGCGCTGCGCGAATACGTGGTCTCCATCAAGGGCCCGCTGACCACCCCCGTGGGGGGCGGCATCCGATCGCTGAACGTGGCGCTGCGCCAGGAACTCGACCTTTACGTCTGCCTGCGCCCGGTGCAGTACTTCAAAGGCGTGCCTTCTCCCGTGAAAGAGCCCGAGAAAACCAACATGGTGATCTTCCGTGAGAACTCGGAAGACATCTACGCTGGCATTGAATACGAGGCCGAGTCCGACAAGGCGAAGAAGCTCATCAGGTTCCTGATGGAAGAGATGGGCGTGACCAAGATTCGCTTCCCGAACACCTCGGGCATCGGTATCAAGCCCGTGTCGCGCGAAGGCACCGAACGCCTGGTGCGCAAGGCCATCCAGTACGCGATCGACAACGACAAGCCCAGCGTGACCATCGTGCACAAGGGCAACATCATGAAGTACACCGAAGGCGGCTTCCGCGACTGGTCGTACGCGCTGGCGCAGAAGGAGTTTGGTGCCGAACTGATCGACGGTGGCCCGTGGTGCAAGTTCAAGAACCCCAGGACCGGCAAAGACATCGTCATCAAGGACAGCATTGCCGACGCCTTCCTGCAGCAGATCCTGCTGCGCCCGGCCGAGTACTCGGTGGTGGCCACGCTGAACCTGAACGGCGACTACATCTCCGACGCCCTGGCCGCCCAGGTCGGTGGCATCGGCATCGCCCCGGGTGCCAACCTGTCGGACTCCGTGGCCTGCTTTGAAGCCACGCACGGCACGGCGCCGAAGTACGCCGGCAAGGACTACGTGAACCCCGGCTCCGAAATCCTGTCGGCTGAAATGATGCTGCGCCACATGGGCTGGACAGAGGCCGCAGACCTGATCATCAGTTCGATCGAGAAGTCCATCGCCAGCAAGAAAGTCACCTACGACTTCGCCCGCCTGATGGACGGCGCCACCCAGGTGAGCTGCTCGGGCTTTGGCCAGGTCATGATCGACAACATGTAACGCGCCAATTCCGCTAGTCGCCGGTCGATGAAGCCGGTGCCGGCAGAACCCTTGGAAAAACCGCCCGGAAGCAGCCTTCCTCGGCGGTTTTCTTTTGCGTCGAAACGACACAATGGGACATGACGCGCTGCGCCTTTGCCCATGCCAATGTCGCCCCTTCACCGACTGGGTGGGCAACAACGCCGTGTTGTCACGGCAAATACATATCCCGAGCAGCACATAGGGACGCGCGCACCCCGCTAGAATGATTTTCATGGCCACCCAGAACCCCAAGAAACCCGAAAACCCCGTCGCTCCTCCCAGTGTGGGCAACGACGATTCGGTGGTGCTTGAACGGCGTGCGCAGCGCACCAAACCCCCCCAGATGTTCCAGGTGGTGTTGCTCAACGACGATTTCACCCCCATGGAGTTTGTCGTGCACGTCATTCAGGAATATTTCAGCAAGGACCGTGAAACCGCGACCCAGATCATGCTCAAGATACACCTCGAAGGCAAAGGCATTTGCGGGATCTACACGCGCGATGTGGCCAGCACCAAAGTCGACCAGGTGTCGCAGGCCGCCCGGAATGCGGGGCATCCGTTGCAGTGTTTGAGCGAGCCGATTGAATAAAGCCAGATCCGCCCCATTTGATGGCCATCCACCCGATACACCTTACGTACCCGGACCCCAGCGTTTCAAACCACCACCAGCCCAAAGGATGTGTCCATGATTGCCCAGGAACTTGAAGTCAGCTTGCACATGGCCTTCGTCGAGGCCCGGCAACAGCGACACGAATTCATCACGGTGGAGCACCTGTTGCTCGCCCTGCTCGACAACCCGAGCGCCGCCGAGGTGCTGCGCGCCTGCTCGGCCAATGTGGACGACCTGCGCAAGTCCCTGACGAATTTCATCAAGGACAACACGCCCCAGGTCGCAGGCACCGACGAGGTGGACACGCAGCCAACGCTGGGTTTCCAGCGCGTGATCCAGCGCGCCATCATGCACGTGCAGTCCACTGGCAACGGCAAGAAAGAAGTGACCGGCGCCAACGTGCTGGTGGCGATCTTTGGCGAAAAGGACTCCCACGCCGTGTACTACCTCCACCAGCAGGGGGTGACGCGCCTGGACGTGGTCAACTTCATCGCCCACGGCATCCGCAAGAGCGATCCACCCGAGGCGAGCAAGCCCGGCGAGAGCGCGGCCGAAAACGAAGAGGCTGGCGAAGCCAAGCAGAATGAAAAGGCGTCGCCGCTGGAGCAGTTCACCCAGAACCTGAACCAGCTCGCCAAAGACGGCAAGATCGATCCGCTGATCGGGCGCGACTACGAGGTCGAGCGCGTGATCCAGATCCTGTGCCGCCGCCGCAAGAACAACCCGCTGCTCGTCGGCGAAGCCGGCGTGGGCAAGACCGCCATCGCAGAGGGCCTGGCCTGGCGCATCACCCAGAACGACGTGCCGGAAATCCTGGCCGAAGCCCAGGTGTATTCGCTCGACATGGGCGCACTGCTGGCGGGCACCAAATACCGCGGCGACTTTGAGCAGCGCCTGAAAGGTGTTCTCAAGTCGCTCAAGGACAAGCCCAACGCCATCCTGTTCATCGACGAGATCCACACCCTGATCGGGGCCGGTGCGGCATCGGGCGGCACGCTGGACGCGTCCAACCTGCTCAAGCCCGCGCTGTCCAGTGGCCAGATGAAGTGCATCGGCGCGACCACCTTCACCGAATACCGCGGTATCTTCGAAAAAGACGCCGCGCTCAGCCGCCGCTTCCAGAAGGTCGACGTGGTGGAGCCGACGGTGGAGCAGACCGTGGACATCCTCAAAGGGCTGAAGTCGCGCTTTGAAGAGCACCACAACGTCAAGTACGCCCTGGCGGCCCTGCAGGCTGCGGCCGAACTCAGCGCCAAGTACATCAACGACCGCCACCTGCCCGACAAGGCCATCGACGTGATCGATGAGGCGGGCGCTGCACAACGCATCCTGCCCGCGTCCAAGCGCAAGAAGACCATCAGCAAGACCGAGGTCGAAGAGATCGTGGCCAAGATCGCGCGCATCCCGCCCGCGAACGTGTCCAACGACGACCGCGGCAAGCTGCAGACCCTGGAGCGCGACCTCAAGAGCGTGGTGTTCGGCCAGGACAAAGCCCTGGAAGTGCTGGCCTCCAGCGTCAAGATGGCGCGCTCTGGCCTGGGCAAGAGCGACAAGCCGATCGGTGCTTTCCTGTTCAGCGGCCCCACCGGCGTCGGCAAGACCGAAGCCGCCAAGCAACTGGCCTACATCATGGGCATCGACCTGATCCGCTTCGACATGTCGGAATACATGGAGCGCCATGCCGTGAGTCGCCTGATCGGTGCTCCTCCGGGCTATGTGGGTTTTGACCAGGGTGGCCTGCTGACCGAAGCCATCACCAAGAAGCCCCACTGCGTGCTGTTGCTCGACGAGATCGAAAAGGCGCACCCGGACATCTTCAATGTGCTGCTTCAGGTCATGGACCACGGCACGCTGACCGACAACAACGGGCGCAAGGCCGACTTCCGCAACGTCATCGTGATCATGACGACCAACGCGGGGGCCGAGACCATGAACAAGGCCACGATCGGTTTCACCAATCCGCGCGAAGCCGGCGACGAGATGGCCGATATCAAGCGCCTGTTCACGCCCGAGTTCCGCAACCGCCTGGACGCGATGGTCGGCTTCAAGGCGCTGGATGAAAACGTCATCATGCGCGTGGTCGACAAGTTCCTGCTGCAGCTCGAAGGTCAGCTGACCGAGAAGAAGGTGGAGGTCACCTTCACCGACGCGCTGCGCAAGCACCTGGCCAAGAAGGGCTTTGATCCGCTCATGGGCGCGCGTCCGATGCAGCGCCTGATCCAGGACACGATCCGTCGAGCCCTGGCGGACGAACTGCTGTTCGGCCGCCTGACCGACGGTGGCCGTCTGACGGTCGATCTGGAAACCAGAACCGGCGACGACGGCAAGGAAACCCAGGAAGTCAAGCTCGACATCCAGCCGTTGCCGAAGAAGGAAGGCAAGGCGAAGCCCGAGGAAGCCACGGCGGGTTGACGTCGGGAGCGCCCCGGCATACACAAGAAGGCTCGGGCATCCCCGGGCCTTCTTTTTTTTGGGCTATCGACAGGTCAGCGAGTCCGCCAGGCCAGCACGGTGTCGGCCCATTGGTTCCCGAGCTTGGCCTCGCCGGTGGCGTTCGGGTGAACGCCGTCGTAGTTGTCTGCCACCGAGTAACCCGCCGCCTGGTTCACCACGGCGATGGGCGAGACCTCGGTATTGCGCGACGCGGCCAGACCATCGATACCCCGGTTCAGGGCCGCTGTTCCCGCCGTGTCGGGGGCGGCGGGAATGATCTTGGCCAGCACGATGTGGGTGTCGGCCTTGCCGGCCCGGATGGCGTCGATCACGCTTCCCAGTTCCCCGATGATGCCGGCGGTGCTTTGGCCATCGAGCACGTCGTTGGTGCCCAGATGGAGGAGGACCACGTCAGGGCGGGCGCTGCCGACCTTGCCGGCCACCTGGGGCGCCAGCTCGTGAGCCCGGTAGTCCCAGTAGCCCTCATGGTCCGGATCGAAGTCCGGGTCGGGGGCGCTGGTCTGTGGGCTGTCGCGGTAGCCGCTGGAGACGCCGGAGCGGCTGCCCACCAGGTCCACCGAACAGCCCGCGGCGTTCAGGCGTTGCCAGAGCACCCGGCGGTAGCTGTTGTGCCCCGCCTCGGCCTGGGTGATCGAATCGCCCAGGGGCATGATGCGCAACGGACCCCCTTCGCGGCCACAGCTTGCGACTTTGAGCGCCGACGTGGCGTCCCCCGAACCGTCGTCAGAGTCGCCGCCGCCGCAGGCGCTGAGCGCCGCGGTCAGCACCAGCATGGCGGCACGGGAGGGATGCATTTTTTTAGGCATGGAACATCCAGAAGAGTTGGTTGATCGGGCAGCCGATGGTGTTCGGCTGCACAAATGATTCATTGGCGCAGATAGGCGGTGCGGATGTTTTCCATGCGCCGGCGGTTCATGCCGGCGTCTTCGCGACCCAGGCGGCTGGCGCTGCGCACTTCGATCCAGCCCCGCGCCGGGTTGAACCAGAATTCGAGGTCGTCCACGAACTTGAGCCAACGCGTCTGAGCCTGTGCGTAGAGATAGTCTGGTCGCTGTTCCACCAGCGTGATGCCGGGCTGGGTCTGCAGCACGGTGGCCAGCGTGCGCAGCGAGGTTGTGGCGTCTCCGTGCCTGAGGGGCAAGGGCACTATGAGCGCGTGGGCCGTTTGCGGGTGGGCCGGATACAGGTCGGCCTGGCTGGAGACGCTGTTGCGCGTGAGGGACGGTGGCTTCAAACGTCCCTGTGTCACCCCGAGATCGGAGGGCCGATGGCCACTGAGCCCGCCGAACTGGGCCCCGATCAGGACCAGTACGACCAGGGCGAGCAGGCCGTACAGCAGCGCTTTGAGCAGACCCACGTGGGTAGTCGAAAAGAACGCGGGAATGGGCAGGGGCCGGTTCAGCGCTTGCCGCCCAGCAGGCTTCCCAACATCCCCCGCACGATTTGCCGCCCGATGCCACTGGCCACGCTTCGCGCAGCTGTCTTGGCCATGGTCTGCACCAGTCCATCGTACTGACCGCCTCGCGGGCCGGTGCGGCCGAACAGGGCTTCGTTGACCATGCCGCCGAAGCCACCGCCTTCGGCCTCGGCTTCTTTTTTGGCAGCGCCGGGAATGCGCGGTGTCTTCACGCCGCCAGCTTCAGCAGGCGCGGCCTCGGTCGTGCGCGCGTCCACATGGGCACGCAGGATTTCGTGGGCGCTTTCGCGGTCCACCGTTTTTTCGTACACCCCCGCGACCAGCGAGTCACGCAGCAGTTGCTGGCGTTGTGCGTCGGTGATCGGGCCGAGCTGGCTGCCGGGTGGCACCACGTACACGCGCTCGGTCTCGCTCGGGCGGCCTTTGGGGTCGAGCAGGCTCACGAGCGCCTCGCCCACGGCGAGTTCGGTGATGGCGGCCTCGATGTCCAGGCCGGCCTTGGGGCGCATGGTCTCTGCCGTTGCCCTCACGGCCTTCTGGTCGCGCGGGGTGAAGGCGCGCAGCGCGTGCTGGATGCGGTTGCCGAGCTGACCGAGCACGCTGTCGGGAATGTCCAGCGGGTTCTGCGTCACAAAATAGACGCCCACGCCCTTGGACCGCACGAGGCGCACCACCAGTTCGATGCGCTCGATCAGCACTTTCGGCGCTTCGTTGAACAGCAGGTGGGCCTCGTCGAAGAAGAACACCAGCTTGGGCTTTTCCGGGTCGCCGATTTCGGGCAGTTGCTCAAACAGCTCGGACAGCATCCACAGCAGGAAGGTGGCGTAGAGCCGGGGCGAGTTCATCAGCTTGTCGGCCGCGAGGATGTTCACCACGCCCTTGCCGTCGACCGTCTGCATGAAGTCGCTGATGTCGAGCATGGGCTCGCCGAAGAACTTGTCGCCACCTTGCTGTTCGACCTGCATCAGGCCACGCTGGATGGCGCCGACGCTGGCCGCGCTGATGTTGCCGTATTCGGTGGTGAACTGTTTCGCGTTGTCGCCGATGTGCTGCAGCATGGCCCGAAGGTCTTTCATGTCGAGCAGCAGCAGGCCGTTGTCGTCGGCGATCTTGAACACCAGGTTGAGCACGCCGGCCTGCGTGTCGTTGAGGTTCAGCATGCGCGCCAGCAGCAGCGGCCCCATGTCGCTCACGGTCGCGCGCACCGGGTGGCCCTGTTCGCCGAACACGTCCCACAGCGTGGTGGGACAAGCCTGCGAGGCGGGCAGGGTGATGCCGCGGTCTTTCAGGACGGTGCTGATCTTCTCGCCGAAGCTGCCCATCTGGCTGATGCCGGTGAGGTCGCCTTTGACGTCGGCCATGAAGACCGGCACGCCGATGTTGGAGAACTGTTCCGCCAGAGTCTGCAAGCTCACGGTCTTGCCGGTTCCCGTGGCGCCGGTGATCAGGCCGTGCCGGTTGGCCAGTCCGGGCAACAGCTGGCAGGTGGTGTTCGCGTTCTGGGCAATCAGCATCGGTTCGGCCATGGCGGCGTCCTTCCTGTGGGCAGGGGATTGGGAGAAGTGGGTAAAAGTAAAATCGCTGGTTATTAGACCAAATCCTGGTCAGACCAAAGGACTCACTCGTGGCTGGACACAGCAAATGGGCCAATATTCAACACCGCAAAGGCCGTCAAGACGAAAAGCGGGGCAAGATCTGGACACGCGTCATCCGTGAGATCACCGTGGCCGCCCGCACGGGCGGTGGCGATCCGGCGATGAACCCGCGTTTGCGCCTGGCGATCGACAAGGCCAAGGCCGCCAACATGCCGGCGGACCGCATCAAGTACAACGTGGACAAAGCCTCGGGCAACCTCGAAGGCCAGGCGCTGGAAGAGATCCGCTACGAGGGCTATGGCATCGGTGGTGCGGCCATCATCGTGGACACCATGACCGACAACAAGGTGCGCACCGTGGCCGAGGTGCGCCACGCCTTCAGCAAGTACGGCGGCAACCTGGGGACCGACGGCTCGGTGGCATTCCAGTTCAAACACTGTGGCCAGATCATCTTCGCGCCCGGCACCTCGGAAGACAAGGTGATGGAAGTGGCGCTGGAAGCCGGTGCCGAAGACGTGATCACCGACGACGACGGTGCCATCGAGGTGCTGACCGCGTACACGGACTTCGAAGCGGTGAAGAACGCGCTGGAGGCTGCGGGCCTGAAGCCTGAAGTGGCCGAAGTGACGATGCGTGCCGAGAACAGCATTCCTCTCATGGGTGAAGACGCTGTGCGCATGCAAAAGCTGCTCGATATCCTGGAAGACCTGGACGATGTGCAGGAAGTCTTTCACAACGCTGAGATCAACGAATGAAAGTCCTGGTGATTGGCGGCGGTGGCCGCGAACACGCGCTGGCGTGGAAGCTCAAGCAGTCCGAGGGTGTGGAGCAGGTGTTCGTGGCGCCCGGCAACGCCGGTACAGCGCGTGATGCGCAGTTGACCAACCTGCCCATCACCGACAAGGGGGTCCTGCGCGAATGGGTGCAGGCCAACGGCATCGGTCTGACGGTGGTCGGCCCCGAGGCGCCGCTGGCGGCGGGTGTGGTTGACGAGTTCCGCGCCCATGACCTGGCCATCTTCGGCCCGACGCAGAAGGCGGCACAGCTGGAAAGCTCGAAGGCTTTCAGCAAGGCCTTCATGCAGCGCCATGGGATTCCCACGGCCGAGTACCAGACCTTCACCGATCCGGCTCTGGCGCACGCCTATGTGGACGCCAAGGGCGCGCCCATCGTGGTGAAGGCCGATGGGCTGGCGGCGGGCAAGGGCGTTGTCGTGGCCGTGAGCCTGGCCGAGGCGCACGAAGCGATCGACTTCATGCTGCTGGACAACACCCTGGGCGTGGCACACAACGAGGGCGGTGCCCGCGTTGTGATCGAAGAGTTTCTGGAAGGCGAAGAGGCCAGTTTCATCGTGCTGTGCGACGGCGTGAACGCGCTCCCGCTCGCCACCAGCCAGGACCACAAGCGCCTGCTCGACGCCGACCAGGGCCCGAACACCGGCGGCATGGGCGCGTATTCGCCCGCGCCGGTGGTCACGCCCGCGGTGCACCAGCGCGCGATGGACGAGGTGATCCTGCCCACGCTGCGCGGCATGGCGGCTGATGGCATTCCCTACACCGGCTTTCTGTATGCCGGCCTGATGATCACGCCCGACGGCCGCGTGAAGACGCTGGAATTCAACTGCCGCATGGGCGACCCGGAAACCCAGCCGATCATGATGCGGCTCAAGAGCAATCTGGCGCAGGTGCTGCTGTCGGCCACCCGCGCCGAGCTGGACAAAGTGACGCTGGACTGGGACCCGCGCGTGGCGCTGGGTGTGGTGTTGGCCGCGGCGGGGTATCCGCTCAACCCGCGCAAGGGTGATGCCATCACAGGGTTGCCGACGGATGCGGCCGATGCCATGGTGTTCCACGCCGGCACCACCAGCGGCTCGGGGGGCTCGGTCGAAGTTGCGGGTGGTCGGGTCCTGTGTGTCACAGCGCTGGCCGACACCGTGGCCGCTGCGCAGCAAAAGGCTTACGGTGTGGTGGACGGCATCCGGTTCGACGGCATGCAGTGCCGCCGTGACATCGGCTTCAGGGCCGTCTGAGGCCTGCGGGTCTTCAGACTTCAAAAGACATCATGAGCCAACAGACGCAGCGCGTGCGCGACTACCTGACGGGTCTGCAAGACCGCATCACCTCGACCGTGGCCATGGTCGATGGCGGCCGCTTTGTGGTCGATCACTGGAAGAAGCCCGCCAGCGAAACCCTGCAGGGTCAGGGCATCACCCAGATACTGGAAGACGGAGCGGTGTTCGAACGCGCCGGCTGCGGTTTCTCGCACGTGACCGGGCCGCGTCTGCCGCCCTCGGCCACGCAGCACCGGCCCGAGCTCTCGGGGGCTCCGTTCGAGGCCATGGGCGTTTCGCTGGTGTTCCACCCGCGCAATCCCTATGTGCCCACGGTGCATATGAACGTGCGCATGATCGCGGCCAAGCCCGAAGGCGGGCAGCCTGTGTGCTGGTTTGGCGGTGGCATGGACCTCACGCCTTATTACGGTTTTGAAGAAGATGCGGTGCATTTCCACACCACCTGCAAAACCGCTCTCGACCCCTTTGGCGTTGACAAGTACCCACGCTTCAAGAAGTGGTGCGACGAGTATTTCTACCTCAAGCACCGCGACGAACAGCGCGGTGTGGGCGGCGTGTTCTTTGACGATTTTTCCGAACTCGGCTTTGATGGCAGCTTCGCCATGCTTCGCTCGGTGGGCGACGCGTTTCTGGACGCTTACCTGCCCATCGTGGCGCGCCGCCAGGGCACGCCTTACGGCGAACGGGAGCGCGACTTCCAGCTCTACCGCCGTGGCCGGTATGTGGAGTTCAACCTGGTCTGGGACCGCGGAACACATTTCGGCCTGCAGTCGGGCGGGCGCAGCGAGTCGATCCTGCTGTCCATGCCGCCACTGGTGAGCTGGTCCTACCAGCGCCAGGAATCGATAGGTTCGCCAGAGGCGCGCCTGGCCACCGATTTCCTGGTGCGCAAGGACTGGATTTGACGGGCGCTTCCAGCACCGAGGCGAAATCGGATCGATCTCCTGCGGCATCCCTGCGCGTGGGCATGTTCGGCGGTGCGTTTGACCCGCCGCACCGGGCGCACCGTACACTGGCGGAAAAGGCATTGAGCCAGCTGGATCTAGACGTGCTGCACATCCTCCCGACCGGTCAGGCCTGGCACAAAACGCGCCCGTTGACGTCGGCCGAGCACCGCCTGGCGATGTGTGAGTTGGCCTTCAGCGATTTGCCCCGTACCCGCATTGACCGCCGAGAAATCCAGCGCGACGGTCCGAGCTACACCGCCGATACCCTTCGCGAACTGTCGGTTGAATATCCCGGAGCTGAACTGTTTCTGGTGCTGGGCGCTGACCAGTTGCTGGCTTTCAAGCGCTGGGTCCGGTGGTCCGAAGTGCTGGAACTGGCCACCCTGGCCGTGGCGAACCGGGCCGCCGAGATCGGTGCCGATGCCGTGCGGGAGTCTGCAGACGAAGCGGATCTTTCCGCTGTGAACCTGCCTTTCCGGCGCCTTGAAATGCCACTCCAGAACATCAGCGCCACCGCAGTGCGCGCCCATGTGGGCCAGCCCGTAGACCGCAGCAACTCGCTGTCGCTTCTGGTGCCCGAAGCCGTCGCAAGCTATATTTCACTCCATCACCTTTATCAAGAGCCTTCATGACCAGCGAAACCACCGCCAAAAAAGACATCCAGAAACTCCAACGTGCCATTGTGGAGGGGCTTGAGGACGTCAAGGGCCAGGACATCGTGGTCTTCAACACGGAACACCTCTCGCCCTTGTTCGAGCGGGTGATCATCGCCAGCGGCACTTCCAACCGGCAGACCAAAGCGTTGGCATCCAGCGTGCGCGATGCTGTGCGTGAAGCGGGCTTTGACAAGCCGCGCATCGAAGGCGAAGAAAACGGCGAATGGATCATCGTGGACTGTGGTGCGGCCGTGGCCCATGTGATGCAGCCAGTCATCCGGCAGTACTACCGGCTGGAAGAAATCTGGGGTGCCAAGCCGGTGCGCCTGAAGCACGGCGCCGAAAAGGTCGCGGAAGCCAAGCCTGTGGCCAAAACCGCGGCCAAGAAGGCAACGAGCAAGACCACCAAGAAGGGCGAGCAGAAGGACGTGAAACCGATCGACGCGAAGTCGGTGGCCCGCAAGGCAGCGAAGGCGGTTTCCGCTGCGGCCGCTGCTGCGCCAGCCAAAACCGCCGCCAAACCCGGCACACAGGCCGGTGTCAAAGCCGTGGCCAAGACCGCGGCCAAAACAGCTGCCAAGACCGCCGTCAAGAAGACCGCACCCACCGCCGCCCGCAAGACCGCAGCCAAGGCAGCGCCCACCAAGGCGCCGTTGAAGACCGTGGTGGTCAAGCCCAAGGCCGCCCGAACCGCAGCCAATAGCGCGACCAAGCCGGCGGCCAAGCGCGCCCCCGTGGCCAAAGCGGCACCCAAGAAAAAGGCATGAAGCTGCTGATCGTCGCGGTCGGGCAGCGCATGCCCGACTGGGCACAGACCGCCTACGACGATTACGCCAAGCGCTTCCCGCCCGAGTTGCGGGTGGAGATCAAGACCGTCAAGACCGAGCCGCGCGGGTCCAAGAGCCTGGAGACGCTGTTGGCCGCCGAGCGCGATCGCATCCAGGCGGCATTGCCACGCGGTTGCCGTGTGGTGGTGCTCGACGAACGCGGCACCACGTTCACGACCAAAGCCTTGGCCCAACAGCTGCAGCAATGGCAGCTGGAAGGCGACGACGTGGCCTTGGTCATTGGCGGGCCCGATGGTCTGGAGCCGGCGTTTCGAGCCGCCGCGCACCAGCGCATCCGCCTGTCGGATCTGACCTTGCCCCACGCGATGGTGCGGGTGCTGCTGATCGAACAGCTGTACCGGGCATGGTCGGTCAATGCCAACCACCCTTACCACCGCGAGTGATCGACGGCATCTGGTCGGGGCAGCCCGGCGGTGGGGCGACTTTATCTATTAATCCCTATGTCCGATTTCATTTACCTCGCCTCCCAGAGCCCGCGCCGTCTGCAATTGCTGGAGCAATGGGGTGTGCGCTGTGAACTGCTGCTGCCCGATGCGGACGAAGACGTCGAGGCGCTCGAAGCGGTGTTGCCCGGCGAAGCGCCGGCCAGCTACGTGCAACGGGTGACCGGGCTCAAGCTCCAGGCCTCGCTCGCCCGGCTCAAGCGCCGGGGCTTTCCACACGCGCCCGTGCTGTGTGCCGACACCACCGTGGCGCTGGGACGGCGCATTCTGGGCAAACCAGGCGACGCTGACGAAGCCTGCCGCATGCTCGCCGATCTGGCGGGACGCCGTCATCGGGTGCTGACCGCCGTGGCCGTGGGCAAGCCGGCGGCACGTGGTCTTCGCCAGTGGGCCTCGCTGTCTACCTCGTGGGTCAGTTTTGCACCGCTGACGGCGGCGCAGATACGCCGCTACGTCGACAGCGGTGAACCCATGGGCAAGGCAGGCGCCTACGCGATCCAGGGCCACGCGGCGCTGTGGACCAGCCACATCAGTGGCAGTTATTCGGGCATCATGGGCCTGCCCGCACACGAGACAGCGCAGGTGCTTGGTGCGGCCGGGGTGCGACTGCTTTGACCCCGCGAACTTCCAGAATTCGAGACAAACGATCCCCATGAGCCAGGACATCTTGATCAATTGGGCGCCCCAGGAGACCCGGGTGGCGGTGGTGGAGCAGGGCTCGGTGCAGGAAGTGCACCTGGAGCGCACGCTGGAGCGTGGCCTGGTGGGCAATATCTATCTGGGCAAGATTTCTCGCGTGCTGCCGGGCATGCAGTCGGCCTTCATCGACATTGGCCTGGACCGGGCGGCGTTTTTGCACGTGGCTGATCTGATGCCCAACATCGCCGCCAAGCATGCGGCGCCCCGCGACCGCAGCCAGGCACCAGTTCCAGCCGAAAGGGGCGGCGACAGCGTCCCTGCTGAAGGCGGTGCCCATGGTGAAAACGGATCCAGCAACCGGGTGCTCACCCCCAACCCTGTGCTGCCCATCGAACGGCAGATCTTTGAGGGTCAGGCGCTCATGGTGCAGGTGCTCAAGGACCCGATCGGCACCAAGGGGGCACGCCTCACAGCACAGATCAGCATCGCTGGGCGGCTGCTGGTGTTTCTGCCGCAGGACAACCACATAGGGGTGTCGCAGAAAATTCCGCCCACCCAGCGCGAGGCCTTGCGCCAGCGGGTGCTGGGCCTGGCCGTGCCGCAGGACGGCAGCCCCACAGGGGGCTTCATCCTCCGCACGAATGCCGAAGACGCGACCGACGAGGAACTGAGCGAGGACATCGCCTACCTGCGCAAGACCTGGCAGCGCATCAAGGAGGCTGCCACGCGACAGCCGGCGGCCACGCTGCTGCACGAAGACCTGAACCTGATGCAGCGCGTCTTGCGGGATCTGGTGAGTGCGCAGACGCAGTCCATCCGCATCGATTCGCGCGAGCAGTTTGGTCTGCTGCAGACTTTTGCCGCCGAGTTCATGCCGGACACCGCCAAGAAGCTGCAGCTCTACACCGGTGAGCGCCCGATTTTTGACCTGTTCAACATTGACGAAGACATCGCCAGGGCGCTGAGCCGCCGGGTCGACCTGAAGTCGGGCGGCTATCTGGTGATCGACCAGACCGAAGCACTGACCACCGTGGACGTGAACACGGGTGGCTTCGTGGGCGCGCGCAACTTTGACGACACCGTGTTCCGCACCAACCTGGAAGCCGCGCAGACGATCGCACGCCAGCTGCGGCTGCGCAACCTGGGGGGTATTGTCATCGTCGACTTCATCGACATGGTGCGCGAAGACCACCGGGACGCGGTGTTGACCGAGTTCCGCAAGCAACTCGCGCGCGATCGGGTTAAAACCATGACGGGTGGTTTTTCCCAGCTCGGTCTGGTGGAGATGACGCGCAAGCGCACGCGCGAATCGCTGGCGCACATGCTGAGTGAAGTGTGTCCGGCGTGCAGCGGAAAAGGGGTGGTGAAGACCGCGCGCAGTGTCTGCTACGACATCTTGCGCGAGATCCTGCGCGAGGCCAGAGCCTTCAATCCGCGCGAGTTCCGTGTGGTGGCGTCGGCCAAGGTGGTCGAGCTATTTCTGGATGAAGAAAGCCAGCACCTTGCGGGTCTGTCCGACTTCATCGGCAAGCCCATCTCTCTTCAGAGCGAGAGTTCAATGACGCAGGAGCAGTACGACATCGTGCTGCTTTAGCGGTTTTCGTCGAACCGGTGGAGCACTTCCACAGCGAGCTTTTCACCCCACTGTCTGTGCGATGGCGCACATCGTTGTGTTTTAGCTTTTGTTACCGTAATAGCTTACTGATGCCTTGATAATCCGCCTGTGACAAGAGATGGGTGCATTTTCATCAAACATGTTTCATTTCGTTAGTATTTTTTATCTTTTTTAGTCTGGAGAAATCATGAAACTCACACCATTGAATTCGGTGCTGCTGTCAGGCGGTTTGCTGGTAGCCTCGATCAGCCATGCCGGTATGGTCAATGATGGTCACGGGAATGTGGGATACGACACGGCCGCCGAATGCGACGCCGCGGTGCAGGCGGGCCAGGCCCGTTTCTACGAACCTTCGACCACCATGCCCCCCCTGCGCCGCAAGGGTGAAGCGACGGTTCGCACCGCGCGCCTGTCCGACCTCGGACCGCAGTACAAGCTGGGTGCTTGTGACGTGGGCGTGAGTCGCAAGAACGGCCGCAATGGTGTGGCCAAGGCGCTGGTTGGCAAGTACGTGCCATACAGCCCCGACATGCCCATCAACCTCTACGCCGACAAGGCGGGTGTGGCCGTGCGCGCCAGCATGGCCAAGTGCGACAACCGCTTCTCTGACGTGATGCCGCGTGCCGTGCCGATGCCGGTGGTTGCTCCTGCTCCCGCACCGGTCGCCGTGGTTCCCGCTCCAGCTCCTGTGCCCGCACCGGCGCCAGTTGCCGCGGCCCCTGTTGCCGCGCCCATGGTGGCTCCTGCACCACCGGCACCCGGTATGACGCCCTACGTGTTCGGCACCTTGGGTGTCGTCAATGACAGCGTGGTGCATCGTGGTCCCGATGGCAGCATCAGCGTTGGCGACAGTGATCGTCAAATAGGTCTGCAGATGGGCGCTGGTTTGCAATTCAACAGCATCCTGGGCGCAGAGGTTTTTTACCAGGCTGGCAAGAGCCATGAGTACACGTCGCTGGATGGTGTGGACGTGTCGGCAAAGGCCAAAGTGCTGGGTGCCCGTTTGACGGCTGGTGGCAACGTCACCGAAAAGCTCAGGTTGTTTGGCAAGCTGGGCGTGGCCAGTGTGAAACACAGCAGTGGCCAGTTTGCGGATCTGGCGAGCCATTCCAGCTCCCAGACCCGGCCGGTGGTGGGTGTGGGGATGACCTTTGCGCTGACCGAAAACCTGATGTTGCGCGGCGATGCAGACCATTACCCGCTTCGCGGATCCAACAACCCACGCTGGGGCAACGTCGACTACTTCGGTGTGGGCCTGCAGTACAACTTCTGAAGTTGATGGCATCTCTGGATGCCTTGAAAGCCGGAAGCACCCTGAAGGTGCTTCCGGCTTTTTTACGCACCGGCTTCGGGGCTGAGTTTTTGGGCATGCAGCCGGGCATACAGGCCGTCGCTGCGGAGCAGTTCTTCGTGGCTGCCCATCTCGCTGATCTGCCCGTCGGCCAGCACGACCACGCGGTCGGCATGTTCGATGGTGGAGAGCCGGTGGGCGATCACGATCGTGGTGCGCCCCTTCATGAGCCGCGACAGTGCGTCCTGCACCAGCCGCTCGGACTCGTTGTCCAACGCTGAGGTGGCCTCATCGAGGATGAGGATGGGCGCGTTCTTGTAGATGGCCCTCGCGATCGCCAGCCGCTGACGCTGACCGCCGGAGAGTTCGGCCGCGTTGTGTCCCACCGTGCTGTGCATGCCCCGGGGCAGGCGCTCCAGCAGATCGAGCAGGTTGGCCGAGGCCAGCGCTGCACGCACGCGCTCTTCGTCGATCTGGTCGTCGGCTGCTCCCAGTGCCACGTTGGCCGCCAGGCTGTCGTTGAGCATGATCACTTCCTGGCTGACCATGGCGAACTGGCGCCGCAGGCTGGCCAGATCCCAGCTGGGCAGGGGCACGTCATCCAGCAGCACTTCGCCGCGGTCCACTTCGACAAAGCGTGGCAGAAGATTGGCCAGCGTGGTCTTGCCCGAACCCGAGGGGCCCACCAGGGCCAGCACCTCACCCGGCTGGATGCTCAGGTTGATGCCGCGCAGCGCGCTGCGGCTGATGTGGCCGTCGTCCGCTTGCTCCTCGCGCGTCGGGTAGCGCACCCAGACGTCACGCAGGGTGATGGCGCCCTTCACCTGATCGGCCCGGTGGGTGCCCGATGCTTGTGGCGGCGTTTCATCGATGAGTTCCAGACCCCGTTCCAGCGCGGCGAGACCCCGGGTGATTGGGCCGGCGATTTCGGCCAGGTGCCGGATCGGTGCGATCAACATCAGCATGGCGGTGACAAAGGCCACAAAGTTGCCCACGGTCACACCGCTGCTGGCGCTTTGCCACAGTGCCACAGCAATCACGGCCGATAAAGCGGCGGCGGCGAGCATCTGTGTCAGCGGGGTCATGGCGGCGTGGGCCACGGTGGACTTGAGGGCCAGGCGCCGCAGGGAAACGCTGAGTCCGTCAAAACGCTGGGTCTGGCGTTGCTGGGCACCGTGCAGGCGCACCATGCGGTGGGCCAGCGCGTTTTCTTCCACCACATAGGCCAGTTCGTCGGTGGCCTGCTGGCTGGAACGCGTGAGGCGGTACAGACGGCGCGAGAGCACACGCATCACCAAAATCAGGCCTGGAAACAGCAGCAGCACGATCAGCGTGAGCTTTCCGTTCAGGTACATCAGATAGCCCAGCAGGGCCAGCAGGGTCAGGCTGTCCTTGGTCAGGCTCAGCATGGCGTTGACCAACATGGTCGACCCCGTCTGCACCTCGTAGACCAGGGTGTTCGAGAGCTTGCTGGCACTTTGCCGGGCGAACAGCGTCATCTGGGCATCGTTGAGCCGGACAAACATGGCCCGCCGCAGGTTCAGCAGACCCAGGCTGGCCGTGTAGGACAACGCATACTGAGCCAGAAACCCTGCCAGACCCCGCACACCAAACAGCCCCAACAGGGCAACCGGCACCATCCACAGGTCGATGTTGCCCTCGGCAAAGCCCCGGTCCAGCAAGGTCTTGAGCAAAGCGGGAATCAGCGGTTCGGTCAAGGCACCCACGATGGTGCAGATGGCGGCCAACACGATACCGCTCTTGGCGGAGCGGAAGTACGGCCAGAACTGGCGCAGTCGCTGGGTGATGGTTCGGGCGGGCGGCGTGCCGGGGGCTTTGGAATCGGTCAAGTCTGCGCGGCCTGGAACGGCGGGGTAGGGTGGCTGGGCTGGTCACAGTGTGCCTGTGGGCACGGCCTGTACAGAAAAAGCACAACTTGTCACGGGTGCAGAAAGTGCTTCCGGTATTATCTGCTGGCAACCGGAAAACAGGATTCACAATCCGGTTTCCAGCCACATCACCCAACCTATCAAGAATGCAGGCATTGAATCGATCTGACTGGCAACCCTCGCGGCGGTCCCTTCTGGCCCACGCCACCGCACTCCCCCTGATGACCTGGCCACTGCAGGACGTGCTGGCCCAATTCCGCGTCGAGGTTTCCGGTGCCGGGGTGACCCAGATTCCGGTGTCGGCGGTGAGCTTCCGCGACAACGGCCTGGTCAATCAGGACATGGCCGCGATCGTGCGGGCCGACCTGGAGCGCAGCGGTCAGTTCCGCTTTGTGGAGCCCTTGCCCGCGAGGCTCGACGAAACCTCTCGTCCCGAGTTGGCGGCATGGCGCAGCAAGGGCAGTGATGCTCTGTTGACCGGCAGCGTTTCGCGTCTGGCCGATGGCCGTTTTGACGTGCGATTCCGGCTGTGGGATGTGGTGCGTGGCCAGGATCTGGGCGGGCTGAGCTACCCGGTATCCACCGCGGATCTGCGCTTTGCTGCGCACCGGATCGCCGATTACGTGTACGAAAAACTCACCGGTGAAAAGGGCGTCTTCTCGACCCGCATCGCCTATGTGGCCAAGGCCGGGCAGCGGCACACCTTGCTGGTGGCCGATGCCGATGGCGAGAACGCCCGCGCGACCCTGACCAGCCCCGAACCCATCATCTCGCCGAGCTGGGCACCGGGCGGTGCGCAACTGGCCTACGTGTCGTTCGAATCGCGCAAGCCCGTGATCTACTCGCACGACGTGGCCACGGGCAAGCGCCGCCTGCTCGCCAACTTCCGGGGATCGAACAGTGCACCAACG
The DNA here is from genome assembly GCA_002842215.1 of Betaproteobacteria bacterium HGW-Betaproteobacteria-9. Taxonomy (GTDB): domain Bacteria; phylum Pseudomonadota; class Gammaproteobacteria; order Burkholderiales; family Burkholderiaceae_C; genus Hydrogenophaga. The sequence continues at coordinate 41,866 of PHCC01000001.1, read as the reverse complement.
TGGTCGCCCGATGGCCGCCAGTTGGTGGCAACCCTGTCGATCTCCGGCAATGCCCAGATCTATGCCATGGATGCCAACGGCAGCGCGCCGCGCCGCCTGACGCAGTCGGGCAGCATCGACACCGAGCCGGTGTTCAGCGCCGACGGCAACAGCATCTTCTTCGTGAGCGACCGTGGCGGCTCTCCCCAGATCTACCGCATGAGCGCCCAGGGGGGCAACCCCCAGCGTGTGACCTTCACCGGCAACTACAACATTTCGCCGGCGCCCAGCCCGGATGGCCGCTGGCTGGCCTTCATCTCGCGTGTTGGTGGTGCGTTCCGCCTTCACGTCATGGAGCTGGCCTCGGGCAATGTCACGGCACTGAGCGAAACCAGTGCCGACGAAAGCCCCAGCTTTTCGCCCAACAGCCGACTGATCATCTACGCCACCCGTGACCGCGGGCAGGAGGCCCTCATGACCAGCACGGTGGATGGGCGCATCAAGACCCGCCTTGCCAGTGCCGGGGGAGACATTCGCGAGCCCGAATGGGGCCCGTTTGCCCGCTGACCTCGAAGCCCTCCGCACTGCCTCCTTCCTCCATTCAAACCTGCCCAGAAAGGGATACACCCATGAACAACAAATTCAAACCAGCTCCATCCATTGTCCAGCGTGGCAACCGCGTGTGGCTGAACCGTTTCGCCGGCCTGCTGGTCGTCGCCTCGCTGGCGGCCTGCGGCTCCAGCGTCAAGCTCGACGACGTGCCCGTTGAAGACCGCACCGGTGGTGCGGCCGGTCAGGCGGGTCAAGGCGGAACCGGAAGCGGCGTGGACCCCCGCGGCGTTTCGGGCGTGGAAGTGCCTTCCATGGATTCTCAACAACCCGAGGCCATGGCCCGCGTGGTGTATTTCGATTACGACAGCTTCGAAGTGCGTGGCGAATACGCCGCAACCCTGGAAGCCAACGCCCGTTACCTGAAGGCCAACAGCAGCCGCAAGATCGCACTGGAAGGCCACACCGACGAGCGCGGTGGTCGTGAATACAACCTTGCACTCGGTCAGAAACGCGCCGAAGCGGTGCGCCGCTCGCTTTCCCTGATGGGTGTGAGCGAGTCGCAGATGGAGCCTGTGAGTTTCGGTGAAGAAAAACCCGCGGCACTGGGCATGGACGAAGCCTCCTACGCCAAGAACCGCCGGGTGGAACTGACCTACCGTTGAACCGATGTCCCTGATGAACCGTTCTGTTCCCTCACTCCTCGGTGCAGCGACCCTGCTGGTCGGCAGCCTGTGGCCCTTGCAGGTGCACGCCCTGTTTGACGACGATGAGGCGCGCAAGGCCATCATCGAATTGCGCAACAAGTTCGACACCCATAGCCAGTCGACGGCAGCCAGCTTGTCTCGCATGGCCCAGGAGGTGAGGGACAGCCAGGCCACGACTCAGCGCAGTCTGCTGGAACTGGCCAACCAGAACGAAGAGCTGCGTGGCGAGATCGCGCGCCTGCGTGGGCAGAACGAGCAACTGGCGCGTGAAGTTTCCGAGCTTCAGCGTCAACAGAAGGATGCGCAGGCCGGCGTGGATGCGCGCTTGCGTCAGGTCGAACCGGTGCCCGTCTCTCTGGATGGCCGCGAGTTCACGGCTTCACCCGAGGAGAAGCGCGACTTCGATGCGACCATGGAGCTGCTGCGCCGTTCGGAGTTCGGTCCGGCTGCTGCGGGGTATGCGGGCTTGTTGCGCCGTTATCCCGACAGCGGCTACACGCCATCCGTGCTGTACTGGCTGGGCAACGCCCAGTACGCCAACCGCGCCTACAAGGAGTCGATCGAGAGCCACCGCCGTCTGGCGACCCAGTTCCCCGACCATCCCCGGACGCCCGAGGCTTTGCTGGCCATGGCCAACAGCCAGATCGAGCTCAAAGACAGCAAGGCCGCACGTCGCACGCTGGAAAACCTGATCAAGTCCCATCCCCGCTCCGAGGCTGCAGCGGCCGGACGCGAGCGTCTCGCACGCCTGCGCTGATCGCGGCGGGTTCGTGCACATGGCCTTCCGGTCCGGGTGACCGGAGGGCTCCTCCTACAATGTCGGCCATGATGGACATCGCCGATATTCAAACACTGCATACCCAAGTTCTCTGGGCCGCCTTCGCGGTTTCGGTGGTGTTTGGTTTTATTGCCCAGCGCACCCAGTTTTGCACCATGGGCGCCATCAGCGACATCATCAACATGGGGGCCTGGACGCGCATGCGCATGTGGGGCATGGCCGTGGGGGTGGCGTCGATCGGCTTTTACTTCATGGGCTGGCTGGGCTGGATCGACACCAGTCAGACCATCTACGGGTCTGGCCGCATCATCTGGCTGTCCGCCATCGTGGGGGGCACCCTGTTCGGCTTTGGCATGGTGCTGGCTTCGGGGTGTGGCAGCAAGACGCTGGTGCGCATCGGGGCCGGCAGTCTGAAGTCACTGGTGGTGTTTTTTGTCATGGGCTTTGCCGCGTATGCCACGTTGCGCGGTGTGCTCGCGGTGCTGCGTGTCAACACCGTTGACTTGGTGGCATTTGACATCGCGGCAGGTGGCACGCTGCCGATGTGGATGGCTTCAGCCCTGGGGCTGGAATCTGGCACCGCAGGTCTGCTGGCCGCATTGATCCTGGGCGGCGCGCTGGTTGTCTGGGCCTTGATGGACGAAGATTTCCGCAGCGCCAATAACCTGCTGGGTGGTGTGGGTCTTGGGCTGGTGATTGCTGCGATGTGGTGGGTCAGCGGTCACATGGCGTTTGTGGCCGAGCATCCGGAAACGCTGGAATCGATGTACCTCGCCACCAACACCGGGCGCATGGAGTCCCTGACCTTCACCGCACCCATGGCCTACGCCCTGGACTGGCTGATTCTCTTCAGCGACAAGTCCAACGTGCTGACCCTCGGCGTGGTCACCGTGGCGGGCGTGGTGGTCGGCGCCTTTGCACAGGCCTGGCTGGGTGGCAGTTTTCGATGGGAAGGTTTTCGCAGCACGCAAGACACCGCCTTGCACATGGGCGGTGCGTTCTGCATGGGCGTTGGGGGTGTGACGGCTTTGGGATGCACCGTGGGCCAGGGTCTTTCTGGTTTGTCCACCCTGAGCCTCACCAGCGCCATCGCGGTGGTTGGCATCGTGCTGGGCGCCATTGGCGGTGTGCGCTTCCAGCTCTGGTTGCTGGATCGTGAGTGAGTATGCTGCAACCAGCACGCCTCTCATGACACCCGATTTCGAGCGCCGCTTCGGGGGCTTGCGCCGGCTCTATGGCCAGGAGGGCTCCCAACGCATCTTTGATGCACACGTGGTGGTGGTTGGCATCGGCGGTGTCGGATCTTGGTCTGTCGAAGCCCTGGCGCGCAGCGGTGTGCGACGCCTTACCCTGATCGATCTGGACCACGTGTCCGAGTCCAACATCAACCGCCAGATTCATGCCTTGGACGTTACGTTGGGGCAGAGCAAGGCACTGGCCATGCGCGAGCGCATCGCGATGTACCACCCGGCCTGTGTGGTGGACGTGATCGAGGAGTTTGTGACGCCAGAAAACTGGCCCATGCTGTTGGATGGTGTTCGGGACGCGGCGGACATGCGGCCCACCGGGCTCATCGATGCCTGTGACCAGATGCGGGCCAAGACCAGGCTGGCCGCCTGGGCCGTGGGCAACAAGATGCCGTTCGTGACCGTCGGAGCAGCGGGTGGAAAGCGATTAGCCCATGCAATGGAAGTGGCCGATCTGGCCGTTGTCACACACGATCCCTTGTTGGCGCAGTTGCGTTACCAGCTGCGCAAACACCATGGCGGCGCACGCAACGGTCCCATGGGCGTGAGCTGTGTGTTCAGCCGTGAGGCTGTGTCGCCGCCCGATGCCTCGTGTGCACTGGCTGACGCCGCAGACGGATCGTTGAATTGCCATGGCTATGGGTCGGCCGTGAGTGTGACCGCCAGTTTCGGCATGGCTGCGGCAGGGGCCTTGATGAACGCGATCGCGAGCGTTTCAAAAAGTCCTGCGAGCCTTGAAAACAGCTCAAAAATAACGCTATAATTTGAGGCTTGGCGACAAGGCATAAGCCAACTTTGCGGGGCCAAATGGGGCGTTAGCTCAGTTGGTAGAGCAGCGGACTCTTAATCCGTAGGTCGAGTGTTCGAGTCACTCACGCCCCACCAGACGCTGGTATCTGGGGTCTCGCATTCGGTTTGTCGTTGATGTTTTTTTGTATGTTGGGACGTTAGCTCAGTTGGTAGAGCAGCGGACTTTTAATCCGTTTGTCGTGGGTTCGACCCCCGCACGTCCCACCAGATTCCCCTCGCGGGAGTTGAAAAGCCTGCTGCTGATTTGGTAGCAGGCTTTTTCATTTCTGATCGCGTCACCAGCCAGATTCGCGCAGTGCTACCAGCGCGGGGTGGCAAACCGTTGCACCAGAAAATCCAGCAGGGCGCGCACAGCGGGAGACAAGTGCTTGCGTGACGGGTAAAGCGCATAGATCGCCATGTCCGGCGGTTGCCAGTCGGGCAGCACCGCCACGAGCGTGCCATCGGCCAGGTGGTGGTTGGCCAGGTAGGTCGGTTGCAGGGCCACGCCGCCACCCGCCAGGGCGGCCTGCAGCAAGGCGGTGGCCTCGTTGGCGCTGAGCTGGCTGCGCACATGGACCTGGAAGACCTCTTCATTGCGACGCAGGGCCCATGTGCTTTTGCCGAAGTTGGCAAAACTCAGGCATTGGTGGGTTTGCAGGTCGGATGGCGTCTTCGGCACGCCATGCGCGGCAAGGTAGGCGGGCGAGGCCACCAGCACCGAAGCGCAGGGCGCCAGCACGCGGCCGATCAGCGTCGGGTCGGGCTCCGCGCTGATGCGGATGGCCAGGTCGATTCGTGCCTCCACCAGGTTGAGCGCGCCCTCGCTGGCGTTCAGGTCGATCTTGAGCTGCGGGTGTTGCTTCAGGAAATCGGCCAGTGCGGCCGCCATCTGCGCGTAGGCGAACGAAATGCTGCAGGTCACGCGCAGCTGCCCGCGCAAGGCCGTGTCGTGGCGGCTGGTTTCCTGCTCCACGTCGTCCATCAGCGCCAGCATCTGCTGGCTGCGGCGCAGGCAGCTTTCGCCCGCGTCGGTGAGGGTGACGCTGCGCGTGGTGCGCTGCAGCAGGCGGGCGCCCAGCCATTGCTCCAGTGTTCCCACATAGCGCGTCACCATGGCGCGCGACATCTCCAGTTGTTCGGCGGTGGCGCTGAAGCTGCCGCTCTCGGCCACCGCCACAAACACCCGCATGGCGGTCAGGCGGTCCATGATTTGATCGATTTGCGAAACATATATGGCCGAATTATGCGATTTATCTGCTCGGATATTGCAACTAAAGTGCATCCCAGCGCTGAAGAGCGCCACTCCATCACCGACATCCAACAGGAGCCTTCCATGATCCGCACCACCGCCGTCGCCGCCTCGCTGGCCATCGCTTTCACCAGCGCCCAGGCCGCCCAGCCGCTGACCGTCAAGGTCTACAACGCCGCCAGCAACAGCTTCAACGTCAACTCGACCCTGGTCTACGGCGAAAAAGAAGCCATGGTGATCGACGCCGGCTTCACCCGTGCCGATGCGCTGCGCATCGCCGCCAATGTGCTGGATAGTGGCAAGCAGCTCACCACCATTTACGTGAGCCAGGCCGACCCGGACTACTACTTCGGCGTCGAAACCCTGAAAGAAATCTTCCCCCAGGCCGACGTGGTGAGCACGCCCGCCGTGCTGGAAAAACTGAACGCCAAGATGGCGGGCAAGGTGGCGTTCTGGGGGTCCAAGATGGGCGCCAACGCACCGCGCAAACCCGTGGCACCGCGCGCGCTCGCCGGCAACAGCCTGACGCTGGAAGGCCAGACCATCGAAATCCGTGGCACCCAGGGCCTGCTGGCCCACCGCCCCTACGCCTGGATCCCGTCGATCAAGGCCGTGGTGGGCAACATCGGCGTTTTCGGCAACATGCACGTGTGGACCGCCGACACGCAAAGCGCCGCCGAACGCGCCGCCTGGGTGGCCCAGCTGGACGAGATGGCCTCGCTCAAGCCCGAGCTGGTGGTGCCCGGCCACATGAAAGCCGACACCGCCGTGGACGCCAGCGCCATCACCTTCACCAAGGACTACCTGCAGACCTTCGAGAAGAACTTGGCCGCCAGCAAGACCAGCGCCGAGCTGATCGAAGCCATGAAGAAGTCCTACCCGCAGGTGACCGACGGTGCGATGTCGCTGGACATCGGCGCCAAGGTCAACAAGGGCGAAATGAAGTGGTGAGGAGATAAAGCCATGAGCACCGCGCCGGGCCGTTCTCAAGCAAGCTCGCACCGCAGCCCTCAGGGCGAAGGTACTCCAGTGAGCACCACCGTCACCTACCTGTTCGACCCCTTGTGCGGCTGGTGCTATGGCGCTTCACCCGCGGTGCAAAAGCTGGGCCAGCAAAGCGGGATCCGCCTGGCGCTGGCCCCCACGGGCCTGTTCGCCGGCGGCGGCCGCCGCATGGACACGGCCTTTGCCGAATTCGCCTGGTCCAACGACCTGCGCATCGCCAAGCTCACGGGCCAGCGCTTCACCGAGGCCTACCGCCAGAACGTGCTGGGTCGCCATGACAGCCCCTTTGATTCGGCGGCCATGACGCTGGCCCTCACCGCGGTGTCATTGACCGAGACGCAGCGCGAGCTGGAAGTGCTGAAGGCACTGCAGGAGGCCCGTTACGTGGACGGCCTGGACACCGGGAATGCCCTGGCGGTCGGCGTGCTGCTGCGCAGCCTGGGGCTGGAAGCTGCCGCCGACCGGCTGGCGGCGCTCGACGCTGCGCTGCTGGAACGCAATGCGGCACGCATGGGCCAGGCCCGCCGCCTGATGCAGACCCTGGGCGCACAAGGTGTGCCGGGTCTGGTCGTGCACAGCGCGTCGGGCGACCGGCTGCTGGGCGGCCATGCGCTGTACGGCGATTTCGAGCACCTGCTTGACCAGATCGTGGCCGGCTGAAGGAGCGAACCGTGAACGACCTTCAAACTGTGCTGGACCACCTGCACGCCGGGCGCTGGAACGAGGCCCACAACCTGGTTCAGAGCGACAGCTCCGAGCGGGGTGCCTGGCTGCACGGCATTGTGCACATCGTGGAGGGCGATCTGGAGGATGCCGAGTACTGGTACACGCAAGCCAACCGGCAATTCCGCAGCCGTGGGACCCTGAACGAAGAGCTGGAGCGCTTTGCGCGCGAACTCGCGAACGCTCCGGATACCCATCAAAAAGGAGACACGCGGTGAAACACCGCAAGGTCACCGGCTCACTTCTTCCGGATCAGGCCAACGATCACGAGCAGGATCACGGCGCCCACCACCGAGGCGATGAATCCCGCGGCTTGTCCCGGGGCGTAGAGGCCCAGCGCGGCACCCCCATAGCTTGCGAGGAATGAGCCTGCCACGCCCAGCAGGGCGGTCATGATCCAGCCCATGTTGTCGTCGCCGGGTTTGATGGCGCGGGCGACGAAGCCCGCTATCAGGCCAATGAAGAGAGTGATCAGGATGGACATGTGGGGACTGCCTTTCGATGTGCCGGGTTGGACAAGGGAAGGTGCCCACTGTAGCGTCAAGCCCGCTTTTGCGCTCTCACCGCTCCCTTGTTGCACGCCTGCCTGTGAACGCCGTCACTGCGCCGTGCATTCCGCAGACAGAACGAGCGCTTGTCACCCGTTGGCGCTGGCGCCCTCGATCTGTTCCGTGAGATCCAGCCAGCGCAACTCCAGCACTTCGATTTCATCGTTCACCGCTTTGAGCTCGCGCCCCGCATCGGCCATGTCCTTGGGATTCGCGGGCTGGCTCAGGCGGGCCTCCAGCTGGTTTTTCTGCAAGTTCAGTGCGGCGGTGCGTTTTTCGTTGTGCTCCAGCTCTTTCTTCAACGGGCGCAACTGCTCGGTGAGCTGTTGGCGGCGTTGGGAATCCTGCTTGCGCTGTTCGGGGCCGCGGTTGGCCGCGGGGGCCGGCGCGGCCGCGGCCACCACAGCGGGTGCCGCTGCGTTGCTCCGCTGCAGGTCTTTCTGCTCCTGGCGCTGGGCTTCTCGCGACTGTTTGGCCATGTCCAGCAGGTAGCGCTGGTAGTCGTCCAGGTCGCCGTCGAACGGTGCAATGCCGCCGCGGGAAACCAGCCAGAATTCGTCGCACACGGCGCGCAGCAGGGCACGGTCGTGGCTGACCAGCATGACCGTGCCTTCGAACTCGTTGAGCGCCATCGACAGCGCTTCGCGTGTGGCGAGGTCCAGGTGGTTGGTGGGCTCGTCGAGCAGCAGCAGGTTGGGGCGCTGCCAGACGATCATGCACAGCACCAGGCGCGCCTTTTCGCCGCCGCTCATGCTGCCGACCGCCTGCTTCACCTGGTCGCCGGTGAAGTTGAAGCTGCCGAGGAAGCTGCGCAGGTCCTGTTCGCGCGTGGCCTGGCCGCTCAGGCGGCCCTGCGCCGTGCACTCGCGCACCAGGCGGATCATGTGCTCCAGCGGGGTGTCGGCCGGACGCAGCACGTCCAGTTCCTGCTGGGCGAAGTAGCCGATGTTCAGTCCCTTGCCCTCAATGATCTCGCCGCTGATGGCCTTCAGGTCGCGCGCGATGGTCTTCACCACGGTGGATTTGCCTTGGCCGTTGGCACCCAGGATGCCGATGCGCTGCCCGGCCAGCACCGAGCGGCTGACGTTGCGCACAATGGTGATCGGTTCGCCGCCCGCGGCGGGTGGCGGATAACCAAAGCTCACCTCGTTCATGGCCAGCATGGGGTTGGGCAGGTTCTGCGGCTCGCTGAATTCGAAGGTGAAGTCTGCGTCGGCCAGCACCGGGCCGATTTTCTCCATGCGCTCCAGCGCCTTGACCCGGCTTTGCGCCTGCTTGGCCTTGCTGGCCTTGGCCTTGAAGCGGGCGATGAATTTCTGCAGGTGCGCGACCTTGTCCTGCTGCTTGGAGTACGCCGTGGCCTGCAGCGCCATCTGCTCGGCGCGCATGTCCTCGAACTTGCTGTAGTTGCCGCCGTAGCGCGTGAGCTGGGCGCGTTCGATGTGGATGGTGACGTCGGTGACGGCATCGAGGAACTCGCGGTCGTGGCTGATCACGAGCATGGTGCCTTCGTAACGCTTGAGCCAGGCTTCCAGCCAGACGAGGGCGTCCAGATCCAGGTGGTTGGTCGGTTCGTCGAGCAGCAGCAGGTCGCTCGGGCACATCAGTGCACGCGCGAGTTGCAGGCGCATGCGCCAGCCGCCGGAGAAGCTGTTGACCGGGTTGTCGAGTTCGTCGGTGCGGAAGCCCAGGCCCAGGATGAGCGCTTGGGCACGGGCCGGCGCATCGTGTGCGCCCGCGTCGTGCAGCGCCATATAGGCGTGGGCCATGCGCTCGCCGTCGTTGCTTTCTTCCGATGCGGTCACTTCCTGTTGCGCGGCGAGCAGGGTCACGTCGCCTTCGATGACGAACTGCGTGGCGGGCATGTCGGTCTCGGGCATGTCCTGCGCGACCTGGGCCATGCGCCATTGGGCGGGCACATAGAAGTCGCCTTTGTCCTCGTGCAGCGTCTTGTTGAGCAGACCGAACAGGCTGGACTTGCCGGCACCGTTGCGACCCACAAGGCCGACTTTTTCGCCGGGGTTGATGGTGGCGGAAGCGCCATCGAGCAGGACCTTCGTGCCACGACGAAGGACCAGGTTTTTCAGAGTGATCATGGGCGGGGCGTTGGCTGGGAAGCCAGTGCCGAAAGGGATTCGGAAGTGAGAAGAAGGACTTGGTCGTCGCCAGCGCTGGTGGACAGCCACACGGCTTCGAGTTGCGGGAACGCGGCCTCGAAGTGCTCGCGTTCGTTGCCAATTTCGAGCACCAGCACGCCGTAGGGCGACAGGCGCGAGGGCAGGTCGTGCAAGAGGGTGCGGATGAAGTCCATGCCGTCGACACCGCCCGCCAGCGCGAGTGCGGGCTCGGCGCGGTATTCGGCGGGCAGGGCTTCCATGCTCTGTGCGTTGACATAGGGCGGGTTGCACAGCACCAGATCCCAGGGACCGGGGCAGGCTTTGAGCCCGTCGGACTCGATCAGCGCAACACGGTCTTGCAGCCCGTGCTGGTCGACGTTGATGCGGGCCACGGCCAGGGCATCGGTGGAGAGGTCGGCGCCGGTCACTTGCACCTGCGGCCAGGCCAGAGCCGCCAGCACAGCGAGACTGCCGTTGCCGGTGCACAGGTCCAGCACGCGGGTCGTGTGTTCGCCCAACCAGGCGTCGAAGCCGCCGTCGGCGATCAGCTCGGCGATGAAGCTGCGCGGCACGATGGCGCGCTGATCCACATAAAACGACACGCCCTGCAACCAGGCTTCGTGCGTGAGGTAGGCGGCGGGTTGGCGGGTCTCGATGCGGCGCGTGATCAGCTCGGCCACGGTCAGCGCGTCTTCGTCGGAAACAGGGGTTTCGGCCATCTCCTCCAGGTCGCCGTCCAGCGGCAGGTGAAGCTGCCACAGCACGAGCCAGGCGGCTTCGTCGCGGGCGTTGGTGGTGCCGTGGCCATAGGCCAAGTGGGCGGCTTCGAGGCGTGCCGTGGCCCCGGCGAGCAGGTCTTGCAGAGTCATGGGTTCAGCGCGCGCAGGCCTGCTGTTGGGCGAGGTTGTGAAGCACGCGGCGGTAGATGTTCTTCAGGGGTTCGATGTCGGCCACGGCCACGTGTTCGTCGATCTTGTGGATGGTGGCGTTGGGCGGGCCGAGTTCGATCACTTGTGGGCAGATCTGGGCGATGAACCGGCCGTCGCTGGTGCCACCGGTGGTAGAGAGCTGGGTTTGAATGCCGGTCTCGGCCTGGATGGCGGAGCGCACGGCGTCCACCAGCGTGCCGGGCTGGGTCAGGAACGGTCGCCCGCCGATGGTCCATGTGAGGTCGTGGTCGGCGCCCGCCTGCAGGCCGTGGCGCTGCAGGATGTCGATCACGCGCTGCTGCAGGCCTTCGGGTGTGGACTCGGTGGAGAAGCGGAAGTTGAAGTCGATCACCACCGTGCCCGGGATCACGTTGCTCGCACCCGTGCCGCCGTGGATGTTGCTCACCTGCCAACTGGTGGGCGGGAAGTAGGCGTTGCCCATGTCCCAGACCGTCGCGGCGAGTTCGGCCAGGGCTGGGGCGACCAGGTGGATCGGGTTCTTCGCCAGTTGCGGGTAAGCGATGTGGCCCTGGATGCCCTTGACCGTGAGCTTGCCGCTCATGGTGCCGCGGCGGCCATTCTTGATCATGTCGCCCGTGCGCTCGACCGAGGTGGGCTCACCGACGACGCACCAGTCCAGGCGTTCGCCGCGTTGGCGCAGCTGGTCGCAGACGATCACCGTGCCGTCGTTGGCCGGGCCTTCTTCGTCGCTGGTCAGCAGGAAGGCGATGTCGATCGGCGGCTTGGGATTCGCGGCCAGGAACTCTTCGCAGGCCACCACCATGGCGGCGAGCGAGGTTTTCATGTCGCTGGCGCCGCGGCCAAAAAGCTTGCCGTCGCGGTGCGAAGGCACGAAGGGGTCGCTGCCCCAGGCGTCCAGCGGGCCGGTGGGCACCACGTCGGTGTGGCCCGCCCAGACCAGGGTGGGCTGCTGGCCCGTGCCCAGGCGTGCCCAGAGGTTGGTCACGCGGAAATCGGCCGGGCCGCTTTCGATGGTTTCACAGACAAAACCCAGCGCTCGCAGGCGGTCTGCGATCAGGGCCTGGCAACCCTCGTCCAGCGGCGTGACCGAGGGGCGGGCAATCAATTCTTCGGTCAGGCGCAGGGTGGCGGTCATCAGAATTTGACGTCGAGCGAGAACTCGGTGAAGGTGGCGTTGTCGCTCTGGTCGTCATCAGACGGCTTGGCATCCAGATTGGACTTGGAAGCGTTGAAGTCGTTCTGCAGGCGCCACAAGAGGTTGTTGGGCGAGTCGGCGTGGGCCAGGCCCTCGTTGCGCGAGACGATGCCGTCGCGCACCAGCCGGGCCAGGTCCTGCTCGAAGCTCTGCGAGCCCACGGCCAACGATTTTTCCATGGCCTCGCGTACGCCGGAGAAATCGGCTTTCTGGATCAGGTCGGCGATCAGCGCGGTGTTGAGCATCACTTCCACGGCGGGTACACGGCCGCCCGTGTGGGTGCGCAGCAGGCGCTGCGAAACGATGGCGCGCAGCGCGGCGGCCAGGTCGCCGAGCATGGTGGGACGCACTTCGACCGGGTAGAAGCTCAGGATGCGGTTGAGTGCCTGGTAGCTGTTGTTGGCGTGCAGCGTGGCCAGACACAGGTGGCCCGACTGTGCGTAGGCGATGGCGGCCGACATGGTTTCGCGATCGCGGATCTCGCCGATCAGGATCACGTCGGGCGCCTGGCGCAGCGCGTTCTTCAGGCCGACTTGCAGCGAAGCGGTGTCGGGACCGATTTCACGCTGGTTGACGACCGACTTCTTGTTGCGGTAGACGTATTCGATCGGGTCCTCGATGGTGAGGATGTGGCCGGTGTTCAGCTCGTTGCGCAGGTCGATCATGGCCGCCAGCGTGGTGGTCTTGCCAGCGCCCGTGGCACCGACCATCAAGACAAGACCCCGCTTCTCCATCACCAGATCCGACAGCACGGGCGGCACGTTCAGGGAGTCCAGCGAAGGCACATCACCCGGGACGTAGCGCAGGCACACGGCGTAGGTGCTGCGCTGGCGCATTGCACTGATGCGGAAGTTGCCCACGCCCTCCAGCGGCACGGCCATGTTGAGTTCCCCGGTATCCCGCAGCTCCTCGATGCGCGTGGCCGGCACGATCTCGGACAGCAGGTTCAGCGGCGCCTCCGGCGGCATCACCTGGCTGTTGATCGGCAGCGTCTGCCCGTTGATCTTGATCATGGCCGGCGCGTGCGCCGACAGGTAAACGTCCGAAGCCTTCTTCTCGGCCATCAGGCGCAGGATGCGCTCCATCGTTCCGCTGCTCATGCCAGACCTTTCAAGAATTCAAAACAGAAAATCTCATCGGCGACCGTGCCTTCACCCAGAACACCGCGGAACTGGCTTTGCCAGGCCGCTGGTGTTGTCCCCCTGGGGGGAAGACGCGTAGCGGCGCAGGGGGGAATCAATCCCTCAACAAGTCGTTCAGGCTGGTCTTCGATCGCGTCTGCGCATCCACGCGCTTGACGATGATGGCCGCGTACAGGCTGTATTTGCCGCCGTCCTTGGGCAGGCTGCCGCTGATCACCACCGAACCGGACGGCACGCGACCGTAGCTCACGGTATCGGTCGTCCGGTCGTAGATCGGGGTGCTCTGGCCAATGTAGACGCCCATGGAGATCACCGAGTTTTCTTCGATCACCACGCCTTCGACCACCTCGGAGCGGGCGCCGATGAAGCAGTTGTCTTCAATGATGGTCGGGCCTGCCTGCAGCGGCTCCAGCACGCCGCCGATGCCGACACCGCCGGAGAGGTGCACGTTCTTGCCGATCTGGGCGCAGGAGCCGACGGTGGCCCAGGTGTCGACCATGGTGTTCTCGTCGACGTAAGCACCGATGTTCACGTAGCTGGGCATCAGGATCGCACCCTTGGCGATGAAGCTGCCGCGGCGGGCCACGGCCGGTGGCACGACGCGCACGCCGGTGGCCTTCATTTCGGCTTCGCTCAGGTGGGCGAACTTGGTGGGCACCTTGTCGTAAAAGGCCAGGTCGCCGCTGCGCATCATCTCGTTGTCCTTCAGGCGGAACGACAGCAGCACGGCTTTCTTGATCCACTGGTGCACCGTCCACTGGCCCACACCTTCGCGGGTGGCCACGCGCAGCTTGCCGGTGTTGAGTTCGCTGATCACGTGCTCCACGGCATCCAGCACTTCCTTGGGTGCGGAGGCGGGGGACAGGTCGGCGCGCTGGTCCCAGGCGTTGTCGATCAGGGTTTGCAGTTGTTGGGTCATGTTGTCTCGAACGGTCAGAAAGGGTGGGATGGAACGGAAAGGGGTCTCAGGCGCGCGGCGAGAGGAACTCGACGATGCGGCCGGCGGCTTCCAGGCATTCGGCGGGTTCGGCCACCAGGGCCATGCGCACCCGGCCGCGGCCCGGATTGACACCCTGGGCCTCGCGAGCCAGGTAGCTGCCGGGCAGAACCGTCACATTGTATTGAGCCAGCAACTCGCGGGCGAACGCTTCGTCGGCACTCAGGCCCGGAATCCGGTGATTGAAGGCCTCAGGAACGCCGGCCCAGAGGTAGAACGCCGCGTCGGGCAACGCCACCTCCATCACCGAGGCCAGCAGCGGCGTGACCTGGGCAAACTTCTCGCGGTACTGGCGGCGGTTGTCGATCACGTGGTCTTCGTCGCCCCAGGCGGCCACGCTGGCGGCCTGCACCGCCGGGCTCATGGCGCCGCCGTGGTAGGTTCGGTAGAGCAGGAAGGCCTTGATCAGCGCCGCATCTCCGGCCACAAAACCGCTGCGCAACCCGGGCACATTGCTGCGCTTGGACAGGCTGGTGAACATCATCAGGTTCTTGAAGTCGGTGCGTCCGAGCTTCACCGCCGCTTCCAGCCCACCCAGCGGCGGTTCGTCGCGGAAGTAGATTTCAGAGTAGCACTCGTCGGACGCGATCACGAAGCCGTGGCGGTCGCTCAGCTCGAACAGCTTTTTCCACTCTTCCAGCGGCATGACGGCGCCGGTCGGGTTGCCCGGCGAGCAGACAAAGATCAGCTGCGTGCGGGCCCAGACGTCTTCGGGCACGCTGTCCCAGTCCACCGCGAAGTTGCGCTCAGGCACGCTGGGCACGTAGTACGGCTGGGCGCCGCCGAGCAGAGCTGCACCTTCGTAGATCTGATAGAACGGATTGGGAAACACCAGCGTGGCACCGGCTTGGGTCGGGTCCAGCACCGTCTGGGCGAAGGCAAACAGCGCCTCGCGCGATCCGTTCACCGGCAACACTTGGTTGGCGGGGCTCACGGTGACGCCGTAGCGCCGCTGCAGCCAGGCCGCACAGGCTTCGCGCAGCGCGGGCTCGCCGGCGGTGGCGGGGTAGCCGGTCAGACCGGTGTCCAGCGCGGCGGCCAGCGCGTCCTTGAGCATCTGGGGCGTGGCGTGTTTGGGTTCGCCGATGCCCAGGCTGATCGGGCGGTAGGCCGGGTTGGGTGTGACACCCGCAGACAGCTGGCGCAGCCGCTCGAACGGGTAGGGCTGCAGGAGGGACAACTTGGGATTCATGGCGCCGATTATCCCAAGGCCGCTTCAGGCCCTCCCAAGGCGGGCTCAAGGCCAGGCGGACACGTTATCATGCGGCTTGCGGTCCGGCCCCGCTCGGGGGAGGATTATCGTTACAAATCAAACAGTTAGCTTCCCGCGGCCGAATTCCCGTGCGCCTCAATTCGATCAAGTTATCGGGCTTCAAGTCCTTCGCCGAGCCGACCAACTTCATGCTGCCCGGGCAACTGGTGGGCGTGGTGGGGCCCAACGGCTGCGGCAAGTCCAACATCATGGACGCGGTACGCTGGGTGCTGGGCGAGTCCAAGGCGTCCGAGCTGCGTGGCGAGTCCATGCAGGACGTGATCTTCAACGGCACCAACAACCGCAAGCCGGCCAGCCGCTCCAGCGTCGAGCTGGTGTTTGACAACGCCGACCACCGCGCGGGCGGCCAGTGGGGCCAGTTCCTGGAGATCGCCGTCAAGCGCGTGCTCACGCGCGACGGCACCAGCAGCTACTACATCAACAACCAGCCGGTGCGCCGCCGCGACGTGCAGGACGTGTTCCTCGGCACCGGTCTGGGCCCGCGCGCCTACGCCATCATCGGCCAGGGCACCATCAGCCGGATCATCGAATCCAAGCCCGAAGAGCTGCGCCTGTTCCTCGAAGAGGCTGCGGGCGTTTCCAAATACAAGGAACGCCGCCGCGAGACCGCCAACCGCCTGGCCGACACGCGCGAGAACCTGACGCGGGTCGAAGACATCCTGCGCGAACTCAACGCCAACCTCGACAAGCTGGAAAAGCAGGCCGAAGTGGCCGCGCGCTACAACACCCTGCAGGCCGGTGCCACGCTCAAGCAGCACCAGCTCTGGTTTTTGAAGCGCAGCGAGGCCGAGGCCGACCAGGTCAAGGTCAAGACCGACGCCGCCCAGGCGTTGAACGACCTGGAGTCGCGCACCGCCGACCTGCGCCGCACCGAGTCCGAGCTGGAAACCATCCGCCAGGCGCACTACGCCGCGGGCGACCAGGTCAACCAGGCACAGGGCAAACTCTACGAAGCCAGTGCCGAGGTGGGCAAGCTCGAAGCCGAGATCCGCTTCGTGATCGAGGGCCGCACCCGCGTCGAACAGCGCCTGGTTCAGCTGAAGGAACAGATGGCCTCGTGGACCACGCGCAGCCAGGACGCTGGCGTGGAGCTGGAGCAGCTGGCCGAAGCCATGGTCGAGGCCGAAGAAAAGTCGGTGGTGCTCGCCGCCCAGGGCGAAGAGCAGGGCGCGGCCCTGCCCGCGCTCGAAGATGGCCTGCGCCAGGCGCAGAACCGCGCCAACGAACAGCGTGGCAGCGTCACCCAGGTGCAACAGCAGATCCAGGTGCTGGCCGCCGAGCAGCGCAACATCGAAGAACAGAGCCGCCAGCTCAACCAGCGCCGCGAACGCCTGGCCGCCGACCGCAACGCCCTGGCCGCGCCCGACGAGGCCCGCCTGCTGGACGCGCAGAGCCAGCTGGTGGTGGCGCAGGAAGCCGCCGAACTGGCCGACGCCGTGCTGCACGAGCTGCAGGACAGCGTGCCCCAGCTCGACGATGACCGCCGCGCCGCCCAGCAGGCGGTGAACCAGGAATCCGCGAAACAGGCCGACCTGTCGGCCCGCATGGACGCGCTCAAGACACTGCAGGAGAAGGTCAAGACCGACGGCAAGCTGCAACCCTGGCTGGCCAAGCACGGGCTCGACGGCCTGCAGGGCCTGTGGAGCCGCATCCACATCGAGACCGGCTGGGAAAACGCGCTCGAAGCCGCGCTGCGTGAGCGCCTGGGCGCTCTCGAAGTGTCGCGGCTGGAGATGGTGCGCTCGTTCGGCAACGATGCCCCGCCAGCGAAACTCGCGTTTTACAGTCCGTCCGCCGTGGCGTCGGGCAGCGCCAGCGGCAGCGGCCTCAAGCCATTGGCCGACTGGCTGCGCCTGAACGACGCCGGGCAGAAGGCCCTGCTGGGTGACTGGCTGCAGGGCTGCCTGACGGCGGCCAGCCTGGATGAAGCCATGGCGCAGCGCACCCAGCTGCAGGCCGGCGAAGTGATCTACGTGCCCAGCGGCCACGCGGTCAGCGCCCACAGCGTGAGCTTCTACGCGCCCGACAGTGAGCAGGCCGGCCTGCTGGCGCGCGCGCAGGAAATTGAACACCTTGAGAAGGAGCTGCGGGCCCAGGCGCTGATCGCCGAGCAGGCCCGGACCGCTCTCGTGCGCGCCGAAGCCGCCTACAGCGATGCTTCGCAGCGGCTCGTGAGCGCGCGCCGCGAAGGCGCCGAAACACGCGGCAAGGCCCACGAGCTGCAGGTCGAGGCCCTGCGCCTGACACAACTCGCCGAACAAACCCGCGCGCGCAGCGAGCAGATCTCCGCCGACCTGGCCGAGGTGGATGCCCAACTGGAAGACCTGCAGGAGCGCCGTGTGACGGCCGAGGCCCGCTTCGACGAGCTGGACATGCAGCTCGCCGACTGCCAGGAGCGCCACGCCCAGTTCGACGACAAGGTGATCGATGCCGAGCGCGCTTTGAATGCGGCGCGCGAGCAGCAACGCTCGCTGGAGCGCAGCGCGCAGGAGGCCACCTTCACCCTGCGCAGCCTGCAGGCCCGTCAGGGAGAGCTGCAGCGTTCGCTGGAAACCGCGGCCTCGCAGGAAAAGTCGCTCGCCGACGAAGAGCAGCGGGCCGCCGAAGAGCTGGCCCGCCTGAGCGACGCCGCGGCCCAGGCCGGGCTGCAGAACGTGCTGGCCGTCAAATTCGAACGCGAGCAGACCCTGGGCGCCCTGCGCAGCCAGTACGACGACCTCACGATGAAGCTGCGCGCCAGCGACGAGCACCGCCTGAAGCTGGAGCGTGAGCTCGACCCGTTGCGCCAGCGCATCACGGACTTCCAGCTCAAGGAGCAGGCCGCGCGCCTGGGGGTGGAGCAGTACAGCCAGCAGCTCGAAGAAGCGCAGGCCGATCTGGCCGCGGTGGCGCAGAGCATCACCGAAGGCAATGTGCGCCTGACAGGCCTGCAGGGCGAGATCGACCGCATGCACCGTGAGATCCAGGCGCTGGGTTCTGTGAACCTCGCGGCGCTGGACGAACTCATCGCTGCGCGCGAGCGCAAGACCTTCCTCGACGCGCAGTCGGCCGACCTGGTCGAAGCCATGACCACGCTGGAAGACGCGATCAAGAAGATCGATGCCGAAACGCGCGACCTGCTGGGCAACACCTTCAACACCGTCAACGAGCACTTCGGCCGCATGTTCCCCGAGCTCTTCGGCGGCGGCAACGCCCGGCTGGTGATGACCGGCGAAGAGATCCTCGACGCGGGTGTGCAGGTGCTGGCGCAGCCGCCCGGCAAGAAGAACCAGACCATCCACCTGCTCTCGGGCGGCGAGAAGG
Organism: Betaproteobacteria bacterium HGW-Betaproteobacteria-9; assembly: GCA_002842215.1. Lineage (GTDB taxonomy): Bacteria > Pseudomonadota > Gammaproteobacteria > Burkholderiales > Burkholderiaceae_C > Hydrogenophaga. The sequence continues at coordinate 23,351 of PHCC01000001.1, read as the reverse complement.
CGCTGACCGCCATTGCCCTGGTGTTCGCCATCTTCCAGCTCAACCCGGCGCCGTTCTGTCTGCTCGACGAGGTGGACGCGCCGCTGGACGACGCCAACACCGAGCGTTACGCCCGCCTGGTGACCAGCATGAGCAGGCAGGGCACCCAGTTCCTGTTCATCAGCCACAACAAGATCGCCATGGAAATGGCCGAACAATTGATCGGCGTGACCATGCAGGAGCAGGGCGTTTCGCGTATCGTCGCGGTGGACATGGAGTCCGCTGCCGGCATGCTGGAATCCGTCTGACCACGCCACCCACCGCTGAACACACATGAGCACTCTGCAAATCAGTCTGGCCATCATCGGAGGCCTCGTGCTGGCGGGCGTGGTCGCCTACAACGCCTGGGTCACGAGCAAGAGCGCTCCGCGCACCGCCAGCGAACGCCCGGGGCTCGACGGTGCGGGTGACCCCCAGAGCTTTGAAAGCCCGCTGACCGGTCCGGTGATCGAGCCCGACCACGATGGGATTTCGGAGCGCATCGAACCGGTCATGGGACGCCCCTTCGAGCCTGCGCCGGAGCCGGAGCCGGAGCCGGAGCCGCCGGTGGCGGCGGATGGCGATGCGCGTGTGCCGGTGGTGGTGCCCGTCACGCTCAACAACGTCGTCAGTCCCCCCGAGAAGCGGCCCGGGCTGGACGCCCTGATCGACGTCATCACCCCGCTGGCGGTGGAAGGCCCGGTGTCGGGTGATGCCTTGCTGGCGGCGCTGCCGGGTACGCGCCGGGTCGGCAGCAAGCCGTTTGCCGTCGAAGGCCTGAACGAAACCAGCGGTGAATGGGAAAGCCCGCGCCCGGGGCAGCGCTACCACGCGCTGCAGGCCGGCGTGCAGCTGGCGAACCGTGCCGGCGCGCTCAACGACATCGAATTTTCCGAGTTCGTCGTCAAGGCGCAGGCCTTTGCCGACGCGGTGGGCGCCGCGCCCGATTTTCCCGACATGCGCGCCGAGGTGGCCCGCGCCCGCGAGCTGGATGCTTTTGCCAGCGGCCACGATGCCCAGTTGGGCTTCACCCTGCGCGCCCGTCGCAGCGCCTGGAGCCCCGGTTATGTGGCGCAGAACGCGGCCCGGCTCGGCTTCGTGGCGGGCGTGCTGCCCGGGCGCATGGTGCTGCCCGCCAGCGCGGCGGGACAGGCGCCCATCCTGAGCCTCGCCTTTGATTCGCAGGCCGCTATGGCCGAAGACCCGGAACAAAGCGCGTTGCGCGAGGTCGCGCTGTCGCTGGAAGTGACCCACGTGCCGCGCAGCGAGCAGCCGTTTGTGCGCATGCGCCAAGCCGCCTCCGCGCTGGCCGAGGCCATGGAAGGCGTGATCACCGATGATGGTGGGCAGTTGTTGTCCACCGACACGATGGACGGCATCGGCGCCGACCTGGAGAGCCTGTACGACGCGCTGGACAGCCACGATCTGTCGGCGGGTTCGCCACAGGCGCGACGGCTTTTTTCCTGACCCCCGCGCCGCGCTTTCAGCGCGTCACCCCCTTCCAGGGGGCAACGCTGGCGGCCCGGCAAAGCCGGTTTCGCGGCGTTCTGGCTTGACTCCCCCTCATTCTCAGAGTGATTTGTCCGCATGTGCCCTGTTGATCTTTTTTCCTCTGAGCCAGCGCCGGCCGAGCGTGCAGCCGATCTGCGCGAGCAGCTGAACCACCACGCGCACCTGTACTACACGCTGGACGCGCCGGAGATTCCGGATGCCGAGTACGACCGGCTGTTTCGCGAGCTGCAGGCGCTCGAAGCCACACACCCGGAGCTGTTGACGCCGGATTCGCCGACCCAGCGGGTTGGTGGCCGGGTGCTGGATGCCTTCACGCCGGTGCGGCACGCGGTGCCCATGTTGTCGATCAACACCGAGACCGACACCGAGCCGACCGGTGCGCGCAATTTCGACACCCGCGTGCGCCGCGCGCTGGGGCTGGCCGAGGCCGATCCGCCGGTGGCCTACGTGGCCGAGCTCAAGTTCGACGGCCTGGCCATGAGCCTGCGCTATGAAAACGGCGTGCTGGTGCAGGCTGCCACGCGCGGTGACGGCGAGGTGGGCGAGGACGTGACGAACAACATCCGCACCATCGGCCAGATTCCCCTGCGCCTGCCGACCGATGCCCCGCCGGTGCTGGAGGTTCGCGGTGAGATCTACATGCGCCGCGATGATTTCGATGCGCTCAACGAAAAGCAGCGCGCGAAGATCGCCGCCGGCGCCAAGGGCGAAAAGACCTTCGTGAACCCGCGCAACGCCGCCGCCGGCGCGGTGCGCCAGCTGGACTCGGGCATTGCCGCCCAGCGCCCGCTGAGCTTCTTCGCCTACGGCCTGGGCGAGATCACGCCGCCGGAGCAGGGCGGCCCGGCGTTCGAGACCCATTTCGATCTGCTCATGCAGCTCAAGGCCTGGGGTTTTCCGGTGGCCGAGCAGACCGCTATCGCCACGGGGGCCGACGAGCTGGTCGCCTTCCACCAGCGCATCGGCGCCAGCCGCGACCAGCTGCCTTACGACATCGACGGCGTGGTCTACAAGGTCAACTCGCTGGCGCTGCAGCGCCGGCTCGGTTTCGTCACGCGCGAGCCGCGCTGGGCGGTGGCGCACAAATACCCGGCGCAGGAACAGCTGACCACGGTGCTTGCCATCGACGTGCAGGTGGGCCGCACCGGCAAGCTCACGCCGGTGGCCAAGCTCGCGCCGGTGTTCGTGGGCAACGTGACGGTGACCAACGCCACCCTGCACAACGAAGACGAAGCGCGCCGCAAGGACGTGCGCGTGGGCGATACGGTGATCGTGCGCCGTGCGGGCGACGTGATTCCCGAGGTGGTGGCCGTGCTGCCTGAAAAGCGGCCCGAAGGCGCCGAGGTGTTCACCATGCCGCGCCAGTGCCCGGTGTGCGGCAGCGATGCCGTGCGCGAAGAAGGCGAGGTGGACTACCGCTGCACCGGCGGCCTGTTCTGTGGCGCCCAGCGCAAGGAGGCGATCCTGCATTTCGCCCACCGCCGCGCGGTGGAGGTCGAGGGCTTGGGCGACAAGCTGGTGGAACAGCTGGTGGACTCGGGCGTGGTGAAGACCCTGCCCGACCTGTACCGCCTGGGCTTCACCGCGCTGGCCAGCCTGGACCGCATGGCCGACAAGTCGGCGCAGAACATCGTGGCCGCGCTGGAGAAATCCAAGCAGACCACGTTGCCGCGTTTCCTGTTCGGCCTGGGCATCCGCCATGTGGGCGAGGCCACGGCCAAAGACCTGGCGCGCCACTTCGGCCAGATCGACCGCATCATGGGCGCCACAGTGGAGCAGTTGCTGGAGGTGAACGACGTGGGCCCGGTGGTGGCGCAAAGCATCCGGACCTTCTTCGACCAGCCGCACAACCGCGAGGTGGTGGAGCAGCTGCGTGCCTGCGGCGTCACCTGGGAAGAGGGCGAGCCCGCGGCGCAGGCGCCCAGACCGCTGGCGGGCAAGACTTTCGTGCTCACCGGCACCTTTCCCACGCTCAGCCGCGACGCGGCCAAGGATCTGCTGGAAGCCGCGGGCGCCAAGGTGGCCGGCTCGGTGAGCAAGAAGACCGACTACGTGGTGGCGGGCGCGGAAGCCGGCAGCAAGCTGGAGAAGGCGCAGTCGCTGGGTGTCGCCGTGATTGACGAGGCGGCCATGCTGGCGATGCTGCAAGCTTGAATTCAGCGCCGGGCCGCCCCAAGCTGAATTCGCACCCCCTCGGGGGGCAGCGACCCGCGTCAGCGGCGGAGCGTGGGGGCCTGGTTTCGGTTCACTTGAACTTGTAGTGGTCCCGGTTCAGCACCGCGGCCACGGCGCTGACTTCCTCCGGGAACATGCCCAGATTCATGGTGGTGTTGCACATTTCCACCATGCCGCGCAGCAGGCCGGCGGTGTTGATCTTGCCTTTGGGCTTGTACATGGCGCTGCCGTCGCCGCCCACCTTGCTGACGTGACAGGCCACGCACTTGTGCTCGGCGATCATTTTTTCGCCCAGCGCGAGGTCGGCACCCTTGAAGATGTCGGCGCCTTGCGCGTTGGCCGGCTGGCTGAAAAAAGCCAGCGAACCGCCCAGCAGCAAGGCGCTGGCGGTCCAGCGCAGCTGACGGGACATGAGACGCAGGGTGGTCGGACGCGATTGCATGGAAAATCCTCCTGAACAGGCCAGACCTGACTGTAGCGCGCGACGGCCTGAACACCCCACGGGGTAATCCATGACACCACCATGACCATTCATACGATTCTGAAAATGGGCGATCCCCGGCTGCTGAGCGTGGCCCAGCCCGTGACCGAATTCGACACGCCGGAGCTGCACCGCCTGGTGACCGACATGATCGAGACCATGACCGCTGCGAACGGGGCCGGCCTGGCTGCGCCGCAGATTGGTGTGGACCTGCAGCTTGTGATCTTCGGCACCGGCGCGGCGAACCCGCGCTACCCGGAGGCGCCGGTGGTGCCGCGCACCGTCCTGCTCAACCCGCTGATCACACCGCTGGGTGACGAGGAAGAAGAGGGTTGGGAGGGCTGTCTGTCGGTGCCCGGTCTGCGCGGCATCGTGCCGCGCTGGCGGCGGATCCGTTACCAGGGCTTCGACGTCCAGGGGCGGGTGATCGATTGCGACGCCGAGGGCTTTCACGCCCGGGTGGTGCAGCATGAGTGCGACCACCTCTGGGGCACGCTGTACCCGATGCGGATGCGAGACTTTGCACGGTTCGGGTTCACCGATGTGTTGGCTCCCCAGATCGCCGGTGTTGAAAAAAACTGAAACAAAAATTGTTCAAAAAAGGGTCGCAGCCTCGCTAAGCTCATACCCTTTGCTGCGCTGCAACGCAGTGTGGAATCCGAATGGAAATGAAACATCTCCTGATTCTGGCGGTGGCGTCGGGGCTGACCGCCTGTGCCGGCATGGGCCCACCGGCCGAGCACACGGTGCAGTCGGTCGAGACCACCCTGCCCAAGGTCTGGTACGCGCCTCCGTTGCCGCATCAGGGCCAGACCGCGTCGATGACCGACTGGTGGGCCCGTCTGGGCGATGCGCAGCTGCCAGCACTGATCGCCGACGCCCAGCGAGGCAGCGCCGGCATCATGACCGCCCGTGCCCAGGTGTTCGCCGCGCGAGCGGCACTGGCCGGCGCCGACAGTGCCACCTTGCCGCAGGTGGCGCTCGAAGCCGGGGCCTACCGGGGCGTCAGCGCCAGTGCGCCGCTGGGCACCGGCATGAACGCCGGACTGCAGGCGTCGTGGGCACTGGATGTCTGGGGCCAGAACGCCTCGTCGGTGCGTCAGGCTTCGGCCCAGGTCGCTGCAGCGCAGGCGGGCTGGCACGAGGCGCGGGTGCTGATGGCCGCCGAGACGGCGCAGCTGTACCTGGGCTGGCGTTCCTGTCTGGCGCAGAAGGCCGTCATCGACAGCGACCGGGCCTCGCGCAGTGTGACTGCCCAGAGCGCTGCCGACACCGAACGCGCTGGCTTGCTCGCACCGGCGACCGCCGCGCTGGCCCGCGCCGGCCAGGCCGACGCCGAGTCCCGGCTGGCGCAGCAGAACCGGCAGTGCGAACAGCAGTTCAAGGCCATTGTGGCTTTGGTGGGCGCCGACGAGCCACGGATGCGCGAACGTCTGGGCACCGCAACGGTGCTGCCCGACCCGACGGTGGCCGGATCGGTGCTCAAGGTGGCCGCGGTGCCGCTGGAGGTCATTCGCCAGCGTCCCGATGTGGCGCGCGCGCAGCAAGAACTGGTGGCCGCGGCCGAGGGCGTGGGTGTGGCGCGCGCTGCGCTCTGGCCCAGCCTGAGCCTGAGCGGCAATGTGCTGCGCAACCGCTTCACCACGGGCGGCGAGAGCACCACGTTCAACACCTGGTCGGCCGGCCCGCTGACGCTGAACCTGCCGCTGATCGGCCGAGCCGGACTGAATGCCTCCTCTGAGGCCGCGTCCGCACGCTACGAGGCCGCGGCCCTGGGCTATGCCAATGTGTTGCGGCGCGCGATCGCCGAGGTTGAGCAGTCGCTGGTGGCGCTGGAGGCGTTGCGCACCCAGCTCGCGACGAGCCAGCAGGCCGTGGCCGGCTACACGCGCTCGTTCGAAGCCACCGAAGCCCGCTACCGCGTCGGCCTGGCCAACCTCAACGAGCTGGAAGAAGCGCGCCGGCTCAAGCTCAATGCCGACAGCGGCGCCGTGGCGCTGCAACTGGACCACCTCAACACCTGGATCGCCCTTTACGTCGCCCTGGGCGGCGGCTTCGATCCGCAGATCGCACCGGAGCCGGTGCGCAAAGACTCATGAAGACCCTGCGCCATTTTTCCGCTGACCCGACGAACCGGCTGGTGGCCGCCCTGTTGCTGACCTCGGTGCTGGCCGTGGCCTGCGGCAACGACGAGAAGGCCGCTGCCGCCGAGGGCGCCGCTGCTTCGCCGGCCGCGACAGCGGCCGAGCCCGGCGCCGCGCAGGCTGCTGCCAAACCCGCGATGACGGTGACGACGGCCACACCCGAGACCGCCAGCCTGGCCCTGCAGCTGCAGGCCAACGGCAACATCGCGGCCTGGCAGGAGGCCAGCGTGGGCGCCGAAGTGCCGGGTCTGCGGCTGGCGACGGTGAGCGTGAACATCGGTGATGTGGTGAAGAAGGGCCAGGTGCTGGCCACTTTTGCCCGCGAGACCGCCGAAGCCGAGAGCCTGCAGGGCAAGGCCGCGCTGATGCAGGCCGAGGCCGCGGCCGAGAGCGCCAAGGCCGACGCCGACCGGGCGCGCTCGATCGAGAACACCGGGGCGCTGTCCCAGTCGCAGATCGCCCAGTACCTGACGCAGGAGAAGGTGACCCGGGCGCAGCACGAGGCCGCCAAGGCCGCCTACGCGGCCACCCAAGTCCGGCTGGGCAACACCCAGGTGCGCTCGCCGGACGAAGGCGTGATTTCCGCTCGCACGGCGACCGTGGGGGCGGTGGCCGGCGCCGGGCAGGAACTGTTCCGTCTGGTGCGCCAGAGCCGCATGGAGTGGCGTGCCGAGGTGACACCGTCCGAGGTGGGACAGGTCAAGGTGGGGCAGAAGGTCGAGGTCACGGCCGCCAGTGGTCTCAAGGTGGCGGGCACGGTGCGCGCCATTGCGCCCACGGCCGANNNCCATCGTGGTGCGCGACGGCCACAACTATGTGTTCGTGGTCGGTTCCGACAACAAGGCGGCACAGCGCAAGGTGGAGACCGGGCGCCGTGCCGGCGACCGTGTCGAGGTGCTGCAGGGGCTCAAGGCCGACGAGGCGGTGGCGGTGCAGGGCGCCGGCTTCCTCAACGAGGGTGACCTCGTGAAGATCGTGCAGTGAAGGACCGGCCATGAACGTTTCCGCGTGGTCCATCCGCAACCCGATCCCGGCGGCGATGCTGTTCGTCATGCTCACGCTCGCCGGTCTGTTCTCGTTCCAGGCGATGAAGGTGCAGAACTTCCCAGACCTGGACGTGCCCAACATCACCATCGTGGCCAGCCTGCCGGGCGCCGCGCCCAACCAACTGGAAAACGACGTCGCCCGCAAGATCGAGAACAGCCTGGCCTCGCTGCAGGGCCTCAAGCACATCTACACCAAGGTGCAGGACGGAACGGTGTCGATCACGGCCGAGTTCCGCATTGAGAAGGCCACGCAGGAAGCGCTGGACGACGTGCGCTCGGCGGTGGCCAAGGTGCGCGGCGACCTGCCGACCGACCTGCGCGAGCCCATCGTCAACAAGCTGGAACTGGCCGGTGGCGCCGTGCTGGCCTACACGGTGCGCTCGGACAAGATGGACGACGAGGCCATCTCGTGGTTCGTCGACAACGACGTGGCCAAGCTGCTGCTGTCGGTGCGCGGCGTGGGCGCGATCAACCGCGTGGGCGGCGTGAACCGCGAGGTGCAGATCCTGCTGGACCCGCTCAAGCTGCAGTCGCTGGGTGCGACGGCGTCCGACATCTCGCGCCAGCTGGCCCGCGTGCAGATCGAGAGCGCGGGCGGCCGTGCCGACATCGGCGGCAGCCAGCAGCCGCTGCGCACGCTGTCGGCCATGAAGTCGGCCGAAGAACTGGCCGCGCTCGAACTCTCGCTGTCCGATGGCCGCCGCATCCGGCTGGACCAGATCGCGACCGTCAAGGACACCATCGCCGAACCGACGGCCGCCGCCTTCCTGGACGGAAAGCCGGTGGTCGGTTTCGAGGTGGCGCGCAGCAAGGGCGCCAGCGAGGTGGAGGTGGGCCATGGCGTGCGCGCCAGGCTCAAGGAGCTGCAGGCGGCCCGTCCGGACCTGCAGATCACCGAGTCCTTCGACTTCGTGACGCCGGTGGAGGAGGAATTCAACGCCTCCATGACCCTGCTGTACGAGGGGGCCATCCTGGCGGTGCTGGTGGTCTGGCTGTTCCTGCGCGACTTCCGCGCCACCGTGGTCTCCGCCGTGGCGCTGCCGCTCTCGGCGATCCCGGCCTTCATCGGCATGCACTACATGGGCTTCACCATCAACGTGGTGACGCTGCTGGCGATGTCGCTGGTGGTGGGCATTTTGGTGGACGACGCCATCGTCGAGGTCGAGAACATCGTGCGCCACATGCGCATGGGCAAGACGCCGTACCAGGCCGCGATGGAGGCGGCCGACGAGATCGGGATGGCGGTGATCGCGACGACGTTCACGCTGATCGCGGTGTTCCTGCCGACAGCCTTCATGTCGGGCATCCCAGGCAAGTTCTTCAAGCAGTTCGGCTGGACCGCCGCGCTGGCGGTGTTCGCCTCGCTGATCGTGGCGCGCGCCCTCACGCCCATGATGGCGGCCTACATCCTCAAGCCTGTGGTGACCGCGAAGGAGCAGCCGGCCTGGGCGCGCAGCAACCGCTTCTTTGGCGCCATCTGGGCCTGGATGACCAACCAGAACGAACCGGGCTGGCTCAACACCTACCAGCGCTGGGCCGCGGCCTGCATCCGCCACCGCTGGCTGACGCTGATCGGCGCCATCCTGTTCTTCTTCGGGTCGCTCGCGCTGATCCCGCTGCTGCCGCAGGGCTTCATTCCGCCGGACGACAACTCGCAGACCCAGGTGTATCTGGAGCTTCCACCTGGCGCCACACTCGCGCAGACCGTGGCCACCGCCGAGCGGGCGCGGGTGCTGGTCAACGGCGTGCAGCACGTGAGGTCGGTCTACACCACCATCGGATCCGGTTCGGCCGGCAGCGACCCGTTCGCGCCGCAGGGCGCACAGGAGTCGCGCAAGGCAGCGCTGACCATCCAGCTCGACCCGCGCGGCCAGCGCCCGCGCAAGCAGGTGATCGAAAACCAGCTGCGCGAGGTGATGTCCGGGCTGCCGGGCGTGCGCTACAAGGTCGGTCTCGGTGGCTCGGGCGAAAAATACATCCTCACGCTTACCGGCAGCGACGCCAACGCCCTCTCGACAGCGGCGCGCGCCATCGAACGCGACCTGCGCACCATCAACGGCGTGGGCAGCATCCAGTCCTCGGCCGCCCTGGTGCGCACCGAGATCATTGTGACGCCCGACCTGCAGCGCGCGGCCGACCTGGGCGTGACCAGTTCCGCCATCGCCGAAACGCTGCGCATTGCCACCGTCGGCGACTACGACAGCGCCCTGCCCAAGCTGAACCTGCCGCAGCGCCAGGTGCCGATCGTGGTCAAGCTCGACAGCGCCGCGCGCGAGAACCTGGATGTCCTGGGCCGCCTGTCCGTCCCCGGCGCCAAGGGGCCGGTCATGCTCAGCCAGGTCGCCACGCTGACTTTCGGCGGAGGCCCGGCCGTGATCGACCGCTACGACCGCTCGCGCAACATCAACTTCGAGGTCGAGCTCGCCGGCATCCCGCTGGGCGACATGAAGACCGCGGTGGACGCGCTGCCCAGCATCCAGAACCTGCCGCCGGGCGTGCAGGTGCTGGAGATCGGCGACGCCGAGGTGCAGGGCGAGCTGTTCGCCAGCTTCGGCCTGGCCATGCTGACCGGCGTGCTGTGCATCTACATCGTGCTGGTGCTGCTGTTCAAGGCCTTCCTGATGCCGCTGACCATCCTGCCGGCGCTGCTGATGTCCTTCGGGGGTGCCTTCGTGGCCCTGCTGCTGACCAACAAGAGCTTCTCCATGCCCTCGTTGATCGGCCTGGTGATGCTGATGGGGGTGGCGTCGAAGAACTCCATCCTGCTGGTGGAGTACGCGATCGAGGCGCGTCGCCAGCGCGGTCTGCCAAGGCTGGAAGCCATCCTGGATGCCTGCCACAAGCGGGCACGCCCCATCGTGATGACCACCATCGCCATGGTGGCGGGCATGCTGCCGGTGGCGGTCGGCTCGGGGGCGGCGGACGGCAGCTTCCGTTCGCCGATGGCGGTGGCGGTGATTGGTGGTCTGATGACCTCCACCCTGCTGAGCCTGCTGGTCGTGCCAGCGGTGTTCACCATGGTCGATGACCTGAGCATCCTGTTCGCCCGCCTGGTCGGCCGCAAGGTCCAGGACGAGCGGGCTCATGAACGGGATCCGAACGCGCTGTCCGGGTCCCACGCTGCCTGACATCTGGCGGGTGCTCAGCCCTCCAGCGTCTCCAGCAGCTCGGTTTCGATCTCGATCTGGCGCTTGTTCACCTGCAGCTGCGGGCCGCTGATGAGGAAGGTGTCTTCCACACGCTCACCCAGCGTGGTGATCTTGGCGAGCTGCACGCTGACGTCGTAGCGCGCGAGCACGCGTGTGATGCAGTACAGCAGGCCGGCGCGGTCGCTGGCCGAAACGCTCAGCAGCCAGCGCTGGGCCTTTTCGTCGGGACGCAGGTCTACGCGTGGTGTGATCGGGAAGCTCTTGACGCGGCGCGACAGCCGGCCTTTGCTCGGCGCGGGCAGCGGTCCGCGCTGGTCGATGGCCTGGGCCAGATCGTTCTCCACCATGGCGGTCAGCGCCCGGTAGTGCTCGGACAGCGTGGGCGCCACCACCTGGAAGGTGTCGAGCGCGTGGCCAGTGTGCGTGGTGTGGATGCGGGCGTCCAGGATGCTGAAGCCGGCGTTGTCGAAGTAGCCGCAGATGCGGGCGAACAGGTCGTTCTGGTCGGGCGCGTACACCAGCACCTGCAGGCCTTCGCCCTCGGGCGACAGGCGGGCGCGCACGATGCTGTTGTCCGGTTCCTGCGCTTCGCGCTCGACAACTTCAGGGCTGGCGGCTTTTGACGCCACGGCGCGAACCGCCAGCTCGCGGGTCAACACCCGCGTGTGCCAGGCAATTTCGTCGGCCTGGTGGCGCATGAAGTAGCTCACGTCCAGCGTGTCCCACAGCGCTTTGTGCGCCAGATGGGGCAGGGCGTGCAAGGCCAGCATCGACAGGGCTTCGCGCTTGCGCGCCTCGATCACGGCGTCCGGGTCGGGCGCGCGGCCGCCGAGCGAGCGCAGGGTGTAGCGGTACAGGTCTTCCAGCAGCTTGCCCTTCCAGGCGTTCCACACCTTGGGGCTGGTGCCGCGGATATCGGCGACGGTGAGCAGGTAGAGCGCGGTCAGGTACCGCTCGTTGCCCACGCGCAGGGCAAACGCGTTGATCACGTCCGGGTCGCTCAAGTCTTCCTTCTGTGCCATGCGGCTCATGGTCAGGTGCTCGGCCACCAGGAACTCGATCAGCTTCGCGTCTTCGCGCTCGATGCTGTGCTGGCGGCAGAAGCTGCGCACGTCCTTGGCGCCGAGGTCGGAGTGGTCGCCGCCGCGGCCTTTGGCGATGTCGTGAAAAAGCGCTGCGACGTAGAAGATCCAGGGCTTGTCCCAGCCCGCTGCGAGCTGCGAGCAGAACGGGTATTCGTGCGAGTGGTCGGCGATGAAGAAGCGGCGTACGTTGCGCAGCACCATCAGGATGTGCTGGTCCACGGTGTAGACGTGGAACAGGTCGTGCTGCATCTGGCCCACGATGTGGCGGAACACCCAGAGGTAGCGCCCGAGCACCGAGGTCTGGTTCATCAGGCGCATGGCGTGCGTGATGCCCTCGGGCTCCATCAGGATCTGCATGAAGGTCGCGCGGTTGACCGGGTCGTTTCGGAACTTCGCGTTCATCACCGGCCGCGCGTTGTACAGCGCACGCAGCGTGCGCGCCGACAGGCCCTTGATGCCCACCGTGGTCTGGTAGATGTGGAAGGTTTCCAGGATCGCGTGCGGGTGCTGCACGTAGAGGTTGTCGCTGGCCACTTCCAGCATGCCCGCCTTGTCAAAGAAACGCTCGTTGATCGGGCGCATGCGGTCCACGCCGAGGTCGTCGCTGGCGAGACGTTCTTCGATGTTGAGCAGCAGAATCTGGTTGAGCTGGGTGACGGCTTTGGCGGCCCAGTAGTAGCGCTTCATGAGCACTTCGCTGGCGCGCCGCGCGCCGCGCACCACCGGTGCCGCGTGCGGGCCAGGCCCGCCCGAGGTGATGACGGCCGGCACCTGCGGTTTGAAGCCGAACGATTCGGCCACCGCGTTCTGCAGGTCGAAGACCAGCCGGTCTTCGCGCCGGTTGGCCAGCAGGTGCAGGCGCGCGCGGATCAGGTTGAGCAGCGCCTCGTTGGCCTTGATCTGGCGCGCTTCGAGCGATGTGGCCAGGCCCTTGCGCGCGAGCTCGTCCCAGCTGCGGCCGAGCCCCGCCGCCTTGGCCACCCACAACACGATCTGCAGGTCTCGCAGGCCACCGGGCGATTCCTTGCAGTTGGGTTCCAGCGAATAGGGCGTGTCTTCAAACTTGTTGTGGCGCTGGCGCATCTCCAGTGTCTTGGCGACGAAGAAGGCCTTGGGGTCCATCGCCTCGTTGAGCTGGTTCACGAGCGTGGTGAACTGCGATTTGCCGCCGCAGATCAGCCGGCATTCGAGCAGCGAGGTCTGCACCGTCACGTCTTTGGACGCCTCGGCCACGCAATCGGCGGTGCTGCGCACGCTGGAGCCGATTTCCAGGCCCACATCCCAGCAGGCACCGATGAAGCCTTCCAGCCGGCTCTTGAGCGCCTCGTCCTGATCGGGTTCGCTGCCGTCGGGCAGCAGCACGAGCACGTCCACGTCCGAATACGGAAACAGCTCGCCGCGGCCATAGCCGCCCACCGCGATGAGCGAAAACGTGGGCCCGAAGCCCGATCGGGTCCAGAGTTCGCGCAGCGTCTGGTCGGTGAGGCGCGACAGCTTCTGCAGGGCGCTGCGCACCCCCCGGGTGGAGGTGCCCTGAACGCCCAAGTGGGCCATCAAGGCGGCTTTGTCGCTGCGGTATTGCAGCCGCAGTGCGCTCAGATCGCCCATGGCGCTTTCCTGTTGGCCCGTCACGGGTCAGGCGGTGGAAACCGCTGGCGAGACGAACGCGGGCGGCGGCGGACTGCCAGCCGAGAGCGTGAGCACCTCATAGCCGGTCTCGGTGACCAGGATCGTGTGTTCCCACTGGGCAGACAAGGAGCGGTCCTTGGTGACGATGGTCCAGCCGTCGCCCATTTCCTTGATGTCGCGCTTGCCGGCGTTGATCATGGGTTCGATGGTGAAGGTCATGCCGGGCTTGAGCTCTTCGAGGGTGCCGGGCTTGCCGTAATGCAGCACCTGAGGTTCTTCGTGAAACTTCTGGCCGATACCGTGGCCACAGAACTCGCGCACCACGGAGAAGCCGCTGCCCTCGGCAAACACCTGGATCGCATGGCCGATGTCGCCCAGGCGCACACCGGGCCTGACCATGACGATGCCTTTCCACATGGCGTCGTAGGTGATGGCGCACAGGCGTTTCGCCGCAATCGAGGCCGCGCTTTCGCCACCGATCATGAACATGCGGCTGGTGTCGCCGTGCCAGCCGTCCTTGATGACGGTCACGTCGACGTTGAGGATGTCACCTTTCTTGAGCGCTTTGTCGTTCGGGATGCCGTGGCAGACCTGGTGGTTGATCGAGGTGCAGATGCTCTTGGGGTAGGGGATGTAACCCGAGGGCGCGTAGTTCAGCGGGGCCGGAATGGCGCCCTGCACGTTCACGATGTAATCGTGCGCCAGCTTGTCCAGCGCGTCGGTGGTGACACCGGGTACCACATGGGGCGTGAGGTAGTCCAGCAGTTCGGAGGCCAGTCTGCCGGCGACGCGCATGCCCGCAATGCCGGCTTCGTCTTTGTAGGTGATGCTCATGGGGAGCGATTATCCCGCGGACTGCAACGCTTTGAAACGAAGGGTCAATGCGGGCCCGGACCGCCAGGTGCCCACCTATACTCGCGCGCAGTTCCACCCATCAAGAGAGGTTTCCGATGAAAAAAGTGCACGCAGCGGGTCTGGTTTTGGCTTTGTTGTCGGGTTCGGCGATGGCCCAGGGCATCGGGGTGTATGGCGTGGCCGGCACCGGTGGCCTCGGCCTGGGCCTCAACCTGCCGGTGGGACCTGCTTTCGGTCTGCGTGGCGAACTGGCGCAGCTGACGACGTCCGACACCTACACCGAAGACCAGATCACCTACAAGGGCGACCTCAAGCTGCGCGGCAACGGGGTTTTTGCCGACTTCCGCCCCTTCCTCGGCACCTTCCGCCTGGTCGCGGGCGCCACGTTCACCGGTTCTTCCGCTGCGTTGCAGGCCCAGACCACCGACGGCACGGTGACCATCGACGGCCAGACCTTCAGTGCCACCGGCAACTCGCTGCTGGCCACCATCAAGTACCCGAACACCATGCCTTACCTGGGCGTGGGCTGGGGCCATGGCCGCTTCAACCAGCCGGGCTGGACCTTTGGTCTGGACCTGGGTGTGTCCATTGGCAAGCCCAAGGTCACTTTGACCGGCTCCGGTGGCCTGCTGGCGCAGCCGGGCGCCTCGGCCGCCATCGCGGCCGAAGAGCGCAAGGTGCAGGACGATCTGGACAGCGCGAAGGTGCTGCCGGTGATCAAGGTCAGCGTCGGCTATAACTTTTAACCCCCCCTGCGCCGCTGCGCGGCTTCCCCCCAGGGGGACCACGCCCTTGGACCGGCGAAGCCGGATCTTCGGCGTGTGCTGGTGAAGGCACGCGCTCCGGGCGTTGGGTTGATTGCGCTTTCTGCGCGGCTGGACTTGGGGCGCCCCGGGTAAAATCCCGGGTTTCCTCCCATCCCCCGGGCCACTCTGCGCCCGCCAGCCCCAAGGCCACCCACCGTGACCCTGCACCTGCGCTTCTTCGATGGCGGCAACGCCGTCAGCGACTTCAAAGTCCAGCAAATCCTGCCCCGTCTCGTGGGCATTTCCGACAAGATCATCGGTCTCTCGGCCCGCTTCGTGCACCTGGCGTCGTTCGACGCCGCGCCCGACGCGGCCACGCTGGACCGCGTGGGCCAGCTCATGGCCTATGGCGAGCCGGCCACCGACGCCCACCTGGCGCTGGAAAAAGCGGGCGCACCGGCCCTGCTGGTGATGCCGCGTCTGGGCACCGTGTCGCCCTGGGCGTCCAAAGCCACCGACATCGCGCACAACTGCGGCCTGGCGCTGCACCGTGTGGAGCGGCTGGTGGAATACCGCGTTGGCCTGAAAAGTGGTCTGCTGGGCAAGGCCAGCCTGAGCGCGGACCAACTGCGCGCCGTGGCCGATGTGCTGCACGACCGCATGACCGAGGCCGTGACCACCGAACGCAGCCAGGCACAAGCGCTGTTCACCGAGCTGCACCCCGCACCCATGGAGCACGTGGACGTGCTGGGCGGCGGCCGCGCTGCATTGGAAAAGGCCAACGTCGATTGGGGCCTGGCCCTGGCGGACGACGAAATCGACTACCTGGTCGCCGCGTTCAACGGCTTGAAGCGCAACCCGACCGACGTCGAACTGATGATGTTCGCGCAGGCCAACAGCGAGCACTGCCGCCACAAGATCTTCAACGCGCAGTTCACCATCGACGGCGTGGCGCAGGACAAGAGCCTGTTCGGCATGATCCGCCACACGCATCAGACGGCGCCGCAGCACACCATCGTCGCGTACTCCGACAACGCCTCCATCATGGAAGGCAGCGCCGTCGAGCGTTTCGTGGCCCGCGCCGGCATTGGCCCCTCGCCGGCCTACGCCAGCCGGGCCGCGACCAACCACGTCCTGATGAAGGTGGAAACGCACAACCACCCGACCGCGATTTCCCCGTTCCCCGGCGCCGCCACCGGCGCGGGCGGTGAGATCCGCGACGAAGGCGCCACCGGCCGCGGCTCCAAGCCCAAGGCCGGCCTGACCGGTTTCACCGTCTCCAAACTCTGGGGTGGCATGAGCGACCAGCCGGGCGGCAAGCCCGAACACATCGCCAGCCCGTTGCAGATCATGACCGAGGGCCCGCTGGGCGGTGCCGCGTTCAACAACGAATTCGGCCGGCCCAACCTGCTGGGCTATTTCCGCGAATACGAGCAGGACGTGGCGGGCGTGACCCGGGGTTACCACAAGCCCATCATGATCGCGGGCGGCCTGGGCATCATCGATTCGAACCAGACCAAGAAGATCGATTTCCCGGCCGGCACGCTGCTGATCCAGCTCGGTGGCCCGGGCATGAAGATCGGCATGGGCGGCGGCGCCGCCAGCTCCATGGCCAGCGGCACCAACGCCGCTTCGCTGGACTTTGACAGCGTGCAGCGCGGCAACCCCGAGATCGAGCGCCGCGCGCAGGAGGTCATCAACCACTGCTGGGCGCAGGGCGAGCAGAACCCCGTGCTGTTCATCCACGACGTGGGTGCGGGCGGCCTGTCCAACGCCTTCCCCGAGCTGGTGAACGACGCTGGCCGTGGCGCACGCTTTGACCTGCGCGCCGTGCCGCTGGAAGAAAGCGGTCTGGCGCCCAAAGAGATCTGGTGCAACGAGAGCCAGGAACGTTACGTGCTGGCCATCGCACCCGAGTCGCTGGAACAGTTCAAGGCCTTCTGCGAACGCGAGCGCTGCCCGTTCTCGGTCGTTGGCGTGGCCACCGAAGAACGTCATCTGTCGCTGGTGGACGAGGGCAACGAGAGCCCTGTCGATATGCCCATGGACGTGCTGCTGGGCAAACCGCCCAAGATGCACCGCGACGTGAAAACCGTCGAACGCACCGACCAGCCCATGGACCTGACCGGCGTGGACCTGCAGCAGGCCGTGATCGACGTGCTGAGCCACCCGACCGTGGCGTCCAAACGCTTCCTCATCACCATCGGCGACCGCACCGTGGGTGGCCTGTCGCACCGCGACCAGATGGTCGGCCCCTGGCAGGTGCCGGTGGCCGACTGCGCCGTGACCCTGGCCGATTTCGCCGGTTTTGCGGGCGAAGCCATGAGCATGGGCGAACGCACGCCGCTGGCCGCCATCAACGCCTCGGCTTCGGGCCGCATGGCCGTGGCCGAAGCCATCACCAACCTGCTGGCAGCGCCCATCGAACTGCCACGCGTGAAGCTCTCCGCCAACTGGATGGCCGCCTGCGGCGAGCCAGGCGAAGACGCCGCGCTGTACGAAACGGTGAAAGCGGTGGGCATGGAGCTGTGCCCGGCGCTGGGCATTTCCATCCCCGTGGGCAAGGACAGCCTGTCCATGCGCACGCAGTGGAACGATGGCGCCGACAAGAAAAAGGTCACCTCGCCGGTGAGCCTGATCGTCACCGGCTTCGCCACGCTGGCCGACGTGCGCGGCACGCTCACGCCGCAGCTGAACAACCAGATCGAAGACACCACCCTGGTGCTGATCGACCTCGGCAAAGGCCAGAACCGCATGGGCGGCAGCGTGCTCGGCCAGGTGCTGGGCCAGTTCGGTGACACCGTGCCCGATCTGGACGATGCGAAGGACCTGGTCAACCTGGTCAACGCCATCAACACCTTGCGCGCCCAGGGCCGCATCCTGGCCTACCACGACCGCTCCGACGGCGGCCTGCTGGCTACCGTGGCCGAAATGGCCTTTGCGGGCCACGTGGGCGTGGCGCTGAACGTGGACATGCTGGTCACCGAAGGCGACGGCATCACCGACAGCCGCATGGACAGTGGCGACGCCAAGAACTGGGCCACCCAGGTGGCCGCGCGCCGCCAGGAGCTCACGCTCAAGGCGCTGTTCAGCGAAGAGCTGGGCGTGGTGCTGCAGGTGGCCACCGAGCACCGCAACGAAGTGATGCAGACCCTGCGCGAGCACGGTCTCTCCAAACACAGCCACTTCATCGGCAAGACGCGGCCAGCCTCGTCCGGCATGGACGTGGGCAAGGGCCAGCTGCAGGTGTGGCGCGACACCAAGGCCGTGTTCAGCGCCGATCTGTTCGACCTGCACCAGGTCTGGGACAGCGTGAGCTGGAAGATCAACCTGCAGCGCGACAACCCGGCTTGCGCCGACAGCGAGCACGCCGCCGCTGGCTTGGCCGAAGACCCGGGCATGCACGTGGCACTGAGCTTCGACCCGGCCGACAACGTGGCCGCGCCGTTCCTGAACCTGAGCCGACCCAAGGTCGCGATCCTGCGCGAGCAGGGCGTGAACTCGCACGTGGAGATGGCCTACGCCTTCACCCAGGCCGGCTTCGAGGCCTACGACGTGCACATGACCGACCTGCAGTCGGGCCGCGCGAAACTGGCCGACTTCCAGGGCGTGGTCGCGTGCGGCGGTTTCAGCTACGGCGACACGCTGGGTGCCGGCATCGGCTGGGCGCGCAGCATCACATTCAACCCGCTGCTGTCCGAGCAGTTCCAGGGCTTCTTTGGCCGCGCCGACACCTTCGGCCTGGGCGTGTGCAACGGCTGCCAGATGTTCGCCGAGTTGGCCGACATCATCCCTGGCGCCGAAGCCTGGCCGCGCTTCACCACCAATCAGAGCGAACGCTTCGAGGCGCGCCTGTCGATGGTCGAGGTGCTGGAGTCGCCCAGCTTGTTCCTGCAAGGTATGGCCGGCAGCCGCCTGCCGATCGCTGTGGCGCACGGCGAAGGTTTTGCCAACTTCAAGCACCGCGGCAACCCGGCGCAGGCGATTGCCGCCATGCGCTTCGTGGACAACAGCGGCGCGGCCACCGAGCAGTACCCGTTCAACCCGAACGGCAGCCCGGCCGGCCTGACGGCCGTGACCACGGCCGACGGCCGCTTCACGGCCATGATGCCGCACCCCGAGCGCGTGTTCCGCAACATCCAGATGAGCTGGACCAGCGGCAACGCCAGCGAACTCAGCCCGTGGATGCGGATCTGGCGCAACGCCAGAAAGTTCGTCGGCTGAACGCATGCCGCGTCAACACCCGATCGCCGCCGATGCCGTCCAGGCCTATGCCCGCGACGGGGCTGTGGTGCTGCGGGGCGTATTGAACGCCGAAGAGTTGCGCAAGCTGGAAGCCGGCATCGAACACAACCTCGCGCACCTGAGCCCGCTGGCCCTGGTCGCCAGCGAGCCCGACGATCCGGGCCACTTCGTTGAAGATTTCTGCACCTGGCAGAACAACCCGGACTACCAGCGCATCCTGCGCGACTCGGCACTGCCGCACCTGGCGGCGCAGCTGATGCAGAGCGGGGCGGTGCGCCTGTACCACGACCACCTGCTGGTCAAGGAAGCCGGCACGCGCCAGCCCACGCCCTGGCACCAGGACCAGCCCTACTACAACGTCGGCGGCTCGCAGAACGTCAGCTTCTGGATTCCAGTGGACCCAGTGCCGCTGGCCAGCACGCTGCGCTTCGTGGCGGGCTCGCACACGGGCACCTGGTACATGCCGCGCACCTTCCGCGACCAGCAGGCCAGGTGGTTTCCGGACGGAGCCCTGGCCGAACTGCCGCCCATCGATGCCGAGCCGGACAGCTACAAACAGCTGGCCTGGGCGCTGGAGCCGGGCGACTGCGTGGCTTTTCACATGCTCAGCCTGCACGCCTCCAGCGGGACGGGGCCTGGTTCGCGGCGCCGGGTGTTTTCAGCGCGCTACCTGGGGGACGATGCGGTGCATGCACCGCGACCCTGGCGCACCTCGCCGCCGTTTCCGGGACTGGAAGAGCGCCTGCCCGACGGTGCCTCCATGGACGCACCGAGCTTTCCGCTGGTCTGGCCAGTCGCCTGATCACGTACCGGTGCTGCAACCCCGCAGTCACCCTGCCGCGCTGATAGAGTCACGCTTTCTCATTCCTTTCTGAAGATCATCAGCCATGGCATCCAGTCTCCTATTGCTGCTTGACGACATCGCCACGATTCTCGATGACGTTGCCGTCATGACCAAGGTCGCCGCCCGCCAGGGCATCTCGGCCGCCGACGATGTGGCGGCCATGACGCAGATGGCCGCCAAGAAGACGGCGGGCGTGCTGGGTGACGATCTAGCGCTCAACGCCCAGCAGGTCACCGGCGTCAAAGCCGACCGCGAACTGCCCGTGGTGTGGGCGGTGTGCAAAGGGTCGCTGCTCAACAAGGCGATCCTCGTGCCGGCGGCGCTCGCCATCAGCGCGTTCGTGCCCTGGCTCATCACGCCGCTGCTCATGCTCGGTGGCCTGTTTCTCTGCTTCGAAGGCGCTGAAAAGCTGTTGCACAAGCTCTTTCACAAGCCAGAGGAAGTCGACGCACACCATGCCGAACTGGTGAAGGCCGTGAGCGATGAAAAGGTGGATCTTGTGGCCTTTGAGAAGGAAAAAATCAAGGGCGCGATCCGCACGGACTTCATCCTCTCGGCCGAAATCATCGTCATCACGCTGGGCACCGTGACGGCCGCCAGCTTTGGGCAGCGCGTGACCGTGCTGGTGGGCATTTCCATCCTGATGACGCTGGGTGTTTATGGCCTCGTGGCCGGGATCGTGAAGCTGGACGACGCCGGTCAGTACCTCGCGCGCCAGGCCGCCAGCTGGAAGCAGGCCTTTGGCCGCGGCCTGCTGGCCTTTGCACCCTGGCTCATGAAAGCCTTGTCGGTGCTCGGCACCGCCGCCATGTTTCTTGTGGGCGGGGGCATCCTGGTGCACGGCGTACCCGCCATCGGTCACGGCATCGAACAGTTTGCCGAAGGCCTGGGCTGGGCGGCCGGCCTGACGAACAGCCTGTTGGGTGGACTGGCCGGTTTTGTCGCCGGCGCTGCCGTGGTGATGGTGTTCAATGCCTGGAGCCGCATGCGTGGCAAAGCGGCCGTCGGTGCGCACTGAGACGGTGCAGCCCTTGACATGCGTCAAGGTCGACAAACCGCCAGTCTCTAGACTGGCTCCTGCACCGTGAGTATGCTGTCGAATTTCCGCGGCAGATTCACGGCACAAAGCCCTTGAGGAGCCAACATGAACACCCCCGTCAACACCGACGAGCCCCTGAACAATTTCTCTGACTGCCACGCCGGTATCGTCAAGCGCCTGACAGCCCTGGATGAACTGCCCGCCTTGCTGGAGCCCGCCGCCAGGGCCCGCCAGATCGCCGAAGAGTCGCTGGAGTTTTTCCGCGAAGCCATCTTCGAACACCATCTGGAAGAAGAACGTGAACTTTTCCCCGCGGTGATCGCCAGCGCGCAGCCGGGCGCCGAGCTGGAGCGCGTCAAGGCCATGGCCAAGCGCCTGACCGACGAACACCGTGCCATCGAAATCCTGTGGAAACAACTGGAGAAGGGCCTGAAACCGGTGGCCAAGGGCCAGAGCACCAAGCTCGATGTGAGCGAGTTGCACCGTCTGGTGACTGAATACAAGGCGCATGCCGCCTTCGAAGAGACCGAGTTCCTTCCCTTGAGCGAAGAGATCCTGGGCCGCAACAGCAACCACATGGCCGCGCTGGGCCTGTCGCTGCACATGCGGCATGCGAAGCCGGTGAACGCATACATCTGAACGGGGTCAGCAGAAGGAGGCGGCTGCCGGCCAGCGGCAGGTCCACAGCACGGGGCCGCTCCTGAGTCACACCCTTGGGCTGTGGGCCTGTGACACAAAGTCCCGGATGGCCCGGGTCAGTTCATCGGGGCGGTCGCGGTGCGGCGAATGACCACAGCCTGCCATGACGTGCGTTGTGGTCAACGGTGCCAGGGCGCCGATGCGCTCAATCTGGGCCAGCGTGCCGTACTCGTCGGCGCTGCCCTGCACCGCCAGCACCGGGCAGCGGATGAGCGGCAGCAGGTCTTCGATCGACCAGTGGCGGAATGCCGGTGACAGCCAGACGTCGTTCCAGCCCCAGAAGGCCGAGTCCGGGTCCTGGTGGTGCCGGGCCAGCCGGGCTTTCAGGTCGGTCTGGAGGTAGGCATCGCGCGCCTGCTGGATGCTGCTGACGGAGATGTCTTCCACCATCACATGGGGCGCCACCACGATCAGGCCCTGCACCGACTCGGGGTGGCGCGCGGCGTGGATCAGCGCGATCGACCCGCCATCGCTGTGGCCCAGCAACCAGACTTCGCGGTAGGTCTGGTGCACGCCGAGCTCGCGCAACAAGGCGGGCAGCACCTCGCTGGCCTGGCGCTCCAGAAAGTCGGGTTGCCAATGCTGCGCTGCAGGCCGTGGGGTCGAGCGGCCGTAGCCGGGCCGTGAATACACCAGGCCATGCCAGTCCAGCGCCTGGCAGAGCTGGGCGGGGTAGTCCCGCCACATGCTGACAGAGCCCAGCCCCTCGTGCAGGAACACCAGCAGGGGCCGGTCGGCGGTGTGGGCGGGAATCCACTGGGTTTCGATGTCGACGGCGTTGCCGGCCCAGTCCACGCGGCAAAGGGAGATGGTATTCATGGGGTTTTTTTTTGCGGCGGACGGCGGCTCACTGGGTGAATTCGATGCGGCCTTCGGGCAGCAGGTACAGGACCAGCGCGCGACCGCCGGCCAC
This sequence comes from Betaproteobacteria bacterium HGW-Betaproteobacteria-9, assembly GCA_002842215.1. Lineage (GTDB taxonomy): Bacteria > Pseudomonadota > Gammaproteobacteria > Burkholderiales > Burkholderiaceae_C > Hydrogenophaga. The sequence goes on along the minus strand of PHCC01000001.1, from coordinate 771 downwards.
GGTGGGCGAGTGCGCCGAGCCCGGGCCATAGACCAGCCAGCCCGCGCCACGGCCGTCGAAGGTGGCCGTGTCGTCCAGCGGCATGATCAGATCGATTTCCCCTAGGGGGTGCGCATGGTGGGGACCGGCGAGGGTGCTCATGTCCACCACGTCCACCGAAAAGCGGTGCAGGGCATCGTCGGGTTTGAAGATCCGCCCGTACTTGAGGCCACCGCCCTCGCGCTGGCAGAGCCAGCCCTCGGCCACCCCTTGTTCGCACGCAGCCTTGAGCTGGCGGTAGCTGGGCGAGTCGGCGCCCAGTTCATGGTTGAGCCACGCCTGTAGCGGGGCATCGAGCGCACGGTCGCCGATCTGGCGTGTCACGTCTTGCAGCAGGGTCTTGAATGCGTCGGGGTTCACGGGAGTCTCCTGGTGGTTCGTGGGGTGTGCACTATTGTGCAGTTCGGCAAGACTACCGAAGTGGGGCGATCTGTCAAGCAGTATGTTGCACGTTTTGATGGCATGACTCACATATTGGTCATGAGTGACGGCGTAATTAACGCAGTAAAATGCTTGACCTGGCGCAATATCATGCATTATGATGCATCAAATCCAGCATACAGCATCTTGCATTTACCAAGGAATGGCCCCATGAACGCTCCCGATCCCTTCGTCACGCGCCAGGCTCAGATGGTCGACTACCGCACCGCCCCCAGCGAATACCGCCACTGGAAACTCGCCTTCGATGGCGCGATCGCCACCCTGGCGATCGACATCGATGAAGACGGTGGC
>PHCC01000037.1 GCA_002842215.1 Betaproteobacteria bacterium HGW-Betaproteobacteria-9 | reverse complement strand
AAGCGAGGCCAATTGCCTCGACTCACAACATCGGCGCGTGCACCAACGACGTCAACCAACCATCTCAGCTCGGAGACTACCGCGCGAGCGGTTTAGTCCGAAGGCTGGTTGCTGCCGGTGACCTGAAACGCTTGAATGTCGGCCGCCGCGGTCACCTGCCTTTCGAGGATGGAGGGGTCGAACGACCGCTGCACCTCCGTCATCAGCCTCTCAATACATGCCAGCCTGGTCGTGCTTTGAGAACGACTCCTCGTGCCCGAGGTGATCGGCTGTGCCCGACCTGGGGCTGACCTCAGTGCAATGCTCCACACACTCCGCGACCCGGTTCTATGGGTAGCGCAGTAGACGCGCGCACTGCTGGCTGCTGCCTTGAGGTGGCTGCCTCCGCGATGAATCTGCTTCGCTCGTAGAGCTCATCAAACGTCAGGAAGTCGATGTCGTACGCGCAACGCCCAGATTTCTTTCAGCTTGAAGGGTGCCTCCTGTCCAACGATCTTCCCCATTTTTTTCCATGGCTCGTGGTTAACGGCAGTGCAGGTGATTTCCACGATGGTCTCCCATCGAGTTGAGGGCCACATAGCATGCGCCTGAGAAGTGCCAGGTCGTGGCTTGGATCAGAAGTCCGGACTGCGTGAGCGGCTGGCCCGCAGGACTGCCGCTCAGGAGCCGACAGAGATCTGTGCAGAAGAGCTGCACGCTGCAGTTCCAACAACGGCTGCTCACTGCCTCAAGCGATTTCCGAGGGCTACACCCAGAACAACGGCTGAAAGCTTCAGGTAGGTGTACAAACCTTCTCCCAACTCATGCCCTCGCAAGGCTTCGTTGCTTGGGAACGCGCCCGTTGCTAGTGCAGACAGCGTTCCCAATCCAGCAAACAGAAATCCGGCTGCCACGCCGTGTTTCCATGCGACCATGCCTGCGGCAAAAGCGTAGGGGAAAATGCTTCGAACTGGGGTGGTTGTCGTCGATCCGTACAAACCTACCGCAAGCAAGATTGCAGTTGCGACGATCAGGTGACGCTTGCTCCACGCCGAATCGAGCAGGGCTTCTGTTCTCCTAGGTTTCATTCGTGAAATTCTCGCTGCGTTGCTTTCTTTCCTAGCTCTTTCACCTGACCTGAGTGGGTGCTTTGCTCAGCCTGCAAGCCGGCCAGATATTGCGGTGTCAGAACGTCTGGTGGCACCTCTGACGCGAACCTCCATGGTTGTTGGTCGGTGACACGGAAGCTACGATAGTCGAATAGCATTCCTTGTTGCCACCGGTGCGCCAGCACACTGCCGCCAACAAGGCATGTAAGGCAAGAACTCGATTTGTCCGCGGCAAGCTCCCTTGTGCCGCGATCACATCCCGCTTTTGCCTCTCGCTTCGGACGTCGGCACTCGCAACGCATCACTGCGGTCAAACCGCGCTGAGAGAATGTATTCATCATGACAAGTCTTGGTCCCATCCTCGTCGCAACCGACTTTTCGGCCCACGCGCGCCACGCCGCTGACCGAGCCGCGCGCTTTGCTCATGAGACGCACTCACCACTGACTTTGATGCACGTTCTGCCGGGGGAGCCGCTCGCGCGGATTCGCGAATGGTTGGGTGCATCGAGTGATCCAGAGCAAAAGATGCGCGATGAAGCGCATGACATGTTGCGCAGCTTGGCCACCGAAATTTCGGTTCGGCGGCATATTGAAGTAGATGCAGAAGATGCCACTGGATCTGCTCTGGATGAAATCCTCCGAGTAGCGGACCGCCTCGATGCGCAACTGCTGGTGCTGGGTGCGCGCGGTGCCGGATTCCTTCGCCGTCTGGTGCTGGGCACCACGTCGGAGAGACTGATGCGGCGCACAGCACGACCCCTGCTCGTGGTGCGGCAATCGCCACACGAGGCCTACAGGCGTGTACTGGTGGCCGTGGACTTCTCTCCCTGGTCTCGCGAGGCTCTGATGCTTGCACTTCGGGTAGCACCACATGCTCATGTCGTACTCCTCACCGTGTTTCAAGTGCCCTTCGAGGAAAAACTCCACTTTGCGGGCGTCGATGCGGCCACTATTGAGCTGTATCGGAACAAGGCCCGTGCGGAAGCCCGACAAAAGGTGCATGAGCTTGCCAACGAAGTGGGCCTGCAACCCCGGAAGTGGGAGCCGTGCGTTGTCGAGGGCGATGCGTCAATGCGCATCGTCGAAAACGAGCAGTCGCACGACTGTGACCTGGTCGTGCTGGGCAAGCATGGGCAGTCTGCCACGGTGGACCTGCTGCTCGGCAGTGTGACCAAACACGTATTGGCCGAAGGGAGTGCTGACGTGCTCGTATCGACGCACAGCGGCACCTGAAAACGGCGCCACCAGAATCTGGGCGCTCAGCGGCCTTTCTGGAAGGGAGCAGGCAGGTCATCGCCCGCCTGGCGACGGCGGAACAGTGCGGCGCGGGCCAGCACGATGGTTGTGACCGGTGCCGAGATCGACAACACGATGATGATCAACCAGACGTGCAGGCTGAGACCGGCTCCGCGCGTGCTGAAGTGGACGATGGAAGCCAGGGTGACGATCCATGCGCCCAGCGTGGAAGCCAGGGCCGGCGCGTGCATGCGCAGGAAAAAGTCGGGCAGCCTCCAGAGGCCAAGCGCCGCCACCAGCACCACGATGCCACTGCACACGAGCAGTGCGGCCACCATCATATCGGCAAGTGCTGGCATGTTCAGATCACCTCGCCACGCAGCAGGAACTTCGCCATGGCCACCGAACTGACGAAGCCGAACAGCACCATCACCAGTGCGCCTTCGAAGTACATTTCGCTTTCGTAACGGATGGCCAGCACCAGCAAGACCAGCATGCCCACCACGTAAACGAAGTCCATCGCCAGCACGCGGTCTTGCGCGGAGGGGCCGACGAACAGGCGCATCACGCCGATGGCCATGGCGGCGGCGTAAAGAACCAGGGTGGTGGTGATGGCGATCGACAACATGGGACTCATTCGAAAATCTCCTTCAGCGGCTGTTCGTAGTCGGACTTGAAGTGCGCGATGAAGGCCACCCCGTCGTCGAGATCAAACACATGGATCAGCAGGGCGCTGCGGTCGGGTGCGAGCTCCGACCAGACCGTGCCCGGGATGACGGCCGTGATCATCGCCAGCGCCGCCAGGCCGTGCACGTCGTGCAGATCCAGCGGCACGACCACGAACGTCCCGCGCGGCTGATGCGCCCCCGCGCGCACCACGCCGGCAGCCACCTGCAGCGCCGACCGCAGCACGTCGCGGCCGACGCGCAGGATCAGACGCAGCAGCACGCTCCAGCGCCGCAAGGGCCCCGGGCGCGGGCGCAGGGGCGCCATCAGCAGAGGCATCACCACCGCGACCACGACGCCCAGCAGCACCTGGCCGACGCTGAAGCTGCGGGTCAGCAGCAGCCAGCCGCCGAACAGGCCCAGCGACAACCAGGGCGATGGCAGCAGGCGCTTCATGGTGCATCTCCCGTCACGCGCGGCACCGGCTGCGCACCCATCACCGCGTCGATGTAGAGGGCGGGCGCATGCAGCGCCTCGGCGGCGGCGCGGGTGTAGGCGAGCCCGGCTTCGGCCTGCAGCACCATCGCCAGCGAAGCGGCCAGCAGACCCGCGATCGGCAAGGTCTCGATCACGCGCAGGCGCGGTGGCGGGCGGTCCTGCGTGGTCCAGAAGTGGCGCATGCCCACCCGCATCAGCGACATCGCGCCAAACAGCCCCGAGAGGATCAGCAGCACGAACAGCGTCCAGGCCGCCGGCGTTTGCAAGCCGAGCAGCGCAGTGAGCATGGCCAGCTTGGCCACAAACCCGGACAGTGGCGGCAATCCGGCCGTCACCAGCGCGCAGACCGTGAAGGTGAGACCGAGAAAGGCCAGCGCCGCCGGGATCGCGCGACCGATGAGCGCCTCTTCATCGTCGTCGAGGTTGGTGCCCGGTGGCGGCTCGGCGTCGAAAAAGGCCGGCAGCGCGTAGTTGCCGTCGTCGACCTGCTGCGGGCCGACCTCGACCTGGCGCGAGCGCTCCAGCAGTTCCACGAGCAGGAACATCGCGCAGCCCGCCAGCGTGGAACTGGCCAGATAGAACAGCGCGCCGCCACTGAGCATCGGGGCGTCGAAACCGATCGTCGCCACCAGCGTGCCCGACGAAGCGATGACGCTGTAGGCGGCCAGGCGCGCCAGTTGCTGCGAGGCCAGCATGCCGACGGCACCATAGGCCAGCGTGACAAGCCCGCCCCACACCAGGACGTCGCCGCCGAAGCCCGCCGAGGCGCCGGCACCGGCGGGAAAACACAGCGTCCACAGGCGCAGCACGGCGTACACGCCGACCTTCGTCAGGATGGCGAACACGGCCGCGGCCGGCGCACTGGCCGCGGCATACGCCGGTGGCAGCCAGAAGTTCAGCGGCCACAGCCCGGCCTTGGCGAGGAAGGCAATGGCCAGGATGGCCGCCCCGGCATGCAGCAGGCCGCGGTCGCTGGCCGGCACCGCCGGCAGCTTCTGCGCGATGTCCGCCATGTTCAGCGTGCCGGTGACACCGTAGAGCACCGCCACGCCGATCAGGAACAGCAGCGAGGCCACCAGGTTGATCGTGATGTAGTGCAGGCCGGCGCGCACGCGTTCGCCGCCCCCGCCATGCAGCAACAGGCCATAGCTGGCCGCCAGCAGCACCTCGAAGAAAACGAAGAGGTTGAACAGGTCGGCCGTCAGGAAGGCACCGTACAGCCCCATCAGCTGCAGCTGGAACAGCACATGGAAGTACGCCCCGGCGTGTTGCCAGCGCGCCAGTGCGTACAGCAGCGAGGCCAGACCCACGCCACCGGTCAGCACCACCATCAGGGCCGACAGCCGGTCGGCGACCAGCACGATGCCGAAGGGCACGGACCAGTTGCCCGGCAGGTAGACGCCGAAGGCCGCCGGCGCACCGTGCCGGGCCACCCCCAGCAGCAGGCTCACGGCGATCGCCAGCCCAAGGGTGGTGGACAGCACGTTGACCACCGCTTTCAGGCCGCGCCGGCCCTCGCCCAGCAGGAGCATCAGCGCCGCCGTGGCCAGCGGCAGCAGGATGGGCGTGACGAGCAGGTGGTTGAAGTCCGCGGTCACAGGCGCTCCTCCTGGCCGTCCACATGGTCGCCACCGGACAGGCCGCGCAACGCGAGCAGCACGACAAGGAACAGCGCCGTCGTGGCGAAACCGATGACGATGGCCGTCAGCACCAGCGACTGCGGCAGCGGATCGCTGTAGTTGACGAGGTCGGCCACCACACCCGGCCGGACGATGGGTTCGCGGTCGACGGCCAGGCTGCCGACACTGAAGATGAACAGATTGACCGCATAGGACAGCAGCGTCAGGCCGATCAGCACCTGGAAGGTCCGGGGCCGCAAGATCAACCACACGCCCGCACTGGCCATCACGCCGATCGCGATCGAAATCACGGCTTCCATCCGGTGTCCTTTCGTTCATCCACGGCCATGCCCTTGCGGCGGCGCGCGCGCAGCGACTGGTGGGCGATGGCGGTCAGCAGCAGCAGGGTCGAACCCACGACGACCGCGAACACGCCAAGATCGAAAAGGGCTGCCGTGGGCAGGTGCACCTCGCCGACCAGCGGCCAGGTCAGGTGCGCGGTGTGGGTGGTCAGGAAGGGGTGCCCGAGCGCCAGGGAGCCCAGCCCGGTGACCAGCGCGATCAGCAGGCCGGCAGCGATCCAGCGCGTGGGCAGCAGGTGCATCCGCGCTTCGACCCAGCGCGTGCCGCTGACCATGTACTGCGCGATGAAGGCGATCGCCACCACCAGGCCGGCGACGAATCCGCCGCCGGGTTCGTTGTGGCCGCGCATGAACAGGTGGAAGGCGAACAGCCCGGCCACCGGCAGCAGCAGCCGCACCAGCACCGCCGGCACCTCCAGGTAGGGCGGCAGGTGATGGTCGCCGTCCCCGTCGCGATCGATCAGGTCGATGCCCGCGGCGTCCACGTGCACCTGTTGCTGCTCGGTCGGTTCGACCGTCTCGCGCGCCGGGCGGAAGCGCCGCAGCAGCGCGAAAACCGTCAGGCCGACGATGCCCAGCACGGTGATCTCGCCCAGCGTGTCGAAGGCCCGGAAGTCGACCAGCATCACGTTGACCACGTTCGTGCCCCCGCCTTCGGGCAGCGCCTTCTCAATGAAGAAGGGCGAGATCGACTGCGGCGCCTGGCGTGTCAGCAGCGCATACGACAGCGCCGACAGGCCGACGCCGATCAGCCCCGCGAGCACCAGATCGCGGCGACGGCGCCACCAGGCGCGCGAGGCCGTGCGCGGGTCGTCCACATCCCGTCGCTTGGGCAGCCAGCGCAGGCCGAGCAGGAACAGCACGAGCGTGACGACCTCGACGGCCAGCTGCGTGAGCGCGAGGTCCGGCGCGGAGAACCACGCAAACGTGATGCACATCGCGAGGCCGACGACGCTGAGCATGGTCAGCGCTGCCAGCCGGTGGAACTTGGCCTGGTTGGCCGCACCGATCGCGCAGGCACCCGCGATCAGCCACAGCAGCACGAACTCGGGGGTGGCCGGCACGCGCGCGCGGTCACCCCAGGTCAGCGGCACGATCAGCGCCGAGCCCAGACCGGCGAGGCCGGCGATCAGCAACATGGCAAACAGTTGCGGTTGCAGATGGCGGGTGCCGAGCCAGCAGGTCAGGTGCCTTGCCGCATCCGAGGCGCGGGCCAGCCCGTTCTCGAACAGGCGTTTGCCGTCCAGCCGCTGCAGCAGCGGTGCCCCTCGCTGGCGGCGCTGCCGGAGGCGGCTGGCGAACCGCAGGTACACGAGCAGACCGCCGACGGTGGCCACCAGGCTCATCAGCAGCGGGGTGTTGAAGCCGTGCCAGACCGCGAGGCTGTAGGCGGGCAGCGTGCCGCCGACCACCGGTTGGGCGGCCAGTGCCAGCACCGGGCCGATGGACCAGGCCGGCAGCGTGCCGACGACCACGCAGGCCAGCACGAGCAACTCCACCGGCACGCGCATCCAGTGCGCCGGCTCGTGCGGCTTGCGCGGCAGGTCGCGCGGTGCCGGGCCGAAAAACACGCCGTGTGCGAAGCGCAGCGAATACACCACCGCGAACACGCCGGCCAGGGTGGCCAGTGCCGGCAGGCCGTGCTCGATGAGCGGGCTGGCACTCACGAACACGGTTTCGGCAAAGAACATTTCCTTGGACAGGAAACCGTTGAGCAGCGGCACGCCGGCCATGGCCGCGCAGGCCACGATGGCCAGCGTGCCGGTGACGGGCATGCTACGCGACAGACCCTGGAGGCGGCGCATGTCGCGCGTGCCGCTCTCGTGGTCGATGATGCCCACCGACATGAACAGCGAGGCCTTGAAGGTAGCGTGGTTCATCATGTGGAACACCGCGGCCACCGCGGCCAGCGGGCTGTTCAGCCCCAGCAGCAGCGTGATCAGGCCCAGGTGGCTGATCGTCGAGTACGCCAGCAGGCCCTTCAGGTCGTTCTGGAACATGGCCACGTAGCTGCCCAGCAGCAGCGTGACCAGGCCCGCGCCGCCCACGATCCAGAACCATTCGTCGGTGCCGGAGAGCACGGGCCACAAGCGTGCCAGCAGGAAGACGCCGGCCTTGACCATCGTGGCCGAGTGCAGGTAGGCCGAGACCGGTGTGGGCGCGGCCATCGCGTGCGGCAGCCAGAAGTGAAACGGGAACTGCGCGCTTTTGGTCAGCGCGCCCAGCAGCACCAGACCGAGCGCCAACGGGTACAGCGGATGGGCACGCACGAGGTCGCCGGCCTGCAGCACCACGTCGAGCTCGTGGCTGCCGACGATGTGCCCCAGCACCAGCACACCGGCCAGCAACGCCAGCCCGCCCGTGGCGGTGACGGTGAAGGCCATGCGGGCACCGCGGCGGGCGTCCTTGCGGTGGGTCCAGTAGCCGATCAGCAGGAACGAGAACACACTGGTCAGCTCCCAGAACACGACCAGCTGCACCAGGTTGCCCGAGACGACGACACCGAGCATGGCGCCCATGAAGCCCAGCAGCAGCGAATAGAAACGCGCGGCCGGGTCATCGCTCGACAGGTAGTAGCGCGCGTAGACGATGACCAGCAGGCCCATGCCGCTGACCAGCATCGCGAACATCCACGCGAAGCCGTCCAGGCGGACGACGACATCGATGCCCAGGCTGGGGAGCCAGGTCAGGCGCTCCGTCACCACGGTGCCGGCGCTCACGTCAGGGTACAGCCAGGCCACCTGCACGGAAATCACCAGAGCGACGGCCGCGGCCCAGAGCGATCCGATGTTGCGCGCACTGGTGGGCAACAGCGCAGCGACCAGGCTTCCGATGAATGGCAGGGACAGCAGCAGGAGCAGTGACATGGCGGGGAGTCTACTTTCGGATCACGCGCAAGCGCGCGCGGGCGGCAGCGTTCAGCCGGATTTCCGGCTGCCGATCAGCACGTCGGCTGCACCTTCCGCAATGACCATGCGCGTGGTGCTGCCCAGGAAGAACTCGTCAACGGCATTCCGGCCCTGGCGGCCAATCACCACGAGATCGCAGTCCGTCTCTTGCTCCTCCTGCACGATCAACATCCAGGGATCCGCACCGCTGGGCGTGCTCATGCGCACCCGGGCCAGGTCCAGTCCCGCGTCGGTGACGAGTTCCCGGAGCCGCTCCTGCGCCTCGCGTCGCGCCGCGTCCAGATACCGCATCACGACGTGTTCAGCCAGACCAGCCCGGCGCATCTGCCCTTCGTAGGGCAGTTCGACGGCGTGCATCAGGACCAGCGAGGCCTGGGGCGCGATCTGTCGCGCCAGGTCGATGGCGTGGCGACTGCCCTCGGAAAAGTCGACCGGCACCAGGATTCGCCGATACGGTTCATGGGGCAACTGACGCACCATCAGCACCGGGTGCGAAGAGCGCTTCGCGATGCGCTCCGCGGTCGATCCGATCACGATGCCGCGAAAGAACCCCGCACCACGGGTTCCGGTCACCAGCAGACCCGCATCGACCGCGTCCGCGTGCTTGATGACCTGATCGACAGGATGTCCGGTGGTCAGATGGGTCTGCACATGGATGCCCGTGGTCCTCCCCAGCTCGTCCGCCAGTTCCTGCAGGCGCTGCGAAGCGCCGGCCTGGATCAGGCTGGTGGCCTGGCTGTCGTCGGAGACCCACCGGCGCAGATCGTCGAGTGCAGAACCGCCCAGGGTGTGCATCAGCGTGAGCGAGGCAGCGCTGGACCGCGCCAGCATGGCGGCCCGTTGCGCCGCATGTCGCGAAGGGGCGGAGAAATCGGTCGCGACGAGGATGGAGGACAGAGGACTCATGAGGGGGCTCCAGAAGGTGATCGGTTCATGGTTCCCACATGGGCACTGGCGATGCGCCAACGGGTTCCAGGGTGTCTGTCAACTGCGCCATGTCGGTCATGTTGCCACGGCACGGACCGCATCGAAGCCAGACCCTGGGCGCTGCGCTCGCGACACGTCTAGACCCGGCGAAACATCCACCCGATGCCCGCTTGTTGTGGCGTGATGTGCGCCTTGCACCACCTCCGGCACAGCCGTCGGGTTTGGGCATGAAGCGCGGCGATGACCATTATGATTGTTCAGAGGAGGTCTTCGTTCGCCCATGTCATCACATACTCCCCCCTCGCCCACCGCGCCGTCATCGGCAACCGATGCGTGGCACGCCTTGTGCGCCGAGGACGTGCAAAGGGGGCTGTTGTCCGGCCCCACCGGGCTAAACGACGCCGAGGTGCGACAGCGGCGGGCGTTGCACGGTCCGAACCGGCTTGCACCACCGCAGCGTCGGGGCCCGTTGCTGCGCCTGGTCATGCAGTTCCACAACATCCTGCTGTACGTGATGATGGGCGCGGCAGCCATCACGGCGGCGCTCGGCCACTGGGTCGACACTGGCGTTCTGTTGGCTGCGGTGGTGGTCAACGCCATCATCGGCTTCATACAGGAAGGCAAGGCCGAAGCGGCGCTGGAAGCCATCCGCTCGATGCTGTCGCCCCACGCAACCGTGCTGCGCGACGGCCGGAGGCTCGACATCGACGCCGCCGACCTCGTGCCGGGCGACAGGGTGCTGCTGGCCTCGGGCGACCGCGTGCCAGCGGATCTGCGGCTTGTCGAGGTGCGCGATTTGCGGGTGGAAGAAGCCGCACTCACAGGCGAATCGCTGCCGGTCGACAAAGACACGCGGGCCGTCGCGGCCGATGCCCCGCTCGGCGACCGCGCTGGCATGGCCTACTCCGGCACGCTGGTCGTCTATGGACAGGCCACGGGCATCGTCGTGGCCACAGGCAGCCGCACCGAGCTGGGCCAGATCAACCGCATGCTGGCCGGTATCCGCAACATCAGCACGCCGCTGCTGCGCCAGATCGACCGTTTCGGTCGCATCCTTGCACTGGCCATCCTCGCGCTGGCGGCGGCGACCTTCGTGCTCGGCGTGCTGTGGCGGGAGCACGCTCCCGCCGAAATGTTCTTGATGGTCGTGGCGCTGGCGGCCTCGGCCATCCCCGAGGGCCTGCCGGCCATCATGACGGTGACGCTGGCGCTGGGCGTGCAGCGCATGGCACGGCGCCATGCCATCGTGCGGCGGCTGCCGGCGGTGGAGACCCTGGGTTCGGTCACCGTCATCTGCTCGGATAAGACCGGCACCCTCACACGCAACGAAATGACGGTGCAACGCGTGGTGTGCGCGGAGCTGGACGTGAACGTGTCCGGCGTGGGTTATGAACCGGTGGGTGACTTCAACATCGGTGCCCATGTGGTGGATGCCAACCGCCACCCCTCGTTGTCGTTGGCCCTGCGTGCAGGCGTGATCTGCAATGACGCCCAACTGCGTGACGACAATGGCGTGTGGCAAGTGGTGGGCGATCCGACCGAAGGTGCCTTGCTCGTGGTCGGGCAGAAGTCCGGCTTCACCCAGCACATTGGCAGCGCCGAGTGGCCACGGCTGGACTCCATCCCCTTCGAATCGCAACACCGCTTCATGGCGACCTGGAATCGCGATGCCGACGGCCAGTCGTGGATCTTCGTGAAGGGCGCTCCGGAGCGCCTGCTCGACATCTGCGCCTTCGAATGCACCGACGCAGGTGACCGTCCGATCGAGGTGGACACCTGGCGCCGCATGGCCAACGACACGGCGGCCAGAGGCCTGCGCCTCCTGGGGCTGGCCTGCAAACGCGCCGAGCCGGCCGGTGCGCAACTCGGCTTCTCCGACGTGGAACACGGTTTCACGATGCTGGGCCTGGTCGGCATCGTGGACCCGCCGCGCGAGGAAGCCATTCGCGCCGTCCAGGAATGCCAAAGGGCTGGTATCCGCGTGAAGATGATCACCGGAGACCACGTCGAGACCGCGCGCGCCATCGGTGCCCAGCTGGGCATTGGCGTCGGAAAACCCGCGATCACGGGCGCAGAGGTGGCCCTGATGGACGATGCGGCTTTGCGACGCGTGGCCATGGAGGTGGATGTGTTTGCTCGCGCCAGCCCGGAACACAAGCTGCGGCTGGTGCAAGCGCTGCAGGAGGATGGTCAGGTCGTCGCGATGACCGGCGACGGGGTCAACGACGCGCCGGCGCTCAAGCGCGCCGATGTGGGCGTGGCCATGGGCAACAAGGGAACCGATGCCGCCAAGGAGGCATCGGACGTGGTGCTGGCCAACGACAACTTCGCCACCATTGCTGCGGCCGTGCGTGAAGGGCGTGCGGTGTACGACAACCTGAAGAAGTTCATTCTCTTCATGTTGCCCACCAACGGCGGCGAAGCGTTGGTCGTGATCGCGGCGATCATGTTCGAGCTCACCCTGCCACTGACGCCCGCGCAGATCCTGTGGATCAACATGGTCACCTCCAGCACCCTCGGTCTGGCCCTGGCTTTCGAGCCCGCTGAGGACGGCATCATGCAGCGGCGGCCCAGGCCGCCAAGTCAACCCCTGTTGTCGGGTTTCTTCGTCTGGCGTGTGGTGCTGGTGTCGGTCCTCATGATGAGCGGTGCGCTCGGCCTGTTCCTCTGGGAGCTGTCCCATGGGAGCAGCCTGGAGACCGCCCGCACCATGGCAGTCAACGCCATCGTGGTCGCCGAGATGTTCTATCTGCTCAACAGTCGCCACGTTCTGGCGAGTGTGCTGAATCGCGAAGGACTCACCGGGAACCGCGTTGCGCTCCTAGCCATCGCAGCCTGCGTGCCGCTGCAGCTGGCTTTCACACACCTTCCGGTGATGCAGGGCATCTTCGGATCGACCGATCTCCATCTGACGGAATGGCTGAAGGTCCTGGGAGCGGGCCTGATGGTCTTCTGCATCGCTGAGCTGGAGAAGTTTGTCATTCGGCGTTCTCCGATCACGGCCAGGCTGGCTGTGGTGTAGCTGGGGGTGATTCGCAGGTTGGCGGTGCAAGGATCTGCCCGATCAAACTGCTCGCCTTCTGCTGATGCGCATGACGCACAGATATGGGGCGTTGGTTTACCGCGATTGGAATCCGGTCGTTTCCACTGGGACTTCGACCAGTCGCAGAGGGTCGGTACCCTCCCATCCAGGTGGCGGGGAAGCTGTCTGTGGCGCGGCGCCAGTTGGATGGCGGAGGCCCTATGACCGCAGTACCTCGAACAGCCGCCATTCGGGCGAGCGCCGGTCGCCGTGCCCAACAGCCGCTTCGTGCCAGTGAGCGTGAGCACGCCTGGTAGCACCTACCGGCCGCAGTCGCTGCACTGCGGCTGTTGGTGGTCAGACCTCTCGGGCTGCTTGAGGTCGGGATGGAACTTTCAAAGACGTTGGGGGTGTCATTCACAAGCCGCTGTTCGTTGCGGGCGCCGGATGCATAAGCCCCGAAGCGCCAGCAATGATGGGGCGCGGATCAAAGCCTGCAACACAGCGCCAGCAAAACCGCCAAACACTCAAGTTGCACCAAACCCCCCCGCTTCGCCCGACTCGGAAGCCACCGCGAGCCGCTCGCAGCGCAGCGCATCGATCGGGTGGCCGGCGCCTCGGAAGCGCGCAGCCGCCTCCGCAAAGCGCGAGGCAGCCACGTGCGCGCCCTCGCCGCGAGCCACAGCCATGTGACCGAGCACTTCGTCGTGCGCCGCATGCCAGGCCGGCAAGCGCATCACCACGTCCGCCAGATAGGCGCTCTGGCCTTTGTACGCCTCGGCCAGATCGAGACGCTTCGCCCGCGCCGCGGCGATCGCCGCCGGCACGGCAAACGTGATTCGGCAACCCGGGCAGGTCTCCAGCGGGCCGCGCACGGCCTCGCGGGCATCCTCCAGCGCGTGCAGCGCGGCGGTCGGGTTGCGGGCCAGGCGGATGCGCGTTCCGTAGATCCGGTCCAGCAGGTGAAAGCCGATGTCGGTCTGCCGCGCCAGGTCCAGCGCCTCATCGATCAGGGCACGGGCGTCGTCGAGCTGCCCGCGGTACATCGCGACCTCGGCCAGCCGCTGCATCGAAAACGCCTCGCCGGTCGCGCCACCGATGGCATGGTGCAGGCGCACACCCAGCGTCAGATGCTCCTCGGCCGCGGACAGATCGCCGGCCAGCAGCTCGGCCTCGCCGCGCAACGTGATGCCAAAAGCATGCCCACGCGCGGCGCCAATCCGGACGGCTTCGGCGGCTAGCCCTTCTGCAAAGGCAATGACCTCGGGATAGGGCCGTGCCCCGTAGAGGAAGCGCTGCAGGATGCAGAGTTGCCCGTCGAACACGCGCACGGCCAGGTGCGGCAACTGGCCGGTGTCCTGCAGGTCGGCCCAGACGCTCTGGTGCAATTCCCCGCGGGCGTGTGCCGCCGCCGCCTGGGCCCACGAAGCCGTCACGATTGTTGGCGCCGACCGAAAACTGAGCCACTGGGGATGCGGCTAAAAACTTGGACTACGAGGTAGTTCATGTATTCCTCCGTCACCGGCCTCTCAACACAGGCCAGCCTGACCGTGCTTCAAGAACGACTCCTCGCGCCCGAGGATTTTTGGGCTGCCGGTGGACGGAATCAGGCAGGTGTTGGCCTCGTTGCTGCAGATTACCCCCTGATTTCGCACGCGATGCGGAGGTGCATCGACAGCCTGGAGATCGGAGCTTCCCATCTCGCCGCAAATTGCCAGACTCAGATACTCGGCTGCCAGATCCGAACAGGGATTCGGGTCGCCAAATCCTAGACTCCATCAGGCCCACAGACTGGTGAGCTGCGGACCACTGTGGTTTATCCATACAACCGCGCAATGGAGACAAAGAATGACGACGACCCAATTGAAGACCGCGCTGGACGCGGTGCTCAAGCAGAACGTGGAACGCCACGGTGGATCCCCAGGCGTGGTGGCCATGGCGACCAACCGGCAAGGGAATTTTTATGAAGGCGCCGCCGGCTCGCGCGAGCTGGGCAAGGATGGCGCCATGACCACCGATTCGGTGCTCGCCCTCTTTTCCACCACCAAGGCCTTGGCCGGCGTGTGCCTGATGCAACTGGTGGAAGAGGGCAAGGTGAGCCTGAGCGACCCTGCTGGAGCGTACGTGCCGGAGATCGATGAACTGCAGGTGCTGGACGGTTTTGATGACGCGGGCCAGCCCAGAACGCGTCCGCCCAAGCGGCGCATCACCATCAACGACCTGATGCTGCACACGTCCGGCCTCTGTTACGAGTTCTTCAGCAACGACGACCTGAAGTTCCGAGCCGCCAAAGGCATCCCCACTGTGGTGTCGTGCACGCACGCGTCGATTCGCACGGTGCTGCTGCACGACCCCGGCGCCGCATGGACCTACGGCGTGAACATGGACTGGGTTGGATTGATCATCGAGAACCTCCGCGGCAAGCGCTTGGGCGATGTGATGCGTCAGCGGGTGTTCGAACCGCTGGACATGAAGGACATGGCCTTCACCATGAGCGAGTCCATGGCGCAGCGCCGCGCGACCATCCACGACCGCGCGATCGACGGCAAGCTCACACCGCTGCCCGATCTGGCCTTGCCGCAGCCGCCCGAGATGGACTGCGGCGGGCATGGCCTGTATGGTACGGTGGGCGAATACATGAAGTTCATCCGCATGATGCTCAACGATGGGGCTGGACCGAACGGCCGTGTTCTCAAGGCCGAGACGGTCGCCGCGATGTGCAAGGACGGACTGGCCGACATGGGGTTGTCGGCTGGCGGCTGGACGACCTCCGTCCCCTCGCTCAGCAACACGGGTGAGTTCTTCCCGGGCACTGGCAAGGGTTGGGGGTACACCTTCATGACCAACCGTGAAGACACGCCAAGCGGGCGGCCAGCCGGCTCGCTGATGTGGGCGGGCCTGGCCAACTGCTTTTACTGGATTGATCGCAAAAACGGCATCGGCGGCTATTGGGGTACTCAGATACTGCCGTTCCAGGACGCGGCGTCCTACCCAGGGTTTGTGGAATTCGAGACAGCGGTCTACCATCATCGCTGAGCTGATCTGAGGCCACGCCGGGCCGGGTTGCCCGGCGTGCAATGACATCGGCGATGGAGACAAACCCATGGAAGCCATCCGCAATGTGCTGGTCCACGACGCCAGTGGGCGCCCGAGCACGAACCACCGGCTGGTGGCCTCCAGCGAGTGGGACGATATTCGCCAGTGGTCGGACAAGGTGTACATGCCGTACGACGTCATGCCCATCGGCAAGGCCAGGAGACCGGATTCGGTGCTCGACGCAACGCGGATCGGGCACTTCACACTGAGCCGTTTCAAGTACGGCATCCCGGTGAACATCAAGGATTTCTCACCCGAAGCCGGTACCGGAATGGTGCTGACCACGCTGCGCGGATCGGCCCGGCACTGGAGTGAGGCGCGAACATTCAGCGATACCGGTGTGGGCGATGCCTTCGTGGTGGACAACTCGCGCACCCACTACTGGGTGGATTTCGATCACAACCATTTGCAGGTGAACCTGACCTTTGAGCACGACGCGCTGGCCCAACTGTACGAGCGCTGGTTTGGCGAGCCGGCCGATGAGTGCCTGTGGCTGCGCACCTTCCGCTTGGGCGGTTCGGGCTCACCCTGGATCGGACTGCTGAGCTATGTGTGCCAGTGCATCACACACATGCCCGAAGCGGTGCAGGCCGGTCCGCTGGGCAAGCACCTGGAGGAAATGATCGGCGTGCACCTGCTCACACAGTGGCGCACGCACCTGGACCAACCCGCAGCACAAAGCGAATATCGGCTGGCACCGCGCCACGTCGTGGCCGCGGAGCGGCACATCCGCGAAAACGCGCGACATGCGCCCACGCTGAGCGAACTGGCCGCGGTGGCGGGGGTGAGTGTGCGTTCGCTCGGTCAAGCCTTTCGAGAGTACAGGGGCTGCACGCCCATGGAAGCGCTGCGGGAACAACGCCTGCAGGGTGTTCGAGCGGAGTTGCTGCTGGCCCGGCCCTGCGCCACCGTCCAATCGATCGCTGCGGACTGGGGCTTCTCCAACCTGGGGTACTTTGCGAAACTGTTCCGGCAACGCTTCAACGAACTGCCATCTACATCGCTTCGGCGGCACGCGTGGAAGCGGCATCCCTGACCGTCCCGACGCACCGCAGGCGGTCTCTACGTGCACCTTGCGCCCCGTGCCGTGTCGCGGCCATTCGCCCGCAGCGGACATCAGGTGCAACGTCGCAAATCCGTCATTCCCTGTTCGGTGGTCAGCAGATGCTGCCGTCTCAAAGGCGCGCTCCCCCAATAGGCCGACGTTCGCTCAGCAGCGCTTCGCATGCTGGTCCGGCAGTCCGTGAAGCTTTACGTTTAACCTCCGTTTCTGCGACTGATGATTGGTTGCTCCTGGTCGACAGTGTGAGTATGAGGTCGCGCCAGCAGGCTGACCTTAGACGAGCAGTCCGTCGAGATGGCTAACCGTATACCTGCAGTGGGTGGAGGACCGCAAGGTGCTCAGAGCACTGCCCGGCGGACCACGCATGCTGGCCCTCTGGGATGGGCTGTGGGAGGGTTGAGGGTTCTGGGCGAGCGGACAAATTTGTCCACTCTGACCGATTGTGAAAACCGTGCTGGCGGGGTGCTGTCGGGTCATGACCGGTGCCGGGGCACCCTCGGTGTCAGTCGGATTTCTGATTGATCGCTTGATGGCGGTTGAGTTCTACCTCGCGATTCACCCGCTGGAATTCCTTCACAGCACCCGTCACCGCACCCACGAGCGGCGCGAAGAACAGTCGGGTGCTGTCGTTCCAGATTCGGCGCAGATCGGCGGTGGTCATGAGTGATTCCTCTTCAAGTATCCGGTGACATTCTGAAAACACATTGTGGTCTCGTGTTCGGCAGCATTCAAGTTGCTTCAGATCGAAGTGGGGCTGCGTAGAGGAACGCCATGTAGCAGATTCCGTAAGCGTCTTGCCTTTGAAAACGACGCTTGGCGGTGAGCTTTCGACTGCTGTTCCCGCGCACACGCAGGCAACATTCAGACATGCACCCAAAATTCCTCTCCACCGATACCCGCTCTCTGAAAAACCTGCTCACCAGCGTAGCCGACACCATCGACCGGTACGGTGGGGAGCGCACGAACGGGAAAGTGGCCAGCGAGCGCACGTTCCGTCAAAACCACGAGGTGATGGCCGCGTTTTGCAGGCGCCTGCACAAGCTCGGCTTCATCATCGAGGGGGCGAGTCAATTGCGGCGAACGCACATCGAGGCGGTCGTGCAGGACTGGTGGCGAGATGGCCTCTCTCAAAAAACCATGCAGAACCAGCTCAGCCGCGTGCGCATCTTCTGTGGCTGGATTGGCAAGCCCGACATGGTGGCCCGGGGCAATGGGGCCGCGCAGTTTCTGCCCGACGTGGACCCAGCGGCCGTGAAGGTCAAGACGATCGCCGAGAAGACCAAGAGCTGGACAGGCAACGGCCTGGACGCCGGCCGGATCATTCGCGCGGCGATGGCAGAGGATTTCCGGCACGCGGCCATGCTCGCCCTGGGCCTGACATTTGGCCTGCGCAAAAAGGAAATGCTGCTGATCAAGCCCTGGAGGGCAGACAAAACGACCTATCTGGAGATCACCGACAACGTGGGAAAAAACGGGAAGTACCGCCAAATCCCCATTGAAAGTGGGGAGTTCGGCCAGTCGCAGCGGGCTGCGCTTGAAATGGCGAAGCAGGCATGCAAGAAGATGGAGTCTTTGGCATGGCCCGAACTGAGTCTCAAAGCCGCCGAGAACCGCTACTACTACCTCATGAAGCGCTTGGGTCTCACCAAGGCCGAACTGGGCGTCACGGGGCATGGTGCGCGTGCCGAATACGCTGAGCTCACCCTGTTGCTCGAAGGCGTTGTACCACCGACTTTGGGAGGCAATGAAAAGCAGTTGCCCAGAGGCCGGATTGAGGACGCCATGCTGAAGGTTTCCAGTGCGATGGGGCACAACGATCTGCACACCACGGGAGCCTATTACGGCAGCTTCAGCCGGCCGCAGTCGATGAACGAACTGGGTGGGCGCATCGGTTCGACGCTCATCCTGGATGTCGGAATGGCTGTGACGTGCCAAATCTGGGCGAACCCGGCACCAAGACCCGATGAGCACGGTGTTGACTACATCCCAAGATCGAGCCGGCCCAAAGTGGTGCTTGCCGCGGTTGTTGAATCCGAGGACGGCGCCGAGGAACAAATGAGTCTGAAGGATCTCGTGGAGCGCTGGCCAGGTATCCGGTGCCAGATCCTCAGACAACTGGAGGCCCTGCAAATCGAGGACCTGATCGATCAGGGTTGGGTAGAAAAATAGACCGAACCGGGCTCCCTGTGTGCAGGCAAGGTCCAGTCTGCCTTGTCAGGCAGACTGACGTCTGGCATCACATTCCTTCAAGTGCAGCGCTCAACAGAAAAGAATGGTGAACACGAGATCTGTTCAAGGCGTGTTGGCCTGTGTCTGATCGTCTTGGAGCGGTTCGGTTCGAAGGTACGGGCCCAGCAGCTCATGCAGGCAGTGCTGGCAGAACAAACCGTATACGTGGTTGCAGTCTCCGAAGACAGAGGCATAACCGGTCAGGAAGCTGATCTGAATGGCCTCCTGGGCTTCAAAGATGTCCCCGTCAGGGGCGAGGTCGCGGCGGCAGCAATTGCATGCCTTTGGTGGTGTGTTGAGAGGCATCTGTGGTAGTCCTTCACTTTGGTCGTGGCTACCCCCAGTGGGTAGCGAACAAAAGGTGGTGTCTAACCAGGATCCTTGAGAGATTTTGCCTGCCTTCTCGGGGCACGCCCCACTCTGCGACAATTGCGTGCCGAATGGCTGCAATTGAAAGATACGAGATCAGACACGTCGATCTGGCAGTACACATCCACCGGCGACCCCAACACTGCCAGCCGCAGCGCGCAGGCGATCTTTTCCCCCTGAAAATATCGACGTCTTCGTTGCTTCTTCTTGTGCCCCTTCGGGCTGGCCAGACAGCACCAAGTCTGTAAAACCTTCCCAACCAGGGATTGAATTTTCTGGCGCAAAAGCTTACACGGTAAAGTATTTGCTCGGGTTGTCGATTTGTTTGTTATATGAGTGGCCCGTCAGTCTCCGAAGTCCTCCCGCACTGGGGTCGGAGCGGCCCCTGAGCCCTAGTGTTCAGCGGCCCTTGAGCCCTGTTTCTCTTTCACCATTCTCACTCTGGGGTGTCATGGCTATCAACGACCGCCGAAAGTACCTTCTGGTCTGTGCGTTGGCCGGCTTGTTCACACTGTATCTGTTGAATGCTGAACAGAACTTCATCTCAGCCTGGGCCCATCCCCGGATGATGGCAGTGCACATCTTGCTGGAGCTCTTCGCGATCACGGTCGCTTCGATGGTGGTGACTTCTTCATGGCACACCTTCAACAACGACACTGGTCGTCATTCGCAGATCTTCATCGTCGGCTTCATCGTCGTCGTGGTTTGTGATGTGTTTCATGTGCTGTCCTATCCAGGTATGCAGGACTTTTTGTCCCCCAGTGGACTCTCCAGCACTCTTTTTTACTGGCTTATTGGGCGCAGCGCGGAGGTGATCACGGTCACCTTGGTCACGATATCCATCTTTCCTCGGATGTCGCGCTGGCTCAGCCTGGGTTTTGGGATTTCTCTTTCCGCCGCCATCGTGGTTTTCGGCACGCTGTTTCTGGACAGGTTTCCCCAGACCTACATCGCAGGCGTTGGGTTGACTCAGTTCAAGATCGGGTACGAGCTCATCCTCTTTGCCCTGAACATGATGTTGGCCGTCGTGCTCCAAGTACAAGCTCAGCGGCAAGGCTCCCGTGTGCTTTCCTTGATGTCACTGTCAAGCCTTTTCATGGGCCTTGGGAGTCTGGCCTTCACGTCCTACCAGGCGATTTCCGACATCCAGAACCTGGGTGGTCACGCTTTCAAGATCGCAGCGTATGCGCTGCTATTTCGGGCCATATTCATTTCGAACATGACGGCACCTTTTGAGGCACTCAAAGCTTCAGAGAGAGAAAACCGCGAGTTTCGAGAGGTGATGAAAACGCTCGGGGCCAATCTGCACAATTCGGTCATCTTCCAGGTTCTGCGCCAGCCAGGTGGGCGCATCCGCTTCACCCAAGTCTCCGAATCCATTGAGCGCATCAATGGCATCAAGGCAGAAGATCTGTACAGGGACCCGACATTGTGGAAGCGCCTGATCGTCCAGCAGGATCGGGGACTCTATCGCGCTACCGAGCGCAGATCGCTTGAGGCGATGATGAAGTTCGATGCGACGGTTCGCATGGCTTGTCCGGATGGGCGCGAGCGCAGAATGCACTTTGTTGCAGCACCCAGGCGATTGGCAGACTGTACGGTGGTTTGGGACGGTCTGGCCACCGACGTCACCGAAAAACATCAAATCGATGAGCGAAGGAGAAAGGCGGAAGCGGAGCTCAACCAAGCGCAGAAGATGGAGTCCATCGGGACTTTGGCCAGCGGCATTGCCCACGACTTCAACAACGTGCTCGCCGCCATCATCGGCAACACCCAGATGGTCATCGAAGATGTCAGGAACCAAGATTCTGCCGGGGCCTTGCAAGGACTGTCCCACATTCAGAAATCTGCGGCCCGTGCGAAGGCGCTGGTCAACCAGATCCTGAGTTTCAGCCGCAAAGAGGCCCCTGTCCGGACCATGCAACCCATCCGCCGCATCATCGAAGAAAGCCTGAGTCTAGAGGGTGTGCAGAATTTTGTGTAAACGGACAATCCACCGCAGGCGAGAGCCTGCTTGTCCGCAAACACAATGACAACCAAGAAGCACGAAGTACCGCAAGAACTGCTGGCCAGCCTGCTGGCCGACTACAAGAAGCCTGAAGACCTGATTGGCGAGAACGGCCTGCTCAAGCAGCTGACCAAACTGCTGGTGGAGAAGGCGCTGGACGCCGAACTGACCGAACACCTCGGTCGCCTGCCTGCTCATAAAGACTTCCCGCTTGTTGTCGATACAGCTAGAAGTACAGCCAGCCATACGGGATGGCTCAAGTTGAAAAGGAGCTTCTATGCGCTTGAACCAGCCTGTGACCCAGAGAGAGTTTGCGATTCCCGATGGTGCAACGCTCGTGTCCACCACCGATCTGCAGAGTCGCATCACATACTGCAATCCAGCCTTCATCGCGGTGAGCGGCTACGCCAAAGAAGAACTCATCGGCCAGACGCACAACATCGTGCGTCATCCCGACATGCCGCCCGAGGCTTTTCGCGACATGTGGGCGACGCTTCAGGGCGGTTCCACCTGGTCAGCACTGGTGAAGAACCGGCGAAAGAACGGGGACCACTACTGGGTCATGGCCAACGCCACGCCCATCATTGAAAACGGCCAACCTGTGGGCTACATGTCGGTGCGCACCACGCCCACGCGGCAGCAGATTGAAGATGCCGAGTCGTTGTACAAAACCATGCGATCCGAAGCCGGGAACGGTCGCCCCAGCATCGCCCTGGCCCAGGGCCGTGTGGTGCGCACTGGATGGAGTGGGGCACTGCAGCGCTGGACCCGGCCCACGCTGGGACGCAAGATGGGTGCAATAACCCTCGGCTTGGCGTACCTCGTGCAGTTCCTTGAAGGCACCACCGAAGGCCAGCCTGATGTCCTCCACTATGCGGCGTTGGGCGTCACCGCCGTGCTGGCGATGGCAGCTGCGGCCTTCATGCGACGTCTTATGGTGAGACCGGTGGAGGAGGCGGTGATCTTTGCCAACCGGATGGCGGCCGGTGATCTGACAGCGCGGTTCAAGGGGCAAACCACCGGCGAACTGGGCGATCTGGCCAGAGCACTGAACCAGCTCAACGTCAACCTGCAGGCGGTGGTCTCGGATGTCCGCCACGAGGTCGATGGCGTGCAAGTGGCATCGAGCGAAATCGCCAGCGGCAACCTGGACCTATCAGCCCGGACCGAGGCGCAAGCCAGCAGTCTGGCAGAGACAGCAGCCTCCATGGAGCAGCTCACCAGCACGGTCGAGCAAAGCGCCTCGTCCGCGCGAGAAGCATCGGTTCTGTCCGAACGTGCGGCGCAGGTGGCGCGGGAGGGCAACGAAGCGATGACCGCCGTGGTGGCGACCATGGACGAGATCAGTCGATCATCGGGGCGCATCAGTGAAATCATCCAGGTCATCGAGGGAATCTCGTTCCAGACCAACATCCTCTCCCTGAATGCGGCCGTCGAGGCCGCGCGAGCGGGCGAGCAGGGCCGCGGCTTTGCAGTCGTAGCCGCCGAGGTGCGCAGTCTGGCGCAGCGCACGTCCACAGCTGCCAAAGAGATCAAGGGCCTGATCGATGCGTCGGTCACCCAGGTTGCGCACGGTGGGAAGCTGGTCCACAGCGCAGGCAAAACCATGAACAACATCGTGGATTCGGTTCAGCAGGTCAACAGTCTGGTCGGGGAGATCACGGGAGCGGCATTTGAGCAGTCCAGGGGGCTGGCACAGATCAACCAGGCGGTGGTTCAACTCGACAACGTCACGCAGCAAAACGCCGCCATGGTGGAAGAGCTGACGGCCGCGGCCAGCTCGTTGAAGACACAGTCGAGCGGGATGAACGATGCCGTTGGCATTTTCCGCTGTTGACTCGATTGAATCTCTTCGAGCCCACAAAAGGTAGTAGCCTATTAGCCATAGGAGGACTCGTGAGATGAAATTACCCAAAAAATTCCTGTTCCCTGCCGCGCTGATGGCCTTGCATGGTGTCGCCGGATCGGCCACCGCGACGGACACCTTGCTGGTCACGGCCACGGTGAGTGCCGCCTGTGTGGTGAGCACGTCCCCGGTGGCCTTCGGGGTCTACAACCCCACCGCCGGCACGGTGCTCGACGGCACGGGCACGGTCTCCGTCACCTGCACCAACGGCACCAGCTACTCCGTCGCTCTCGATGGTGGTGGCCAGGCCGACGTGGCGGCCCGGGCCATGTCCAACGTTCCCGACCTGCTGACCTACCAGCTGTACAGCGATGCGGCCCGAACCACCGTCTGGGGCACCACCGGTGGCGAGCTGGTCAGCGACACCGGCACGGGAGTGCAGGTGGATCACACCGTCTATGGGCGGGTGGCCGCCAGCCAGAACGTGGCGGTGGGCAGCTACACCGACACGGTGAACGTCACGCCCGTGGTGGTGGCCTTGTCCGACCACAAGGTCCGCGAGGCCATCACCGTCACCAACCAGGGCGACGAGCGGGTCACCACCCATGTGGACGTGGTGTCTTGGACGCAGTCCGATGGCAAGGACGTCTTTGCGCCGACGGCCGATGTGCTGCTCAACCCGGGTGTCTTCACGCTGGAGCCCGGGCAGGCCCAGGTGCTGCGCCTGGGGTGGCGGGGTAAGCCGCCGCTCGATACCGAACGCAGCTACCGCATCCTGCTGCGCGAGGTGCCCCCGGCGGCACCGGCGCAGCGCTCCCCGGGCGCCTTGCCCAGCCAGGTGCGCGTGCTGCTGGAGTTGCGCATCCCCATCTATGTCGCGCCCCGCCAGGTGGTCCACCGACCCGAATGGCAGACGCGGCGCGTGGACGGCGACACCCTCGAAATCCGCTTCAGGAACCAGGGCAATGTGCACACGGTCGTCCACGACCTGCAACTGGCCTCGGGCTCGGGCGAGCCGCTGGGCGCCCCCCTGGATGTGCATGCCGCGGTGCTGGCCGGGCAGGAGCGGCATTGGACCCTCCCCTTGCCGAAAGGCGGTGCCGCGGACCTGACGGTGGACGTGCGGGCCGACCAGGGCCACCAGCGCCTGACCATCCCCCGTTGATGCCCCGCCGTTGGTTCGCCGTCCGGATCGCTGCCCTGGCGTGCTCGGCGGTGCTCGGTGCCGGGCCGGTGTGGGCGCAAGCCCGGGGCCAGGACCGCATCCTGATCCTGGACGTCACCGTCAACGGCCAGCGCCTGAACGGTGCGCAGGAGGTCGGCCAATCCGCCGATGGCCGCTGGTCCCTGCCGTCGGCGCTCTGGACCGAGCTGCGCTGGCTGGCGCCGCAAATTCTGGTGAGCGAGGGCCCCCTGGCCGGCCATGCCTGGCTCGATCAGATGCCGGGCGTGCAGCTGGCGTTCGATGCCGAACGCCAGTCGCTGACGATCATGGCGCCAGCGAACGCCTTTGCCACCTACCGCCTCGGCTCTGGCGATCAGACGGCCCTGGCGCCCGGCGCCAGCGGCACCGGCACCGGCGCCTACGCCAACTACGAACTGCAGGCGGGGCACTCGAACGGGCACACCGCCTGGACCGGCGGCGTGGAACTGGTGGGGTTCGCGCCCGGCACGCGCCTGACGGGCAGCGCCTACTACCGCGACCAGGCGCAGGGCAGCGGGCGCTGGGTGCGCCTGGATACCGGCGTCGAGTTCAGCGACGCGCCCAGGATGCGGTCCCTGCGGCTGGGCGACCAGATCACCAGCGCCGGCCTGTGGGGGCGTCCGGCCCGCATCGGTGGCATCGGCATCGGGACACGGTTCGCCATGCAGCCGGACTTCGTGCCGTTTGCCCTGCCCACCCTGCGCGGCGAAGCCGTGCTGCCCTCGACCATCGAAGTGCTGGTCAACCAGAACCGGGTCACCTCCGGGCAGGTGCCCGCCGGCCCCTTCGAATGGAACCAGCTGCCCGCCCTCACCGGCCGGGGCGATCTGCGCCTGAGCGTGACCGACCTGATGGGGCGCAAGACCGAGATCGTGCAACCCTATCTGGTCAGCGACCAGCTCCTGCGCCCGGGGCTGGTCGACTTTGCGGTCGAGGCCGGCCGCGTTCGAGAAGACTATGGGTATCACAGCGGGCGCTACGGCCGCCCTGTGCTGCTGGGCCAATACCGGCGCGGCATCGCCGAGCAGCTGACGGCCGAGCTCCGGCTGGAGCACCTGTCCGGTCAGCGCACCGCCGGCGCCGGGCTGGCCTGGAAGGTCGGTGGCTGGGGGCTGATGCAAGCCACCGCGGCGGCCAGCGAGCGCGATGGGCAAGACGGGCATGCCGGCTCGGTGGGCCTGGATGTGCCGGGCCGCGCGGCGAGCCTGCAGCTCCGTTCCGCCCGATCCAGCCGCTACTTCGCGCAACTCGGCGCCGACAACCCGGACGCGGCCAGCCGGTCGACCGATCGGGTGGGCGCGCTGCTGCCCTGGTCGCACGGTGGCATCGGCCTGACCTGGGTGGCGCGCCGCTACTGGAACGCCGATCCGCAACGCTTCTGGATCCTCAGCGCCAGCGCCGCCTTCGGCACCCGGTTCTTCCTGAGTGCCTTCCTGCAAACGGCCCACTTCGAAACCCGGCAACGGACCGTGGGCGTCCATCTGGTCGTGCCGCTGGAGCCCCACACCCAGGCCTGGGCGCAAGCCAGCCGATCCTCAGGACAGACCACCGGCGGGCTGGGCTGGGTGTCCAGCCTGCTGCCGGGCCCCGGCTGGGCGCACCGGTTGTTCGCCGAAACGGACGATCACCTCGCGGCCCGGCTGGAGCGCCGCGGCGCGGCGGCAGACTGGCGCGCCGACCTCGATGTGCGCGACGGGCAGGCCTACGTCGGCTCAGGGGTCAGCGGGTCGCTCGTGCTGCTCGGCGGCCAGCTGCGGCTTGCGCGGCGCATCGAGGGCAGCTTCGCTTTGGTCAAGGTGGGCGATGTTGCGGGTGTCCCGGTCTATCGCGACCAGCACGAGGTGGGCGTTACCGGCGCCGACGGCGTCATCATCCTCAACGACCTTCGTCCCTACCAGAGCAACCGCATCCACGTCGACCCCAACGACCTGCCCATGGACGCCGTCTTCGAACATCTGCAACTCAAGCTCTCGCCCGCCCTCGGCGCGGGGGTGTACGCCGACCTGGGCGTGCGCCGCGTG
This sequence comes from Betaproteobacteria bacterium HGW-Betaproteobacteria-9, assembly GCA_002842215.1. GTDB lineage: Bacteria > Pseudomonadota > Gammaproteobacteria > Burkholderiales > Burkholderiaceae_C > Hydrogenophaga. Next base: position 19,436 of record PHCC01000037.1, on the reverse strand, counting down.
CAGCCCATGACCCTGCGCCTGCTCGGTCCACACGGCCAGGTGGTGCCCCCGGGCACGGTGCTGCAGGTGTCTGGCCTGGCAGCGGAGCGCACGGTCGGCTACGACGGCAAACTGTTCGAGCCCGACGGGGCGCACGATCGGGTGTACACCGGGTCGGTGGCGGGCCGGCCCTGCCGCTTCCGCGCCGCGGTGGCGCCGGCGCCGGGCGAACCCGATGCACCCGTGACCGTTCACTGTGAGGAGACCTCGCCATGAAAGCCCTTCGCGCCCTGTTGTTGTCTGGCGCGGTGCTGGCCGGTGCACCCCAGGCCCAGGCCTTGTGCCTGCTGTGCAGCTGCACCGCGAGCACCACGCCGGTGGCTTTCGGCGCCTACAACCCCATCGGTGGCGCCGCCGGTTCAGGCTCGGGCAACGTGCATGTGTCCTGCGCGGGCACGGTGGGCCTGTTCGTGGACTACAACATCTCCCTGAGCAAGGGTGCGTACGGCGCCACCTACAACGATCGCCAGATGGCCAGCGGCGCTGCCCGGCTCACGTACCAGCTCTATGGCGATTCCGGCTCGGGCGGCGCCTGTTCGGTGGTCTGGGGCGATGGCACGGGTGCCACCAGCACCGTCGGCGGCTCGCTGCTGATCGTGCTGCTGGGTTCCAACATCAACCGGCAGGTCTGCGGCACCCTGCCCGCCAACCAGGTCAACGCGACGCCCGGCAGCTACAGCGACACGGTCCAGGTCGTGGTGACCTACAACTGAGATACGCGGGTGGGACGATGGGCATGTGCGGAATGTGGTTACTGCATAGTAGGCGTTGGCGAAAAATCGGGCTTGGATATGTCGAAATTGATCGGAACGGGGTCAGGATTGCGTGGAATTCAACATGATGTGTTCCTTGAGCTTCTCCAGCACCCGCTGCGCATTGTCGGTGCACGCCAAGGCGTCCGGACGGTTCTTCACGCCGTCGATGACGACGAGCAGCTGCGCCTTGCTTTCCTCCAGCCGCTGCCGCAAGGCGTCGATCTCGGCCACCTTGCGCTCCAAGCCGGCCAACAGTTCGTCGTGCTGCCAGCGCGCCTGGTCGTTGGGCAGCAGGACTCGGATCTCAGCCAGCGTGAAGCCTGCGCGCTGGGCGCTGGTGATGATGTCCAGCGTCCACAGCGCTTCGGGCCCGTAGACCCGGTAGCCGTTCTCCTGGCGTTCGACGCCACGGATTAATCCGCTGCTTTCGTAGAAGCGGATGCGCGACGGTGCCAGACCGCTGTGCTTGACCAGTTCGCCGATTTTCATGGTGGGCTGAAATTTCGCTTGACTATAAAGTTAACTTTAACCTTAGAGTCTCGCCATCGTCAAGCAAGCGACGACTGCCTGAAAGCCACACCCCCGTCCAGATCTCGACCAGGAGAACCCATGCACCTGAACATCAATGGTCAGCAGCACGAGGTCGACGTCGAACCCGAAATGCCGCTCTTGTGGGCACTGCGGGACGAACTGGGCCTCACCGGGACCAAGTACGGTTGTGGCATGGGCCTGTGCGGCGCCTGCACCGTGCACATCGACGGCGTGGCGGTGCGCTCGTGCGCCACGCCGGTGGGGCAGGTGCAAGGCGCGGTCACCACCATCGAAGGCTTGGGCACGCCTGCGGCGCTGCACGCGGTGCAGAAGGCCTGGGTTGAGCACCAGGTGGCGCAGTGCGGGTATTGCCAGTCGGGCCAGATCATGACGGCCGCCGCTTTCCTTGCGACGACGAAGACCCCCAGCGATGCCGAGATCGACGCGGCCATGTCGGGCAACCTGTGTCGCTGCGGCACCTACCCGCGCATCCGCGTAGCGGTGAAGGCGGCCGCCAAGACGCTGAACGGAGGTGCACTATGAGCAAGCTTGCAAGCGTGGTGCGCCGCACGTTCCTGGTCGGCTCGGTGGCCATGGCCGGCGGCGTGGCCTTCGGCACCTACCTCGTGCGCAGGGCGCCGGCCAACCCCTTGCTGGACGACCGGGAAGATGGCGAGGCGGTGTTCAACCCCTGGGTCAAGTTGGACGCGCAAGGCATCACGCTGATCGCGCCGCACACCGATCTGGGCCAGGGCGTGCGCTCGGTGCAGGCCGCACTGATCGCCGAAGAGCTGGACCTGGCCTGGGGCCAGTTCAAGGTCGAGTCCGGGCCGCCCAGCGCGGCCTACTACAACGGTGCCCTGGCCGAAGAACAGGTGCCTTTCATGTCCACCGACAGTAGCGCCACGGCCGAGGCATTGCGCTTGGTGATGGGCGGGCTGTTCAAGGTGCTGGGCCTGCAGCTGACAGGCGGGTCGAGCACCGTGCCCGACAGCTTCGTCAAGCTGCGCCTGGCCGGCGCGGTGGCGCGCGAGACGCTGAAGCTCGCGGCCGCCAGGAAGACCGGCGTGACGGTGGACCAACTCAAGACCGGGAACGGCGCCGTATTGCTGCCCGACGGGCGGCGCCTGGCCTACACCGAGCTGGCGCGTGATGCCGCCGGCGTTGAGCCGGTGCAGAACGTCAAGCTGCGCGACCCCGCGCAATGGCGTCTGATCGGCCAGCCCATGCCGCGGCTGGACATCGTGCCCAAGTCCACCGGCACGCTCACGTTCGGCATCGACCTGCGCATGGAGGGCATGCTGCACGCCACCGTCAAGGTCAACCCGCGCCAGGGCGGCCAGATGAACGGCTACGACGCCATGGCCGCCGCCGGCATGCGCGGCGTGAAGAAGATCCTGTCGGTGACCCACGGTGTGGCGGTGGTGGCCGACAACACCTGGCGAGCGTTCCAGGCGGCCAATGCCATCCAGTTCGACTGGGGGCCGGCACCCTATCCGGCCGAGCAGGCCCAGCACTGGCAGGCGGTGGCGGATTCGTTCGTGCCGGACCGGCTGGACAAGGAATGGCGCAACGACGGCAACGTGGAGGCGGCACTGGGCAGCAACGCCCTCAGTGCCGAATACCGCGCCCCCTACCTGGCCCACGCGCCCCTGGAACCGCTCTCGGCGGTGGTGAAGGTGACGCCCCAACGGGTGGACGTCTGGGTCAGTTCCCAGGTGCCGCGTTTCGCGCAGGAGAAGGTGGCCAGGATCACCGGCGTGGCGGTGGAGAAGGTGCACCTGCACAACCAGTACTGCGGCGGCAGCTTCGGCCACAGGCTGGAGTTCGAAAACATCACGCTGGCGGCCGAGGTGGCCGTGCAGATGCCTGGCGTGCCGATCCAGCTGACCTTCAGCCGCGAGGAGGATTTCGCGCACGACTTCCCGCGCCAGATCACGATGAGCCGCGCACGCGGCAGCGTGAAGGACGGCCAGATCGAGACCTATGCGTTGGACATCGCCTCGGTGTCGTCAAGCGCCTCGCAAATGAAGCGGCTGGGGCAGCCCATGCCGGGGCCCGACGGGCAGATTCCCGCCGGCGCCTGGAACCTGCCCTATGCGTTTCCGCACTTCCGCCTGCGCGCCTATCGGGTGCCCGAGCTGGCGCCGACCAGTTCCTGGCGCTCGGTGGGGGCTTCATCGGCGGGCTTCTTCGCCGACGGCTTCCTGGACGAGTTGATCCACGCCGCCGGCGCCGACCCGCTGCAAGAGCGCCTGCGCCTGATCAACGACCCGGTGGCGCTCCAGGTGCTGCAAGCCGTGGGCGAGATGTGCAGCTGGAAGGGCGCCAGGCTGGGCGAGGGGCGAGGCCGCGGCGTGGCCCTGGTCACATCCTTCGGCGTGCCCTGCGCCCAGGTGGTGGAGGTGACGAAGACCGGGCAGGGCATCCGGATCGACAAGGTCTGGGTGGCGCTGGACGTGGGCAAGGTGGTCGACCCCGTCAACTTCGACAACCAGGTCAAGGGCGGAGTCATCTGGGGCCTGGGCCACGCGATGAACTGCGAGATCACCTATGCCGACGGCAAGGCCCAGCAATCCAACTTCCATGCCTACCAGGGCATGAGGCTTCATCAATGCCCGGCGATCGAGGTGCGAGGTCTTGAACTCGGCATCAAGGTGCGTGGCGCCGGGGAGCCCCCCGTACCGCCGGCCGCGCCCGCACTGGCAAATGCCATCTTCGCCGCCACCGGCATCCGTTTGCGCGAGATGCCCTTCTCGAATCAGGTCACTTTCGCTTGAGCAGACGCGCGCCTTCGGCCTCGACGACCCCGAGGCGCTGGCCGGGCAGATCCAGGGCAACGCGCTGGTGCTGAACTGTGCCGGTCCGTTCTCGGCCACCGCCGCACCGATGATGCAGCCCTGCCTGCGCGCCCGTGCGCACTACCTGGACATCACTGGCGAAATCGCAGTCTTCGAGTTGGCGCAGTCGCTCGGCGCCCGCGCGCGGGAGTCCGGCGTGGTGCTGTGCCCCGACATGGGCTTCGATGTCATCCCCACCGACTGCATGGCCGCGGCGCTGAAGGAGGCCTTGCCGGATGCGCCCCATCTCGCCTTGGGCTTCGATTCGCGCTCGGGCTTTTCGCCCGGCACGGCCAAGACCTCGGTCGAAGGGTTGGCCCAGGGCGGCAAGGTTCGCTGCATCAATTTCGGCGACGGCGAGAAGGACGCGATGACCATCCTCTGGTGCGACGTCTCCACAGCTTTCCACACCACCGGCATTGCGAACATCCAGGCGTTCATACCAGGCTCGCCTCGCATGATCGCCAGCGCCAGGCGTGCCAACCACGTCCGTCCGCTGCTGCGGCTACCGTGGGTGCAGGCGCTGATCAAGGCACGCATCGCCAGGACGGTCAAGGGTCCCAGCGAGGACAAGCGCGCGCAGATGCCCACCTTCGTCTGGGGCGCGAGGCCATGAACGCAAGGGGAGAGAAAGGGGCCGCACGCATCCGCACCGCCAACGGCTACAGCCGGACCACCACCGGCTCATTGGCCGTGGTCGAGTACCTCATGAAGGCCCAGCTCGAAGGCGGCGCGTACACGTCGGCCAAGCTGGTGGGCGCCGATCTGGTGACGCAACTGTCTGGTTCGGGGCCCCTACGGATTGACTAGGGCGTGTTAACACATCCTCAGCCCATCGGCGACAAGCACGAAGCTGATGAAGCCGAGGAACATGAGATCGAGTTTCTCGAAGCGCGAGAAGATGCGTCGGTACCCCTTGAGGCGACGTAACCGTCGCTCGACCTCATTGCGGCGCTTGTACATGACCCGGTCGTATTCCCAAGGGTCAAGGCGTTTGCTGGTCGGGGACACGACCGGAATGAATCCCAGGTCCAGAGCAAGCTGGCGGGTTTCGTTGCCTTCGTATGCCCGATCCATGAGCAAATGAACGGGCCGGTTTGTCGGCCCCAGGCTTTGTAAAAGACGTCGCCCTTCGGGGGCGTCGTGCGCTTGTCCTGGCGAGAGGCAGAACGTCACGGCCGTTCAAGCATCCGCGGCAACCAGATGAATCTCGGTGTTCCATCCGCCTCGGGACTTGCCGATGGCTTGTGGGCCGTTTTCTTAAACGCCCCCGTGCCGTCGGGATGGACCTTGATGCTGGTGGAGTCCAGCGCGACCACCTCGATTTTGATGCGCACGACCTGGGCGCGCTGCAACTCCTCGAACATACGGTCCAGGACGCCCGCCTTGGTCCAGCGATTCATGCGCGTGTAGATCGTGTGCCAGTTGCCAAACCGCTTGGGCAGCCCGCGCCACTTGCAGCCGTGCTCGGCCACATAAAGAATTGCATTGACCACCTGCAGGTTGCTCAGGCTGACATTGCCACGCTGCTTGGGTAGGCAGTGCTCAATCGTGGCGAACTGCTCGGGTGTGATTTCCATGCCCGAGAGTGTCCGTCGACTTCGGTGTCATTGTCATTAGTGTTAACACGCCATAATCAGGAGGAAACATTGAAAACTCCCGATCCGCGCCCGTCATCCGGGTTCTTAGCTCGTCTCAGCCGTCAAGCCGCGGTCAGCCCCTGCAGCGCCCGATCCATCGCCTGGAACGACTGCGCCAGGATGCGCCGCTTCCAGTCCGGTGTGTCCACGTAGAAGGCATGGCGCAGGTCGCGCTTGATCTGCGCGGCCTGCGCCGCGGTCGCGCCAGGGTGGTTCTGCAGCCACTGCTCGGCGCGCAGCGCCTGCAGCACCTGCCTCAGCGGCTGGGTACCGAATTCGATGGCCAACGAGGTAATTTCGGCCTGCGGGCACTCGTCGTAGACGGCACCCCAAATCTGACCGGTAACCCGTGCCGAAACGGAGGAGCCGTCGTACAGCGACTTCAGCGGCGTGTCCGGACCATCCCACCAGGCGCGGCTGCGTGCCAGACCCGCCGCGTCGTCCGGCCGGCCGGCGTAGAGCAATTCGCCATGGCCCGTGGGACCGAGCCCGGTGTGCAGATCGATCCAGCCCAGTTGCCGGGCCTGCCCCGCATGCGTGCGCAGCACCTGGCGCAGCCTGACGTTGCTCCACGAGGGCTCGCGGCCACCATAGAATAGGCCATCGGCAAACGCGTACTGGCCGCCGCTGACGGCGGCCTGAAACGCCTTCATGCCGCGGCGTGCGATGTACCAGGCGATCGACGCCTTGTTGAACAGGCTAGGCGGCCACGTCGCCGGCACCAGCAGCGGTCGCAGCTCGCGATAGGCAACGTTGTCGGGCAGCGGATGGCCGAAGTCCTGGAAGTTGCGGTTAAGGTCGATGTTCTCGTGCGTCGCACGGCGAGCGTGAGAAAAACCGTAGGGGTTGACCGCATGCAGGAACAGCACCGTCACGCCGGCCACCGCGGCCTTCCGGAGCCATTCCTCGTCGCGCAGAGCGGCGATCTGCACCCCCGAGCCGCAGTAGCCTTCGACTCCGTGGCAACCGCTGCTGACCAGGAGCATCCGCGAGGCATCCGCCGGGCCCCAGCGAGCCACGTCCAGCGCCAGCACCTCGCCGTCGCGGCCGGGCAGCGGGTGGGGACAGGAAACAATCTCCAGGCCCTTGCTGCGCGCCGCGTCGAGGAATTTGGCGCGGGCTTCGGCGTAGCTGGCTGAGAAAGCATCGACCAATGGCATGTTGAATCAACTCCTGAGCTTGCTCTGCAACCACCATGCCCAGCGGGTCAACCGGGCCAGCAGGCCCGCGACACCCGGCGGGCCGTACGGTACGTAAGCCTGCAGGCGCGTGATTTTTCCATCGCGCGCCTCGATCACGAAAAATTGGTCGAAACACAGCGCCAAACCGCCCTTGAACACGTGGTGTGTGTCCATCTCGATGGCGGCGGTGTCGCCATCGAGCCAGATGTGGCGGATCGTGAAACCGGGTTTCACTAGGCTGCCCAGCCCCCACGCCAGTCCGCGTTCGATGGCCTCGCGCCCCACCATACGCGGCTGCGGATAGTGAGGATCGATCAGCATGGCATCCTCCGCGAAGTGGCGCATCACAGCAACCAGGTCGCGGGATGTGAACGCGGCAAAAACCGCGTCGACGTTTTCGCGAGTGAGCACGATGGAACCCTACTGCGCCTGCAGATTGACGGACTTGGCCAGCGCGCGAATCTTGGCGGTTTCAGCTTGGTAGAAGTCGGCCACGCCCTTGAGCGAGGCAGACTCGGGCACGGAAAATCCCGCCGCCTTTCCCCAGACCTGCACCTCGGGCAGCTGCATGATCTCGTTGAGGGTTTTGTTGAGCCTAGCCGCGGTTTCGTCAGGCACCGCTTTCGAAACGGCAAAAGTGCTCCACACCGGGTAGTTGAAGTCTTTCAGCGCGGGGTGATCGTTGAGCACCGGGTACTGCGCCAGTGCGGGGAGGCGCGTCGGCGTGGCTAGCCCAATGACCTTGAGCTTGCCCGAGGCCACCATGCCCAGAATGCCGCCGACGAAAGGCATGAAGGCCACGTCGATTTGTCCGGCCATCAGATCCTGCAGCATTGGCGCGCCGCCGCGGTATGGCACTTGAAACAGTCGCGCGCCAGTGCGCTGGCGAAAGTCCTCGGCCGTCAGGTGGGGCATGGAGCCCAAGCCGAAGCTCCCATAGCTGAGTTCCTTGTTCGTCTTGCTGATGGCATACGCCACCAGTTCATTCACGTTGTTCGCCTCCAGGGTCGGGCGGGCGATCAAGACCGTGGGCGCAACGATTCCGGCGGCCAGCAGGCGGAAGTCCTCGGCTTTGTATTTCAGGCCCGCAATGATCAACGGCGCGAGGATGGTTTCGCTGGGTGACACCACCATCAGGCTGTGCCCGTCGGCGGGCGAGGACAGCATTTTCTGCGCGGCAATCGAGCCGCTGGCGCCGGTCAGGTTTTCCACCACCACCGTCTGGCCCAGGGCCTTGGACAGGAGCGGCGCCACGGTGCGCGACTGCGCGTCGGAAACCCCGCCGGCGGGATAGGGCACGTAGATCGTAATCGGGCGGCCCGACGGCGCGGTCTGGGCGAGCGTCGCGGGAGCGCCCACCACGGTGGCGGCGAGCGCCAGCGAGGTTTGAAGCAGGGAACGGCGTTTCATGGGGAATGTCTCCTTGGTTTGGAATCAGCGGTGCGTGACGGCGGTCACATCGAGTTCGAGCCGCCCGCCCATCGCCAGGCCGCTGGCGGCAAACGCGCTGCGCGCGGGCAGGGGCGGCGTGAAGAAGGTGGTGTAGACCTCGTTGAAGGCGGGCCAGTCGGCCATGTCGGCCAGCATCACGGTGCACTTGACGACATGGGCCATCGAATATCCGTGGGCCTCCAGTGAAGTGCGGATGTTTTCCAGCGCCTGCCGCGCCTCCGCCCGAATGCCGCCGGGCACGAGCGTCAGCGTGCCGGGCTGGTTGCCGATCTGGCCGGAAAGGTGCAGGGTGTCGCTGACGCGGACCATCTCCGAAAACGGCAGCCCCAGGCGGGCGAACGCGGGGGAGTTCAGGAATTCAACACTCGCGCTGGTCGGCGACGAGGCGGGTGCGGGAACAACAGGATTCATCGGTCTTTCAATCGGGGTGCGAACGGGGGAAGCCCACTGTAGGTCAGGGTTGGCATTCGCACAAATACAATCTATGAGCGCAACCATTCGAATTTTTCTATGCATATCGACGGCCGCCGGCTGCATTACTTCATCACCGTGGCCGACACCGGCAGCCTGGGACAGGCAGCGCAGGTGCTGCACGTCGCGCAACCGGCCCTGTCGCGCCAGATCCGCCTGCTGGAAGAGTCGGTCGGCGTGCCGCTGATGACGCGCACGGCCCGCGGCATGAGCCTCACCCCGGCGGGCCGGGCCTACTACGACAGTGCGCGCGCGCTGCTGCACGACGCCGGTGCCGCCGCCGCGCGGGCCGCCAGCGTGGGCCGGGGCGACGTGGGTCACCTGCGGCTAGGATTCTCCGAGGTCTATGCGTGGCATCCCGAAGTGCTGCGGGCGCTGCGTCAATACCGCCAGGCCAGCCCGGGCGTGACGTTCTCCATCGAGGCCATGCTGTCCGGAGAAGTCACCCGGCGGCTGCTCGACGGCGAGCTGGACCTGGCACTGGCCTTTGTTCCGGCGACGGCGGGCGACGAGGCGCTGGCCGCCGGGCCGTGGCTGGTGGATGACTACCTGCTGGCGGTACACGAAGACTCGCCCTGGGCCGCCGCGCCCCCGCAGCGCATGGCGCAGCTCAACGACAGCGACTTCGTCCTGTTCCGGCGCGACCGCTCCCCGCACCTGTTCGACAGCATGATTCATCATTTCCACCAGCGCGGCTTCACACCGCGCATCGTGCAGGAGGGCACGACGCACTTCACCGTGCTCGGCCTGGTGGCGGCCGGCCTAGGCTGCGCCGTGGTGCCGAGCAGCGCCATGCACCATCTGCCGCCGGGTGTACGCTTGCTGCCGGTGCCCGATCTGAATCTGCGAGTCCCGGTCAGCCTGGTCTGGCGTAAGGGTCACCTGTCACCGCTGATCACGCGTTTTTGCGCTCTGCTGGGAAGCGCCGCCTGATCTGCACCTGGGCGCCATCACCCGGGATCGAGCCATACCCTGACGTGCCAGCGGATTTTCCCCGTACATGCCAATGACATCGGTGCGTTCAAATCTGAGCGCTTAAATCAGATTGGCACTCGGATTCGAACAGCCCACGGAGGGCTTGTCCCCATCTACCCTGAAGAAGCCTGTGGATATCTCGTGGACGGATGTGCCGGACCCGCGTCTTTACTGGCTGTTCGGCCTGTTGCCAAAAATACATGCGACAAGAGCCACCAGATCACCCCTGTGAGAGAAAGCACCGATCCAGACGCCAGGAAAGCGCCGCAGGGGGCAGGGGGCAGGGGGCAGGGGGCAATTTTGTCGCGAGATTCACACGGTCAGTGGGCTTCTCCGCTCCGGTTTGAACATTTTTCTTAACTGCCGACAAAGGCTACGACAGCAAGGTCTTCATCAAGGGCTGCCGCCGGCTTTTGGTCACGCCACACGTGGCGGCCAAGGACAAGCACTCGGCCGTCGATGGCCGCATCAAGCGCCACGAGGGTTACAAGACCAGTCTGAAGGTGCGCAAGCGCATCGAGGAGGCCTTAGGCTGGATCAAGACGGTGGGCGGTCTGGCCAAGACCAAACTGATGGGACGCGCATCATTCGTGAACCATGGGATACGTGCGCCCGAAACGGGAAAAACGGCCTGCAAACAGGCCGAAATGGCCCTCGCATTCGTTTCGTAGGCGCGTCTGGGCGACTCGCTTCTTCGAAATCCACGACCCTGGCGCGTTCGATGAGCATTTTTTCAACAGCCTGCTAAGGGGTCAGCTACCGTAGTTGGTCTGGTTGGCCCCAAAGTACTTTTCCAGGAGCGCAACGGCATGACGAATTTTTGCCGGATGCAGCTTTCGTCGGACGGTTACTATGTACAGAGGCAAGGGTTCCAGATGCCAAGTGGGCAGTACTGGCACGAGGCGGCCGTCGCCCAACGCGCGGTGATCTTCGCCACTGATCGCGATCGTGATGCCCCAACCTGCTACTGCAAGGGCATGGAATGCTGATGCTTGCGTGGCCTGTATCTGGCTATCCAGTTTCAACCGCATCAGTGAACCGTCCTGGCCCCGCAGCTCCAACCACTCGGTGCCTGCAACTCCAGGGCGGCTGCCTAGCCAGGCATGCTTCGCCAGATCGTCAGGATGCATTGGCCATCCTTTCGCTTGAAGATACGCTGGAGCTGCGCACAACTGCCGCTGAAAGCTGTGAAGGCGGCGTGCCACCAGCTTGGAATCCCCCATGATGCCCACGCGCAGGGCCAAATCCACACGAGCGTCGACCATGTCCACCAAGGCATCGTCCAATAGTAGGCGCAAATTCAGCTTTGAGTTGTCGCGTAGCGGGGCAAGTGCGACAGCCAGTTGAGGTGCGAACCCGATGGGTGCCGCTATGCAAAGCTCACCTTCAGGCTCATCGCGCAGGCGGTCAAGAGTCTGATGGGCTGACTGGGCCGCTGCCACCATGGCAGCACATCCGACGTGATATTGCCGTCCAGCCTCGGTTAGGGCCATGCGTCGCGTAGATCGATGCAGTAGCGCAAGACCGAGTCGCTTTTCCAGCTGACCTAAGTGCTGACTCACCGCGGATGGGCTGATGCCCAGACGACGTGCCGCACCAGTAAACGAACCCGCCGACACGATTTCGGCAAAGATCGCCATTTGCTTCAGGTGTTCCATGTCATGGTTTTTTCGATTATTTAGAAAAACTTCACATTGAATTATAAATTTCCATCATTGTCATGATTTCAGTAAGAGTGGATGATCTGCCCCATCGTTTGCATGCCATCGTGGCTGCATGTGAAATGGAGTCGGAGGTCATCGACGTGAAGAAGATTGTGATATTTGGAAGCACAGGAACAACTGGCAAGTTACTGGTACGGCAGGCATTGGAACGAGGACATGAGGTGTTCGCGTTTGCCAGGCGACCCGCAGATATTGGCGGAAAGGACGTGCGACTACATCGGGTCCAGGGCGACGTGATGAATCTCGTGGACGTCCAACAAGCCGTGCAGGGCATGGACGCGGCACTGTCGGTGCTGGGTGTACGCATGGGACAGCCGCAGAGCAACTTGCGGTCGGTGGGCACCGATCACATCGTGTCAGCGTTGACGATGGCTGGGGTGAACAGGTTTGTCAGTGTTTCAACGGTCGGTGCTGGAGCGCACCTACAGTCGTTGCCATGGTTGGCACGCTTACTTCTGCCACACATTGTGGGCTCTTGGCGCTTGGAGGAAGCAGGACGCCAGGAGAACATCATCAGCTCCAGTCAGCTCGACTGGACCATATTGCGACCACCTCGCCTGGTGGATGGTGCGTCTCGTGGCGACTATCGGATGGGGGAAGACATGTCCATCGGGCTTGGAGCCAAGCTTGCCCGCGTTGACCTGGCTCGGGCAATCCTGGATCAACTCGACAGCAACCGCTACCTGCGAAGTTTGCCTACTGTCTGTGGCTGAGGCATAAAACTTGGCTTTACGCGTACATGCGTGCGGCCCAACTACTCTTGAGCACCATCATGACCAATGCGGGACGCGTGCGCGCTATTCATATAGTCAAGCCAGGACGATCAGACCGGGTGTTCGAATTACGTGATGTGTCACCGGTGTCGCTGGCGAAGGGTGAACTGCGTGTCAGGGTCAGAGCCGCAGGTGTCAACTTTGCCGACTTGCTTGCTCGCCAGGGGATCTACCCGGAAGCTCCGCCGTTTCCATGTGTGGTCGGGTACGAAGTCGCAGGTGTTGTTGAGGCTGTGGGCAGCGACGCGGACGAAGCGTGGCTAGGCAAGGAGGTTCTGGCGTTAACGGACTTCGGGGGCTATGCAGAATCGGTTAGGGTAGACAAGCGGTTTGTATGGGAGAAGCCTGCTGTGCTTTCATTCGAGGAAGCTGCCGCTATTCCCCTCAACTACGTCACCGCTTGGGGTCTACTTGTTGCCATGGGCGGTCTTTGCAGTGACGAAACCGTCCTTATCCACAACGTGGGCGGTGGCGTGGGGCTGGCGGCACTTGAGGTTGCACGACACATCGGTGCTCGGACTCTAGGTACGGCACACCCGCGTAAACATGACTTCCTACGTGGGCGCGGCCTCGGACACACCATTGACAATACCAAAGCCGACTGGCCGCAGGAGGTTATGCATCACTCGGGGGGCAAAGGCGTCGATCTTGCGATCGATCCGATCGGTGGCGCGCATTGGAAAAAAACCGTGGCTGTTCTCCGGCCGGCTGGACGCTTGGGGATGTTCGGCATCTCGAGTGCGGCCAACGGGGCAGGCATTCGCGCTAAGCTCGGTTTGCTTGGCTTGCTGGTGTCTTCCCCACTGTTTCATGCCGGCAACCTCATTCCCAAAAACAGAGGCGTCTTTGGCCTCAACATACATTCCTTGTATTCCGAACCAGAGAAGCTTGACAAGTGGATGCAGCAGGTTCTCGTTGGTGTCAACGAAGGTTGGATATCCCCTCACATTGACAAAGTGTTCCGGTTTGAGGGTGTCGGAGCGGCACATGCTCACATCGAAGCCAGAGGCAACATAGGCAAAGTACTGCTTGTGCCCTGACCTGCAACGAGTAAGCCAACTCATTGTGAGGCCAGAGTGCAATGCGACAAATGCACGGTATCAAGCCAAAAACAGCTCATAAGTCTTCGCTTAGCGGACCTGACCAGTCATCGTCGCGAAGCACCAGTTTGGCGAGTATTGTGTCCAGCGTCTCGCGCTCCTCCTCGGTTAGCGGTGCCAGCATGGCTTCTTCTCGCTCTTTGAACAGATGTATCGCTGCATCGTGCAAGGACTGACCGCTGCGAGTGAGGTTGAGCAGAGCCCGCCTTGCATCTTGGGGGTCAGTCTGGCGGGCAATCAGCCCGCGCGTCAACAAAGCATTGACGGCGCGACTCACGCTGTTTTTAGGGCGCCCTGTGATGTCGCAGATGTCTTGCGCGGTGAGCTTGCCCAACTGTTGAAGACAAAAAAGAATGACGTACTCTGAGCGCGCCACACCGAACTGCTGACCAACATCCCGATACACGCTGCCGGTGAAGAAGTTTGCCAGGTAGCTGATGCGGAAAGCAAAAGGGATGGGTGAGGACTTGAGGATCTGCTGACGGTGCATTGCGGGTTTCCACCTATGGTAAAGGTTCATTATGGAACCAATACTAGTTCCACTTGGAACCAAAATGGAGTGTCTCATGTTGCGTATCAATCGCCGTCAATGTTTGTATGCCACCGCCGCACTGGCGTTTTCGCCTAGCGGGGCCAGTGCCCAGCGAGAGTTGCGAGCGCTCAATGCGTTCGCGCCCAATTTTGTTTTTTCGCGTGAAATTTCTCAGGTCTTCTATGAAAACGTACGCAAGGCCAGCGCTGGTGCTGTGACCTTTCGTGTTGGTGGCCCCGATGTAGTGCCGTTTGCTGAGCAATTTCAGCCCACGGCAGCAGGCGCATTCGACATGCTGTTCACTCATCCTGCATACCATTCGGGAACCACCGCCATTGGGCTGGCCATGGATGCTGTGGCCGCCGATCCCGTAAAGCGACGCGAGTCAGGTGTGATTGACTGGGTGGACCGGCACTACCAGAAGTTGGGTTTGAAAGTGCTGGCTGTGGTGCCCACGGGCACCAAGGGGTTTCACTTCATTTGCAAGTCCCCTCTCAAGGCAAGCTCGCCGGCACTCGCGGGCATGAAGGTCAGAGGTACTGTGTCCTATCACCCGATGATCAAAGCGCTTGGAGGTGCGCCGGTGGTGCTGGGTGGCGGTGAGGTATATACCGCGCTGGAGCGCGGGGTGATTGACGCAGCCGCTTGGGGGTTGACCGGAGTACTGGACTTCAAATGGAACGAAGTCGCCAAGTACTTTACAAGACCCTCATTTGGACAGGCCAGCCTGTATGTGTTTTTCAATTTGAAGGCCTGGCAGGCATTGGACAGCGGTATGCAAAGGCTGCTGACGCAGGAGGCCATCAAACTTGAGATGGAAAGTGTCCAGCGCTTTGACGCGCTGGCACGCGCTGAAGAAGAACAGATGCGAAAGCTGGGCATGCAGGAAACCTTGTTTCCGGACGCCGACGCCAGCCGCTTAGATGCGCTGTTGGAGCAGGGCATCTGGGAGATCGCCAGAAACAAGAATGGCACAGAGGCCGACAACATGCATGCCTTGGCCAAACGCGCCGGGCTGAGCAGCTGAATTATGGCAAACACCATGCACAGATGCCTGTATGCGCTGACGGAGAGTCTGTTCAAAATCTCTTGCACGGCGTTGGCGGTGATGTTGCTTTCATACCTTGTGGAGGTGGCGATGCGTTATTTCCTTAATGCACCCACACGCTGGGCTAGTGATGTGGTCTCCTACGCCATGCTGACTACCATAGCGTTTGCATTACCTGCCGTTACACGCGACGGTGGGCATGTCGCTATCACTTCCTTGATTGATGCAATGCCGCCAGAATTGCGGTCGCGAACAAACCGGCTATTGGCATGGATATGCGCGTTAGTCTGCATGGGTGCTGGCATGGTGTTATGCACTCAGGCAGTGGCGCAGTGGCATGACGGTATCGAAACTGTGGCGACGCTACCCATCCCCAAGTGGTGGCTGTCAGGGGCAGTGGGAGCAGGGTTGATTGTTTCGGCTCTGCAGTTTCTTCTTCCGGCGAAGTCAAGGGATTTCACCTTGCTTTCCACCGATCCGGCTTGAGGTCGACATGGACTGGAACGTGACCCTGCCCATCGGGCTGCTGCTGCTGTGCGCCATGCTGGCGATAGGTGCCCCCATTTTTGTCGGATTTCTGGCGCTCAATCTGTTTGGTGTTTGGTACTTGTTCGGTGGTGCCGGACTAGGCATGCTGGCAAACAGCATTACTGATTCCATGTCGTCCCTGTCCCTGACGACAATCCCACTGTTCATCCTGATGGGGGAGGTTTTGTTTCGATCCGGTGCGGTCGACGTTGTGTTCGACAGCGTAGACCAATTGGTGGGGCGTGTACGAGGGCGGTTGTACGTTTTCACTATTGCGCTGTCCACCATATTTGGCGCTCTCAGTGGGTCAGCAGTGGCGGTGGTAGCCATGCTTGGGCGTACAGTGCTCCCATCTATGCATGGTCGAGGCTATGACGCGCGCCTTTCTGCATCAGTGATACAGGCGGGTGCAAGTCTAGCCCCAATCATCCCGCCTAGCCTGATGGCGGTACTGATTGGCTCTATGGCCAATGTCTCAATATCGGCGCTGTTGATTGCAGGGTTGTTGCCAGGCTTGCTGCTGGCTGTACTCACTCTGGGGTGGGTGTTTGTCAAGATCTGGCGCAATCCTGCACTGGCTCCCGTGGATGAGGATGCTCCCACAGGACCACGCAGACCGCTGCTTGCCGTGGCCCGGCTGTTGCCCTTCAGCGTGATTGTTTTTTCTATCATGGGACTCATGCTGCTGGGAATTGCCACGCCCTCTGAAGCGGCAGCAACCGGAGTCGCAGGCAGCTTGCTCGCTGCGGCTTGGTACCGCAAGCTGAACATACAGCTAATCGTTCAGGCGATGCAGTCTACCGCGCGCATCTCAACCATGATTTTGGCCATTCTGGCAGCATCAGTCTTCTTTGGGCAATTGCTTAGCTTCACAGGCGCAACCTCGAATCTGGTTGAGGACCTGTCGTCCGTGCAACTGCCGCCACTGCTCATGTTCTGGCTGTTAATGTTGGTGCCGTTTGTGCTGTGTATGTTCATAGATCAACTCGCATTCATGATGGTGGCAATACCAATCTATGCCCCCTTGGTTCAGAAGCTGGGCTTTGACCCCGTCTGGTTCTGGACGATTTTTTCGGTCAACATGACCGTTGCCAGCATTACGCCGCCATTCGGATACACCATGTATGCATTGCGGGCCGCTGCGCCGCAGCTGTTGAGTTTGAGGCAGGTCTTCTCCTCTTCGTGGCCGGTGGTAGTGATCTTTCTCATCGGCATGTTTTTGATGTCGATATTCGATGGGTTGGTCACCGTACTTCCAGGGATGCTGCGATGAATATGAAGACTGAGCAAATCCGTATCGTCAAGTCGGCCTGCAGAGTAGGACCTGCCGATGCATCAGGCTTGTCCTTGTATGTCCGCCATACCAGGCCAGAGGATATGCCTAAGGGTACGGTCGTTCTCATCCATGGCGCCACCCTGGCTTCTGGGCTTTGGGATATTGCGGTTCCAGGATATTCGCTAATGGATGTGCTGGCTCGAGCAGGCTACTCGACATGGGCCCCCGACATTCGTGGCTATGCGCGATCAGACAGGTTGGATCAGCCACTGGAGCCATATGCAGGTCGTGAGGATGCGGTGCGCGACATCGCGTCCGTTGTGGCTCATGCTTGTGCGAGCGACAAGGTCGGGCAGGTTCTGTTGGCGGGTGGCTCATGGGGGTCGATCACGGCTTCGCTCTATGCGACGCGGCATCCCGAGTCAGTCTGTGCACTGGCGCTGATGGCTCCCATCTACGCCAGTGTGAATTTAAGTTGGCTCAGTGATCTGGCAGATCCAATAGAACGTACACGTCGCCGAACGCCGCGCAATCCGGTGCGCCTCGTAGATGAGATACAGATTCGAAAGCGCTGGAACGACGAGGTACTGCACGGAGATCCGGACTTGCGCCGAGATCCGGCTGTACTACAAGCGTTGATCTCAGATTCACTGGAGGCTGAAACCCAGGCAAGTGGCGCTTTCACCGTCCCCAACGGTACCTTAGACGACCTCTTCGATACCTTTAGCGGACGACCACTATATGACCCATCACTTCTTTCAATGCCTGTTTTGTTGGTGAGGGGCGAGCACGATACCACCAGTACCGATGACGATGTACGTCGGTTGTTCGCCAGCTTGGGAAGCCGCCAAAAATCCTATCTTCAGATTGGCGAAACCGGACATTTTTTGTGTGCGGAACGCAATGCGCCCCTTTTCCATTCAGCGCTTCTCGCATTCTCCGACGTGACGTTCTCGAGCCCTCAATCAGAAATCGCACTTCTGCCATCCCCATGAGCCTTAGAAATCTCGCCCACCTACAACCCGAGGTTGTCCTGCGAGCAGTGCCCCAATCGCTGATCGACGCACTTGAGTTTCGTTTTGCCGCCCAGTGCTCCACCGCGATGGCGGTGCGCGAGCAACACGGCCGCGACGAGTCGGTGTACGACGTGCCGCCGCCTGCTGCGGTGGTGTTTGCGCAGAACACGCAGGACGTGGCCGACGCGGTGCAACTCGCCGCGTTGTACAAGGTCCCCGTGATCCCGTTCGGTGCCGGCTCCTCGCTCGAAGGCCACCTGCTGGCCGTGCAAGGCGGCATCAGCATCGACGTCAGCCGCATGGACCAGGTGCTGTCGATCAACGCCGAAGACCTGACCGTGACGGTGCAGCCCGGCGTGACGCGCATGGGCGTGAACAACGCGGTGAAAAGCGAAGGCCTGTTCTTCCCCATCGACCCCGGCGCGGATGCGTCCATCGGTGGCATGGCGGCCACGCGCGCCAGCGGCACCAACGCCGTGCGCTACGGCACCATGCGTGAAAACGTGCTGGCGCTCGAAGTGGTCACCGCCAGCGGCGAGGTGATCCGCACCGGCACGCGCGCCAAGAAAAGCAGCGCCGGCTACGACCTCACGCGCCTGATGGTGGGCAGCGAAGGCACACTGGGCGTGATCACCGAAGTGACGCTCAAGCTCTACCCGCTGCCCGAAGCCATTTCGGCCGCGACCTGCTCGTTCCCCACCATCGAGGCCGCGGTGCGCACCGTCATCCAGGTGATCCAGCTGGGTGTGCCGATCGCGCGCTGCGAGCTCATCGACGCCAACACCGTGCGCATGGTCAACGCGCACAGCAAGCTCGGCCTGCGCGAAGAACACATGCTGCTGATGGAGTTCCACGGCTCGCCCGCGAGCGTGAAGGAACAGGCCGAGACGGTGCAGGAGATCGCCAGCGAGTTCGAGGGCAACGCCTTCCAGTGGGCGACCACGCCGGAAGAACGCACCCGCCTGTGGACCGCTCGGCACAACGCCTACTTCGCTGCCATCCAGAGCAAGCCCGGCTGCCGCGCCATCAGCACCGACACCTGCGTGCCGATCAGCAAATTGGCCGACTGCCTGCTCGATTCGGTGGCCGAAGCCGACGCGAGCGGCATCCCCTACTTCCTGGTCGGCCACGTGGGCGACGGCAACTTCCACTTCGGCTACCTGATCGACCCCACCATCCCCGAAGAGCGCGAGCGCGCCGAACAACTGAACAACCAGCTGGTGGCCCGCGCGCTCAGCCTCGAAGGCACCTGCACCGGAGAGCACGGCGTGGGCCTGCACAAGATGGACTTCCTGCTCACCGAAGCCGGCAGCGGCGCGGTGGACATGATGCGCACCATCAAGCGCGCGCTCGACCCGTACAACATCCTGAACCCCGGCAAGATTTTTAAGGGATAAGGCTATGCTAAATTGGGGCTGGTGTGACGCAGCGCCTGTTGCAGATCAGCTTCACACGGGGCTTTGTTGCACAAGTCGAAAGGTAGACGAGATGACCCCCACCCCAGACGCAGCTATGCCACGGGCACCGTTGTCGGGCGCCCGAGCTGCGTGAAGCG
>PHCC01000036.1 GCA_002842215.1 Betaproteobacteria bacterium HGW-Betaproteobacteria-9 | reverse complement strand
GCCACCGTCTTCATCGATGTCGATCGCCAGGGTGGCGATCGCGCCATCGAAGGCGAGTTTCCAGTGGCGGTATTCGCTGGGGGCGGTGCGGTAGTCGACGGTGGTGATGGCAGTGGTCATGGTTGTCTCCTGTTTGTGGGCGGCGCGGTGCGGGAAAACAAGGGATGCCAACCTGCAATCACTCACCGGTGGGCACCGAGTGATGTGAATAATATTGCAGTTTTTTTAGAACGTCAATGCATTTTTATGCATGTTACAAAATACCCAGCACCTCCCGAACCTGGGTGCGCAGGCCGTCAAAGGCATCGTCCACGCTCTGGCCACTGGTATTGAAGTGCAGGTCCGCCTTGGAATAAAAGGCCGAGCGCCCGGCGAGGATACGCTTCAGATCTTCCATCGCTTCGCGGCTGGCGGCCATGGGCCGCGTGTCACCCTGCGCGGCCACGCGGCCCATGTGATCGGCCGGGTCGGCCTGCAGCCAGACGGTGGTGCAGTGCGTGAGCAGGAGGTTGAAGTTGGCCGCGTCCGACACCAGTCCGCCCGGCGTGGCGATCACCACCTCGGGGTAAATCTGGATCGCCTCTTCCAGCGCGCGGCGCTCGTAGCGGCGGTAGGCCGGCGTGCCGTAGAGCGCGTGGATTTCGTTGATGCTGCAGCCCGCGAATTTTTCGATCTCGCGGCTGAGCTCGATGAAGGCGTACCCGAGGTCGTCGGCCAGGCGTTGACCCAGGGTGGACTTGCCGGCGCCCCGCAGGCCGATCAAGGCGATGCGGGCCTGGCGGCCGGCGTCGTTGACCGGCGCAGCATACCCGTCCAGCAGACCACCGATGGCCATGCGCACGCGCCGCAGATCGGCCTCGTTGCGCTTCTCCAGCAGCTCGCGGATCAGCAACCATTCGGGCGACGAGGTGGTCACGTCGCCCAGCAGTTCGGTGAGTGAACACTGCAGCGCCTGCGCCACCTGCAGCAGCACCAGGATGGAGGCGTTGCCGGTGCCGTACTCGAGGTTGGCCAGGTGGCGCTCAGACACGTCGGCAGCCAGCGCCACCGCCTTGCGCGTCATGCCGCGGCGCGAACGCAGGGTGCGCACCCGCTCGCCCAGCGCCACCAGAAACGGGTGACGTGGCGGCTCGTCGGCCTCGGCGGATGGGGGGGTGGCTTCGGGCGCCAGGTCCAGAGTGGCCGGTTCTTTCATGGGCATCGGTATTTAAGGGTTATCCCTGAGGAGGCTTGCTTTTCTCCAGAACATGCACTTTAATGCATGCATCGCAAGACGCAAGATAGTGCATTTATAGCGTCAATCCCGCGCGGCGACCAGCCCTGTTGACCAACCCTCATCCCGACCCGACATGAACGCCACCCCCCTGCTTCCCAATTTCCTCGCCGGCCGCTGGCAAGACGGCTCCGGCAACGGCAGCACGCTGCTCGACCCGGTGCTGGGCACGCCGCTGGTGCGCGTGAGCAGCGCCGGGCTGGACTTGGCCGAAGGTTTTGCCTTCGCACGCGAACAAGGCGGTGCCGCCCTGCGAGCACTCACTTACCGGCAGCGCGCCGCGCTGCTGGGCGAGATCGTGAAGGTGCTCCAGGCGAACCGCGACGCCTATTACGAGATCGCCACCGCCAACTGCGGCACCACCACCAAGGACTCGGCGGTGGACATCGACGGTGGCATCTTCACCCTGGGCTACTACGCCAAACAGGGTGAGGCCCTGGGCGACGCGAAGCTGCTGCTCGACGGCGAGCGCATCCGCATGGCCAAGGACCCGATTTTCCAGACGCAGCACATCCTGAGCCCCACGCGCGGTGTGGCGCTGTTCATCAACGCCTTCAACTTTCCGAGCTGGGGCCTGTGGGAGAAGGCCGCGCCCGCCCTGCTCGCGGGCGTACCGGTGATCGTCAAACCCGCCACCGCCACCGCCTGGCTGACCCAGCGCATGGTGAAAGACGTGGTGGACGCCGGCATCCTGCCCGCGGGCGCGCTCTCGGTGGTGTGCGGCTCGTCCGCCGGTCTGATGGACCAACTCGGCCCGTTTGATGTGGTGAGCTTCACCGGATCGGCCGAAACCGCTCGCATCATCCGCAGCCACCCGGCCGTGGCGCAGCGCTCGGTGCGCTGCAACATCGAAGCCGACAGCCTGAACAGCGCCCTGCTCGACCCGGCCGCCGCCGCGGGCGACGAAGCCTTCAACCTGCTGGTAAACGAGGTGGCGCGCGAGATGACGGTCAAGAGCGGCCAGAAATGCACCGCGATCCGCCGCATCTTCGTGCCGCGCGCGCTGTTCGACGCCACCGCGCAGGCCATCGGCGCCAAGCTGGCCAAGACCACCGTGGGCAACCCGCGCAACGAGACCACGCGCATGGGCGCGCTGGTGAGCCGCGAGCAGTTCGACAGCGTGACCGCCGGCATCGCCCACCTGAAGACCGAAGCCGAAGTCTTGTTTGACGGCAGCGCCGCCGCGCTGGTGGACGCCGACCCGACGGTGGCCGCCTGTGTGGCGCCCGTGCTGCTGGGCCACCGCCAGCCGACGCAGGCCCAGGTGTTGCACGAGGTGGAGGTGTTCGGCCCAGTCGCCACCCTCATGGCCTACGACAGCCTGGAGCAGGCGCTGGAGCTGATCCGCCGTGGCGAAGGCTCACTGGTGAGTTCGGTCTACAGCAGCGACCCGGCCTTCATCGCGCACGCCGCCGCCGAGCTGGGCTCCAGCCACGGCCGCGTACACGCCATTTCACCCGACGTGGCCGCCGTGCAAAGCGGCCACGGCAACGTGATGCCCATGAGCCTGCACGGCGGCCCGGGCCGCGCCGGTGGCGGCGAAGAACTGGGCGGCCTGCGCGCGCTGGGCTTCTACCACCGCCGCAGCGCGGTGCAGGGCAGCACCGCCGCACTGGACGTGCTGTCTGCAACAGCCACCGTTCTCAAATACTGAAGTCCGCCAGAGACGCCACCCCAGGAGACAAACCATGAGCCACACCGAAACCGCCGCCCCACCCGAACGCTTCAATTTCGCGCGCCACCTGATCGCGCTCAACGCCGGCCGCGCCGGCAAGACCGCACTGATCGACGACGCAGGCTCGCTCACCTACGGCCAGCTCGCCGACCAGGTGCAGCGCTTCTCGGCGGCGCTGCAGGCGCTGGGCCTGAAACGTGAAGAGCGCGTGCTGCTGCTGATGCACGACTGCAGCGACTGGGTGGTGAGCTTTCTGGGCGCGCTGCACGCGGGCGTGGTGCCGGTGGCGGTGAACACCCTGCTGACCGCCAAGGACTACACCTACATGCTGGCCGACAGCCGCGCACAGGCGGCCTTCGTGTCGGCCGCGCTGCTGCCCACGCTGCAGACCGCGCTGGATGCGGGTGGCAATGAAGTGAAGCACCTCATCGTCTCGCGCGCCAAAGACCCGCTGCCCGCCGACGCGCACGATCTGGCGACACTCATTGCCACGCAAGCCCCCGGCCACGGCGCCGACACGCACGGGGACGAACCCGCCTTCTGGCTGTATTCGTCGGGCTCCACCGGCAGCCCCAAAGGCACGGTGCACACGCAGTCCAGCCTCTACTGGACGGCCGAACTCTATGGCAAGGCGGTGCTGGGTCTGAAAGAGAGCGACACCGTGTTCTCGGCCGCCAAACTGTTCTTCGCCTACGGCCTGGGCAATGGCCTGTCGTTCCCCTTGAGCGTGGGCGCCAGCGTGGTGCTGATGGCCGAGCGGCCGACGCCGCAGGCCACCTTCAAGCGCCTGGTGGACCACCAGCCCACGGTGTTCTACGGCGCACCCACCGGCTACGGCGGCATGCTGGCCTCGCCCGAGCTGCCGGCCAAAAGCGCGGTGGCGCTGCGTCTGTGTTCGTCGGCCGGCGAAGCGCTGCCGCGCGACATCGGCGAGCGCTGGACGGCGCACTTCGGCTGCCAGATCATCGATGGCATCGGTTCCACCGAGATGCTGCACATCTTCCTGTCCAACCGCCCGGGCGACGTGCGCTACGGCACCACCGGCAAACCCGTGCCCGGCTACGAGGTGCAGCTGCGCGACGAGGACGGCAGCGTCATCACCGGCCACAACCTGATCGGCGACCTCTACATCCAGGGCCCGAGCGCCGCGCTGCTGTACTGGAACAACCGCGCCAAGTCGCGCGACACCTTCCAGGGCAACTGGACCAAGAGCGGCGACAAGTACACCCGCGACCCCGACGGCTACTACACCTACGCCGGCCGCAACGACGACATGCTGAAAGTCAGCGGCATCTACGTGAGCCCGTTCGAGGTGGAGGCCACGCTGGTGCAGCACCCGGCCGTGCTCGAAGCCGCGGTGATCGGCAAGACCGACGACGACGGCCTGGTCAAGACCAAGGCCTATGTGGTGCTGAAGGCCGGCGCGCAGGCGACGGAAGGCGAGCTGCAGGCCTTCGTGAAGGAAAAGCTCGCGCCCTACAAGTACCCGCGCTTCATCGAGTTCATGACCGAACTGCCCAAAACGGCCACCGGCAAGATCCAGCGCTTCAAGCTGCGCGAACTGGAGAACCAGCGCCTGTTCGTGCGCCGCTGATTCCGCCTGAAACGCCGCTCGTCCTATTCCGGACCCCAGCCCCGGGAAAACCCGGGTGTCGCAGCCTTGATCTGGTTTTGAAACATAACGAAACTCGCACCCCATCGGAGACAACGGAAAACAAGGGTTCAACATGGTTCACAGATGGGGACGGGGACTGGCACTGGGATTCGCGCTCGCCGCGGCGGCACACGCGGGCGACGAAGGCGTCACATCCACCGAGATCCGGCTCGGTGCCTCGCAGGTACTCTCGGGCCCGCTGGGGCCACAGACCGTGCAGTACGGCGAGGGTGCACGGCTGCTGTTCGACGCGGTCAACGCGGCCGGCGGCGTCCACGGGCGCAAGATCAGCTTCACCACCCTGGACGACGGTTTCGATCCCAAACGCGCGGTGGAGAACTCCCGCAAGCTGCTGAACGAACACAAGGTGTTCATGCTCTTCAACAGCACCGGCACCGCCCAGACGGCGGCCGTGCTGCCGATGCTCAAGGAGTCGAAAACCATCCTGTTCGGCCCGGTCACGGGCGCGTCGGCCCTGCGTGACACCGTCAACCCCCACGTGTTCCACGTGCGTGCCGGTTACGCCAACGAGTCCACCCGCATCCTGTCCCAGCTCAAACAGATAGGGGTCACCCGGGTCGCCTTTTTCTACCAGGACGATGGGCTGGGCAAGGCCCTGCTGGCCGAAGTCAGGAAGTCCTCTGCGGCGGAGAATCTGCCGCTGGCGGTCGAGGTCAAGGTCGATCCGGCCGCGCCCGATTTCGCGGCCGCTGCGGCCGCCACGGCGAAAGCCAATCCCCAGGCCGTCATCGTCGGCACCGCCGGATTGACGTTCACGAACTACGTCCAGGCGGTGCAGGCCACCGCCGCCCGCCCGGTGTTCTACGGCTTCTCGGTCGCCAGCCTGGACGGCATCAACCGGGTGCTGAAAGACAAGGCGCGCGGCATCGTGCTCGCGCAGATCATGCCCTCGCTGCGCAACAACGCGGTTCCCGTGGTGGCCGAATACCTGAAGCTGCACGCCGCCAAGTCGCCCGACAGCCAACCCTCGGCCTCCCAGTTCGAAGGTTTCGTGCACGCCCGCCTGCTGATCGAAGGCCTCCGGCGCACGGGTCGGGACCTGAGCACCACCAGCTTCATCCGGGCCATGGAAGGCGCGGGTGAAATCGCGTTCGGCCGTTTCACGGCCCAGTACTCGCCCCGATCACACAACGGCTCGAACTACGTGGAGCTGGCGATCATCGACGGCGAAGGCCGCTTGCGCTACTGAAGGCGTACCTGCGCCGACGCGGGCAGGCCAAACACGCGGTCGAATAGCCAGGTGAAAACCACGGTGTAGACCAGGAAAAACAGCAGCAGGCCCAGGTTGGCCACCAGCGTCGCCCACCACGAGAGGCCCAGCCAGGCGGCCATCACCGGCACCAGGATCATCGCCAGCCCACCTTCAAAACCGATGCCGTGCGCCGCCCGCCGCCACCGTGAGCGGCCCTTCACCAACTGCCGGGCCTCCCAGCGCTCGAGGAGGGCGTTGAACCCGTAATTCCAGACCAGCGCGATGCTCGACATGGTGAGCGTGAGCGCCAGCGACGACAGCGGCGCCTGATCAAAAACGACCATGAGCACCGGCGCGACAAAGGCGACGGCAAAGCTTTCGTAGAGGACCGCCTGGACGATCCGGCGGGCGCGGGGGGGCAAGATGAAGTGGCATGAGGGCGCGATTGTGCCGCCTCCCGCAACCCTTGCCCGAACGCCCGCTCCCCCAAAACCGGGAAAGACCGCCCGCCGAGGTGCCACCGAACAACAGGGCATTCTCATTTCCGCCAAAGTGGTGATGCATTTGACCGCATGGGGTTTACGACACAAACATGTGACAGCGCGTTCGATTAAAGTGATTGAACACGAAAGACTTCCCGGTGAGGATCCGCTGCTGACCATGTTTTCCAGCCTGAAATTGCCCAACAACGAGATCGGACAGGCCCTGGCGGGTTTTCGGGGCGCCTTTCGCAGCGTGGGCGTGTTCAGCGCCATCATCAACCTGCTGATGCTGGTGCCATCGCTTTACATGCTGCAGGTGTACGACCGCGTGCTCTCCAGCCGCAACGAGACGACGCTGATCATGCTCACCGTGATGGTGCTGGGCACCTACATGCTCATGAACGGGCTGGAGTTCGTGCGCAGCTTCGTGCTGATCCGCGTCGGTGCGCAACTCGACATGAAGCTCAACAAGCGGGTGTACACCGCCTCCTTCGAGCAGAACCTCAAACGCTCGGGGGGCAATGCCGGCCAGGCACTGCAGGATCTGACAACCATCCGCCAGTTCGTCACCGGCAACTCTCTGTTCGCCTTTTTTGACGCGCCCTGGTTCCCGGTCTACCTGCTGGTCATCTTCATGTTCGACTGGGTCCTTGGCGTGTTCGCCGTGGCGGGCACCCTCATTCTGGTCATCTTGGCCTACGTCAACGAGGTGGTGTCGCGAAAACCGCTGGCCGAAGCCAACGGCATGGCCGTCACCGCCGGCACGCTGGCCACCAACAACCTGCGCAACGCCGAGGTCATCCAGGCCATGGGCATGCTGCCCAACCTCATGTCGCGCTGGTTCAAGCTGCACGGCCGCTTCCTGCAACTGCAGGCCGAAGCCAGCGAAAAGGCCGGCATCGTCACCGCCACCAGCAAATTCGTGCGCATCTCGCTGCAATCGCTGATCCTGGGCCTGGGGGCCCTGCTGGCGCTCGAAAACCGCATCACCCCAGGGATGATGATCGTGGGCTCCATTCTCATGGGCCGCGCGCTGGCGCCGGTCGACCAGTTGATCACCGTCTGGAAGGGCTGGTCGTCCACCCGCAGCGCCTACCAGCGTCTGAGCGAACTGCTGTCCAGCAACCCGGCGCGGCGCGAAGGCATGCCCCTGCCCAAGCCGCTGGGCAACCTGGCGCTGGAATCGGTGACGGCCGTGCCGCCCGGCTCCAACGTGCCGGCATTGCGCAACCTGAGCCTCACCATTTCAGCGGGCGACGTGGTGGGCGTGATCGGCCCCAGCGGATCGGGCAAGTCCACGCTGGCGAGGCTGCTGGTGGGTGTCTGGCCCGCCGCGGCCGGCAAAGTCCGGCTCGATGGCGCCGACGTCTACCTCTGGAACAAGGCCGAACTGGGCCCCCACATCGGCTACCTGCCGCAGGACATCGAACTCTTTGGCGGCACCGTGGCCGAAAACATCGCCCGCTTTGGTGAGGTGGACTCCGACAAGGTGATCCAGGCCGCCCAGCGGGCGGGTGTGCACGACATGATCCTGCACTTCCCGCAGGGCTACGACACCCCGCTTGGCGACGGCGGGGCCGGTCTCTCGGGCGGCCAGAAGCAGCGGCTCGGTCTGGCCCGCGCGATGTACGACGACCCGTCGCTGATCGTGCTGGACGAACCCAACTCCAACCTCGACGACACCGGCGAACAGGCCCTGCTCTCAGCCATCAACGACCTGCGCAAACGCGGCAAGACGCTGATCCTCATCACCCACCGCACCAACGCGATCGGCATCACCAACAAGCTGCTGTTCCTGCGTGACGGTGTCCCCCAGATGTTTGGCCCGACCAAGCAGGTGCTCGCCGATCTGGCCAAGCTCAGTCAACAGGCTCAGCAAGGTGCCAACGGCGCTGCGCTGCCGCGTCCGGCGACGCCTGGGGCCGCCGCCTCCCGGGCACCAGCCGCGGCACCCTCCACCGACCCATCTACCGACCACCCGGCTCCCACCGCACCGACAGCGCCCACCGCAGGCGAAACCGCCTGAACCCGCTGCAGCAGACCCGAACGCTTCCAGAGTGAGCACAAGATGACGACAGACGCCTTGGCCGTGACCGACGCCACCATCCGGCAGGAAGACGAAAACCCCGTCAAGACCGACGCCAGTTCCCATGCCCGCCTGGGCTGGTGGCTCGTGCTCGTGGGTCTGGGCAGCTTTCTGATCTGGGCGTTTTTTGCACCGCTTGACAAAGGCGTTCCCATGGGCGGCACCGTCACCGTGGCGGGCAACAAGAAGGCGGTGCAACACCTCACGGGCGGCACGGTTGAAGAAATCTTCGTGAAAGAAGGCGACACCGTCACCGCCGGACAAGCGCTGGTGCGCATGAACAGCGTGCAGGCCCGGGCCAACGCCGAAATCACCCGCATCCAGTTTCTGGCCGCGCGCATCACCGAAGCCCGACTGCTGGCCGAGCGCGACGGGCGCCCCAGCCTGGTGTTTCCGCCCGACATCCAGGCCAGTGGCAGCGATCCGCGCGTGGCCACCACACTCGCGGTGCAAAAGCAGCTCTTCGAGTCCCGCCAGGGCGCGCTGCGCAGCGATCTGGCCGCCACCGAGCAGAACATCTTTGGTCTGACCGCCTACGCCGCCGGGGTCGAAGAGTCGCGCCAGGGCAAGCAGCTGCAACTGCGGCTGCTCAAACAGCAGATCGACGGCATGGCCGACCTGGCCAAAGACGGCTACATGCCACGCAACCGCTTGCTGGAACTGGAACGCAATGCCGCCCAGATCGAAGCCTCCATCGCGGAAGACACGGGCAACCTGGGCCGCAACCAGAGCCAGGTCAGCGAACTGCGCCTGCGGGCCCTGCTGCGCCAGCAGGACTACCAGAAAGAAGTGCGCACCCAGCTGACCGAAATCCAGCAGCAGGTGGATGCGCTGCGCAACCGGCTGGAAGGGCTGGACTACGAACTGAACAACGCCGAAGTGAAAGCTCCGGTCAGCGGTATGGTGGCCGATGTCAGCATCTTCACCGAAGGCGGTGTGGTATCGCCCGGCTTTCGCATGATGGACATCGTTCCGCTCGACGAACCCCTCGTTGTCGAGGGCCAGGTGCCGGTGCACCTGATCGATTCGGTGCACCCGAAGTTGCCGGTCGAACTGATCTTCTCGGCCTTCAACCAGAACACCACGCCACGCATCCCCGGCATCGTCACGCAGGTCTCACCCGACCGCCTGGTGGACGAACAGACCGGCATGCCCTACTACCGCATGCGTGCCGAGGTCACGCCCGAAGGCCGCAAGATGCTGGCCGAGCTGCAGGTGCGCCCGGGCATGCCGGTCGAACTGTTCGTGCGCACCGGCGAGCGAACCCTCATGAACTACCTGATGCGCCCCCTGCGCGACAACTTCCGCATGTCCATGACCGAGGAGTGAGCACCGTGGACGTTAACCCCATTCCACCCAGCACCCGATCCGCACAGCGGCGGATGCGCCTGATCTGCCTGAGCGTGGCACTGGCCTGGGTCGCCCCGGCCGGCGCCGAAGCGCTGGACCTGGCCCGTGCCTACGAGGCCGCGCGCCTGAACGACCCCACCTTCCGCGCCGCGATCGCAGCGCTCGATGCCGGCAGGGAAGAGAAAATCCTCGGACGGGCACAGCTGCTGCCCAGCATCGCCGCCACCTACACCACCAACCGGAACACCACGCGATCGACCCAGGGTCAGGTCACCGCATCCACCGAAGCCACCCAGACCAGCACGGCCACCAGCACCAGCACCATCACCAACGACCGGCTGCAGACAGCCAGCGCGTTCACTGGCCCGCTCTCCGGCCAGCCCCGGGAATCGCAACGCCGCGTGACGGATTCGGAAACCGACACCCACACCGACAGCACCGGGCACTCGACCGTTGACGAAACCGAGATCGAAACCAACAAGTTCCGGGACACCACCACAGCCCTGCAACTGCGCCAGCCCCTGATCAATTTCGGTGCCATGGCCAGCTACCGCCAGGGCAAGGCCCTGAGCGCCGCCAGCGAAGCCCGGTTCCGGAGCCAGCAGCAGGAGCTCATGGTCCGCGTGGCCGAGGCCTACGCGGGCGCCCTTTTTGCCGAAGAGAGCCGGCGGCTCGCCCTCACCCAGCTCGTCACCCTGAACGAGCAACAGACCACCAACGAGCGCATGCTCTCGAGTGGCGAAGGCACCCAGACCGATGTGCTCGAAACCCGGGCCAAGCGCGCGCTCGCAGAGGCTCAACTCATCGAGGCCGAAGACGCGCTGCTGGTCGCCCGCAACCGCCTCATCGCGATGACCGGCGTGCGGGCGACCTCTTTCGCCCCCCTGAAAACCGACATCATCACCTCGTCGACCCTGGCCTCCACCCCTGAAGACTGGCACGGACTGGCCATGACGCAGAACGGTCTGCTGGAGGCCCTGCGCTACCAGGTCGAAGCGGCCCACCAGGAGGTCAACAAGGCTGAGAGTGGTCACTACCCCCGGCTGGACCTGGTGGCCTCCGTCAGGCGCGAGAACTTCCGCTCCAACGTCAACCCGATCTCGAACACCACCACGAGCGTCGGCGACTCCAGCAGCACGAGCACCACCACCGGCTCCACGTCCAGCGTGTCGACCGGCTCGGCCCCCCTTCTGAACGAGAGCTCCAACTCGAACTTCACCACCACCTCCAATTCCGCCGCCACCTCCAGCTCCCGGTTCAACGCCGAACAGAACCTCAGCACCCGTCGGCGGACCACCAACCATGTGGTGGGCGTGGAGCTCAACGTGCCGCTGTTTTCGGGTGGTGCCGTGTCGTCCAGAACCCGGCAGGTGGCGGCCCGCCTGATCCAGGCGCAGGCCGAGATGGACGCCCGCGTGGACGAGGTGTTGCTGGAACTGAACCGCCAGCTTCGCCTGCAGCAATCCACCACCTTGCGCGTGCAGGCGCTGGAACAGGCCGTGGAATCCGGTCGCGTCGCCGTCGACGCGACCATCAAGAGCACGGCCGCCGGGGTGCGCACCAACCTCGACGTGCTCAACGCCCGCGAACGCCTGGTGACGGCCGAACGTGAGCTGGCAGACGCCCGCTACGCCCACCTGCTCGCCTTCCTGCGCTTGCGCTTCAACGCGGGCGTGCTCACCGAAGACGACCTGATGCAGCTGGCCGGTCGGTAAGCACCGGGCGCCAACGATCCCCCAGCAAAAAGGGCCCGCAGATGCGGGCCCTTTTTGCTGGAAGTGGCACCCGGCCGGAATCAGGTCTCTTTGGAGATCTTGATGCTCGGAAATTTCGACGAGAAGTCCTTGGCCTGCTTCGCGATCTTGATCGCCACCTGGCGAGCCACGGACTTGTAGATCTCGGCGATCTCGCCATCGGGGTCGGACACCACCGTGGGCATGCCGCTGTCGGCCTGCACCCGGATCGACATGTTCAGCGGCAGAGCGCCCAGGTAATCCATGCCGTACTCGGCCGCCATCTTCTTGCCACCGTCGGCGCCAAAGATGTGTTCGGTGTGGCCGCAGTTCGGGCAGCAGTACACGGCCATGTTCTCGACGATGCCAAGGATGGGCACGCCCACCTTTTCAAACATCTTGATGCCCTTGCGCGCGTCGAGCAGGGCAATGTCCTGCGGCGTGGTCACGATCACCGCGCCGGTGAGCGGCACGCGCTGGGAGAGCGTGAGCTGGATGTCGCCGGTGCCGGGCGGCATGTCGACGATCAGGTAGTCCAGGTCTTTCCAGTTGGTCTGGCGCAGCAACTGCTCCAATGCCTGCGTGGCCATGGGGCCGCGCCAGATCATGGCTTCGTCCTTGTCGACCAGGAAACCGATCGAGATCACCTGCACGCCGTAGTTCTCCAGCGGCTCCATGGTCTGGCCATCGACGCTTTCTGGCCGGCCTTCCACGCCCATCATCATGGGCTGGCTGGGGCCGTAGATGTCGGCGTCCAGGATGCCGACCTTGGCGCCCTCGGCAGACAGCGCCAGCGCCAGGTTGACCGCTGTGGTGCTTTTGCCCACGCCACCTTTGCCCGAGGCCACGGCGATGATGTTTTTCACGCTGGGCAGCAGCTGCACGCCGCGCTGCACGGCGTGCGGGATGATCCGGCTCGTGAGGTTGACCGACACGTTCTCCACACCGGCCACCGTCTTGGCCGCCGCGATCAGGGCGCGGCGCAGGGCCGGCATCTGGCTCTTGGCCGGGTAACCCAGCTCGACATCGAACGACACGTCACCGTATTGTTCGCTCAGGTTTTTCAGCGCCTTGGTGGACACGAAGTCCTTGCCCGTGTTCGGATCGGTCACCGCCTGCAGGGCGGTGAGCAGCGCTTGGGAGTCGACGGCCATGAAAAAAATCTCCGGTGTGGTGTATGTCTGGGTATGCAGAAGCCGCCCGAAGTCTAACGCTCCGCCGGCGGGTTGACCGGTGGTCGGGCATAGACACAGCGGGCGTGAGGACTTGGCCCCCATGGGCGCTGCCAGCCCCGCCCGCCTAAAATCAAAGGTTCCCCCGAAAGAAAGCCCCCTGCCATGAGCCCGCGTCGCCTGTTCGTCACCACCGCCCTGCCCTACGCCAACGGTCATTTCCACATCGGCCACATCATGGAATACATCCAGGCCGACATCTGGGTGCGGTTCCAGCGCATGCAGGGCCACGAGGTGCACTTCGTCTGCGCCGACGACGCGCACGGCGCGCCGATCATGATCGCGGCCGAAAAGGCCGGCAAGACGCCGCAGCAGTTCGTGGCCGACATCGCCGCCGGCCGCAAGCCCTACCTGGACGGTTTCCACATCGGTTTCGACAACTGGCACAGCACCGACGGCCCGGAAAACCACCAGCTCGCGCAAGACATCTACCGCGCGCTCAAGGCCAATGACCTGATCGAGACCCGCACCATCGAACAGTTCTTCGACCCTGAGAAGAACATGTTCCTGCCCGACCGCTTCATCAAGGGCGAGTGCCCCAAGTGCGGCACGAAAGACCAGTACGGCGACAACTGTGAAAGCTGCGGTGCCGTCTACGCGCCCACCGAACTGAAGAACCCCTACTCGGCGCTGTCGGGCGCAACGCCGGTGCTGAAACAATCGGACCACTTCTTCTTCAAACTCTCCGACCCGCGCTGCATGGCCTTTCTGGACCAGTGGACGCAGAGCGGCGCGGTGCAACCCGAGGTGCTGAACAAGATCAGCGAATGGATCGAACCCGGTGAAGACGGCAAACCGAAGATGGGCGACTGGGACATCAGCCGCGACGCGCCCTACTTCGGCATCGAGATCCCGGACGCACCGGGCAAGTACTTTTACGTCTGGCTGGACGCGCCGATCGGCTACCTCGCCTCACTGAAGAACTATTTCGGCAAGACCGGGCGCGACTACGACGCCTTCATGGCCGACCCGACCACCGAGCAATTCCACTTCATCGGCAAGGACATCATCACCTTCCACACCCTGTTCTGGCCCGCGATGCTCAAGTTCAGCGGCCGCAAGGTGCCCAACGCGGTGTTCGTGCACGGCTTCCTGACCATCAACAACGGCGAGAAAATGAGCAAGAGCCGGGGCACCGGCCTGAACCCGCTCAAATACCTGGAACTCGGCATGAACCCCGAGTGGCTGCGTTACTACCTGGCGGCCAAGCTCAGCGGCAAAAACGAAGACGTGGACTTCAACCCCGAAGACTTCATGCTGCGCGTGAACAGCGATCTGGTGGGCAAGTTCATCAACATCGCCTCGCGCGCGGCGGGGTTCATCGCCAAACGCTTCGACGGAAAACTGGGCGAGGTCTCGGCCGACGGCGATGCGCTGCTGGACCACCTGGAAGTGGCCGCCCCCAGCATCACCGAGCTCTACGCCGAACGCGAATACGGCAAGGCGCTGCGCGAGATCATGCTGCTGGCCGACCGCGTGAACGCCTACGTGGACCAGAACAAACCCTGGGAACTGGCCAAGAAGGAAGGCATGGAAGGCCGGCTGCACGATGTATGCACCACCTGCATCGAAGCCTTCCGCCTGCTCACGCTCTACCTCAAGCCCGTGCTGCCCGCGCTGGCGAAAGACGTGGAAGCCTTCCTGAACACCGAGCCGCTGCAGTTTGCTGATGCCACCCGCCTGCTCGGCGCGGGCCACCGCATCGGCGCCTACCAGCACCTGATGCAGCGCGTGGACGTGAAGCAGCTCGACGCCCTGTTCGAACCGCCACCCGCCCCCGCCGTGGAGTTGGTGGTGCCAGGCGGTGAGCCCATCGCAGACACCATCTCCATCGACGACTTCGCCAAGATCGACCTGCGCATCGCGTTGATCGTCAACTGCGAAGCCGTGGAGGGCTCGACCAAGCTGCTGCGCCTGACGCTCGACGTGGGCGAAGGCAAAACCCGCAACGTCTTCAGTGGCATCGCCAGCGCCTACCAGCCGGAAGACCTGGTGGGCAAACTCACCGTGATGGTGGCCAACCTGGCGCCGCGCAAGATGAAGTTCGGTATCAGCGAAGGCATGGTGCTCGCCGCCAGCCACGCCGACGACAAATCCGAACCCGGCATCCACATCCTCAACCCCTGGCCGGGCGCCACGCCAGGGATGCGGGTGCGCTGACGCCCGATGTTCGAACCGATCCGCGGCTTCACCAGCCTCAAGCGCACACCGCAAGCCGACCTGAAGCTCGGCACGGTGCTGGCGTTTGTGGCCGGCGCAACCAACGCGGGCGGTTTCCTGGCCGTGGGCCAGTACACGTCGCACATGACGGGCATGGTCTCTTCACTGGCCGACAACCTGGTGCTCGGCCAGTTCGTTCTGGCCGGTGCCGCGGTGCTGGCGTTTCTGCTGGGTGCCATGAGCACCGCCTGGCTGGTGAACTGGGGCATGCGGCTGCAGCTGCGCAGCGCCTACGGCCTGCCACTGCTGATCGAAGCGGCGTTGCTGCTGGTGTTCGGAATCTTTGGCGCCGCCATGAGCCTGTGGCACACGGTGTTCCTGCCGGTCACGGTGGTGCTGCTCTGTTACATCATGGGCCTGCAGAACGCCGTGATCACCAAGATCTCGCAGGCGCGCATCCGCACCACGCACGTGACGGGCCTGGTCACCGACCTGGGCATCGAACTGGGCAAGCTGCTGTATGTGAACCGCCACCCGGAGATGCAACCGGTGCGCGCTGACCGCGAACGCCTGCGTGTGCATGCCCAGCTGGTGATCAGTTTCCTGCTGGGCGGCATCGCCGGTGCGCTCGGATTCAAACACCTTGGCTACATCAGCACCGTGCCGCTGGCGATCACGCTGCTGTTGCTGGTGATGCGCCCGGCGCTGGACGACTGGAAGCGGTTGCGCGCGGCCTGAACGGGCTCAGCGGCTGCGATCAAGATCCGGATCGCGCACCGACATCGTGGACACCACCCGCAGATCGGGGCTGAAGACCACCGTGAACAGCTTGGTGTCGCCCTCGTTCGGGCCATCCCGGTAACGCCAGTCGTAGTGGGTCTCCTGCTTCAGCGCGTAAGGCGTGATCTTCATCGGCTTGCCCAGCATGCGCCGCACCTGCTCCATCGGCATGCCGGGCTGGATGCGCTCGAAGTTGTGCGGCGCGAGCACCTGGCGCAACGCGGCCATCTTGCCGTCGGCCCCGATGGTGATCTGGTAGTTCTGATAGCCCGCTGGCTGCCGGTTGTACTCGTAGATCTGCGCCCCGTCCTCGCCGTCCCACACCGCCTCGGGCGCACCGAAGCGCTCGCGCACGTCGGCCTCGGTGGAAACCCCTTCTTCCAGCTCGCTGATGTTCTGCCGATCGCAGGCCGCCAGTCCCAGCAGGATGCCCAGAGCCATTGCCAGCGCAGCGAATCGGTGTGCTTGACTTTTCATGTTCGTTCGCCTGTTGATGCCATTTGCGACGGAAAAATCAGTGTAAACCCCCATCCGGAAGCGTTCTGCCTGTAAGTTCCGGTCATCGTCGCCAAAGGTAACATTTGCACATGCTGAAAAACCTGCCTCCGCTGGCTCCGTTCCGTCCCCGGCTGCTGAACGACCTCAAGGGTTACAACGGCGAGAAACTGGTCAAGGACATGGGGGCCGGTGCCACCGTGGGCATCGTGGCGCTGCCGCTGGCCATGGCCTTTGCCATCGCCAGCGGGCTCAAACCCGAGGCGGGTCTGTGGACCGCCATCATCGCGGGCTTCATCATCTCGGCGCTGGGCGGCACCTCGGTGCAGATCGGCGGCCCGGCGGGCGCCTTCATCGTCATCGTCTACGGCATCGTCGAACGCTATGGCGTGGCCAACCTGCTGATCGCCACCGCCAGCGCGGGCGTGCTGCTGTTCCTGCTCGGCCTGTTCCGGTTGGGCAACCTGGTGCGCTACGTGCCGGTGAGCGTGGTGATCGGGTTCACCAACGGCATCGCGGTGCTGATCGGCCTGTCGCAGGTGCGCGACTGGCTCGGACTGGACATCACCAAGATGCCGGGCGACTTCTTCGGACAGATTGATACGCTCAGCCAGCACCTGCACAGCTTCAACGCCTACGCCTTCGGCCTCGGCGCCCTCTGTGTGATCGGCCTGTTCATCTGGCCCCGCCTGTGGGCGGTGGACTCGCAGTTCCGACGCCAGCTCGACCAGATCGACACCGTGAGCGCGCTCAAGGCCACATCGCGCCTGCCCGCCCCGGTGGTGGCACTGGTCACGCTCTCGCTGCTGGCCTGGGCCCTGAGCATGCCGGTCGAGACGATCGGCTCCCGCTTCGGCGGCATCCCGCAGGGTGTACCGGCCTTCGAGCTGCCCGACTTTTCCTGGGAAACGGTGCGCCTGCTGGTCACGCCCACCCTCACCATCGCCATCCTCGGCGCCATCGAGTCGTTGCTGTGCGCCCGCGTGGCCGACCAGCTGAGCGACACCCCCAAGCACGATCCCAACCAGGAACTCATGGCGCAAGGCGTGGCCAATGTGGTGGTGCCTTTCTTTGGCGGCATGCCCGCCACCGGCACCATCGCCCGCACCGTGACCAATATCCGCTCGGGCGCGGTGTCGCCCGTGGCGGGCATCGTGCACTCCGCCACCCTGGCCGCGGTGGTGTTGATCGCCGCGCCGCTGGCGGCGCACATTCCGCTCGCCGTGTTGGCCGGCGTTCTGCTGTTCGTGGCCTGGAACATGGGTGAATGGCGCGAGTTCGGCCGCCTCAAGCAGTTCACCAACCACTACCGGCTGATGATGGTGTCCACCTTCCTGGTGACCATCATTTTTGACCTGACGGTGGCGGTGGAGCTCGGCCTGGTGATGGCCTGCTTCCTCTTCGTGCGCCGCCAGAGCGACATCTTCCGGGCCGATCCGCTGGCCAGCAACGAACACCAGCTCACCTACCGCCTCTACGGCTCGCTGTTCTTCGGCGCCGTGGCCAAGATCGATCCGATCGTGAACGCGGTGGAACAGGGTCCCGCCGGCATCAACGTGATGCTTGACGCCACCCAGCTGATCTCGCTCGACACCACCGGGCTCGACGCCCTGGAGCAGCTGCACAAGGCGGTGGCAAAGCGCGGCGGGCACCTGGGCATGGTGGGCGTAAACCCCCAGCCGCGGTCCCTGATCGAGCGCTCGGGTTTTGCCTCCCACCTGCACACCTTCCACTGAAAGCCTCAGCCGCAGGGTGACCGCCACGCCCAGGCGTGCGCCAGTCCCGACGCCTCACTGGCCCGGCAGCGCCACCTGGCCCGCCACCCGACGGCCATCCTGGTGCTCAAGTGCATGGACGGGCGCGTCCCGGATGACGGTGCGCCAGACGGTGCTCAGCGGGCACAGCCGGGCGGTGGAAGCCCTGGACCGCTAAAATCGCCGGTCCAGCCCAAACCCACCCACCGACGAACACCATGTCCTTCTTCGCCCGCCCGCACTATTCGTCTGACGCGACACAGTTCCTCGACAAGCTCAAGGCCGACAAGCCACAGCTGGAGCAGGAGCAGCGCGAGGGCCGTTCGCTGTTGTGGGACAAGCAGATCGACCGCGACTTCCAGTCCCAGGCCACCGCCTCGACCGTGCCCCAGCAGCCCTACGTGTACCAGACCGGTTCCGACCACACCTGAGCCCAAATCGCGCCCGCGGGTCCCACCCATGAGCAACGAGGCCAGCACACTCGAAGCGGTCCCCGACGGGCTCGACGCGATGATGCCCGCCGTGGTGGACCAGGTGGCGTTGGCCCGCCTGTACGGTGAACCGCTGTTCACCATGCCGCGCGACCTGTACATCCCGCCGGACGCACTGCAGGTCTTCCTCGAAGCCTTCGAAGGCCCGCTGGATCTGCTGCTCTACCTGATCCGCAAGCAGAACTTCAACATCCTCGACATCCCGATGGCGGCGGTGACGCGCCAGTACCTGAGCTACGTGGACGAGATCCGCGCCAGCAACCTGGAGCTGGCGGCCGAATACCTGCTGATGGCGGCGATGCTGATCGAGATCAAGTCGCGCATGCTGCTGCCGCCCAAAAAGACGGCCGAGGGCGAAGAAGCCGAAGACCCGCGCGCCGAGCTGGTGCGCCGCCTGCTCGAATACGAGCAGATGAAGCTGGCCGGCCAGCGCCTGGCCGAGATGCCGCAGTACGGCCGCGACTTCCTGCGGGCACAGGTTTTTGTCGAGCAGGCGCTGGCACCGCGTTTCCCGGACGTGGCTGTGCTCGACCTGCAAAGCGCCTGGCGCGACATCCTCAAACGTGCCAAGCTGGTCCAGCACCACAAGATCAGCCGCGAAGAGCTCTCGGTGCGCGAACACATGAGCATCGTGCTGCGCCGCCTGCAGGGCAAGAAGTTTGTCGAGTTCGGTGAACTCTTTGACCCGTCCAGGGGACAGCAGGTGCTGGTGGTGACCTTCATTGCCATGCTGGAACTGGCCAAGGAAACCCTGATTGAACTGACCCAGGCCGAGGCGTTTGCCCCGATTTATGTGCGCCTGGCCTACACCCCCACACCATGAGCCACCCTGCTCCGCCGCTTCTCAGGTCGCTGACCCTGAAGACCGGCAGCAACCCGGCCGTGGCTCTTTGATCGCTCCCCCATGACCACCACCCATTCGTTCGACGTCATCATCATCGGCAGCGGTCTCGCGGGACTCACGGCCGCCCTGCGCCTGGCGCCCACCCACCGCGTGGCGGTGGTGACCAAGCGCGGCATCTCCGACGGCTCCAGCAACTGGGCCCAGGGCGGCATCGCCGCCGTGCTGGCCGAAGGCGACAGCTACGCCTCGCACGTGGACGACACGCTGGTCGCCGGTGCGGGCCTGTGCGATCTCGAAGCCACCCGCTTCACGGTGGAAAACGCACCGGCCGCCATCGCCTGGCTGCAGGAACTGGGCGTGCCCTTCTCCACCGAGAACGGCGCCCTGCACCTCACCCGCGAGGGGGGCCACACCCACCGGCGCATCGTGCACGCCACCGACGCCACCGGCGCGGCCGTGCAGACCACGCTGAGCGATCTCGCCCGTTCGACACCCGGCATCACGTTCTTCGAGAACCACATGCTGGTCGACCTGATCACCGACAGCAAGCTGCCCGGCCACGAGCCGGGTGCCGCAGCCTTGCGCTGCCACGGTGCCTATGTGCTCGATGTGGACCGCGACGAGGTCGAAACCTTCAGCGCGCCGCACACCATCCTGGCCACCGGCGGCGCGGGCAAGGTCTACCTGTACACCACCAACCCCGACACCGCCACCGGTGACGGCATCGCGGCCGCCTGGCGCGCCGGCTGCCGCGTGGGCAACATGGAATTCATCCAGTTCCACCCCACCTGCCTGTACCACCCCAACGTCAAGAACTTCCTCATCACCGAGGCGGTGCGGGGTGAAGGCGGCCAACTCAAGTTGCCACCCCATCTGGGCAGCCACCGCTTCATGCCCGACCACGATCCGCGTGCCGAACTGGCACCGCGCGACGTGGTGGCCCGGGCGATCGACTTCGAGATGAAGAAACACGGCCTGGACTGCGTGCACCTGGACATTTCGCACCACAGCCCCGAGTTCCTGCAGGAACACTTCCCGAACATCCTGGCCCGCTGCGCCGAACTCGGCATCGACATCACCCGTGAACCGATCCCTGTCGTGCCGGCCGCGCACTACACCTGCGGTGGTGTGGTCACCGACCTCGAAGGTCACACCGACCTCAGCGGCCTGTACGCCGTGGGTGAAACCACCTGCACCGGCCTGCACGGCGCCAACCGCCTGGCCAGCAACTCGCTGGTGGAGTGCATGGTGTTCGCCCAGGCTGCCGTGGGCGCGATACGGGCGGCCGACGCACCGCAGCCTCCCAAACTGCCTCAGTGGGACGAAAGTCGCGTCACCGACGCCGACGAACAGGTGGTGATTTCCCACAACTGGGACGAACTGCGCCGTTTCATGTGGGACTACGTCGGCATCGTGCGCACCGACAAGCGCCTGGAGCGTGCAGCGCACCGCATCACGCTGCTGCAGCGCGAAATCCACGAGTTCTATTCGCAGTTCCATGTCACCCGCGACCTGCTCGAACTGCGCAACCTGGTGCAGGTGGCCGACCTGATCGTCATGTCGGCCATGCTGAGGCACGAAAGCCGTGGCCTGCACTTCAGCCGCGACTACCCCGATCTGCTGCCCGAAGCCAAGCCGACCATCCTGGTGCCGCCCGCCCGCTGATCAGGCAGGCCCCGTCGGGTTTTTGTGCCCGGATGCACCCTTCTGGGGCTCCGCGACCACCAGCGCCGACCACGATATGGTTCTCGCGCTAAAGTACTGGGATGCCAACCGCCGCCGATCCGGTCATCGTCAAACCCGCTACTGGCCAGGCCAGCCCTGCGGCCAGTGCGGCTGCGGCCAGCTTTGCCGCACTGGTCGGCAAGCTGGATTACCTGAGCGCGGGCGAGATCGAAACCGTGCGTCAGGCCTA
Source organism: Betaproteobacteria bacterium HGW-Betaproteobacteria-9 (assembly GCA_002842215.1). Lineage (GTDB taxonomy): Bacteria > Pseudomonadota > Gammaproteobacteria > Burkholderiales > Burkholderiaceae_C > Hydrogenophaga. The sequence continues at coordinate 3,029 of PHCC01000036.1, read as the reverse complement.
CCGTTTTGCCGATGAAGCCCACCTGGGCCAGATGCGCAAGAACGGCGACCCCTACATCACCCACCCGATCGCCGTCGCCGCCCAGTGCGCCGAATGGAAGCTCGACGCCCAGGCCCTGATGGCCGCGCTGATGCACGACGCCATCGAAGACTGCGGCGTCACCAAGCAGGATCTGGTGGAACGGTTTGGCGCTCCGGTGGCCGACCTGGTCGACGGACTGACCAAGCTCGAAAAGCTGGAGTTCGACACCCGGGAACAGAACCAGGCCGAATCGTTTCGCAAGATGCTGCTGGCCATGGCCAAGGATGTGCGTGTCATCCTGATCAAGCTGGCCGACCGCACCCACAACATGCGCACCATGGGCGACATGCCGCGCAGCAAATGGAAGCGCATCAGCAGCGAAACGCTGGAGATCTACGCCCCGATCGCGCACCGCCTGGGCCTGAACTTCACCTACCGCGAGCTGCAGGACCTCGCTTTCCGCTTCCTGAACCCGTGGCGCTACGAAGTCCTGTCCAAGGCGCTGAACAAATCGCGCAACCGCCGCAAAGACCTGATCTCCCGGGTGCAGGGCGAAGTCGAAACGGCCTTTCGCAAGTTCGGCCTCTCCGTGCGCATCATGGGTCGCGAGAAGACGCTCTATTCCGTCTACCGCAAGATGGACAGCAAGCACCTGTCGTTCTCGCAGGTGACCGACATCTACGGTTTTCGCATCGTCGTGCCCGAACTTTCCGATTGCTACACCGCCATGGGCGTGTTGCACCAGCTCTACAAGCCCTTGCCCGGCAAGTTCCGCGACTACGTCGCCATTCCCAAGGTCAACGGCTACCAGTCGTTGCACACCACGCTGATTGGCCCCTTCGGCACCAACATCGAATTCCAGCTGCGCACCCACGCCATGGACGTGGTGGCCGAATCCGGCGTGGCCGCCCACTGGCTCTACAAGGCCAGCGAGCCCAACAGCGACACCTCGCAACACCTGGGCACGCAGTGGCTGCAGTCGCTGCTGGACATCCAGCAGGAAACCCACGACGCCAGCGAGTTCTGGGACCACATCAAGATCGACCTGTTCCCCGACGCGGTCTACGTGTTCACCCCCAAGAGCAAGATCATGGCGCTGCCGCGCGGTGCCACCGTGATGGACTTCGCCTACGCGATCCACAGCGGCGTGGGCAACCGGGCTGTGGCCGTCCGGATCAATGGCGAACAGCGACCCCTGCGCACCGAACTGAACAACGGGGACATCGTCGAAATCATCACCAGCGACAGCGCGGAGCCCAATCCTGCCTGGCTCTCGTTCGTGAAGACCGGGCGCGCGCGCTCCAAGATCCGCCACCACCTCAAGACACTGGCGCAGGAAAAATCGAACGAACTGGGCGAACGCATGCTGGGCCAGGCCCTGCGCTCCGAAGGCATCGCACCCCTGCCGACCGAAGACGGCCCCTACAAAGCCACCTGGGAAAAGCTGCTGCGCTTCACCGGCAACAAGACGCGCAGTGAACTGCTGTCGGACATCGGCATGGGCAAGCGCATCGCCAGCATGGTGGGCAAGAAGCTCGCGGTGCTTCTGGCAGAAACCGGGCTCAAACCCGACGCCTTGCTGATCAGCACCGAACGCTACGCCAGCGGAGAAGACGAATCGGTCTCCCAGGGCGTGGTCAGCCTGGACGGCAGCGAAGGTCTGTCGGTGCAATACGCCCCGTGCTGCAAACCCATCCCAGGCGACCGCATCGTCGGCTACCTGGGCCGTGGCGAAGGCCTGACGGTGCACGCCGAAGATTGCCCCACGGGCAAACGCCTGCTCGCGCGCGACAGCGAGCGTTTCCTGCAGGTGGAGTGGGCCGACGAACCGGTGCGCCCGTTCGAAACCATGGTGCTCGTCACCGTGACCAACGGCAAAGGCGTGCTGGCGCGCGTGGCTTCGGCCATCGCAGCGGCCGAAGCCGACATCACCCACGTGGACATGGGCGACGAACCCGCCCAGACCGCCACCGACATCCGGTTCTCGATCTCGGTGCGCGACCGCCAGCACCTGGCCGACGTGCTGCGCAGCCTCAAACGCACCACCTCGGTCCTCAAGGCCCAGCGCTACAAGCCCTGACAACCCCGCTGGTCTCAGGACGCCGCCGGGTATTCCACCGACAGGATCTCCAGTTCCTGCGCACCGCCCGGCACGACCAGATGCACCACATCGCCCACACGGGCCTTGAGCAGGGCCCGCGCCACCGGTGAAACCCAGCTGATCTGGCCCTGGGCGCTGTCGGCCTCATCCACACCCAGGATGGTGACGGTGGTTTCAGCGCCGGTCCCATCGGCATAGCAGACCGTGGCGCCAAAAAACACCTGTTCACCCCCGTGGTGCATCGACGAGTCGACCACCTCGGCGATCTCCAGGCGCTGGGTCAGAAAGCGGATGCGGCGGTCGATCTCACGCAGGCGCTTCTTGCCATAGAGGTAATCGCCGTTTTCGGAGCGGTCGCCGTTGCTGGCCGCCCAGTGCACGATCTCAACGATCCTGGGGCGCTCGTCGTCGATCAGGGTGAACAGTTCGCTGCGCAGGCGCTCGTAGCCGGCACGCGTGATGTAGTTGATGCCTGAGGGAACGGGGGGCGGTGGTGCAATGGCGCCATCTTCATCACCGTCGGCATCGGACTCGCGGGTGAAAGCCTTGCTCATGAATGCGGGGCTCCTGGTCGATGGGTGCGACAGAAACGAAAAAGCCTGCAGCTTTTGGCTGCAGGCTTCTCATTTGGTGCGGCTGGCAGGAATTGAACCCACGACCCCTTGGTTCGTAGCCAAGTACTCTATCCAGCTGAGCTACAGCCGCTAAGCTTTGAATTATAGCACGGGTTTTTTGGTATGACCCTGTCCCAGGATTTCGAACCGTTCAGTTACAGAGAGACCCGGCATGATGAACGCCCCAAGTGGGTAGGAGCATGTCGTGAAGAAGAGCAAATTCACCGAGGAGCAAATTGCCTTTGCCCTCAAACAAGCCGAGCTGGGTACCCGTGTCGAGGAGGTCTGTCGCA
>PHCC01000035.1 GCA_002842215.1 Betaproteobacteria bacterium HGW-Betaproteobacteria-9 | reverse complement strand
CGCGCTGCGCGGCGGCGCCCCCACCAGCGGCGACTGGCAGGCCGCCGACGTGGCCCCAGTGTGGCTCTGGGCCTGCGGCGCCACCCATGCTGCCGCCTGGCCCGGCGCCGATCCGGCGGCCCCGCCGCCGCCACCGAACCGCGCGCCGGCCGCCGCCGACGCCCAGCGTCGGCGCGCCCAGGCCACGACCCACACGCAGGAACGCCACGCCATGGTGCTGCCGTTCCGGGCCGAAGCACTGATGTCCTGGAGCAAGCTGGTGCGCGTGAACCGCAGCAGCGACGACGAGGACGACGGCAATGCGATCAAGGCTGCCAACGACATGGAGGTCTTGTCGGTGGCGCAGCAGGGCCAGACCCTGGCCGCGCGCGTGAAGTTCGACCTGGACCTGCCCAGCAGCAGCGCCGACGACACCCCGCTCGGCCCGGGCCGCAAGTTCCCCGAGTGGGACCACCGGCGCGGCGTGCTGGTGCCCGACCACTGCCTGGTGCAGGACCTGCGGGCGCGCCAGGGCGAACCCTTCGTGCCCGGCGCCGGGCTGCGCGCCACGGCCCGCCAGGTGCGCCGCCGCATGGAAGTGCTGCGCCATGCGCCGCGCCTGCAGCGGGGCCAGGAGCAGGGCGACGACATCGACCTGGACGCCTGGATCCGCCTGCAGGCCGACAGCCTCGGGGCCAGTGCCCGGCGCAGCGACACACCCGCGGTCTACACCCGGCAGACCCGGGGCGAGCGCAGCCTGGCCACCTGGCTGCTGGCCGATCTCTCGCAGTCCACCGACGCGCACGCGAACGACCACGCGCGCGTCATCGACGTGATCCGCGACGCCTTGTACGTGTTTGGCGAGGCCCTGAACGCCGTGGGCGACCCGTTCGCCGTCTGGGGCTTCAGCTCGGTGCGCCGGCAACACGTGCGCATGCAGTGCATCAAGGGGTTGAATGAGCCCTGGAACGAGGCCGCCCGTGCCCGCGTGGGCGCGATCCGGCCCGGCTATTACACCCGCATGGGCGCGGCGATCCGCCACGCCACCGAGCACCTGCGCCAGTGCCCGCAGCGCTGCCGGCTGCTGATGCTGCTGACCGACGGCAAGCCCAACGACCTCGACCAGTACGAAGGCCGCTACGGCCTGGAGGACACGCGCCACGCGATCCACGAGGCCCGCGCGGCCGGGCTGATTCCGTTCTGCGTCACCATCGACAGCGCGGGCCACGACTACCTGCCGATGCTGTTTGGCCGCCAGGGATACGCCCTGGTGCACCGCCCCGAAGACCTGGCCCACCGCCTGACCCAGGCCTGGACGACGCTGGTGCGCAGCCACTGAGCGCGTGCAACAGGGCTTCGGTCCATGTCGCGCACGCGCTGACAGGCGGCCGGGCGGTCCACACAATGCCCCCATGAACTTCGAGCACAGCCCCCGGGCGCTGGCGCTGCTGCAGCGCCTGACCGACTTCATGCAGCGCTATGTGCTGCCGCACAACGCGGCCTGGCACCAGGCCGTGCAGCAGGGCGACTACCCGCCGCCATTTCTGGACGACCTCAAGACGCTGGCGCGCGAGGAAGGGCTGTGGAACCTGTTCCTGCCCGGCCTGCGCGATGACGAGCCCGGCACCCGGCTGGACAACCTCGACTACGCGCCACTCGCCGAGGCCATGGGCAAGTTGCACTGGGCGGCCGAGGTGTTCAACTGCAGCGCACCCGACACGGGCAACATGGAACTGCTGCACCGATTCGCCACGCTGGCGCAGCGCACGTTGTGGCTCACACCGCTGCTCAATGGAACGATCCGATCCGCCTTCGCCATGTCCGAACCCGACGTTGCCTCATCCGATCCGACCAACCTGCAAACGACGGTGCGGCACGAGGGCGATGGCCTGGTGCTCAACGGCCGCAAGTGGTTCATCACCGGTGTGGCGCACCCGGCCTGCAGGCTGCTGATCGTGATGGCGCGCAACGCGGCCGACGAAGGCGGTGCGCCGGACATCAAGCACCACCAGCACAGCATGCTGCTGGTGCCGCTGGACACGCCGGGCATTGAGGTGGTGCGCAACATCAGCGTGGTACACCACCACGCGCCCGAAGGGCATTGCGAGATCGTCTTTCGCCACGTGCGCGTGCCGGCCGACCACCTGCTCGGTGGCTGGGGCGAAGGCTTTGCCATGGCGCAGGCGCGGCTGGGGCCGGGCCGCGTGCACCACTGCATGCGCACCATCGGCCAGTGCGAGCTGGCGCTGGCGCTCGCCACCGAACGCGCGCTGGAGCGCCAGACCTTTGGTAGATACCTGGCGGACTACGCCAACGTGCAGGAGTGGATCGCGCTGTCGCGCATCGAGATCGACCAGGCGCGCCTGCTGGTGCTGCGCTGTGCCTGGCTGCTCGACCACCCCGACATGGCCGAACCCGCCGCCGTGCGCGCGCAGGTGGCCGCGATCAAGGTGGTGGCCGCTGGGCTGCAGACCCGCGTGGTGGACCGTGCGATGCAGATCTTCGGCGCCATGGGCCTGTCGCCCGACACGCCGCTGGCGCAGTTCTGGACCTGGGGCCGCGCCCTGCACCTGCTCGACGGTCCCGACGAGGTGCACCTGCGCAGCGTGGCGCGGCACGAGCTGGAGCAAGCACGTGAACGGATGGGCGCGTCGTCGGCCTACTTCACGACGCCCGAGCAGATGCGCACGCCGCCGCACCTGTCGGCGTAGAAGGTAGGAGACGTCTGTGATCCTCCCGGCGCAGCGCTGAGCACATCCTTCCGTTCGGGCTGAGCCTGTCGAAGCCCTTGCATACCGGGCTGTTGCAGGCACCGCGTTGCGACAAGCTCAACGCGAACGGACGTGTTCAACGAAGCTCAGGCAACCAGGGCCATCAAGCCGCCACCGGCTCGCGCATCGCCGCCGCCGCGATGTCCAGCGAACGCAGGCGCAGCGCCGGGTCGAACACGTCGCTCACCAGCATGAACTCGTCGGCCTGGGTCGCGTTGGCGAGTTTGGTGAGGCCGGCGCGCACCGTGTCCGGGCCGCCGATCACCGCACAGGCCAGGAAGTCGGCGATCGCCGCACGGGCCTGGGTGTCCAGCGTTTCCATGAAACCTGCCACGGGCGCCGGCAGTTGGCCGCGTTTGCCGGTGAGGATGCCCAGCACACGCTGGTAGGTGCTGCTGGCCAGGTACTCGGCTTCGTCGTCCGTGGGTGCGGCGATCAGTGGCACGCCGACGATGGCGTAGGGCTTGTCCAGCACGGCCGAGGGCTTGAAGTTGTGGCGGTAGAGGTCCAGCGCCTGCAGCAGGTAACGCGGTGCAAAGTGCGAGGCGAAGGCGTATGGCAGACCCCGCTCGGCCGCCAGCTGGGCCGAAAACAGGCTGGAGCCCAGCAGCCAGATCGGCACGTGTGTGCCCGCGCCGGGCATGGCGATCAGCTTCTGGCCCGGCACCGCATCGCCCAGCAGGCGCTGCAGCTCGGCCACATCGCGCGGGAAATCGTCTTCGGTTTCGCGGCGGTCGCGGCGCAGCGCGCGCATGGTGAGCGGATCGGTGCCGGGCGCGCGACCCAGGCCCAGGTCGATGCGGCCGGGATAGAGCTCGGCCAAGGTGCCGAAGGCCTCGGCCACCACCAGCGGCGCGTGGTTGGGCAGCATCACACCGCCCGAACCGACGCGCATGCGCTGCGTGGCGCCAGCGATGTGGCCCACCAGCACGGCCGTGGCCGAACTGGCGATGCCGCTCATGTTGTGGTGTTCGGCCAGCCAGTAACGCGTGAAGCCCAGGGCCTCCGCGTGCTGTGCGGTGCGCAGGGCGATGGCCAGCGCATCGGCCACCGTGCCGCCTTCGCGCACGGCCACCAGATCAAGCAGGGAGAGGCGGATGTCTTGCAGGGGCTTGGGCATGGGGTTCATGGACCGCATTGTCAGATGCTTTGCATCCCGCCGGTCTGTGAGCCCGCGAAAGACCCCTGTACCCCTCCCCCGGCGCGCCGCCTCCACCCACCGGGTCAGCGTGCCTTGATGGAACCACCGGCGCCCCAACGCACGGGATGCGCGGTCAACGCACCGCCATCCGGCTCACCCGGCGGGCGGGAGCACCCGCAGGGTGAGCGCTTCGAGGGCCTGCACGATCACGCGCTCGGGCCGGTCGCAAATGTGGCTCTCACCGGCTTCCAGCACGATGTCACGCGGGTCGCGGTCGTGGGTGATCCAGGCCCGGCCGGCGATGCACTCGATGCGGCAGCCCCGTGGCCGCGTGATGCATTGCAGGGCCCCCCGGGGCAGCACCCAGGTGTCTGCGGCGGTGCGCGCGCTGGCGGCCGGGTACGGCCGGCGCGACAGGCGCAGGGTGGAAGGCAGGGACAGCTGTGAGGTGTGCATGGCTCAAGGCCGGCGGGGCCGGCGAAAGGTGGGAAGAAACGGAGCTCAGGCGGCCAGCGCCTCGCGCCTTGCGGGCAGGCGCTGCCGGGCCAGGGCCAGGCGCTCCTGCTCCAGCGCGCGCGCCAGGGCTTTCTGGCCGCTGCGCTGGGCCGCGGCGATCAGCGTGAGGTCGATCAGGTCGCGCTGCGCATGGCTACCACCGAACCGGTGCGACTGGCTGCGCACCGGGCGCAGCAGGGCCACCGCACGCGCCCAGTCCTGCTGGCCGAAGGCGATGCAGGCCTGCGTGACCGCCGAGCCGACCTCGCGCGTGAAGGCCGCGTTGTCGCCCTCGCTGGCCATGGCCTGGCGCTGGGCCTGCAGCAGCGTCTGCAGCAGGTCTTCGCGTCCGGCGGCCACGAAGGCCATGGCCGCGTGCCAGTCGCTGAAGGCATAGTGGCCGTCGCCCGCGAAGGGCGCCCAGCGCTCGGCCAGGCGCTCCCAGCGCGTGCCCACGTCCGCCCCCTGCAGGTCCAGCCGCCACAACAAGGCGCTCGCGTCCACCAGCTCCACCTGGATGTCGGGGCGGTGGCCGTGGATGGGGCCGTCGTACAGCGAAAGCACTTCGGTCACATCGCCCTGCGCGAGGTGGTGCAGCGCGAGGTGCCACCAGTTGTGCACCGCCAGGAAGTTGTCGGTCTGCCAGCCTTCGTTGCCACGCATCCACTCGATGCCCTCGTCGCGCCGGCCCTGCATCTCCAGCACGTGGGCCACCGCGTGCTGCGCCCAGGCGTCGCGGGGCTGCAGGTCCACAGCCTGGCGCCCCAGGCGTTCGGCGCGCGCGTAGTCACCGGTTTCTTCGAGTCCGAAGGCCTGCATGCCCAACACCGCGTGCCAGCCGGGCAGGGTGGCGGACCACGCGGGCAGGGCGCGCGCAATGCGGTCGCGCAGCATGCGCGAATCCCCCACGAAGAAGTCGAGCTGCTGACCGGCCTGCAGGGCCAGCGCGTCCAGCGGGTAGTGCACGCTCAGGTCCTCCAGCGTGAGCGCGGCGGCGCGCCACTGGCCGTCGCACAGCTGCGCGATGGCCCGCAGGTGCCAGGCCTCGCGTTCGTTGTTCGGCAGCTCGCGCGCGGCCGCCAGGGCCTCGCGGGCGGGCACCACGGCTGCCGCTTCCGAGGACAGCAGGTAAAGCCAGGCGCGCAGCACCTGGGCCATCACCAGGTCGGGGGCTTCGGCCAGCGCCGCTTCGGCGGTGGCCAGGGGGTTGTCGGCAAAGCAGCGGAACTGGTGCAAGGCCTGCTCCAGCAGGTTCTGGGCGTGGGCGTTGCCGCCCGAGAGGGTGTAGCCGACGGTGTCTTTCGTGGTCATGGGAATGCTCCAGGGTGGGGGTGGGGAAAAAGAAAAAGGAAAGGGATCAGTGCCTGGCGCGCGACACGTCGCGGAACGCCAGCATTTCGGGAATGCGCGCAAAGGCGCCGTCGTGGAAACCCAGTTCGGGCCAGGGCGCGTTCGCCGGTCCGTTGCGGAAGGTGCCGAACAGCAGGTCCCACAGCGGCAGGTCGGCGTAGTTGTGCGCGTGCACGCCGCGCTGGTGGTGGATGGCGTGGCTTTCGGGTCGCTGGATCAGGTAGCCCAGCCAGATCGGTGTGCGCACACGGGTGTGCTGGAACACCGAGAGAAAGGTCAGCAGCGCCACCGCCCAGGCACCCGCTTCGGGGCTCAGGCCGAGCAGCGGAAACAGCACCAGGCTGGAGAGCGTGGTGAACAGCGCCGTGTCGAGCGGGTGCAGGTAGAAGGCACCCCAGGGGTCGAGCGATTCGGCGCTGTGGTGCATCTGGTGGCCCAGACGCCAGAGAGTGTCGAAGCGGTGCGCGCTGCGGTGGTACCCGTAGTGGAAGAACTGGTACACCAGCACGCCCAGCGCCGCGCCGCCGGCGGTGCCGAGAGTCGCCCCGTCGAAAACGTGCAGACCCCCGAAAAAGCGGCTCCAGAGGTGCCCGACGAGCAGCGCCAGCCCGGCGTTGACCACAGTGATGGACAGGGCCCGTGAGCGCCAGCCGCGCACGCGGCCAGCGTGGGCGTGGGTGATGGCATCGAGCAGGAGGAAGGCGGGCAGCACCGCCAGGGTGAGGATTTCGGGCCAGGACATGGTGTTTCCAGTGAGAGGTTGCAAGGGGATTTGACGGTTCTAGAATCGGTCAACCACTGTAGGCAGACCCCCCGTTTTCACCTGCAGTCAAATCCGACAGCCACCCGACAAAACCGCCATGTCCGCCCCCGACGGCGCCCCCGTGCTCGCCACCGTGGCCATCCTGGCGCTGCCCGAGGTCGCGGCCTCGGTGCTGTTCGGCATGAGCGACATGTTCATGGGTGTGGGGCGCGACTGGCCCCTGGTGGTTGAGGATCGCCCAGGCAGCTCGTCGCTGCGGGTGCAGATCGTCTCGGCCGACGGCCAACCCCTGACCATTGCCAACGGCGTGCACCTGGTGCCCGACACCTCCATCGCCAACGCCGTGGCCCCGCAGGTCATCTGCATCCCCGAGGTGTTCGTGGTGCCGAGCACCGACCTGCGCGGACGCTATCGGGTCGAAGCGGCCTGGCTGCGTGAAACCCATGCCCGGGGCGCCATCATCGCGGCGGCCTGCTCGGGCGCGCTGCTGATGGCCGAAGCCGGCCTGCTCGAAGGCGAGGACGCCACCACCCACTGGGCCTACTGCGACGTGCTGGCGCAGCGCCACCCAGGCATCCGCCTGCACCGCCGGCGCGCACTGGTGACCGCGGGCGAAGGCCAGCGCCTGGTGATGGCCGGTGGCGGCACCTCGTGGCAAGACCTCGCGCTGTACCTGATCGCCCGGCTGGTGGGTCTGGAGGCGGCGATGCAGATGGCGCGCCTGTACCTGATCGACTGGCACGAGAGTGGCCAGCAGCCGTTTGCGCGGCTCTCGGCGAGCCGGCAGTCGGACGACGCGGTGATCACGCGCTGCCAGCTCTGGGTCGCCGACCACTACGGCGAGCCGAGCCCGGTGGCGGCGATGACGCGGCTCTCGGGCCTGGCTGAGCGCTCCTTCGTGCGCCGCTTCCAGCAGGCCACGGGTTTGTCACCGCTGCAGTACGTGCACCACGTGCGGCTCGAAGAGGCCAAACAGTTGCTGGAAGGCAGCGAGGACTCGATCGAGGCCATCGCCGGCCAGGTGGGCTACGAAGACGCGGGCTATTTCGCGCGCCTGTTCAAGCGCGAGGTCAACCTCACACCGGCCCAGTACCGCAGGCGCTTCGCGGGCCTGCGCGAGGTGTTGCAACAAGGACGCACGGTCTGATCACAGCGCCGGGGAGGCGCCATCGGGCGGCCCCTTGAGTTCCACCACATTGCCTTCGGGGTCGGTGACGTAGAGCGAAGGGCCCTCGCCTTCGGCGCCATAGCGCGATGCCAGCTCGCCGGCCTCGACGCCGTGCGCCCGCAGCTGGGCGCGGATCTGAGCCTCGTCAAACGGCTCCACCCGGAAGCAGAAATGGTCGAGGTTGCGCCCCTGCGCGCCCGGCGCCGCGCCACCGGCGCGACCAAGCGGCCCGTCCACGGGCACCAGGTCGAGCAGCGAGCGCCCGGCGCGCAGCTGCACCAGCCCGATGCCATCCTGGCGGCGCTCGATGGGGCAGCCCAGCACGTCGCCATAAAACCGCAGCATGGCATCGAGATTCACGACGCGCAGCACGAGGTGGTCGATTTCGCGGAGGTGGATCATGAGCAAAGTTATACCGCCCGTCATCACTATTTGAAACACCCTCGGTGGAATCACCGTCCGTCGGCGACTGCCTGCGCGGGCTGCGAGGCGTAGACTGGGCCGTATCTCCATCCCTGCCGCTCATACCCACCATGACCACCCTTTTCGAACCCCTGCAAGTGGGCGCCCTGAGCCTGTCCAACCGCATCGTGATGGCCTCGCTCACCCGCAACCGTGCGCCCGACGCCATCCCGACGCCGCTGATGGCGACCTACTACACCCAGCGCGCCAGCGCCGGCCTGCTGATCACCGAGGCCACCGCCATCACCCACCAGGGCCAAGGCTACGCCGACGTGCCCGGCCTCTACGGCACCGAGCAACTCGACGGCTGGAAACGCGTGACCCAGGCCGTGCACGATGCGGGCGGCAAGATCGTGGTGCAGCTCTGGCACGTGGGTCGCGTGTCACACCGCGAGCTGCAGCCACACTTTGGCGCGCCGGTCGCGCCCTCGGCGATCCGCGCCCACACCAAGACGGTGCTGATCAAGGACGGCGCGCCCACCTTCGTCGACACCTCCGAGCCGCGCGCGCTCGACGCCGAAGAGATACCCGGCATCGTGATGGACTACCGCCACGCCGCGCTCAACGCCATCGCCGCCGGTTTTGATGGCGTCGAGATCCACGCCGCCAACGGCTACCTGATCGACCAGTTCCTCAAGACCGGAAGCAACCACCGCAAGGACGACCACGGTGGCAGCATCGCCAACCGCGCACGCTTTCTGCTGGAAGTGACGCGCGCCGTGACCGAAGCCGTCGGCGGCGACCGCACCGGCATTCGGCTCTCGCCCGTGACACCGGCCAACGACGCGCACGATGCCGATCCGCAACCGCTGTTCGACCACGTGGTGCGCAAACTCGCCCCCCTGCAGCTGGCCTACCTGCACCTGATCGAAGGCGCCACCGGCGGCCCACGCGAACTGCCGGACCGGCCCTTCGACTACGCCGCGCTCAAGGCCGCCTACCGCAAAGCCGGCGGCCGGGGTGCCTGGATGGTCAACAATGGCTACGACCTGGCGATGGCGCGCCAGGCGCTCGCCGATGGCGCCGACCTCGTGGCCTTCGGCAGGGCCTTCATCGCCAACCCGGATCTGGTGGTGCGGCTGCACGCGGGCGGTCCGTTCAACACCCCCGACAAAACCACCTTCTACGGCGGCGATGCGAAGGGCTACACCGACTACCCGACGCTGGCGGGGTATTCGCCTTGGGGCGGCCCAGCGGCGAAACCTTGCCCCCACGCTCCTCCGCTGCGCGGGTCGCTGCCCCCCGAGGGGGCTGTTTCGCCTTGGGGCGGCCCGGCGGCGAAACCTTGCCCCCACGCTCCGCCGCTGGACCGCAGCCGCCTATGATGCGCGGACCATGCCCTCGCCCGAACTGATTGCCGCCCTCTACCCCTGGCTCCGACTCCTGCACATCACCCTGGTGGTCTTGAGCGTGTCGGTGTTCGCCGTGCGCGGCCTGGGTGTGCTGGCGGGGCAGGCCTGGCCCATGCGCGACCTGGCCCGCGGCCTGAGCCCCGTCATCGACTCGCTGCTGCTGCTCGCCGGCGCCACGCTGTGGTGGCTGCTGCAGCTGAACCCCTGGCACAACCACTGGCTGGGCGCCAAGCTGGTGCTGCTGGTGGTCTACATCGTGCTGGGCAGCTTTGCCCTCAAACGCGCGCCGACGCGCACCGGCAAGGCCCTCGCCTTTGTCGCGGCACTGTCGGTGGTGGGCATCATGGCCAGCATCGCGGTGGCCCACCACCCGCTGGGGATGTTCGCGCCGTGAGCGCCACCCAGGCACCCCACCGCTCGCGCCTGGTGCGTGGGTTGCTGTGGGCCGCTGGTTCGCTGGCGCTGCTGCTGGGTGTGATCGGCGTCGTGCTGCCCGGCCTGCCCACCACGCCCTTCATCCTGCTGGCCGCAGCCTGCTACGCCAAGGCTTCGCCACGCCTGCACCGCTGGCTGCTCAACCACCGGCTCACCGGTCCGATGCTGCGCGACTGGGAGCAACACCGCAGCCTGACACGCCGCAACAAGACCATCGCCGTGGTCTCGATGCTGGTGATGGTGAGCTTCTCGATCTGGAGTTTTCGCGGCCGTGTGATCGCGCAGGCCGCGTTGGTCGTGCTGGGCGCCGTGGGCGCGTGGGTGGTGTTGCGCATCCCCACGCGAAGGTAGCCACCCCCGCGCCGCCTGCGGCGTCACCCCCAAGGGGGCGATGCGAGTGGCCCGGCAAAGCCGGTTCCACCGCATCCCCGGATCAGACACGCGCTCCGTCGGTCAAGTCGTTGTTCAGGCCGCCCTTCGCGCCAGCACTTCAAACGCCGGCAGCGTCTTGCCCTCCAGCACTTCGAGGAAGGCCCCACCGCCGGTGGAGATGTAGCCCACCTGCTTCTCGATGCCGTACTTGGCGATCGCGGCCAGGGTGTCGCCACCGCCGGCGATGCTGAAGGCGCTCGATTCGGCAATCGCTTGCGCGATCACCTTGGTGCCGTTCTCGAACGCCGCGAACTCGAACACGCCCACCGGGCCGTTCCAGACGATGGTGCCGGCCTGTTTGAGTTGTTCGGCCAGCAGCTGCGCGGTTTGCGGCCCGATGTCCAGGATCAGGTCGTCGTCGGCCACGTCGGTGGCGGCCTTGACTGTGGCCACGGCGTCGGGGCTGAAGCTCTTGGCGCAGACCACGTCGGTCGGGATGGGCACGGCAGCGCCGCGCGCTTGCATGGCGTCGATCACGGCTTTGGCTTCACCGACCAGGTCGGGTTCGGCCAGGCTCTTGCCGATTTTCAGGCCGGCGGCCAGCATGAAGGTGTTGGCGATGCCGCCGCCAACGATCAGGCCGTCCACGTTCTTGGCCAGGGCCTGCAGGATGGTGAGCTTGGTGCTGACCTTGCTGCCGGCGACGATGGCGATCAGCGGGCGCTTCGGGTTGGCGAGCGCTTTGCCGATGGCGTCCATCTCCGCCGCCAGCAGCGGGCCGGCACAGGCGATGGGTGCGGTCTCGGCGATGCCGTAGGTGCTGCCTTCGGCGCGGTGCGCGGTGCCGAAGGCGTCGTGCACGAAGATGTCGCAGAGCTTGCCGAGCTTGGCGGCGAGTTCGGGCTTGTTCTTCTTCTCGCCGACGTTGAGGCGGCAGTTCTCCAGCATGACGAGCTGGCCGGGTTCGACGGACACGCCATCGACCCAGTTGGCCACCACGGGGATGCTGCGGCCCATGAGTTCCCCCATGCGCGCGGCCACGGGGGCGAGCGAATCTTCGGGCTTGAATTCACCTTCGGTGGGGCGGCCGAGGTGCGAAGTCACCATGACGGCGGCACCAGCGTCCAGCGCCATCTGGATCGCGGGGATGCTGGCGCGGATGCGCGTGTCTTCGGTGATGTTGCCCGCGTCGTCCTGCGGCACGTTGAGGTCGGCGCGGATGAAGACACGCTGACCCTTGGCCTGGCCACTGGCGCAGAGATCGGAGAAACGGATGAATTGCATGGTGAAGCCTTGAACAGGTGCGAAGGAAGGGGAACAGCGCAAATTGTAGGGAATACGCTACCAGCGCCCGAAGCCGCCAGACCGGCGTGGGCCGCGCGGTCACCGTTTAAGGATGGGTAAATTTTTGGGGCCCAGTATCCGATGGTCCGCCTCATCGCGGCCTTGTTCACCCACCCACTCAGGAAAAAACCCATGTCTGTCACCACCACGCCGCGCTACCAACGCCCTCTCATCGCCCTGCACTGGATCATGTTGCTGCTGCTCGCTGCGGTGTACGCCTCCATCGAACTGCGGGTGCTGTTCCCCAAGGGCAGCGACCCGCGCGAAACCATCAAGGCGCTGCACTTCATGCTGGGCCTGTCGGTGCTGGCCCTGGTGACGCTCAGGCTGGCACTGCGCCTCACCACGTCGGCCCCGGCCATCCAGCCGGCGCCATCGACCGGGCAACAGTGGCTCGCCCGCGTGATGCACGTCGCCCTCTATGTGTTCATGATCGGCATGCCACTCGCTGGCTGGCTCTACCTCAGCGCCAAGGGCAAACCCATTCCGTTCTTTGGTCTGTCGCTGCCGGCCCTGATGAACCCCGACGCCGAATTTGCCCACCTGGTCAAAGAGGTGCACGAGACCGTGGGCGTGGCTGGCTACTGGTTCATCGGCCTGCACGCGGTGGCTGCCCTGTTCCACCACCACGTGATCAAGGACAACACCTTGCTGCGCATGTTGCCGGCTCGGGGTTGAACCGGCATGGCCGCCTCACAACCCATGACCCGCCTGGCCCGACACAGCCCGCCCAAGGGCTGGACGCCGGGTCTCGCGGCCTGCTGCCTCGCGCTCCTGGTCGGTTCCGGCGGATCGGCACAGGCCAGTGCCCCTGGCGAGAAGGTGGTCTGCACCGAACTGCCCCGCAGCCAATGGCTGTCCGAGGCGCAGGCACGCGAGCGTTTCAAGGCGTCGGCGTATCTGCTGGTGAAGTTCAAGGTGTCGCGGGGCAACTGCCACGAGTTCTACGCCATCGAACACGGCGGTGGCATCGTGGAGGTCTACCTGCACCCAGTCACGGGTGACGTGGTGCGGATGACCCGCCTGCCGCCCCTCACACCAGAGAAACCGCGCTGAATCCACCCGCCTGGTCAGCGGGCCTCAGACTTCGCACAGCACGAAATCGGCCTTGCCCACGCCACATTCGGGACAGCGCCAGTCGTCCGGCACGTCGGCCCAGCTTGTGCCGGGCGCAAAGCCTTCTTCAGGCCAGCCAGCGGCTTCGTCGTACAGCCATCCGCAGACGACACAGAGATATTGGTTCATGGTTGTTGCTTTCAAAATTCAGTTCGTGGGTTGAGCACCTGACGCGCTCGGCCAGCGGTCAATCGTCATCACCGTGATCGCGACCGCCGCCGTTGCCCGACATGAGGCTGCTCAGGGCCTTGGCTGACACCAGCCCGTTGGGCGACTGCTGCCATTCCCAGGCGCCGTAGGCCAGCACCGCGAACAGCAGCAGGATCGCCAGCCAGGCGCGGTTTTTCTGCACCAGGCTCGGCCCCGGCCCTTCCACGCTGCCGGTCAACATGGGCGATGCCAGGTTCTTGCGACGCAGCAGGCTCAGCCCCAGGATCAGGGCCAGATGGGCCAGCACCACAAAGAGAAAGGCTTCGCCCAGAAATTCGTGCATTTCACCCAGCCAGTCGTCACCGGGGAACACGCCCCATTCGTTGAAGGTCGCATAGCCGCTCAAGGTGAGCGGCACCACCAGCACGAGCAAGGCCACCACCGCCAGCGCCATGAGCAGGTTCTGCCCCTGGCGCCAGTTGACGCCGGAGAAGGATGGGGCCGTGCGCAGCGACCTGAGCCACGCCGGCGCACTGCCCAGCTTGCGCCACATCAGGCCCAGGCCCGCCTGGCGCGGGCCGAAAAGGCCATAGACCACACGAAAGCCCAGCAGACCCGCCATGGAATAGCCGAGCGTGACGTGCAGCATGCGCCAGCTCTCGCCATCGGCCGTCAGGTAGGCACCGAGAAAACACAGGGCGAACAGCCAGTGAAACATGCGCGTGGGCGCATCGGTGACACGGCGTCGGGCGGCTGGTCGCGCCTGGGACGCGCCAGCGGCAGCAGAGGAAGGCATGGGGGTGGTGGCTTGCATGGTGGTTCTCCCGGGTTCAGTCTTTCCAGAACCAGCGCTGGCCCAGGCTCACGCCGGCGGGCATCCGGATGTTGTCGTCATCGAAATCGCCGCGGTCGGCTCCGGTGTGGCAGGCGGCGCAGTTGGCCGCGCTCTTGATGCTGGCGTGTTTCCAGACCGAGGCAGGGACCTCGCGGTGCTTGCGCTCGAACCAGGCCGAGCGCGTGAGGCGGTCCTCGGGCGGCTCCTCGACCACACGCTTGTAGGTGCCGGCGTTCGCCTGCAACCAGGCGCTGAGCTGCTTGACCGTGGCGTCATCCAGCGAGGCGTCGGTGCCGTAGTGCTTGTCCAGGCCGGTCATGATGCGTTGCCACGAGCGGGCGGGCAGCAGGCCCGGGGTGTACGCGGTGTGGCAGGCGGCGCATTCGGCCATGTAGGCCTTGGGCATGTCGCGAGGCATCATGCGCCCGCCGTCGGCCTGCGCGGCGGACAGCGAGGCCAGCCCCAGGCCCATGGCCACGAGCAGGGATCGTATGGTGGGGGTTTTCATGGATCGCTCCTGGATGTCGAGGTCGTTCACTTCAGGCTGTTCAGGTAGGCCAGCACGTCGGCCTTTTCGCCGGCACTGCATGCGCGGCTGAGCACGTCGTTGCAGTTGCGCTTGAACCACTTGTCGACTTTCGCCGTGTCGGTGAACGCCTTGGGATTGAAGGCCGGCGCCAGCGGCGCGATCACCTTGCCGGTGTTGGCGTGTTTGCCTTGCGTGGTGGGCGGCGTGTTGTGGCAGGAGGCGCACGACCACTCGGCGCCGTGTTTCGTGTTGAAGAAGGTCTCGCCCTTGGCCGCATTGCCCGGTGTGCCGGCCTGAGCGCTCCAGTGCTGCAGTTGTGCGGCGGGCGTGGTATCGGCGGCGAGCGCGGCGGTCGACCACAAGCTGCTGGCCAGCATCGCCGCGAGCAGGCCGGCGGACAGTCGGGAAAAATGCACAAGCAACATGATGGTGTCTTTCAAAGGGATGAAGGAGAGGGACTGGCAGCAGTGTGAGAAACCCCGCTTGAACGCCAGCTGAAGCGGCCGTTCATCTGCCGTTAAGGAATGCCCACCGACAATGGCTCCATGAATGTGTTGACACGCCCCGGATACGGCAGCGCGCCGCTGCGGACCCTGCTGGTGACGGCGGCGCTGCTGGGCGGGCTGGGCACGACCAACGCCGGGTCACGCGACGACGACCACGAGCGCGCCCTGCAAGCCGTGCAGGCCGGGCAGGTGTTGCCGCTGCGATCGGTGCTGGAGCGGCTGGAACGCGAGCACCCCGGCCAGGTACTGGAAGTCGAACTGGAGAACGACGGCGAGCGCTGGGTCTATGAGATCAAATTGCTGCAGGCTGGTGGTCAGCGGATCAAGCTCGAACTGGACGCCAAGACCGGCGAGGTGCTGCGTCGCAGGAGCCGCGAGGATCACCACCGCGACCCCAGGAACCTTGGACGTTGAAAGAGCCCGCATGCGCATCCTCCTGGTAGAAGACGAACCCACGCTGCGCGCTCAGCTGCGCACCGGCCTGGTCGACGCCAGCTACGCGGTGGACGAGGCCGACAACGGCCGCGACGCCCACTACCTGGGCGACACCGAAGCGTTCGACGCGGTGGTGCTCGACCTCGGCCTGCCGGTGCTCGACGGCCTCTCGGTGCTCAAGCGCTGGCGCGATGACGGGCGTGCCATGCCGGTGCTGATCCTGACCGCACGCGACAACTGGAGCGAAAAGGTGGCGGGCATCGACGCCGGTGCCGACGACTACCTGACCAAACCCTTCCACATGGAAGAGCTGCTCGCCCGCCTGCGCGCGCTGATCCGCCGCGCCAGCGGCCTGGCCTCGCCGGTGCTGCAGTGCGGCGCGCTGGCGCTGGACACGCGCAGCGGCCGCGTCACGCTCGCGGGCCAGCCGGTCGCCCTGACCAGCCACGAGTACAAGGTGCTTGACTACCTGATGCACCGCCCGGGCTCGGTGGTCTCGCGCACCGAACTCACCGAACACATCTACGCGCAGGACTTCGACCGCGACTCCAACACCATCGAGGTGTTCGTCGGCCGGCTGCGCAAGAAACTCCCGCCCGAACTGATCGAGACCGTGCGCGGCCTGGGCTACCGGCTGGTGCAGCCGCAGGCCAGCGCGGGCTGAGAGGCTGAGCCAGCGCCATGCCGCGCGCGATGGCCGGCGTTGCGGTGGCGCACGCAGGGCAGGTTCGTCGGTGCCTTAAGCTCAACAACCCATGATCACGCTCGGCCGCTGGGCCTCCTCACTGCGTTTTCGCCTGCTGGCCGCCACGCTCGCCGCGCTCGCGCTGGCGCTGCTGCTGGCCGGTGTCTGGCTCAGCGGGCTGTTTCGCGAACACGTCATGCGCCAGTTCGAAGCGGCGCTGACCCTGCAGCTCGACCAGCTGACCACCCAACTGGAACTGGACGCCAGCGGGCAACCGGTGATCGATCCGCAACAGCTGTCCGACCCGCGCTGGCGCACACCCTATTCGGGTCTGTACTGGCAGCTCGACCAGATGAGCAGCGACGGCGCCATCCGCAGCGGCGTGCTGCGTTCGCGCTCGCTCTGGGACACCACCCTGCCGCTGCGCACGGATGCGCTGGCGAACGGCACCGTGCACGTGCACGAAGGCAGCGGTCCGCAGGGCGCGGCCGTGCTGATGCTGGAACGCACCGTGGCGCTGGGCGAACAGCCTGGCGTGCGCTGGCGCCTGATCGTGGCGGCCGAAACCCGGCAGGCGCTGGAAGCGGTGGACCGCTTCACCGGTGTGCTCTCGATTTCGCTGCTGGTGCTGGGTGCGCTGCTGGCCTTGGCCGCGGTGACCCAGGTCGCGGTGGGCCTGTCGCCGCTGCGGGGCCTGCAGCACGCCCTGGTGCAGGTGCGCGAAGGCCGCTCCGCCCGGCTGCAGGGCCGTTTCCCCAGTGAGGTACAGCCCCTCATCGACGACTTCAACGGCGTGCTGGACCGCAATGCCGAGGTGGTGGCGCGCGCGCGCACCCAGGCGGGCAACCTGGCCCACGCCCTCAAGACCCCGCTGGCGGTCCTGGGGCAGGCGGCCACACAGGCGCTGGACGCGGGCGACCCGGCCAACCCGCGCGATACCGGGCCCGCACTCGCGCGCCTGGTCCACGAACAGGTGGACACGGCGCGACGCCACATCGACTGGCACCTCGCCCATGCGCGGGCCGCCGCGGCCGAGCGCCTGCCCGGCCAACGCACCGCCGTGGCGCCGGTGGTGCTCGGCCTGGTGCGGGTGATGCAGCGGGTGCACGCCGAACGTCACATTGACATCGACGCCAGCGGTCTGCCCGACACGCTGGCCTTTGCGGGCGAAGAACAGGACTTGCAGGAGATGCTGGGCAACCTGATCGACAACGCCTGCAAATGGGCGCGCCACACGGTGCTGGTCAGCGCCTCCAGCGAAGCCGGCCGGCTGTGCCTGCGTGTGGAGGACGATGGTCCGGGCATCGACGACCAGGCCCGCGCCGCCGTGCTCGCGCGGGGCGCACGGCTGGACGAAAGCGTGCCCGGGTCGGGGCTGGGCCTGGCCATCGTGACCGATCTGGCCCGGCTCTACGGGGGCGATGTCCGCCTGGAGACGGCCAGCATGGGCGGTCTGGGGGTCGCCCTCAGCCTGCCGGCCGCGGACTGACCCCGGCCTGAACCGGTGGCCTGGCGCAGGGCGCCAGCGCATCGAGCGGGCGCTGGTACGCCGAGGTGCGCACGTCCATCAGCCCCAGCACCGAATGGAACACGTTGTCGTGTGACAGGGTCTCGCCCGAGCGCTGGCGCAGGCAGTCCACCGAGACACCGCTGCGCTGCTGCAACCCGGGCGACAACCAGGCCACCATGGGCACATGGGTTTGCTGCTCGGGCGCCAGCGCGTAGGGCAAGCCGTGCAGGTAGAGCCCGTTTTCGCCCAGCGATTCGCCGTGGTCGGACAGATAGATCAACCCGGTGTCGTGCTGGCCCTGCTGGGCCTGGCGCTGCAACCAGTCCAGCGTCTGGCCCAGGAAGTGGTCGGTGTAGGCGATGGTGTTGTCGTAGGCGTTGGAGAGCGCTTCGGGGGTGCAGTCCGACAGCGTGGCGCTGGTGCATTCGGGCTCAAAGCGCTTGTGCTCTGAAGGTGTGCGCTTGAAATACGCCGGGCCGTGGCTGCCCATCTGGTGCATGACGAGCACCACGCCGCGCGCGCGGCGTTGCGGGTCGAGGGCGGCGATGCGCGCATCGAGGTCCTGCAGCATGACCACGTCAAAACACTCACCGTCAGAACAGAAACCCGGCACGGCCAGCTCGCGCGTGCTCGCATGGGGGACCCGATCACAGACGCCCTTGCAGCCCGCCTGGTTGTCCAGCCAGAGCACCGCCAGACCGGCCCGCTGCAGCACATCCAGCAGGTTTTCGTGGCGCGCGGTTTCGTCACCGCCCTGGGCCCGCGTCAGTGGCGAGAACACGCAAGGCACCGACACCTGGGTGTTGGTGCCGCAGGAACGCACCTGGCTGAAGTTCACCAGATCGCCCTGCTGCTGCCAGCGCGCCAGCGTGGGCGTGGTGTCTCGGGCGTAGCCATCGAGCGCGAAGTGGTCGGCGCGCGCCGTCTCGCCCAGCACCAGCAGCAACAGCGGTGGCCGCGCCTGGTTCGTATAGCTCGCGCCGAGCACCGCGTCTTCACCGACTGGCGTCAGGGTGTGCGCCTGCGCGGGCAGCTGCTGCGCGGCCAGTCGACCCGCGGCGTACACGGTGTTCAGGGGATTGATCATGAAGCGCAGCGCCTTCTGGTTGCGCATCAGCGAAGCGAGGTCCTGGTAGCTCAGCAGCGCCGCGCCCACCGCCAACACCAGGCCCGCCACCGCGCCCAGGCCGTTGGGCAGCAGCCGCGAAACCGCACGGCCCATCGCCACCGGCCGGTGCCACAACCACCACAGCGGTGGTGCCGCCACCAGCAGCAGGCTGCCCGCCAGCGACCACGACAGCAGGTCGCGCACCTCGCGCACATCGGTGTGCAAGGCGTTGGCCAGCATGGTGCTGTCGATCACGACACCGTACTGCCACATGTAGTGGCTGTTCAGGGCCGCCATCACCACCAGCAGGGAGGCCACCGGTCGCAGCAGGCGCGGCCACGCCAGCAGCGACAGCAGGGCCGCCGTGCCGCCCACGATCATCAGACCCAGCCCCAGGAAAGCTGTCCAGCGGACCTCGCCGCCGGACAGCATGCGCTGCCACAGCGGCAGATTGCCCGGACCGGCCAGCCACAGCGCGAGCAGCCAGACGGTCTGGCCTGGGGAACGGGCTGGGTTGGCGTTGAGGGAGGCGGGCGCCCGCGTGGGTGGGGCGGACAACACCGGGGACAAGCTGGCCTGCATGGTCACATTCGAAGCGCCAGCACACACTGGCCCCGCCAGCGTAGGCAGCCTGGGTTAAGCCAACCTTATGCCGACCTGTTCCGCCAACAATCCCGGGTTCTCAGCGTGACCAGCGCAGATTGAAGCGCGTGCTCATGGGCGGCTCGCCCGCGTCGCGCTCCAGGGTGGCGCCCATCTGCTCGGCGATGCGCCCCACCAGGCGCAGGCCCAGACCGAGGCCGGGCTCGGACGCTGCGGTGACAGCACCCGAGCCGGCGCGTTGACCGTCGTCGGACACGGACACACCGAAACCGTCGGATGAGCGCCAGATCTCGACCGACACCTGGGTGCCTTCGGGTGTGTGGCGCAGGGCATTTTCGATCAGGTTGCGCAGGGCCAGCTCCAGCAACATGGGCTGGGCCGCTACACGCACGGGCTGCTCGGGCTGCTGCAGGGACAGCTCGTGACCCGTTTCGTACGCCAGCTGCGCGTGGTTTGAAATCAAACGCGCCGCGAGCTCGCCGAGTTCGACGTCCTGCGTCTCCAGCAGGTTGGACGGGCCCCCGCTGCCGGTGCGCTGCGCCCGCGCCAGATCCAGCAACTGCGACAGGATGCGGCCGGCGCGCAGGGCCTCGCGCTCCAGCCGGTCCAGGCGCTCGGGCGAAGCGTCCCCCTGCGCGGCCCTGGCCTGCAGCGCAATGACCGCCAGCGGCGTGCGCAGTTCGTGCGCCACGTCGGAAGCGAATTCGCGCTCGCGCTGCGCCTGCTTCTGCAAGGTATCGACCAGCGTGTTGATGGCCGAGACCGTGCTGGTGAATTCGCGAAAACGGTGCCGGGTGTCCAGCCGCTGACCGGCGAACCCGTCGAGCGCGGCCACCTCGCTGGAGAGCTGGTCCAGCGGGCGCAAACCGCGCCGGATGGTCCACCACAGCAGCAGGGCCACCAGCGGCAGGATCAGGATCGCCGGCTGCGCCACGTGTTCGGCGATGTCTTTGCCGAGCTCGCCACGCTTCTTCATGTCCATCAGCGCCAGCACGCGGCGCTCGCGTCCGTCCATGTTCAGGCGCACGCCGAAAGTGCGCCACTCGCCCAGGCCGTTTTCGGTCTGCAGCGTCAGGGTGTCGAACCCCCGCGGGGGCAGGCTCGTGATGTCCAGCCCCGGCGCGATGCTGTGGGTGTCGGCGACGAGGCGGCCATCCTCCCAGGCCAGCACGGCCACATCCTGCAGGTACTCATGCTCCAGACCGGCCGACGCCGGCACCGGGTTCTGGCTGGCCCCGGTGGGCGAGGCTTCGATCCACAGCTTGGCCACCGCCACCAGCTGACCGTCCGAAAACTGGCGTGCCTCGCGTAACCCGTTGAACCAGGCCAAGGCGATCAGGGTCAGCCAGACCAGCAGCAGCGCGCCGAGCGTCCAGCTCAGGATGTAGCGGCGCAACACGGGCTGCGGCGATGGCGTGGTAGCGGTCAGGTTCATTCGGGGTCCGACCGCTTCGGCGCGGAGGCGGGGGCGGCCTCGCGGGGAATGAAGTAGCCCACGCCGCGCACGGTCTTGATGAGCGACTCACCCAGCTTGCGACGCAGGTGGTGCACGTGCACCTCGATCGCGTTGCTGTCGAGCGCTTCGCCAAAGCCGTACAGCGCCGATTCGAGCCGGGCCTTGGACAGCACCTGAGGCCGCGCCTGCAGCAGGGTCAGCAGCAGCGCAAACTCGCGCCCGCCCAGTGCCACGAGCAACCCCGCGCGCTCCACCGTGCGCGTGGCCGGGTCGAGCACCAGGTCGCCGTGCTCGATCACGGGATTGCTGCGCCCGCTCGCCCGCCGCAGCATGGCGCGCAGCCGCGCGAGCAGTTCGTTGGCGTCAAAGGGTTTGACGATGTAGTCGTCGGCCCCGCTGTCCAGGCCGCTGATGCGGTCGCTGACGCCATCGCGAGCCGTCATGATCAGCACCGGCATGTCGCTGCGTGGCAGCGCTTCGTGGGCCCGGCTGCGCTCACCGAGGCGGCGCAGGCGCGCCAGCAGGTCCAGCCCGTCGCCATCGGGCAGGCCCAAGTCGAGCAGCAACACGTCAAAAGGCTCCACCGCCAGTGCCGCCCAGGCGGCATCCAGGGTCGGGCATATGTCCACCGCATAACCTGCCTGACGCAACGAGTCGCTCAGACCGCTGGCGATGCCGGGATCGTCTTCCACCACAAGTGCGCGCATTTCAGGGGCGGGCCAGGGACCCGATGACAAAAGAGTTCCATTATCCGGACCGCGCTTAAGCCTCTCTTAAAGTGCGCCCCGCACGATGGCGCCCCATGCACACCCATCCCGCTGCCCGCTCCCTGCTGACCGATTCGCCGCCCGGCACCCACCTGCTGAGAGGTCTGGTGGCGGTGCTGGTGCTGACCCTGCTGTGGGACCTCTCGGGCCTGGACCTGCCCGTGCTGCAGGCCGTCGGAACGCCCGGGGGGTTTCCCTGGCGCCACCACTGGCTGCTGGAGCAGGTGTTGCACGATGGCCTGCGGCAGGTCGCCCTGGGCTTTTACCTGCTGCTCGGGCTGTGGGTGCTGTGGCCACAGACCTGGCCCGGCCCGGCCATTGACCGGCGCGAGCGCCTCGTCGTGGTGGTGCTGGTGGCGCTGTCGCTGCTGGCGGTGAATCTGGTGAAGTACCACAGCCTCACCAGCTGCCCCTGGGAGCTGCAGGCCTTCGGCGGCGGCGCGTCTTACGTGTCGCACTGGAACTTCCTGAACACGGACGGCGGGCCTGGCCGCTGCTTCCCCGGCGGTCACGCGTCCAGCGCGCTGGCCTTCCTGCCCCTGTGCCTGCCCTGGCTGCTGCCGCCCCGGGCGGTCCACCGCCAGGCCGCGACCGGCTGGCGCTGGCTGATGTTTCTGGTGTTCGCCGGCGCGCTCGCCGGTGCGGCCCAGACCCTGCGCGGCGCACACCCGCCCAGCCACACGCTGTGGACGCTGCTGACCTGCGCCAGCGTCAGCCTGGCCGGCTGGCTGGCTGCACGGCCCTGGCTCGCCGGCCAGACCGCTCAAGCCGTGGCCGTGTCGCCGTAATAACCGCGGTACCAGTCCACAAAGCGCTGCACCCCGAGCTGCAGATCGGTGTTCGGGCGGATGCCGAAGCCCTTTTCCAGCGCCGTGGTGTCCGCCCAGGTCTCCGGCACATCGCCCTGCTGCATCGGCATGAAGTGTTTGATGGCCTTGATGCCCGTGGCCTTTTCGATGCAGCCGATGAAGTCCATCAGGCTCACCGGCCCGTTGTTGCCCACGTTGAGCACCCGGTGGGCGGGCGCGTCTGCCGTGGCCACCGGCGGCACGGCCATGACCTTGAGCACGGCGTCGACCACGTCGTCCACGTAGGTGAAGTCGCGGCGCATCTGGCCGTTGTTGTAGACATCGATCGGCTGGCCCGCCAGCACGGCGCGCACGAACTTGAAGATGGCCATGTCCGGGCGCCCCCAGGGGCCGTACACCGTGAACAGGCGCAGACCCGTGGCCGGGATGCCGTAGAGGTGGCTGTAGCTGTAGGCCATGAGTTCGTTGGCCTTCTTGCTCGCGGCGTAGAGCGAGATCGGCTGGTCGGTGACCATGTCCTCGCGCAGCGGCATCTGGCGCGCCGCGCCGTAGATGGAGCTGGACGAGGCATAGACCAGGTGCCGCACCCCGCTGTGACGACACCCCTCCAGCACCGTCAGCATGCCGGCCAGGTTGCTGTCCAGGTAGGTCATGGGATGGTCGACGGAATAGCGCACGCCGGCCTGGGCGGCCAGGTGCAGCACCGCGTCATAACGGTTTTCGGCAAACAGCCGCGCCATGGCATCGCGGTCGGCCAGGTCCAGGCGGTGGAACACGAAGCCTGGCCGGTCCAGCAACTGCTGCAGGCGGGCCTGCTTGAGCGTGGGCTCGTAGTAGGCGTTCAGGTTGTCCAGGCCCTCGACCTCAAAACCCTGGTCGAGCAGGCGCTGGCACAGGTGGAAGCCGATGAAGCCGGCGGCGCCGGTGACCAGGATTTTCCGGCCGGGCCCGGGGATCGGTTCGGTCATGGCAATACCCCGTTCGTGACGGGTTGGTAGTGGAAACGTTGGAGACGGGCCGGTGTCCCGCAGGTCGGCCGCACCGCGTCCGGACCGAGCAGCACCCATTCGCGCCGGTGCGCCTCGCCCAGCGACACCGCACGCTCGCCATCGAAACAGCCCAGTTCGCCGTCGGTGGGCACCAGCAGGTGGCGGTTCGGGGCCTCGCGCATCCAGATCCAGGCGTTCTGCTCCTGCTGCAGCAGCGGCGCCAGGTAGCTGAAGTGGGTCAGTGGCCGCTGGCTGAACAGCAGGAACTGCTCCTTGAAGGCAATCAGCCCGAGCTCGGCCCCCGGGGGCAGATGCTGCTCCACCGCCTGCATCATGTCCTGCGGCGTGCGGTAGGGATCCACCCGCGGCCAGACCAGCAGCGCGACAAACAGCCAGCCCACGAGGCTGGCCGCGGCCAGACGGACAAACAGGTCGGACCGGCGCAGCCACAACAGCACGACGATCAAGGTCACGCCCAATCCCGTGAGGGGCACGGCCACGGCGTTCACGATGTCGGCGTAGTCCTGCAGCTTGCCGGGCAAACGCCCGGGTGCCAGCCACATCAACATACCCAGACCGGTCAGCAAGGCGGCGATGCCCGGCATCAACCAGCGGAAAACCCCGTCCAGCTTCTTCGCCAGCGGGAGCTCCCGGCCGTTCACCCACAGCACCGCCACCACCAGCGACAACATCGGCAGCGCGGGGAAGATGTAGACCTCGCGCTTGCCCGAGCTGATCGAGAAAAACAGCAGCACCAGCCCCACCCAGGTCAGCAGCACACGCAGCTTGGCATCCTGCCGCAGCAGGGCCACCAGGGGCTTGATCAGCACCAGCATGATGATCGGCAAGGGGAACCACACCACCGGGATCGCCTGGGTGAAGAAGTAGTGCCAGGGTTTGACGTGGTGCCAGGCATTGACGAAACGTTCGCCGGTCTGCCGGAACAGCAGATCGTTGCGGTAGGCCAGCAGGGTCTCTCCGCCCCGCAGTTCCACCTGCACCAGCATGGGCACCAGCCAGCAGGCCAGCGTGACCAACATCACCCCCAGCCCCGCCAACAGGCGCCAGCGCCAGACCGGCTCGGCGCCAGCGCCCGGGTTGCGGGCCCACAGGGCCAGCGGCAGCAGCATCAGCAGCGGCAGAAAACCCACGCCCTTGGTCATGATGCCCAGGCCCATGGCCACCCAGCTCACGAAGTACCAGCGCCAGTGCGGACCGGTCAGAAAATGGCGCAGCAGGCCGTAGCAGCCCAGCGTGATCCAGAACGTGACCAGGGCATCGATCTGCGCCGCCTTGCCCTGCAACAGGAACTGCGGCGTGAAGGCCAGCACCAGCACGGCGAACAGCGCCGTCTGCGGATTCCACAAGCGCCGGCCCAGGTCGTGCACCAGCCAGAGCGTGCCGATCGAGGCCAGCACGCTCGGCAGCAGGAACGACAGCTTGAGGTTGCCGACGAGCTGGAAAAACAGCGCACTCAGCCACATGAACACCGGCGGCTTGTCCGGGTAGTACTCGCCGCCGCGGGTCGGGAACAGCCACTGGCCACTCTCGACCATCTCGCGCGCGATCTGCGCAAAGCGGGGCTCGTCGGCCGGCCAGGGGAAACGCAGGCCGATGCCGGCGAACAACACGAGGGCCGTGGCCGCCAGCCAGAACAGCGTCTGGCGGCGCACGGTGGTGTCAGAAGTCATGGGGACTGTTCTCCGTCAAACCGGTGGCGCCACCCGCCGGCGCCGCGGGGGTGACCCTCAACTGCTCCAGACGCTGCTTGAAGCCATGGTGGTACAGGTACCAGGCCAGCACGCTGGAGACCACCAGCAGGGCAAAACTCATCCAGATCTTCGAGCTGTCCTGCAGGGCCACACCGCGGCCGGCGTAACTGAACAGCAAGGACTGCGGCAGGTACCCCGGCAGGCTGCCCAGGAACACACCGCGCCGACTCAGACCCGCCAGCGCGGCGGCGACGTTGGTCAGCAGATTGCTGCCCACCGGCATGAGCCGGATGATGCAGATCCAGAGCCAGGTGTCTTCGGCGAGCACGCGGCGCAAGCCTTCGATCTTCTGGCCATGGCGCTGGCGCAACCAGTCCATGCCCATGCGGCGCACCACGGCGATGGTCAGCAACGCCCCAAACCCGGTGAGCAAGGCGCTGACCACCCCGCCCACAAAACCACCCATGAGGTAGCCACAGCTGAAGGCCAGCAACTGGCGCGGACCACCGGCCGCGGTGTAGACAATGCTGCCCAGCGCAAACGCCGGCCAGGCAATGGCCCAGTGCTGCTGGAACAGCTGGCGCAAGAGGTCTTCTTCGGTGACCGATCCCCACCAGCCGTAGTGCAGGGAGGCAAAGGCCAGCGTCAGCACGGCCGTCAGCCCCAGCGGCTTGACGAGCAGTTTGGCGCTAGATTTCACCGACGGTTTCCACCCGTTCCAGCACCGGCTGTTTGCTGCGCCGGATCAGCCAGCGCACGCCGACCATGTCGACGATGCCCACCCACACGCGGTTCCAGGCGGTGTACTTGGACACCCCGGCCGTGCGGTGGCGGTGGTTCACCGGCACCACGGCAATGCGGCCACCCACGCGCCGAACCAGCGCCGGGATGTAGCGGTGCATGTGATCAAAATAAGGCAGCAAGGCCCAGGTGCTGCGCGGGATCAGCTTCAGTCCGCAACCCGTGTCGGGCACGCCATCATCGAGGATCTGGCGGCGCACGGCGTTGGCAATCTTCGACTGGATCTTCTTCCACTCGGTGTCTTTGCGCTTGTGGCGAAAGCCCGCGATGCAGAAATGTTCGCCACCCGCCTCCAGCTCCTGCGCCTGCCGCACCAGGGCCGGGATGTCGGCCGGGTCGTTCTGCCCGTCGCCGTCGATCGTGACCAGGTAGCGCCCACGGGCGTGGCGCGAAGCGGTCCACATCGCGGTGCTCTGCCCGCAGCTGCGTGCGTGGCGCAGCAGCTGGGCGCGCGCACCGCGGGCCTGGCAGCGCTGCAGGAACTGCTGGTCGGTGCCATCGGTGCTGCCATCGTCCACCAGCACGATTTCAAAGCCGCAGGTCGGCTGCAGGGCATCGACGATCTCGTCCACCAGGGCACCGATGTTGCCGGCTTCGTCTTTCGCGGGGATCAGCACCGACACCAGCGGTGCGGCATGGCCGGACGCCGGAGAGAAGGCAGCGGTCGACCGGGGGTCTGTCATGGGTTTCATCAACATTCACAAAAATCGCAACACGGCTTCGCTGCGCCGACAAGGCCGTCGGCGGCGAAAGCGCTGCCTCCCTATTTTGACGCACCTTCCTTTAGGTGACCTTAAGAAGGCGCCTCAGCCCTCACCAGCCCAGCCCGATGCGCAGCGGCAGGTAGACCAGCATGCCGGCCACGATGGTGCCCAGCACACCGCGGCGCCAGTAGAACCAGGCGCCCCCGGCGGCGGCGGCGAACAGGCGCGCGTCCTGCCAGGTGCGCACCAGTTCGCCCTGCACCATCACGATCTCGGGCACCACCACGGCGGCCAGGGCGGCGATGGGAGCGTACTGCAGCCCGCGCTGGGCCCAGTGCGGCAAGGTCCAGGGCTTGTCCGACAGGAAGAAAAACCCACGCGTGATCACCGTGATGCACCCCAGCGCCACGATGGTGAGCAAGGTCCAGGGGTCGAGGTCAAACATGGGGCGCTCCCGCGGCGGGACGGTGCGGCATCGCCTTCTCCAGCACCAGGCAGATCGCCACGGCGCTGGCGATGGCCACCAGGATGTTGAGCTTGAGCGGCAAAGCCCAGGCCACCACCGCGGCCGCCCCGGCCACACCGGCCGAGACGATGCGCAGCGGCGACGACGCCAGCGAGCTGAGCACACCCAGCAGCGCCAGGATGCCGGCAAATCCCAGCCCCCATTCGGTGGGGATGGCGTTGGCCAGCACGATGCCAACCACGCTGGCCACCATCCAGGCGATGTAGTTGACCGCGCAATTGCCCATCAGGTAGGCCTGCTGGCGCGCGAGTTCGTCGGGCGACTGGCCGGGTTTGGGAAAACGGCGCGCGAAAAACACATAGCTCAGGTCCCCGGTCACGTAACCGCTGACCAGCCGCTGCCAGCGCGGCAGGTGTATCAGGTAAGGCCGCAGATGCACCGAAAACACGACAAAACGCAGGTTGACGCAGAACGCCGCGGTCAGGATCACCCACAGCGGCGCGCCCGCCGTGATCATCGGCACGGCCGCGAGCTGTGCGCTGCCGGCGTAGACGATCAACGTCATCAACAAGGCTTCGAGCACCGACAACCCCGACTTGACCATGGCCACGCCGGTCATCAACCCCCAGGCGCCGATGCCCATGGCCACCGTGCCCTGGTCGCGCACGCCTTCCCAGAATTCCGCCCGCTGGCGGTGTTCACGCAAGTAGAACATCAGGCCCCGACCGCGACGTTTGCGGGGGTCGGGGCATCCAGCACCTGCCCGGGCGTGAGCGCAAAACCGCGCAGAAAGTCCGCCGCGGGCAGGCGCTTGCCGCCCGCGCGCTGCAGCTCGTCGAGCACCAGCACACCATCGCCCGTCATGACCCGGATACCCTGGGGCCCGACGGCCAGCACCTGCCCCGGCACAGCCGCACCCGCATCTGCACCGGTGTCGGTTTCGACGTGCGCCGCCCAGACCTTGATCGCCTCACCCGCGAGCGCCGTGCTCGCGCCGGGAAAGGGGTTGAAGGCGCGCACGCGGCGCGCGATCACGTCCGCGGGCAAGGCCCAATCGATGGCCGCCTCGGCCTTCTCGATCTTGTGCGCGTAGGTCACGCCGTCGGCCGGCTGAGGTACCGGACGCAGGTCGCCGCAGGCCGCCATCTCCAGCGCCTCCACCATCAGGCGCCCGCCCAGCTCGGCCAGGCGGTCGTGCAGGCTGCCGGTGCTGTCCTCGGCCGCGATGGGCAAGCGCTCGACCAGCAGCATGTCGCCGGTGTCGAGCCCAGCGTCCATCTGCATGATGGTCACGCCGGTGTGCTGGTCACCGGCCTCGATGGCGCGGTGGATCGGCGCCGCGCCGCGCCAGCGCGGCAGCAGCGAAGCGTGGATGTTGAAACATCCCAGTCGCGGCGCGTCCAGCACCCATTGCGGCAGGATCAGTCCGTACGCGGCGACGACCATCGCGTCGGCGTTCGCGGCGCGGATCGCGGCGCGCGCCGCGGCGGCGTCTTCGGAGAACTTGCCATCCAGGCGCAAGCTGCGCGGCTGTGCGACCGCCAGGCCGTGCGCCAGCGCGCACTGCTTGACCGGAGAGGCCTGCAGCTTCATGCCGCGCCCCGCCGGACGGTCCGGCTGACTCAGCACCAATGGAACCTCAAACCCGGCCGCGAGCAGCCGTTCCAGCGCCACGCGGGCGAACTCCGGCGTACCGGCAAAAATGATTTTCATGCGATGAAGAAATAAGGGGCCGGACGATGCGATCGAGCACCGTGGACCCACACTCAGGGCGTCCGGTCGTCGGGCATCGGTTCGTCGGAATACATCACTTTCTGCACCACGCCTGCCGGGCTCAGATGGATGTGTACCCGGCGCTGCCAGACGTGTTCGATCACGCGGTAGGTCCAGATGTCGCCATCAAACCGCGCCACCCGTTCCACCCACGCAGGACGCCCCAGGTGCAGCAAGACATCGTCACGCGTCCAGCGTCCGACCTCGATGCGCTCCAGCCAGGCCACGTCCATGACCTGCTCCTGCCTGCGCAAACGCCCGTCCGGCCCCAGGTCGAGGTTGTAGACCTGCGCGCCGGCCGGCTGGCGGGAGTACTGCAGGCGCGTGCCATCGGGCAAGCGGTGTTCCGCCGTCGGCCGGCCGAGCCGCTCTTCGATCTGCGCCCGGGTGCTGCCCTGAGGCACGCGTTCGGGCATGCCCGCGCAACCGGCCAGCAACGCCAGCCCGGAGGCCAGCGCCAGCCGTCGGCAACGCATGCCCGATGCGAGGTTCATGCCCGCTCCGTTTCGCGTTGCGCCTTGACCAGCTTGCTCTTGATGCGGTTGCGCTTGAGTGGCGAGAGGTATTCCACAAACACCTTGCCCATCAGGTGGTCCATCTCGTGCTGGATGCAGACCGCGAGCATGTCCTCGGCCTCCAGCGTGCGCTCCACCCCGTTGCCGTCGAGGGCGCGCACGCGCACGGCAATCGAGCGCTCCACGCCGTCGTATATGCCGGGCACGGACAGGCAGCCTTCTTCACCCTTGCGGGTTTCGGGGCTGGACCACTCGATCACGGGATTGACCAGCACCAGCGGCTGATCGCGGGTTTCGCTCACATCGATCACGATCAGCCGCTCGTGCACATCCACCTGCGTGGCGGCCAGGCCGATGCCGCTGGCGTCGTACATGGTGGCGAACATGCGCGCGATCAGCTGGTGGATGCGCGCGTCCACCGCCACCACCGGCCGGGCAACGGTGTTCAGGCGCGGGTCGGGGTAACGCAGGATGTTGAGCAGCTCTGGCGGATTCATGTCTCGGTGGAGTCAAAAATGGGACGGACGTTCCGGATCACCGCCACCACGTGGGGCTGGGCGTTGCAGTGACAAGGTCGCGAGTTTGTCGTTATTTTCGCCACTTTTGGCCGAGCCCGCACGGCCCAAATGCCATAAACATTGCCTAATCAAGGGCTTGGGCGCAAAATCAAATGCGACTTGTCAAGATAAAAAGCGCCGTCTCACCCCGGTCCCGGCCCCTGCGGACCTCCGAGGCGATGGCGTCTGCCCCAGGGGCCCACACATGCCATTGAACACCTGTCCGACCGTCCAACACCGTTCGCCGCATCGCCTGCATCCGCTGGCCGGGGCCGCTGTCCTTTTCGCCGCGCTGGTCAGCAGCAGTACCTGGGCGCAGAACTTTCCCATCACCGCCGGGCAGCGGGCGACGGCCAACCAGGTCGCCGAGACGGGTGTGCCGCTGTCCGAACTGGCCCCCAATGCCCCCGACAGCCACACCGTCGTACGCGGAGACACGCTGTGGCGCATCTCCGGCATCTTCCTGAAAAGCCCGTGGCGCTGGCCCGAGCTCTGGGGCATGAACCTCGATGACATCAAGAACCCGCACCGCATCTACCCCGGGCAGGTGCTCTACCTCGACAAGACCGGTGGCCGTGCCCGCCTGAGCACCCGCCGTCCGGGTAGCGGCGAAACCGCCACCGTGCGTGTCTCGCCCCGCATCCGCTCCGAGAGCCTGTCCGACTCGGCCATTCCGCCGGTGTCCATGCAGCAGATCGAAGCCTTCCTGGCCGAGCCGCTGATCGTGGATGAAGCCACCTTCGCGCGCGCACCGCGCATCGTCGCCACCCCTGAAAACCGCGTGCTGCTGAGCCTCGGCGACCGGGCCTACGCGCGTGGCAGTTACGGCGACGGCGCTGGTGCCTCCACGGACGCGCTGAGCCTGGCCGCCGGCAAGCCCCGCAATTTCCGCGTCTTCCGCAACGCAGTGCCGCTCAAGGACCCCTCTACCGGCGAAGTCATTGCCTATGAAGCGCAATACGTGGGCAAGGCCTACCTCAGCCGGGCAGAGAGCCGCATCAACGTCGAGGTTCCGCCAGCGCCCGGCGCCGCACCGCAGCCCGTCAAGGCCGATGTCTACAAACCTGCCTTTGACAACCCGGCCAACGTCGAGCGTGTGCAGATGGCCAACACCTCCGCCGCAACTTCCGCCCCGGCGTCGGAACTGGTGCCCGCCACCATCGACATCGTGCAGGCCAAAGAAGAAATGCGCGTGGGCGACCGCCTGCTGCCCGAGCCGCCGCGCGAATTCAGCAACTACGTCCCTCGCGCACCCGGCAGCGTCCAGAAAGGGCAGATTGTCTCGGTCTACGGCAACGCGGTGACGTTTGCGGCGCAGAACCAGGTCGTGGCCATCAACCGCGGTCGGGAGCACGGCATGGAAAACGGCCATGTGCTGGCCTTGCTGCGCGACACCAACCAGATCGTTGACAAGACCGACGAGAGCCGCCCGACGATGCGCCTGCCGGGTGAGCGCAACGGCCTGATGATGGTCTTCCGCACCTTCGACAAAGTGTCCTACGCGCTGGTCCTGGAGATCAACGATGGCGTCAAAGTGGGCGACCGCTTCGTCAACCCCTGACGCCCCATGGCCAGAGAAGAGCTGGCCGCCTGGCTGAGGCTGCTGCTGACCCCTGGTGTCGGGAACGAGACGGCGCGCAAGCTGTTGGCCGCGTTTGGACTGCCACAGACTGTTTTTGCACAAGGCCTGGCGGCGCAGCAGACCGTCGTCGGCGCCCGCATCGCCGAAGCCCTGCAAGAGATTCCCGATGAACTGGAACCTGCGCTGGAGCGCCTGCAAACCTGGCTGGTCGAGTCAGACCGTCACCACCTGCTGACGCTGGGCGACGCGCGCTTCCCGTCTGCGCTCCTGCAGATCGCCGATCCACCGGTTCTGCTGTATGTGCTGGGCGATCTGGAAGCCCTGAGCCACCCGAACAAGCTCGCCATCGTCGGCAGCCGCAACCCCACCCACCAGGGCGCGGCCAACGCCCACCAGTTTGCCCAAGCCCTGGGCCAGGCCGGCCTGTGCATCGTGTCCGGTCTTGCGCTCGGGGTCGACGGCGCGGCGCATGAAGGTGCACTGGCCGCCGGCGCCAGGACCATCGCCGTGGTGGGCACCGGTCTGGACCGCGTCTACCCCAAACGGCACCTGAACCTCGCCCACCGCATCGCCGAGCGCGGCGCCCTGGTCAGCGAATTTCCGCTGGGCACGTCCCCGCTGCCGGCCAACTTCCCGCAACGTAACCGCATCATTGCCGGCCTGTCGCAAGGCACCCTTGTGGTGGAGGCGGCACTGCAATCGGGCTCGCTCATCACCGCCCGCATGGCCGCCGAACAGGGCCGCGAGGTGTTTGCCATCCCCGGTTCGATCCACGCCCCACAGGCCAGGGGCTGCCACTCGCTCATCCGCCAGGGCGCCAAGCTGGTCGAGTCGGCGCAGGACATCCTGGAAGACCTTCAATTGGGTGCTCCGGCGACTCTGGAAGATGGATCAACCACGGTGCCCCCCGAAGACGACCTGCTCGACGCGCTGGGTCACGACCCGGTCAGCCTCGACGCCCTGCAGGCCCGCACCGGCCTCGACACCGCGACCCTGCAGGCGCGCTTGCTGGAACTGGAACTGGACGGTTGGGTTGGGCGGCTTCCCGGTGGCCTGCTTCAGCGAACAGGCCAGAGCTGAAGCCTGCCGGAGCAACCCAGCGGCCTCCGGAGCGAGGTGTCCTCAAGCCAGAACGCCGCGGAACCGGCTTTGCCGGGCCGCCAGCGTTGCCCCCCCGGGGGGTGACGCACCGCAGGTGCGGCGCAGGGGGATCAACCGAGCAGTCTCTCGGGGTTCGCGTCCAGCTTGGCCAGCGCATCGCGCGTGGCGCGCACAGTCAGCGCCTCGTCTTCGCTCGGCACCAGCAGGCCCGCCTGCAGATAGGCCGCCACGCGATTGGACTGCACCAGGAAGCAGCGACCGCTGTTGGTGGCAAACAGGTAGAGCTGGCCACGGTCGCTGCGCCAGGCGAGTTGAACACTGTTGAGCTTGCCGTTGTGGTCCAGACCAAACCACGAGCCGATCTGCAGCTCGACGGCCCAGGCCCGCATCGCCTCGTTCGGCTGGCTGCCACCTTGCTTGATCACCTCGATGTTGCTGGCGTCCACACCGGTGATCATCTCGATGCTCTCGTTGTCCAGGTCCAGGTCGCCCACTCCGTTTTCGGGCAGGTAGTCTTCAAGATGGGCCAGGCGATCGGACAGTTTGTCCAGTCGCTCCTGCGGGATCGGTTCCGTGCGCGACATGAACGCATCGGCCAAGGTGTCACTCACCGACTTGATGTGCTGGTCCTGGAGGCCGGCCGGGTAGCCCAGCAAACCCATGCCCTGACGCAAGCGCTGCAGGATGTTGGGCAACTGCTGGATCACCCGGGCGCGGTCATTGCGGTTGGGTTTCGCACTCGCCGCCCACAACAGATCGGACGCCACCCGCTTGAGCGACGCGGTTTCTTCGTGCTTGAGACCAAACTTGACACTGGCCACCGCCAGCACCTCGACCCAGACCTTGAACAGGAATTCGCGCACTTCGTCGCGCACCGGCACATCGTCGAGCAGCTTGCGCAGCTCGATGGTGTATTGCACGGACAGCGTTTCTTTCTGTTCCACCTGCTGGGCCACCGTGACAAACCGGCTTGCGTTGCCCTGCCCGCTGAGGTAGGTCGAGAGAAACTTCTGGAACTCGTCGAACACCAGCTGGAACACCCGGCGTCCGGTTTCCGGGTACTGTTCGATCACCTGCACCACGCGTTTGATTTCCATCTCCAGCGCGGTCGAGGTGACATTGGATTCGAAGCCCATGACACAGGAACCCATGCGGTCGATCAGGCGACGCGCCGGGTGCTGCAGGGCACTGAAAAACTCGGGCTCGGCCAGCGCCACCCGCAGCACCGGGATCTGCAACCGGGCAAACCAGACCCGCACGGTGGCCGGGATGCGCTCCTCGGCCAGGATGCTCTGGAACATCAGCGCCACCACCTCGATGGTGGCCTTCTCTGTGGGCGTCTCGGCGGCCTGCTTGAGTTCAACGGTGCGCTGGCGCAGGGCCGTGGCCGCGCGCTCGATGTGTGAGGCGTCCGCATACACCACGCCCGAGCCAGTGCTACCCGTCTGCGGCAAGCCGGCGTCGACGCTGACCACAGGGGCGATACGCTGCATCGCCTGCACAGGGGCGAAGCACTGGTCATCATGCGGGTTTCGTCGTGCACACCCATGCCCGAGGAGGTCATGCCGCCCGGCTGCGAACCCATGCCAGCCTGCCCCCCGGAATCAGAACCGTTTTGCCTGGCAAACCCGCCACGTTCATCGCCGACCTGCGCGGCCCCCCGCTTGCCCTCGACGCCACCACGGCCTTCCGCAACAGCGGCCGGCGCAGCCGAGCGACTGCCCGGCGCACGCTTGACCAGCGCCTGCAGGTCGATCTCTTTCATCACACCGCTGGAGACCAGAAATTCGTTGGCTGCCTTGTAGGCCTCGTGCATTCTCTTGGCGAGCATCGGCGCCAGGGCGTCCTGCACCAGCAACCAGCCTTCGCGGGTCATCAGCACATCGAGCCACTGGTCCACCAGGATGCGCGCCACCACGTCGGGCAGCAGCACGTCGCCACGCGGCAACTCCTGGCGCTTTTCCAGGTGCTGGATGCGCAAGCGCAGTTCGTTGAGTTCGGTGGAGGCCTGGTCCAGCACGCGCATCGCCAGCCGCGAAGCAAGGATCTGGTCGTCCATGGCGCCTTCGGCCATCAGCTCCAGCCGCCCGGGCGCGCTGTTCACCGAGCCGCCCGAAGCCGTGAAACGCGGCAGCAGGGTGCGCTGCAGCACCTTGCGGGACTGGTTCAGCCAGGCGGTCTGACTTTTCTGGAACGCCATCCAGGCATCGCGGCGTTCCTGCATGTCGCGTGCCGGCCCGGCCTGATCGAGCATGGAAGCCAGTCGCGTCTCACAGGTTTTGACCAGGTCGGGAAGCG
The DNA here is from genome assembly GCA_002842215.1 of Betaproteobacteria bacterium HGW-Betaproteobacteria-9. GTDB lineage: Bacteria > Pseudomonadota > Gammaproteobacteria > Burkholderiales > Burkholderiaceae_C > Hydrogenophaga. The sequence goes on along the minus strand of PHCC01000035.1, from coordinate 18,656 downwards.
CACGTCCCACATGAACCACGAAGAGTTCACGCGCCTGTTTGGCCAGAGAGGAGACGTGCTGATCAGGAGAGGACACGATGGTTTCAGTATGACACGAAAGGACTCAATACTTTTGGCGAACAGGCGGGCCGAGTCCGGGGTGTTTGACGCTTAAACCACGGCCCCCCCGTTGGGGTCGTTGGGATCGGCGTCCGCCGGCTTGTTGCCCGACTTGATCAGGTCCTCGCGCTTGATGCCCAGCCACATGGCAATGGCCGCGGCCACAAACACCGAAGAATAGATGCCAAACAGGATGCCGATGGTCAGGGCCAGCGCAAAGTAATACAGCGTCGGACCGCCAAACAACAGCATCGACAGCACCATGATCTGGGTCGAACCGTGGGTGATGATCGTACGGCTGATGGTGGACGTGATCGCGTTGTCGATGATCTGCGGCGTCGTCTTTTTGCGGTGGCGACGGAAACTCTCACGGATACGATCAAAAATCACCACAGATTCGTTGACCGAATAGCCCAGCACCGCCAGCACCGCCGCCAGCACCGCCAGCGAAAACTCCCACTGGAAGAACGCAAAGAAGCCCAGGATGATGACCACGTCGTGCAGGTTGGCGATGATGGCCGAGACGGCGTACTTCCACTCGAAGCGCACCGCCAAGTAAATCATGATGCCGACGATCACCAGGCCAAGCGCCTTGAGCCCGTCCTCCACCAGTTCCTGACCCACCTGCGGACCGACAAACTCGGAGCGGCGCAGCTCCACCGTGGGGTTCTGTGCCTTGAGCGCAGCCAACGCGGCCTCGCTCTGTTGCCCCGAACTCTTGCCCGCCTGCACCGGCAGTCGCAGCAGCACATCGCGCGAAGAGCCAAAGTTCTGCACCGGCACATCGGCGTAGCCCAGGGACTCGACCACATGGCGCACGGCGGCCAGGTCGGCCGGCTGTTCGTAGGCCACCTCCATGACCGTGCCGCCGGTGAATTCCACCGACAGGTTGAGCCCGCGGATGACGAGAAACACCACCGCGGCGACAAAGGTGATGGCGGAAATCGCGTTCAGCACGATGGCGTGCTTCATGAACGGGATGTCCTTCTGGATACGGAAAAACTCCATGCTGGTTCCTTGAAGGTGTGCCGCTCAGTCGGCCTTGATCGCGGGTGCCTTGCCGCCGGCCCGCCACACGGTGCCGATCGACACGGTCTTGAGCTTTTTCTGACGGCCGTACCAGAGGTTGACCAGTCCGCGGGAAAACACCACCGACGAGAACATGCTGGTCAGGATGCCGATGCAGTGCACCACGGCAAAGCCGCGCACCGGACCCGAACCGAAGGCCAGCAGCGCCACACCCGCAATCAGGGTCGTGACGTTGGAGTCCAGGATGGTGCCCCAAGCGTGTTCGTAGCCGGCGTTGATGGCCGACTGCGGCGCCGCGCCGTTGCGCAGTTCCTCGCGCACGCGCTCGTTGATCAGCACGTTGGAGTCGATCGCCATGCCCAGGGCGAGCGCCATGGCGGCAATGCCCGGCAGTGTCAGCGTGGCCTGCAGCATGGACAGCACAGCCACCAGCAACACCAAGTTGAAACCCAGCGCCAGACTGGAAAACACGCCGAACAGCATGTAATAAGCACACATGAACAGCACGATCACGGCAAAGCCCCAGATCACGCTGTTGAAGCCTTTGGCGATGTTGTCGGCTCCCAGGCTCGGGCCAATGGTGCGCTCCTCAATGATCTCCATCGGCGCGGCCAGCGAACCGGCGCGCAGCAGCAGCGCCAAGTCGTTGGCCTCGTTGATGTTCATGCTGCCCGAGATCTGGAACCGGTTGCCCAGTTCACCGCGGATCGTCGCCACGGAAATCGCCTCGCCCTTGCCCTTTTCGAACAGGATGATCGCCATGCCTTTGCCGATGTTCTCGCGGCTGACGTCGCGCATGACGCGCCCGCCCTTGGCATCCATGTAGAGCGTCACGCTCGGTTCCTGCTGCTGCGAATCAAAGCCCGCCTGCGCATCGGTCAGGTTCTCGCCCGTGGCCAGCACCTGCTTCTTGACGATCGCCGCGCGCCCGTCCCGCGTCGGAAAGCGGTCCGCACCGAAAGGCACCGGCCCGGTGCCATCGGCGGCGGCGCGCCCCTCGGTGCTCTCGTCCACCAGGCGCATCTCCAGCGTCGCGGTGCGGCCCAGGATGTCCTTGGCCTTGGCCGTGTCCTGCACGCCGGGCAGCTGCACCACGATGCGGTCAGCACCCTGCTGCTGGATCACCGGTTCGGCCACACCGAGCTCGTTGATGCGGTTGTGCAAGGTGGTGATGTTCTGCTTGAGCGCCTGGTCCTGCACCGAGCGCGCGGCTTCCGGCTTGATCGTGGCCACCAGCCTGAACTCGCTGCCGTCGGGGGATTCGCTGGATACCAGATCCGGGAACTGGTCCTGGATCACGGCGCGCGCCGCTTCCAGGGTGGCGGCATCGCGCGCGCGTACCTCGATGTTGACGCCGTTGCGGTTCACGCCGCCGTGGCGCACGTTCTTCTCGCGCAGCGCGGTGCGCAGGTCGCCCGCGAGCACGTCCGCACGGCGCTGCAGCGCCGCCGGCATGTCCACCTGCAGCATGAAGTGCACGCCGCCCCGCAGGTCCAGGCCCAGGTACATGGGCGACGCGCCCAGCGCGGCGAGCCACGACGGCGTGCGCGGCAACAGGCTCAGCGCCACCACATGGCCCGGGTCGGCCGGATCCGGGTTGAGCGCGCGCTCGATGGCGTCACGCGCCTTCAGCTGGGTATCGGTGTCTTCAAACCGTGCCCGCACCGAAGTGCCCTCGAACTGCACCGTCGAAGCTGCGATGCCCTGCGCGCTCAGCGCCTGCTCCACCCGCGTGACAGTTGACAGATCCACCTTCACCGCCGTCCGTGCGGCCGACACCTGCACCGCAGGCGACTCACCAAACAGGTTGGGCAGGGCATACAAAGCCCCGATCACCAGCGCCACCGCGATGATCAGGTACTTCCAGAGCGGATATCGATTCATGGGTAACAGGCCTTGCGGCGCAGAGGGGTCTTCTAACCAGAATGCGGCGGAACCGGCTCCGCCGGGCCGCTCGCATGGCCCCCTTGAGGGGGTGACGGGCCACGCAGTGAGCCCGGCGCGGAGGTGTTACTTAATAGTGCCCTTGGGCAGCACCTGCGTCACGGCAGAACGCTGCATCTGGACTTCCACGCCGTCGGCGAGTTCCACACCGATATAGGCTTCACCGATCTTGGACACCTTGCCCAGGAAACCACCAGCGGTCACGACTTCGTCGCCCTTGGCCAGCGCTTCGACCATGGCCTTGTGCTCTTTCTGGCGCTTCATCTGCGGGCGGATCATCACGAAATAGAGCACCACGAACATCAGCACCAGGGGCAGCAGGCCCATGATGGTGGACTGGGTGTCGCCGCCGGCAGCGGTCTGGGCGTAAGCAGAAGAAATGAACACAGAGGTCTCCAACAAAAATCAGTTCAAAAAACGCCAAATGCCCGGGTGGCCAGCACACAGGTCACCCGGGCGATCCGGAATCAGCCATTGATTGTATGTCGCCACCTTGCGGGGGCGTGCGACAGAGGGACGACAGCTCAGGCCTGAGACATCGGGCCGTCAGGCCACCCGCGCTTCGCCCGCCTCGCCACGGCGCCACTGCTCGCGCAGCCCCGCCCAGCGGCTGCTCGCTGCCGCCAGGTTGCGCGCCTTCACATGGCCATAGCCCTTGATCTGCTCGGGCACGCTGGCGATCTCCAGCGCCAGCGCGTGGTTGCCAACGTCCAGCGCGTCCAGCAGCGACTCGATGGCTTCGCGGTATTCGCCGATCAGCGCGCGCTCTGCGCGGCGCTCTTCGGTGCGGCCGAAGATGTCCAGCGCCGTGCCGCGCAGGCCCTTGAACTTCGCCAACCAGCGGAAGGCGGTGAACATGTAGGGTCCGAACTTCTGCTTGACCAGCTCACCCTTGTTGTTCTTCTTCGCGATCAACGGTGGCGCCAGGTGCACCTGCAGCTTGAAGTCGCCCTCGAACTGGCTCGCCAGCCGGGCGTGGAACGCCGGGTCGCTGTGCAGCCGCGCCACCTCGTACTCATCCTTGTAGGCCATGAGCTTGAAGAGGTAACGCGCCACCGCCGCGGTCAGGGTGGACTTGCCCAGCGGCGCCTCGACCGCCCGCACTTTCTCCACGAACTGCTGGTAGTCGGCAGCGTAGGCGGCGTTCTGGTAGCCGGTGAGGAACTCGACGCGGCGCGCGATCAGCTCGGCCACGCTCTCGCGCTTCTTGAACTGGATCACCTGCGCGCCCGCGCCGGCCGGTGCCAGCAGCGCGGCCACGGCCTGCGGGTTGTGCGCGGCGCGGCGGCCCCATTCGAAGGCGGCCTTGTTCTTGTCCACCTGCACCGCGTTGAGTTCGATGGCGCGCATCAGCGCGTCCAGCCCCAGCGGCACCCAGCCGCGCTGCCAGGCGTAGCCCAGCATCATGGGGTTGGTGTAGATGCTGTCGCCCATCAGCTTGCTCGAAGCGGCTTCGGCGTCGAACACACCCACCTCGTCCGCGCCCAGGCTGTGGGTCAGTGCGTCCACACAGGCTTGCGCCGGGTTCTGCCAGTCCGGGTGGGTCACAAAGGCGGCCGTGGGCGTGGCGCTGGCGTTGAGCGCCACGTGGCTGCGGCCCGCGCGCAGGCGCAGCCAGGTGTCCTTGTGCGCGGCGACGATGGGGTCGCAGCCGATCACCAGGTCGGCCGAAGCGGCCGAGACACGTGTGGTGCGGATCGCATCCTGGTGCGCGCCGATCAGCACGTGGCTCCAGGTCGCGCCACCCTTTTGCGCCAGGCCCGCCGCGTCCTGCGTGACGATGCCCTTGCCTTCGATGTGCGCCGCCATGCCCAGCAGCTGGCCGATGGTGATGACCCCGGTGCCGCCGACGCCCGCGACGATGATGCCCCAGGCCTCGGCGTCGAGCGTGGGCAAGGCCGGCTGCGGCACCACGCCGCCGCTCCACTCCAGGCCGCCGGCTTTCTTGTCCTTCTTGCGCAGCTGGCCGCCTTCGACGGTGACGAAGCTCGGGCAAAAGCCCTTGACGCAGGAGAAGTCCTTGTTGCAGCTGCTCTGGTTGATGGTGCGCTTGCGGCCGAACTCGGTCTCCAGCGGCTCGACCGAGAGGCAGTTGCTCTGCACACTGCAGTCGCCACAGCCTTCGCACACCAGTTCGTTGATCACCACGCGCTCGGCCGGGTCCACCAGCGTGCCGCGCTTGCGGCGGCGGCGCTTTTCGGTGGCGCAGGTCTGGTCGTAGATGATGACCGTGGTGCCCTTGATCTCGCGGAACTCGCGCTGCACCGCGTCCAGCGTGTCGCGGTGCTGGATCGCGATGCCGCTGGGCAGGCCGGTCACGCTGGCGTATTTCTCCGGCTCGTCGGTCACGATGGTGATCTTCACCGCGCCCTCGGCGCGCATGCTCTGCGCGATCTGGACCACGCTGTGGCCCTCGGGGCGCTCGCCCACCTGCTGGCCGCCGGTCATGGCCACGGCGTCGTTGTAGAGGATCTTGTAGGTGATGTTCACGCCCGCGGCGATGCTCTGGCGGATCGCCAGGATGCCGCTGTGGAAGTAGGTGCCGTCGCCCAGGTTGGCGAACATGTGCTGCTCGTTCACGAACGGCTGCTGGCCGACCCAGGGCACGCCCTCACCGCCCATCTGGGTGAAGCCCACGGTGGCGCGGTCCATCCAGATGGTCATGAAATGGCAGCCGATGCCGGCCATGGCGCGCGAGCCCTCGGGCACGCGGGTGCTGGTGTTGTGCGGGCAGCCCGAGCAGAACCAGGGCTGGCGTTCGGCGCCTTCCACGCCCTTGGTCAGCAGCGTCTGCATCGACTGCTCCTGCGCCGTCAGGATGGCGAGCTGCGCGTCGATGCGCGCCTGCACGTCCTCCGGCAGGCCCAGCTTGCGCAGGCGGCGCGCCACGGCGCGCGCGATGATGGCCGGCGACAGGTCGGCGTTGGCACGCAGCAGGGTATTGGCGCTGGGGTTCGGCCGCGACCATTCGCCGCCGCTGAAGTCGCCGTCGCCTTCGTCGAACTTGCCCAGCACGTTGGGCCGCACGTCGCCGCGCCAGTTGTAGAGCTCTTCTTTCAGCTGGTACTCGATGACCTGGCGCTTCTCTTCCACCACCAGGATCTCGCGCAGGCCGGTGGCGAATTCGCGCGTGGTCTGCGCCTCCAGCGGCCAGACCACGTTGACCTTGTGCAGGCGCAGGCCGATGCGGCGGCAGGTGGCGTCGTCCAGGCCCAGGTCCAGCAGCGCCTGGCGCGTGTCGTTGAAGGCCTTGCCGCTGGCGATGATGCCGAAGCGGTCGTTGTGGCCGGCGATCACGTTGTGGTTGAGTTTGTTGGCGCGGATGTAGGCCAGCGCGGCGTACCACTTGAAGTCAAACAGGCGCGCCTCCTGGTCCAGCGCATGGTCCGGCCAGCGGATGTGCACGCCACCGGGCGGCATGTCGAACTCGGGGATCACGATCTCGACCCGCTCGGGGTCGATCATGGCCGTGGCGCTCGATTCGACGATCTCCTGGATCGTCTTCATGCCGGCCCAGACGCCAGAGAAGCGGCTCATGGCGATGGCGTGTTGCCCCAGGTCCAGGATGTCCTGCACGCTGGTGGGGAAGAACACCGGCAGGCCGCAGGCCTTGAAGATGTGGTCGCTCTGGTGCGCGGCGGTGCTGCTCTTGGCCACGTGGTCGTCACCGGCCACCGCGATCACGCCGCCCCAGGGCGTCGTGCCGGCCATGTTGGCGTGCTTGAACACGTCGGAACAGCGGTCCACGCCCGGGCCCTTGCCGTACCAGATGCCGAACACGCCATCGAACCGGTTGCTGCCGGGCGGCGCAAAGCCCAGCTGCTGTGTGCCCCAGAGCGCGGTCGCCGCGAGTTCTTCGTTGACGCCCGGCTGGAACACGATGTTCTGCTGCTTCAGATAGGGCGCCGCCTTCTGCAAGGCCTGGTCGTAGCCGCCGAGCGGCGAACCGCGGTAACCGCTGATGAAGCCCGCCGTGTTCTTGCCCTGCAGCGCGTCGCGCTGGCGCTGCAGCATCGGTAGCTTGACCAGTGCCTGCACGCCACTCATGAAGGCGCGGCCGTGGTCCAGGGAATATTTGTCGTCCAGCGTGACAGTTTCGAGCGCGCGGCGGATGTGCTCGGGCAGTGGGGCGTTCATCTTGTTGTCTCCTGGCAGGGCCGGTGAACCGCCTCGTGGGCGGGGGTTTTTCGGGTCACGCCGGGTGGGCGCGAGCGGATTTCAGTGTGCCGCACAGTGTATGACCCGGGCACTGACAGGTGTTTGCTTTTCATGCCTCGTTACCCGTACATCAGGAAATAATCTTGCTATAAACCCCACAATGTCGACAATGGAATCGCCCAAATGCCGCCTCCCAATGGAAACGTTTCCGTCCCGTCATACAACAGCACACCTGCCTTGAACTGCGCACCAGCCAGAACGGCCAACTTTCTGAGGCCCCGGAGATCTGACGCCTTGACTGTCGCAGCCGCCTTCACCTCCACACCCACCAGCTGACCGACGGCGTTCTCGATCACCACATCGACCTCCACCTGGTCCGCGTCCCGGTAGTACAGCAAGCGGTAGCTGCCTTCGGCGGAGGCGGCGTGCTTGAGCAACTCTGCGTACACGAAGGTCTCCAACACATGACCAAAACGGCTCCGGTCCTCGCGCCAGCTGTCCTCGCCCAGCTCCATCAGGGACGCCAGCAGGCCCGCGTCCAGAAACTGCAGCTTGGGCGTCTTCACCACCCGGCTCAACCGGTTGCGGGCCCAGACCTCCACACGCCGCAGCAGATACATCTGCTCCAGAACCCCCACATAGCGCAACGCCGTCTTGCCGTCCAACCCGACCTGAGCGCCCAACTGCGTGTAGTTGCACATCTGGCCAGCGGTCTGCGCCAGCGCCCGCAGAAAGCGCGGCAGCAGGTCCAGCTTGTCGATGCTGGCGACGTCGCGCACATCGCGCTGGATCAGCGCATCAAGGTATTGACGCATCCATACAGAGCGCCGCCGAACTGTGGGGCGTGCCACCGCCTCCGGGTACCCACCGCGCAAGACCCTTTGCGCCAGGGCTTCACCCACGTCTGGATCCGGAGACCGCAAAAGTTGGCCAGCAAATGCGGCATCGATCCAGTTCGAAGCGCGACCCGCCAACTCACTCTGGGACAAGGGCAACAGCTGCAGCGTCTCCATGCGGCCGGCCAGCGAATCGGCCACGGTGGGCAAGGCCATCAAGTTGGCCGACCCCGTCAACAGAAACCGCCCAGGGCGGCGGTCCTCGTCCACACTTTTCTTGATCGCCAGCAACAACTGCGGCGCGCGCTGGACTTCATCGATCACTGCGCGATCCAGCCCACGAACCAGGCCAGACGGATCTTCCCTGGCCGACAAAAGCGTTACCTCATCGTCCAGCGACAGATAGCGCATCCCTTTCTGCGCCACCTGCCGGACCAGCGTCGTCTTGCCCGCCTGGCGAGGCCCCGCCAGCAGCACCACGGGCGTGTCGAGCAAAGCTTCCCTCAGGCGTGTCGCCAGCTGGCGGTCATACAGCGTTGGCATGTTCATGCCGGCATGCTACCGTGAATTCCGGAAAATAGACGCGTAAATTTCGGAATCAAACTCAAAAAATCAGGAAACCATCATGGAAACACTCGACAAGTTTGACATCGCCATCCTGCACCAACTGCAGGCCGATGGCCGGCTGACCAACGCCGAACTGGCCAACCGCGTGGGCCTGTCGGCGGCGCCGTGCTGGCGGCGCGTGCGGGCGCTGGAAGAGGCGGGGTTCATCCTCGGTTACCGCGCCGAGATCAACCGCACCAAGATCGGCCTGGGCGTGCTCGCCTTTGTCCGCATCGATGCCGAACGCAACAGCGGCGACGCCCTGCGCCAGATGGAGACCGCCATCCGCGACATCCCTGAAATCGTCTCCTGCCACTACATCAGCGGCTCGGGCACCTTCGAGCTGCAGGTCGTCTGCCCCGACCTCAACCATTTCAGCCGCTTCGCGCGCGAGGTGCTGATCAACCTGCCCAACGTGAAAGACCTGCACACCAGCTTTTCGCTCGGCGAAGTGAAGGCCGCGGGCGCTTTGCCGCTCTCGCATTTGTTGACCAAATCACTACCCACGACAAACGCACGCAAAACTTGAGCGCTTTTTGATACCGCTCAATCCAGAAACTCGACCGTTGGTTAACATTCCGGCCGTAAGTTGTTGAAACTGTGCGTTTTTTCATGCGGACAGGTTGCCTGAAACGTGCACTTTCCGTAGCATCAAGACATAGAAGCACCGCTGGTCATGCACCAGAAAGTGCTCAGTCAGGGAATTTTTTGTTCCTAGGAAACGTCGTGAAAAAGTCTCTGTTCATCAAAACCGCCGTGGCCCTTGCGCTGGCCGCTCCCCTGCTGGCTTCGGCCGAGTCCGATCTGGAGATTGGCACCGGCGCCGCCGCTGCCCGCCTTAACTTCCAGGTCGTGATACCCCGTGTGCTGTTCCTCGCTGTGGGCACCGGCAACGCCACGCTCGCCGACAACGGCACCATCGACACCCTGACCTACGACTACTCCGCCAACCCGGCCGACGTCGGCAGTGGCACCGACTCCGCCGCACAAGGCGTGAACGTTCGCGTGCTGGGCAACAACGGCCAGATCGCCATCGCCGCTGCAGGATCCGGCGCCGGTCTGGTGAGCGATCTGGACGCCGCCGACATCATCCCCTGGAGCGAGATCCTGGCCACGTCGTCCGTCGGTGCCTTCGCCGCTCCGGCCGTGGGCGCTAGCGCCAACCCGACCCTGAGCGCCGGCAAGGTGACCAACCGCACCGCCATCTGGAACTACGCCTACTCGAACACGGCCGTGGCCGCCCCGGGCACCTATTCGGGCCAGGTCACCTACACCGCCACCATGCCCTGATCGTCGGGAAACGATCGCCGAGCCGGCGCAGACCGGCCGCACACAACACAACAACGGAGGGCTCGCGCACAGCAGCCCTCCGTTCGTCTTTTTCAGCCGCCGTTTCCCTGCAATCCCTGACCACGCCCCCGGTCACAACGAAGCCATGACGAACCCATGAAGCCGCCCACCTACAGCCCCCGCCGGCTCGCCGCCCTGGGCCTGGTCGTGCTGTGCCTCGGGCAATTCGCGGCGGCCCACGCCTGGTCGCTCACCATCGCCGCCGCGTCGCAGCGCGTCTTCCTGCACGTCGGCAACGGCACGTACGATGACGACAACACCACCGTCAACCTCGTCAGTGCCAACCTCAGCGCTGCCCAGTTGCTCAGCGGCACCGCCCAGCCCATGACGAGCAACAGCACCCAGTCCAGAAGCCTCTACGGCGACAACTACGCCACCTGCCCCAACCCGGCCACGGAGGTCATGGTCGGCGCCTCCTACCGCCGCAACCGCAACAACCAGCCCGCCAGCGCCACCCTGCGCGTCACCTCGCCCGCCAACCTCGTCAACGCCGCGGGCGACACGATTCCGTTCTCGCAGATCAGCTGGACCGTCTCGGCCCCCGGCAGCGGCGTGCCCAACGTCATCCCCGCCGGCAGCTTCAACGGCGGCACGCAGACGCTGACCACCGTGCCGGCCAACCGCTACATCGAAAACTGCCACTCCTTCATCTACGCCAACAGCGCCCTCCGCGCCGCCGGCACCTACAACGGCCAGGTCACCTACACCCTCAGCAGCCCATGACCTCCGCTTTTCGCCACACAGCCACGGTCTGTCTATTGGCCCTCGCCGCCAGCGCCGCCGTCGCCGAAACCCACCCGCTCGACGACTCGCTCAGCCACACCGTGCCGCCCACCGCGCAGATGCAGTGGCTGCCACAGACCCGCGGCGACCAGGCCGGCGGCATGGAAGCCTGGGTGCGCGTCAACATCCACATCGACACCCAAGACTGGATCGGCCGCAGCGGCCGCGTCTACATGGTGCTGCCGCGCGACGAAACGGCCTCCCTCGAAGCCGTCTGGACCACCGATGGCAAACTGCTCGCCGGGCGGCTCGTCTCGGGTGAACGCGCCCTCGTCTACGCCGGCAACATCACCACCAGCGCCCTGCGCGACCAGATGCTCGTGCGCCTGCGCTCCGGCCCCGACTGGCAAAGCAACAGCCGCCGCCTCAACTTCCACTTCGAAATTGACGTGGACTCGCCTCCCGCCACCCTGCGCCCATGAACCTCCTGCCCGCCGCCCGCCTGATGGCGCTCCTGCTGCCCGCCGCCCTGGGACTTGCCGCCGGGTTGCCCGCCGCCGCCTTCGCCCAGGGCTTCGCCGCCTACATCTCGCCGCCGCGCTTTGAAGTCCAGGCCGAAGCCGGCAAGCCCCTGCGCCAGGTGCTGGAGATCCAGCACGTCGGCCAGCAAAAAGGCAGCTACCGCGTCTACACCGCCGACTGGACCTTCAACGCCGACAACTCGGTCAGCTTCAGCACCGAACTCGCCCCCGACAGCTGCCGCCCCTGGGTTGCGATCGAGCGCCGCGAACTCAGCATCGAACCCGGTGCACGCTACCGCTACCGTTTCGAGATCAGCCCGCCGCCCGGCACGCCGCCGCGCGAATGCCGCTTTGCCCTCATGGTCGAAGGCCTCGACCCGGCCAAGGTGCAGGGCGCCATCAGCTTCCCTGTCGGCGGGCGCATCGGCGTCATCGTCTACGCCGCCATCGGCGGCGCCGCGCCCCAGCTCAGCATCGCCACCACCCAGGTCACCGCCGTCAACGGCAAACCCACCGCCACGCTCGACGTGCGCAACAGCGGCAACGCCCACGGCCGCCTCGAAGGCTTCGTCAACGGCACCGACGCCGCGGGCCAGCGCTTCGAAATGTCCCCCGCCGACCTGCCCATCCTGCCCGGCGAAACCCGCCGCGTCGCGCTCAGCCCGGTGCCCGAAGACGGCAAGACCGCGCCCGAGATCCGCTTCCCGCTGAGCGTCAAGGGCAGCCTCGAATGGGGTGCCAACCGCCTGCCGCTGGACGCGCGCTTCGCCCCATGACTTTAGGAGGGTGCGCGGCAGAAGGAACATCGGCTGCAACCGGCGAGAAACCGGTCTCGCACGGTGCTACCTCCTGCGCCCAGGGTTCAACCCTGGGCTTCTCGGTATCACCGCGCGATCCTCGGTTTTCGCCGGTTTCGCTTCGATGCCTTCTGCCGCACACCCTCCTGGCGCGCCGGGCGTCCTGCAGCAGCCTGCTGGCCCTTTTCGGCGCGTTCGCGCCGGGCCTGCACGCGCAGACACCCGCGCCCGCGGCTCCCCCGGCCGCCCCGACCGCGACGCTTGCGCCCGCCACCGACAACGCTGAAGCCCCCACCGACGCCGGCTACCAGGACCGCGTCATCGAAGGCCTCGCGCCCCTCGACGACGACGAAGGCGGCTTCGAATACGACAAAGCCGGCTGGCCGCGCTTCCTGCGGCTCGAAACCCGGCTCGGCACCCAGCCCTTCGACACCGAGCGCAAGACCCAGACCGCCTTCGCCGTCTACGGCCTGCTCGACACCCCCAACCACGGCGCCCTCTCGCTCGACGGCAGCCTCACCCCGCGTGAAAGCCGCGGCACGCTCACCCTGCGCCAGCGCGGCCTGCCGCTGGCCAGCGGCTGGATCGGCAACCACGAAGCCGGCGTCATCACCGCGCCCGCGCCCGGCATCACCCGCCTGCCGTCGCGCGTGTACCTGCCCTCAGCCACCCTGCGCGGCCTGGCCGGCGAATGGCTCGACCCCGCCAGCGGCCTCACCCTGCAGGCCGGCAGCGGTGAACCCGGCCAGATGGAGAGCCTGCCCGCCAGCGGATTCCGCGGCCTCGGCGGCCGGCGCACCACGCTCGGCGCCCAGTGGCACCTCGGCGCCAGCCCCGACAGCACCGACCCGCTCGGCCTGCCCGGCTGGACCCTCGCCCTGCAACACGAAGACGCCAGCCGCGTCACCGCGCTCGGCGAAACCCGCGAAACCGGCACCCCGCTCGACGCCCGCTCCACCCTCGTCGCCCTGCGCCACGAAGGCGACAGCCGCCGCACCCAGGGCCAGCTCATCCTCAGCCGCAACACCGCCACCCCCGGCGAAACCAGCAACCCCCAAGGCTTCTGGATTGACAGCGAATGGGACGACGGCCCGCGCCAGCACGGCATCGGCCTCTACCGCCTCGACCCCGGCCTCAGCTGGGCCGGCCAGGCCATGCCCAGCGACGTGCAGGGCGCCACCCTGCGCAGCGAATGGCGCACCCGCCAGTGGTCCGCCGAAGGCTCGGTCGACTGGCTGCGCTCCATCAGCGGGCGCACCCGCGACGGCAGCTACGCCTCGGGCAGCGCGCGCTGGCGCCTCAGCCGCGCCAGCAGCCTCGGCGCCGGCGCCTCGGTGCGCCACTTCGACGGCGACGCCTGGAGCAGCTACGGCGACTGGCGCTGGCAAAACCCGCTCGGCACCAGCGGCCTGCGCCTCACCCTCAGCGGCGGCGCCGCCAGCCAGACCCGCTCACAGGCGATCGGCTACGACCAGGACTGGACCGTGCCCCAGGGCTGGAGCGTCTCCACCAGCTTCGGCCTCACCCGCAACCGCGCCAGCACCCGCGCCGACGGCAGCACCGACACCAGCGGCAACCCCGACGAAACCCTCTGGTCCGCCGCGCTCGCCTTCACCGCCCCCCTCAGCGGCGACGCCAGCCTGCGCGGCACCCTGCAGACCGAACAAGGCAACAACGGCCAGCACCGCCACGGCATCAACCTCGGCAGCGTCTGGCGCGTCAACCAGCGCTGGAGCCTCGAAGGCAACTACACCCGCAGCCTCGGCCAGAGCCGCACCGTGCGCCCCCTCGACCCGCTCGCCCCCATCGTCACCGACACCCCGGCCGACAACGACCGCAGCTTCTACGCCGTGCTGCGCTACGAACTGCAGGCCGGCAGCCGCAGCGTGCCCCTGGGCGGGCGCCCCAGCGAAGGCGGCGGCCGCATCGCAGGCGTCGTCTACTTCGACGCCAACCGCAGCGGCACCCAGGAAGCCAGCGAAACCGGCGCCCCCGGCGTCACCGTCTACCTCGACAACCGCTACGCCGTGCGCACCGACGCCCAGGGCCGCTTCGAATTCCCCTTCGTCGCCAGCGGCCCGCGCACCGTTGCGCCTGCGCGAAACCACCCAGCTCAGCCTGCCGGTGCAGCGCGCCGACTGACCCCTTGCTCGAAGCGGCGCCGAACACCTTCGTTCGCGTTGAGCCTGTCGAAACGCAGCGCCTGAACCTCTGCAGCCGTTCAGCAGGCGAACCACACACGCTCCCAGAAATGAGCCTATAACCAGCCCATCTGAACTCCTCAAGGGGGCGCACATGGACACCATCCTCTGCAAGAAGAGCGTCCGCGTCGGCGAACTCAATCGCCCCTGCGCCAGGCGCCTGCCTGGCCCGGGTCGCAGCTGACCCGGACCACCCCGGTCCCCCGGCTGCCATCAAGTTTCGCCGCTCTCTGCCGATGAAGTGGCCATGTTCCCCTCGATCCGCCCGGCACTGGTGACCGCACTCACGGCCCTGGGCCTGCTGCTGGCGCCTGTGAACGGGCTGGGCGAGAGCGTGGTGGTCACGGGCAGCGAAAGCCGCGGCGCCAGCGCCACGCTCAATTTCCGCATCGTCGTCCCGCCCGTCATGCGCGTGCTGGAAAACAGCCACCCGCAGCAGATCGACCCCGAGGCCGACGGCAGCCTCAGCGCCCAGCAGCGCCTGGTGGTCATGTCCAACATGAAACGGGGCTTTTGCGTCACGCTGCGCCTGGCCGACCCCGCGCTCGACGGCTGGCAACTCACGACCGCACCCCAGCGCGGCGTGCAGCTCAGCCCCCTGGCCGATGGCTACCGCCTTTGCAGCAACCGCCCCGGGCGCTACACCCTGCTGCTGCAACACCAGTTTGACAGCAGCCCCGCCAGCAGCGCCTCGCTGAACTGGCCCGTCCAGACCGACCTCACAGCCATCTGAACGCCCCCGAAGGCGCGCCTCCGGCCAGCGCCGGCCTGCCCAGCCTCAGGGCGTCGTCCAGATCTCGGCGCGGCGGTTGCGCGCGTCGACCTCGTCGTTGCGGCCCGGCAGGGCGGGCTTCTCCTCGCCAAAACTGATCGCCTCGGCCTGCGCCTGCGCGAAACCACCCAGCTCAGCCTGCCGGTGCAGCGCGCCGACTGACCGCCTCGGCCCGCCGCTGCCCGAGCGCCAGGTTGTATTCCGTCGATCCCGCCGCGTCGGTGTGCCCTTCCAGGGTCACCTTCATGCCCGGCTTGTCCTTGAGCATGCGGGTGACGTTTTCGAGCACGGGCACGTACTGGGGCTTGACCACGTACTCGTCGAAATCGAAATACACGATGCCCAGCTGGGTCCCCCGAACGCTGCCGGGAGCGACCACCGACTCGACGTTCCGCGACGACATCGACACCGGTGCCGGCTTCTGGATCGACATGCCCCCGTAGTGGGTGATGGTGCGGCGCTCGGTGGACTGCTGCACACCGGCACATCCCGCCAGAACGGCAATGAGGGTCAAAGGGATGAGGTGCTTGATCATGGTGGATTCCTGTTGAATGACTTTTCTGGCGGTACCTCTTCAATACACCGGATACCGCGTCGGGGTTTCAGGGAGAGGCCGATAGCTCGGGTGCGGTCGACGGCGCCGGCGTGCGGGCGCCCGACAAAAAGCGCTGGTGGTACGCGACCAGCCCCGAGATGTAGTGCTGCACATCGTCGATGCGCACCCTGAAGCTGTAGTGGCGAATGAAAAAGGTGTTGACCATCCGGGCAGGGCTGCGGAAAAACATCGCCAGCTCGGGGAAAAAGTAGCCGCTGAACAGATGGCGCGCCCGCTGGTGCAGCGCCTGCTCGAAGGCCTGGCGGTCAAACCCCGGGTCCAGCGCCAGCGGCTCCAGCCCCAGCGTGTCCATGCGGTCGAGCATGGCGCTCGCGGCCATCATCAGCTCCAGCAAGGTCGGGTAGGCCGTGATGCGCTGCCGGATGAAGCCCAGGTGCCGGCTGACGTTTTTCAGCCCCAGGCGAAAGTAACGCTCCTGCGGCGCAAGCCGGGTCAGTTCATTGACCGCATAGGCCAGCCAGTGATCGTGTGAGCGCCAGTGCTGCGCCTGGATGAAGTATTCAACGGCGCACTCCACCGCCTCCAGGTAGCGGCGCTCGCCGGTCAATTCGTAGGCCTTGAGCAGGCCGAACGCCGCCTCGCCGTCGTAATACACCGTGCGGTGCACTTCCTTGACGGCCAGTGAAGGAAATTCCAGCACGTGCACGAACGCGCCCGTGGCCGCATCCTGCATGCGCAGCAAACCCTCCGCCAGCGGCCGGATCAGCGCCAGATGCCGGGCCTCACCCGTCAGCGCGATGCGCTTGGCCAGGGCCAGAATGGCCACCCCGTTGCCCCCCAGCTTGATCTCGGCGCCTTCATCGACCAGGTAGGCCGCAGGGGCTTCACCCGCCGGCACCACCACCGGCTTGATCAGCTCCCGGCACAGGTGGTCGATGGCCCGCGTGGCGGCCTCCAGGTGCGCTGGCTGGCGCGTCAGGTCCCAGGCTTCCAGCAGCGAATAGGCGGCGCTCGCGTGCCGCAGCGCGTTGTAGGACGCCACCGGGCGGTCGAAGCAGGGATACCAGCCGTAGACCCAGCGCCCCGACAGCGTCACCTGGCGCGTCAGGTAGTCCGCGCTGCGTTGCACCGCCTCCGCCACCAGGGTCGCGTCCGGCTGTTCGATGCGGCGGACCCGGTCCATCACCCCCTCGTTGTCCAGCAGCTGCACCGGCCCCTCGCCCTCCACGAAGACGCCCTTGGTCTGAAACAGCCACAACGGGGTGGCATCGTCCTGCGGCCAACCGGTTTCCCGGCCGAACTTCCGCCGGGTGAGCGCGCGCAAATTTTCGTCACTGGGCACACAGGCGTTGATGTCCCCGCTGTACAGACAGGCGTGCCCCCACAGCTCCTCCGGCAGGCAGGCCTGCGCCAACGCGGCGTCCCAGGCGATGCCCAAGGCGAAATAGTTGGTCTTCGTGCCGGCCAGCAGCCGCCGCACCTGCCCCCAGTTCGCGGCCTGCACGTGCATCACCCGGTCCACCCGGACCCAGCGCGGGAGGCCGGTCTCTCCGACCTGGCGCTGGCGCCACTGCGCCCAGGCGTCCAGCCAGGCCGCCGCCAGGTCGGCCCCCCGGCCCAGCACCGTGAGTGCACGCTCACTGCCGTCACTCGTCGACAGGAACAGGACTTCTTGATCGCCACCGGGCAGGCGCACCCTCTCAGCGCCGAAACGCTGCAGGGCCGCCAGGCAAGGCACCGTGGATGAGGGCAGAAGATCGTTCATTAAAAAAGGCCGCCATCCAGATGGCGGCCTGTCAAGAACCAGCCAACGGAGCGGTTACCCGCCCAAGCCGCCAGTCAGGGGGTCAAGAAGCCCGCCCGGCACCAGTTGGGTCAGGTCGGTCAGCGGTTGCGTGATGGGATCCAGTGTTGAGGTGCTCTCCCCCGGCATCGCCTCACCCACGCCCTCGCTGTTGTCTAGCGATCCACCCACGGTGTCTTCCAGCAAAGCGGTCGTGCCGTCATCGACCAGATCGGACACCAGGTTGCCGGTCCCCAGCAAGCCATCGAGCAGCGAATCGGCATCCGATGTCAGGCCAGTCAGTGTGTCCACCAGCGGGTCGGCAATCGTCTCGGTCGAAGAACCCGTTTCGGTGTTCGTTGCATCCTGGTTCAGCGCGACGTCGGCTGTGTCCGCAACACCACTCACCGCGTTGCCCACCAGATCGGTGACCGGCGCCAGCGGTGTGTCTGCACCCGTCTCCACGATGTCGTCGCCCACGCTGGCCAACTGGTCCAGCAGGCCCGGCTCGGTCGCAGTGCCGATCAACGCTTCGTCCACTGCGGCCAAGAGTTCCGTGGTTGTCGCGTCAACAACGCCTTCGGTCAACGGCTCCGTCACCCCATCCAGCCCGACCTCGGCCGCCAAGGTGTCCACGACATCGGTGCCTTGGTCCACGATCGAAGCAATACCCTCCGTCAACGAAGCTTCGCCAGCCTCGTCGCCTGACAAGACCTCGCCCAGCGTGGTCTCCAGCAGCGCGGTGCTGGTGTCATCGACCAGATCCGACAGCAGCGTTCCCGTCCCCAGCAAACCGTCAAGCAGCGTGTCCGCGTTGGTGGTCAGGTTGTCGACCAGCTGGTTGGCATCGCCCCCGATGTTGGCGGTCGAACTCGAGGTTTCCGAATCCAGCAGATCCTGGTTGAACACGGTGTTCAGGGTGCTGCCCAGATCGGACACCAGGTCGCCGACCAGATCGGTCACCGGCTCCAGCGGCGTGCCTTCACCAACCGCCGCCACCTCCTGCCCCAGGTCGACCACGTCGGTGGTCAGGCCGCCGTTGCCATCTTCACCAATCAGCAGGTTGTCCAGTTCCTCCGTCACCGTGCCAATGATCGGGTCGACGACATCGTCCAGCACCGGGTTCAGCGCACCCAGACCCGCATCGTCCAGCAGTTCGCCGACCGAGTCGGTCGCGGAATCCAGCACCAGGTCCGCCCCGGAAAGCAGCGTGTTGTTGGCGTCGGCATCCGTGTCGGTGTCGGTATCGGTATCGGTATCGGTATCGGTATCGGTGTCGGT
>PHCC01000047.1 GCA_002842215.1 Betaproteobacteria bacterium HGW-Betaproteobacteria-9 | reverse complement strand
TGCAGGTTGTTCAGGCGTGCGAAATCGATCTCGGTGAGCAGCCGTTCACCATCCTGGGGCTTGTGCATGTTGCACTCCAACTGGTGCAGGCGCGCCGCAAAAAGGCGACGCCCGCTATCGCGCTGGGCTGGGGCCCGGCGATAGAAGGATTGCGCAAAAAGGAGGAAGAGGTATCCCCGGGCTTAGGAAAGTGCGGCCGGCTGGCGCAGTCCCGCCGAGCCCATCAGCTTGCGACCAGCCACGGCGCCGCCTGCCGCGAGGCACAAGCGAGCTGCCGGGTGGGCAGTGATGGTTGGATGGAGAGCCATGCGGGCATTGTAAGACGTCGTGTCATACAACGTGGCAACCCGAAGCTGGGTTCACTCTCAGACAGCGCCCGGGTGCGACAGCACTGGAAGGTTCCTCCTTCATGAGCAGGACAGTTCGCGCAGAACCTCCGCGCTGCAGGCGGGATTCCGTGTTCCCCAGCATGAGTTGTGAGAAGGGACAAGAGCAGAGAACGGATGGGTCAGAATCCTATGGAGTGGGACGCTGTTTTTGGCTGAGGAGCGTTCGCTTGCGTGATCCGAGTAAAATTCGAGGCCACTTCCTTTCGCGAGTTGGTAAGCCAAGCTGGTTGTTTTTGTAAGCTATTGATTTTTAAGGGTTTTACAACCCCTTACAAGGCGTAGGTCGGCGGTTTGACCCGTCAGCACCCACCACCATCGAAAAGGCGAACCCGGGTTCGCCTTTTTTGTTGCCGGCGCAGGCAGAGCAGAGTCTGTTGCCGTTTGTTGTTTCAGGAATTCAAGGCATGTTCGAATCCATCCGCAATCACAAGAAGTACCTCATGGGCTTTTTGCTGATCCTGATCGTTCCCGGGTTCGTCCTGTTCGGTGTCCAGGGCTTTTCCGACCCCAATCCGGGCGGTGAGGCGGTGGCGTCGGTCGACGGCAAGGACATCACCCAGGCCGAATGGGACCAGGCCCATCGCGTGGAGTCGCAACGCCTGCGCGATGCCAATCCGACCCTCGACGCCAAGCTGCTCGACAGCGACGAGTTTCGCTACGCCGCGCTGGAGCGTCTGGTGCGTGACCGGCTGCTGGTGACGGCAGCCGAAAAATTCAAGCTCTATACCAGCGACCAGCACCTGGCGCGCGCACTGCAGCAAGATCCGACCATTGCTGCCCTGCGCCGCGCCGACGGCACGCTCGATGTCGAGGCCTACAAGCAACTCGTGGGGCGCCAGGGCATGACGCCCGAGATGTACGAGGCCAGCGTGCGGGCCGACCTATCGAAGCAGCAGGTGGGGCAGGGCGTGACGGGTTCCGGTTTCGTCCCGGCCGATCTGGCCCAACTGACGCTCAATGCCTTCTTCGAACGCCGCGAAGTGCGCGTGCAGCGCTTTGCCGCTGCCGATCAGGCCAGCCGTGTTCAGCCCGCCGATGTCGACATCGAGCGCTTCTACCAGGAGAACCCGGCCCTGTTCCAGGCCCCCGAGCAGGCCGACGTGGAATACCTGGTGCTGGACGCAGCGGCCCTGCAGCAGTCTGTGACCCTCAACGAAGCCGATGTGCGTTCGTACTACGAGCAGAACGTGTCCCGTCTGTCGGGCAACGAAGAGCGCCGTGCCAGCCACATCCTCCTGAGCGTGCCAGCGGGCGCGCCCGCGACAGAAAAAGATGCCCTGCGCCAGCGTGCGCAGGCGCTGCTCGAACAGGTTCGAAAAGCCCCGCAAACCTTCGCAGCCGTGGCCAAGGCCGAGTCGAAAGATCCGGGCTCTGCGGCCAATGGCGGCGACCTGGACTATTTCGGGCGCGGCGCCATGGTCAAGCCCTTTGAAGACGCGGTGTTTGCGCTGGAAAAAGGCGCGATCTCCGACGTGGTCGAGACCGACTTCGGTTTTCACATCATCCAGCTGACCGATATCAAGGCGCCCAAACCGCGCAGTTTTGACGAAATGCGCGCGCAGATCGAAACCGATCTGAAGCAGCAACAGGCGCAAAAGCTGTTCGCTGAAACCGCAGACACGTTCGGCAATCTGGTCTACGAGCAGGCAGACAGCCTCCAACCCGCGGCCGAGCGCCTGAAGCTTGAAGTGAAGACATTCAAGGGGCTGACGCGTCAGCCCGGTGCGGATACAGGCGTGCTGGCCAATCCGCGGATGCTTGATGCCATCTTCGCGCCCGAGGCGGTGCAAAGCAAGCGCAACACCGAAGCGGTGGAAACCGGATCCGGTCAGCTGGCCGCAGCACGTGTGGTGAGTCACACCCCCGCCCGGACCAAGCCCCTGGCCGAAGTGCGCGACAGCGTGCGCGCTCGCCTGGTGGCCCAGCGCGCGGCCGAACTCGCCAGCGAAGAAGGTGCCAAACAACTGGCCGCCTGGAAGGCCGGCGCGGACGCCTCGGGCATGCCGGCTTCGGTGATCATTTCGCGCGAAGACCCCAAAGGAATGCCTGCGGCGCTGCTCAAGGTGGCCCTGAGCACCGACCCTGCGCAATTGCCGGCCTGGGCCGGCGTGAGCCTGGGTGATCAGGGTTACGCGGTGGTGAAGGTCGAAAAAATCCTGCCGCGGGCCAAGCGCGATGCGGCGGTGCCCAACCAGGAGGTGGCGCTATACACCCAGTGGTGGACCGCTGCCGAGAGCCAAGCCTACTACGAGATGCTCAAGGAGCAGTTCCGCGTCAAGCTCATGGTGCCAGCGCAACGCTGAAGTTGGTCTTCAATCGCGTAAACCGCTCAAGAACACGCTATAATGCAAGGCTTGCGGTGGCTGTAGCTCAGTTGGTAGAGTCCAGGATTGTGATTCCTGTTGTCGTGGGTTCGAGCCCCATCAGCCACCCCATATGAATCAAGTACTCAGCCCGGTTTCGACCGGGCTTTGTCGTTTCTGAAGCTGAAAAATTTCCCTAGTCGGTAACGAGTTGAGCAGCGTGTGTTCGTTGGCTTAGTGATGAGGGAGGCTCTCTTTGTCGTTGGCTTTCCGCCTGTGTCCAAAGTGCGGCCGCAGTACCTGGCGGAGTTCCGTCGGCAGACGGCTAAGCTCGTTTGAGCTGTCCGAGTTCAAACCTGCCAGCGCAGACGGCGTGATTCAGGCCGTTTTGACAAACTGCCGGGCACCGCAGCGCCCATGCTCCTGAGCGTGGCGTACGATCGATGCACGGGCATCGCGGTGCACTTCTTCGATCATCCCGTCCGTGGCAACGCGACTCCATCAAGAACACCAACGGGCTGGTGCGCCTGTACCGCACAAGATCACCGTTCTCCCGGGCTGCCGCCGGGAGCAGACTGTTACCATTGCCGATCAGATTCACAGGCGGCTCGGAAGAGGTCTGGGCGGACCATTCTTTTGGCGGTCTATCGGGAGTTGCTCCTCAGTAGTCCGCTACACTCCTTCCCTCGTTCAACGCGTCTCAGGGTGTTGAACTACAGGCTTGACTCCGTAGAGACAGTTCCCATGGAAGCATGGCGGGCGTTAAAAAATTTAGTCTGTCTTCCTGTTTTGGCAAAAATCGTTGTACAATCGTGGGCTGAGCTGATCGCAGCTAAGCAAGCAGAAAGAAGCAAGGCTTCAGACTGTTGGATCATTAAAAACATACAGCCGATAAGCGTGGGCGTTTGAAGGCGATTGC
>PHCC01000034.1 GCA_002842215.1 Betaproteobacteria bacterium HGW-Betaproteobacteria-9 | reverse complement strand
TTGACCCGCGTCTCCAACGGCGCGCCCATGGGGCGCATGCTGAAACAGCACTGGTGGATCCCGGCAGCGGTGTCGGAAAAGCTGGTGGCCGACGGCGCGCCGCAGCGCATACGCTTGTTCGGCGAGAACTACGTGGCCTTCCGCGCCACCGACGGCAAGGTCGGTTTCTTCGATGAGGCCTGCCCGCACCGGGGCGCCTCGATGGCGCTGGCCCGCAACGAAGACAACGCGCTGCGCTGCATCTACCACGGCTGGAAGTTCACAGTGGAAGGTGTGACGGTCGAAGTGCCTACGCAACCGCAGAACGAAGCCGAGTACTGCAAGCACGTGCCGCTCAAGCATTTTCCGGTGCGCGAGGAAGCCGGTGTGGTGTGGGTGTGGCTGGGCGAAGGCGGCACGCCGCCGAAGTTCCAGGACTTCGCCTTCGTCGGCCTGCCAATGGGCCACACGATCGCCTTCCGCCAGAAGGTCAATTGCAACTGGCTGCAGGGCGTGGAAACCACCATGGATTCGGCCCATCTGGGCGTGCTGCACCAGAGCTTCGTGCAAGGGCAGGGCGCGATCCAGTTCGCCTCGGCCAACAAGGCGCCGGTGTACCAGGTTGAACAGAAGCCCTACGGCTTCCGCTATGCGGCTATCCGCTCGTTGCCTGAAGACAAGTCCTACGTGCGCACGAACTCGTTCGTGCTGCCGTGGTACGGCGTGATTTCGCCCTCGTCGACCGAAATCCAAGGTGGAAACTTCTTCTTCTCGGTGCCCATCGACGACGAAAACATCTGGTACTGGCACATCACGTATCAGCTCGACACGCCGCTCGCTCCGGTGGCCAGCCGCATGTACACCGACCCGGACAACTGGCCGCCGCTGCCCCCGGGAGGTGAAGACACCAACTGGGGCCAGAACCGCCAGATCATGCAACAGGGCCACTTCACCGGCTACCCGCAGAGCCTGGGTACCGAGGACTTTGCTGTCATCACCAGCCAGACGCCGATCGTCGACCGTACCAACGAATATTTGGGCGCGGGTGACGGCGCGGTGGTACACGTGCGCCGCTGCTTGCTGTCGGCGTTGCACGAGTTCATGGACAACAAGACACCGGCGCTCGCCGACCACGCCGCCATTTCGTATCCGACCATCCGCCCGATCTCGGCGCTGTTCACCGGCGAGACGCGCTGGCAGGACATGCTCTGAGCGGCCACCTCCACAACAACAACTTCATCAACCCTCAAAGGATTCACATGAAATCGATCTACCTCGTGCTTGACATGCAAAATGACCTGTGCAACTTAGAAGGACCGGCCGGCAAGTCGCCGATGGCCGACGCGCTGAAAAACCGCAAGATCGTTGAAAACACCGCCGCCACCATTGCCCATGCTCGTGATGCGGGTGTGGCCGTAGGCTTCGTGCGCGTGGGCTTTTCGCCCGAGTACCAGGAGTGCCCGAAGAACTCGCCGCTTTTCGGCGGCGCAGCCAAGTTCGGCATGTTCAAGCTGGGTACCTGGGGCACCGAGATTCACCCGGCACTCGAACAACGCCCGGGCGACGTGCAAGTCACCAAGCACCGCGTGAGTCCGTTCTATTCGACCACCCTCGAAGCTCAGCTGCGCGCTGGCAACTACGAGCGCATCTACGTGTCGGGCGTGTCCACGCAAGCCGTGGTGCAAGCCACCGTGCGTGACGGCCACGACCGCGACTACTCGATGGTTGTGATCGAAGACCTGTGCGCAGCCCACTCGGAAGAAGAGCACAAGAACTCGATCGCGAGCATCTCGCGCTTCTGCAGTGTCGTGACGACGGAAACGCTGGACTTCACAGCCTGAGCACACTGACAGGCGATAGGCGTATCGGCCATTTTCAATTTCAAACTTGATATCACATGAACAAACTTCGTGCCTTCGCAGCGGCCTTCGCCGCCGTGCTATCGGTGACTTGGGCCACTCCGGCACTGGCGCAGGCCAGTTATCCCAACAAGCCGATCCGCTTCATCGTCCCGTACCCGCCAGGGGGCGCGACCGACACCGTGGCGCGGCTGGTCGCCCAGAAACTGACCGAGAACGTCGGTCAGCAGGTGGTCGTCGACAATCGGCCTGGCGCGAGCGGGGTGATCGGCCTGGATGCAGTGGCCAAGTCACCGGCCGACGGTTACACCTTGGGCCTGGCCATCAACACGTTTGCCATCAACGCCAGCATCATGCCCAAACTGCCGTACGACACGGCCAAGGACTTCACGCCGGTGGCATCGCTGGCTTCGGCCGCATTCCTGATGGCGGTCAACCCGAAGCTGCCGGCGGTCGACCTGCCGGGCTTCGTGGCACTGGCCAAGAAGAAACCCGGCAGCCTGAACTATGGCACGGTGGGCAGCGCTGGCATCGGTCGCCTCATCGGCGAGATGTTCAGCATGAACGCCGGTGTCCAGATCACGCAGATTCCTTTCAAGGGCTCGGCGCAACTGCTGACGTCCCTGGTGTCGGGTGACATCGATTTTGTGATCGACTCGGCCAACGTCTACCTGCCGCACATCGCGGCGGGCAAGGTGCGTCCCATCGCCGTCCCGGGTGATACGCGGTTGGTCGGCCTGCCCGTTGTCCCCACGTTCGCCGAGCTGGGCATGCCGCAGTTCGATGTTCGCATGTGGTTTGGCGCGCTGGCCCCGGCCGGTGTACCACCCGAGATCGTGCAGAAGCTGTCGACCGAATTTGCGCGCGTCCTGGCGCAGTCGGATGTGCAGGCAAAACTGGCGCAGCTGGAAGTGCGGCCCTTTGTGTCGGATTCCGCGCAGTTTGGCGCCTTCCTGAAGGCCGAGACGGCGCGGTATGCCGAGATCATCAAGACCGCCAACATCAAGGCCGAGTGAACGCGACATGAAATGCACCGTGTGGGGAATTGGCGCCATTGGCGCGTCGGTGGCAGCCCGGCTGCAGGTGGCGGGTGCCGAGCCGACACTGATCGCGCGGCCGGTTGCTGCCGAGGTCATCCAGCGCGAAGGCCTGGAGTGGCGCACCGGCGATCGATCGCAAACGGTGCACCCACGCTGTGTGTCTGACCCTTGCGAGGCAGGCATCGCAGACGTGCTTTTCATCGCCGTGAAGGCGCATGCAGCGCCGTCGCTCATGGCCCAGGCGCATTCGGTGGTGGGTCCGGACACCGTGGTGGTGCCGCTCATCAACGGCGTGCCGTGGTGGTACTTCTCGCCCGGTGACGCGAGCGGGCAGCCCCACGGACCCTTGCTGACCATTGACCCCGAGGCGGTGCAGTGGAACACCATCGGCGTGGAGCGTGTGCTCGGTGCCGTGGTCGCCGACTCGGCCCACATGGCATCGAACCGCTGCGTCGTGCAGGGTGGGGCGGGACGCATCGTGGTCGGCGAGCCCAATGGTCAGAAGACCGCCCGTGTCGACGCCGTGGCGGAGCTGCTGCGCCGGGGTGGTTACGAGGTGGTGGTGACGCCCGACATCCGCACCAGCGTGTGGGGCAAGCTGCTGGGCAACATATCCACCGGGCCGCTGTGTGCGCTGACCCGCAGTGACATCGGCACCGTGCTCGCGAACCCGCCACTGCGCGCCATGGCACGCGCCTTGATTGGCGAGACCGTGGCGGTGGCGGCAAGCCTCGGGGTGAAGATCGACGTCGATCCCGACAAGCGCCTGAAGCAGACCCAGGCGGTAGCCGGCCACCACAAGCCCTCGATGCTGCAAGACGTGGAGGCCCGTCGCCGCATCGAGATCGAGCCGATGGTCGGGATGGTGGCCGAGCTGGCACGTCGCGCCAGCGTGGCCACGCCCACGCTGGATACGCTGCTCGCGCTCACGCGTGCACTGGACGCGTCGCTTGTCTGACGAGCAAGCGTTCGAAAACACCATTCGGCTGAGGGCACTGCCTCTTCACGCGGCAGTTGCGCAAACTCAGAGCCTATGAGCCTGCCCATGACACCCCCCTCGACAGCCCGCAACCTCGACGCTGATGTGATCGTGGTGGGTGGCGGCAACGCAGCCATGTCAGCCGCGGTGTCGGCGGCGGAAAACGGCGCCCGTGTCGTCGTGCTGGAGCGTTCGCCCGAAGCCGTACGTGGCGGCAATTCCGCTTTCACCGGCGCGGCCTTTCGTGTCGCCTACGACGGTGCCGACGACATCGTGCGCCTGGTGCCTGACCTGTCGGCCGAGGAACTTGCCCGCTCAGATTTCGGGCAGTATCCGGTCGACCAGTACTTCGACGAGCTGATCGAGATGAGCGGCTTCCGTGCCGATGCCGACCTCGTGAAGACGCTGGTCGACAACAGCCTGGACACGCTCTTGTGGATGCGCAACCATGGCGTGCGCTTCATTCCCATCCATGGCCGCCAGTCATTCCTGGTGGACGGCAAGCACCGCTTCTGGGGCGGGCTCACGGTGGAAGTGTCAGGGGGCGGCCTCGGGCTAATGAACTCGCTTTACGCTCGCGCCGAGAAGCTGGGTGTGCGTGTGCTGTACGACCACAAGGTGGTCGAGCTGCTGGACGACGCGGGCCGCATCTGCGGCGTGATGGCCCTGTGCGGTGGCAAGCGACTGGAGATCCGCGCCGGCGCGGTGGTGCTGGCTGCGGGTGGCTTCCACGCCAACGCGGAGTGGCGCGCCCGCTACCTGGGTGCCAACTGGGACCTCGCCAAGGTGCGTGGTTCGCGCTACAACACCGGCGCAGTGATCGCAGCTGCGTTGGCCAAGGGCGCTCGTGCGGCGGGGCACTGGTCGGCCTGTCACAGTGTTTTCTATGATGCCAACGCCCCCGAGTTCGGCGATCCGAGCCTGCTCAACCAGCAGAAGAACTACTTTTCACTAGGCATTGTCGTCAACACACTGGGCGAACGCTTCATCGACGAAGGCCTCAATTTCCGCAACTACACCTACTCGCGCATGGGCGGCGAGATCATGCGGCAGCCGGGCGGACGGGGCTGGCAGTTGTTTGACGCCACCACCGCTGCATTGTTGCCCGACGAATACCGGGTGCGCCACGCTACACGCATCACCGCCAACAGCGTGCCCGAGTTGATCGCCAAGCTCGATGGTGTTGACAAGGCACGGCTGGCGCAGACCATCGATGCCTTCAACGCGGCGGTTGATCGCAGCGTGCCCTACAACCCGGCTGTGCTGGACGGGCGGCGCACCCATGGCCTCGCGGTCAACAAGACCAACTGGGCCATGCCGCTTGAAACGGCCCCTTTCGTGGCTTACGAGGTTTCGTGCGGCATCACCTGCACCTACGGCGGGGTGGCCATCAACCCGCAAGCCGAGGTGTTGTCCGAGGACGGTCCGGCTCTGCCGGGTCTGTATGCAACCGGCGAGATGGTTGGCGGCCTCTATTACACCAAGTACCCTGGCGGAGCAGGGCTGACGGCGGGCTCCGTTTTCGGCCGCATCGCCGGCCGCCAGGCCGCCCGTTGCGCACAAGCGGTGCGCTGAGCCTGGCACGATCTTTTCACCACATTCACAGGGCCTCGCCCAATTTTTCTGATGCGGCAATTTCCCATTCTGAGTTCTACACAAGCCAGCGCCGGTGCACGATTCCGTGCCGCCTTGGCAGCCGAGTCACCGCTGCAGATTGTTGGAGCCATCAACGCCAACCATGCCTTGCTCGCCAAGAGGGCGGGCTACCGGGCGATTTACCTGTCGGGCGGTGGAGTGGCCGCGGGCTCGCTCGGTATGCCAGACTTGGGCATCATCGGCTTGGAGGACGTGCTGATCGACGTGCGCCGCATCACCGATGTCTGCGAGGTTCCGCTCCTGGTCGATATCGACACCGGCTTCGGTCAGAGCGCCTTCAACATCGCTCGCACCGTGCGCTCGCTGATCAAGGCAGGCGCGGCGGCCTGTCACATTGAAGACCAGGCCGGTGCGAAACGCTGCGGCCACCGGCCCGGAAAGCAGGTGGTTCCAGCCGACGAGATGGTCGATCGCATCAAGGCAGCGGTTGATGCGAAGACCGACCCCGACTTCTTCCTGATCGCGCGCACCGACGCAATCGCGGTCGAAGGCATCGAGCCAGCCATTGAACGCGCGCATCAGTGCATTGAAGCCGGTGCGGACGCGATCTTTGCCGAAGCGGTGCGAGACCTCCCCACCTACCGCCGTTTCGTGGACGCGGTGAACGCCCCGGTTCTGGCCAACATCACCGAGTTCGGGCAGACACCGCTGTTCACGCGCGACGAACTGGCCGCCGTGGGTGTGCGCATGGCCCTGTACCCCCTGTCGGCCTTCCGAGCGATGAACAAGGCGGCCGAGAACGTCTATCAGGCCATTCGTCGCGATGGGCACCAGCACGCCGTGCTGGACGCCATGCAGACTCGCGAGGAGCTGTACGAACGCATCGGGTATCACCAGTTTGAAGGCTACCTTGACGCGTTTGCCGCCACGCCCTGAAGAGGATGGGGTGGACGTTCTGGCCACGGGGATGGTGCCTGCCGGCAGTTGCTGTGCGGGGCGCGGCCCGATTGAGTGCGGTACTACTGCAGCACCGCTCCGGTACCCGCGTCATTTGCCGCCCGCTGTGTGGGCGAAAACTGTGTGCGGAAGCAATCTGGCTGTGATTTCCGTTTCCGCAGATTCATTTGTCAGCCAAGTATTTTGGAGATAGTCCATGAAGGTTCTGGTCCCCGTGAAACGGGTCGTTGATTACAACGTCAAGGTGCGAGTAAAAGCCGACGGCTCGGGTGTTGACGTCACCAACGTGAAGATGTCGATGAATCCATTCGACGAGATTGCCGTTGAGGAGGCAGTGCGTCTGAAGGAGCAAGGCGTCGCCACTGAAGTGATCGCGGTCTCCTGCGGTGTCGCGCAATGTCAGGAAACGCTGCGCACGGCCATGGCCATCGGTGCCGACCGCGCCATCCTGGTGGAGACCGATGTCGAACTGCAGCCATTGGCCGTGGCCAAGCTGTTGAAGGTGCTGGTTGACAAGGAGCAGCCGCAACTGGTGCTCTTGGGAAAGCAGGCGATCGACGACGACTGTAACCAGACCGCCCAGATGCTGGCCGCCCTGACCGGCATGCCCCAGGGCACGTTCGCGTCCAAGGTCAACGTGGCCGACGGACAGGTGTCGGTCACCCGGGAGGTCGATGGCGGCCTGGAAACGGTCCAGCTGAGCCTGCCGGCAGTCGTCTCAGCCGACCTGCGCTTGAATGAGCCACGCTATGTCACCCTGCCCAACATCATGAAGGCCAAGAAGAAGCCGCTTGAAGTCGTCAAGCCAGCCGATCTGGGCGTTGATGTGGCGCCACGCATCAAGACGGTGAAGGTCGAGGAGCCGCCCAAGCGCAGCGCAGGTATCAAGGTGCCTGACACGGCGGCGCTGCTGAACAAGTTGAAGAATGAAGCGAAGGTGATTTGAGATGACGGCTCTGGTAATTGCAGAACACAACAACGCGTCCATCCTGGGTGCTACGCTGAATACCGTGAGCGCCGCCGCAGCCTGCGGTGGCGATGTGCATGTGCTGGTGGCGGGATCCAACGCCGAAGCCGCAGCCACTGCGGCGGCGCAGATCGCCGGCGTGAGCAAGGTGCTGCACGCTGATGCCGCCCAGCTGGCGGACGGGCTGGCGGAGAACCTGGCCGCACAGGTGGTGGCCATAGCGGCCGGCTACAGCCACATCCTGTTCCCGGCCACCGCCTCGGGAAAGAACGTCGCCCCGCGCGTCGCGGCCCTGCTGGACGTTGCCCAGCTGTCCGACGTGACCAAGGTTATCAGCGCCGACACTTTCGAACGACCGATCTACGCCGGTAATGCGATCGCCACCGTGCAAACCAGTGATGCTATCAAAATTCTGACCGTGCGCACGACGGGTTTTGACGCCGCCGCTGCCACCGGAGGGGCGGCTGCTGTCGAGGCGCTGGCCGCTGCTGCTGACTCTGGCACGAGTGCGTTCGTGGACCGTGAAGTGACCAAGAGCGACCGACCCGAGCTGACCGCAGCCAAGATCATCGTGTCCGGCGGGCGGGCGCTTGGCTCCAGCGACAAGTTCATGGAAGTGCTGACGCCGCTGGCCGACAAGCTGGGCGCCGCCTTGGGGGCCAGTCGTGCAGCGGTCGATGCCGGCTATGCGCCGAACGACTGGCAGGTCGGTCAGACCGGCAAGATCGTCGCACCGCAGCTGTACATCGCTGCCGGCATCTCCGGTGCGATTCAGCATTTGGCCGGCATGAAGGATTCCAAGGTCATCATCGCGATCAACAAGGATGAGGAGGCGCCGATCTTCTCGGTGGCTGACTATGGATTGGTTGCCGATCTGTTTGTTGCCGTGCCTGAGCTGGTGTCCATGCTGGATTGAGGTGGCGGCGCGGCCCATGCTTGGCAGCATCGACAATGCCTCTCCGGCAAGTTGGCCTGACCCGAATGCCTGTTGCAGGCAAGCGATCAGAGAAGTCGCTTTCTGACATTGAAGAGACGCCAAGGGTGGGGAGCATGCCTGTTCCACATCCGTGATCCCATGCCACGCACCAACGACCTCTCCCCCCTTGCGCCGCTGCGCCAGCCAGTCTTCCGTACGCTATGGATAACCTGGCTCATGGCCAACGCGTGCATGTGGATGAACGATGTGGCGGCGGCCTGGATGATGACATCGCTCACCACGACCCCGCTATGGGTTGCGCTGGTGCAGACAGCCTCCACCCTGCCGGTGTTTCTGCTGGGCCTTCCCAGCGGGGCGCTGGCCGACAGCCTGGACCGCAAGCGCTATCTCCTGTTCACCCAGTTCTGGGTGGCAATGGTCGCGGCGATTCTGAGCGCCGTCGTCTTTCTGGGTGGGATGTCGCCGCTTCTGCTACTGATGTTGACCTTCGCCAACGGCATCGGCCTGGCGATGCGCTGGCCTGTGTTCTCGGCCATCGTGCCCGGACTCGTGCCGCGGTCACAACTGCCTGCCGCGATGGCGCTCAACGGCATATCGATGAACGCCTCGCGCATCATCGGCCCGCTGGTGGCCGGCGCACTGATCGCCAGCGCCGACAGCGCCTGGGTGTTCCTGCTCAACGCGGTGCTGTCGCTGGTGGCCGCGGTCATCATCAGCCGCTGGAAGCATGAGCACAGACCGCACCCATTGGGGCGCGAGCGCCTGGGTACGGCCATGCGCGTGGGCCTTCAGTACGTGGCTCAGTCCTATCACCTGAAGGGCGTGCTGCTACGCATCTCCATCTTCTTCTTCAATTCGACGGCGCTGACGGCGTTGCTGGCCCTGCTGGCCCGCGGCATGCAAGGCGGCGGCGCTGGTGCCTTCACCATGCTGCTCGCTGCCATGGGCGCCGGTGCCATCGCTTCTGCGGCGTTTCTACCCGGTCTGCGTCGCCGCTATTCCCGTGACGGTCTCGTCCTGCGCAGCACGGCATTGCAGGCGAGCGCGATGGCGATGATGGCCTTGACCGACCAGGTCTGGGTGGCTGTACCTACGATGTTTCTGAGCGGAGCAGCCTGGATCACTTCGGCCAACACGCTCGGCGTCTCGATCCAGATGGGCCTGCCCGACTGGGTTCGCGCGCGTGGCATGTCGGTGTATCAGATGGCGATCATGGGCTCCAGCGCCCTGGGCGCTGCGCTCTGGGGCCAGGTAGCCACCTGGACCAGCGTGCCGGTGAGCCTGGGCGTGGGGGCCGGGACGGGTCTGCTCTTGATGTTCTTGGCCAACCGCCTGATGCCCGACGCCGGTCTGGAGGACGACCTCACGCCCAAGCGCATTTTCGCGGTGCCACAGATCCACGAGCCACCGCGACACGGCCATGTCATGGTGATGATCGAATACCGCATTGATCCAGCGCGCACCGCTGAATTCCGGACGCTGATGCTGGGCGAGGCGCGCCGCAGCCGCCTTCGCCACGGGGCCTTGTCCTGGGAGCTTCTGCACGACATCCACGAACCCGGCCGCTTCGTCGAGGTCATCGTTGACGAGTCTTGGACCGATCACCTGCGCCGCTTCGATCGCGTCACCGCCGCTGACGTCGCGCTCCGCGACCGGAAGCTGGCTTTCCACCTGGGCGAGGAGCCGCCTCGCATCACCCGCAGCTTGATGGAGATGACGACGCGTTCCTCTTGAGGGGACCGAGGGAGCGGTGGCGTCGCTCCTCCGTGCGGTCAGTCGCGCAGCGACCGCGACTTCTCGCTCACGAAACCGACAAAGTGCGCACCGCCAGGGTCTGGCAGCGTTCGGGCGTCCTCAGAAGGAACAGACGGCTGCCGAAGATGCTCAGTCGCCAATCGGTCAGGCTGATCACCACCCGCCTCTCGAAAATGTCCTGGGCGACCATGTGCCGTTGCACCAGTCCCACGCCCAGGTCAGCCAGGATGGCCTTGTGCAGGAACTGGAAGTTCTCTGACGCAATGCTGGGCTGCAGTTTCACCTCGTGCCGTTGCGCACCCAGGTAGCCCGCGACCCGTAACTCTCGCCCGGCGGCGGGCGAAGTGATCACCGGCACCTGCCGGAGCTCGTCCAAATGCTCGGGCAGGCCATGTGCTTGTACGTAGGCGGCGGAGGCGCAAGCCACGTATTGCCACCCCCCCCCCAACTCTTTGGCGATCAAGGCGTCGGGCAGGTCGGTCATGACGCGAATGGCCACGTCCACTTCTTCGCGCAGCAGGTCATCCACCCGGTTTTCAAACTGCAATTCCAGGTTGATGTCCGGGTATCGCTGCTTGAACTCGATCAACCAGTCGGTCATCACCCCCTGGCCGAATCCGGTGGCTACCCTGACCCTGACCCTGACCAAGCCATGCAGGGCACGGCCCAGCATCGATACGGCCTCTTCGGCGGCCATCACTTCGTCGCGGATGTTCTTGCCGTGACGATGGAGCGTCAGACCGATTTCGATGGGTTCAATGTGGCGTGTGGTCCGCCGAATCAACTGCACCCCGGTGGCTTTCTCCACTTGTTGCAATCGTTGGCTCACATTGGCACTGCGGACCTTGAGCTTCACGGCGGCGCGGCTCAGTCCACCCGCATCGATGATGTCCACCAACAGCAGCAGTCCGGGCGGGGCATTGCGGTGGTGCTGGAGCGCGTGTAAGCCTGATGGGGGCTACATCAACGGCAGTCGACCATCTACCAGGGATGGTCTTGCGTGGAGCGCCTCCAGGAATTCGACCGGGAGGCACGTCTCGATCAACGCACGTTGGCTGCATCCTCAAAGCGGTCAACCTTGCGCAACGGCTGAAATGCCAGCATCCAGCCGCCCACCACGCCAAGTGTGCACAGACTGCCAACCACGGCGGCGGGCACCACACTGAGCCAGGAGGCGCTGGTGCCGGCGCGTAACTCACCCAGTTCGTTAGATGAGCCGATGAACAGCATGTTCACAGCATTTACGCGACCGCGCATGTTGTCGGGGGTGGAGAACTGCACCAGCGCTCCACGGATGTACACGCTTATCATGTCGGCGGCGCCCGCCACTGCCAGCGCCGCCATGGACAGCCAAAACAGCGTAGACAGCGCAAACACCAGGTTGGCCACCCCAAACACCGCGACGGCGATGAACATCGTGCGCCCCACATTGCGATTGAAGGGGCGCACACTCAGGAACAGACCGGCACACACTTCGCCCACAGCCATGGCGCTGCGCAGCGCTCCCAGCCCCGCCGGGCCTACGTGAAGCACGTCCTGGGCGTAGATGGGTAGCAGCGCCACCACGCCGCCCAGCAGTACAGCAAACAGATCGAGCGAAATGGTGCCCAGGACGATGGGCCGCGACCGGATGAACGCGATACCCTCACCAAAGCGTTGCCACATCGTGCCCTGTGTGGGGCCAGGCGCCTTGGCATAGGCCACTGCCACTCGCAGCAACAGCAACACGCCCAGCACAAAGCAAGTGCAGCACACGGCATAAGTCAGCTCGCCGCCACCCATGGCATACAGCAGTCCACCCAGCAGCGGCCCTCCAATGCTGGCCGCACGCATCAGCATGCTGTTGGCAGCAATGGCCTGCGCCAACTGGGCGCGAGGCACGATCTGTGGCAGAAGGCTTTGCATAGCAGGACCAGAGAACGCACGCGAGCAGCCGTACAACACGAGCACTGCGTAGATGCCCGTCACACCGCCGGTACCATCGCCCGAAAGCCACCACAGCAGGCCGCTGCACACGGCACCCACCACCCAGCTCAGCGCCAAGATGCGCCGGCGATCAAATCGATCAATCAGATCTCCCGCTGGCATTAGCAGGAACAGCATGGGCAGGAACTGCGCCAGCCCCACATAGGCCAGCGCCATTGCGTCGCGCGTTTGGTCATACACCTGCCAGGCCACCACCACGGCCTGCACCTGTGTGGCCACCACGGCCGCCACGCGAGCAATCAGAAAAGAAACAAAGCCGGGATGGCGGTAAACGCTTTCTGATGCGTCTGCGGGCGTGGAGGAGGATGCGGTCATGTGTGCAGGGGTGGCTGGCGACGCAAAAAAACAAAGTGGCGATGCTATCGCTTTTCCAGTGTGCTCGCTGACCGCATCCAGCACATGAGCCGTCTTT
This sequence comes from Betaproteobacteria bacterium HGW-Betaproteobacteria-9, assembly GCA_002842215.1. GTDB lineage: Bacteria > Pseudomonadota > Gammaproteobacteria > Burkholderiales > Burkholderiaceae_C > Hydrogenophaga. Next base: position 14,534 of record PHCC01000034.1, on the reverse strand, counting down.
GGCACTCCTGTGGTGGTGGCTGCTGTGCATCACCAAAGGCACGTGCCGCTGCAGTACTCCTTTCGCTGGAGAAGCTGCCGTTGGCGTGGTGGAGTTGGCCCACTTCCATGGACGGTTTTGGTTTGATTGCCATACCGGTTGAGCTACCTTGCGCCAGCCTTCCATCCAGGTGAAGACCGCCGTGCGGGCCCACACCTTGCTCTGGAAGCGATTGCGTTCGATGAACACACTCTCCGGGCTGGCGAAGTGGCTCGCGGTCACCGCGTTGTCGTGGGCATCGCCCTCCGTGCCCATCGGCGATCGCACCTGCTTCTGCCGGCAGCGCTCTCCGAAGGCCAGGCTGGTGTATTGGGCCACCCTGGTCCAATGGTGGACGGCACTCCTGGGCCTGGGCTGCTCCAACGCCCCGCTCGCACGAGCCCGGCCATTTGCTATCGGAACTTAGCCATGCCAACTCCAAGCGGCCAAGCCGTGGAAAGTTGAAGCTGTCGATTTGTCAATAGGGTTTGCCTTGGTTGGGATCAGTGGAAAAAAATTTATATACTCAAGTGCATTTTTAGGCAAAAAAACATTTTTCATGACGACGCAACTTGCACCCAAGAATCCGGAACTGTTCGAGCAAGGACTGAAGACCCGCCGAGAAGTGCTCGGTTCGACCTATGTCGATGCCTCTATCCAGAATGCCACCGAGTTCAACATTGAGCTCCAGCACCTCGTTACTCAATACTGCTGGGGTGACGTGTGGAACCGGCCGGGGCTGGAGCGAAAAACCCGTTCGCTGTTGAATCTGGCGATGATCACGGCGCTGAATCGTCCGCACGAGCTGAAGCTGCACGTCCGTGGGGCCATCAACAACGGGCTTACGAAGGATGAAATCAAGGAGGTCTTCCTGCAGGCTGCCATTTACTGCGGCGTGCCGGCGGCCATCGACTCGTTCCGGGTCGCTGCCGAGGTTCTGAACGAGATGAACGTTCAGTAAGGGGTTGGCATGAGCCGAATCGGATTCATCGGGCTGGGCATGATGGGGGCCCCCATGGCGCACCTCCTTCACCAGGCCGGATACCAGATGGTGGTGCGTGACGCGCTAGAGCGGGCCGAGCGGACCTTCCTCGATGCTCATGCGGACGCAAGCTCGGGTCGAGAGGCCAGTGCTTTCTCGACCTGCGATGTCATCATCACGATGTTGCCCAACTCCAGCATCGTGGATCAAGTCATCGCAGACCTTGCGCCCCATCTGAAGTCGGGGGCCTGCATCATCGAGATGAGCTCGGCGGATCCAAGCAGAACGCGCGCCCTTGCAGAGAGGTTGGCTGAGAATAACGTTTACTTGATTGATGCGCCTGTGTCTGGCGGCGTGAAGCGTGCCATGAGCGGCTCGCTGGCCATCATGGTTGGCGGTGATAAAACAGTTGCTGAGAAGTGGTGGCACATACTTGCGTTGTTAGGCAATTCCATCACGCACGTTGGTCCGGTCGGCGCTGGACATGCACTCAAGGCGCTGAACAACTATGTTTCTGCTGCAGCTCTAATAGCGACGGCAGAGGCCATCCAGGCCGGGGCCGCCTATGGCATTGAGCCTGCGACGGTGGTAGATGTCATCAACACCTCGACCGGCAAGAACAACACGACGGAAAACAAGGCACATCAATTCATGCTGAATGGTGCCTTTAACTCGGGCTTCTCCTTGATCTTGCAAGCAAAGGATGTAGGCATTGCCGCGAAGCTCGGTCCCCCAATGGGGTTGCCGATGGCGTTGGCGCAGCAGATTGCCGCGATGACCTCTGCGGCATCGGAGGCCCTCGGTGCCACGGCTGATCACACAGAGATCTACAAATACGTCGGCGAACGCTAGCAGCAGGTGGGCGGATTCACACCTGAAGTGCGATTTCTGCCTCTGAGTTGGCTTTGCGTTACCCCTGAAACGCCCCGGGAATTGGGACGGCGTCAACGCGTGAGCAGACGGAGTTACTGACAAGACATCACTGTTTTGAGTGGCTTTGCCGGTCCCCGTTGTTCAGGTCAGGGTGGCGGTCGCTTGCATGGTGAGAAAGCCCTTATGGTCCTCCGACCACAATCGCACGGTCTTGCCGTCATCTGAGGGTTGGCCGTTGATGCGGAAGGGGTAAAGGTCGAAGGTCGGCCGCACAGCGCGGAAGTCGAAGGTAAGAAAATGGGCGGCTGGTACATGCCGACGGACAAGGTCCACCAGCAGGGTGGCAATGAGCGGACCGTGCACGATCAGCCCGGGGTAGCCTTCGGTTTCCGTCACATACCTGCGGTCGTAATGAATGCGGTGGCCGTTGAAGGTCAACGCTGAATAGCGGAATAGCAGCACGTCGTCAGGCACGATTTCACGGTGCCAGGCGGCACCGGTCCCAGCCACGGTGGGGGCGGTTATGGCCTCGCCTGGTTTGGGCGCTGGGCGATAGACGATGTCGTGCTCCTCAGTCAACGCCAGACCTTTCGCGTTACGAATATCGTGGCGCACCAGGACGAATACCAACTCGCCGCTGCGGCCGGACTTGTGGATCACCGACTCGATGCGCGAGATTCGGTGGACCTCTTGGCCCATGCGCAACGGATTGGTGGGCGCCCAGCGCAGCCGGCCGCCGGCCCACATACGGCGCGGCAGTTGCACGGGCGGCAGGAAGCCGCCACGCCGCGCATGACCGTCCGGCCCGAGTTCACTTTGTCTGTGGTGCGGCAGGAAGTAGAGCCAGTGCCAGAGGGGCGGCAGCTCGGTGCCGTTATCTCCGCCAGATTCGACCGTGGGCGCGGGGTCATCACGGTCTAACGTGGCCGACAGGGCAGCCACTGGTGCTGTCGTCAGCGAGTCAGCCAATGTCTCACTGTGCCCCTGCCATGTTTGCAGGTGAGCGACATCGTCTGGAGAAAGGCTGACAGATGCGTGGGCGGTAGGTGGCGTGGTCATGGCGGGCAGGAAAACGCGATCATGTGGTTTCGGCAACCGTCGACTGCGGGCAGACAGAGCGAGTTTACCGATCAGTTCGGTGGTCAGGGTAAGTTAGCCTGCTGGCGAGCGGAGGTGACCCGCCGTGAGGGGAGCGTGGCATTGCAAGTGCGCCGACGCACGGCGCGCCAGTCATGCATCTGGTGTGACCCAGGGGCAAATCAGGCTCGTGCCTGAGGGTGCGACTGGGCCGCGTTCAGTCGCTCCCGCTCTGATTTGCGGAGCTTGTCGAGGGTCGCCTTCAGCGCCGACAGCTCGCTCATCATGAGCGGCGAGAAGAACTCTTTCTCAGTCTTGTCGACCAGCTTCTCGCATCGCGCGAGAACCGCCTTGCCAAGATCGGTTCGCCGTATGAAGGCCACTCGCCGGTTGTCGGAAGACACATGTCGCTCGACGAGGCCTTTCGCTTCCAGGAGCTTGATCTGTTCGCCCATGGACTGCGCACTGATGCCAAGGCGACGCGACATCTCTGCGGATGACGCGGGTTCGCGCAGACCCAGCAAGTTGAGGGCGCTGTACTGCCCAGGGGTCAGCTTCTCGGCCTGCAGGCAGGTTTCGATGCGGCGCCGGACAAGCAGCTCCACCTGCATGACCTGAAAGAACGTACGGGGTGTCATCGATGAGGGCTCGGGTTCGTTAAGTCGAATGCATCGCCCGGGACGCCTGCGCAGGCAGCAAGGGTTCTTCACCTGACGCTGCGCCAATCGTTGGTCTTGCGCGGCGTTTTATACCAGATCATGCACCATCGTCGGGCTTGGGTGGCGGTGCAGGGCCGCACCCATTCAACGCTGTGTCGATGTCACGTTAGGTGTCTCGGCGAGTCGGCAACGAGGGCGGCTGGCTTGCCGACATCGTTGCCATCGCCACGTCCTCAGTTCGTGGCTTTGCCGCCGGAGCGCAGCCAGATGTCGGCCAGGTCGATCTTCAAGTAGGGCGTAGCCAGTTCCCGTTCCAGCCCTCCGACGTCACTTGAAATGGCGCGCCGCCATTCCTGCCAGAAAAGCGGGAGCACGTAGGCCTTGTCCAAAAGGTACTCCTCCAGCTCCCGAACCCGCGCTACGCGCGCCTTCGGGGCAAGTTCGCGCGCCTGTGCGGTGTAGAGCTCGGCGAACTTCTCATCATCCACGCGCGACACATTGATCGGATTGTCCTTGAACGGCAGGAAGTAAGCGAGCTGGGCAGTGGGGTCGTCCAAATATTCCGGCGGGTTGTCGAGGATCAGGTCGAAGTCCCCCGATGCCCGGCGGGCAAACAGTTGCGGCGAGGGAACCACACGGTGATCAACCGTGACACCGATCTGGCGCAACTGGTCGGCCACAAACACGCCGAGGAACGAGAAGATGTGCGCGTTGATCAGCGTCACCTTCAGGTTGGGCTGTCCGGCTTCCGCCAGCAGGCTACGGGCCTTCTTCCTGGACTCGTTGATGTCGCCAAACCCGGGCAGCTTGGTCAGTTCGGCTCCGCTTCGGGCGAACTGTGAGCCGGGTCTGAGCAGGCCGCCCACGCGGTTCAAGGCAGAGAAGCCTTCCATTGCCTTGGCACCGGCGACATGGTCCATCGCCAGTTGCAGGGCCTGCCGAACGCGGACATCGTTCAGAGGAGGGCGCTGTGTGTTCATGGCGAACCAAAGCTGCAACGCGGTTGGATTCGCCCCACCGACCAGGTACACCTTGTCGCCTCGCGCCTCCTTGACACGGGCCAGGTCAGCCTTGGTGAGTCCTTGGTTGAGGAAGTGAACCTGGCCCGACTGCAGCGCATTGAGACCGGTCGGCGGTGTGACGCTCAAGATCCGGAACCCGTCGAGGTAGGGTTGAGAGGCCTTGAAATAGCCCGCGAACCGTTCGCCATCCCATTGCTTGCCGGCATCGTGGCGGACGAACTTGAACGGGCCCGATCCCATGATCTTCTTGCCAGGGTAGGTGGAATCCTTGGCCAGTAGGTCGGCCGAGTAGACACAGCCGAACGGCATGGCGAGCAACTGCAACATCGTCGCGTTGGGGCGCGAAAGTTTAACCACCAAAGTACTGGGGCTTGTTGCATCGATGGCCTTGATGTCGCTGAAGAGCTTGGTGTGCATGGACACGACCCCCGGCGGGGGGTTGCGCAAGCGGTCGTAGCTTGCCTTCACGTCTTTGGATGTCAGCGCCGATCCGTTGTGGAAGGTGACGTTGGGGTGAAGCTTGAACTCATAGGTCAGACCGTCCGGACTGACGGTCCAGCTTTGTGCGAGGTCCCCCTTGACCTCCGGGTAACGATCGGAGTCGAGCTTCAGGAGGGTTGAGTAATGCGGTGCCAACCGGAGAATGGGACCATTGGACGCGGTCGCATGGCAATCGAACGTCGCCGGCTCGGAAAGATGCGAGCCGATGGTCAGCGTACCGCCCCGCACGGGAGCCTCTGCTGGGGTGGCTGCGGCGGTGGTCGACGCGGCTGCAAGAGCGTAGGCCATGGCGGCCAGGTTCAGGCGGTTCATGTATTGTTTCCTTTGTCTTCTCATTGGGGGTAAGTTGTTGGGATCACAGGACGCTGCGCCATTCCGCATCGCGTTCGACCATGACCGAGACCGGCGCAGCCGAGCTGTAGTCGATGTCGGCATGCTTGGTGAGGGCCGGGACCTTGCCGTCGACGAACTCACGCACAGCGGCCATCAAGGTGCGCCTGACCTGCACGAGCGCACCGTCGCCCGCGCCGAGGTATTCCTTGCTGCGGTCCACGATCGGGCCTTGGCTCATGATGACGGCGAAGTCTTCGGTGCCCAATGCTTGCGGAAAGCCGGTGAAATGACCAAGCTTCATGAGCTGACGGTCCTGGCCCCAGTTGTTGTTCTCGTCGCCCGGAGGAAGCGGCGGAAAACTGTCGCCATCGCTAGGCATGATGGCAGGGCTGCGCAAGACTGGGCTGTCGGTGTTGTAGGTGATGTTCCAATACCAGATGTTTTCGTCGTCCACGGGGACGGAGAAGAACAGCGCACCTCTGGGAACACTCGGCTCCCCGGCGGCGATCACGCCGTACCAAGGCGCGACGAACGAATTCGTGCGCACGTACTTGCGGCCATCCGGCAGATCTCGCACGGCCGCATAGCGGAAGCCGTACGTCTGTGGCACCAGGTGATAGACCGGTGCCTGGTTCACCGCGGTGAGACCGATTGCGCCCATGGTGCGGGTGTAGGTCTGGTGCAGCACGCCCAGGTGTGCGGAATCCATGGTGGTCTCCACACCCTGGAGCCAGTTGGCGTTGACTTTTTGGCGGAATGCTGTGGTGTGTCCAGCCGGAAGGCCCACGAACGGCAACTCGGGGAAGGGCGGCGGGGTGTCGCCCAGGCCCAGCCATACCCAGACAATGCCCGCCTCTTCCTTCACGGGGAAGTGCTTGAGTGGTACGTGCTTGCAGTACTCGGCCTCGTTCTGCGGCTGTGTGGGCACCTCGACCGTCACGCCTTCCACGCTGAACCGCCAGCCGTGGTAGATGCAACGCAGCGAGTTGTCTTCGTTGCGTGCCAGCGCCATCGAGGCACCACGGTGTGGACAGGCTTCGTCAAAGAAGCCCACGCTTCCGTTGGTGGCACGGAAGGCGACATAGTTGTCGCCGAACAGACGCACGCGCTGTGGGGCGCCGTCGGCCTCGAGCTTTTCGGACAGTGCGGCGGGGATCCACCAGTACTGCTTGATCATCTGGCCCATGGGGGCACCGTTTGACACCTGGGTCAACAGGTCGTTGTCTTCTTTGCTAAGCATGGAATAGTCCTCGGTCGGTTTGTCGGTGAAAAAGAACCTTGGGCGGGCGACGGGCGAAGCAGGTTTCGCCGCCGTACCGCTGAACTCAGTCGGGGCGCGCCGTTTTGCGCCCATCGAAGAACGCTTTGATGCGCTCGGCGCTCTCGCCCGATCCGCGAGACATCGCGCCCACCATCGTTTCGGCAAAGAGCCCGTCGGCCGTGCTCATTTCGCTGATGCGAGAGACGCCATTGATGATGGCGTAGTTGGACGCCGCTGCGTTGGTCGCGATCTTCTCGGCCAGTTCGATGGCCTTGTCCAGGCCGCAACCAGGCTCGACCAGGTAGTGGGCCAGGCCCAGGGTCAGGCCTTCGTCAGCGCTGTACGCGCGGCCGGTCAGCATCATCTCGGTCACACGATGCGCTCCGATGACCCGCGGCAACCGCACGGAGCCGCCGCCGCCCACAAAGATGCCGCGCTGCCCCTCGGGCAGTTGGTAAAACGCCGAGTGCTCGCTCACGCGCACATGCGTGGCCATGGCGATTTCCAAGCCTCCGCCAATCACACCGCCCTTGAGGACGCTGACGATGGGCAGCTCGCCATGCTGCATGAGGTCAAACAACCGGTGCCAGCGACGTGACCTGCGGGTGCTCTTCACAGGGTCGCCGGTCCGCTTCTGCATGAGTTCGATGAGGTCGAGGCCGGCACAGAAGTGCTCGCCCTCGCCGTGCAAAACAACGCATTTCGTTGACTCGGGTGGATTCTCGAAAAAAGCGCTCAGCGCCTCGATGAGGTCGTCGTTGAGGGCGTTGCGCTTGCTCGGACGGTTCAGGCACAACAAGGCGGTCGAGCCACGATGATCGACGTCGAGTAGGGAGTTGGTTTCAGTCATGAGGTTGTCGGTCAGTTGACGAGGATGACGCTGTCATCGGCAGGCGTCTGATAAAGGCGATCGACCAAGGCGGACCGCAGGTCCAGGACGCGGCGCTGGTTCAAGTAGCCCTTGTCGGTGATCTCGCCAGCATCCATGGACGCCGGCTCTTCCAGCAGCAGTACGTGGGCGATGCGCTTGCTGCTGCCTGTGCTTCGGCGGTTGTGTGCCGCCAAGCCCGCACGGACAGCATCGCGCACCTGGGGCGACGCGATCAGTTCCGCCATCGTTGCGTCGGGGACCCCGATAAGGTCGCGGGCTGCATTCACATTGAGCCAAGCGAGCGCACCGACGTCAGCGCGGTCTGCTCCCGTGATGACGACGTCTGACACCAGCGGTGCGAGTGCATTGATGCACTCGACTCGCAGCGAGCCGACCTGCACGAAAACACCCGATTGCAGCTTGAACTCTTCCGCGACACGCCCACCGAATGCCAGACCCTCGAATGGCTGATCCGGGTCCACGAAGGTGGCCGCATCTCCCATCAGGAAGAAGCCTTCGTCGTCAAAGGCCTGCGCGGTCAGTTCAGGCTGACCCAGGTAGCCGGGGGTGACGGCGGGGCTCTTCACGCGCACCTCGTAGCGTGCGCCATCGATCGGGAGCAGCTTCAGTTCGACGCCGGGGTGAGGCAGGCCGATGAGGCCCGAACGGTCCGTGGGCCAGAAGACGCAGGTCACCGCAGCCGACGTTTCGGTGGATCCGTAGGCCGAACCAAATGGAATCTTGTGGCCGGTGTGCTTGACGGCCTGGGCCTGCAGGCCTGCGTAGACCGTGTCAGGCAACCTCGCACCGGAGGACGTCAGGCGGCGCAGATTGCGAAACATGCCGCGGGCAAGCTCCTCGTCGCGTTCCAGCGCCTCGAGCAGCATGGCGTAGCCGATAGGCATGCTGCTGAACGACACCGGCGACACTTCCTTCAGGTTGCGTATCGTTTCCTGGAACGCGCCGGGGGCGGGACGCCCTGCGTCGATGTATATCGTGCCACCGCTGTCGAGAACACCATTGAAGATGGCGCTGCCCCCTGCCACGTGGCTCCAGGGCAGCCACTCCAACACCACTCGCTCAGGTGTTTCGGCGGTGGTTTCGATCATCTGGGAGTTCATGGCCACGGACGCGCACATCATTCCCTGCGTCACCTTGACCGCCTTGGGCACGCCGGTCGACCCAGAGGTGAAGAGGTACTTCGCCACTGTGTCGTGCGTCACCCGCTCCAGCGACTGCGTCACGTCGGCACTCACGGGCGTTTGAATGAGGTCGGCCCAGGCCTGCGACGCGATCTCGGCGATGGGATCTTCGACCAGGATCACCGTGGCGCGGCTCAGATCGAGCGCCCGGAGCGCGGCGCTGAACTGAGCGGCCTTCTGGACGAATACCACCGCCGGATCGAGCAGCGCGGCGATGGACTTGAGCTTCAGGTGATCGGTGCTCAGCAGCGAGTAGGCCGGCGTGATGGGTGCATACGGCATGCCGGCCTGCATCGCGGCCAGTTCGATAACCGCGTGCTCGATGGAATTCCCTGACAGCACCATCACTGGGCGACCCGGTGCGCTCAGGTCGAGCAAGGCCTGCGTCACTGCATTCACCTGGCGCTGCGCCTCGCCGTAGCTCAGCCGACGCCATGCGCCCGATTCCTCGTGGCGCTGTGCGAGCCAGGTGTGGTCGGGGCGCGTTTGCGCCGCGCGCTGCAGCAAATGGGGAATCGGGGGGCCGATCGGTTTGAGCGGGACCTTGTTGCGCACCACGAGCACACCGTTGGGGCGTCTTTCAATGTCGATGTCTCGTTCGAGAAACGGAATCTTCAGGAACGGGGCTTGGCCTGCTGGCATGCAATCTCCTCTATAGAAATCTGGTGTCGCCACAAGGGCACAAAAAATATAAGGTGACCTTACATATAACCGGGGTTTGGCAACAGATGGTTTTCCCTAATATACTAAGGTAAGGTAACCTTATATAGTGATTCGCAGGTTTCCGAGTGCACCGACCTGACGGCTGCATGTTCATCACACGAGAGGTTTCATGAGTATCAACGGCAAGGCGTTCATCGCCGGCATTTACGAGCACCCATTGAGGCGAGCCGACGGGGTGTCCACTGCGCAACTGCACGCGGATGTCGCCCATGGCGCACTGGCGGACGCAGGCCTCACGCTGGACGACGTCGACGGCTACTTCTGCGGCGCCGAAGCGCCTGGCCTGGGCGGGTTGACCATGGCCGAGTACCTCGGGTTGAACAAGCTGCGCCACATCGACAGCACCGAGACGGGCGGGTCGTCTTACCTCATTCATCTGCGGCACGCGGCACAGGCCATTGCTGCCGGGCATTGCAACGTGGCACTCATCACGTTGGCCGACCGCCCTCTGGCGGCAGCGGCCGGCACCGGTCTCGCCGGCTTCGACCGCAGCGCCATGCCCAACCTGCCATACACCGCAGGCGTACCCGGAATCCCCATGTTTTCCTATGCCATGGTGGCCAAACGGCACATGCACGAGTTCGGCACCACGTCCGAACAACTGGCGTGGGTGAAGGTCGCCGCTTCACACCATGCGCAGCACAACCCGCATGCGCTGAGGCGCAATGTCGTCACCGTCGACGAGGTGCTGGCATCGCCGCTGGTGGCCGATCCCCTGCACCGGATGGATTGTTGCGTGATGACCGATGGCGGTGGTGCCATCGTGGTGACGCGCCCTGAGATTGCGCGGCAACTTAGGCGCCCGCTGGTGAAGCTGGTCGGGGCGGGCGAGGCTGTCAAGCATTCCAACGGTGGCCGTATCGACCTCACCTATACAGCGGGGGTCATGTCTGGCAAGGCCGCCTTTGAAGAGGCTGGCGTCACGGTGAAAGACATCTGCTACGCCTCGCTGTACGACAGCTTCACGATCACCGTGATCCTCCAGCTCGAAGACCTGGGCTTCTGCGAGCGAGGTCAGGGTGGCCGCTTCGTGGCCGACGGCAACCTGATCTCAGGCGTGGGCAAGCTGCCTTTCAACACCGACGGCGGCGGGTTGTGCAACAACCACCCCGGCAACAAGGGCGGCATGACCAAGATCCTGGAGGCCGTGCGCCAGTGCAGGGGTGAGGCCCACCCTGCCGTTCAAGTCAAAAACCATCACACGGTACTGGCACACGCGACCGGCGGAATGTTGACCGGGCACCACGCGTCGTCCACGGTGATCCTGCAAGCGGAGTAAACACCATGTCGACCAAGAAACCATTTCCCTCGCCTACCCAGTTCCCTGAAGATCAGCCCTATTGGGAGGCGGCGCGCGAACACCAGCTGCTGACGAAGAAGTGCAACGCCTGCGGCGAAGTACACCACTACCCGCGTCCACGTTGCCCCTTCTGCGGTAGCGCCGACACCGCCTGGATCGCTGCCAGCGGCAAGGGCACGGTCTACTCGTTCACGATTCAGCGTCGCGCGCCACGGCCCACGGCCCCCGCCATCATCGAACTGGCCGAAGGCCCGCGCATCATGAGCGCCGTCGTGGACGCCGATGTCCACACCCTGCAGATTGGCGACGACGTCGAGGTCACGTGGATGCCCACGGAGAACGGGCAACCCATCCCGCTGTTCACGACGCCGGGTGCGCAGCGCGCGCGACGTTATGCCGCAGCGGCGCTGGCAGCCACGGCAGCCGCTATCGATCCCGCACAGGCCGCCCGGGTCGAGCAGATGCGCCGAGCTGCGGTGGTGGGTGCAGGCAACATGGGTGTGGGCATCACGCAGTGCCTGCTGGAGGCCGGCTTTAACGTGACGCTCATCGACCAGTTCGAAGCCTCGTTGGAGCGAGCCAAAGGCAGCTTAGACAAGGCGCTCGCCCAGGGCGTGACCCGTGGCAAGTGGAGCGAGTCGGATGCCGCCGAACGTGCGTCACGCGTCACGTACAGCATGCAGATGTCCGATCTGTCGAGTGCCGAACTGGTGATCGAAGCGGTGTGGGAGCAACTCACGCTCAAGCAGCAGGTGTTCGCGTTGATCGACGAGCATGCCCATCCGGACGCCGTGCTCGGCAGCAACACCTCGTCGCTGGACATCGACCTGATCGCGGGTGCCACGCGGCGCCCGGAACGCGTGATCGGCCTGCACTTCTTCAGTCCGGCGCATGTCATGCGGTTGCTGGAGATCGTCCGTGGCCCACGCACCAGCGAGGCGGCGGTGCATGCGGCGCGCGCCCTTGCGCAGCGCATGAAGAAGGTCGGCGTGGTCGTTGGCGTGTGTGTGGGCTTCGTAGGGAACCGCCTGATGCTGGCCCGCGAGCGTCAGGCCGCCAGACTGATCCTGGAAGGGGCGCAGCCTCAGCAGGTTGATCGGGTGCTGACGGAGTTCGGTCTGCCCATGGGCACCTTTGAGCTGCAGGACATGGCGGGCGGCATCGAGATCGGCTACCGGCGACGCCAGGAGACTGGCGACCAGAACTGGCTCATGGACCGCTTCTATGAGCTGGGCCGACTCGGTCAGAAAACGAGCAAGGGCTACTACCGGTATGAGCCGGGCAAGCGCACACCGCTGGTCGACCCTGAGGTCACCGCGCTCCTCGAAGAGGCCTCCGCGCGGGCTGGCATCACGCGCCGTGCCATTGGCGATGAGGAGCTGCGCGACCGGCTGATCCTTCCGATGATCAACGAGGGGGCCAAGCTCATCGAAGAAGGCATCGTTGAACGGGCCAGCGACATCGATGCGGTCTGGCTGAGCGGCTTCGGGTGGCCGACCTGGAAGGGTGGCCCCATGTATTGGGCCGATACCCAAGGTGCGGGCCCCTTGCTGGCGCGGATGAACGCCCTGCATGCGTCACACGGCGAGGCCTTCAAGCCCGCAACACTGCTCGAAAGGCTGTCCCGCGAAGGGGGCAGCTTTGTGAACAACTCTGCAACTATCTGAGAGAACGACGATGGCGACTTACCACGCACCGGTTGATGACGGAATCTTCCTTTTGCGCGACGTGCTGAAGGTGCAGGACCATGCCCATCTGCCCGGTTACGAAGACCTCACGCCCGAATTTTGCGCCGGAGTGCTCGAAGCGGCGGCCCGCATTCATGAAGGGCTGCTCCACCCGCTCAACCAGCCGGGCGATGAGGAGGGTGCCCACCTGGAAGCAGGTCAGGTCCGAACGCCCGCAGGTTTCAAGGCCGCGTGGGACGAGTATCGTGCCGCGGGTTGGTGCCGGTTGTCGGTTCCCGCTTCCATCGGAGGGGCTGGCCTGCCGCCCGTGATCGGCGCGCTGGTTGGGGAGATGCGCACCGCCACCGCGCACTCCTTTGCGATGTATGGAGCCTTCTGTGGCACCGCTGCGCGTGTGCTCTCTGTGCTGGGCGAAGATTGGATGAAGACCCACATGGTGCCGCGTCTGGTCGCCGGCGACTGGACGGCCACGATGTGCATGACCGAGCCACAGGCCGGCAGTGACCTGCGGCAGATCCGCACGCGCGCAGAAAGGCAAGAGGACGGCAGCTGGCGCATCACCGGCAGCAAGATATTCATCTCCGGTGGTGATCACGACCTCGCCGACAACATCGTTCACGTGGTGCTGGCCAAGGTACCCGACGAGCAGGGGCGGCTGCCCGATGGCTTGGCGGCGGTCAATGCGTTCATCGTCTCCAAGCGCTTGATCGATCAGAACGCAGGCGAGCTGGGCGGACCCAACCGCGTGTCCGTGACCGGGATCGAGAAGAAGATGGGTATCGGCGGCAGCGCCACCTGCGCCATGAACTTTGATGGTGCGGTAGCTTGGCGCCTGAAGGATTCCGGACGCGGCGGCACGTCGTCCAACATGGCAGGCATGTTCATGCTGATGAACAGTGCCCGAGTCGGAACCGCCATGTCGGGCGTCGCCTATGCCGAGATTGCGCAGCAAAATGCGGCCGACTATGCACGCCAGCGACTCTCGGGCCGCGCACCGGATCGCGAGCGCGTGCCAGGCCAGGTCGCGGACCCCATCGTTGCGCACCCCGACGTGAGACGCCTGCTCCTGGGGACGAGATCGTTCGCCGAGGGGGCGCGTGCCACTGCCTTGCGCGTGGCTTTCCTGCAGAGTATTGCCGAGGGTGACCCCGACCCAGGTCGACGCGCGAGCGCACGTGATGTGGTGGAAGTTCTCATCCCCGTGATGAAGGCCTACTTCACCGACAAGGGCTTCGAAGGAACGAACGATGCGCTTCAGGTGCTCGGAGGGCATGGCTATGTGCGCGAATACGGACTGGAGCATTTCGTGCGCAACGCCCGCATCGGTCAGCTCTACGAAGGGGCGAACGGCATTCAGGCCATCGACTTGCTGCAACGCAAGCTCGGTGCCGATGGCGGACGCGCCATGGCGAGCTTCAAGGAAGCGGTCACGAGCGCTCTCAATGCCCTGCGGGAGCTGCCCGACTGGCGTGCCGACGCAGAGGCCGTGGCCGATGCGCTGGCCCGTCTTGAGGCCACTGTAGAGGCTCTGCGCAAGGCGTCACCTTCGGCGGCGGCCGCCGGTGCCTACGACCTATTGACCGCGTTCGGCATCGTCGCGGTGGCGTGGAACTGGGCCGAGATCGCCGTTGCCGTGCAGCGCACAGAGGTCCGAGCCACGATGGCAGAAGAGGTGGCTCAGCGCAAGCGCGCCTTGGCCAAGCTGTGGTTCTCACGCGAGTTGCCGCTGGTTACCGTGTTGTGCGGGCGTGCCTTGTCTTCCAGCGATCCGTTGCTGTCGGTGCCTGACCACATGGTGTGAGTCACGGCACTTCCGGGCGATGCGCGAACCGCCCGGCGTTTCTGGCGCTGCGCCTTCACAGGGGTAGCGCATTCCACCGGCCGTGAACGTCGCCGTGCATAGAGGCACTCGCGTTCGTCGGCATTCAACCGCGGCCCCGAGCCGTCTACGCAAATAACTTTGGAGTTCACATGTCTTTGATCATTGATTCCCACGCCCACGTGGTCCTCCCGCCGGAAAGCTA
>PHCC01000033.1 GCA_002842215.1 Betaproteobacteria bacterium HGW-Betaproteobacteria-9 | reverse complement strand
CACGACCACTGCGACGCCCATCCACGCCCACACCGCTGGCGGTACCGAGGCGATGAGCGCCAGCGCGCCAATAGCCAGGACGCCGATGACGCTACCGGCACCACCTTTCCCTTTTCGTGCCATGTGCACAACTCCCTGACCTTCTGGTCAATATTCCCAATGCTGGAGCGATTCGGCCATTGATTCGATTTGGCAAAGACGCCTCTGTAGCAGCATTCTCGCCAAAATCTGACAGGGAATGGAATATCGGGTGGAAAGACTGTCGTTCTGGAAACTGGCTGATCCGCTGACAACGTTGACGGCAGATTCAATGCGATCGACGCTTTGCTCTCCACTCCCAAGGGGCGATGAAGTGCGGATCGGACCAGAGCCCACGTTTTGCGGCTTTGGCATCCACTTCCGCGCTGGAATACAGAAGCCGATCGGAGGTGGTTTGTTCAGACTCGTACTTCTTGTAGTGCCAGGCGAGGCCTGCCACCATCATCGCCAAATTCACGTCCCTGCCGTCTGCGTAGACCTTGCCCACTTGGCGGCCGTATCGGTCTTTCTTCTCGGTCTCCACCTCAACAGGCTTGCCAAAGACCAGTTGTGACAAATGCTCTTTGGCGCGTTGCCCGAATGGTTGACCGCGCTCGGGCGTGTCGATCCCGGCCAAGCGGATCCTGTGCTGGACGCGCTGACCGTCGAGCACCGTAATGGTGTCGCCGTCTGCGATCGAGACCACCGTTCCTGCGATGACTTGTGCCCATGATGGAGCCGCCAGCAGCATCAAGACCAGAACAAGAGCGTGTGCATGTTTCAAGTTGGTGCGCATTGTTCGGACGATACATCACGCAAAAGGGGCCTATCGTGATGCGCCGGTCTATCGCGGCGGTGGTCGTGCGATGACGTTGTAATGCGGACTAGCCTTGCAGGTGTCTGTAAAACAATACAGATTGGCTTCCCCGTGCCCTTGATGGAGTACCTGTCAAACAATCCATCCGAGGTTTGCCGATAGGATGAAAGCATGGGAGTTCATTACGAAGGGGTCACAGATCCCAAGACCTTGAGGGAGGTCTTTCAAGCGGAACCGCCACCTCAGTTGGGCAAGGTGGATCTGTGGCCGGGTGACCCTGGCTTGATGATTCGGCGGCCTGTACAACGGGCACCGGATTTTGGCGCGGGAGTTGAGCGCGAGGCTGTCGTGGGATCGTTTGGCCTGGTGCCAAGCTGGGCTGCCGACCCGACGATCAATCGCAACACCGCCATCGCCCGCTCGGAGACCGTGGCCACCAAACCCAGTTTTCGGGATGCGTGGAAAAACGCGCAGCATTGCATCCTCCCTGCCCACGCGATCTACCAGCCCGATTGGCGCAGCGGCAAAGAGACTTCTGCTCGGATCGAGCGAGTTGATGGCATGCCCATGGGCCTTGCAGGCTTGTGGTCGACATGGAAATCACCCAAGGGGGAGTGGGTCCACAGCTACACGATACTCACGATCAAGGCTGATTCGCATCCGCTCATGAACAAGCTCCACAAGGTGACGGATGAAAAGCGAATGGTGGTGATCCTCCCAGACTCAGCGCATGATGCTTGGCTGAGCGCATCCGCAGACAAGAGCATGGCGTTCCTCGTTCCCTACCCTGCAGAACACATGCGTGAAGCCGCCGGGAATTCCGAAAACCAGGTTCGGTCAGCGCAATAGCCGTTCTGGTGTCTGAACGTGTTCTGTGTCGTTTATCAAAATGGAGGCAGACAGTGAAGCATTTGCGGATGTCCCTACTGGTGCTCGAAATGGGCATCGCTGCCGCCGAGGTTCCTCCAATCTTGATCGAGGCGTGCAGCATGCTCGAGCCGGCCTCCAAGCGCATTGAGTGCTTGCAGGTTGCGAATCAACAGCCTCAGGGCCAATCGGGTACGAATCGACCCGCTCCGATTCATGCCCCCTCATACCTCGCAGCCCCTGTTGCCGCCATGCCTATGGCTCCAACGAGAAGCAGTGGCTACAGCACAGGCAGCAGCACCTGCCATGTCGGCCCTCGGGGAGGAACGTACACGATCACCAAGAGTGGGAAGAAGAACTACGGGGGATGCTGAACTTTGAAGGAGTACGGGGGTGAGCTGAAGAGGTGACATCAGTTCAAGATCGAAGCGGCGGCCAAGTGTCCGGATGATTCCAATGGTTTACGGGAAATGGTGGGTGTGCCAGAGAGACTGCCCCAGGCTAGCGCTTGTCGCCAGCTCCCATTGAGCCGGCCATAAGGCTCCATGCCTGCTGAGTTGCATGGTGCAGGGCATCCTGAACAGCATTGGGCGTGGGTTCTTTCGCATAGGCCATAGCAAGGATGACCAGCGGGTGCACCCCCATCACCGCTGCCATCTGGTCCACCTTGCTCAGCGTGGGAATCTTCAGGCCGCGCTCAAGTGCACTGATGTAAGTCCTGCTCGAGCATCCATCGAATTCTTCCTGATTACGCCCCGTCAGTTCACGCGCTTGTTTGAGCGCAAGTGCAAAGTGGTGCTCGGACTGCTCATCGGTGCCTTCATTGGTATTGCCTGGCTGTGTGCGTTCATGATCTTGGGTAACTGGCGAACCTTCCCGCTTGCGCTGATCGTCGCGGTCGTCTACTTCGTG
Organism: Betaproteobacteria bacterium HGW-Betaproteobacteria-9; assembly: GCA_002842215.1. Taxonomy (GTDB): domain Bacteria; phylum Pseudomonadota; class Gammaproteobacteria; order Burkholderiales; family Burkholderiaceae_C; genus Hydrogenophaga. Next base: position 24,442 of record PHCC01000033.1, on the reverse strand, counting down.
CTCAACGTCGCTGTGTTGGCGCCAGTCTTTGGCGACTTCATTGCCGCCAGGTGGGTGCTGGCATTTGTGTTCACGACCTGGGGTTTTGCGGTGGTGAACCAGCAGATCGATCAGGTGCAGGAAGCAGGTATGGGTGACTCTACTCGGCACGTCTGAGAGTTCTGGGGGCATGTGAACCCAAGAGCATTGTTGCGGAGCGAAACTGCACCGAGGTTCCGGCAACTCTCAGGGTGCGCAACCTCGGCAGAACAATTCAAGGGGGCCCTTCAACGTGTCCAGGCAACTGAAAGGTCGACATCGGCGGGATATCCGTCGCCTCCCATGTTGCCCCGGTCTCCCAGGTACAGGTGGCCGTCCCTGATCACCATCAGCTCGCCATAGGAAGAAGGCGCTTCCTGCCCGTTCGGATCGAAAAGGGAGATCTCCACCTTGTTGGCCAAACCGGCCGAGCTCTCCTTCGCCCCGGTGCGACTGCCATCGACATAGTAGAACTTGGAGCGGGCGGGATTTCCGGCGCAGCTGCGGTTGTTGAACACATGGGCGGTGCGCGTTGCTCCAAACTTGGCGTCCGTGGTCGGCCCTGCTTTGACTTCCAGCCATGTTTGCCCCGAGGCCCCGTTGCTGGTCGTCACGCACGGACTTTTCCAAAGCCCGACATATTGCTTCAGGCCAGGCGCACTGTCGTCGTCTCCGCCGCCACAGGCCGTCAGGGCGGCCAGCAGCACAAGCGTGGACAGTTGGTTGATATGGGGTTTTTTCTTCATGGACTTCCTCCTTGGGTTGCGGTTCTCTTGATCTTGTGCGTCAGGCCGCGGGCCATGTCACGACCCGGGCTGGGTCCGCGGGCATCGGCGCAAGCTGGTGAATTACCTGACCCGCGAGCACCTGTGTGCGCAATTCCTCCATGATCTTGGGCAGGCCACCAAAAGGCGTCACAACGTCCACCAGCCAGACCTCTTCACCGCTCTTCCAGTCGTTGAAAGACAGCTGATGCGGTGGGTTGCGATAGCGCTCGGCCACTTCCTTGGACATGCGTGCCCACGACACGTAGGCCAAGGGCGTGTCCCCGCGCATGTACAACTTGGCCTGATCCAGCATCAGGGCAGGGATCACGCGCCACTCCAGTTCGCTGAGCAGGGTGTGGCGCGTGTGCGCCTGCTGCATCAACAGCCAGGCTGCTGGACCCAGCATGGGCAGCTTGTGAAACATCTGCTGTGCCTGGTCCTTGGCAAACGACAAGATCTCCTGGGCCTGCTCTTCGCTCAGATTCATGGGTGCTTCCTGTTTCATTGAATTTTTTCCTGGTTCATTGCGGTTGACGCCGCGGTTGAGAAAGCCGGGTCCATGGCCACGGCCTGGCCTTCGGGTGCCAGCCAGTCATTGATCTGTGTCACCACCTCGGGGGACAACTCGCCCGTGGCGGCCTGAAGGCGCACCCAGTGCATCACGGCATCCGCGCGCGCTTTGGCCAGATCCCGCTGCACCGTCACATGCTGGCTTTCGGCATTGAGCACATCCAGGTTGATGCGCGTGCCGATGCGGTACCCCACGCGACTGGCCTCCAGCGCGTTCAGACTCGACACCCTGGCCGACATCAACGCCTTGACCTGAGCCGAACTGCTGCGCAGACCCATGTAGGACTGGCGAACGGTGCTGGTGGCCGTGCTTTGCGCTCCATCGAGCTCCGCCTGTGCACGATCCAGCGATGCGGCCGCCTCGCGCATCTGGTAGTAAGAGCGGCCGCCTTCGAAAATCGGCCAGTTCAAGGTCAGCAGCGCCTGCGTCGTGCGGTTGCGGTAGGGTACATCGGTGGGCGCCGTGACGCTGCCGGTACTTTGGTCCGTGCCCTTTTTGAGGGTCAGGTCCAGCGTCGGCAACAGGGCGGCCCGGTACCGGGCCTGTTCCGTTTCGGCGATGCCCAGGCCTGCCTGCGCCATCAGAACTTCAGGTTGCAACTGCCGCGCACGCTCGACCCAATCGGCCAAGGCGGCGGCGTCGCTGCCAGGTGGGGGGGCATCCTCGCGCAAACCGTGAATCGCATCAGGCACCCGCCCCGTCAGACGCTCCAGCTCCGTCAAGCGCGCCTGTAACTCGTTTTCCGCGGCAATGGACTGGGCCAGACCAAGGTCCCGCTTGGCCTGCGCTTCGTGCACATCCGTGATCGTGGTGGCCCCCACTTTGAAATTGCGCTGTGCCAACTCCAGCTGGGCCTCAAAAGCCTTGAGCTGTGAGCGAACCAGTCTGACACTCTCCTGGGCCACCCAGGCATCCAGATAGGCTTGCACAATCCGAACGGTCGCCTGCTGGCGGGCCACTTCAAACTGAGCCAGGGCATGTGCTTCCTGGGCATTGGCCTGGCGCAGCGCCATCCACTGCTCGGGTCGGATGATGCCCTGGGTCAGCTGCAAGGCGCGGGTTCTGGCCTCCACATCCTTCTCGGTCGGCGCTTCGTCGGCGAAGTACAGCGTACCCCGCTGATCGTGGCGCGTGGCGACATAGCTCAGTTGCGGCAGAAGGGCGGCGCGCGCCTGACCCGGTCGCTGCCTGGCCGCTTCCAGCGCATGGCCCGCAGCCCGCCACTGCGCATCGTTGCTCAACGCTGCATCGTGAAACACCTGAAGATTCTGCCCCCAGGCCGACGCCACCAGCATCCACCCCATCGAAGCGCCGATCCAGCGACGCGAAGAGCGTATTTGTTTCAGACTGAACATCAACGCTCCCTCAGGCTTTCTTCCTTGTAGCGCAGCAGCGGCGCGAGGAAGTACTCCAACATCCGACGCTCCCCGATGCGGATGTCCGACGTCACGCTCATGCCTGCCGTGATCTGCCCCTTCAGGCCGTGAACGACGTTGGGCGTCTGGCCACCCGCGAGCTTGATCCTCACGGGGTAGACCGGCCCCAGCCGCTCGTCCACCACGGCGTCCGTCCCCACCCACTGGACCTCGCCCTCGATGTAGCCGTAGCGCGTGAAATCGAAGGTCTCGATCTTGTTGATCACCCTTTGCCCCACATGCACGTGGCCGATGTCGCGGTTGAGCACCTTGGCTTCCACTTCGAGGCCCTCGTTCTCCGGAACGATCGCCATCAGCACCTGCGCCTGCGTCACCACACCGCCATCGGTGAACACGGCCAGCTGCTGGACGATCCCGTCGATGGGCGCTTTCAAAACCTGCAGGGAGGCGCGCTGCTGCGCCTTGGTCAGTTCCTTCTCGGCGGCGTCTCGCCGCTTCGTGGCCTCCACCATTTCGGTCGTCACCTGGCTGCGAAACTCGGCCTGCGCCAGCGCCTTTTGCTGCACCGCGGCGTGAATGCCCGCCGTTGCCTCCACCAGACGCTGGGTTTGCACCGCAACCTCCTTGTCCTGGTTGGCCAGCTCCAGTTGCGTGTCGATCAGTGCCAGTTCGGCGATATGACCCGACTGGGCCAACTCCTGGCGCATGGCATGGCGTTTCTGCACGAGCACGAGGCTGAGGCGCAGTTGCTGAAGGTTCGTGGAAACCGCATCGCGATCGGCCTGCCGCTTGGCAATGTCCGCATCCAGCGCCGAGAGGCGGCTCCTGAGCTCGGCGCGCCGGTTCTCCAGAATCGCCTGCTGGTTGTCCAGGATTTCGTCGGCAATGTCCTCATCGACCTCCACAAACGCCTGATCCTCCAGCAAGGCCTGCAGACGCTGCACCTCGGCACGCGCTTCAGCGAATTCGCGTGCCAGACGTTCGCTGTCGGCCTGGCTGCTGGTCGGATCGAGCTCCACCAACACATCGCCGGTGCGCACTTTCTGTCCATCACGCACCCGGATCGCCTTGACCACACCGGCCTCCAGCGGCTGAACCACCTTGCTTCTGCCCGGCGTCATCACGCTGCCCTGGCTGCTGACGACCACGTCCATTTGGGCCAGATAGGCATAGGCAGCAGCCGTTACCGCCATCAGGCAAAGGCTCAGGGTCACCATGCGGGCCAGCAGGCGCGGCGGCTTGCGTTGCATGGCGATGGCTGTCGGACTGAAATCGCCCCAATGCGGATCCGCGGGGGTCGCGCTCCTTTGTGTAGATGCTTCAGACACGTGCCACCTCCTCACTTGCAGCCTTTTTCAATGTCGTCTCCAGAATCTGGTGCGCCTGGTACAGCGCGTGATAGCGCCCATGCGCCGCCATGAGGCTCGCGTGGCTGCCCTGCTCGATCAATCGACCCCCTTCGAACACCAGAATGCGGTTGGCCATACGCAAGGTTGGCAGGCGGTGGGCCACGATGAACACCGTGCGCCCCACCGTGATCTCGGTCATGTTGTCGTGGATCACGCGCTCGCTCTCATAGTCCAGCGCAGCCGTGGCCTCATCCAGCAACAAGATGCGTGGATCGGTGGCCAGAGCCCGGGCAATCGCCAGGCGCGAACGCTGCCCGCCACTCAGGCGGCTGCCCCGCTCGCCAATCAGCGTGTCGTACCCCTCGGGCAGACCCAGAATGAAGTCGTGGGCTCCAGCGAGCCGGGCGGCTTGCATGATGGCCTCCATCGGCATGTGCGGGTTCGACAGCGCGATGTTTTCGCGCACCGAACGGTTGAACAGCACACTGTCCTGAGACACCACCCCCATCTGCCGCCGCAACCAGCCCGTATCCAGCAGGTTCAGGTCCATGCCATCGATCAGGATGCGGCCCTGCTGCGGGGCATACAGCCGCTGCAACAGTCGCAACAGGGTGGTCTTGCCGGCGCCCGACACACCCACGATACCGATCACCTCGCCGGGCTTGATGTCGAAGCTCACATCGGCCAGCACCTCCTGGCCGTTGGGCTGGTACCGAAACCCCACATGGTCGAACCTGATGCCGCCCTGCAAGACCGGCGGCACGGCGCGCTGCGCCTGAAAACCCGGCTCTGTGGGTGCATCCATGATCTCGCCCAGGCGTTTGATCGACACCTTCATCTGGGTGAATTCCTGCCAGAGCGAGGCGAGCTTGAGGATCGGTGCGTTCACGCGCCCACTGAGCATGTTGAAAGCAATCAGTCCGCCCACCGTCAGATCGCCATCGATCACGGCGCGCGCACCAAACCACAGCAGCAGCACCGTCATCACCTTGCTGGCGAACCCGACAAACTGGTTGGTGGCATTGCCCAGGTGCCCGGCCTGAAAGGCGCTTTGCGCATACTCGCCCAGGCGGCGCTCCCACTGGCGCTGCCATTGCGGCTCCACCGCCTGGCCCTTGAGGGTTTCCATGCTGGTCACCGTCTCGACCAGAAAAGCCTGGTTCTCCGCGCCCAGAGAAAACTTGTCCTCCAGGTTCTTGCGCAGCAAGGGCGTCACCACCCAGGAGGCTGCGAAGAAGACGGGCAAGGCCGCGAGTACGATGCCCGTGAGCATCGGGCTGTAATAGAACATGACCGCCAGATACACCACCACGAAGAACAGGTCGATCCAGCTGGTGAGCGCCTGGCCCGTCAGGAAGGCGCGCGCATTGTCCAGTTCGCGCACCCGCGCGACGGTGTCACCCGCCCGGCGGCTCTCGAAATAGCTCATGGGCAGACGCATCAGGTGCCGGAACAGCTGCGTTCCCAGCTCCACGTCCAGCCGGCTGGTGGTGTGGGTGAACAGGTAGTGCCGCATGCCGCTGAGCACCACTTCGAACACCGCCAGCGCGGCCAGTGCCAGGGCCAGCACATCCAGCGTCGAGAGGCTGCGATGTGTGAGCACCTTGTCGATCACCACCTGGAAGACCAGTGGCGTCATCAGCGCAAACACCTGCACGAACAGCGAAGCCAGCAACACCTCGCCGAGCAAGCCGCGGTACTTTTTCATGGCTTGCAGGAACCAGCTCACGCCAAACTTCGCTTGCACACCCTGCGCGGCCGAGTCGCTGGCCAGGCGGCGGCGCGCGTCGAGCCATTCGCCGCTCCAGACCGCCTCCAGTTGCTCGCGGCTTACACGCTCCGGCTGCGTCTGGCCCTGGCGTTGCAGAATGAAACCCTCGTTGGGTGCGGGCCCCACAATGGCCAGTTCCCCGTTTTTGAGCGCCACCACCACGGCCTGGTTCTGCTTGCCCAGGCTGGCGGCTGAGGAGCGCTGCACTCGGGACTCAAAGCCGATCTCCTGCAGCGCCCGGTTGAACTGCGGCAACCCAAAAGCCTGCTCCGGGTCCAACAGCAAGTGCTCCAGCTGTGCCTGGTCCAGGGGCAGGTCGTGCAGCCTGGCATACAGGTGCAACAGGGCAATCGCCTCACGCTGACGCTCCCCCAGTTCAGGCCTCGCCGTTTGCGCCTGCTCCTGAGCGGCAGATCGCGACTCGGTGGCCTCTCCACCTGACGGATGTGTACTCATCTTCTATTTCCTCCTTGGTCAAATCTTCTGGGCAAAGGCCCGCCTCAGTTCGCCTGTTTGATGGCGTGGGCTTTTATGGTCCTGGACCCGCACCGCCGCCCCGGGTGTCCTTGATCGTGTCTTCTTGAGGTCGATAGTTCGCAAATCTCGACGCCTGATGCAGGCAACGGGCCATCTGGAGCAAAGCAGCCTCATCGCTGGCCTGAGCCAGTCGTATCTTCATGGTGGGATCTCCCTGTGTTGGGCTCAGGCGGGCATCGCCATGGCCGAGCTCTGACTGACGGTGCCGGTTGTCAAGACCGGCTCATCGCCGAGCACGATGATGTTGTTGGCCTCGTCACTCAGGCTGAGTGCCTGTGCGTCCACATAGCCCAGTGCCGGCGTCGGCTCCACCTGGGTCGCCTGCATCTGGGTGAACACGTTGGCTTGCTGCTCGATGCTGGGCACCGGGACGCTCTCTGTGGCCGTCTCAACCGGTTCGCTCATGGCAAGAAGCTCGGGCGAAACCTCCGTTGGCATCTCGGACACGCTCGCGGAATCGTCGGACCCTGCAGACACCATCAGCGCGTCAACGGCTGTCGAGGTGGCATTGATCTGCGCCACCTGTGGCACTTCCTCGGCTGGATGGTCGACACTTTGCAGTTCCGCTTGCACCCAATGCGGCAACGCCACGCCGTTGCCGGCAAACATCACATCGCCCGCGGTCTGCGTGCTGCCGTCCTGGTAGGTGAGAGTGGTTGTGCCGAACACGACGTTGCCGTTGTTGAGCTGTGCCGAACCTTCGCGATGCAGGCCCACGGACGCGACACCCCGATCCTGCAGTCGCTGCCATTCGCCTGCGTCCTGCACACCGTTGGCGTTGGTATCCTGAAGCAATCCAAAACGACCCCATTCATCGTCGGCAGCGCTGAGCACACCATCGCCATTGGTATCGAAGGCGGCCAGACCTTCCAGATCGGTCCGGGCCCCGGGCTGGTAGCCCACGAAGCTGATCTCCTCGTGCCGATTGATGAGGGCATCGTCGTTCTGGTCGTACGCCAGCAGCGCATCGGTGCTGGCCACCCAACCGATCTGATCACGCCGGCCATCACCGTTGATGTCGGCGAACCTCCCGGACTCGTCCGGTCGGAGCAGATCAATACCATCCGAGCCAACATCCACCACGACCGGGAAGTACCCCCCGCCGGACCAGGGTACATGGGTGACGGAGATGACAGACGTTGTCGACAAGCCCCGGCTGTCGGTGACCGTGATCACGAACGAATCCGCACCGCTGTAGTTGTCGCCCTTCCACGAGATGTACTGCCACGCCGAGTAGGCGCTGCCCGTGTTGCGAACATCGCTCACAAAGTAGTCGTGGCGACCACCGTAGGGGGTGTTTGGATCCACGCCAGGAACGTTGAGGGTTTCCGCACTGCCGTTGTACGTGCCGATCGACACCGTGTTGGAGCCCCCTTGCAGCTGGACATGATCCAGTCCGTAGGGTGCGCCATAGGACACATGCTCGTTGATATAGGCCGTACCGTGCTCGGGCTGGTGGAGCGGCGATATGCTGAAGGTCAGCGTGTCACCATCGGGGTCATAGGCGTTGATCTGGCCATTGACCCGGTGCGGATCGTCCTGGCTGTGGGAGCCGGTGATAGTGGGCACGTTCCCTTCATCCCAGTGCGTGAAATACGCCTCGTACATGGTCGAGTCCCCGCCCCCAAAAAAATTCACTCCCGTGATGACGGGCGCGCGGTTCTCGCGCTCGATGTCGATGAAGGCCGTGGCCCAGGTGCTGCCGCCTTCGCCGTCGCTGACCCGGTACTGGAACGACGCATCGCCGTAGTAGTCCCGGCTGGGGTCGAATGAAACCACGCCATTGCTCAGCGACACACTGCCGTGCTGCGCATTGGCCACCTCGAGCACCTGCAGGCTGGACCAGGCGCTCGCGTCAGGATCGCTGTCGTTGCGCAGCAGTTGCGAGACATTGATCTCCATGCGCACGTCCTCGTAACCCTGAAAGCTGTCGTTGACGGCGATCGGGTTGAGGTTGATGTGCGAATAGTCAATGGCCACCACCGCCACCGACTCGCCGCCGTCCGGGTCGCGCACCGTGTACTCAAAACTCCCGTAGACCGAAGGGTTCCAGCTGTCGTAGTCGCCCGCGGGCACAAAACGCACGTCGCCGTTGGGCAGCATCGTCACCGAGCCGTTCAGTGCGCCGCCCACCGCGACGATCTGCAACTGACCCGGGTGTTCCACATCGGTGTCGTTGGCCAACAGCGCCTGATCGTCGAACGTGTAGCTGATGCCTCGCTTGCCCGAGACCACCTCGTCGTTGACCACCGGCAGGTCGTTGACCGACTGGTAGTCCAGCACCATGGTGGCGGTGCTGCTGCCACCCACACCATCGATCACCGTGTAGGTGAAGCTGGCCTGACCGTAGTAGTTCGCCGTCGGCGTGAACGTGATGCGGCCCTGCTCATCCATGGACACGGCGCCATGGGTCGCACCGCCCACCTCGGTGAGCACCAGGTCGGCATGGTCGTTGTCCACGTCGTGGTCGTTGCTCAGCAGATCGACCGCCTGCAGCGTCACCACCGTGTCTTCGTCGATGGACGCCAGTTCGCCCTGAAGACGCGGGTCGTCGTTGACGGGCGTCACCTCCAGGGTCACGGTTGCGAGACTCTGACCGCCCACCCCATCGTCCACCAGGTAGTCGAACTGCGCCGGGCCGAAGTAGTCGGCATCGGGCACGAAGCGGATGCGCCCGTCGGGCAACAGCTCCACGCTGCCGTTTTGCGCCCCACCCACCTGGGTGATGCTCAGTTCGGCATGAGCGTTGTCCACGTCGCTGTCGTTGGCCAGCAGCGCGGCCTGCGTGTAAAGGATGGCGTTGTCTTCGGCCAGGGTGTCGGACTCGCCCGCGACGTCGGGCGCGTCGTTCACCGGGGCCAGGTTCAGAATGACCGTGGTGCTCACCTGGCCGCCCGCACCGTCGTCCACGAGGTAGTCGAACGAAGCGGGGCCAAAGTAGTTCAGGACCGGTGTGAAGCGCACCTGGCCATCAATGATCGCCACCGAGCCGTGCTGGGCGTTGCCCACCGCGCTGATGGTCAGCGTCTGGACCCCCGCCTGGTTGAGGTCCGGGTCGGTGTCCACGTCCGAGTCGTTGGCCAGCAGCACCGCAAACGGGAAATCCAGCACCACGTCCTCATCGCTGTCCACCAGCTCACCCTGCACCACCGGCAAGTCATTGACCTGCAGGATGTTGAGCTTGACCTGGGCGCGCACCTGCTCGTGCCCGTCGCTCACCCAGTAGGCGTAGCCTGCCGGGCCGTTGTAGTTGGGCGTGGGCACGAAGCGCACGCTGCCATCGGCCTGCAGCAGCACCGTGCCGCCCGTGGCCTCGCCTACCTGGCTGATGCGCAGGCTGTCGCCGTCGATGTCGGTGTCGTTGCGCAGCAGGCTGGCCGCCGTGAACAGCAGCTCGGCGTCTTCGCTGCCCGTGGCCGACTCACCGCGGGCCTCGGGCGCGTCGTTGACCGCCTGTACAAGGATGCTGGCCGTGCCGGTGTGCGTCAGGCCGTACATGTCCTGCACGGTGTAGCTGAAGGAGGCGATGCCGTTGTAGTTCTCATCGGGTATGAAAACCAGCTCGCCGTTGTGGATGCCGACCTGGCCGTGCGTGGCCTCGCCCACCGAGATGATCCGCAGGCCGTTGAAGTAGTCGCCGCTGCTGCCCTTGGGCACCGGGTTGGGCGTGCTGTCGTTGGCCAGCAGGTCCTGGGCGCTGAAGCGCAGGCTCTCGTCTTCGGTGCCTTCGAGCTGTTCGCCCTGCACCGTGGGGTAGTCCAGCGCGAGGTCGTCCCCAGCGCTGAGCAGCGCTACGCCGCCCAGCTCGTGTTCCCCGTAGCCCGGGGGCAACAAGGTGGCGCTGGTGGTGGTCGGTGCACCCGAAGAGGGTGGTACCGGGTCGCTCACCAGTTCAGGCCGTTGCTCCGTGCCGGCCGGGCCGTCGGCCGGCGCTCCCGCTGCTGTACCAGGCCACACGGTGCCGCCCGGGGCCACCGTCTGCCCCTGCGCATCGGTCCAGGTGCCGGGTTGGACCGGGGTTGCGTTCACCGCTTCGCCCGCTGGCACCGTCAGGTTGCCCCAGTCGTAGGAGCCGTCTCCCACGGGCCGTGCGAGGCCTTCGTGCACACCCTCTGTGCCTTGATCTGCCCCCTGAGCGGCGGCTTGGCTGGCAAAGGCCATGCCTGTCAGACCCAGCGCCATGGCCGTGGCGGCCAACTGGGCATCGCTGAACAAGTTGGCCTGCGTCAGGCTGCTCACCATGCCCGCCGTCACCGTCTGGCTGGCGCCGCCCGGCAAAGCCTGTATCGGCACAAACACGATCGGATCGCGCCCGAGCGGGATCTGCGGGCCGTTGGCCGAGGCCCCGATGCGGGGCACCGTATGAATGTCTTGTGCGCCCAGCGTCTGCTGCGTTGGCTGCCCTGTGTGGTTCTGGATCGTGTTGCCGCTCAGGCTGAGCATCTGAGCGCTGTTGGCGTCGATCAGCACCTCCCCGCCGTCGCTGTCTTCTTCGCCGCCCTGGGTGTGTGCGGCCTGTCCGTCGAACGTTCCCAGCGCCGTGGCGTACAGCACGGTGGCCACGCCGTAGTCCAGCTGCAAGATGCCCCCGGCCACTTCCTGGTACATGACGGGCGGCCAGTTCGGCTCCAGGCTCTGACACAGCAGCAGGTAGTCGCGCATGATGTCGCTCTGGCCTTCCACGCTGTTGCCGTCCCAGCGCATGCCGCTGCTGTCGTACAGGCGCTGGTGGGTTTGACCGTTGTCGTCGGTCCAGCGCAGGGTCAGGTGGCCCGCGCTGTTGGAGAGGTTCACGCCGTCGGGGTCGAAGTAGTAGCCCACGCTGGGCAGGTGCTGCGCGGTGGCACCGGCCTGCGGGGTGCTCATGCCCGCGCCCACGGCGAGGTGGGCCAGGGCGTCGGCCCACTGCGCGGCCGTGCCGCCGCCGCCTTCTTCGTCCTGCGTGGTATTGACCACCACCGCGCCGCTGGCGTCGACGTGCACTTCGGCCTCGCCAATGCTGGGCGGGATGTCCGTTTCGACAAACATGGCAGCGATGTTGATGAAGACCGCCACCACGGTGCCCACCGGGGGGAAACATGCGCAAGCCGCGGCCACCGCACCCCACGGGTTCTCTTCGATGTTGTCCAGAGCGATGATGAAATTGAGCACGGGGACGACCTGCGCCGCCGAGACACCGAGCGCGGAACCCAGCGCCGATTCGGCGATGGCGTTGCCCACGACGTTCTCGCCCAGGCCCGCGAGCGTGCCCACGGCGTTGCCGAGCTGGATGCCGCCCACGAGGGTTTGCAGGGCGCTGTCGTTCTCGATACCGCTCACCAGGCTGAGCAGGCCGCTGAGGGCACCGGCCTCGGCGCCGATGTTGCCGGGCAGCTGCGACACATCGACGCCGGGCTGGTTCAGGGCGTTCAGGGCCACGCCGAGCTGGTCGACCTGGTTGTACAGCGTGGCCAGGGCGGAGAGGCGCTGGACTTCGTTCAGGGCGCTCCAGTTCTGCAGGCCGATGACGCTGCTGATGACGTTGAGGGCGCCGGCCGCGTCGTTGGCCTGGGCTGCGTTGTACTGCGCCTGGCTCACGGCCTGGCCGCTGGGGGAGATGTATCGATCTTCAATGCCATTCAACTGCAGGTGGCTCCACCCCGAGCCGTCGAGCGTCTCTTCCATCGTGCCGATGGTGTCCCAGCCGCCGTCGCCGTTGTCCACGGTGATCAGGCGGCTGCCGTCGGGGTTGGTGTAGATATTGACGCCGCCCAGGGCTTCGGGGCTCAGGCCCATGTTCGCCAATGACAGCAGCAGGGCTTGCATCTGCTCCGGTGGCAGTTGCGCCGCCAGCTCTCCCAGGCTCTGGCCGCCGTTGGCACTGTCTTGGGGGGCGAGGGGAGCCGGCGGCACAAAGACTGGAGCCACACTGGCCAAGCCAGTATCCCCGTCGAACGTGATGGTGTCTCCCTCTGCCACCAAAGTACGGTTGCCCTGCGCATCAACGAGGTACCGGTTCCATTCGTTGTCATAGAGGTCGTATTGCCCTTGGCCGAGGTTCTGGACATATTCACCGTCGGCGTTCAGTGTGTAGGTTTGACCATCTATCTCGATCTGACTGCCGCTCGCGGGAATTGCGGATGCGTCATCGTCGCTTTCGAAGCTGACGTCGCTCCCACCGGTCGCGTCGGTTTCGCCGCCCTCATTCGTTCTCTCATCATTGCCTTCTATGAGAACTTCGACATTCGGACCACCCCCCCTGACCACGACGCAGAATTGCCCGGTTTCCTGCTGGCACTGTGCCTGCCAGATCCTGTCCGCAAGCTGGGACTCCGTGGCTTGCTCAACCCCGCTGGTCCCCTGGTATGTTCCATCTGGCCCATAGCTTCTCACTTCGGTTCGCGCATAGTTTCCATCTGCGTCGAACAGGCTGGACAGCACATAACTGTTGCCGTTTTCATCAACGGTAGTGCTTTCGGCACGCCATCCATTGATCTGCCCATCGTTTTCAAGAATGGGCAGGAAAACGAGTTCGGCGTCCCCGGCGAAGATGGCTTGTGCGCCTTCAATGGTTCGGATCAGACCTTCAGCTGCCTCTCCCCCGGCATAAGCGCCTGCAGCGCCCGAACCTCCCACGGCCAGTACATACGCCGCGATGCCGATTGGCCCCGCTGCCAGCAGCGGAGCAAAGGCTGTCGCTGCAGTTTCAGCCGCGAACAAACCACCGGCCCACTCCCCGCCCATCCTGGCCGTGCCTTCGGCCAGGATCCGGGCTGCACCTGCTGTATCTCCCTCAGCGTAGGCCTTGTTAGCCCGGTCAGCCATGTCATAGACCTCGTAGGTCGTGGCCACCACACCCAGCACGGCCACGCCTTTGAGCGTTCCTGTCATCAGGTTGTGCGCGGTCGCACCTTCGCCCAATAGCCGCCAGCCCTCGCTGATGTTGTCCAACGTGCTTGCGTTGGTCACTGGGTCTTTGCCCTTGAAGAAGCCGTCCACATTCTGGAGGTAATCGGCATCGCTGACACTTAGCCTCGGCGGGTCGACGTTCGTCCCGTCGAACAAATGACCTGCATCGATGGCAGCGATATGACCGTCTGCATCGAATTGAACCTTGGCGTCATGCAACAGGCCATAAGAACTGGCCGACACGGCCTGGTTCACTTCCGACAGGGAATGACCTGTGTCGAGTAGTGCTTGGTAAACGCCTTTGTCTACGCCATTGATGTGCGTAACGTTCGGGTTATCCATCAATCCGGGCAATTCAGTGGCCGCAAACACCCGGGTATCCATTGCATACGGCGTGATGGTTCGAACATCTCCCGAAGCTGCGGCTACAAAGCGAGCAGAGCTTTGCGCCCAAGGACCCTCGGTTGCGCTGTACAGCCACTCGGTGGTCGGGCTTTTGTAATTTCTATCGACAAAGGTGTTGAACGAAACACCATCCAATTGAGCCAGCATGGTTTTGAAGTCTCTTGAATCAAGAAACTTAAATGCATCGGTATTGTCAATCACCCTCACGCCGGGCACATTGCCAAGAGCGTTTGCTGCTGGCGTTGCCCACGCATTCTGCCCCATTGGACCACTGTAAAGCACGGTGACGTCACCGGGTGCACTCACGGATACCCGTACTGCCAAATCAAGCAACTGGTCGCGCGAGGGGTTTGACAGCTGCTGCAACGCAGCAACTGCTTGGTCGTAAGTCAGTATTTCAGCCATTTCGCTTACTCCGCCAAATCAAGAAAGCTGGGTCTACCTTGATGGTGACTTCAAATTTATCGAATGGCTTTTTCATGAACACCCCACCCAACTGATAGACCATCAATGCCTCTTTGAGAATGACAAAAAATTCATCCTCATGCGCAAGAAAATCCTTACGTTTTGACTGATCAAGAATGCCGTAACGCTCGATGTTCCATGTAACTCCGGGAGTAGCAGGATCCTCAGAGATGTCCGACGTATACATCACCATCTCAATCAACTCACCATTCCAACAGAAATTCCACGTAACGTAGCCTTGACGCTCTTCGCGATCAGCCGCCACCTCTCGCAAATAAATACTTCGATCTCGGTCAATCGTCCAATCCAAATTGCGCCGATGGTAGGTATCGTTTATTCCGTCGATATTAAATTTTATTCGATCTTCCAGGGAGATTTTCTCATTTACAAAGCTCATAATCTTTCTCCACGAATTTTATCAGTAGATTCTTGATTGCAAATCATTGCATCAGCCATTTCACCTACTCCACCAAATCGGGAAAGCTGGGTCTACCTTGATGGTGACTTCAAATTCATCAAATGGCTTTTTCATGAACACCCCACCCAACCGATAGACCATCAATGCCTCTTTGAGAATGACAAAAAATTCATCCTCATGCGCAAGAAAATCCTTGCGTTTTGATTGATCAAGAATGCCATATCGTTCAATATTCCACGTGATTTTTGCATAAGAACGATCTTGGCGATCCTCAATATCCGATGCGTGCGCCACAAATTCAATCAAGTCTCCTGCCCAGTAAAAATTCCAGGTTTCAAACCCATGCCTCTCCTCGCGCTCCGCAGCAAAGCTGCCGCAAGCAAACACCACGCTCTTTGTCGATCGTCCAAGCACGCGAGCACGTTCTTCCCATGTATCCATGGTCGATTTCCTTAAGACCGAATTTCTCCGCATCTTCTACAGAAATGCGCTCATTTACAAAACCAATTTCACGTCTCCTTTTAACGGCTCCCCTTTTGTTGTCAATGCTCGTCGGTTATTGACCGGCTGGACGCTTGAAGGCCTTGTCCATGAGCCGTTCCAAATCGCCACGGCGGTTGGTGTCCACCTCCACCACCTTGTCCATGAAGGCCTTGGGCAGCGCAATGGTGTGGTCGAAGTCACTCAACTCCAATCCCTCCGTGGTCCGCTTGTTGCGCATTTTGGGAAGATCGGGTTGCCGAAAATTAATCGCAAACCATTCGACCCCGCTTTGCTTGACGCCCGGGTTGCCCAAGAAACCAACAGATGCATCAAAGGCGTAGTAGTCGATCCCCTGGAACACCGAGCCGTAATAGGTCTGCAAATACATGGCCGCGATTGGCCAGGCCACCACACCGCCCTTCATGCCATGCAGGCCAACCTGATTGCCGGGGAAAGGCGTAAACACCTTGCCTTTGTTTTTCTTATCCACCAATTTTCCTGCAGCAAACCACTCTTCATTTGTTCGAGTGATCAGCATGCTGCTGGGCAATCGAATCGCCTGAAATGAATTGGCATCAAACCCCGGATGCTTTGGCAACGGCACGTCGCTCTTGATGTACACCTCGAAGCGCAGGAGCAGCTCCCCACCACAGGCATCGGGATTGCCGCCGAAGCCGCAATTGACCTCGTCGGTTTCCTGCCGCAGCTTGAATGCCACGGCTTCTGCGCCTTTGAGTTCGGTGCTTACGAATTCCTCGGGGATGCAAAAGCGTTTGGCAAACTCTGACGTGACGGTCCACAACCAGGGGTCTTTGGTGAACCTGGCCTTGCCCGGGCGCGGCCCCGCATACCAGCCGCCTGGACAACTCTGGTAGCGCTTTTTCACTTCTGCATCGCTGAGCAGTTGCGTTGCTGCCACTTGTTGGTCCGTCTGAGCCCGGAGCAACTGCGGTGTTGGCGCCACCGCAGGCGGCTCCCCCTTCGCGCAGGCACTGCCCAGCACAACCCACAAAAATGCCAACACCCCTGTGCGCAGGATGCTCAGTCCGGCGTGCGCCGAAGAAATATTGGGTGGATTCATTGCCATGGGTGTAAGGAGAGAAAATTGAGCCTGATATGGACAAAGTCGATCATGCCTTTGCATGTGTTTTTGTCCATACCTCGCTTGGATGAAGCGGCGTAAACCATGATGCTGTGACTTGAACGCGCTGGACCAGCGCTCAATACGCCATGCATAGCAGCAGCACATAGCAACTCGAACACTGCGTCAACGCTCATTTCAAAGTATGCAATTGTGACTACATGTATCGTGATGGATCATGCCCACCTGTCATATCTGACAGGCTGCCTGTATCTTTGATACCCTTTTGGGCAGTAACTAAGCTACTGGCCTGACTGAGCTCTTCGACCATGGCGCTGGTCACGCTGACGCCGTCCCCGGTCGTGGCCGCGGTGGTCGCGAGAACGATGGGGTCGCGCCCGAGCGGGATCTGCGGTCCCCTGGCTGAGGCCCCGATGAGGGCGGCCGCATCTGAAGGTCTTGTGCACCCAGTGCACGCAGCAGTGACCATCCGTTGGATCTTGGACATGAATCTCCCTTGGGAGATTTCTCAGGCAATCACCCTATCACTGCAAGTTCGGCAAAACCTTTTATGGAGGGCTAAAGTTCTTTGTTCAAGACATGGCGGGTGACTTGAACCACGGGATGCACATCGGTTGTGGCGTCAGGCACACAGAACATTCATCCCTGGTTTGGTGAACGAAACCTTCGCGGCAACAATGCATTGCCCATGCACATGGGCTCCGCTTTCCTCCCTGAGCGGGTGCTGGGTTTTCATCATTTCGCCCGGCTTGCCCACCCCTGACTTCTTCCGAGGTCAGGGGGATTTTTTTTGCCGTTGCGGTGGGCCGTGGCCCGACCAAATCGATTGCCGTTTCATCGGGACGGCATCACTCGCAGATGTCTCTCAACGTCAGCCGATGGAGCTTCATCAAGGCATCGATCTCCTTGATCGCCCGCTGACGCTCGGCATCCATTTGGGCCTGTGTATCGAGTTCGGTTTCCAGGAACAAGTGGTTCAGGCCACGCATGAGTTCCTGGTACCGCTGCTCTCCCATGGCCTCGCTTGGGCCTGGCCGAACGCGAGGCTGCTCGTTCCTACTGCGGTCACGTTGCTTCTGTGGATTCATGTTTACAGGGCCTTTGCGGCCGGTCCAGGTGTCTCGAAACACCATCTCGAATTTCCGATATCGTTTATTTTCTACACAACACCCGGGCGATCAAGCGCTTGCAACCAGCACGCTTTTATCCCATGATTCCATCCATGTCGCTGCGCCGCACACTGATCTCCTTCGGCTCCATCCGATGCATAGGCACCGGGTGGGCTGCGGACGTTCGACTGCGTAGATAGCGGTCTCACCTTCGGCCCACCCCTTGTCGTTTCACCCCGTGAATCAACAAGGAGCCAGGGCAAGGCACACCACCGTCCAGGCTCCACACCGGAGCCCTCGATGGCATTTCTCCTTCCTACAACGCCAGGCTTTGTCGACACAGACATCCCTGTTGGTTTTGCTCTGCGTCCGATTCAAGTGATTGACAAGGACAGGCTGAAAAAGATCGGTCTGATCCTGCCCGACAACGACGACATCGATCAGTGGCTGCTGCAACACGCTGAGGGCGTCAAAACCCAGGTCGCCCAGTTCGAGCTGGCAGAGCAGGAGCGTCTCTCGACCCAGAAGTCGGCGGGAGAGGCCCGTGCCTTGTCACGGTCAACCCCATCATCCACCTCCAGCCAGACGACCTCATCAAGTCCTGCAATTCGCGACGCACGTGTGGCGCTCAAGAGGGAGTACGAAGAAGTTTCCGAGTGCCTGTCGCAGCTCGAACAAAGTGGTGTTTCCCAGGTTCCAGTTTATGCATGGGACGAGCCGCTCAAGCTCCTGGGACAGGCTGGTCCGTCAACGGCCGACCGGCACCTTTCCGCACGCGATAAAGACGTGTACGAACGCCTCAAGGACCTTGGCGCCTTCCGGGCTCTGAGCCATCGCTGGACCTACGCCGCCACGCTGGATGCCCTTGGCGAGTTGGGCTTGCAGCAGCCACATTTCAGGGAGGTGATCGAATTCATCAGAGCCAGGATCTTGCTCGCTCGCGACGCTGCAAACCCCGTGGTTCTTCCGCCCATCTTGCTGGTCGGGCCACCGGGGGTTGGCAAGACCCATTTCACGCTCGCACTGGCCAAGGCCATGGAGCGCCCCATCGAACGCCACAGCTTCGACGCGGCCTACACGGGCAGCGCCCTCATGGGTTCGGATCGCCACTGGGCCAATACGAGAACCGGGCTGGTGTTCAACACCATTTGTCTGGGCGAGAGTGCCGACCCCATCATCCTGCTCGACGAGCTGGACAAGGCCGACACCGGGAGCAGGAACAATGCACTTGTGCCGTTGCACAGCCTGCTTGAACCGGTGACCGCCCGCGATGTCGTCGACATTTCGGTTGGTATCCGCTTCGACGCCAGCCATGTGTTCTGGATCGCCACCGCAAACGAACTGCGACACATCCCGGAACCGATTCAGTCCCGGCTCCGGATCTTCAACCTGCAGGCACCGACGGCAGGACAGGCACTCGATCTGGCGCGTGCAGTGGCGAGTTCCGTGCACAAGCGGTTCCCGTCTTTTGACGTGCCGCACCGGCACCTGGTCACGCTGGTGGCGCACCTGACACCCCGAGAGCAGATCCAGGCGCTGGAACAGGCGTTTGCTGCGGCCGCGACCAACGGGCGAAGACACCTTGTGCGCCAGGACTTACCGGCCGACGTGTTGCAGGACCTGGGAGATGACCTTGTCAACACGCCGTTCCTTCACTGAGGTGGGGGTCTCTATGAACACCGAAACTGCCCCCGTCCTGTTTCTGGATTTTGATGGCGTCACGCATCCAGACCCTTGTGGAAATGCCTCCCTGTTCCAGTCGTTGCCACTGATCGAAGCCGTTCTTCGGCGCTACCCGGACGTGCTGGTGATCTTGAGCACAACATGGCGAACGACGCATCCACTGGATGAACTGAAGGACTTGTTCTCCAGTGACCTTGCCGAACGCGTGCTGAGTGGAACACCCTTGCTCAGCCTGTACGACCTGGCCTGGTACCCCGTTCCACTCAGCGCCCGTCCGCGGCAGCGAGAGATCGAGGCCTGGCTCCATCAAAACAGAAGTCTGGATCACCCTTGGGTCGCGATCGATGACCGGCCTTGGTGGTTTGAATCGGAGTGCAGCAACCTGTTGGTGACAAGTCGGCACACAGGTTTTACCGAGTCGAATGTCGACAGTCTTGACGACATGATCCTGCGGAGGTGCTCATGAAATCCGCTGCATCCATCCAGTCAAAAGTGGAGGCCTTTGACCGGCGGCACGAACAAGCGCTGCGCCGGCTCTGGTTCGCCGGGGATGTGCACGGCGATTTCCAGCACATCGATGCAGCGTTTGAGGCGGTGAGAGGAACGAACCGTTTGCCTTCCTGGCTGGTGTTTCTGGGCGACCTCGACATCGATCAGCGGCCACTGCGGGTGATCCTGGAACCCATGCTGGCGCGGTTACCGGAGCTACGGGTGGCGTTCATCCACGGCAACCACGATGCCGACTCCTACGCGCACTGGGAATGCCTGCACGACAGTGGCGAGGCGGTGGCACTGCATGGTCGCGTGGTGGACTTGGATGGCATCCGTGTGGCCGGTCTGGGTGGCAACTTCCTGGGCAGGGTATGGACCCCGCCGTCACAGCCGACATTCACCCACAAGGCTGCTGCAATGCAGCGTGGGCCGTACGGCTGGCGGGATGGGCAGCGGCCCAGCCCGAAGCTCCATGGAGCGGTCTACCCCGACGATGTGGCCACGCTGGGTCAACAACGCGCCGACATCCTGGTCACCCACGAGGTACCGTCCTGCCATCCACACGGCTGGGCAGCGCTGGACCAATTGGCCAGGGACATGGGGATTCTGCGGACCTTCCACGGCCACACGCACGACGACCGGAGCGAAGCCTATGCAGGGCAGCGCGAAGACCTCGGGTTCGATGCGCGGGCGGTGGACTTCCGGTGCATCAAGAACGGGCTGGGTGAGATCGTCAATGCCCAGCAATTCAATCTGAAAGGAGCATGACCATGACGATGCCAGATGAAAGGGCTCGCGCCCTTCGCTTTGCCGGCGAGATTTTGCGCGAGATGCGATCTCGGGCAGATGTTCCCGAGGACCTTCGCCAGCAATCGCGCGTCACGCTGCGCCACTATCCGGAGCCACTGGACCTGAAGCAGATGGTGCTGGACGTGGACCGCATGCCGCGGGATTTCCTGGACCAGCACTGGCTCGCTCCGGAAGATCCCGTTCCGCCGGGTGTACCCAAAGATGGGGGCGGATCATGAACCTCCTAGTTCTCTCTGACCTGCACCTGGAGACCGGCCCCCTACCCTTGGTACAAGCGCGCCGAAAAGTGGGCGAAGGTGCCGATATCGTGATCCTTGCTGGCGATATTGGCGAAGGCAGTCGAGGACTGCGCTGGGCACGAGCATCGTTTCCCACACACGCAATCATCTATGTGGCCGGCAACCACGAATACTACCGGGGCGTGATGGAAGAAGTGCAATCGGACATGGCGGCGGTCGCAAGGGAACTGGACATCCATCTGCTGGAGAACAGCAGCGTCGAGTTCGGTGGAGTTCGGTTCCTCGGCTGCACCTTGTGGACCGACTTCGAGCTGATGGGTGAGGAACGGCGTGAGGAGCTGATGGATCGGGCTGGCGTGGCCATGAACGACTACCGCCTCATCCAGCGATGGCGGGGTGAAGGCCCAAGGTACAAACAACCGAAGTTGCAACCCGAGCAGACGCGCCAGATTCACCTCGGCAGTGTCCGCTGGCTAGCAGGCGCTGGGCGAAGGTGCGGCTGACAACACCGTGTGTTGTGACCCACCACGCTCCGCATCCGAACTCGATTCCCGAGCGGTACCGGCAAGACATCCTCAGCGGGGCATTTGCTTCGGACTTGACACGGCTGCTGGGGCGATCACGGCTGTGGGTGCATGGGCATATGCACGACTGCATGGACTACGAGGTGAGCGGTGCGCGCGTTGTCTGCAATCCGAGGGGGTACTTACGCCGTGGGGTGCCGGAAAACGAGGGGCTTGATCCGTTTGCGATCTTCCAAATTGGGGATCGCCACCACGGTTCCACTTGGCACACCGATGCTTGCCGTTCACGCGTGAAGTATCTGCAAATATCGGAACAGGCGAACCGCGGTGGCGATCCCCAACTTGGAGGATGAGCTACTCGTCCTCTGAGAGGCAAATTTCAATATGCGTACAAAAACAACAATACTATCAACGTCGACAGCATCTCATACCGTTTCGCGGCTGAAAAACGCTGTTCGCTAGACCTCTCAGGCTACTGGCCTGCTGCCCCTGCGACATACTCAAAATGAATGATGCAACAGACAACACAATCGGGCACCATCCTCACCGAACGTATCGTGCAACTGGTCATCGTTGGAGAATGAAGAAAATTCGCATCTATTCCGGTATTGCCTTATACGCACTCTTGCTTTCGGGATGCACAACAAACTCCAACGGCTCCTTCTGGTCATTTCTTGGTTTTTGTGGAAAACAGTAGAATTTGATTGTTTAGGCGCAGCCGCCCGCACATTTTCGGACGGCACCTGGGAGGGGATACACAAGGTTGGCGCTAACGAAAACAACAATGAGAAGAAATGTCGCAATTCAACACTTTTGCATTTGCAGGCGGGGGGAATCGCTGCTGGTGGCAGGCTGGCGTGATGTCCGGCCTTCTCGAGCGAGGCTGGAGGCTCCCGGATCACTTGGTCGGCACCAGCGCCGGGGCAGCCATAGCAGTCTCATGTCTGACGATTGGGCCAAGAGCAGCACTGGAGAGCTGCTGCGGCCTACTTGACTCCGATGGAGCAATCAAAGTACGCCATCCTCGTCGGCTGCAGCATCTGTTTCCACTCTCTCATGAACCGATCTACCGCAAGTGGGTGCGATCCATCGTGGACCAGAATCACCTCACTGCGCTGCGTTCGTCTGGAGTACGCGTACTTGTCGCCATTTCTCGGCCATCTGCGAAGTTGGGGCTTTCCGGGAGCGTGGTAGCAGGAACACTTGCATACGCAGTCGATCAATTCATCGCGCCCGCTATCCATCCGCGGCTTCCGGGGCTCTTGGGACTCGAGCAGGAGTTCGTCGAGCTTAAAGCTTGCGACACTGTTTCAAGCGTCTGCTCCCTGCTCCGCGCCGCAGCCGCCGCAGTCCCGTACATACGTCCAGTGCAGATTGCAGGCTATTGGGCTCTGGACGGAGGCTACGTCGACAACGCACCCATACCAGCGCAGTCGCCGTTAGAGAGGGATGGGACGCTTGTCCTGCTTACCCGGCATGACAGCAGCAGGCCCACGACTTTCGTGTCCGGAGGAAGAACGTACTGGCAGCCCAGCAGGCCAGTACCTGTTTCAACCTGGGACTGCTCAGTGAGAGCGGAGATTCGAGCCGCATTCGACTTGGGGCGCGATGATGCACTGATGGTCGTGGACGGGGGGCTGCTGGCAGCCCAACGCAGGGGATCGAGCGAGAATTGCCCCTCGACAGCGGACCTTTCGAACTCGAACCTTGAGCCTGAAAGCAATGCAGCGCTTCAAAGATGAGCAGAGGCGAGCTACCCCCTCCGGGCGCGGCCTTCTCGTCCTGTGGGTAGCTGCCGGCGTCGCCGTCACTCTGTACCTGGTCTTGCCGTTGCACATCTACTCGTTCCAGGCGAGACCGCTGTTCGGTCCGTGGCAGCTGGGCGCCGATCACCGATTCGAGCTTGGATCGGACGTCCGGGAGTTAGTTGTCCGGACTCCACGTGCCCCTCCCGCGCTACATCTGAAGTTATCGAATCCTCAAGAGCTGGTTTTCAGCTTGCACGGAAACGGGGGGAACGCCGAGATTTGGTTCAAAAGTGCAGATATCTATCGCGAGGCAGACCTCGCCCTGTTCGTGACCGACTATCAGGACTTTGGAAAAATTAGCGGTTCTATCCAGAATGAAGGGCAGCTTCATTCGGCCGTACGTGCAGCATGTGCCCTAGTCATCCCTGGAGACGCGCACCTACCGAAGGTCATTCAAGGTCTGTCTCCCGGAGCGGCTCTAGCCGCGCGGCTTTTCGCAGAAGTACAACCAGCGCTTACTATCCTCGTCCAGCCCTACCGAAGCATCAAGGCCTTAGCTAACGAGCGATATCCGTTTGTGCCAATTGTCTTGCTTCGATGCCATCTCCGAACGCGAAACAACGTGGCGCGGATTGCTAGGTCCTCACTCCTGATTAACGGCGATAGAGATAAAAAAATAATTGGGCTCGCCCACAGCCAATCGACCATTAAGTCAGCCCGCTTGGGAAAACTGGTCACGATGAGGAGCGCAGGAAGCAGCGACGTCTCAAAGTTGCCGCTGTTCAGGGAGGCGGTTCAACTGGCGTTGCGTGACCTGGGAACGCCCGAAGCACCGCTGGTGCGATCCATCTCCACAGGTGCCGCAGTGGGGAGGCGCCGATGAACAAGTCACCCGTGGTCGTTACCAGCGCCCATACCCGGATTGGTTTTAACGTCGCTCAGAGCCTGATACGGGCGGGCCACCCGGTTGTTGCGGTAGGACGATACCGCCCTACGATGTGTGCAGGTCTGGACCGAGTGGTTGCCGAATACGCACATGGGGATCCCTTTGAAGACTCGACGCGATACGTCAATCTCCTGTTGGAAGTTGCGTCCCGACACGGGACGAACCTCATCTTTCCTGTACATGAAGAAATCTACGCGATCGCCGAACATGCGGATGCCATTCGATCGCGGCAGGTGCAGGTGTGCGGACCGTCGCTCCGGCATCTGCTCCAGTTGCACGACAAGGCCAACGTAAGTCGTTTCGTGGAACAGACTGGCGTCCCCTTCCCCTGTACCGTTGTGCCAGATGGAGCAGATGACTTGGATGAGGTCCTATCTGTCATCGGACCTAGTTTCATCGTGAAACCACGATGGGGTTCAGGAACTTCCGGTGTTGTACGTGTCGCTGGAACTGACGCAGTCAATGCGCTTCGGGCGCTCTGGCGACGGGAGAAACCCGGTCGGCGATATGTCGTGCAGGAGTTAGTTCCAGGATGCGGGGCAGGTGTGGGCGTTCTGGTTCACGCAGGCCAAGTGGTCGCATGCGGTGGGCACAAACGCGTGCGCGAGGTTCCCATCAGTGGCGGCACCTCAACTGCCCGAGTGAACCGCCCCGTGTTTTGAGGAGGCTCTTTTCTCTGAGAGGATTGAGCCATGAGCAAGAAGTCGAACCAGTTTTCACCCGAGGTCCGCGAACGCGCTG
>PHCC01000008.1 GCA_002842215.1 Betaproteobacteria bacterium HGW-Betaproteobacteria-9 | reverse complement strand
TTCCGGGCAGCCACTTCAGCCTCAGTGTTGCCTTTCTGCCGGGCAAGCTGGATGAAATTTTCTGATTTGCTGATTGAAGCCGCGCATTTGCGGATCTCGTCGTCGTATTTTCTTATATCGGCGTTGATTTTCTCTTGAGCTGATTCAAGTTTGAAGATCTCGCCAAGTAGAACTTTCCGATCCGCGTCCGTCATTTGAGAGTGAGCAGCGGAAAACCAGCCAAGGCAGACAACAAAGGCAATGACTATAATGGCAGGTTTTCTCATAGATTCTCCTCTGCGGTCAACACGATCACTTGGTCAGAAAATATGTGCATGACAGGAATATGCCCCCAAAGAATAAAAGAAGAATCCATGACAACACACTCGTGGAAATTCCACCGGTAGCCATAAAAGCCGCTTCGCCTGTTCTCAATGAAAGATTTGGCATCTGCCAGGTTGCAAGAAGAAAAATAACCACCCCTGCTATCCCCAGGAGCAGTGCCGGAATTGCATCGCTTAGTGAAGCAACAGGCTTTCTGGTAATAACTACAACAGCTGCAGTAAACCCGCCAACGGTAACACATCCTCCGAGCAGTTTGACCAGCATGTAGGGCAATTGCTTGATCTCAGCTTTCGCTTGACGGTTAGTGTTTCTCATCTGATTCCTCTCCAGCTATTTAGCGGTGTAATTCAGATAACATAATAGATTCAGAAAGTTACTGGCACTGATTGCTTGAATTAAATCTACATTTTCTGAGTTTGCTAATCAACCGATAATATCCGAAGTTTCGCAAGTTTATCTCTGCTCGCATGCTTTTCATAAGTGGAGCCATAAAAAAGGAGTTACGATTAAGTTCGTAGTTCTTTTTTGATCGTGTGACAATTCATCTCTCAGAATTAGTAATGCAGCAAGCAGTGGTATAAAGTTCACAGAAAGGGTCACAGGATGATTAGTCGAAAGGGAAAGGGGCTACAGCATGTGCCGTAACCCCTTGAATTTATGGTCGGGGCGAAAAGATTCGAACTTTCGACCTCCTGCTCCCGAAGCAGGCGCGCTACCAGGCTGCGCTACGCCCCGACGAATGTTTTTCTAACGCCTGCGGGGATTTTTGTCAAGGGGAAAGAGGGTGGTGTGAAGCCTTGGCGCTGCGCAAAATAAAAGCTCACTCGCAGGTGGTTCAAAAGCAAAGAGGCACTGTCGATCAGCAGTGCCTCTGTTGTATCATACTGGCAGTAAACTCAGATCTGTTCGAAGTAAGCCTGGGGATGCTTGCAGACGGGGCAGAGCTTGAGCGCTTCTGTCCCCTCGTGGATGTGTCCGCATTTAATACATTTCCAGGTGACCTTCTCATTTTTTGTGAAATGCGTGCCTGTTTCCAGTTCCGTCAGCAGCTGCTGGTAGCGCTCCTTGTGATGTTTCTCTATCTTGCCAACGGATTCAAACAGAAAAGCGATATCGGCAAAGCCTTCTTCACGTGCTTCTTTTGCCATGCGCGGGTACATATCCATGAATTCGTCGGTTTCACCGGCAGCCGCTGCTTTCAGATTATCTATGGTTGAGCCGATTCCTGCCAGATGCTTGAA
Source organism: Betaproteobacteria bacterium HGW-Betaproteobacteria-9 (assembly GCA_002842215.1). Classification (GTDB taxonomy): domain Bacteria; phylum Pseudomonadota; class Gammaproteobacteria; order Burkholderiales; family Burkholderiaceae_C; genus Hydrogenophaga. Next base: position 194,046 of record PHCC01000008.1, on the reverse strand, counting down.
GTGAAGCTTGGCGTGCTCTTTCTCATTTTCGGCGGTCTCCAGAAAAATGGCGGCTATCTTCTCAAAACCCTCTTTTTTCGCCACCGCGGCGAAGTAGGTATACTTGTTGCGAGCCTGCGATTCGCCGGCAAAGGCATCTTTTAGATTCTGCTCTGTTTTGGTCCCATTAACATTACTCATGCAGTTTTTCTCCTTTTGGGTTGTTTTACGGGAGTGCAAATCAGTTCACACAAGTTCACACTCCCGTGAAAAAATATCTGGTTAGAGCTACTATCAGACGTAGTCGAAACGGTCAAGGTTCATGACTTTGCTCCAGGCGGCTACAAAGTCACGGAGGAACTTCTCCTGGGAGTCCTGGCAGCCATAGACTTCCGCTTGGGCCCGCAGTTGGGAATTCGAACCGAAGATCAAGTCTATACGGGTGCCGGTCCACTTGAGTTCGCCGCTCTTGCGATCACGCCCCTCAAACAGGTTTTCGTCTCCGGGAACCGGTTTCCAGACCGTGTCCATGTCGAGCAGATTGACGAAAAAGTCATTGGTGAGCGCCTCTGGCCGCTTCGTAAAGACACCGTGGCGGGTCTGGCCGAAGTTGGCATTCAGGACGCGCATACCGCCAACCAGGACGGTCATCTCCGGGGCGGTCAGCGTCAAGAGTTGCGCCCGGTCAACCAGCAGCTCCTCTGCCGGTACACTGTATCTGGCTTTGAGGTAGTTGCGGAAGCCGTCCGCCACCGGCTCCAGGACGGCAAATGACTTAACATCGGTTTGCTCCTGAGTTGCATCCGTGCGCCCCGGCGTGAAGAGGACGGTCACATTCTGGCCAGCATTTTTGGCGGCCTGCTCGACAGCTGCGCAGCCCCCAAGAACAATCAGGTCGGCCAGCGAAACACTCTTTCCGCCTGACTGGGCGCTGTTGAAATCCTTCTGAATCTTCTCAAGTGCCTGCAGTACGGTCGTAAGCATGGCCGGCTGGTTGACTTCCCAATCCTTCTGCGGTGCAAGCCGGATGCGCGCGCCGTTGGCACCGCCACGTTTGTCCGAGCCACGAAAGGTGGAGGCGGACGCCCAGGCCGTCCCGACCAGTTGGGAAACAGTCAGCCCCGCAGCAAGGATTTTGCCTTTGAGGGCGGCGATATCCTGCCCGTCGATCAATTTATGCGTGACCGCCGGGAGCGGGTCTTGCCAGATGAGATCCTCTTTGGGGACTTCCTTGCCTAGATAACACGAGCGCGGCCCCATGTCGCGGTGGGTCAGCTTGAACCACGCCCGGGCAAAGGCGTTCGCGAATTTCTCGGGATTCTGCAGGTAGCCCCGCGCGATCGTCTCGTAGACCGGGTCGAAGCGCAACGAGAGATCCGCCGTGGTCATCATCGGCCGGAGCTTCTTTTTTGGATCGTGCGCGTCAACCACCAGATCCTCTGCATCAACATCCTTGGCCAGCCACTGATGGGCACCAGCCGGGCTTTTGACCAGTTCCCACTCGTATTTGAACAGCACCTTCAGATATCCCATGTCCCACTTGATCGGATTCGGTTTCCAGGCCCCCTCGATGCCGCTGCTGATTGTATCTGCGCCTTTACCGCTGCCGAAGCTGCTGATCCAGCCCAGGCCCTGTTCTTCGATGGGGGCGGCTTCCGGCTCCGGCCCCACATGGGACGCAGGCCCGGCGCCATGGCATTTGCCGAAGGTGTGCCCGCCAGCGATCAGCGCAACGGTTTCTTCGTCGTTCATTGCCATGCGGCCAAAGGTTTCGCGCACGTCACGGCCCGACAATACCGGATCCGGATTACCGTCCGGCCCTTCCGGGTTGACGTAGATCAGACCCATCTGCACCGCGGCGAGCGGGTTCTCCAGATTCCGGTCACCGGAGTAGCGGCTCTTGGGTTTGTCGCTGGTAGCCAGCCACTCCTCTTCACCCCCCCAGTAGATGTCCTCTTGCGGTTCCCAGACGTCTTCACGTCCACCGCCGAAGCCGAAGGTTTTAAAGCCCATCGACTCCAGAGCGCAGTTGCCAGCCAGAATCAGCAGGTCGGCCCAGGATATTTTTGTGCCGTATTTCTGCTTGATCGGCCAGAGCAGGCGGCGTGCTTTGTCGAGGTTGACGTTGTCTGGCCAGCTATTGAGCGGTGAGAAACGCTGCGAGCCGGAGCAGGCGCCGCCGCGACCATCGCCGGTGCGGTAGGTGCCGGCGCTGTGCCACGCCATGCGGATGAAGAGCCCGCCGTAGTGACCGTAGTCAGCCGGCCACCACTCCTGAGAGTCGGTCATCAGCGCATAAAGATCCTTCTTAAGAGCATCCAGATCGAGTTTTTTGAACTCTTCAGCGTAGTTGAACTCCGTGCCCATCGGGTTGATCAGGTTGGAATTCTGCTGAAGAATCTTAAGGTTCAACCGGTTCGGCCACCAGTGCTGGTTCGATGTGCCGTTGCTGGCCGTGGTTTTGGCAACTTTGCCGGTTACTGGACATTTGCTTTCATTACTCATTCTTTGCTCTCCTTTCGTTGATTTTCTGGAAACGTTTAGTCGATTCTGCTGAATGTGAGAGTTAAAAGTATAAAGTATCAATTTCGGAATGCAAATTTTGCAAGGCGATTCAGTCTGATAATATCTCTTTTCGAGGGGGAAATTGTGTGACAGCACTCAAGATTGCAGGGTAATACTGCTGACTGAAGGTTGTGCCGGCAGAGTGTTTAGGGCAAGGAGCTTTGTTAGTCAGAGATGGCGCTTCGTTTGCTGGCTGATGGTGATGGTAATGAGTCGATATAGCTGTCGATGGCTTTTCGATATGATAACGGAATTGCACTGAATTTAACCCCATAAAGGTTCTTGCCGTCATTCATACTCATGCAGCGAATAACTTCTCCCGCTGCTTCAATCTGGACGGTATCATCGAGATTAAATGCGCAAACGATCTTATCCCCTAAAGAAAGTTGATATTCGCTTTCAAGAAGAATGCCCGTATTACTGATGTCATGGGAAAAGCAGAAAAACTCCAGTTCAGATTTTTTGGTGATCACCTTGACATTAAGCACAACTCTTTTGCTTTTGCCGATCTGCATATCAATAAAGCTGCCGATTGTTTCCAGGAGCTGAATCGGGTCAATAGGCTTTAATATGAGAGCATTCGCGCCGCTCTGTTCTACTCTCTGGATACTGTCAAGCCTGTCGTAACAGATTAAGATCACAGGAACAAGCTGAGAGTTTTTGGCCATGTGAACTTCAGAACAAAGTCTGCTGCCATCCATACCTTCCAGCTCCAATTCGGAAAGGATCAGGTCAAAAACAAGTTCTTCATGTAGTTTGAGAGCCTCTTCACCACTGGAGACAGTGAAGACGCTTAACTCTCTACCGGCAAGCAGAGTTGTGTTCCTTTTGAGGAAACCCTTCGATGAGCTTACCAGTAGAATCTTCTTCATAGCCTACCTCGGGAACAAACTGACCACACTGTTTTTTATAGCGCTAAATATGGATTTAGCAAGAAAATTAAAAAGGCTCCCGGAATTTTCCGGGAGCCTGAAAGTTGTTCTTGATTCTGCCTACTCTATGGTGAACTCGGCATCTTCGACAATCACTTCATACTTGTAGCCGCCGCCGAAATCCTTGTTTTGGTAAAGCGTTCCTTTGACGAGCACCTCTACGCCGTCTGCCGGAATCGATTTTGATGTAACCACCAGATTGAAATCACCCTTGGCATGCGAGCCTGAGCCGTCACGCAGATGGATCCAGTTTTTATTCATGATGTTGCTGGAGACCTTGACAACTTTTCCCCTGACAACAATCTTTTTCTTATTGAGTTTAGCCTTGTTTTTATAAAGTTCAGCTATTGTGTAGGCATTTTTACCGGTTGCCTTTTGCACTTTCACCTTGACATCAGGAGAGACTGTGCCGCTGCTGCCGGGTGATTTGCCGCTGACCTTTTTATCGTCTTTGCCGGCTTTGGCGACCGTTGCGAGCTCGGTGAAGACGATTTGATCAAAATTGCGTTTGAGCGTCTTGCTTTCAAAATTGTGCATGGTCATGCCTGGATTGAAGGTCTGCTGTGAGCCGATTGCTATTTCAGTTGCCGGGACAGCCAGCCAGATTTTATCCCCGGCCTTCTTCCGCAACTCAATATAGGTATAGCCGCCGCTGTTTATTGTCTGCAGCACTTTTCCTTTATGCGGCTCTGTCGGATCAGCTGCCGGCACCGGGATAGTAGCCGTATCGTTAGTCCCACGCATGAAGGGCTCTCCCCCCATGCCGTGGCCTGCCGGCGGCTGTGCAAAGGCAAGCGAAGAGGTCACCATCAGTCCTGCGGTAATGAGGCAGGTTTTAATCAAACGCATCTGTTTCTCCTTTTTACTCGAATTATGCGGTTCATTATTTACAATAGCAGCCTGGATGTCAAACAGCTTTGCAATCTGTGGCAAATCAGCAGATAAACAGGCTCTTTACTTTCGCTGCTCCATTAATCTCTCCCTTTGCAAATGCGCTGATAACACCGAACTTGCCATCGTAGCCGGATTGGCGAAAGACTTCGCCTGCTCGCACACGTCTGACCGCTTCAGCAAGCAGAGGCGAGCTCCCTGCTATTTCTTCTATTGGTGTCTGCAGCAGGAGTTCAAACTCTGCGCCGAAGAGTGCAAGAGCTTGCGAGTAGGCTTTCAAGACCCCCTTGGAACTGCTTGCCACACCCAGCAGCTCGCCCAGAATTTCCGGTAGAGGGATAAGGCTGAAAACCTCCGGAGAGTCATCGCTAAAAAAAGGTGCTGCCCGGTCGGCAAGATCCATAACCCGGTGAAGCACTCCCACGGTCAGCGGTTTTGTGCATACCGGGCAGATATCTCCATGCTTGCGGCTTTCAACAGGATCAAGGCAGACGTTGCAGTCAAGGTGTCCGTCAGCATGATACTTCCCCTCTTCCGGGAAAAACTCGACAGTTCCACGGAAACTACCCCGGCTGTTGCCTCTGAGCGCCTCACGCAGTGAGAAGAAATCAAAGTCCGTGTCGAAAAGGTTTGCTTCTCTCCCCAGTTTTGCCGGGGAGTGACAGTCCGAATTTGAGATGAGCGCATAGCGGTCAAGCCCGGATACCAGGCGATTCATGGCCGGATCAGAAGAGAGTCCGGTCTCCATGGCAAAGATGTGTGAAGAGAGATCGCCGTAACACTCTTCGACAGAATCGAAGCCGGAGCGTGAGCCGAAGAGTGAAAACCAGGGAGTCCAGATGTGCGCCGGCACGAGGAAAGCGTCAGGCGCCTCCTCCAGAACAATTTCCAGCAGGTCGCGACTATCAAGCCCGAGTATCGGCCGACCGTCGGAAACTATATTGCCGATGGCCGCCAGGCGCTCGTTGACTCTTGCGGCAGAGGCAAAATCAGCTGCATAAAGGAGATTATGAACCTTGCGCACCTTGGCGTGCCTTTTGTAGATGCAGCTTATCTCGGCGGAGAGGAGAAAGCGGACAGGGCTTTGCGACAGGGTGATTCCGGGCAGAGGCGCGTTGATGTGAGCTTCATTTTTCAGCCGGAAAAGCCCCGGTTCTGCCGGCTCAAGCAGCTCTTGCAGATTGGCAAACCAGCGCGGCTGCGTAAAATCGCCGCTGCCGACAATGTTGATACCTTTCAGCTTCGCCCAGCCGTACAACCCGGCAAGCGTGCTATCTTTACTGGTCGCGCGGGAGTAGGGCGAATGGATGTGGAGATCGGCAATGAATTTCATGGCATCCTAATGATTGCTGCCGATAATCGTATTACATCGGGATTGAAAAAAACAGCAAATTGCTGACGCTACTTGTTAAACTGCTCGATGTTGGGCTATAAAGTAAAGGCTCATGCACTCTCACGGAATATATGCAGATGAAATAGTCGGCAAAGCCTACGACCGCAAGCTGCTGGTGAGGTTTCTCGCCTATCTGCGCCCCTACAGCTGGCTTGTCGTTACGGTTCTCTGCATCCTGCCGTTGACAACAGCGGCCAAGCTCGCCCAGCCCTGGCTGATCAAGCTCGCCATAGACAACCATATCATCAAGGGGGATCTTGCCGGACTCCCGGCAATAGCGCTCTACTTTCTGCTCCTTATCCTGGCCGAATCACTTCTCTCTTTCTTTGAAGTATGGCTGCTGCAGTTCCTCGGCCAGCGGATTATGCAGGATATACGCCTGGAGCTCTTCACTCATGTGCAGCGTCTCTCTACCTCGTTTTTTGATAGAACTCCCACCGGCAGTCTGGTAACGCGTCTTACCAACGACGTCGAGGTGCTGGGGGAGATGTTCGCTGCCGGTATCATTACCGTTGTCGGTGACGTAATGCTGCTCGCCGGGATCATCGGCGTCATGCTCTGGATGAACCTGCAGCTCTCTCTGGTGATCTTTGCCGTTCTGCCGCTACTGTTCTGGATCGCTTTCAGGTTCCGGGGAAAAATGCGGGCTGCCTTTCGCCAGGTACGCTCAAAACTGGCGGATCTCAATATATTCCTGAGCGAAAGCATCAGTGGCATTGCCCTTATCCAGCTGTTCAACCGGCAGAAGCTTGAACATGCCGAGTTTTCACGGCTTAACGCCGCCTACCGTGACGCCAATATGCCGGTCATAACCTGGGATGCCTCTCTCTATGCTACTGTCGAGGCGCTCTCATCAGTTGCGGTCGGCCTGCTCGTCTGGTACGGCTCCGGTGAGATTCTCAGCGGAGTTCTCACTTTTGGCGCTCTGGTTGCCTTTATTCAGTATATCGAGAAGTTTTTTGCACCGATCCGCGATCTCTCCGCGAAATACTCCGTCATGCAGGGGGCAATGGCAGCGTTGGAACGGCTTTTCAATCTGCTTGACTGCAAGGAAATTTTGCCGGAAGCAGCTTCTGATATCCCTCTCCATGAGGGAGAGGGTGGTCGAAGACCGGGTGAGGGGGTTCTGCCGTTTATTCGGTTTCGAGACGTCAGCTTCGCCTACAAGGAAGAAGACTTTGTGCTGAAAAAGTTCAGCCTGCAGCTGCAGCGGGGTGAGAAAGTCGCCCTGGTCGGTGAAACCGGAGGCGGCAAGACAACGGTTACCCGCCTCCTGTCGCGGCTGTATGATGTCAATCTGGGGAGCATCGAACTCGATGGCAGCGATCTGCGGCAGATTCCCCTACAGCAGTTACGGCAAAGGATCGGCATTGTGCTACAGGATCCTTATCTCTTTACCGGTACTGTTGCCGAGAATATCTGTCTTGGTGATGACAAGGCGCGCGGCAGGGTCAGGCTGGCAGCACAGATTGTCGGTGCGGATCGCTTCATTGAGAGACTGTCTGGTGGCTATGACGAAACTGTGCGTGAACGGGGCAACAACTTTTCAGCCGGAGAACGGCAGCTGCTCTCTTTCGCCCGGGCAGTCGCTTTTGATCCTGAAATACTGGTGCTTGACGAAGCCACCGCCAGCGTTGATTCCGAAGCGGAAAGCCTTATCCAGGAAGGCTTGCGCGCCCTGATGGCCGGGAGGACAACCCTGGTCGTGGCTCACCGGCTGTCGACGATTCGCGATGCCGACCGGATAGTGGTCATCCACCGCGGCGAAAAGGTCGAAGAGGGGAGCCATGACCAGTTGATGGCGGCCAAAGGTGTTTATTGCCGGCTGTATCAGTTGCAGTTCCGGGAGTGATTTATTTATTGTGCAACCTATGAACAGTCTCTTGTTAAACTTTAGCAGCGAGCTCTTTCGCAGAGGAGGCCGGCCATGAACATATTGATCGTCGATGATTCCGCCGTCTCCCGTACCTTCCTGACCGATATGCTCCATGAGGCCGGCTATGACAATATCATTCAAGCCGAGTCAATGGAGGAGGTCTTTGCAATGTTCTCCCGCATGGAAAAGCCGACTTGCACCCTGGTAGATCTGGTGCTGCTGGATATTCACCTCCCCGGCAAAAACGGTATCGAGGGGTGCCGTGAGCTGAAGCAGATCGAGCAGTTTCAGGATGTGCCGGTTATCATCATCAGTGGTCTGGGCCAGTTGGATAACCTGGAGTTAGCTTTTGCCGCCGGAGCCATTGACTATCTGACCAAGCCACCTAATCGGCTTGAGCTGAAAGTGCGGATCGGTTCGGCGCTGAAGCTTAAAGGGGAGATCGACAGGCGCAAGGCTCGTGAGCGGGAACTACTGGAGATGACGGCGCGGCTGGAAGAGGTGAATCGTGAGCTGCGCTATCGCTCGACCCGTGACGGGCTGACAGGTGTTGCCAACCGCTATGCCGGCGATGATTTCCTCTCTCGCGAATGGTTACGGGCAATACGGGAGCAGAAAGAGTTCAGTGTCATCATGATCGATATTGATTTTTTCAAACTGTACAACGACTCCCATGGCCATCTGAAAGGGGATGAATGTCTGAAAAAGGTAGCGGCGGCCTTACAGCGAGGGATTCATCGTCCCGCTGACCTGCTGGTTCGTTACGGGGGCGAGGAGTTTATGGCGCTTCTTCCCGACACCGACCCGGAAGGGGCTCTCTCTGTCGCCATGACCATGAAAGAGATGGTAGAGAGAACAGAGCTGCAGCACGGCAGTTCAATGGCCTCTCCCCATGTGAGCGTCAGTATCGGTATTGCGACCGCCAGGCCTGGTGAGGGAATGCCGGTTGAAATGCTTATTGCCGCTGCCGATCAGGCGCTGTACCGGGCCAAGCAGGAAGGGCGCAACCGGATCTGTATGGCGGGAGACTGAATCTCCTCACTTCGGGCAGCTTTCAGCTGATCCCCCATAATCTGCATTGAAACCGCAGCTGAAATCTGCGATTATCTGCGTTTGTTCAGCAAGCTTTCACAAATTATCCTGATTGAGGTTTAATATGCCCAGCAGTAACGAACAGAGCCTGGCGATCCAGCCTGCCAATTTCATCCGGAACATCGTCGCCGAAGACCTTGCCAGCGGCAAGCATAAGGCAGTAGTCACCCGTTTCCCCCCCGAGCCGAACGGCTACCTCCATATCGGTCACGCCAAGTCGATCTGCCTCAATTTCGGGGTTGCCCGGGATTTCGGCGGCGTCTGCCATCTCCGCTTTGACGACACCAATCCGGCCAAAGAGGATATTGAGTATACCGAGTCGATCAAGAGTAGCGTCCGCTGGCTCGGCTTTGACTGGGGAGAGCATCAGTATTACGCCTCCGACTACTTTCAGCAGCTCTACGACTGGGCGGAACACCTCATTCAGCAGGGGAAGGCATACGTTGATGACCTCTCTGCCGAGGAGATCCGCGCCCATCGCGGCACCTTGACCGAGCCAGGTAAAGAGAGCCCCTGGCGGCAGCGGATAGCGGAGGAGAATCTCGATCTTTTCCGGCGGATGAAGGCGGGAGAATTTCCGGACGCTAGCAAGGTGTTGCGGGCAAAAATCGATATGGCAGCGCCCAATATCAATCTGCGCGACCCGGTCATGTACCGGATCCTCCGTGCCACTCACCCGCACACCGGCGATGCCTGGTGCATCTACCCGATGTACGATTATGCCCATGGACAGAGTGATGCAATCGAAGGGGTGACTCACTCCATCTGCACGCTTGAATTTGAAGACCATAAACCGCTCTACGACTGGTTCCTCCAGAATCTGCCGGTACCGGCAACGCCGAAACAGTACGAGTTCGCACGGCTTAATCTGACCTATACGGTCATGAGTAAAAGAAGGCTTTTGCAGCTTGTTCAGGATGGTGACGTCAGCGGCTGGGATGATCCACGCATGCCGACGCTGGTCGGTCTCAGGCGGCGCGGCTACACGCCGGAAGCGATCCGCACCTTTTGCGAGCGGATCGGCGTTGGCCGCAGTGACAGCTGGATAGATATGAGCATCCTGGAGGATTGTGTCCGTGAATATCTCAACAACAGCGCCCGCCGGGTGATGGCCGTTTTACAGCCGCTGCGGCTGGTGATCGGAACCGGTCCGGCACAGAGCAGCTACCTGAGGCTCGCCCAGCTCTACGCCAGCCGCCTGGAACACCGGGGCATCGCCGTCGACCTCGTCCCCCACCCCCGACCGCAGGACGCGCTGCAGCACATGAAACCGGGCGACGGCGCGATCGACGTCACCTTTGCCCAGGGTCTGTACGCCCCCGCCCATGCAACGCCCACCCCGGCCGACGGCGTGCAGGCGCTGGCCGTGATCGGTCACGAAATCATCTGGGTGTTCGCCCGCGAAGACATTGCCGACATGGGCCAGCTGCGGGGCCGGCGCATCGCCACATCGGTGGCGGACTCATCGAACCGGATCGCGGCCGATCTCCTCCTGACCCACCTGCGCATCCGCCCCGACGAGGTCGAATTCGTGCCCGAGGTGGGTGACTCGGCACTCGCTGCCCTGACCGAGGGCCGGGTGGATGCCGTCGTCCATGTCGCCACCGGCGACTCCCAGACCGCCAACGCGCTCGCCCGGCTGAATGGGGTGCACATCCTGGGCATGGAGCGCGCCGGGGCCCTGGCGGCGCGCGAACGCCGGCTGTGGCCCGTGGTCATGCCGCAAGGCTCCATCGAGCTGCGCAGCCAGTTGCCGCCCAGAGACCTGCCCACCATGGTCACCCTGACGCACCTCCTGGTCCGGCCCGGTCTGCACCCCGCACTGCAGCGCGCGCTGCTTGATGTCGCCGGTGAACTGCACGTCATGAGCGGCTTTCTCGAGACCCCGGGTCGCTACCCCACCACCGTCGGCAGCGACTTCCCGGTCTCACCTGTGGCCCTGCAACACGCCCGCGGCGAGCGTCCCTGGATGGAGACCCTGCTGCCCTTCGGCACCGCGCAAAGAGCCGAACTGTTCCTGTACGCGGTGCTGCCCCTGGGCCTGCTCGGTGTGGCCCTGTTGCTGCGCGCACCCCGCTACATCGACTGGCGGGTCGACGCCGCCCTGCAGCACATCTACGGCGAAGTGCGCTTCATGGAGGAAGACCTCAGCCGGCAGCCGGCCCACAAGCCGGTCTCGCTGCAGCCCCTGCTGGAACGGCTGGACACCCTGGAGCGGCAGGTGGCGCAGATGCAGTTGCCCAACCGCTACGCCGGTCGCGGCTACACCCTGCGCCAGCATCTCTACGAGACCCGCCAGCGACTGATCGCGATGTATGCGATCTGAGACCTCGCCCATGCACCTCCATACCAGCCTGACACAGCGCCTTCAAGCCCTGGCCAGCGGCCCGCGCCGCCTGCTCGGCATCGTCGGCGCACCCGGTTCGGGCAAGTCCACGCTCGCCCACCTGATCGCACAACACCTGGGTGAAGAGGCCCAGGCGGTCCCGATGGACGGTTTCCACCTCGCGCAGGCCGAACTGGAACGGCTGGGCCGGGCCGGGCGCAAAGGTGCGCCCGACACCTTCGACGCCGCGGGCTATGCCGCCCTGCTGCGCCGCCTGCGTGCGCAACGCGACAACGAGGTGGTCTACGCGCCCGACTTCCGGCGCGAGATCGAAGAACCGGTGGCGGGTGCGCTGCCGGTGTTCGCACGCACGCCGTTGATCGTCACCGAAGGCAACTACCTGCTGCTCGACGAAGGCGACTGGCAACCGGTGGCCGGTCTGCTCGACGAAGTCTGGTACCTGCACGTGGACGCCGCCCTGCGGCTGGAGCGCCTCACCGCGCGGCACCAGCAATTCGGCCGCAGCCGCGAAGCGGCGCTGGAATGGATCGCCAGCACCGACGAGCCGAACGCACGGAGGATCGAAGCCGCTGCGCACCGCGCACAGCGCCACATTGGCTGGGATCCGACAGCCAGCTGCTACACATTCCTGAGCATTTGACCCCGGCCTGGCAGCGGGTTTCACACCAATGACATGCAGCGTCGGCAGAGTGGCGCCTGTCGTTGGAGCAAAAAATGTTGAGAAAGACAGAAAAGGGCCGGCTTGAGCTGCGCCCGGGCAACCGGACCCTGGGGCAGCGTGAGCGGGCCATTCTGCTGCTGGCCGATGGGCAGCACAGCGAATCGCAGATGGCGGCCCTGTTCACCGGCGCTGGCCGGCCGCTGGTCGATCTGCTGCTCACACAGGGCTATCTGGAGCGACGCGGCGCAGGGCAGGCAGACAGGGGCACAACGATGGACGTGCGGTCGAAGCCGAAAATTCCGCAGGAGCCGGACCAGGCCAGCCCCACCGGCGCGCATGGTGATGCGTTCACGGGCAGCCGATCCCTGGCCACTGCGCGCATGTTCCTGTTCGACCTCAGCGAGCGCCTGTTTGCACCGCGCGACAAGGCCCTCGCGGCCCGATACCGGTCTGCGCTGCGCGAGGCGCGCGATGCCGCGGCCATGCTCGCGGTGGGCCGCGAGATGATCGTTGACGTGGAAGCGCTGGCGGGCAGCGCGCGCGCCGACGGCATCAGTGAGCGGCTGGCGAAACTGCTGCCCGTGGAACTGCTGGAAACCATGGGTTGAGTCCGTATCCGTTAAACTCGCCGGGTCAGGAGAGAGCTCCCCGAACCGGGAGCCGCCGAAGGCGCAGGCGACCGGAACACGGTCCTGAACGCTCAGGCAAAAGGACTGGCAAGCACCGGCTGCAAAGCGGGTGTACCCCCCTGGAGAGAGGCCGCCCGCGAGGCGGTCCACCGAAGGAGCAAGCGCGGCATCGCCCGCGTGAATCTCTCAGGTAAAGCGGACAGCGGGGCAGCGCACGGATGAACCGTGTCCACCCTCCCCTGGGAGGCCTGCCCCCTCAGCGAGCGCGTTTGCGCCGCAGAAAGCCCGCCGTGTCCGACCCCTCCGATCTGCTCAAGACCCCGCTGCATGCCCTGCACCTGGAACTCGGCGCCCGCATGGTGCCCTTCGCCGGCTACAGCATGCCGGTGCAGTACCCCGCCGGCCTGATGGCCGAACACCACCACACCCGCAACGCCGCCGGCCTGTTCGACGTCTCGCACATGGGCCAGCTCACACTGTCCGGCCCGGACGCTGCAGCAGCCTTCGAATCGCTGATGCCCGTCGACGTGATCGGTCTGGGTGTGAACAAGCAGCGCTACGGCCTGCTGCTGAACGACGCGGGCGGCATCATCGATGACCTGATGTTCGTCAACCGCGGCGACGACATCTTCGTGATCGTCAACGGCGCCTGCAAACACGGTGACCTCGCGCACATCGTCGAGCGCATCGGCGGCCGCTGCACCGTGACCCCCCAGTTCGACCGCGCCCTGCTCGCCCTGCAAGGCCCGCAAGCCGTGACCGCGCTGCAGCGCCTGCTGCCCGGCGTGGAAAAGCTGGTGTTCATGACCGGGGCCGCATTCACCTGGAACGGTGCCGACCTGTTCGTCACCCGCAGCGGCTACACCGGCGAAGACGGTTGCGAAATCTCCCTGCCCGCGGCCAGCGCCGAGGCCTTTGCCCGCGCCCTGCTGGCCCAGCCCGAAGTCAAGCCCGTTGGCCTGGGCGCGCGCAACTCGTTGCGCCTTGAAGCCGGCCTCTGCCTCTATGGCAACGACATCGACACCACCACAACCCCGGTGGAAGCCGCTCTGAACTGGGCGGTGCAGAAGGTGCGCCGCACCGGTGGCGCGCGCGCCGGCGGTTTTCCGGGTGCGGTCCGCGTGCTCGGCCAGCTCGACGGCACCGAAGCCCTGACGCGCAAGCGCGTGGGCCTGATCGCGCTGGAGCGTGTGCCGGTGCGTGAACACGTCGAACTGCAGAGCCTGGACGGCCAGAAGATCGGCGAAGTCACCAGCGGCCTGCTCGGCCCCACGGCCGACAAGCCGGTGGCCATCGGCTACGTGAGCCCGGCAAACGCCGCCGTCGGCACCCGCGTCAACGCCATCGTGCGCGGCAAGGCCGTGCCGATGGAGGTCGCGCCCATGCCCTTCGTTCCCAATAGATACTTCCGCGGCTGAGTCAGCCCTTTCTAACTTTCTTCACCGGAGCCCACCATGACCACAAAATACACCGAAGACCACGAATGGATCAGCGTTGACGGCGACATCGCCACCGTCGGCATCACCCACCACGCGCAGGACGCGCTGGGCGACGTGGTGTTCGTGGACCTGCCCGAAGTGGGCAAGTCCCTGGCCCAGAAGGACGTGGCCGGCGTGGTCGAGTCCGTCAAGGCGGCCGCCGACGTGTACATGCCCGTGAGCGGCACCATCACCGAAGTGAACGAGGCCCTGCGCGCCGACCCGGCCCTGGCCAACAGCGACCCGCTGGGAGCAGGATGGTTCTTCAAGGTCAAGCTGTCGGACGCGTCGCAGCTCGACGCGCTGCTCGACGAAACCGCTTACGCCGCTTTCGCAGTTTGAGTTTGTGCTCCCTCCCCCTCTGGGGGAGGGTTGGGGTGGGGGCCGGTGGTGCCAAGATGCCTGGTCGCCACGTTCGCTCGTCTAGACCCGAACCCCCATCCCAGCCTTCCCCCAGAGGGGGAAGGAGCAAGACAAAACCCGCTGACATCCAACTATTTCAACAAGGTCGTCCCATGCTGATGCCGTCTGTCAAACCCCTGGATGAACTCGAAAACGCCAGCGAGTTCATTGCCCGCCACATCGGCATCAGCGAAGCCGACGAAACGTTGATGCTGTCCGTCATCGGCGAGGCCTCGCGCCGCGCGCTGATCGACGGCATCGTGCCGCGCAGCATCGCGCGCAGCGCCGGCATGGACCTGCCGCCCGCCGTGACCGAGGCCGCGGCGCTGGCCGAACTCAAGACCATTGCCGGCAAGAACCAGCTCTTCAAGAGCTTCATCGGCCAAGGCTACTACGGCACGCACACGCCGGGCGTCATTCTGCGCAACGTGCTGGAAAACCCCGCCTGGTACACCGCCTACACGCCCTACCAGGCCGAGATATCGCAGGGCCGCATGGAAGCGCTGGTGAACTTCCAGACCATGGTCACGGACCTGACCGGCATGGCCATCGCCAACGCATCCATGCTGGACGAAGCCACCGCCGCCGCCGAGGCGATGACGCTGGCCAAACGCTCGGTCAAGTCCAAGGGCAACGTGATCGTGGTGGCGGGTGACTGCCACCCTCAGACCATCGAAGTGGTGCAGACCCGCGCCGCGCCGCTGGGCCTGACCGTGAAGCTCGCGAACTCGGCGCAGGAATGGGCCGACGCGCTCGCGGGCGACGACTACTTCGCCGTGCTCGCGCAGTACCCGTCCACCAGCGGCCGCATCGACGACCTGCGCGCCGAGGTGCAGACCGTGCACGCCAAGCAGGCTGCCTTCATCGTCGCGGCCGATCTGCTGGCACTGACGCTGCTGGTGCCCCCGGGCGAGTTCGACGCCGACATCGCGATCGGCACCACGCAGCGTTTCGGCATGCCCATGGGCGCGGGCGGCCCGCACGCCGCCTACATGGCCTGCCGCGACGCGTTCAAGCGCTCCCTGCCCGGCCGCCTGGTCGGCGTGAGCGTGGACACCCACGGCAACCCGGCCTACCGCCTCGCGCTGCAGACGCGCGAGCAGCACATCCGCCGCGAGAAGGCCACCTCCAACATCTGCACGGCGCAGGTGCTGCCCGCCGTCGTGGCCAGCATGTACGCCGTGTACCACGGCCCGCAGGGTTTGAAGCGCATCGCGCAGCGCGTGGCCGCTTACACCGCCGTGCTGGCGCAAGGGCTGCAACAACTGGGCCACACGCTGACCAGCACATCGGCCTTCGACACACTGACCGTCAAGGCTGCCGACGCGGCGCAGGCCCAGGCGATCGTGGCCAAGGCTGCGGCCAAAGGAGCCAACCTGAAGCTGTCGTGGGGCCAGTACGTGAGCCTGTCGCTCGACGAAACCACCACGCGCGACGACATCACCCTGCTGTGGTCGGTGTTCGCGAAAGACGGCCAGGCTCTGCCCACGCTCGACGCCTTCGAAAAAGGCATCGAGCCCCTCATCCCCGCCGAGCTGCGCCGCACCAGCGCCTACCTCACCCACCCGGTGTTCAACAGCCACCATTCCGAGACCGGCATGCTGCGCTACATCCGCGCGCTGTCCGACAAGGACCTCGCACTGGACCGCAGCATGATCCCGCTGGGCAGCTGCACGATGAAACTCAACGCGACCAGCGAGATGATCCCCATCACCTGGCCCGAGTTCGCCAACGTGCACCCCTTCGCCCCGGCCGAGCAGCTGCAGGGCTACAAGGAGCTTGACGAACAGCTGCGTGCCTGGCTCTGCCAGGCCACGGGCTACGCCGGCATCAGCCTGCAGCCCAACGCGGGCTCGCAGGGCGAATACGCCGGCCTGCTGGCCATCAAAGCCTTCCACGCCTCGCGCGGTGAAGCACACCGCAACATCTGCCTGATCCCGTCCAGCGCCCACGGCACCAACCCCGCGTCGGCCCAGATGGCCGGCATGCAGGTGGTGGTGACCAAGTGCGATGAAAACGGCAACGTGGACATGGCCGACCTTCAGGTCAAGTGCGAGCAGCACAGCGCCAACCTGGCCGCGGTGATGATCACCTACCCGTCCACCCACGGCGTGTTCGAGACCACCGTCAAGGAGCTCTGCGCCCTGGTGCACAGCCACGGCGGCCGGGTCTACGTGGACGGCGCCAACATGAACGCCCTGGTCGGCGTGGCCGCACCGGGCGAGTTCGGCGGCGACGTGAGCCACCTGAACCTGCACAAGACCTTCTGCATCCCGCACGGCGGCGGCGGCCCGGGCGTCGGCCCGGTCTGCGTGGTGGCCGACCTCGTGCCCTTCCTGCCCGGTCACCGCGCGGGCGCCGAGCCGGCCGGTGTGTGCGGCACGCCAGAAGAGCAGGACAAGTTCCGCGTCGGCGCGGTCTCTGCGGCGCCGCTGGGCAACGCCGCCGTGCTGCCCATCAGCTGGATGTACATCCGCATGATGGGTGCCGACGGCCTGAAGCACGCGACCGAAGCCGCCATCCTGGCCGCCAACTACATCAGCAAGCGGCTGAAAGACCACTACCCCACGCTCTACGCCTCGGCCAACGGCCACGTGGCGCACGAGTGCATCCTGGACCTGCGCGATTTGAAGGAAACCAGCGGCGTGATGGCCGAGGACGTGGCCAAGCGCCTGATGGACTACGGCTTCCACGCGCCCACGCTGAGCTTCCCAGTCGCCAACACGCTGATGGTCGAACCGACCGAGAGCGAGACGCTGGAAGAGCTGGACCGTTTCATCGACGCGATGATCGCCATCCGCGAGGAAGTCCGCCGCGTGGAAAAAGGCGAATGGCCGCAGGACGACAACCCGTTGAAGAACGCGCCGCACACGGCCGACAGCCTGATGAAGGCCGAGTGGCCACACCCCTACGCACGCGACGTGGGCGCCGCCAGCGCTTCGACCCGCGCACACGCCAAATACTGGCCGCCTGTGGGCCGCATCGACAACGTCTACGGCGACCGCAACCTGTTCTGCAGCTGCGTGCCGATCGCCGAGATGGTGGACTGAAGAAAAAGGGCGCCGGTGGCGCCCTTTTTTCATGCCACGGCTGGCGTCCCGAAACCCGCCACCCACGTCGGCAACTGCTCGCGCAGGATGCGCAGGGCGGGCGCCTCCTCGCGCTGTGCCAGCGTGACCAGACCAAAGCGCGCTGTGGCGTCCAGCGGTGGCGTCATGTCCAGCCGCACCAGCCCTTGCGCCGCGACGTCCGCCGTGAGCACGATGGCGTGGCTGCGCCGCGCCACCTCGACGATGCTCAAGGTCTCGTCGCAGCGCAAGGTCACCATGTCGTCGGGGTTCGCCTGCGGGCCGTAGCGCCCGATCAGCAGCCGCGCCACTTCGTCGCTCAGCGGCGTGGACGCCACCGGGTAGGCCAGCACGTCGTCAAGGGTGACCGCCCGACCGCGCTGGACCAGCGGGTGGTCGGGCCGCACCAGAAAACCCGCCCCCAGCTCAAAGGTCAGCGCGATCTGCAGGTCGGCCGAGGGCCGCACCGAGCGCACGTCGACCACCGCGGCGTCCAGCAACTGCTCCCGCAGCGCATCGATCAGCACCCCCGTGTTGCCGCGTGAAATCTGCAGCTGCAGCTTGGGGTGTTGTTCGGCCATGTGCAGCATCAGCGGCGTCGACAACAAGGCGCCGGGCGCCGAGCTCAGCCCCACGCGCAGGGTGCCGATCAGGCCCGCATGCAGGCCTTTGCCGGTCTGTTTGAGCGCTTCGGCATCGCTCACCAGCCGCCGGGCGCGTTGCAGCACCTCGTGCCCGAACGGTGTGAGCGCGATGCGCCGGCCCAGGCGGTCGAACAGGCGCCCACCCAGCTCGTCCTCCAACCCCTGGATGCTGCGCGTGAGCGCGGGCTGCGTGAGGTACAGGGCCTTGGACGCCTGCACGAAGGTCCCCAGCTCGGCCAACACCACGAAGTGCCTCAGTTGCACGAGGGTCATCCCGAATCTCCATTCAAAGTCATGGGTTGTTGCTTATCAATGCATTGGACTTTAATTCAGGCCCTTCCTAACATGCAACAAAGTTCATGTTTCAGGAGTGATTTGCATGGAACGACTCAGTGACGCCGCCATCCAGGCATTCACCCGCCTGCGCCGCGACATCCACCAGCACCCGGAGCTGGCCTTCAACGAGCGCCGCACCGCCGCGCTGGTGGCGGCCCAGCTGGGCGCCTGGGGCTACGCCGTCACGACCGGCCTGGGCGGCACCGGCGTCGTGGGTCAACTGAAACGCGGCTCATCGGGCCGCAGCCTCGGCCTGCGCGCCGACATGGACGCGCTGCCCATCGCCGAGGCCACGGGCGCGGCATGGGCCAGCTGCACCCACGGCGTGATGCACGCCTGCGGCCACGACGGCCACACCGCCATGCTGCTGGCGGCGGCGCAGCACCTGGCCACACAAGGCGATTTCGACGGCACGCTGAACCTGATCTTCCAGCCGGCCGAAGAAGGCGGCGGGGGCGCGCTGAAGATGATGGAAGACGGCCTGTTTGAGCGCTTCCCCTGCGACGCCATCTTCGCCATGCACAACATGCCGGGCATGCCGCAGGGGCAGCTGGTATTCCGCAGCGGGCCGGCCATGGCCTCGTCCGACTACGCCACCGTCACCCTGCACGGCTACGGTGGCCACGGCGCCATGCCGCACAAGACCACCGACGTGGTGGTGGCTGCGGCCTCGCTGATCATGGCGCTGCAGACTGTGGTCTCGCGCCATGTGGACCCGATGCAGCCGACCGTGGTCACGGTCGGTGCGGTGCACGCGGGCGAGGCGAACAATGTGATCCCGGCCTCCGCCCGGCTGGAGATCAGCGTGCGCGCGCTGGACCCGCAGGTGCGGCGCAGCGTGGAGCAGCGCATCCGCGAACTGGTGCAGCTGCAGGCCCAGAGCTTCGGCGTGCGCGCCGAGATCGCCTGGCGCTCGGGCTACGCGGTGCTGGTCAACGACGCGCAGCAGACCGCCCGCGCGCTGGCGGTGGCGCAGAAGCACTTCCCCGCGGAGCAGATCAACCCGCAGGGCCCGATGGTCAGCGGCAGCGAGGACTTCGCCTTCATGCTCGAACGCGTGCCGGGCAGCTACCTCTTCATCGGCAACGGCGCCGACGGCGAACCCGGCGCCTGCATGGTGCACAACCCGGCCTACGACTTCAACGACCTGAACATCGCCCCCGGCGCGGCCTACTGGATCGCGCTCGTGCAGGACCTGCTTTCCCCCAACCCCTGAGCATCGACAACCACAACGGAGACAACCCCATGAACACACGCATCCGCATCCACTCGCTCATCGCTGCCGCCGCATTGGCCGCCCTCGGCCTGACCGGCACCGCCATCGCCCAAACCTTCCCAGCCAAGCCGGTGACCCTGATGGTCCCCTACCCGGCCGGCGGCCTGTCGGACGTGATCGCGCGCTCGGTTAACGTCACGCTGGGCAAACAATTGGGCCAGCCGGTGGTGATCGAAAATCTGGGCGGCGCCAGCGGCTCCATCGCAGCGCAGAAGGTGCTCAACGGCCCCTCCGATGGCTACACGTTGTTCCAGGGTTCGCCCAACGAGCTGATCCTCGCGCCGCTGGCGATTTCCTCGATCAAGTTCAAGAGCGAAGACTTCCGCCTGGTGCAGATGATCGCCACCGCGCAGATCGCCTTCCTGGCCAAAAAGGACCTGCCGGTCAACACCGTGGACGAGTTTGTGGACCACGCGCGCAAGGCCGCGAAAGACGGCAAGCCGCTGACCTTCGCCAGCGTCGGCCCCGGTTCGTTCTACCACCTGCTGGGCGAGCACCTGTCCAAGGTCACCGGCATCCCGATGATCCACGTGCCCTACAAAGGAGCGGCCCCCGCCGAGCAAGATTTGATGGCCGGCCAGGTGGATTTCTTCCTCGCGCCCTACGGCAAGAAGTACGACGAGATGCACAAGACCGGCCGCGTCAAGGTGCTGGCCATGCTCAACAGCGAACGGCTGGACAGCGTGAAGCAATACCCCGCGATCAGCGAAAGCAAGCAGCTCAAGGACTTCGCGTTCAAGATCTGGACCGGCTACTTCGTCAAGCGCGACACGCCCGAACCCGTGGTGGCCGCACTGCACAAGGCCATCACCGGCACCCTGGGCGACCCGGCGGTGCACGCCGCGCTGGAAGCCAACAGCCAGCTGCTGCCCAAGCCGCAGACGCTGGCCGAGGCCGACAAGGCCTATGCCGATGGCACCCAACAGTTCAGGGCCATCGTCAAATCCATCGGTCTGCAGGCACAATAAGCGCCTTCTTCCGCTGATCGGGAGAGACCGGCCCCACAGGGGAACCGGCGCCGAAGGAGCAACCGCCCCGGAAACTCTCAGGCAAAAGGACCGATCGGCGTTCAGCGCGCACTCAGCGCAACACTCTGAAGAGTGGCCGGGACTCGTCCCCCGGCCCACCGCAGGAGCAAGCCCGCCCACCCGGCGGGTGAATCTCTCAGGTCACAAACAGAGGGGGTCATGGTCCGCACACGGTGTGCGGACCGTGTCCATCCCTGTTTGACGGCCTTTCCAGAGAGATTCCCATGGCCCAGTCCACGCACATCATCGTCATCGGCGGCGGCATCACCGGCGTCACCAGCGCCTACGCCCTGTCCTGCGAAGGTCACGACGTCACCCTGATCGAACAGCACCGCTACGCCGGCATGGAAACCAGCCACGCCAACGGCGGGCAGCTGTCGGCCTCCAACGCCGAAACCTGGACCCACCCGTCCACCCTGCTCAAGGGCATCAAGTGGATGCTCAAGGCCGACGCGCCGCTGCTGGTCAACCCCAAGCCGAGCTGGCACAAGCTCTCCTGGTTCGCCGAATTCGCGGCCGCCATTCCGAAGTACCGCGAGAACACCATCGCCACCGCGAAGCTGGCGATTGCCGCGCGCGAGCACCTGTTTGGCTGGGCGCAGGCCGAGGGCATCGATTTCGACCTCAAGAAGCAGGGCATCCTGCACATCTACCGCGACAAGGCCGGTTTCGACCACGCGGGCGAGGTCTCGAAACTGCTGGCCGAAGGCGGCCTGCCGCGCCGCGCCGTCACACCCGACGAGATGCGCGCCATCGAACCCACGCTGGCCGGCGAGTACTACGGCGGTTACTACACCGAGAGCGACAGCACCGGCGACATCCACAAGTACACCCACGGCATGAGCCAGGCCTGCGAACGCCGTGGTGTGCGCCTGCTGACCGGCCGCGCCGTGGCGCGTGTGCAGAGCACCGGCCAGACCGCCCACGTCACGTTGGCCGACGGCGAAGTGGTGAGCGCCGATGCGGTGGTGGTGTGCGCCGGCGTGCACAGCCGCGCCATCGGCGCGCAGCTGGGTGACCGGCTCAATGTGTATCCGGTCAAGGGCTACTCGATCACGGTGATGCTGAACGACGAGCAGAGCCAGGCGGCCGCGCCGAACGTGAGCCTGCTGGACGACGAGACCAAGCTGGTCACCAGCCGCCTGGGCGTGGACCGCTTCCGCGTGGCCGGCACGGCCGAGTTCAACGGCTTCAACCGCGACATCCGCGCCGACCGCATCAAGCCGCTGGTGGACTGGGTCAACCAGTGCTTCCCGGGCGTGAGCACGCGCCGTGTCGAGCCTTGGGCCGGTCTTCGACCCATGATGCCGGACATGCTGCCCCGCGTCGGCCCCGGCCGCCTGCCCAATGTGTTCTACAACACCGGCCACGGCCACCTGGGCTGGACGCTCTCGGCCATCACCGCGCACCAGCTGGCGGGGCACGTGGCGCAGTGGGAAGATGCGCGCTCGGGTCGCGGCGTGGCCCGGCCCGCGCTGGCCTGACGCACACACAACACCACCACAACAACAACCAGGAAACACGCATGGCGGTATCGGCTTTCGACCTTTTCAAGATCGGCATCGGGCCCAGCAGCTCGCACACCGTCGGCCCCATGCGCGCGGCGCGCCTGTTCGCGCACGGGCTGGAGACCGCCGGCCTGCTGCCGGCGGTGGCGCGGGTGCAGGTGGGCCTGTACGGCTCGCTGGGCGCCACCGGCCGCGGCCACGGCAGCGACAAGGCGGTGCTGCTCGGCCTGTGCGGCCACGAGCCGGAATCGGTGCCCATCGAATCGGTCGAACCCACCGTGCGCGCCATCCGCGAACAGGGGCGCATGCCGCTGATGGGCACGCACACCATCGACTGGGCCGACCGCGAGGATCTGACCCTGCACCGCCAGGCCCTCCCGCTGCACGCCAACGGCATGCGCCTGAGCGCCTGGGACGCAGCGGGCGCGGTGCTGTCCGAACGCACCTTCTATTCGGTGGGTGGCGGCTTCGTGGTGAGCGAGGAGGTCATGGCCGATGGCCAGCGGCAGAAGGTGATCGCGCCCGACGCCACGCAACTGCCCATCCCGTTTCGCACCGGCGACGAACTGCTGCAGCGCTGCCGCGAACACGGCCTGTCCGTCGCCGGGGTGATGCGCGCCAACGAGCGGCACTGGCGCAGCGACGTCGAGGTGCGCGCCGGGCTGCTGCGCCTCTGGGACGTGATGCAGGCCTGCGTGCGCCGCGGCTGCACGGCCGAGGGCCTGCTACCCGGCGGCTTCAAAGTGCGGCGCCGGGCGCCCGGCCTCTACACCGACCTGACGACCCACCCCGAGAAGGCGCTGACCGACCCGCTGGCTGTGCTCGACTGGGTCAACCTCTACGCACTGGCGGTCAACGAAGAAAACGCCGCTGGCGGCCGCGTGGTCACGGCGCCCACCAACGGCGCGGCCGGCATCGTGCCCGCCGTGCTGCATTACTACCGCCGCTTCGTGCCCGGTTCAACGGACGACGGCGTGGTGGACTTCCTGCTTACCGCCGCGGCCATCGGCATCCTCTACAAGGAGAACGCCAGCATCAGCGGCGCCGAGGTGGGTTGCCAGGGTGAGGTGGGCGTGGCCTGCTCCATGGCGGCGGGCGCGCTCTGCGCGGTACTCGGCGGCACGCCCGAGCAGGTGGAGAACGCGGCCGAGATCGGCATGGAACACCACCTGGGCCTGACCTGCGACCCGGTGGGCGGCCTGGTGCAGATCCCCTGCATCGAGCGCAACGCCATCGCCTCGGTCAAGGCCATCAACGCCGCGCGCATGGCGATGCGCGGCGATGGCGTGCACCACGTCAGCCTGGACAAGGTCATCAAGACCATGCGCGAGACCGGCGCCGACATGAAGACCAAATACAAGGAAACCTCGCGCGGCGGGCTGGCGGTGAACATCGTGGAGTGTTGATCCCCCCGCGCCGCCTTCGGCGTCACCCCCCAGGGGGCGATGCGAGTGGCCCGGCTAAGCCGGTTCCACCGCACCCTGGAATGGGGGCGTTTCGCGCCGGAGGCTCTATACAGCCTGTGGCCCAGCGGAGCCGGTTCCACGGCAGCCTTGAAGGGTCATGGCGCACCGATGGCTTTATCGGTTTTCTTCTGGGCTAAGCTCCCGAGAAACTCTCCCTCACGCGCATGCCCACGAACTTCCGCGTGCTGAGCCTCATCCCCCCGATGACGCAGCTCAACACGCCCTACCCCTCCACCGCCTACCTCACCGGTTTCCTGCGTTCGCGCGGCATCGATGCTGTGCAGGAAGACCTGGCGCTGGCGCTGGTCCTGAAACTGTTCACGCCCGCCGGGCTGGAGTCCGTGCGCGGCCGGGCGCTGGCCCAGCCCGAGGCGCAACGCTCGGGCAGCGTGCACGCCTTCCTCGACCAGTTCGACCACTACCGCAGCACCATCGGACCGGCCATCGCCTACCTGCAAGGGCGCGACTCGACGCTGGCCCACCGCATCGCCGCGCGTGGCCTCCTGCCCGAAGGTCCGCGCTTCTCGGCGCTCGACGCGTATGTGGACGACGGCAGCGGCGACCCGCTGGCCTGGGCCTTCGGCGCGCTCGGTGTGCAGGACAAGGCGCGCCACCTCTGCACGCTCTACCTCAACGACCTGGCCGACGTGCTGCGCGACGCGGTGGATGAGCGCTTCGAGTTCGTGCGCTACGCCGAGTCGCTGGCCAGCAGCCAGCCCAGCTTCGACCCGCTGGCCGCCGCGCTGGCCGCGCCGCCGACGCTGGTGGACGAGCTGCTGAGCGACCTGACGCTCTCTGCCATCCACCGCCACCAGCCGGCGCTGGTGCTGCTCTCGGTGCCGTTCCCGGGTTCGGTGTATGCGGCCTTTCGCATCGCGCAGACCATCAAGACACACAACCCGCACATCCGCATTGCGCTGGGCGGCGGCTTTGTGAACACCGAACTGCGCGAGTTGTCTGACCCACGGGTCTTTGACTTTGTGGATTTCGTGACGCTGGACGCTGGCGAGCGCCCGGTGCTCTCGCTGATCGAGCACCTTCATGGGCAACGTGGGCGACAGCGGCTGCAGCGGACGTTCGTGCGGGAGAGCCCTCACCCCGACCCTCTCCCAGAGGGAGAGGGAGAGGGAGTGAACGCGGGTGCCGTGCGCTACATCAACTTCGCCGAGCCCGACATCCCGTTTGAAGACGTGGGCACGCCCACCTGGGACGGCCTGCCGCTGGACCGTTACCTGAGCCTGCTGGACATGCTCAACCCCATGCACCGCCTGTGGAGCGACGGCCGCTGGAACAAGCTCACCGTGGCGCACGGCTGCTACTGGAAGAAGTGCAGCTTCTGCGACGTGAGCCTCGACTACATCGGCCGCTACGAGACCGCCACGGCCGAGAAGCTGGCCGACCGCATCCAGCAGATCGTGGAAGAGACCGGTCAGACCGGGTTTCACTTTGTGGACGAAGCCGCTCCGCCCAAGGCTTTGAAGGCGCTGGCCGAAGAGCTGATCCGTCGCGAACTCAACATCTCTTGGTGGGGCAACATCCGCTTCGAAAAAACCTTCACCCCGGAACTCGCCGAGCTGCTCGCACAAAGCGGCTGCATCGCCATGAGCGGCGGCCTCGAAGTGGCGAGCGACCGCCTGCTCAACCTGATGAAAAAAGGCGTGAGCGTTGAGCAGGTGGCGCGCGTGACCAAGGGCTTTTCCGACGCCGGCATCCTGGTGCACGCCTACCTGATGTACGGCTTTCCCACGCAGACGCTGCAGGACACGGTGGACGCGCTCGAATACGTGCGCCAGCTGTTCGAGGCCGGCTGCATCCAGAGCGGCTTTTTCCACCGCTTCAGCTGCACCGTGCATTCGCCCGTGGGCATGGACCCGACGGCTTACGGCATCGAGCTGATCCCGCTGCCGCCAGTGAGCTTCGCCAAAAACGACATCGGCTTCATCGACCCGACCGGCACCGACCACGACGCGCTCGGCCAGGGCCTGCGCAAGGCGATCTACAACTACATGCACGGCCTGTGCGTGGAAGACGACGTGCGGCGCTGGTTCGAGCACCTGCCGCAGCCCGTGCCGCGCGCCACCGTCAAGCGCGGGAAAATTGCGAAAGCACTCGCCGCCCACCACTGAACCACCGGAGGACCTTCCATGAAGCTCATCGGCATGCTCGACTCGCCCTATGTGCGCCGCGTCGCCATCTCGCTGCAACTGCTCGACCTCCCGTTCGAACACCAGTCGCTCTCGGTGTTCCGCACCTTCGACGAGTTCAGCCGCATCAACCCGGTGGTGAAGGCGCCCACGCTGGTGTGTGACGACGGCACGGTGCTCATGGATTCGACGCTAATCCTGCAGTACGCCGAGTCACTGACCCACCCACGCAGCCTGATCCCCCGGGAACCCGCAGCACTCGCTCGCACACTGCGCACCGTGGGGCTCGCGCTGGCCGCCTGCGAAAAATCGGTGCAAATCGTGTATGAGCGCGGCCTGCGCCCGGCGGAGAAACAGCATCAACCCTGGGTGGTGCGCGTCACCGGCCAGTTGCTCGCCGCCTGTGACGGGCTGGAGGCGCAACTCGCCAGCCACCCGCTGGCCCTCACCCGCACCGCGCTGGACCAGGCCGGCGTGAGCACCGCCGTGGCCTGGGCCTTCATCCAGCACATGCTGCCGGAGGTGGTGCCCGCCAGCCGCTACCCGAACCTCGTGGCTTTCTCGCAAGCCGCCGAAGCACTGCCCGAGTTCCGCGCCGCACCCCACGGCGACAGCACCTACCGCGCGGCCTGAGCAAGCTTCAGACAGGCTGATCAGTCCTGCTCAGCGATCTGGCGCAGGGCCTGCTCGAACACCGCGGCGGGTTGCCCGCCGGAGATCAGGTGGCGGTCGTTGATGATGACGGCCGGCACCGAGTGGATGCCGTGGCTGTTGTAGAACTGCTCGCGCTCGCGCACCTCCTGCGCAAACGCGTCGCTCGCCAGCACGTCGCGGGCGCGGCCTTCGTCCAGACCGGCTTCGACCGCCGCCGCCAGCAACACCGCGTGATCGGCCGGGCTTTCTGCGCGGCCGTGGTACGCGGTCAGCAGCGCCTTCTTCAGCGCGTGCTGCTGGCCCGGGGCGCCGGCCTCACCTGCCCACAGCAGCAGGCGGTGCGCGTCGAAGGTGTTCCAGATGCGGCCGCGGCCTTCGGGCTTGAAGGCAAAGCCGGCTTCGGCACCGCGCTGGCGGATGGTGGCGCGGATCTGTTCCTGCTGCTCGGTCGTGCTGCCGTATTTCTGCGTCAGGTGCTCGGTGACGTCCTGGCCTTCGGGGCCCATCTGCGGGTTCAGCTCGAAGGGCTGGAAGTGCATCTCGGCGCTGATGTCGCCCTGCACGGCGGCCAGGGCCTGTTCCAGTGCGGAGAGACCGATCGCGCACCAGGGGCAGGAGACGTCGGACACGAAATCGATTTTCAGGGTGGTGCTCATGGAACGGCATGTTACGGCCGGTGCAAGCCCCGCGCCCGCGCATGGGCTTGCGCGACAATCGACGCTTCGCCTTTTCTTCGCTCCCCCCACGCACCATGACCGACCGCTACGCCGTCATCGGCAACCCCATTGGCCACAGCAAATCGCCGCTGATCCACGCCGCCTTCGCGTTGGCCACCGGGCAGGACATTCAATACACCGCCATCGAAGGCCCGCTGGACGGCTTCAAGACCACGGTCGAGGCCTTCATCGCCGCCGGCGGCCGCGGCATGAACGTCACCATCCCCTTCAAGCTGCAGGCCTTCGAGATCGCCACCGACCCGATGGAATCGGCCCGCCTGGCCGGCGCGGTGAACGCGCTCAAGTTCGAAGGTGGTCGCATCTTCGCGCAGAATTTCGACGGCCTGGGCCTGGTGAACGACATCCAGCGCAACCTGGGCGTGTCGCTGGCGGGCAAGCGCGTGCTGATCTGCGGCGCGGGCGGCGCCACGCGCGGCGCCATCCTGCCGATCGCGGCACAGCAGCCGGCACTGATCGCCATCGCCAACCGCAGCGCCGACAAGGCGCACGGCCTGAAGCGCGACTTCGCGGCCCACGCCACGCTGCAGACCGGGGGCTACGAAGAACTGGCCGGCGAGCGTTTTGACGTGGTGCTCAACGCCACCTCCACCGGCCTTTCGCAGGCCGATCTGCCGCTGGCAGCCAGCGCCTTCGCGCCCGGCGCGCTGGCCTATGAGCTGGTCTACGGCAAGGGCCTCACGCCTTTCCTGAAACAGGCCCAGGCCGCGGGCGTGCAGAACATCGCCGATGGCGTGGGCATGCTGGTCGAGCAGGCGGCCGAGGCCTTCGAGTGGTGGCGCGGCGTGCGCCCGGACACCCAACCGGTGATCGCACGCTTCACGATTCCTCTGGTCTGAGCCCGCTTTGACTTCGCACCGCTGGGCACAGGCCGTGCCCCTGCTGGCCGTGTTCGGCTCGGTCGTCGCGCTTGGCATCGGCACCTCGTTCGCCAAACAGCTGTTTCCGCAAGTCGGCTCGCTCGGCACCACGGCACTGCGCGTCGGTTTCTCGGCTCTGCTGTTGCTGCTGATCTGGCGACCCTGGCGCTGGCCGCTGTCGAAAGCCGACGCGAAGAGCCTGGTGCGCTACGGCGTGGCATTGGGCTGCATGAATCTGATGTTCTACCAGTCGCTGCGCACCATCCCCTTCGGCGTCGCGGTGGCCATCGAGTTCAGCGGGCCGCTCGCGGTGGCCTTCTTTTCGTCGCGCCGGGCCATCGACTATGTGTGGATCGCGCTGGCCATCGTGGGCCTGGGCCTGCTGCTGCCGCTGGGACACGACGTGGCCAGCCTCGACCCCGAAGGCGTGGTGTTCGCACTCGGCGCTGCGGTGTGCTGGGCTTCGTACATCGTGTTCGGCAAACGCGTGGGCCACCTGCACGCCGGCCATTCGGTGGCACTGGGCCTCACCATGGCCGCGATCACCGTCGTGCCCTTCGGCGTCTGGCACGCCGGCAGCGCCCTGCTCGACCCTGGCATCCTGCTCTACGGGCTCGGGGTGGCGGCGGTGTCCAGCGCGATCCCGATCTCTCTGGAGATGGTGGCGCTCAAGCGCCTCTCACACAGCGCGTTCGGCGTCATGGCGAGCATGGAGCCGGCCGTGGCCGCGCTGCTCGGCCTGCTGGTGCTGGGCGAACAGCTGAGCGGCCTGCAGTGGCTGGCCATCGGCTTCATCATGGCCGCGGCGGCCGGCAGCTCGGTGACCGCGCAGGCCCACACCCACCACGGACCCGCCGACGAAATCGTGCAGTGATCGCTTCGCGGCGACGCGATCAGGGTTGTCACGGCCTGCGCCACGAACGCCGGGCTCTTCGTCGACGCGTTCTCGATCCACGGGTGGTCGCCCTCGCCAGAGGTGGCGTGGAACGCGGCGTCGGTGCCGCAGGGGCAGACGCAGGTCACGCACAGCGGCGTGCCGCGGTGCTCGTCCTGGAGACCCTCGATCGGCCGCTGGCGGTGGCCGCAGCCCTGGCCAGCGTCAGCGGGCCAGAAACTCGAGCGTGCTGCGCACGAAGTCGGCATGGAACTGGAAGAGACCGCCGTGTCCGGCGTCGGGGTAGACGATCAGCTGGCTGTTCGGCAGCCGCTTCGCCAGGTCGTGCGTGTTGACCGTCGGCACCATGCGGTCGTGGTCGCCGTTGACCACCAGCACGGGCTGCTTGACCACCGACAGATCGGCAGGCGCCTGCTTGCCCCACACGCGCAGCGCCTCCAGCTGCGCCATGAATGCGCCCACAGAAATCTCCTGGTCGTGGTCCTCGGTACGTTCCTGCAGCCTGGCCAGGAAGGCCTTGCCGGCCTCGATGCCACCGGGTGTTCTCGTGAAGAACAGGAACTGCTTGGCGTCCTGGCCCGTGAAGAGGCCACGCAGGATGTCGTAGAAGGTCACGCCGGCGACGGTGGTGATGCCTTCGCCACCTGCGGGGCCAGTGCCTGCAAGAACCATCTTGCGCACGAGCTGCGGCTCCTTCAGCACGACTGCCTGAGCAACCATGCCGCCCAGCGAGAATCCCAGCAGGTCCACTTGTCTGTGGCCCTTGGCCTTGATGAAGGTGATGGCGTCGTCGGCCATCTGCTCCATCGAACTCGCAGGCGAGCCTGTGGAGGCCCCGATGCCACGGTTGTCGAAAGTGATGACGTGGTGCTTGGCCGCTAGGCCGTCGACGATGCGCGGGTCCCAGTTGTCCAGCACCGCGGCCAGGTGGGTCAGCATCACCAGGGGCGTGCCGCCGTTGTGCTGACCCAGTTCCCGGTATGCGTAGCTCACGCCGCCGGTGGTGAGGGTCTGCGTGGGAACGTTCTTCCAGGTGGCGGCAGGTTCTGCCGCCAACAGCGGGGAGGCGTGAAGCGAAGCGGACAGGGCCAGGCCCATCAGGGCGGTTTTGAGCAGGTTTTTCATGGTGATGGCTCCTTCAGACGCTGAGCGCCGGGTAATCGGTGTAGCCCTTGGGGCCGGGGGTGTAAAACGTCGTCATGTCCAGGGGGTTGAGGGCTGCATCGGCCTGCATGCGTTTCACCAGATCGGGGTTGGCGATGAACGGACGGGCGAAGGCAATCAGGTCCGCCTGACCCGCCTTGAGTGCACTCTCGGCACCGGCCCGGTCGAAGCCACCGGCCAGGATGAAAACGCCGTGAAACGCCACACGCAGACGGAACTTGAACGCGGCGGGCACCGGTGGCGCGCCCATGGCCGAGTGGTCCAGCAGGTGCACATACAGAACGCCCAGCTGCGCCAGTTCATCGGTGAGGGCCATGTACTGCGCCTCGACATCGGCGTAGGCGCCCGTGGTGTTGACCACGCCATAGGGCGACACCCGGATGCCCACGCGGTCCGCACCGATGGCGGCGACCGTGGCGCGGACCACCTCCAGCGCGAAGCGGTTGCGGCCCTGGATGCTGCCGCCATACGCATCGGTGCGGCGGTTCACGTTCGCGTTCAGGAACTGCTCGATCAGGTAGCCGTTGGCCGCGTGCAGCTCGACGCCGTCGAACCCCGCCTCGATGGCCAGCTGGGCCGACAGTGCGTACTCCGCCACCGCCTGGGCGATGTCTGCCTCGGTCATGGCGCGCGGCGTGCTGTGCGGCTGCATGCCGTGGGCGTCGGTGTGCATCTCGCCGGGGCAGACCTCGTCGGTCGGCCCGAGCACTTCGGCACCTTCGGGCAGGTTGGCCGCATGGCTCACGCGCCCGGTGTGCATCAGCTGCACAAAGATCTTGCCGCCCCGGGCGTGCACGGCGTCCGTCACCGGCTTCCAGCCCTGCACATGCGCTTGATTGAACAGACCCGGAATGCGGGCGTAGCCCAGCCCGTTGGGCGACGGCGAGGTGCCCTCGGTGACGATCAGGCCGGCAGAGGCCCGCTGGCCGTAGTACTCGGCCATCAGGGCATTGGGCGTGTTGTGCTCCACCGCCCGGCTGCGGGTCATGGGGGCCATGACGACGCGGTTGCTGAGCTGCAGGGATGGCGCGGTGAGGGGTGTGAAGAGCATGGCGGTCTTTCGGCTTGTGGGGTGGGTGGGTGTGGCGTGCCTTATTGCGGCAGGTAGAACGGACGCGGCGCCGTCAGACCCTGCTTGACCTGCTCGGTGAGCGCGTCGGCCAGCACCTCCTCGGCGCCCGCGGCCAGCGCGTCCAGCGCGCGCTGCACGATGGTCTCGGGACTGGTCTTGGGCACCTCGAAACCCCGCGTCAGGTCGGTGTCGACATAGGCCATGTGCAGGCCCAGCACCTGGGTCTTCTGGGCCGCCAGTTCGTGGCGCAGCGAGTTGGTCAGCGCCCATGCGGCCGACTTGCTGGCCGAGTAGGCGGCCAGCTCGCCGCCGTTGACCCACGAGGCCACCGACAGCACGTTGAGCAGCGCGCCGCCGCCGTTGGCCTTGAGCACCGGCGCAAAGGCCTTGCTCACGTTCAGCACGCCGTAGACGTTGGTCTCGAAGATGCGCCGCGTCACCGCTTCGCTGTCTTCGGCCAGGAAGCCGCCGGGCTGTGCGATGCCGGCGTTGTTGATCACCAGGGTCACATCGCCGGCCTGCCGGACCGCGGCCGCGATCTGATCGGGCTTGGTGACGTCCAGCTGCAGGGCCTGCACGCCGGGCAGGGTCACGGTCGCGGGGTTGCGGGCGGCGGCGTAGACCTTGCGGGCACCGCGGGCGAGCAGTTCGCGGGCGAAGGCCAGGCCGATGCCACGGTTGGCGCCGGTGATCAGAACAACGGAATTTTCGATTTGCATGAGGGACTCCTGAGGGGTTTGGGGTGTTGGTATGACGGTCGTCATATTTTTGGGTGTAAAAGAACGTTCGGAGAGAACGTTCACAGGAAGCGGTTCATCGCACCTGGATGACCACCTTGCCTTTGGCGCGGCCGCTTTCGACGTAGGCCAGGGCTTCGTTGGTGGATTCAAAGGGGAAGACCTTGTCGACCACGGGGCGGATGGCGCCCGCTTCGATCAATGACGTGATCTGCCGCAGCTGGCTGCCGCTGGCCTTCATGAACAGGAAAGAGAAGCGGACCTTGAGGCGTTGTGCCCGTCGGCGGGTGCCCAGGCTGAGGACGCGGATCACCTGCTTGACCAGCCAGGGGGCCTTGATCTCTTCGGCAAACTGGGGGTCGGTCGGCCCGGAGATGGAGACGAGGTGGCCGCCGGGATTGAGCACATCGAAGGACTTCGCCAGGGCCTTGCTGTCCTGGCTGTGCAGCACCACGTCGTAGCCGCTCAGGCGGTCTTCGAAGGCTTCGGTCCGGTAGTCGAT
Organism: Betaproteobacteria bacterium HGW-Betaproteobacteria-9; assembly: GCA_002842215.1. Taxonomy (GTDB): domain Bacteria; phylum Pseudomonadota; class Gammaproteobacteria; order Burkholderiales; family Burkholderiaceae_C; genus Hydrogenophaga. The sequence goes on along the minus strand of PHCC01000008.1, from coordinate 161,713 downwards.
GGTCACGTCCGCGCCCAGGCCCTTGACCAGCGGGGTGTTGCCCGCGCTGGTGGTGGTGGCCACCGTCGCGCCCAGGTGCTTGGCCAGCTGGATGGCGAAGGTGCCCACCCCGCCCGAGCCCGCCTGGATGAAGACCTTCTGGCCCTTGCGGAGGCGGGCGATTTCCACCAGCGCCTGCCAGGCCGTCAGGCCCACCAGCGGAATGGAGGCGGCTTCCACCATGCTCAGGTTGCGGGGCTTGAGCGCCACCGAGGCTTCCCGCACGGCGATGCGTTCGGCAAAGGTACCGATGCGGAAGTCGTCGGGCCGGGCGTAGACCTCGTCGCCCACCTTGAACTGGCGCACGCTGCGTCCGACACGGATCACCACACCCGCCACGTCGTGGCCCAGCACGAACGGCGCGCGGTACGGCAGGATGAGCTTGAACTCGCCATCGCGGATTTTGGAATCCAGCAGGTTCACCGCGGTGGCGTGCACCTCGATCAGCACATCGTCGTCGCGCACCTCCGGTTCCGGCATGTCGGCGGCGCGCAGCGGCGCCTTTTTGCTGTAACGGTCTACGACGAAGGCTTTCATGGGTTTTCCTTTTTCAACAGAGTGCAAGAGACGAACCCGTTGGAACGGGGTGACAGAGGTTTTTGCATGATGATCATCATATGTATAGTCAAAAAAAAGCGGATGCACAGGTCAGGCACCCGAAGGGGCCAGACGCTTCAAGGCTGCACTGCACAGCGCGTCCGACAACGCAGGGTCATCGACCGCGCGGGCCAGCATCAAAGTGCCCACCATGGTGGCCACGCTCACCAGCGCTCGCTCATGGGCGCCAGGCTGCCCCCAGTCCGGCGACTGACGGGCCACGAGATCGATCATCTCCTTGATGCGGCGCGTGGCCGCCCGGCGCACTTCGGGCGACTGGCGCGGCATTTCAGAACCCAGAGCTGAAACGGGGCAGCCTGTCTCGATGGCCGCCATGTGCTCCTTGGACAGGTAGACCTGCATCAGCGCCTGCAAGGCCTGTTCTGGCGGCACGGAGGCGATGACATTGGCCGCAAAGGCATTCGACTCGGCCCCCGCGCGGTCCGCCGCTTCGGCCAGCATGGCTTCGCGGGACGGGAAGTGGGCGTAGAAGGCGCCGTGCGTCAGGCCCGCCTCTTTCATGATGTCGGCGACCCCGGTGCCGTCGTAGCCGCTGCGCCGGATGGCGCGGGCGGCGGCCTGCACGATGCGCTCGTGTGAGGCCTCTTTGGCGGCGGTACGGATGTTGGCGGAAGTTTTTCGCATGATGCTCATCATACAACAAATCAAACAGCGGCGCAACCAAAAACTTTTCAGGACCGACGCGTGCTGCCCATGTGGCTGCCGCGCGGCGCGCCCGCGCACAACGGGCGTTGGCGCTCAGGCGAGCGGCGGCGCCAGGCGAACCTCGTTGGGCTGCCGACCGGGCCTCAGCTCGAACTGCGCTGGAAACTTCTTGAACAGCTTGGTCGACAGCGCGCTCTTGCCGAGCAAACCGCCGTCGCGCAGGGCCTTGGCCACGTCGCCCAACGGCTGCCAGGTTCCCGCTTCGAGGGCCGGCACCGCGGCCAGGATGCGCGGCACCGTGAGGCCGTCGGCGGGCGCGACCGGTTTCTCGGTCGCTCTTTCGGTCGTCTTGCGAGCGGGCGCCTTCGGAGCGGGTGAGGCCGTGGGCGCTTCGTTGCGGGTGGCCGTCTTTTTGGCCGGCACCTTTTTCGCTGCGGCCTTGGGGACCGTCGCCACAGCCGGCGCTGCGCGGCGGGCTTTCGCGGGCGCAGCCGCCGGTGCGGGCACCGGCGACGAACGCCGGGCCGACGCCGCATGGCCCACGTACAGCACACGGTCGTAGGCCGGCACCGCTTCGGGCGCCATCTTGCTGGCCTCGGTGACGCAGACCACCTGAATGCCCCGCTCCCGCAGCCGCACCACCAGCGGCACAAAGTCCGCATCGCCCGAGCCGATGACGATCATGGCCGGCGTCGGCTGCTGGCAGGCGAAGGCCATGGCGTCGGCGGCGAGTGCGATGTCGGTCGTGTTCTTGCTCAGCGACAGGTTCACGAAAGGCCGGATGGCCCAGGTGCGCAGCGTGTCGGCCAGGCCCTTGAGGTTTTCGGCGCTGCCGTAGGCCCGCCGCACCGCGATGCTACCCTCGGCGGTCTCAAGTGCCTTGAAGGCTTCGTCCACCCAGCCGGGTGAAGACAGGTTGTCGGCATCGATCAGAAATACCCGCATGGTTGTGTCCTCCTGGTGGAGCCTGCAATGTACACAGGCGGAGCGGGTCCGGGTCGCCCGCGTTCAAACCATGGGGCCGAAGTCAGCCCACGCCACAAACGATGACCTGGTGATTCGAAGCAGTGGCACGGCCCATCATTCACACCGGCCTCGGTACGGGCCGATAAAATGCTGCGATGCACCAACCCCGCCTTTCCCTGAGCCTGACCACGGTGCACTACCGTGGCGCAGGCTTGCCCCGCGGGTATTTCTGTTCGGTCACACCACCGTAACCCGCGCCGGGCGCCTCGCCCGGATTCCCGACCGCCTGCCAACCGCGCCCAGCGGTGGCCGCCCCTTTTCCCTTGACAGCCCCTGGCCTCGCGGCCCGGGCTTTTTTGCCTCATGTCACTCCAGAAAATTCAGCAGGACTGGTTCGCCAACGTCCGCAACGACGTGCTCGCCGGCCTGGTGGTCGCGCTCGCGCTCATCCCCGAGGCCATCGCCTTTTCCATCATCGCTGGGGTGGACCCGAAGGTGGGCCTGTACGCCTCGTTCTCCATCGCCACCATCATCGCGTTTGCGGGCGGGCGGCCCGGCATGATCTCGGCCGCCACCGGCGCCATGGCGCTGGTGATCGCCTCGCTGGTGAAAGACCACGGCCTGCAATACCTGCTGGCCGCCACCGTGCTCACCGGCGTGCTGCAGGTCATCGCAGGCTGGGTGAAGCTGGGCGTGTTGATGCGCTTTGTCTCGCGCTCGGTGGTCACGGGTTTCGTGAACGCGCTGGCCATCCTGATCTTCATGGCGCAGCTGCCCGAGCTGAACCCCCAGACCCTCGGCGTCACCTGGCATGTGTACGCCATGACGGCCGCTGGCCTGGCCATCATCTACGGCTTGCCCACCATCACCAAGGCCGTGCCCTCGCCGCTGGTGACCATCGTGGTGCTGACCGCGTTCTCCATCGCGATGGGACTGGACATCCGCACCGTGGGCGACATGGGTGAACTGCCCGACAGCCTGCCGGTGTTCCTGCTGCCCGACGTGCCGCTGAACTGGGACACGCTCAAGATCATCCTGCCCTACTCGCTCACGCTGATGGTGGTGGGCCTGCTCGAATCGCTGATGACGGCGACCATCGTCGACGACCTGACCGACACCCGGAGCGACAAGAACCGCGAGTGCGTGGGCCAGGGTGTGGCGAACATCGCCACCGGCTTCATCGGCGGCATGGCCGGCTGCGCCATGATCGGCCAGAGCGTGATCAACGTGAAGTCGGGCGGGCGCGGGCGCCTGTCCACCCTGATCGCTGGCGTGGTGCTGCTGATCCTGGTGGTGTTTCTGGGCGAGTGGGTGAAGCAGATCCCCATGGCCGCGCTGGTGGCGGTGATGATCATGGTCTCCATCGGCACCTTCAGCTGGGGCAGCATCCTCAGCCTGCGCGAGCACCCCAAGAGCTCCAGCGCTGTGATGCTCGCCACCGTGGTGGTGACCGTGGCCACGCACGACCTGGCCAAGGGCGTGCTCACCGGTGTGCTGCTCTCGGGCTTCTTCTTCGCGCACAAGGTGGGGCAGATCCTGCGCGTGCGCTCAATGGCCGACAACGAAGGCCGCAGCCGCACCTACACCGTGACCGGCCAGGTGTTCTTCGCCAGCGCCGAGCGTTTTGCCAACGCCTTCGACTACAAGGAAGTGGTGGACACGGTGCGCATCGACGTGGGTCGCGCGCACTTCTGGGACATCACCGCCATCAGCGCACTCGACAAGGTGGTGTTGAAGTTCCGCCGCGAAGGCACCGAGGTGGAGGTGATCGGCCTCAACGACGCCAGCGCCACGATGGTGGACAAATTCGCCGTGCACGACAAAGACGGCGCCGACCTCATCACCGGCCACTGAAACAGGAGCACACCATGACCCCACAAGACAACAAGGTGCTGGCCTGCGTGGACCTGTCGCCCTACGCACAACACGTGGCCGACCACGCCGCCTGGGCCGCCGCCCGCATGGGCGCGCCGCTGGAGTTCCTGCACGTCATCGACCGCCACCCGGCGCTGCAAGGCAGCCAGGACCACAGCGGCGCCATCGGCGCCAATGCGCAGGAAGTGCTGTTGAAAAGCCTGAGCGAAGCCGACGCCGCCCGCACCCGCGCCGAGCGCGAACAGGCGCGCAGCTTTCTGCAGGGCCTGCGCGAGCGCGCGCTGGCCGCGGGCGCCAGCCCGGTGGACACGCGCCAGCGCCACGGCGATCTGGAAGAAACGCTGAGCGAACAGCAGGCCGGCGTGCGCCTGTTCGTGCTGGGCCGGCGCGGCGCCTCGGCGGCGCAGACGCAGCAGGCGCTGGGCCGCCACGTGGAATGGACCGTGCGCTCGCTGCAGCGCCCCATCCTCACCGTGACCGACCGCTTCAAGGCACCCGAGCGTGTGCTGATCGCGTTCGACGGCACCGCCATCACACGCCAGGGCGTGGAGATGGTGGCGGCCAGCCCGCTGTTCCAAGGCCTGCCGGTGCACGTGCTGATGTCGGGCAAGCCCTCGGGCGACGGCCCAAAACAGATCGAATGGGCACGCCAGACGCTGGCGCAGGCGGGGTTTGAGGTGACGGCCGAGATCCAGCCAGGCGACCCACAGACCGCAGTGGCGCAGGCCATCGAACACCAGGGCATCGACCTGCTGATCATGGGTGCCTACACCCACTCACCGCTGCGCCAGTTGTTCAGGGGCAGCAAGACCACCGAGCTGCTGCGCGCCGCGCGCGTGCCAACGCTGCTGCTGCGCTGAAAGCAGCTGGACCGGAGCCAGCGATACTGCGGGACATGCCCGCCCCAGCCGCCTGGCCGGTCTTCCTGACCGGCTTCACCTTCAGCCTCTCGCTCATCGTCGCGCAAAACACCTTTGTGCTGCGCCAGGGCCTTCGGCGCGGACACGTGGGCCCGGTGGGCGCACGCCAGCCGACCGAATGGCGTGGCCTCTTCCTCGCAGGGGCCCGCCTGCTCACGCCGTGGTTCGCCCGGCCCGCCGCCTGGCGCGTGCTCGACGCCGTGGTCGCCTTCAGCCGCGCGCGTCGAAGCCTGTTACCTTTCTGAACCAGCACCAGAGACCGCCATGTACTTACCTGAACACTTCGACGAACACCGCCCCGGCGAACTGCAGCGCGTGCTGCGCGAACACCCCCTGGGCGCGCTGATCACCCACGGCCCCCATGGACTGGACGCCAACCACATCCCGTTTGAACTGATCGAGGACGCTGGCCCGCACGGCACGCTGCGCGCCCACGTGGCGCGAGCCAACCCGGTGTGGCGCGACGTGCCAGCCGACGGCGCCGACGTGCTGGTGATCTTCCAGGCCAGCGAGGCCTACATCTCGCCCAACTGGTACCCCAGCAAACCCGAACACCACCGCCACGTACCGACCTGGAACTACCAGGTCGTGCACGCCCACGGTCGCCTGCGCGTGATGGACGACGAGCGCTTTGTGCGCGGCCTGGTAGCGCGCCTCACGCGCGAACACGAGCAGCGCTCACAGCAAGCCCAGCCCTGGAAGATGGGCGACTCATCCCCCGAGTTCATCAACAGCCTGCTGCAGGCCATCGTCGGCATCGATATCGAAGTCACCCGCATGGTGGGCAAATCCAAGCTCGGCCAGAACCGCTAAAAACGCGATCGGCTCGGGGCTGCTGCGGGGGTGGAAGGTTTGGGGAATGCCCAGGCTGCGGAGGCGATGCGCCGGGCGGGTGGGGTGTGAGGTAAACGACTGGAGACGGCCATGAGCGGCCATCGTTCTTTCGGTAAAACCGCCGTTCAACGATTGACATGAGCGGTGACTGGAGGCCGTAGGCCGAAGGCGTCCGCTCGATGGAAGGGTTTGGCGGCGCCGGCGAATGTGTACGTGTCGCTCTTACTCGGCGATGATTTGCCCGATGCGCAATAGGTTGCCATCGAGGTCGACCACGGCAAACTCTCGAAGACCCCACGGCTTGTCTTCCAATGCATCCATACGTGGGATACCTATGCGCGGCAACTGGCTGGACGAGAAGGAGCGAAAGATTTCCTCTACGTCCAAGACACGGATGTAGCAGCCTGCGGATGAGTCGGCGGGCACAAGTTCTTCGTGTGCAAAGAAGTGCAGCTCGACAGCTCCTCGTCGCAGTATGGCGTACCCGCCGTTGAACTCATGAGCGCCGCCGTCAAAGCCAAGGCGCTTGTAAAACGCGACTGTCGCGCTCACAGAGCGGCACGGCAATGTCGGAATGGCGAGGTCGTATGGTTGCATCAATGGTGCCTCTCAGGCTTTGCGCCGGCAAATTTTGATTTAAACCGGCAAAACGCCGGATAACAACAACAGTAGTCGTTAAACAAAGTTGCATGGCATACCGAAAACCTATTTGAAATCAGGCCTGTCGAGGACAAGCTGTGTGCGTGAACAGGTTTAACAGTTTCGACAAACCTGACCATGATCACGAATGTCACCGGGCCGGCCGGTCAGGCCTGCGATCCGTTCGGCAGTCTACTGGGGGGGAACGCATTTGAAGCTGCAGCACCTGCCGACCATCGCACCTGGAAAGACGGCTTTGCGGCACGGAACCCGATACCCGCTCCGGGTCGCAAGCACCAGTTCAACACCAGCCGCTTTCGGCCAAGCACCGTCAGTGATCATTCAGCCGAGCATCCGTTCAACGCTCCGCGCCATCCGGTTACTCGCCCGCCCTCACTGACGCACATAGCGCAAGTGCGCAGCGGCTGGCCCGGCAAGAACCCGGTCAATGCGGAATTGCGGCCCGGGATCGCGCAGGTTCTCGAAGAGGCGCCGCCCGCTACCGAACAATACAGGTGCCACGGCGATTTCCAGTTCGTCGACGACACCCAGGTTCAGGCACTGCTGGATCACGTCCGCCCCACCCGCGATACGAACATCACGGCTGCCTGCGGCTTCCAGGGCCAGCGCCAAGGCCCGCTCCGGGCCGTCATTGATGAAGTGAAAGCTCGTCCCGCCGGGGCGCACCCAGGGTTCGCGTTACTCATGGGTCAGGACGTAGACCGGCGTGTGAAACGGTGCCTCCTCTGGCCAGGCGACCTTGATGCCTACTTCTTCTGCGCCAAAAACCACGCGACCAGCGCATTGGCGTGGCCGTGCCCCAGCTGATGCCCGGTTTTCAGATGGGCGACGAGTTCCATGTGCTTGAGCGGTCCGGCTTTCTCAAGCACTTGCATCCAGTGGGCAATGGGTTTTCCGTACTTCTTCTCGATGGATGGAAAGTACGAGGCGGGACCTTTGACGGGTTCTTGATCAGACATTTGAAGGCCTTTCAGTGGTTTCAATCGCGGTCCGGCGCACCCAGCGGAAAGAACGAACGATACGGCCGTGCCTCTTCCACCGCCCGAGCGAACGACGGCCGGGCCAGCAAGCGCGCCCGGTAAGCGCGCAACACGGGGTAGGTCTCGGCAATCGGGTGCACCCAGTCGGCGTAGAACAGCGAAGGTGCGGCGGCGCAGTCGCCCAGAGTGAAGTCTTCACCCGCGGCCCAGGTCTTGCCGGCCAGGTGCCCTTCGAGCCAGGCGTAGGCTCGCTCCAGCCGCTCGCTGGCGATGGCCCGCCCTTCTTCGACGGTCATCGGATAACGCTTGAGCGCGGTGTCCACAGCGAACTGCATCGCGCTCATCACATACAGGTCGAAGTAGCGGTCGAGAAAACGCACGTCCAGCGCGGCCATCGGGTCGGCAGGCAGCAGGCGCACGGGCCCGGGGTGGGCGAGCTGCAGGTATTCGATGATCAGGCTGGTCTCGACGATCTGGCGTTCGCCGTCCACCAGCAGCGGGAACCGGGCGATGGGCCAGCGCCGCAGCCACTCGGCCGCGTGCTCCGGCGTGTCGGGCCCGATGCAGCGGAATTCGAAGGGGGTGTCGTTTTCGTACAGCGCGATGAGCGCTTTCTGGGTGTACGAGGAAAAGGGGTGACCGTAGAGCGCGAGCGACATGGTGGAACCTCTGGATTCAAACCGCTGGCAGCAGGCAAGCGATGAACTGTACAGGCCCCTCTGGCCACCCGGCAACCTGATCAAGGTTGCGAACAGCCTGTCAGCCCTCGGACAGCGCCCCCACCGGTTCGCCCCGACAATGAGCCCGGTGAAAGCCCACCACTTTGCCCAACTCGTCGGCCTCTCCGCGCTCTGGGGCGCCTCCTTTCTGTTCCTGCGCATCGCCAGCCCCCTGCTCGGGCCGCTGGTGCTGGCGGGTGGGCGGGTGGCGCTCGCGGCGCTAACGCTCTCGGTGATCATGCGCGTGCTCAAGCACCGCTGGCCCTGGCGACACTGGCGCGAGCTGCTGGTGCTCGGCTTGCTCTCGGTGGTGGTGCCGTTCCTGCTCTACGCCTGGGCCGCGCTGCGTCTGCCGGCGGGTTACAGCGCGCTGCTCAACACCACCGCGGTGCTGTTCGGCACGCTGTCATCGGCCTGGTTCAAGGAAGACACCCTGACCGCGCGCAAGCTGCTCGGCTGCCTCTGCGGCTTCGTGGGGGTGGGCCTGATCGTGCGGCTCGGGCCGGTGCAGCCCGATGCCCCCACCCTGCTGGCCGCGCTGGCCTGCATAGCGGCCGCCGGCTGCTATGGCCTGTCGACCCCGCTCATGAAACGCGCCACGGCGCACATGCAGCCGCTGGCCATCGCGGCCGGCATCCATGTCATCTCGCTGGTGCTCGTGCTGCCGGGTGCGGCGCTGGCCTGGCCACAGGCGCGGTTCACGCCCGCCGCACTGGGCGTGTTGCTGGTGCTGGGCGTGATCACCTCGGGCCTGGCGTACTGGGCACACCTGCGCATCATTCGCCACGTGTCGCCCGTGGCGGCGATGAGCCCGGTGTTCCTGATCCCGGTCTTCGGCGTCACCTGGGGCCACCTGGTGCTGGGCGAGGTGGTGTCTTCCGGCATCTTCGCGGGCGGTGCGCTGGTGTTGCTGGCGACCGCGCTGGTGACGGGATTCAACCCGCTGCGCCGCAGCGGGGTGGAAGACCCGATTCCTTGAACGAGCGGCCCGCCCGATCAGCGCTGTGATTTCAACTGGTCGTAGGCGTCGCCCACGCGTTTGAACGCCTCTTCGGCCAGCTTGTGCACCAGCGGCGACACGTGGCCCAGCCGGTCCGGGTGGTACTGCTGCAGCAGCGAGCGGCGCGCCCGCTCCACCGCGTCCCAGGGGCTGTTGCGGGCCAGACCCAGCACCGCCCACGGATCCATCGGCGCGGAAGCTGAGGTCTCTGGCGCTTCGGCGTCCGCATCCGTTTCGTCGTCGGGCGCCGCTTCAACTTCCAGCCGCTGCACGACGCAGATGGCCGCCTGCCAGTGCACGGCGTATTCCGTCTGGCAACTGGGGCAACGGATCTCGCCGGGTTCGGGCAGGTGCGGAATGCGCAGACGCTTCTGGCAACAGGTGCAGCGCAGGATGCCGTGGGGCGGAGTCGTGTCGGCCGCCTCGTTTTCTACCTCGGCCTCTGCCGCACCGGCGTGCACCGCAGCGCGCAGCAGTTCGGTCTTCGACATCGGCCGCTGCCGCAGTTCGGCCCGTAAAGCCTCGCACACCGCCGGATAAGCCCCATGTTCGCGGTGCATCGCGGCCAGTTCGTCCACCGCAAAACCCTGCAGCGGGCGCTGGCGGTTGGGCGGTGGCAGCAGTTCCAGTTCGCCGGGTTCGGTGGCGAGCAGCCGGCAGGCGTGCAGGATGTCTTCACCGGTCAGGTCGTCACAGGCCAGCGCGTCGGCCGGGGCCAGCAGCCCGGCGAGCATCTCGATGGTCAGGCGCGGCAAATCCAGAAAGGCCGCGCAGGCCTCCACCACGTCATCGTCCAGCGACTCGATGGGCCGGAACCCGATGCGCAGCTGGCTCAGGCTCCAGTAGCTCACACCCATGGCCGAGGCCAGTTCGCTGAGCGACAGGTCCCGCTCGTCCGCACACTGCGAGAGGGCGGCGATCAGCAGACCACCGGGGCGCGAGAGCTCGTCCGGGTTGAGACGTCCGCTCCAGGCAACGGGAGCGAATTCGACCGGCTTTTTCCGGAACACCGATGCAGAGTCGCGGGCGGGGGCTTGTTGCATGGTGTCTGGGGTTTGTCCTGACTGGACAAATGGGAAAAAAGCGAAGGCTCGATGGTACCGGCACCCGGTTCGCCCCGCAGACGCTCCGCCCGATACCAGCCGGTAGCGACAGGCAAAAAAACCGCCAGCGACAAACTGGCGGTTCAACCTTGGAAATCGAAAGTGGCCGCTCACGCGGCCGGGGAATCAGAACGTGTGCAGCAGACCGATGCCGTAGGACTTGCGGTCGTCGCCGTTGCGTTTGACGAAATCGACGTAGAACGAGGTGCGCTTGGACAGGGCGTAGTTGGCGAACAGCTCGGTCGCGTTGACATCGGTCTCGGTGTTGCGGGCGTGCTGCGCGCCCACCTTGGCCACTGTGTCAACGGGGGCCACGGCACCCGCGTACACGCCCTTGCCAGCCGCTTCGGTTTCACGCACCACGTAGCCGCTCACGACCTTGGCCACGCCGAAATCGTAAGAACCGGCCAGCGCCTGCGCCGTGCGGTTGCCCGCGACGCGCTTGATCTAGGCCACGTAGCCCACGGCCAGCGGGCCGTTGCCGTAGTTGGCGCGCACCTGCATGCTGCGCTGGTCTTCGTTGTTGCCCGCCAGCACAAGGCTCACACCGGCGTCAAAGCCGGAGAAATTGGGGGTCACATATTGCAGTTGGGCCGAACGGCGCGACGAACCGTACCAGGTCACCGGGCTGATGCCGGCGTTGTCCATGGCGGACGAGGTGGAGATGCCGTTCAGGTCGAAACGGGCATGGCCCTGCGTGCCGAACGACGAGGTGCGGCCGAAACGGGTGGAGCCGAAGTTGCCCGACAGGCCCACCCAGGCATCGCGCGAGAAGTTCAGGTTGGGACCACCGTCCACCAGGCTCAGGCCACCGCTTTCCAGGTTGAAGTTGGCCTTCAGGCCACCACCCAGGTCTTCCGTGCCGCGGAAGCCGATGCGGGTGGGCGTGTGGTAGCTCTGGGCCGGCGAGGTGGCGCTCTTGCCGCCGTTCATGCCGAACGAGCCGCCCGTGGTCTTGCCCACGCTGACGTCGAGCACGCCGTACATCGTCACCGACGATTGCGCCATCGCACCGCCGCAGGCCATCACGGCGGCCAGGGCCAGGAACTGTTGTTTGAATTTCATGTTGTCTCCAACTGGGGGGATGTGAATACCGCTGTCCGTGTCATGCCTGCGCACGGCCTCGCAAAGCGGTGCTCCGGGGGTTCGGAGCCAACGAATTAGAGAATGGATGAAATGAACGAACAAGTTAATTCAGGCATGGCTGCCAGATGTGGCATGCATGGAACGTTTCGTACATTTACGGGGTTTTCACCTATGGCGCAGGCATTCGGACCTGTCTTTCTCAAGCTCCAAGCAAGCAACCGGCCGCGAGGTCCAGACACGCCTCGCCCTATACTGCCAAAATGAACCAGTCAGTACCTTCTGCCCTGCCAACCACCACCGGTCGCACCAACGACCCGGCGCGGACCATGGCCAACATCCTCGAAGTGGCTATCGCAGAGTTCGCTGAAAAGGGTCTGGCGGGTGCGCGCATCGACGAGATCGCCGCCGCCACGCAGACCAGCAAGCGCATGATCTACTACTACTTCGGGAGCAAGGAAGGCCTGTACCTGAAGGTTCTGGAAGAGGCTTACCGGCGCATGCGCGAGGTCGAAGGTGAGTGGCAGCTGGACGACCTGGCGCCCGAGGCGGCGTTGCGCCGGCTGGTCGAATACACCTTCGACCACCACGCCAGCCACGAAAGCTACATCCGGCTGGTGATGTCGGAAAACGTCCAGCGCGGCCAGTACCTGGCGCAAAGCACCAGCATCCAGCAACTCAACGTGCCGGCCATTGCCTCGATCCGCCGCCTCTACGAACGGGGCCTGGCCAGCGGGGTCTTTCGCCCGGGCCTGGACCCCATCGACCTCCACGCCTCGATCTCGGCGCTCACCTTCTACAACGTGTCCAACCGGCACACCTTTGGCCTGATCTTCAAACGCGACTTCACCGACCCCGAAGTCGCGGCCCAGCGCCGCGCCAACATCATCGAAACCATCCTGCGCTTCGTGCGCCCCTGACCAGAGGCCTGCCCACCATGAAAAAGATCCTCATCCTCAACGGCCCCAACCTCAACCTGCTGGGCACCCGCGAACCGGCGCAATACGGCCACACCACCCTGGCCGACGTGGAGGCCTTCTGCAAGGCCCATGGCGCGCAGATCGGCTACGAAGTGGAGTGCCTGCAGAGCAACTGGGAAGGTGCGCTGATCGACAAGATCCACGAATACGGCCGCCTCTTCAAGGAAGGCAAGGCCCTGGGTGTGGTGATCAACCCCGGCGCCCTCACCCACACCTCCATCGCCCTGCACGACGCCATCAAGGGCGTCGAGCCGCTGCCGGTGATCGAGTGCCACATCTCCAACGTGCACGCCCGCGAAGCCTTCCGGCACCACTCGTGGGTGTCGCCCGCGGCGGCCGGCATCGTGGTCGGTTTCGGCGTGGACGGCTACCTGATCGCCATGGACGGTCTGGTGCGCAAGTTCGTGAACTCGGCCGCCACCCAGAAGCCCTGAGAGCCCTTCCGGGTTTACCCGGAATGCGTCCGATCAACGAACGAATTTGCGCGTTGATTGAACTTCCACAGCCGCTCGATGCGCTCACAAAGCGCGAACCCGACCTACAGTGGCGCACTGTCTTACACCACACAGCGCGACCCCATGATCAACGGCCACACCGAACTCATCGCCCACATCGGCTACCCGACGCACAGCTTCAAGTCGCCGATGATCTACAACCCTTACTTTGAACACGTGGGCGTGAACGCGATCGTGGTGCCCATGGGCTGCCAGCCCGCCGACTACCCAGCCTTCCTCAAAAGCGTGTTCACGCTCACCAACATCCGCGGCGCGCTCACCACCATGCCGCACAAGGTGGTCACGGTCGGCCTGCTCGACGAAGTCACCCCCACCGTGAAAGTGACCGGCGCCTGCAACGCGGTCAAGCGCCTGCCCGATGGCCGCCTGGTGGGCGACCAGTTCGACGGCGCCGGTTTCGTGCGCGGCGTGATGCGCAAGGGCCTGAAGCCCCAGGGCGCGCGCGTGCTGGTGGTCGGCAGCGGCGGCGTGGGCTGCGCCATCGCCGCGTCGCTGGCCGGTGCGGGCATGGCCCACATCAGCCTGTTCGACGTCAACACCGCCTCGGCCGAAGCGCTGGGTCAGCGCATCCGCGACAACTACCCGGCCATCGACGTGAAGACCGGCAGCAACGACCCAGCCGGCTTCGACCTCGTGGTCAACGCCACGCCCATGGGCATGAACGAAGGCGACCCGCTCCCGCTGGACGTGTCGCGTCTGGACGCCAGCACCTTTGTCGGCGAGGTCGTGATGCGCACCGAAATGACCGCCTTCCTCAGCGCCGCCCAGGCCCGAGGCTGCCGGGTTCAGGTGGGCTCCGACATGCTGTTCGAACAGATTCCCGCGTATCTGGAATACTTCGGCTTCCCCACCACGACCGCCGACGTGCTGCGCTCGGTGGCCCGCCTGAGCTACTGATCCCCGGCGCCCGCTTGCCCAACGCCCTGTATCCCCGCCCGGCCCTGGGCATCGCGCTGGCCGTCGCCGCCACGCTCTGCTTCGCCCTGCTCGACACCACCTCCCAGTTCGTGGGCGGTGTCGTGCCCGTGCTCATGGCCATCTGGCTGCGCTTCCTGGTGCAGACCGGCATGACCGTGGCGCTGCTCTGGCCCAGCCAGGGCAAAGCCCTGTTCCACACCACCGCGCCCGGCTGGCAATTGCTGCGCGGCGCGCTCATGGTGACATCGGGCACGGTGGCCTACATGAGCCTGCGCTACGTGCCCGTGGGCGATTTCACCGCCATCCTCATGCTCGTGCCGCTGGCCATCACCGTGCTCGCCGCGCCGCTGCTGCACGAACGCGTGCCCGCGCTGACCTGGTGGCTCATCGCGGGCGGCTTTGCCGGCGCGCTCATCGTGATCCGGCCCAAGGGCAGCGACTTCCAGGGCTCCATGCTGCTGCCGCTGGCGCTCGTGCTCATCAACGCGCTCTACCAGATCGTCACCAGCAAGATGGTGAAAACCGAAGACCCCGGCACCATGCACTTCTACACCGGGCTCACCGGCCTGGTGTTCGGCACCCTGGCGCTGCCCTGGTCGTGGGCGCCCATGGCCACCTGGCAGCTCTGGGCCCTGGTGGCGCTCATGGGCGTGTTCGGCTCGCTCGGCCACTACGTGATGATCCAGGCCTACCACCGCGCCCCGGCCTCGCGCCTCACGCCCTACATGTACACCCAGATCGGCTTCGCCACGCTCGCGGGCTGGATCGTGTTCGGCTACGCCCCCGATGTGTGGACTGTGGTGGGCGTGGCGCTGATCGCGGTGTGCGGGGCGCTGGGGGTGCGGGTCCGGCAGGGGTAAAGACAGAGACCGGCCCAGAGACGCCTGTGGCGATTCTTGGGGTGGCCGATCTGTCTACCTTGGATTTTGAACAGGCCCGAATCGGATCAGGACTGCTCGATCTTTTCCGCATCCAAGACGGCTTGAACCGCACCACTGGGTACAAAACCCTCGCCATGGCTGGCGAGATAGTCGCGGATCAGCCGCCGCACGACCTGGGACGGGGTCACGTCCTGGCGCGCACACAGGCTTTCGAAGGCTTTTTTCTTGGCCGGGTCGATGAGGACGGTCAGACGGGCGGTTTTGAGCTCCATGTGGGCATTCTATGTAAATGGGATGTGCGTGTCGCTGGGTCCGGGCTTCAGTAGCGGCCCATCCAGCGGCGGTCAAAGACCGATTCGGGCTTCGCGCTGTCGGGTGCCAGGGCCTGCGCTTCCCGGGGTGCTGCGTGGATCGGCCCGGGAGCGGGTCGCCCGGGCGGCTCGGCCGTGTCTTCAACCTGGAATGCCCGGTCTTCCAGATCGGGATCGAGCACGACCAACACCTCTTTGAAGTGTGGCAAGAGCACTCCGGCCAGCGCGGGTGTGCCTGGCGATACCTCGCGCTGGTCGATGAGGTTCGCGGACTTCAGCGCATACCAGAGGCGCAGATTCACACGGACACAGCGCGGGTGTCTGGCGCGCAGGCTTCGTTCAAGGGCGGACAAGGACATGTGGTCTTCAACCTTTCTGGGCCGGCGGAGCGGGGCGTTCGTGCGGGTCCCGGACACGCTCCGACAAACGGCTTTACATGATCATCATATGATAATAGTATTGAAATCATCAGCACATCATATTTAACTTCAAGATGTGCTCAAAGCACACAATCCACGCTCATGATCCAAAGCCTGACGCACAAAGTGCGCACCCGCCGCGCAAACCGCCAGTTGGGCGGCTTGCTGGCGTTCGTTGCGGGCGCGGCCAATGCGGGTGGTTTTCTGGCGATCCAGCGCTACACCTCTCACATGACGGGCATCGTCTCGGAGATCGCCGACAACCTCGTGCTCGGGAATTTCTTTCTGGGCGCGGCGGGGCTGGCCGCTCTTTGCGCTTTTGTGGCAGGTGCGGCCACCACGGCAGTGCTGGTGAACTGGGCGCGGCGCCGGCACCTGCACAGCGAATACGCCTTTTCGCTGATGCTGGAGGCCGTGTTGCTGCTGCTGTTTGGCCTGCTGGGTGCCAACCTCAATGTGCTGGTGGACATCTTCCTGCCCACCACGGTGCTGGTGCTGAGCTTCATCATGGGACTGCAGAACGCGATCGTGACCAAGATCTCCAAGGCCGAGATCCGCACCACGCACATGACCGGCATCGTGACCGACCTGGGTATCGAGCTGGGCCGCCTCTTTTACTGGAACCGCACCCACGCGGGCAACCTGGTGCATTTCGTGGAAGCCGACCGCGACAAGCTGGTCATTCACGCTTCCATCCTCGGCCTGTTTTTCGCCGGGGGACTGGCGGGCGCGCTGGCGTTCAAGCAGGTGGGCTTTGTGGCCACGGTGCCGCTGGCGCTGGTGCTGAGCGCCGTCGCGGCGCCGCCGCTGTGGCAAGACCTGGGGGATTGGTTGCGCCGACAGGACAGGGCCCGCACATGAAAGCAGCCCGAGTCTCTGTACCGGCGTCCGACGCAGTCGAAACGATGGTCATCACCTTCCGGCCCATGGGCGAGGTGCGCGCCTGGCCCGTCGCCACGGCCTGGCTGGACGGCCGCTTCGTGCGGTGGTCCTCGCCCTGCCTGGACGAGAGCCACCAACACGGTGACTTCAAAGCCTTCGAGCACCGCTTCGGCGACTGCGCCTGCGCATTTCCGGCCTTCATGCGCGCCGTGAACTGGCTGGACTCGGTGTGCTTCGCCGCTTCGGGTCTGGAGGAAGTGATCGCGGCCTGCAAAAACAACCCGGAATATGGCCTGGCCTGTGTCCGCGCGGAGGGGCTCATCGAAGCGCCCGGCAAGGGTGAATCCGCATGACCTGGGACATCGAATCCGCAATGCAACAGGCCGCGGTCAACGCCGGCCTGACTTTGCGGCAGGTACGGATCGATCACGACCGTTTCGAGCGGGCGCTGCGCTTTGGTGCGACCGACGTGCAAAGCGCCATGGACCTGCGCAATCCCGACCGCCTGGTGCTGAACTACACGCGGCTGATGATGGGCTTCGTGCTGTTTCAGCCCAGGCCACTGAACATGCTGATGATCGGACTGGGCGGCGGATCGTTGCCCAAGTTCTGCCACCGGCACTTGCCGGGCACCGACATCACCGTGGTGGAAATCGACCCGCGGGTGATTGCGCTGCGGGACCAGTTTGAGGTGCCGCCGGATCAGCAAGATTTCCGCGTGGTGCAGGCCGATGGGGCGGACTTCGTCGCAGCCATGGACGATGCGAGCTACGACGTGATCATGGTCGACGGTTTCGATGCCGAAAGCATGGCGCCCGCGCTGGGCACCCACAACTTCTATGCGCATTGCGCCCGCCTCCTGACCACCGGCGGTGTCATGGTCTGCAACCTGCACGAACTCGATATCCACTTTGGCGCCTATCTGGAGCGCATCGCCCTGAGCTTTGACGGCAGCACCCTGGCGGTGGCCACGAGGGAGTGCGGCAACAGCGTGGTGTTTGCGCGCAACGACATGGGAGTCTGCACGCGCTTGCCCAAACACCTGCAACGGCCGTCGGGCATGTCGGAACCGGCGTGGACCGACATCGAGGCCGATGTGCACACCGTGCTCCGGGAGGCCAGGAGCGCCCAGTCGTTCGCATGATCACCATCCTCGAAGCCAAGCGCTCGGGCCAGTTTGGCAAGGGGCGTCTGTTGCCCAACATCGTGGCCGGCGTCATCGTCGGCGTGGTGGCGCTGCCGCTGGCCATGGCCTTTGCGATCGCCTCGGGCGCACGGCCCGAACAGGGCATCTACACCGCCATCATCGGCGGCTTCATGGTGTCGCTGCTGGGCGGCAGCCGGGTGCAGATCGCCGGGCCCACCGGCGCCTTCATCGCCATCCTGGCGGGCGTCACGGCCAAGTACGGCATCGACGGCCTGCGCGTGGCCACGCTGATGGCGGGCTTCATCCTGCTGCTCATGGGCGTGGCCAAGATGGGGGCGGTGATCCGCTTCATCCCGGCGCCGGTGGTGGTGGGTTTCACCAGCGGCATCGGCGTGATCATCTTCGTCGGTCAGTGGCGCGATTTTCTGGGCCTGCCGGCCACCGGCGGCGAGCATTTCCACGAGAAGCTGCTGCACCTGCTGGGCGTGATCACGCAGGTGCATGTACCGACACTCGCGATCGGTGTGCTGAGCCTGCTGCTGGTGCTGTATTCGTCGCGCGTCCGCGGCATGGCGCGCGTTCCGGGACCGTTGACGGCGATGGTGGTGGCCACGGTGATCCAGTCGGTCTGGAACATCCCCGGTGTGGCGACCATCGGCACCGCCTTCGGTGGCATCCCGCTGGGCCTGCCGGACTTTTCCATCCCCACGGTGACATTCACGCAGATGATCCAGCTCATCGGGCCGGCCTTCACCATCGCCATGCTGGGCGCCATCGAGTCGCTGCTGTCGGCGGTGGTGGCCGACGGCATGACCGGCACCAAACACGACTCGAACCAGGAGCTGGTCGGCCAGGGCCTGGCCAACATCGTGGCACCGCTGTTCGGTGGTTTCGCGGCCACGGGCGCCATCGCCCGCACCGCGACCAATGTGCGCAACGGCGGCACCAGCCCTCTGGCCGGCGTCACGCACACGCTGACATTGGTGGCGGTGATCCTGTTCCTGGCGCCGCTGGCGCAGAACATTCCGCTCGCGGCGCTGGCGGCCATCCTGTTCGTGGTGGCCTACAACATGAGCGAGCTTCCGCACTTTCTGCACATCCTGCTGCGCGCGCCAAGGGCCGACGGGTTGATCCTGGTCATCACCTTCGTGCTGACGGTGTTTGCCGATCTGGTGGTGGCCGTGAACGTGGGCGTGATCCTGGCGACGCTGCAGTTCCTGCGCCGCATGGCCGCGTCGGTGGAGGTGCACGCGGTGGAGGCGGGCGACCTCAAGTCCACCCTGCACGGGCTGGGCCAGGCGGCGCTGCCCAAGGGCGCGCTGGTCTACGAAATCAATGGCCCCTTCTTCTTTGGCGCGGTGGAAAGCCTGGAGCGCATGCTGCTACAGACCCGCACCGACCCGAAGGTGCTGATCCTGCGTCTGCGGCTGGTGCCGTTCATGGACTTCACCGGCCTGCAGGCGCTGCAGGACGTGGTGCGAAAGCTGCAAAAGCGCGGTGTGCGTGTGATGCTGTGCGAGGCCAACCACCGCGTGCGCGCCAAGCTCTGGAAGAGCGGCGTGCTCGACACCGTGGCCGAGGGCGACTACGCCGACGACCTGGCCGGTGTGCTGCGCCGGCTGCCAGACGACCTGGCTGCTTGATTCTTCTTTTTCAACTTTCATTCTCTGTTGCCCCATGAGCTTCCCTCCCTGCCCGACATGCCAGTCCACCCTCACCTACGCCGACGGTGAACTGCTCATCTGCCCCGAGTGCGGCCACGAGTGGAGCGCCAGCGCGCCCACCGAGAGCGCAGAACCGGTTGCGGCCTGGAAAGACGCCGTGGGCAATGTGCTGCAGGACGGCGACACGGTCACCCTGACCAAGGACCTCAAGCTCAAGGGCTCATCGACCGTGCTCAAGGTGGGCACCAAGGCACGCAACATCCGGCGCATCGAGGGCGACCACGACATCGACTGCAAGGTGGACGGCGTGGGGGCGATGCAGCTGAAGTCATCCGTGGTCAAGAAGGCCTGAAACAGCGTATCTTTCCCGCGTGCCTGTCTGATGAACGGGCAACCACCCGCACACCCCTCTTTCCAGGACCGCTGCCATGACCACATTGATACCTGCCACCCTGATCCCCGGCGACGGCATTGGTCCGGAGATCATCGATGCCACGCTGGCCGCCCTGGATGCGCTCAAGGCACCCTTCGCCTGGGACCGACAGATAGCTGGTCTCGAAGGCGTCAAACAAGCCGGTGACCCGCTGCCGCAGGCCACCCTCGACAGCATTCGCCGCACGCGCCTGGCGCTCAAGGGGCCGCTGGAGACGCCCTCGGGCGGAGGCTACCGCTCATCGAACGTCCGGCTGCGCGAAGAGTTCCAGCTCTACGCCAACCTGCGGCCGGCCCTGACCATCATTCCCGGCGGTCGCTTCGACAAGATCGATCTCGTCGTGGTGCGCGAAAACCTGGAGGGCCTGTACATCGGACACGAACACTTCGTGCAGATCGATGACGATCCACATGCCGTGGCCATGGCCACCGGCATCAACACCCGCGCGGGAAGCCGCCGTTTGCTGGAGTTCGCGTTCGAACACGCCGTGGCGACTGGCCGCAAGAAGGTCACGATCGTGCACAAGGCCAACATCATGAAGGCGCTCACAGGCATCTTTCTGGAGACCGGCCTTGAGTTGTACGAACGCAAGTACAAGGGCCAGTTCGAACTCGACACCGTCATCGTCGATGCCTGTGCGATGAAACTGGTGCTCAACCCGTGGCAGTTCGACATGCTGGTCACCACCAACCTGTTCGGCGACATCCTGTCTGATCTGGTCGCTGGTCTGGTCGGAGGGCTCGGCATGGCGCCGGGCGCCAACATCGGTGCAGACGCTGCCATCTTCGAAGCGGTTCACGGTTCAGCGCCGGACATCGCCGGCAAGGGGATCGCCAACCCCACCGCCCTGTTGCTTGCTGCCGCGATGATGCTGGACCACGTCCAGCTCACAGAAAAGGCCACAACCTTGCGCCAGGCGCTCGACGCGACGCTGAACATCGACAAGGTTCGAACCGGCGATCTGGGTGGCAAGGCGAGCACGGCAGAATTCACCCAGGCCCTGGTCAGCCGCATCGCAAACGGCTGAACTCTGGCCTCGTGGCATCGAAACCTCGCGCTCCCTCACACCCGATGACCATTCACACCACCCCGACCATGGCCGTGCTTTTTGATCTGACCTCGCTCGGTCTGCGTCGGACACTGACCAGCACCGAGATTCCTTGAACGACTGCGTTGAAGAACCGGTACCTTCAAGTGAAGATCGGCCTGCGGCGGCTGTACGCTGGAACCGGTCAATGACGTGGCGAATTTCCTGTCGATCGGCGGACTGGAATCGGCCGACATCTGCCCGAGGAACATCAGCGCGGCCAGCACGCGTTAGGCACGCCTGAACGGGCTGCCGTCCGGCCCATTCCAGCACGGCGGGGCAGACCTTGACGAGTTGCATGACACGGTCGTCGCCGTCGAGATCCTTCCCGGTGATGCGCTCCGGATAGACAGCGACCAACAGCGCGCAAATGGCTGCGGTGTTCAGCAGCGTGTTCTCGCGCCGCGTGGGCCCCTTGTACAGCTGCAGCCCTGCCGCGATGGCGCACAGCCCACCGACAAAAAAAGTGCGCATCGGGAATTCGGCACACATCGCGGCCCCGGTTTCGGCCGATGTGCGGGCGGCGAAGAAGTACGCGCTCATCGAGGGCTGCAGCGGCAGGTCGTGAACGAAGCGCCCCCAACAGTAGAGGAACGCCGGGAAGGCGCTCGGAGGGATGCCGCAGCACCGCCTCCGGTTCGTGACGGTTCGCGACGACCTACGCCAGGTCCTCGTGCAGGCAGAGGAAGTTGCCCTCGGTGTCCTTGAACCAGGCCGCCTTCTCCGAACCGAGCACACAAACGTGGTTCACGGTCTTGAAGTCGGGCAGGTCGTAGTCTTCGAAAACCACGCCGGCCTGCTTCAGTTCGGCGATGCTCGCGGCGATGTCGGGCACCCGGAAGCTGATGGCCGTGTGTTCGGCCTTGGTCCCCTCGGGTTTGGGGAACAGGGCGAGCGTGCTGCCACCGACCGCATACTCGAACTTGCCATCGGGCCGGAAGTCGCCGGGCGTCAACCCCAGGCAGCGTTCATAGAACGTCCGGGCCCGGGCCATGTCTTTCACGGGCAGCATCGTGGTCACAGAAGCGTTGCTGAGCATATGCACTCCTTTCACGAGACCTGGCTGCGCCCGCCTCAGAATGGCAATCCGGGGCATCGTCAGCCAGTCCATGAGCATAGACCTGCCGCCACCCGAACGCCAGTGCCCTGCCCCGCCCTGGCACCACCGGTCGGCAGCCGGCTTCCTCGCGCTCAAGGCCTCCCGCGTGCCGCCGATACAAGCCGTTGAAGCCCCGTTCACCGACCCGCGTTGCCCACCCACCATGTCCCTCTCTGCCCTCTCTGGTTCTTCTGCCGCCACCATCGGCCTGAGCGGCATGCGCGCCGCGCAGCAGCGGCTGGACACGAGCGCGCACAACGTGGCCAACGCGTTGACGCCGGGTTTCCAGCGTCAGGTGGTGACGCAATCGGCCCAGCCCGGCCTGGGCGGTGTGGACGCGCAGACCGGGCGCGCGTCCGGGACCGCTTCGGCGGGCGGAGGTGACTTCGACCATCTGGCCGAAGACATGGTCGCGCAGCGCATGAGCGTCTACAGCTTTGCCGCCAACCTGCGCACGGTCGAAACGCAGGACCGCGTGCTGGGCGCGCTGCTGGACGCCAAAGCATGAACGAGCGCGCCCAGGGCGGCGACGCCTCGGCGTAACAGGTCACGACAGGCGTAACCGTAGGCAAGTGCACCCGTCGTGCAAGCCTTGCTTAAGCCGGGGCGCGGCACAATAGGCCCGAATTTTTTGCCCTGGCACCCGGCCGGGCCCAGACCGCCGATCACCATGCTTTCAATCATGTCCCGCCCCTCGTTGCTCAGGTCCCGTTGCACGCCGCTGCTGCTGTGCGCCCTGCTCGCCGCCTGCGCCGCACCTGCGCCGACATCCACAGATGTAGCCGAGGCCGACGAGCCGGAAGAAAGCAGCCGCCGTGCGCCGGTGCCGCCGGTGGTGCTCGATGGCACGGACTGGCAGAACCGGAACCGGATCGAGGGCCTGGTGCCCGGCACACACTGGGAGCACCAGACCTACGCCAGCCGCCGGCCGACGCACTACAGCGCCACCGAACACGCAGGCCGACCCGCCGTGATGGCCCGGGCCGAGGGCGCCAACAGCACGCTGAGCCTGCCCCTGAAGCCGCCGCCCGGTGCCATGCCCAAGCGCATCCGGTTTTCGTGGTTCGTGCCGGCGCTGAACCCGAAGTTCGACCTGCGTGAAAAGGGTGAAGACGACGCCGTGGTGCGCATGATCCTGAGCTTCGAGGGCGACCGCAGCACCCACTGGCGCGCGCGCGACCACCTGGTGTCCGAGCTGTCCAGCCTGATCGCGGGCAAGCCCTTGCCGTTCGCGTCGATCATGTACGTCTGGGACAGCCGTTACCCCGCGGGCACCGTGATCCCCAACCCCTACACCGACCGCATCCGCCAGATCGTGGTCGAGTCCGGGCCAGACCGGCTCAACCAGTGGGTGGACTTTGACCGCGACATCGAAGCCGACTTCCGTCGGGCATTCGGCGAAGCCCCGGGCCCGCTGGTCGGCCTGGGCCTGATGAGCGACACCAACAACTCGGGCGACTCGGTCACCGCCTGGTACGGGCCGATGGACCTGACGCTGTCGACCGCCAGCCGCTAGCCGCACTCAATGGGCTGAACTCAGGCGTCCACAGGCCTGAGCACGCCGCGGCGCGGGATCGGTGTCGAGAACACGATGGAGGTGCGGGTCTCGCCGTAGCCGTTGATGTCGCCGAGAAAGCGCTCCAGATCGGGCAGGTCGAAGGCCACGACCTGCAACACATACGAGTCCTCGCCGCTGACGTGGTGGCACTCCAGCACCCGCGCCGAGGCGCGCAGCTTGTCGATCAACGCTTTCTTGCCCGGTTGCGGCACGTTGATGCCAACGATGGCGCGCACGCCGTAGCCCACCTTGGCGGGGTCGATGTCGGCGTGCACACCGCGCACCACGCCCGCCTCCTGCAGGCGCCGCAGCCGTTCCAGCGTGGCCGGTACCGACAGGCCGACCGCCGCGGCCAGTTCCTTGAGCGAGGCACGGCCATCGGTCTGCAAGGCGGACAGCAACCGCCAGGCCTTGTCGTCCACTTCCATGATCTGTTTCCTGTTGCCGATGAAGCCTAAGAATCTATCGAAAAACAGCCACATGGCCTAATTTTCGTGATTCTCCCCATCAGATCACCGCTTTAGCATCGGGGCATGGATGCCACATCGCTCACCGTCTTCTTCAAGGCCGCCCTGATCGGCCTGCTGATCGCCGCACCGGTCGGCCCCATCGGTCTGCTGACCATGCAGCGCACGCTGGAGCGCGGCCTGGCCGCCGGGCTGGCCACCGGCATGGGCGCGGCGGTGGCCGACGCCTTGTACGGCGCGATCGGGGCGTTTGGCGTGAGCTGGCTGATCCATGCCCTGATCGAGGCCAAAACGCCGCTGGCGCTGGGCGGCGGCGCGATCTTGCTGGTGCTGGCCTGGCGCACCTGGCGCGCGCCCGTGACCGACGCGGTCGCCCCGGCGCGCGACGCGCGCAACCTGCTCGGGCTGGCGGCGGGCACTTTCCTGCTGACCCTGGCCAACCCGGCGACCATCGTGTCCTTCATCGCGGTGTTCGGCTCGCTCGGCGGTAGCCTGCCGACGGCGCCTTCGCCGTTGTGGATGGTGGCCGGTGTGCTGGCGGGTTCGGCCGCCTGGTGGCTGCTGCTCACGGCGCTGATCGCGCACCAGCGCAGTCGCTTCACGCCGGCCTGGCGCGGCCGCATCAACCGCGGCTCGGCCGGCTTGCTGGCGGGGTTCGCGCTGTGGCAGTGGGCTTCGCTGGTGTCCCGGTGAACAGCGCCCCACACCGGTTTGCATTCAAAGGGAGAACAAGGCGCGCAGCCGCAGACAGTGCTGTAGCACGGCAAGGCTGAGCAACGCAGTTATCGCTTTGAAGGCAAATCGGTGTCAGCCGCCGAGACCGGCGAAGACGTTCTGCACATCTTCGTTGTCGTCCAGCGCGGCCAGGAAGGCTTCCACTTCTTCCAGCGCCTCGGCGCTCAGGCTGGCCGGGTCGACGGGGTTCTTGGGCTTGTAGCCCAGCTTGGTCGACAGCACGGTGAAGCCCTGTGCGGGCAGCGCGCGGCTCACGAGGTCAAGGTCGGTCGGGTCGGTGAGAAAGACACACACGCCTTCTTCGTCAGCGGGTTCGAAGTCCTGCGCACCGGCTTCGATGGCTGCCAGCTCGGCATCCGCATCCTTCGCAGCAGCCTCGGCTTCGATGATGCCGACGTGGTCAAAGTCCCAGGACACCGAGCCGCTGGTGCCGAGCTGACCCTTGCGGAACAGCACGCGCATGTCGGAGGCGGCGCGGTTCACGTTGTCGGTCAGGCACTCCACCATCACCGGCACGCGGTGCGGCGCGAAACCTTCATAGATCACGTGCTCGTAGTTCACCGCCTCGCCCGTGAGGCCCGCGCCCTTCTTGATGGCGCGGTCCAGCGTGTCCTTGGGCATGGAGACTTTGCGCGCCTGCTCCACCACCAGCCGCAGGCGGGCGTTGGCCGCCGGGTCGGCGCCGTTGCGCGCGGCGATCATGATGTCTTTCACCAGCTTGCCGAACAGCTTGCCCTTGGCGTTGGCGGCCAGATCCTTGTGTTTTGCTTTCCACTGCGCGCCCATGGGGAGTTCCTTGTGTTGTGTGCTGACCGGGGTGCATGAGTTTAGTGGACGTGGTGCAACTCAGGCCTTGGCGCCGGCTGCTCGCTGCAACCACGCAGCGCCACCTGCAGCATGTCGACAAACGCACGTGTCTTGGCCGGCATGAGCTTGCGCCCCGGGTACACCGCCCAGGCGGTGCTGCTGGGCAGGCACCAGGCCGGCAACACACGCCGCAAAGCCCCCTCGCGCACACCGGCCTGCGCAAAGGCGTCGGGCAGGGCCGCGATGCCGGCACCGGCCCGGGCCAGGCGCATCAGCATCTCGGGCGAGTTCGCGCTCATGCGGCCCACGGGCACGCCGTCCCAGCGCTGCTCGCCTTGCAGCAGCGTCCAGCCTGCGGCCTCGCCATTGCCGCGCATCAGGCGCACGGCGGTGTGGCGGGCCAGGTCGTCCGGGCTGTGCGGGTCGCCGTGTTCGGCCAGGTAGTCGGGCGAGGCATACAGGCCTTGGGTGAACACCGCCAGCTTGCTGGCCACCAGCAGCGCATCGTCGGCCAGGTCACCCATGCGCACGACCACGTCAAAGCCCTCGCCCAGCAGGTCCACCCGCCGGGGCGAGAGGTCGAGCTCCAACGAGATGGCGGGGTGCAGCGCCATGAACGCGGCCAGGCTGTCGGCCAGCAGCAGGTTGGCAAAGTCGCTCGGCATGGACACGCGCAGCCGCCCGCTCGGCACGGCCTGGCGCCGCTCGCGCAGCACGCTCACGGCCTCCACCTCGGCCACCACCTGGCGCGCGTGTTCCAGCAGCTGCAGGCCGAATTCGGTGAGGGTCTGGCGGCGGGTGGTGCGCAGCAGCAGGCGCTCGCCCATGCGCTGCTCCAGCGCGGCCAGCCGGCGCGAGACGGTGGATTTGGGCAGGCCCAGGCGCTCGGCCGCGCGGCTGAAGCTGCCCAGCTCAGCCACGCGGGCAAAGATCAGCAGGTCGTTGGGGTCGATGTCGACCTCGGCCCTTGATTGTTCCATCATGGCAACAATCATATCCATTTCAAGGAATTTTCAAGGTGATTGATGCGCCTTAAATTACACCCATCGAATCACTCTTTTCAAGGAAACCACCATGAACATCCTGCAGATCAACGCCAGTGCCCGCCGCGAAGGCGCCAACTCCACCAAGGTCGCCAACAGCGTGGTGGAGCGCCTGAAGGCCGCCCACCCCGCCGCCAGGTTCACCCTGCGCGACCTGGCCGTGACGCCGCACCCGGTGCTGGACGAAGCCGCCCTGGGCGCCCTCTTCACCCCGGCCGAGCAGCGCACCCCTGAGCAGGCCGCCCGTGTGGCGCTGGACGACGCGCTGATCGCCGAAATCCAGGCGCACGACACCATCGTGCTGGGCGTGCCCATGTACAACTTCGGCGTGCCGGTGCAGCTCAAGGCCTGGATCGACGCCATCGCCCGCGCCGGCACCACCTTCCGCTACACCGCGAGCGGCCCCGAAGGTCTGCTCCAGGGCAAGACCGTGTACGTGGCCCTGGCGCGCGGCGGCCTGTACCGCGACACGCCGAACGACTCACAGGTGCCGTACCTGAAGGCCGTGCTGGGTTTCCTGGGCCTGACCGACGTGCGCTTCATCTACGCCGAAGGCCTGGCCATGGGCCCGGAAGCCTCCGCCAAGGGCTTTGCACAAGCCGAGGCCGATCTGCAGGCAGCATTGGCCTGATCTGACACCCCCCCGCCGCGCTGCGCGCGACCCCCTCCAGGGGGCAACGCGAGCGGCCCGGCAAAGCCGGTTCCGCCGCGTTCTGGGTTGGGGGCGCTGCGCTTCGGAGATGTTCACCCCGCCCCGTTTCACAAGGAGACTGCCATGACCACGACCCTCACCACCCCCAGCGTCCTTCAACCACGCCGCGTGGAGCGGCTGATCGCGGGTCAGCCCACGTCCGACGGCGCGGGCGTCAAGCTCACCCGCGTGCTCACGCAAGACCTGCAGCGCCGGCTGGACCCATTCCTGATGCTCGATGCCTTCGGCAGCGACAACCCCGACGACTACATCGCCGGTTTTCCCGACCACCCGCACCGCGGCTTCGAGACCATCACCTACATGATCGCCGGCCGCATGCTGCACCGCGACAGCGCGGGCCACGAGGGCCTGCTGGAGAACGGCGGCGTGCAGTGGATGACCGCCGGCAAGGGCGTGATCCATTCCGAGATTCCGCAACAGGAAGCGGGCGTGATGGAAGGCTTCCAGCTCTGGCTGAACCTGCCCGGGCGCGACAAGATGAACACGCCCTGGTACCGCGATTTCAAGAACGCCGAGCTGCCCCAGTTCACCACGCCCGAAGGCGTGAGCGTGACCGTGATCGCGGGTGAAAGCCATGGCGTGGGCGGCGTCGTGACCCGCGACGCCACCGCGCCGGTGTACCTAGACCTGCACTTCCAGGCCGGGGCGTCGTTCGCGCAGGCCCTGCCCGCCGACCACAACGCCTTCGTCTACGTGTACCGCGGCGAGGTCAAGATCGGTGGCCAACGTGTGCCGGTGCAGCGCATGGCCCTGCTGGCCAACGATGCCGGCGCCGATGGTGTGGTGATCGAAGCGAGCAGCGACGCGAAAGCCCTGCTGATCGCCGGGCGCCCGCTGAAAGAACCGATCGCGCAGTACGGCCCGTTCGTGATGAACACGAAGGATGAGATCTACCAGGCTTTGAACGATTTCCGCGACGGGCGGCTGGGCGAAGAAGCGCGGGGCTGAACACCGCACACGACCTGGGCGGAAGGTCTGCCCGGGGACGGAGCGCCGCCGGGCGAGGCGACAATGCCGGGCATGCGCGCGAGCCCGGCATCCACCGCCACCCTGTGCCTGCTGGCCCTGGTCAGCGGCGGCGCGCAAGCGGGGGGATCGCTCTGGCAGCGGGACCTGAAATGCACCAGCGAAAAGAGCGAGCGTGCGCAGGTGATCTGCCGGGCACTGGAAAAGGAGATGCAGTTGGCCGGCACGGGTCACGCGATGCCAGGCCTGCCGTCTTTCCAGGTGACCTTCAAAACCGCTGCGCGTGTGTTCTGTCGCTTGCCCGTGCGCGCCGAAGACACCCCGACCCTGGTCGAGATGGCCCTCTGGCACCGTTATGCGGCCACCGACAGCAGCCTGCGCGCCGCCCAGTTGAGCCGAGGGACCACCTTACTGCTGGCCTTGCTCGGCGATGCCGCCCACGCCCGATACCCGACGATGGAAACCCTCCACAAACCCCAGGCGTGGATGACGGACCGGGAAATTGAAGTGCTCCGGCGCGAGATCACGGACATGACGGACCACCCGGCCAGCCTGTTCAGCCCCCGCTTTCCCGACTACCTGCTCCAGGGTGGCTGCCAGAGCGTCCCATGAACACACGCCTCTGGGGCGGTCGTTCCGGTGCGAACCGTCGAGCCCGGCCCATCCGCTAATCTGGGGCCTCAGGACAGTCCCGCCAGACGCCGGTCCAGCGGGAAGCAGGCCGCGAACACCTGCCGGTCTGGCAGGTCTGCCGACGCCCGTTCCGCCCGCAGCAGCCAGACCTGCGCCACCGCGTCCAGCCTGGCGATCCGCTCCACCAGCGCCCTTTGCACGCCCCCGTCCCGCAAGCCAGCGGTTTCCAGGTCCAGGCGCAACGGCAACGCCACCGCACCGCAACCCAGGCCCGCGCGGGCCACCACCGGCCCGCCACCGCGCGCGAAGTTCTGCAGGATGGGCATGATCCAGTTCGGGCTCGATGTCGCTCCAGATGGCCAGTTGGGCCTGTCCGCGTGTGGGCATGTGGTCTCCTGATCGGGTTGAAGGTCAACGAACGCTGTGGGGACACAAGCCCCCGCCCGCGCTCAGTTCATCAGCGATTTCAGCCGCATCTGGTTCGGCAGCGGCACCGAGCGGCGCAGCACGTCTTCGGCCAGCCAGAGCGCCGAGCGGCGGCCGCGTTCGGCCACCATGGGCAGCGGCATCTGCTGGTGGTCGTCGTTGAAGGCTTCAAAGCTGTAGTCGCCGTCATAACCCAGGCGGTCGAGCTTGAGCACGAGGTCCACGAGTTGCTCGTTGTGCACGCCTTCGCCAGGGAACACGCGGAAGGTGCGCGCGGTGGCCATGCGCTCTTCAAAGGTCTTGGTTTCCTGCCACATGAAGTCGGCCAGCTGCACCAGGAAAACGCAGCCATGGCCCAAAAGGCGCGGTTTTAAGTGCCGGATAGCGCGCAACACCACTCTAGGACCGGTGCTCCAGCGCGCGCAGCCGCAGCGCGCAGCCTGTGGCCA
Source organism: Betaproteobacteria bacterium HGW-Betaproteobacteria-9 (assembly GCA_002842215.1). Classification (GTDB taxonomy): domain Bacteria; phylum Pseudomonadota; class Gammaproteobacteria; order Burkholderiales; family Burkholderiaceae_C; genus Hydrogenophaga. Next base: position 132,139 of record PHCC01000008.1, on the reverse strand, counting down.
CCAGCGCACACACGGCCGAGAGCCAGAACACGCTGGCCAGGCCGAAGGTCGAACTGAGCAGTCCGCCACCCAGCCCACCCATGACCCCCGGCAAGCCGTAGCCGATCACGGTGTAGAGCGCCTGGCCGCGTCCGCGCAGCCGGCCCGGGAAATGGTGCGAGAGCAGCGCAATGCAAACCGAATGGTGCGCGGCGAAGGTGATGGCGTGCAGCGCCTGCGCCAGCAAGAGCAACGGCCACACCAGCGGCAGGCCGGCGGTGAGCCCCATGCGCAGGGCCATTAGGCCCGCGGCCAGCGCCAGCCAGCCAGTGAGCGACATGAGCGGCAGCCAGCGCCCCTGGGTGAAGAACCAGCCGATCTCGATCACCACCGACACCGCCCACAGGAGGCCGATCACCGTCTTGCTGTAGCCCAGCGAATCGAGGTAGAGCGAAAAGAAGACGTAGATGAAGATGTGGGCGAGCACATGGAAGAACACGGCCGCAAAGAACCAGCGCACCGGCGGCTGCCGCAACACGGGCCACATGTCGGGGTGGTCGTCCTCATGGTGGGCGGTTTCCTTGAAGTCGGGCAGCAACCAGACGCTGGCGGTCACCGCGGCGAGCGTGCCCAGCGTCCAGGCCGGGAAATGACCCATGCCGAAACGCTCGAACCACCAGCCCGCCACCACCACCGTGAGCAGAAAACCCAGCGAGCCCCAGAGCCGCACGCGGCCGTAGCGCCTGGCGTCGAACGCGCCGCCCTGGCTCACCAGGTGCGCCAGCGCGGCCTCGCTCATGGGCATCATGGCGCTGGTGTGGGTGAACATGAGCAGCAGCACGATGAACAGCGCCACGCCGCCGAGCGGGAACCACAGCCCGATGGAGAGCAGCAGCGCCACCGTGGCGCCGTAGCGCAGCAATTTCACGCGCTCACCCGTGCGGTCGCTCAGCGTGCCCCAGGCGTAGGGCGCGAACAGGCGCGTGGCCGACTGCACCGAGGTCAGCACGCTGATGGCGATGAGCCCGAAACCCAGCTCTTTCAGCCAGAGCGGCAGGTAGGGGTTGAAGAAGCCGATGTGCGCGAAGTAACTCGCGGACAGGGCGGCGAAAGGAAGAAGCTGCTTGCGCTGCTCAGGCACGGGATGCGGCTGCGATGTCCGGTGTCCCGACCTTCACATCGCCACACTGCGCGCGGTGCCGCAGCGCGTGGTCCATCACCACCAGCGCGAGCAGCGCTTCCATGATGGGCGCGGCGCGGATGCCGACGCAGGGGTCGTGGCGGCCCTTGGTGATGACTTCGGTGGGGGCACCGGCCACGTCGATGCTGTCGCGCGGGATCAGGATCGAGCTGGTGGGTTTGATGGCGATCGACACGTCTAGGTCTTGCCCGGTGCTGATGCCGCCGAGTGTGCCTCCGGCCTTGTTGCCCACGAAGCCGCCGGGGGTGAGCGAGTCGCCGTGCGTGCTGCCACGGTCGCTGACGCAGGCGAAACCGGCGCCGATCTCCACACCCTTCACGGCGTTCAGACCCATCATCGCGTAGGCGATGTCGGCATCCAGCTTGTCGTACAGCGGCTGGCCCAGGCCCACCGGCATGTTCTGCGCCACCACGCGCAGGCGCGCGCCGCAGGAGTCACCGCTCTTGCGCAACTCGTTCATGAAGGTTTCGATGGCAGAGACATCGGCCACGGGCGCGAAGAACGGGTTGTTCGGCACGTGGTCCCAGCTCTCGAAGCCGACGGCCACGTCGCCCACCTGCGTCATGCAGGCGTGGAAGGTGGTGCCGTATTTTTCCTTCAACCACTTCTTGGCCACGGCGCCGGCCGCCACGGTGGGCGCGGTCAGGCGCGCCGAGCTGCGGCCACCACCGCGCGGATCGCGGATGCCAAACTTCTGCCAGTAGGTGTAGTCGGCGTGGCCGGGGCGGAAAGTCTGCAGGATGTTGCCGTAGTCCTTGCTGCGCTGGTCGGTGTTGCGGATCAGCAGGGCAATCGGCGTGCCGGTGGTTTTGCCTTCGTACACGCCGCTGAGAATTTCGACCGCGTCGGGCTCGTTGCGCTGGGTGACGAACTTCGATGTGCCGGGGCGACGGCGGTCCAGGTCGGCCTGGATGTCGGCCTCAGCCAAGGCCATGCCGGGCGGGCAGCCGTCGATCACGCAGCCAATGGCCGGGCCGTGGGATTCACCGAAGTTGGTGACGCAAAACAGGGTGCCGAAGGTGTTGCCGCTCATGGGCCCGGATTATCCCAGACCTGCCTACCCCCTGCGGCCTCAAGTCTGGCGCCCGCTGTCCGATAACCAAAGGCAGCCTGTGTATTCACAGGGTGCCGCGCGCCCGCACAAAACCGTCCCACCCATTGGAGCTCCATGAACCACCAACGCCCTACCCGCTTCATCCGCACTCTGGGCTTGTCCGTGCTGGCGGCACTGAGCCTGACCCAGGGTCCGGCCATGGCCCAGTCCGCCCCGCGCCCGTTTGTTTCGAAGCCGATCACCAACCAGTACATCGTGACCTTTCGGGCGCAGACCAACAACCCGGGCGCGCTGGCATCGGAACTGGCACGCCAGAGCGGTGGGCGGCTTCTGAACAGCTACAGCCACGCGATCAAGGGCTTTTCCGTCCGATTGCCCGCCAAAGCCACCACCGCGCTGGCGGCGCTGCGCAACAACCCCAACGTGGAGCGCGTGGAGGCCGACGCCACCGTGCAAGCCAGTGAAACAGCCATTTCCCCGCCGCTGGCGCAAAACAGCGCCACCTGGGGGCTGGACCGCATCGACCAGGTGGACCTGCCCTTGAGCAGCCAGTACCTGTACCAATACCAGTCTGGTGAGGTACAGGCATTCGTAGTCGACACCGGCATCCTGGCCAGCCACCAGGACTTCGGCGGCCGGGTCGGCCCCGGCATGACCGCGATCAACGACGGATTCGGCACGTCCGACTGCAACGGTCACGGCACCCATGTGGCCGGCACCATCGGCGGCGCGCAGTGGGGCGTGGCCAAGCGGGTGAACCTGGTGCCCGTGCGCGTGCTGGACTGCGCCGGCAGCGGTTCCTGGAGCGGCGTCATCGCGGGCCTGGACTGGGTCGCCGCCCAAACCGCCCTGCGCCCGGCGGTGGCCAACCTCTCGCTCGGCGGTGGCTATTCCAAAACCGTGAACGCGGCGGTGGCCGGTGCCGTGGCCAAGGGCGTAATCGTGGTGGTGGCGGCCGGCAACTCGGCCACGGACGCCTGCACCGCCTCCCCGGCCTCCGAGCCCAGCGCGCTGACCGTAGGCGCCACCGGCAGCAACGACGCTCGCGCCAGCTACTCCAACTACGGCACCTGCCTGGACCTGTTTGCGCCTGGCTCGGGCATCACCTCGGCCTGGTACACCGGCCCCGCCGCCACCAACACCATCAGCGGCACGTCCATGGCGTCACCGCACGTGGCCGGTGCGGCCGCGCTGGTACTCGCCTCCAACCCTCAGGCCACACCTGTCATGGTGGGCAGCTTCCTGACCGAGAACGCGTCGTTGAACAAAGTGGTATCGGCCGGCACCGGCTCGCCCAACCGCCTGCTGTATGCGCTGGCCAACGGCGCACCCCAGGCACCCGCCACGGTCACGGTATCGGTCGCTTCGTTGACTGGCAACGCCGTGCTGTCGGGCAAAGCCAACTGGGTGGCACAGGTTGAAGTGCGCGTGCGCGACAGCGTGGGCAACGCGGTCCCCTATGCCACCGTCGGCGGCAGCTTCAACCCTGGAGGAGCCAAGAGCTGCGTGACCACCAGCACGGGCGCCTGCACGCTGATCAGCTCCGCTCTGTCGCGCAAGAGGGTGGCCAACACCACCCTGTCCGTCACCGGCATCAGCGGCGCCAACCTGGTTTACGCCGCGGATCAGAACTCCGCCGTGCAGATCCGGGTCGCGCGACCCTGACGCGGACGCCATGGCACTCTGCGAAGCACCGCTTCGGTGCCGCAGAGCTTGATCTGGTGCGCTCCGGGAGCCGGACAGGCCGCAGCGCCCCGCGCCGGGCCAATGGAACGCTTCATGCTTTGTGCTGCATTGCAACAATCCGCTTGCATGCCACCGACCAGGAGCGCCCCATGCTGGACCGAACCACCACCCTGTTCTCCCACGTCAAACCCGGTGAAACCGAGTTCATTCGCGGCGGTTTGCGCGACTTTTTCCTCTACCGCGACCTGGGCATCGCCGCCGCCACGCACGGCAAGGTGGTCGCGCACCTGGTGAAAGCCAACCTGCCGCCCGACGGCGGCACGGGCTGGCACATCCACGAGGCCGATTTCCAGATCGTGATCATGACCAAGGGCTGGGCCAAGTTCATGTACGAAGACCAGGTGACCCTGGTGGAAGCCGGCGACGTGGTGCACCAGCGCCCCGGAATCCGCCACTACCTGTTCGACTACTCCCCCGACATGGAGTACCTGGAGATCGTCTCTCCGGCGGATTTCAAGTCGGTGCCGGTGGAGCCGGTCTGCGAGATCCCGAAGCCGACGCCATGGACCGAACCCTGACTCAGAACTCTGCGTCGAGTTCGTCGATCTCGTCGGGCTCGGCTTCTGCGGCGACCACCCATTCCTGCATGGCGGGCAGCGCCACGATGGCGTCGCAATAGGCCACGCAGGCTTCATCAAGCGGCACGTCGTAGGTGATGAAGCGCGTGACCACCGGCGCGAACATCGCGTCGGCGATGCAGGGCTTGGCGCCAAACAGGAACGGGCCACCGTACTTGGCCAGGCATTCCTGCCAGATGATCTCGATGCGGTCGATGTCGGTCTGCGCGCGCGACCAGAGCTTGAAGCCCGGGAAATGCGCCTTGATGTTCATGGGCAGCGACGAGCGCATGGCACTGAAGCCCGAATGCATCTCGCCGCAGATGGCGCGGCAGTGCGCGCGCGCCGCGCGGTCGGCCGGCAGCAGCCCCGCCTTGGGCTTGATTTCGTTGAGGTATTCGCCAATAGCGAGCGTGTCCCACACGTGCACGCCGTCGTGGTCCAGCGAGGGCACGCGCATCGAGGCCGAGAGCAGCAGCATCTCGGCCTTCATGGCCGGGTCGTCGGGCGAAATGATGTGCTCGGTGAACTCCAGCCTGGCCAGCTTGGCCATCAGCCAGCCGCGCAAGGCCCAGGCGCCGTAATTCTTGCTGCTGATCGTGAGAACCGCTTTGACCATGGAATGCTCCTCGTGAGTGCCACGAATGCAGCAATCCCTGTGCCACCTTTGTGCATCGCGGGCGCACCAGCAGGGTGCAGCGGTTCTGGCCCGTTCCTTGCCTGCACACAGCCCATCCAACAGGAAAGAACCTCATGCTGTATCAGGCCTACCAACTCCAGTCCGACCTGGTGTCGCCGCTGCGTCTGGCTGCCCAGCATCTGAGCGCATCGCTCTGGATCCACAAGACCGAGCGCACGGTGGTGCGCAAGGTGGCCGCCGCCTGTGATGTGCTGTCGCGCCTGCGGCTCACGCATTCGCGCCCGCCGTACAACATCCACTCGGTAACGGTCGGCGAAACCGAGATCCCGGTGGTTGAAGAAACCGTTCTCACCCTGCCCTTCGGGGCCCTGCTGCGTTTTCGCAAGGACGACCCCAGCCTGCCGGAACAACCCAAAGTCCTGCTGGCCGCGCCGCTCTCGGGCCACTTCGCCACGCTGCTGCGCGAAACCGCTCGCACCCTGCTGCAGGACCACGACGTCTACATCACCGACTGGCACAACGCGCGCGATGTCTCGCTGCTGCACGGCGGCTTCAGCCTGGACGACTACATCAGCTACCTGATGCGCTTCACCGAAGCCGTGGGCGAAGGCAGCCACATGATCGCCGTGTGCCAGCCCTGCGTGGCCGCGCTCGCCGCCACGGCCGTCATGGCCGAAGACGACAACCCGGCCCAGCCGCGCAGCCTCACGCTGATGGCCGGTCCGGTGGACTGCCGCGTCAACCCGACCGAGGTCAACAAGCTCGCCACCAGCCAACCGATCGCCTGGTTCGAGAAGAACCTGATCAGCCACGTGCCGCTGCCGCACGCCGGCTTCATGCGCCGCGTGTACCCGGGGTTCGTTCAGCTCTCGGCCTTCATCAGCATGAACCCGGAGCGCCACAAGCAGTCGTTCCGCAACATCTACGACCACCTGGAACACGGCCGGGTCGAAGAGGCCGCGACGATCCAGGACTTCTACGAGGAATACCTGGCGGTGAACGACCTGCCGGCCGAGTTTTATCTGGAGACGGTGGAAAAGGTGTTCCAGACCTACGACTTGCCGCGCGGCGTGCTCACCTACCAGGGCCGCACCGTGAACCCGGCCGCGATCCGCCGCACGGCGCTGATGACGGTCGAAGGCGAACGCGACGACATCTGCGCCGTGGGCCAGACGGTGGCCGCTCAGGACCTGTGCCCGAACGTGCGCCCTTACCTGAAGACCCACCACATCCAGACCGGCGTGGGCCACTACGGGGTGTTCAGCGGGCGCCGGTGGAACCAGCAGATTTATCCGCGGGTGCGCGACCACATCCACGGGGCACAGTAACCCCCCGCGCCGCGCTGTGCGCGTCACCCCCCTGCTGGGGGCAACACCAGCGGTCTGGCAAAGCCAGCCCCGCGGTGTTCTGACCTGAAGGCATTTCGCGCGAACGGCTCTGCCATGAAAAACGCCCCGGTTCGCGGGGCGTTTTTCATGGAGGGATTCGCGATCAAGGAAAGTTCGGCTCGGTCTTGCCGGTTTCGTCTTCTGGCCAGTCGCGGATGTAGGCCTTGAGCATCTTGTTCTCGAAGTTCTGGCTGTCGACCACGGCCTTGGCGACGTCGTAGAAGCTGATCACGCCCATGAGCATCTTGTTGTCCATCACCGGCATGTAACGGGTGTGGCGCTCCAGCATGAGCGGGCGCACTTCGTCGAGCTCGGTCTCGGGCGTGCAGCTCATGGGGTGATCGTCCATCACGGCGCGCACCGCGCGGGTACCGAGCACGCCGCTGTTCTTGGCCAGCGTGTGGATCACTTCCCGGAAGGTCAACATGCCCACCAGCTCACCGTGTTCCATGACGGCCAGCGAACCGATGTCGAACTCGGCCATCGTGGCCGCCGACTGAATCAGCGTGTCGTCGGGGTGGCAGGTGTAGAGGGTTCCGCCCTTGACGCGCAGGATGTCACTGACTTTCATCGCCGTTCTCCTCGGAATGTTTGGTGTCGCCAGCCGGTCTGGCATGCATGGGAATATAGCCCACAATAAACCCGAAAACCACTGCATACAACCCGTTGCGGGTGAGCTGCATCAACACAGGAGACAGACCCCATGCCCGGTTATTCCGACCCCGGCTTTGACACGCTGGCGCTGCACGCCGGCGCCACACCCGACGCCACCGGCGCACGCGCCGTGCCCATCCACCTCACCACCTCGTTCGTCTTCGAGTCCAGCGACCACGCGGCGGCCCTGTTCAACCTGGAGCGCGCCGGCCACGTCTACAGCCGCATCAGCAACCCGACCAACGCGGTGTTCGAGCAGCGCATGGCGGCGCTCGAAGGCGGCATCGGCGCCATCTCGGTCGCCAGCGGCCAAGCGGCGCTGCACCTGTCGATTGCCACGCTCATGGGCGCGGGTTCACACATCGTCGCCAGCACCGCGCTCTACGGCGGCAGCCAGAACCTGCTGCACTACACACTGCGCCGCTTCGGCATCGAGACCACCTTCGTCAAACCGGGCGACATCGACGGCTGGCGCGCCGCTGTGCGGCCGAACACCCGGCTGTTCTTTGGCGAAACCGTGGGCAACCCGGGCCTGGACGTGCTGGACATCCCGACCGTGGCGCAGATCGCGCACGAAGCGAAGGTGCCGCTGCTGGTGGACAGCACGCTGACCACGCCCTACCTCATCAAGCCTTTCGAGCACGGTGCCGACCTGGTCTACCACTCGGCCACCAAGTTCCTGAGCGGCCACGGCACCGTGATCGGCGGCGTGGTGGTGGACGGCGGCAGCTTCGACTGGGACGCTTCCGGCCAATTCCCCGAACTGACCGAGCCCTACGACGGCTTCCACGGCATGACCTTCAGCGAAGAAAGCACCGTCGGCGCTTTCCTGCTGCGCGCGCGGCGCGAAGGCCTGCGGGACTTCGGCGCCTGCCTGAGTCCACACAGCGCCTGGCTGATCCTGCAAGGTTTGGAGACGCTGTCGCTGCGCATGGAGCGCCACATGAGCAACACCGAGAAGGTGGTTCAGTTCCTCGCCGGCCACCCGCTGGTGGGCCGCGTGGGCCACCCGCTGCTGGAATCGCACCCCAGCCACGCGCTGGCGCAGAAGCTGCTGAAGCACGGTGCGAAAGGCGCGGGCGCGGTGTTCAGCTTCGACATCAAGGGCTCGCGCGAACAGGGCAAGGCCTTTATCGAGGCGCTCAAACTCTTCAGCCACCTGGCCAACGTGGGTGACTGCCGCTCGCTGGTGATCCACCCGGCCAGCACCACGCACTTCCGCATGAGCGACGAAGCGCTGGCCGGTGCCGGCATCGGCCCCGGCACGATCCGCCTCTCCATTGGCCTGGAAGACCCGGACGACCTGATCGACGACCTCAAGCGCGCACTGAAAGCCGCTGAAAAGGCAGGAGCCTGACCATGTACCTCACCGTCAACGGCGCCAAGACCTACTGCTACACCGGTGGAAAAGCCTTCGATGCCGCCAAACCCACCGTGGTCTTCATCCACGGCGTTCTCAACGACCACAGCGTCTGGATTTTGCAGACCCGCTACCTCGCCAACCACGGCTTCAACGTGCTCGCGGTCGACCTGCCCGGGCATTGCAAGAGCGGCGGTGAAGCGCCTTCTTCGGTCGAAGAAGCCGCGGACTTCATCGCCACCCTGCTCGACGCGGCGGGTGTGCCGTCCGCGGCGCTGGTCGGCCACAGCTGGGGCTCGCTGATCGCGCTCGAAGCCGCGTCCCGGCTGAAAGACCGCGTGAGCCACCTGGTGCTGGTGGGTACGGCCTACCCCATGAAGGTATCGGCGGCACTCATCGAGGCATCGCTGAACGAGCCCATGAAGGCACTGACCATGGTCAACGTGTTCTCGCGCTCCACCCTCGCCGCGCCGCCCTCGGCGCTCGGCCCCGGCACCTGGGTCTACGGCGCGAGCATGGCGCTGGGCCGGCGGGTGCTGGCCAGCAACTCGAAGGTGAATGTGTTCCACCGCGGCTTCGTGGCCTGCGACACGTATGCGAATGGCGAGCAGGCCATCGCGGCCATCACCTGCCCGGTGCTGTTCCTGCTCGGCGCCCAGGACCAGATGACACAACCCAGAGCCGCGCAGGGTCTGATCAAGGCCGCCCAGGCGGCGGGCAAGGCCGTGCGGATGGAGAACCTGCCGGTCGGTCACCACCAGATGACGGAAACGCCCGACGCCACGCTGTTCGCCATCCGCGACTTCCTGCGGTGCCGCTGAGGCTCATTTGGCGAAGGCGCTCGGCCAGGCGTTGCGGGTCGCCGCCACAGCCTGCCGAGCCCATCGCCGCCATGTGCGCCAGGCTGAGACGCTCCAGCCATGGCGCGACACCGGCTCCACCAGCGGCATCAGCAGGTACTCGCTGTAGCAAGCCGGCGCGTCCTCGGACGGGCGGGGCCCCGCGTCCGCGCCGATCAGTACCCAGTCCTGCAACAGGTCGATGCTGGCGCCGGGGCCGAGAAACAGGTCCTGCGCGGCGTTCGGCTGGGTCAGCCAGAAATGACCGCTGACCACCCGCAGGCGCATACCGGCGCTGGCGTCGATCATGCGCGTCTGGCGCGGCAACAAGCGGGTGGTTTGGGCGGTGGGGTGCATGGCGGGCCTCCTGTGGATGAGGCTCCACTGTCCCTGTTTGAGCCCTGCCGGAACAGACACACAGATCGCCCAGCTTGTGTGCACCAGACGCGCTTTTGGCACCATCTGTGTGGTCTCTTTGGGGCCCATCTGTACCGGTCACCAACGCGCCTGGGCGCCTCGTGTGGGCTGGCTACTCGGTTAGCATGGAAACGCCATGCCCGCGCCCCCTTCCACGCTCGCGCTGTGTCCGGCCCCGTCGGTCGAACCGGTCCCCGCCCTGCCGCTGTACCAGCAGATCGCGCAGACACTGGTGCAGCTGATCCACAGCGGTGCGTTCAAGGTCGGTCAGCGCCTGCCGTCTGTGCGGGCCACGGCGCTGGCGCAGGGCGTGTCCATCTCCACCGCGATGCAGGCCTACCGCCAGCTCGAAGAGCAGGGCCTCGCGCAGGCGCGCCCCAAGGCGGGCTACTTCGTGAAACGCGCCCAGCGCATCGCCCAGCCCGGCCTGAGCGCACCGCCCCAGCGCAGCTTTCTGCTGGAGCGGCAAAGCCGTTCCGAGGCCTTCGCCATGCTGCACCAGCCCGGCGACCGGGCGACGTTTGGTGGTTTCACCCCGCAAAGCAGCGAGCTGTTTGACGAGGACCGTCTGCGGGTGGCCATCGGCCGTGCTTCGCGGGTGCACCGGCACAGCCTGACCGAATACAACAAGGCCGATGCCGGACGGCCCGCGCTGCGTCAGGCGGTCGCCCAGCGCGCCCTGCAGTTGGGCTGCGCGCTGGACGCCAATGACATCGTGATCACCGCCAGTTGCACGCAGGCTGTGAGCCTGTGCCTGCGCGCGGTCACACAACCGGGGGACGTGGTGGCGCTCGAGTCGCCCACTTTTTTTGGCTACCTCGACCTGATCGAATCCCTGGGCCTGCGGGTGCTGGAGATTCCCACCCACCCGGCAACCGGCCTCTCGCTGCCCGCGCTGGAACTGGCGCTGGACACGCAACCCGTCAAGGCCGTGCTGGCCGCGCCCACGTTGTCCAACCCGCTGGGCTCGGTCATGCCGCTGGCGGCCAAACAGCGGCTCGTCAAGCTGCTGGCCCAGCGGCGTGTGCCCCTGATCGAAGACGTGGTGTTCAACGACCTGTTGTCCGGCGACGAGCGGCGCAAAGCCGCCAAGTCCTGGGACACCGAAGGCAACGTCATGGTCTGCGGATCGTTTGCGAAGACACTGACGCCGGGGATCCGCCTGGGCTGGGTCGAGGCCGGTCGCTGGCGCGATGCCGTCGCCACCCACAAGCGGCTGCAGGGCGCCGCCACCAACGTGGTGCTGGAGGAGGCACTGGCCGATCTGCTGACCCAGGGCAGCTACGAAGCCCACCTGCGCCGACTCACGGCGTCCATGCGGCAACGCCGCCACGAGGCGCGGCACCTGATCGCCCACCATTTCCCCCCGGGAACGCGGGTGAGCAATCCGCCGTCGGGCGACACGCTCTGGCTGGAGCTGCATCCGGCGATCGCCAGCATGGACCTCTTCAAACGCTGCGCCAGCGAAGGCATCACCTTCGGCCCGGGCGAGCTGTTCACCGCCACCGACCGCTACCGCAACTGCCTGCGGCTGAACTTCTCCGGCCCCTGGAACGCCATCACCATGCAGGCCCTGGCGCGCATCGGCGAGATCGCGCGCCAGATGCTGGAGCGCCCCACCGCCGACCCGACACCGCCGGTATTGCGGCGGGCCTGACTTCGGTGTGGTCTGGCGGGAAAACCAGCACCCGCGTTTCACCACCCGCCGCCACAATGGCCGCACCATGTTTCAAGACCAGATCACCCCACCCCTGAGCGCGGCGCGGGCGCACGAGATCGCCACCGCCTTCGACCTGCGCACCCTGCCAGCCGACTTCCTGGCCAACCCCTACCCGGTCTACGCCGCGCTGCGCGAGCACGAGCCGGTGCGCCACATGCCCGACGGCTCGGTGTTCCTCACCCGCTACGCCGACCTGGTGGCGGTGTACCGCGACGCGGCCACTTTCAGTTCCGACAAGCACGTGGAGTTCGCGCCCAAGTACGGCGCGGATTCACCGCTGTTCGAGCACCACACCACCAGCCTGGTGTTCAACGACCCGCCGCTGCACACCCGCGTGCGCAAGCTCATCATGGGCGCGCTCACGCGCCGTGCCATCGCCGACATGGAGCCCGGTCTGGTGACCCTGGTCGACAGCCTGCTGGACCGGCTTGAAGCGCAGGGCGGCGGCGACCTGATCGAAGATTTCGCCTCGGCCATTCCCGTGGAGATCATCGGCAACCTGCTCGGCGTGCCGCATGAAGACCGCGGGCCGCTGCGCGCCTGGTCGCTCGCCATCCTGGGCGCGCTCGAACCGGTGGTGACACCGGCCCAGCACGCGCTGGGCAACCAGAGCGTGAGCGAGATGCTGGTGTACCTGCGCACGCTGGTGGCGCACCGGCGGCTGCACCCCGGCGACCCCGATCACGACGTGCTCACGCGCCTGATCCAGGGCGAGGTCGACGGTGAAAAACTCAGCGAGGTCGAGCTGCTGCAGAACTGCATCTTCCTGCTCAACGCCGGCCACGAGACCACCACCAACCTGATCGGCAACGGTCTGATCCTGCTGCAGGAGTTCCCGGCGGCGCGGGCGCAGTTGCTGACCGATCTGCGGGCCACGGCCAGCGATGCCGCCGCGCAGGAACAGGTGCTGACGCTGGCGGTGGATGAGTTCCTGCGCTTCGAATCGTCCAACCAGCTCGGCAACCGGCGGGCCCTGAAAGCCACACAGGTCGGCGGTGTGGTGCTGCCCGAGGGCGCGCTGGTCACCCTGTGCATCGGCGCGGCCAACCGCGATCCGGCGCAGTTCCCTGCCCCCGAAACGCTGGACCTGCGGAGGGCTGTCAACAAACACCTGGCGTTTGGTTTCGGCATCCACCAGTGCGCGGGCCTGAGTCTGGCGCGGCTGGAGGGGCGCATTGCCATTGGTCGGTTCCTGCAGCGCTTCCCGGACTACCGTTTGAACGAAACGCCCACGCGGGGCGGGCGGGCGCGGTTTCGCGGCTTCCTGAACGCGCCGTTCACCACCGCTCAGGGCACCGACGGCACCACCAGCGCCTGAGCCACCGTAAGTTCGCCCAGCCGGCTCTCGGCCCAGAAGCGGCTGGTGCCGGCCTCTCGGGCCAACAGCAGGCGCTCGGCCAGCGGTGCCACTGGCGTCTGCGCCGGATCGATCAGCAACACGTAACGTTCATCGTCTTCGTCGAGCCGCCCCAGCCAGTCCAGCGCCACGAGGGTGGCCACCGGTTCCTCCAGTTGCAGCGCCTCCACGCGCAGCGTTTGCGCCAGTTGTTCAAGGCTGCACCCTTTCTGCGCCGCGCCCCGCGCCTGATGCAGCTGTTCCAACGCCTCCAGCGCGAGCTGGAAGCTCCATCCCGGTGAGTCGCCGCGCCGCGCAATGCCGGCGAGCAGGCTGGGCAAGTAAGCCGTCACCACCGCGCCCAGCAACACGATCACCCAGGCCACGTAGAACCACACCAGCAGGATCGGCACCGTGGCGAAGGTGCCATAGACCACCGAATACGTCGGCACCTGGGCGAGGTACCAGGCCAGCACTTCCTTGGCCAGCTCCAGGCCGCTGGCCACGAACAGGCCACCGATCAGCGCATGGCCCCAGCGCACATGGGTGTTCGGCACATAGCGGTACAAGGCCGCGAGGCCGCCCACCACCAGCGCAAACTGCACCGTGTCCAGCAGCAGGCTCACGCCGCCCGGCAGCGCCGAGACCATGCCGCGCGAAGCGGTCAGGGCGTAGGAGGTGACCGTGAGACTGGCGGCCAGCAACAGCGGCCCCAGCGTGAGCACCGCCCAGTAGACCAGGATGCGCTGCGTGAGTGGGCGCGCCTGGCGCACGCGCCAGATGTCGTTGAGCTTGCGGTCGATGGTAAGGATCAGCGCCAGCGCGGTCACCAGCAGCACCAGCGCACCGGCCCAGCCCATCTGCCCGGCCTTGGCCGCAAACTGGTTGAGCGAACTGAGCACCTGCTTGGCGATGTTGTCCGGGATCAGGCTCTTGACCAGCCAGCCTTGCAGCGTGACCTGCAGGCGGGCGAACATCGGGAAAGCGCTGAAGATCGCCAGCGCCACGGTGAACAGCGGCACCAGCGAGATGGTGGTGGTGAAGGTCAGGCTCGAAGCGGTGACGCCCAGGCGGTCTTCGCGGAAGCGCTCGCGCAGCGTGATGGCGGTGTTGCGCCAGGGAAATTTCAGCGTGTCTTCCCACAGCTCGCGCAGAAAGGTTTCCATCGCCCGCAGGCGCTCATTCAGGGTCATCCCGGTATCATCCCAGATTGTCCTCGGGGGCCACCTCCTGTGCCGCTGTCCCGCCAACCTCCCCCCTCCATGCCCGCCGCCCTGCACACCCCTTCGTCGCCCGCTTCGCCCGCCGTCTCGTTCACCCGCTGGCTCGCCGTGGGCAGCCTGCTCGGCCTGATCGTGCTCTGCCTGGCCTGGGAACTCTGGCTCGCGCCGTTGCGCCCGGGCGGTTCCTGGCTGGTGCTCAAGGTGCTGCCGCTCACGATCCCACTGGCCGGGCTGCTGAAGAACCGCATGTACACCTACCGCTGGCTCAGCCTGCTGGTGTGGGTCTACTTCACCGAAGGCGCGGTGCGTGCCACCAGCGACAGCGGCCTCTCAGCCGTGCTGGCCGGCATCGAGGTGCTGCTGTGTGTGGCGCTGTTCGTGGCTTGCGCGCTGCATGTGCGCATCCGCCAGCGTGCAGCAGGCCACGAAGCCGTGGCCGCCGACAAGGCCCGCCACGCAGCCGCCACCGGCGCCGCGGCCGATCCCGTCAACCCTGCTGCCACACCCCGCACATGAACGCGCTGCTTGACCAACTTCGGGCCATCGTTGGAGCACCCCACGTGCTCACGCACGACGACCCGACCACCGATCTGAGCGCCTGGGAAAACGACTGGCGCCAGCGCGCGCGTGGTCGTGCACTGGCCGTGGTGCGCCCTGGCAACACCGGCGAAGTGTCTGAGGTGGTGAAAGCCTGTGCGGCGGCCGGCGCATCGATCGTTCCGCAGGGCGGCAACACCGGTCTGGTGGTGGGCTCGGTGCCCGATGACAGCGGCACGCAGGTCGTGCTGTCGCTCACGCGCATGAACCGGGTGCGCGCCATCGACGGTGCCAACCTCACCATGACGGTCGATGCCGGCTGCGTGCTGCAGGCGCTGCAGGAAGCCGCCGAACAGGCCGGCTTCCTGTTCCCGCTCTCGCTCGCAGCCGAAGGAAGCTGCACCATCGGCGGCAACCTCGCCACCAACGCCGGCGGCACGCAGGTGGTGCGTTACGGCAACGCGCGCGACCTCTGCCTGGGCCTGGAAGTGGTCACCGCGCAAGGCGACGTGTGGCACGGCCTGACCGGTCTACGCAAGGACAACACCGGCTACGACCTGCGCGACCTCTTCGTCGGCAGCGAGGGCACGCTCGGCGTCATCACCGCGGCGACCATGAAGCTCTACCCGCTGCCCGCCGCGCAGCTCACCGCCTGGGCCGCCGTGCCCAGTCTGGAATCGGCAGTGGCCTTGCTGGGCCTGGCGCACCAGCACCTGGGTGCGGGCCTGACCGGCTTCGAAGTCATGGGTCAGTTCGCGCTGAGCCTGGTGGCCAAACACTTCCCGCAGCAGCGCGTGCCGCTCTGGGAAGACACGCCCTACTGTGTCTTGCTGGAAAACAGCGACAGTGAATCCGAAGAACACGCGCGCGCGCAGTTCGAGCGCCTGCTCGAAACCGCTTTCGAGAACGGCGTGGTGAGCGACGCCGTGGTGGCCGAGAGCCTGCAACAGGCGCACCAGCTCTGGCACATTCGCGAGAGCATCCCGCTGGCGCAGGCCGAAGAAGGCCTGAACATCAAACACGACATCAGCATCCCGGTGTCCAGCATCCCGGCTTTCTGCGCTGAGACCGACGCCCTGCTGGAGCGCGAGATCCCCGGCGTGCGCCTGGTCAACTTCGGCCACCTGGGCGACGGCAACCTGCACTACAACGTGCAGGCGCCCGCCGACGGCGACCCCAAGGCCTTCCTGCGTGAGCAGGAAGCGCACGTGAACACCCTGGTGTTCGACGCGGTCGCCCGCTTTGACGGCTCCATCAGCGCCGAACACGGCGTGGGCAGCCTCAAGGTCGACAAGCTGCCGCACTACAAGGACCCGGTCGCACTGGCCCTGATGCGCGCCATCAAACAGGCGCTGGACCCTCAGAACCTGCTGAACCCCGGTCGCGTGCTGCCGCACTGACCCTGGCACCGGGTCACGCCGGCCTCTTTGCACACCGGAATCCGCCGCTTGGTCCACCTCCTCCTGCTCGCCATCGTCTACGTGTCGTTCGTCAGCCTGGGGCTGCCCGACGCCGTCATGGGCGTGATCTGGCCGGCGATGCGCGCGGACATGGGCCAGCCCCTGGCGGCCCTGGGCGTGCTGACCCTCACCATGACGGTCTGCGCCGCGCTCAGCGCGGGCTTTGCCGGGCGCATCGTCGCGCGGGTGGGCACCGGTGTGGTGGTCGCGGCCAGTTGCCTGATGACCGCGCTGGCCCTGGTGGGCTTCTCCGTCGCGCCCTCGTTTGCCTGGCTGGTGCTGCTGGGCATTCCGCTGGGCGCGGGCGGCGGCGCGGTCGATGCCAGCCTGAACCACTTCGTCGCCGCGCACTACTCGTCGCGCCACATGAACTGGCTGCACGGTTTCTGGGGCGTGGGCGCCACCACCGGCCCGGCCGTGATGGGCCTGGCGCTGGCCAGTCCGGGCGGCTGGACCCGCGGCGTGCTCACTCTCGGGCTGGCCCAGCTCACGCTGGCTGCGCTGCTCTGGGCCACGTTGTCGCTCTGGGGACGTGAACGCAGCCACCCGACCGACGTCATTGCGGACGGCGAGCCGCCTGTAGTGTTCAAGCCGGTCGTGACCCGCGCCCTGTGGCTGGCACCGCTGTGTTTCCTGTTTTACGTGGCCGCCGAGATGGGCACCGGCCTCTGGGCGGCCAGCATTCTCGTCAACAACCGGGGCATCAGCCTGGCCGAGGCGGGTTTCTGGGTCTCGGTGTATTTCGGCTCCATCACCCTGGGGCGCTTCGGCGTGGGTCTGGTTTCGGAACGCCTGGGCAACCGGCGGCTGGTGCGCCTCGGGGCCACACTGGCCCTGGCGGGCGCTGCTTTGTTCGCCTTGCCCGGCTTGCCGGCGTTGCTGTCACTGGCGGGCCTGGTGCTCATGGGGCTGGGCTGCGCACCGGTGTTTCCCTCGCTGATGCACGAAGCCGCGCGGCGCTTTCCGGCGGACGTGGCGCGCACCGTGATCGGCCGGCAGATGATGGCCGCCTACGCGGGCGGCTCGGTCATCCCGGCCGCGTTTGGCCTGCTGGCCACCTGGGTCGGGCTTGGCGCGGTGATGCCGGTGGTGGTGCTGCTGCTGATCGCTCTGCTGTGGGCGACCCGCGAGCTCGACCGGCTGACCTGAAACGCTGCGGCTTCAGACGGCTTTCAGACGCGCCTCGTTGAGCTTTGACGCGCGCAACGAAGCCGGCCGCGCCTGCACCCGTGCGGCGTAGGCCTCGAACACTGACCGCTTCTCGATGGTGCCGAACATCAGGCCCCAGACCACGCTCGACCCCACGTAGACATCGGCCGCGGTGAACTGCTCACCGCACACATATGGCCCCTTCTTCAGCCCGAGTTCCAGCGCGTTCATCGTGTCGGCGTAACAACCGAAGCCGACCATGGCGCTGCGGCCCTCGGGCACTTCCCAGCCCAGCGAGCGCGCCACCGCGGCCTGCTCCAGCGGCCCGGCGGCGAAGAACAGCCAGCGAAAGTAGTCGGCCCGGGCAGGCGAACCGGGCGGCGGGATCAGGCCTTTCTCCGGGAAACGGTCGCCCAGGTAGGCGCAGATGGCCGCGGCCTCGGTCACCACCGCGTCCCCATGGCGCAGCGCCGGCACCTTGCCCATGGGGTTGATCGCCAGGTAGTCCGGCCCCTTCATGGTGCTGCCGTAGTCGAGCCAGACGGTCTCGTACGGCTCGCCGAGTTCCTCCATCATCCAGTGCGCAATGCGGCCGCGGGACTGGGGGTTGGTGTAAAGGGTCAGTGAGGACATGGCGGAGTCTCCGATTGGCGGGTGCGACGAGGCCGCATCGTAGCCCGCCAGTGCATGGCGGTCCACCGAGGCGCAGGGATGATCCGGAGCGGGCACAATCGTGGTTTCGCCTGCCCGTTGGCCTCTGAAACTGTCCCATGACCGACCATAGCCCCCAGCGCCCTGTGCGCTCGCAATACGAAGATTTCATGCGCCACGTGTTCACCCAGGGCGTGAACAAAGGCGACCGCACCGGCACCGGCACCCAAAGCGTGTTCGGCCACCAGATGCGCTTCGACCTCAATGAAGGCTTCCCGCTGGTGACCACCAAGAAGGTGTTCCTCAAGGCCATCATCGTCGAGCTGCTGTGGTTCCTGCGCGGTGACAGCAACGTCAAATGGCTGCAGGAACGCGGCTGCACGATCTGGGACGAATGGGCGCGCGCCGACGGCGACCTGGGCCCGGTCTATGGCGTTCAGTGGCGCAGCTGGCCCACGCCGGACGGCGGCCACATCGACCAGATCGCCGACGTCATCCAGACGCTCAGGACCAACCCCGATTCACGCCGCATCATCGTCAGCGCCTGGAACGTGGCCGAACTGAACAAGATGGCGCTCATGCCGTGTCACGCGTTCTTCCAGTTCTACGTGGCCCCCGCCACCGAACCCGGCGGGCGCGGCAAACTCAGCTGCCAGCTCTACCAGCGCAGCGCCGACATCTTCCTCGGCGTGCCCTTCAACATCGCCAGCTACGCCCTGCTCACCCACATGGTGGCGCAGCAGTGCGACCTGGATGTCGGCGACTTCATCTGGACCGGCGGCGACTGCCACATCTACGACAACCACCGCGAACAGGTGGCACTGCAGCTGAGCCGCCAGCCGTTCGCCTACCCGACGCTCAACATCAAGCGCCGGCCCGATTCCATCTTCGATTACCAGTACGAAGACTTCGAAGTCGTGGGCTACGAGTGCCACCCGGCGATCAAGGCCCCGGTCGCGGTTTAGGAATGGCCCCCACGCTTGCCCACTGCGTGTGGACGCTGCCCCCCGAGGGGGCGCCCGCCGGCTTGAGGCGGCCCTACGCCGGCTCATGATCTCCCGCCGCCAGCTCTGGGCGCTGCTGGCCCTCACGCTCATGTGGGGCGTCAACTGGCCCATGATGAAGCTCTCGCTGCAGCAGCTCTCGCCGCTGTATTTCCGCGCCAGCACCATGCTGCTCGGCGCGGCCTGGCTGTTCGTCTACGTGGCGGCGATGGGCGAGCGCATGCGCCCGGCCGGACGCGAATGGTGGGCCATCGTCTGGCTCGGCCTGCCCAACGTGCTGGGGTGGCACACGTTGTCGATCTTCGGCGTGCAGGAACTGGCCTCGGGGCGTGCGGCCATCCTGGGTTTCACCATGCCGATCTTCACCGTGCTGTTCGGCGCGGCCTTTTTCGGCGAACGCATGACGCCGCGCGTGCGGCTGGCGGTGGTCTGCGCGGGCATCGCCGTGGGGCTGCTGCTGTGGCACGAGCTGCAGCGCCTCACCGGGCGCCCGACCGGCGTCGCCTGGATGCTGGGCGCCGCCGTTTCGTGGGCATTGGGCACGCTGATGTTCCGCCGTGCGCACCTCACCCTGTCACCGCTGGTGGTCACGGTCTGGATGCTGTTGCTCGGCAGCGCCGTGGTCTGGGTGCTGGCCTTGTCGCTGGAGCCGCTGCCTCGGCCGGCCACGTTCACGCCCATGATGTGGGTCAGCCTGGCCTACGGTGTGCTGATCAACTACGGCTTCGCGCAACTGATCTGGTTCGGCATGGCACGCGACCTGCCGCCCGCCACCAGCGCCATGAGCGTGATGGCGATCCCGCTGGTGGGCACGCTGAGCGCCACCTTCATCATCGGCGAGGTGCCGCACTGGCAGGACTGGCTGGCCATGGGTTTCGTGATGCTGGCGATCGCCAGCGTGCTGTTGCCGCCGGGCGCGTTGCGACGGCGGCCCGTCGCGGCACAATCGACGGATGCCTGACACCACCGCCCCAACGCCTGCCCGTTTGCACCTCATCTACGCCCGCGCCGCCAATGGCGTGATCGGCAAGGACAACGCCCTGCCCTGGCACCTGCCCGAAGACATGGCGCACTTCAAACGCACCACACTGGGCTGCCCGGTGATCATGGGCCGCAAGACCTGGGATTCGCTGCCGCCGAAGTTCCGGCCGCTGCCCGGGCGCCTCAACATCGTGGTCACGCGCGACACGGGCTGGGCGGCCGAAGGTGCGGCCGTCGCCCACTCGCTGGAAGCCGCACGCGACCAATGCCCGCCCGGCAGCGACGCCTGGGTGATCGGGGGCGCGCAGGTCTATGCGCAGGCGCTGCCCCTGGCCACCAGCGTGGTCGTGACCGAGATCGCGAGTGACTTCGAAGGCGACGCGTTGGCCCCCGAACTCGGCCCCGGGTGGACCGCCGTCGAGCGCGAAGACCAGGTGGCCGCCAGCGGTCTTCCCTTCAGCTTCGTGACCTACCAGCGCGCCGCCGCCCTCTGACCTGCGTCTTCGAAGGGCCGCAGGTCCTGGAAGATCACTGGCCCTTGACCTTGGCCAGCAGCGCGCCGATCTCGGCGCGGCGGCCTTCGTCGGCGATCTGGCGGCCGGCGCGACCAGGCGCCTGCAACGCCTTTTCAAGGTAGGGCACGGCCTTCTGCGGCTCGTCGGTCTGCACCAGGAAATCGGCGTAGAAGTAGTTGGGATCGATACCTTTGGGGTTGATCGTCAGCGCCTTCTGCAGCAGCTCGCGCGCCTTTGCCTTGTCACCAAATCCCAGCGGCCAGCCCGGCACCTTGTAATACAGCACGCCCAGGCTGTTGTAGGCCGAACCCTCGAGCGCGGCACCGTCGATCTGGATCGCCGACTCGTACAGGCCCTTGGCCTGTTTCACCAGCGGCAGCGCGCCGAGGCCGCCTTTTTCACCCGCCCATGAACTCAGGATGATGCCTTCCCAGACCAGGGGTTCGGCACGACCGGCGAAGCTCTCGCTCACCTGGTGCGCCCGGGTCGCCAGGGCTTCAAAGCGCTTCTCGCGCTCCTTGGCCGGCATCTTGTAGTTGACCTGTTCCCAGGCTTGCTGGAGCTCGCGCACCGACTCTTCCACAGTGGCGGCGCTGGCCGCCAGGGGCACCGCCAGCAAGGCCAGGGCCGACAGCGTGGCGCCCAGGAAACGGCGGCGCAGCGCGCCGACCTGGAGGGTTGGTTGGGTGGTATCAAACATTTTCAGATCCTTCACGTCAAATGGGGGAGCTCAGCGGAGCGATCGCCGGAGGGTGATCGGTGGTGGCGGCTGCGGGCAGCGCGCGGCTGTGACGCTTGAAGCCCGCATCGAGCCAGGTGGGCGCAAGCCCGTTGAGGCACACGGCCAGCGACTCGGGGAAGCCAACGAACCGCTCGGCCGCTTCGCTCTCCAGCAGCGCCAGCAGCTCGACCGCCACGGTCTGCGGGCTGTCCATCGCGGTGCCGGTGGCCTGGTTGTAAGCCTCCACCGCCTCGTTGTTGAAATCGGTGCGCGTGCTGCGCGGGCCGAGGTACTGCACCTTCACTGGCGTCTCCTGTAGCTCGCGGCGCAAGGCTTCGGCGAAACCGCGCAGGCCGAACTTGCTCGCGCTGTAGGCGCTGAAACCGGGCAGGCCCAGGCGTCCGAGCACCGAACCGACGCAGATCACCTGGGCCGTCGTCTGGGCCAGCAGGTGCGGCAGCAGCGCCTGCGTCAGCAGCATGGGCGCGATCAGGTTGGTCTGCACCACGGCCTGGATGTCGCGGGCATCGAGCGACTGCAGGCGACCGAACGACGCGAGACCGGCGTTGTGCACCAGCACGTTGCAGCCCCAGGCGGATGCCAGCACCGACAGGCTCGCCAGGTCCTCCGGGCGCGACAGATCGGCCACCCGGAAGTCGATGCGGGGCGACTTCACACCGGTCAGCTGGGACAGCTCGCTGGCCTGGGCCGCCAGGCCCGCCGCCGATCGGCCGACCAGCATCACGGCGGCACCCGCCTTGAGCAGCGCCTGCGCCACGGGCTGACCGATGCCACCGCTGGCGCCCGTGAGCACCACGCGCGCACTGGATGCCTTCATGCCAGGGCCTCTTGCTTGTTGCTGGCCTGCGCCTGGACCACGGGCAGCGGCAGGCCGCGGAAGACGTCACCGTAGAGGCGGAAGAAAGCGCGGGCACCGTGCACGATGTCGCGCTGGTCCTGCGGGTCTTCGATCTGGTCCATCAGCAAGGCAAAGTGCGCGGTGTGTTCCTGGTCCAGCGTGCCGTGCGAGCGCAGGTAGCTGAAAGCCGCATCCGGCAGACCGAGCGGCTGCTGGATGCTGTCGGCCGCCAGCAGAGCCAGCGAGACGCTGGTGCCTTCGAGCACATGCACCATGCCAAAGAACCCCAGCGGATTGCGCCGGGCGATGGTGTCGTAGGCATAGGCCACCATCACTTCGGTGGCGTGGCTTGGCTGACCGTTGCGCACCGCCTCGGCGTCGGCACCGCAGGCGCGGATGTCGTCGAGGATCCATTCCTCGTGGCCGCGTTCTTCTTCGACGTATTCGTCCATCGCCTCGTTGAGCCAGGCGTGGTGCGCCGGCAGCGCGGCCTTGCAGGCCTGCAGCAGGGGCACGGTGTGCTTGACGTGGTGGTAGGCCTCGGTCAGGAAGGCCACATAGCTCGGCAGGGACACCACGCCCTGCAGGCAGCCCTGGATGATGGGGGCGGACAGCAGCCCCATGCGGGCCTGTTCGGTTTCTTTCAGCAGCTCGGCGTGAAATGGCATGTTGGTCTTTCGGAGAGGGGGAGATCGGTTCAGAGGGCGGCGTCGGCCAGCAGGCCGAGCGCTTCGGCATGGCGGGCCAGAATGGCGTCGCGCTGGGGCCGTCCGTTGGCCGTGGCCATGCCGGTGTCGGCCGAAAAAGCAGCGGCGGCGCGGACCCAGTGGCGGATCCGGGCGTAGTCGGGCAAGCTGGCGTTGGCCACGTGCACGGCAGCGTGCAGCTCCGAGTCAGCGATGGCCGGGTTCGTCGGCCAGAGCACCGCGCTGAGCGCGGCCTGGCCGTCCCCCAGCACCACAGCCTGGCCGATGGCGTTTTCGCCGCGCAATGCGGTCTCCACCCACTCGGGCGACACGTTGCGGCCGAAGGCGGTGATCAGCACGTTCTTGCGGCGGCCGCGCACATGGACAAAACCGTCGGCGTCGATGTGCCCGAGGTCGCCGGTGGGCCACCAGTCCGGTGATGCCTTCGGGTCACCCAGGTAGCCCGCAAACAGACTGCCGCTCACTTCCAGTTCGCCATCGTGGCTGACCCGCACGCTGGCGTGCGGCAGCGGCTTGCCGGCGCTGCCGGGGCGGTCGGCACCAGGCAGGTTCAGCGTCTGCACCGAGGCCCCTTCCGACAGTCCATAGCCCTCATAGGCCGGAATGCCCAGGCGGTGTGCGGCCTCGATCAGCGGCGTCCCGACGGCGGCACCGCCCACGGCGACCATGCGCAGCGAGGCCGGCGCGGTTTGCCCCTGGTGGGCGAGCCAGCCGACCCAGGCCCGCAGCATCTGCGGCAGCAGGATCAGGCTGTTCGGCTGGTGCTGTTGCACGGCCGCGTGGAAGCGCGCCGGATCGAAGCTGGACGAGCCGGTGAGTCCCAGATCGCCCAGGGGCAACACGATGATTTCGGCACCGCGCGCCAGGGGCGCCATCACCCCCGCGATGTTCTCCAACAGCACGGCAAACGGCAACGCACACAGGTGGCGGCGAATGCCCAGCGGCTCCAGCGCCTGCACCAGGCCATCGGCCACCTGCCGCATGGCCTGCGCGGTCAGGCAGACCCCTTTGGGCTGGCCGGTGGTGCCTGAAGTGAAGGTGATCTTGGCCGTGCCGGCCGGAAAGGTCTGTTGGAGCGCGGGCAGGCGCAGGCATTGCAGGGCCTGACCGGCCACGGTGCAGTCCTGACGCGGTGCGTGGGCCCACTGGGCGGCCACGGCTTCGGTGGTCAGCAGGCTGTCCACGCCCGCGACCATCAACGCATGAGCGATCTGCGCTGGCGTGAAAAACGCGGGCAGCGGCACGTGCACCACGCCAGCCAGCCCGGCCGCCAGATCGGCGATCACCCAGGCGGGCGAGTTGTCCATCAGCGTGGCCAGCACGCGTGTGCCCTGGGCCTGCAACACATCGGCCAAAGTTTGCGCTGCCTCGTACATCGCCGCATGCGTGATGCTGCGCTGGCCATCGTTCAGCGCGATGGTGGTTGCGTCGGTGTTCAAGAAGCGGCTCCCGTGCTGCGCTGGCGGCGCTCCAGCAGACGCAAGGCCTGCTGCACCTGGCCAGCCAGGACCACCGGGTGGTGCTCGTAGTAGCTGCCCCACTCGGAAGCCGCATCACCCAGGGCCTGCGCGTCGGCGCGCCCCAGCGCCAGCGGCGTGACACCCAGGCGCACGAACAGATGGCGCAGTTCTTCGGTCAGCGTGCTGACCACCCACGAAGCCCCTTCCAACGCGAGGTGGTGCGCCATCAGAAAGATCAGGCGACGGCCTTCACCCGGGCGCTCCGCGGCCAGGTGGCCCACTTCAAAGATGCCTTCCGGCGCCACAGCTGCGCCACTCTGGTGCGCGGCCAGCAGCTGCCCGATCGGCGCGTCGAGGTAACGCTGCAGGAACAGCGTGCCCTGGTGCGCCCGCCGGTACCCGGCCGCGGCAACGATCTGCTGGCTCAGCGGATCGCGCAGGCACACCAGCGTGGGCGCAAAACCTGTCACCCTGGCCCCAAACCGCCGGGCGTACACGCGACCAATGAAGGCTTCGACTTCGCCACGCCGCGGATCGTCCACGGCGTGCACGGTCAGGCGGGGAACGGGCGCAGGCGCGGCCCCGGTCGGCAGGCGATCATCCGGAAAAGAGGACAGGGCCATCAACATCCAAGCTCCTTGTGTCAGCCCCGGTTTCCAGATGAACCGGGTGACTTCAGGGGCATGGTCGACGGGCAACATTAAATGGCCCTTAACCATGGCCAGGGCCAGCCGCCGGAAGCGGCAAAACCTAGAATGGCGACTCCTTCTTCTCCACCCGCCCGCCCCCCATGCAACTCGCCACCTGGAACGTCAACTCCCTCAACGTGCGCCTGCCCCAGGTGCTGGACTGGCTGGCGGCCCATCCGGTGGACGTGCTGGCGTTGCAGGAACTCAAGCTCACGGACGACAAATTCCCGGTCCAGGCATTCACCGACATCGGCTACCAGGCCCAGTGGTTCGGTCAGAAGACTTACAACGGCGTGGCGCTGCTGAGCAAGCCACCTGCCGAGGACGTGGTCCGCAACATCCCCGGGTTTGCCGACGAACAATCGCGCGTGTTGTGTGGCACGTTTGACGGCGTGCGGGTGATCGGCGCGTATTTCCCCAACGGCCAGGAACCCGGCAGCGACAAGTTCGCCTACAAGATGCGCTGGCTCGACGCCCTGCGCGAGTGGGTGCGGGCCGAGCTGGCGGCACATCCGCAACTGGTGTTGATGGGCGACTACAACATCACCTTCGACGATGCCGACGTGTGGGACCCGGAGGGCATGCGTGAAACCATCCACTGCACCACCGAAGAGCGCAACCACCTGCAGGCGCTGATCGGCCTCGGTTTGACGGATTCGGTGCGCCTGTTCCCCCAACCGGAAAAGAACTACAGCTGGTGGGACTACCGCGATTTCGCGTTCCGCCGCAACCGCGGCCTGCGCATTGACCACATCCTGATCAGCGAGGCCCTGAAGGCCCGCGCGACCGCCTGTGCGGTGGACAAGCTGCCCCGCAAGAACGAGCGCCCCAGCGACCATGCTCCGGTGGTGCTGACGCTCAGCTAAATTCTGATCCGGAGAGGGAGTGACCCAGAAACACCGCGGGACCGGCTTTGCCCGGCCACTGGTGTTACCCCCTGCAGGGGGTGGCGCGAAGCACCGCGGGCGTCATTCCAGATTCAATTCCTGAATCTTTCGGGTGATGGTGTTGCGCCCGATGCCCAGCTTCTGGGCCGCTTCGATGCGGCGCCCGCGGGTGTTCGCCAGCGCTGTCTGGATCAGGCAGGTTTCAAAGCGGTGCGTGAGCACATCCCACACATCGGTGCGCCCCGCTTCCAGCAAGGTCTGCGCCTCGGCCTGCAGACCCGCCTCCCATGCGGTCACACCAGCCTCCGCGGGTGACGCCAGCACGGGCGAAGCTGCCGCCATCGCGGGCGCAGGGGCGACCATGGTCACGGCTGACACCGGTACCGGCTGCGGCGGTGGCGTCCACGCAGACCCGACCAATTCGGGCGCAGCCACGCTCGCAGCCGGGGGACTGTCCGCCGGGACCGCGCCAGCCATGGCCAGCACTTCGGGCGGCAGATCCTTGAGGTCGACCACCTGCGAGGGCGCCATGACCGTCAGCCAATGGCACACGTTCTCCAGTTGACGCACGTTGCCCGGGAAGTCAAAAGTGCCGAGCAGTTTGAGTGCCGCCTCGGAAATGCGCTTGGGTTCCACGCCCAGCTGCTTGGCACTTTGCTGCAGGAAGAAGCGCGTGAGCATGGGCACGTCTTCACGCCGCTCGCGCAATGCGGGCAGGCGCAGGCGGATCACATTGAGGCGGTGGAACAAGTCCTCGCGGAACACGCCTTCCTTGACCCGCTGCTCCAGGTTCTGGTGCGTGGCCGCGATCACACGCACATTGGCGCGCACCGCGCTGTGGCCGCCGACGCGGTAGAAATGGCCGTCGGAGAGCACCCGCAGCAAACGCGTCTGCAGGTCAAACGGCATGTCACCGATTTCGTCGAGAAAGAGCGTTCCGCCATCGGCCTGCTCGAAGCGGCCGCGGCGCATGGTCTGTGCACCGGTGAAGGCCCCGCGCTCGTGTCCGAAGAGTTCGGACTCCAGCAGGTCTTTCGGGATTGCCGCAGTGTTGATCGCGACAAAGGGCCCCCCCGAACGCGGCGAATGTTTGTGCAGCGCGCGCGCCACCAGTTCCTTGCCCGAGCCCGACTCGCCGGTGATCAGCACCGTCACCTGGCTCTGGCTCAGGCGCCCGATGGCCCGGAACACGTCCTGCATGGCGGGCGCCTGGCCGAGCATCTCGGGCGCGGCTGTCATGCGTTCTTCGGCCACTTCCTCGCGCTGGCTCTCTTCCACCGCGCGACGGATCAGCTCCACCGCCTTGGGCAGGTCGAACGGCTTGGGCAGGTATTCGAACGCCCCCCCCTGAAAGGCCGAAACCGCGCTGTCCAGATCGGAGAACGCGGTCATGATGATGACGGGCAGGCCGGGCAGTTTTTCCTTGACCTTTTCCAGCAGATCCAGACCCGAGCCACCGGGCATGCGGATGTCGCTCACGAGGATCTGGGGACCTTCGCTCTCGGGGGTCTCGGCCAGGGCCTTGAGCACCTCCTGCGGGTTGGTGAAACTGCGCGTGGGCAGGTTCTCGCGCAGCAACGCCTTCTCCAACACGAAGCGGATTGATTGATCGTCATCCACTATCCAGATCGGCTTCATGTGTTCGTGTTCCCTTCGTCAGGCGAGGCGTTGTTGTTTCGGTTTCACGGCAACGGAATCAGCAATTTGAAATCCGTGTGACCCGGTACGCTCTCACACTCGATCAGGCCATGGTGCTGCTGGACAAAGGTTTGAGCCAGCGTGAGTCCGAGACCCGAACCACCATCGCGTCCCGACACCAGCGGGAAAAAAATGCGGTCCTTGATCGAGTCTGGAACGCCAGGCCCGTTGTCGATGACATGCAATTCCAGTGCCAGCCGATAACGCTGCTTGCCGAAGGTCACTTGCCGGCCGACACGCGTCCTCAGAATGATCTGTCCATCACCTGCGGCGATGCGTTCGCCCAGCGCCTGCGCCGCGTTGTGCGCGATGTTGAGCACCGCCTGGATGAGCTGCTCGCGGTCGCCGCGAAACTCGGGGATGGAAATGTCGTAGTCACGCACCACCTTCAGCCCTCTGGGAAACTCTGCCACGATCAGCGAACGCACGCGCTCGCAGACTTCGTGGATGTTCACATCTCCCACCACATGCGGCCGGCGGTGCGGCGCCAGCAGGCGGTCCACCAGCGACTGCAGGCGGTCGGCCTCGTGGATGATGACCTGGGTGTATTCGATCAGCTCTTTGGATTCGAGCTCCATCTGCAGCAACTGCGCGGCGCCCCGGATGCCGCCCAGCGGGTTCTTGATCTCGTGCGCCAGGTTGCGGATCAGCTCCTTGTTGGCCTGGGCCTGGTCGATCAGGCGCTCCTCGCGCTCCTGGCGGGTCTGCAGCTCCAGCGGCAACAGCTCCACGATGACTTCGCCAGGCACTTCGGTCTGCGCCACCACCACGTGCACCGGCAGAGGCTCGTGGGTGGCGCGCTTGAGCCAGGTGTCGTAGCGCAATGCCGCAAACTCGTTGCCGCGGGCACCGCTCAAGGCGCTTTGCAGCAGCGTGGGCTCGGTGAAACAGTCCTGCAAGCGCGAACCGGTGATGCTGCGCCGGGACATGCCCAGCGCATCTTCGAGTGCGGTGTTCGCATACAGCACGGCGCCATCAGCCGCGACGACGGCCACGAGCGTGGCCAGCAGGTCAAGCGACTGGAACCGGCTCGTGGGTGGGGACGCACGGACCGCGTCGTGCTCTGCCGGTGGGGCCGCTTCGAAGCGGGTCGAGAGGGGGAGTGTGGTGGGCTTTTTCAAGCCACCTATTTTGCGGTATTACCGGCCGGTGTCCCGGCACCACTGTGCCGGTTGAGCTCATTGCGGATGCTGGTCACGTCGCTCTCGGCACGTGCCAGTGCGGCTTTGAGCTCGGCAACGCGATCCAGATAGCGCTGGTAGTTGCGCGATTCGATGCCTTGTTTCTCCGGCTCGCCATCGGCATAGGCCTTCTTCGCCTCGGCCAGGCGCTCCTCGGCCCGGCGGAGTTCGGCTTCCAGAATGGCGCGCGCGTCGCTGTCGCGCGCGCGCTGCTCGGCCGAATCGGTGCGGGTGTCGCCGTTGCGCCCCGGTGTGCTGCTGGACCGCGGCGCACTGGGCGCGACCGTGCGCTGTGGCGCAGGCCCCTGGATGACGGTGATGTTGCCCCCTTCCATGAGCTTGCAGCCCCGGCTCTTGGCCACTTCGGCGTTGTTGGTGTACTCGTTGCCGCAGCGGTAGATGCGCTCCTGCGCCTGCGCTGGAACCAGGCACAGCCCGGCCAGACAGGCAACGAGCCCGCGAATCATGTGGGTGGGATTCAAGGTCGACAAATCGGCTTCTCCGTCTCGGGGGACTCTGGTCAGTGCACTTTTTAGTATGACCCAGATTGCCCGTGAAAGTGCCCATACGCGGTGACGGGGTGGCGAAATTGCCGCACTCCATGCAAAAAGGGACGGCTTTGGCCGTCCCTTTTTTTGGCATCCACATGATCCGTGGACCGCTGAAAACCCGTCCGGTCAAGCCGGGACGAGAATCACAGGCTGTAGTACATGTCGTATTCGACCGGTGCCACTTCGATGCGGCCGCGGTTGACTTCGGCCGTCTTCAGCTCGATGTAGGCGTCGAGCATGGAGTCGGTGAACACACCACCCTTGGTCAGGAAGGCGCGGTCCTTGTCCAGATACTCCAGCGCCATGTCGAGGCTGTGGCAGACGGTTGGCACCAACTTGTCTTCTTCCGGCGGCAGGTGGTAGAGATCCTTGGTGGCGGCTTCGCCCGGATGGATCTTGTTTTCCACGCCGTCCAGACCGGCCATCAGCAGGGCCGAGAAGCCCAGGTAGGGGTTCATCAGTGGATCGGGGAAGCGGGCTTCCACGCGACGACCTTTGGGGTTCGCAACGTAAGGGATGCGGATCGATGCCGAGCGGTTCTTGGCCGAGTAGGCCAGCTTCACCGGCGCTTCGAAGTGCGGCACCAGACGACGGTAGCTGTTGGTGCCGGGATTGGTGATGGCGTTCAGGGCACGGGCGTGCTTGATGATGCCGCCGATGTAGTACAGCGCGAATTCGGAGAGGCCGGCATAGCCGTCACCAGCGAACAGGTTCTTGCCGTCTTTCCAGACCGACTGGTGCACGTGCATGCCGGAACCGTTGTCACCGGCGTAGGGCTTGGGCATGAAGGTCGCGGTCTTGCCGTAGGCGTTGGCGACGTTGTGCACCACGTACTTCTGCAGGACGGTCCAGTCGGCGCGCTGCACCAGGGTGCTGAAGCGGGTGCCGATTTCGTTCTGGCCAGCGCCCGCCACTTCGTGGTGGAACACTTCGACCGGGATGCCCAACGATTCGAGGATCAGGGACATCTCGGCGCGCATGTCTTGCGTGCTGTCGACCGGAGGCACGGGGAAGTAGCCGCCCTTGACGGTGGGACGGTGGCCACGGTTGCCACCTTCAAGCTTGGCACCCTTGTTCCACGGCGCTTCGTACTCTTCGATTTCGTAGAAGGTGTGGCCCGGAGCGGTGCTCCAGCGCACGCCGTCGAACAGGAAGAACTCGGGTTCCGGTCCGAAGAAGGCGGTGTCGCCCAGGCCGGTGGACTTGAGGTAAGCCTCGGCGCGCTTGGCGATGGAACGGGGATCGCGGTCGTAGGCCTTGCCGTCGGCGGGCTCGATCACGTCGCAGGTCAGGATCAGCGTCGTTTCTTCGTAGAACGGGTCGATATTGGCCGTGTTCGGATCGGGAACCAGTTGCATGTCCGAGGCTTCGATGCCCTTCCAGCCCGCGATGGACGAACCATCAAAAGCGTGGCCCGAAATGAACTTGTCCTCGTCGAAATGCGAGACGGGCACGGTGGTGTGCTGCTGCGCACCGCGGGTGTCGGTGAAACGGAAGTCAACGAATTTGACCTCGTTGTCTTTCACCATTTGCATCACGTCTGCGACGGTCTTGGCCATCAAATACTCCTGTTACTTGGTAGGTGGAAATAGATACGACGCTGGTGTGAAGCAGTTTTTGTGCCATTTATCGACCCGCTGGATGACGGACCCACAAACCTGGTTCGCACGCGGCCGGCCATTATGGCGCAGGCGACCCGAACCACCATGGCCCGGACGGCCTCTGTCAACACCACCCAGCACCCTTGTATCGAGGCGGCGCCAGGAACCTCAACAGTAAGCACCAAACAAGTGCATAAAAAACAAGGCACCAAAGTAGCGCAGTTTTTCAACGCACCATTTCGGGGCCCAATTGGGCATCGTGGGCGCGCAGACCGGTCAGCAAGTCGTTGAATGCCGTGGACACCGCCGAGGGCTCCCCTTTCACCCCGAGTTCGATATGGCGACCGAAAACCGGGTGGTCCACGCTGGGCAGACTGAACACCTTGACGGGATGCCGCCGCTCGATCTGCTCCATCAGCGGCGTGAGCGTGGCTTCCATGGCGCCCATGACCACCACCGAACGTTCCTGCCAACGACCCGTTCGATGCAGATGGGCGTAGCGCTGGTCGAGCACCGCTTCGATCATGGGCCAGGCCATCACCGGAAAGCCGGGGACAAAGTGCACCGCGCCCCCGCCCGGGCCGTCGCAGGAAAAACCCGGAATCCGGTTGTACGGGTTGTCGATGATGCTGGCACCCACCGGGAAGACGCCCATGTTGAAGCGGTGCACGTTATCGGGGCGTTCCGGGTTGTAAACGTCACCGCGCTCCTGCGCAAGATCGCGCATGCGCTGCTCAATGAGCGTCCGGGCCTGAGGATGCAGGGCCAGATCGCACCCCAGCGCCGCGGCCGCGCACTGGCGCGTGTGGTCGTCGGGCGTTGCACCAATACCGCCACAGGAAAAAACCACATCAGATGAGACAAAGGCTTCGCGCAGGGCCGCGGTGATGCGGGGTCGCTCGTCCCCCAGGCAGCGCGCCCAGGACAGCGAAAGGCCCCGCGCCTGCAACAGCTCGATCACCTTGGGCAGGTGTTTGTCGGCCCGCTTGCCCGAGAGGATTTCGTCGCCAATGATGATCAGGCCAAAGGATGGCCCTGCGGGTTCGCTCGAAGACATGACGGTGTTCAGCTTCCAGATGAGGTGGGTGGCGGCAAAAAAGGCGGCGAGTCGGGTGCATCCGGCAGCGGTTCGATCCGTTCCAGGCCCTCCCGAGGCAGCGCATCGAGCACCTCGACCGCCGACGCAGCACGCAGGCGCTCCAGCGCCGCCAGGGCGAAATGGGCAAACCAGAGCGAGGCAAAGGCGAAAACCAGCGTGTAGATCCAGATCGCGACCGGAATCAGCAACGGGGCCAGGGCGATCAGCATGGCGCCCGAGGCCCAGATCAGGCTGGGGGCGGCGCCCAGATAGCCGCTAAGGATACCCATCAGCAGCAAGCTCCCCCGGTGCTCCCGGATCAGCGCCTTGCGTTCGGGGGCGCTGGCATGCACCGCCAGCGCATCAAAGGCAAACACCCGGTAGGTGAGCCAGCCCCAGATCAGTGGCGGCAGGATCAACACCAGCGGCGGCACCAGCCACAGCGGCATCGACACCACCAGCGCGACCAGCGCCAGCAGTGTGGAGCCCAGCGACCAGAGCACGCTCACGATCAGCGAGCCGCCCTGTTTGCGATCCATGGCGGGAAAGCGGCGCTTGCCTACCAGGTCGACCATGGCGGGCGTCATCAACAAGGCCACCAGCAGCAGACACAGCACCACGATCGCGGGAATGGCCAACACGAGCAACAGCAACGGCCCAAAAGCCTCCCGCAACGCACCCATGCCCACGCGCTCCAGCCAGCCCACGGCGCTCTGAACAAATTCAGAAGCCTCCAGCCAGGCCGTCACGGAGGCAACCGCGGATTCCCAGAAAAAAAAGCCCAGGCCAAACGACAGTGCCACCATCAGGATCAGCGGCAGAAACGACAGGGCGATCACCCGCGGATGCATGCAGTACACCGCGGCGCGCCAGAACGCATCGAGCATGGGTTTCATCGCGACAAGAATACAGGCTTTCAACCCGCCAGGCCCTTGCTGGACTTGGCCATCCATGGATCCACGCCGCCATCCCGTGAACAGCGCCGTCGTGCGCTTTCTCGCTCCCTCGCCCTGAATCACCCTTCCGGGGGATGTACGCGGACCACCGCCACGGGCACAATTTCTGGCAGGCACTGCGACTGCTCGATGGTGCCTCGGTCGGCGCCGTCTTGGTCAGCCGGCGAGGCAAAACCCAACCGCCTGTCACGGGCGAGCCCAGCGTGGTGGTCGAGAGCGAAGCCCAGGAGCGCCAGATGGGCGCCCAGGTGGCGCCCCCACCGACGTACCGGACCACGATTCAACCTGCAGCAACCCCACAAGGCCCCAGCAAAACGCAAGGAATTCACGGTAAACCCGTGTGATATCACCACAAAAGTGGCTCCTTCTGTATCAAAAATATACATTTGACACACCATTCCAACGTATTCGACTTGAGATCTCCTTCACCATGACCTCTTGGAACAACCCATGGCTGCTGGCCGTGCTGGTGCCCGCTCTGCTGGTACTGGGCGCCGTGCTGCACCGCTATTGGGAAGCCAGGCAGGCCAAGGCGCGTCGGCGCATCCCCAAGCACTGGCCCTTGAGCGCCCGAGCCATCGCCAACAGCGAAGAGGCACGCGTCTGGCATTGGCTGGCTCGTGCGTTCTACGATCACCACATCATGATCAAGTTGCCGGTCACCCGCTTCACACTGCCGCGTGACAAGGAGAAAGGCATGGACTGGTACAAGCTGCTCGGCGGCGTGTATTGCACTTTCACCGTCTGCAAGTCCGATGGGCGTGTGGTGGGGTGCCTGGATGTGCCAGGCCGCAACGCCCTGCCGCGCAGCACGCGCCTGCTCAAGCACTCGCTGCTCACCCAATGTGGCCTGCCTTACTGGGTGGTTCGCTCCAGCGCCTTGCCCACGGTTTCAGAGATCCGGGCCGAATTTTTGGGCGAAACGCCCACCGCCCAGTCCATGCGCGAACGCGAGCAGGAAGAGCGCGCCATGATCGCCGCGCAAAACAACCTGCGTTCGGCGCTGACCCGCCAGCGCAGCAACCGCCAGAGCGATTTCAGCCCGCTGTCCACTTGGCCCAGCAGCACCACGGACGACTCCCGGGTCAGCGACCTCGGATCGCAGTGGCAGGACAACTCGTTCCTCGTCCCGCTCGACAGCCGCAAGGGCGAACTGCTCTGAGCGCCGCGCTCAGGCCGGCTTCGAAGCAGGCACCTTCAGCGTCAGGGCCGCGACCTCTTCGTCACTGAGCCAGCGCCATTGGCCCGGCGCCAGTGCGTCGGTGAGCTGCAATCCGCCGATCGCAGACCGGTGCAAGCCCTCCACCCGATTGCCCACAGCGGCCACCATGCGCTTGACCTGGTGGTATTTGCCCTCGGTCAGCGTGAGCTGCAAATGGTGCTCGCTCACGGCGCGGCACGCCGCCGCCTTCACCGGCCGGGGATCGTCATCCAGCACCACGCCCGCCAGCAAGCACGACACCTGATCCGGTGTGATCGGATGCTTCAGCTGTGCCTCGTACACCTTGGGCACATGGTGCCGCGGTGAGGTCAGACGGTGAATGAACTTGCCGTCGTCCGACAGCAGCAGCAAGCCAGTGGTGTCCTGATCCAGGCGCCCCACCGCTTGCACGCCCGCAGCGGCACCTCCACCGCGCGTGCGCAAAGGGCCAGGCAACAGGGTGTAGATGCTGGGGTAGGTGCTGGGCTTCTGCGAGCACTCCGTTCCCGCCGGCTTGTGGAGCACCAGATAGGCCAGCGCGTGGTATTCCCAGCGCTCGCCCTGCACCCAGAACACCACCCCCCCCTCGTCCAGCATTTCGGTCGGGTCTTCGCAAACCCGCCGTCGCTCGCCCAGCTGGACCAGACCCTGTTGCACCAGGCCGCAACAAACGCGGCGCGTGCCAAAACCCTGAGAAAAAAGGATGTCCTGCAACTGCATCATGGTGGTTCATTCGGCACGGACGATCCGTACCGCCGGAAAAAGAAAAAGCCACCGGGCCGCAAGGCCAGGTGGCTGATTCTGATGAGGTGGTGGAGCTGGGGTCAATTGAATGATGGCCTAGAGGCCGCATAAACACTAGATTTTCGCAACCTTCACCGATCATTGCACCCCCAGCTGTACCCCCAAGACATCGGCGCCGTTCAGTGGTTCAAAGCTTAAAACTGGATCGTACCGCATTCCTTTCGGCGGTCACCCTCAGTTCATAGGGGACACCGGGGACAAACCACAAAAGCCGCTCTAACCCTTTGTCAGCATTGCAAAAAAGTGTCCCCGGTTGAACCGGGGACAAACTCGATTTTTCCGGGGACATAGGGGACAAACCTTGGCGCGTCGGCCCTCCACCTCGCCAGCGGCCACTGAATACCAAATTGCCCCCTATGCGTGATTATTGGAATAATCGCGCACAGCTTCATGCTGGCCCGATTCAGCGGCGCGCCGCGAGATAGATCTCGCCAGCGCGAGCGTCAGCCCTGAGGCGATTGCTCCGCGCTGTGCACTTGTCCACCTATGGCCGCGATCGATCGGGGGCCTTGACCCGCTGCACCCAGCTTCATTCGATCTGCAAGGATCTTTGGCCCTGTCACATCTGAAAAGGTGATCAGCGCCTCACGAACGGCCTTGTCAATGGCCAGCTCAATTTCCCGGGCATCGTGCATGGTTGCAACCTGTGGTGCCAGCTTCCGGCTGATGCCCATCATGGCGTCTCTGAGTGACCTGAACGCGTCAAAGACTCCACGCATCACCGCATCAACATCCGCAACCTTTCCCAGCTCACGGGCAACAGACAACTCAGCGCGATCAGCTTCGGCTTTTTCGCGCCGGGCTCTTGAGCTGGCGAAGTCGTCCGACTTTCCATCAACTGCGCCAGGGGAGGTTGATTCGCTTCCCTGCTCGCTGGGCGCCAAAAGGGGGACCTGGTCGGCTGACACAGACTCGCCAGCCCCGCCTCTAAAGTTTTTGTCCATCCGGTTGCCCTTCGTTCTGGAAACCTCAAGGTGGCGTTTTCGCCACTTCGTGGCCCGTTCGATCGAATCGACGGGCATGCCACGCTTCATCAGCTTTGTGACCATGGCCGGGGAGATCCCCAGCGCCTGTGCTAACTGCTTTTGATTCACTAAGTTCACCTATTTGAAGAAATTAACCAAAACACATCTGATTCACCACTCAATTCACCTATCGGCACAGCCAGCCACTGGCGCGTGCGCGGGGGCCGAATTACCCCCGTGGCTTTCCCCGCCGGGAGTACCTATAGGGGGGTACCCCACCCCTGCCCTGTGTTGCATTGGGCCGCGCCCGTTCGGCGTTGACATGCATCGCCTCACAGCGCTGCACCGATGACCCGCACAGTCCGTGCAACTGGCCCAGCAGGTAGCCGGCTGGCCTCTTCTTTCTGTTGGGTTGGTCGCCTCATTCCAGGATTTCTCGCGCGAAAAGAAATCCTCACTCCCCACCCATCGGCGGCCCGCGCTGCGTCGCTTCGCTCTGGTCATAGGTCGAGGTCGAAGATGGCTGCCGTCACGTGGTAACAGCGTGCCTTGCCGATACCCCCAGGAAGTCGCATGGACACGCTAAAGCGGCCAGGCTCTTTGGTTTGAAGGCATCCCCGTTCATGCAAGGCGCGCGCCACAGACTCCGGGTCATAGCCTTGGCACACTTCCCCTTTGAACGTCTCCGCCAGAACGAAGAATTCCACCGATTCATCTTCTCGGCTGGTGATCTCGTGGGCATACTGCGGCGTCTGGCGCTTCCCGATTGGCACCCCATTTGCACCCAGCAAGCGGCGCACGCCGGCACGATGCAATGTCTTGGGAGCGTGGTCATCGTCGCTCCTGTGCCACAGCGAGAAACGGCCGTCTCCATGCTGCTCAAGGAAGCGGAGCACCTGGCGCAACATCGATGTTTCCTCACTGTTGCCAACACCACCCCGAGCGGCCAGCCAGGCATTGAAGCAATCGCGCGCGGCCCGCTCGCTTTCGCCCACTGGCCAGCCCGTCAAGCCTGCCGCCGTAGCCAGCTCGCCCGCAGCGCCCACCAAGGCAAAGCGGGCCCCGACGCGCTGCACCTGGCCGCTGGCCGCTTCAGGCACGATCTGCGCCCCCAGCTTGTCGGCCGCACCACGGATGCGCCCCCGCAGGCCTTCGGCGTTCTCGGTAATCCAATGCAGCCAGGCACGACCCGGCGCGCCATGACATGCGCTGGCCTGTGCCACCAGGTGGCGAGAGAAAGCGGAACCGCCATCGTGGCCATGAAGATCCTCGAAGGCACCCATGCCCCTGCCCGCATCGGCCGGTATGTCGGCCATGCGGGTTTCCTGCCCGGCCCGCGTGCGCTTGCCGACTTCCTGCATGTGGTCGGACAGTGACTTTTCGCCACTGCTGAGGAACAGCAGGCGCCATGCTAGGCGGGGCCGTGGAACCCCGGTGCGCGCAGCCCTGGCCTTGCCCTGGCCGTTGCCCAGCATGTAGGCGCACTCGCCCACCACCTTGGGGTCTACTTCGCCAATTTCGTCCAGGATCAACAGGCAGTCATTGTGCTGAGCGGCCACGCCCTCCAATGCGTTGTCTGTGGCCTTCCAGGACTGCTTGAACCGCTCTGGGTTGCCGTACACGCTGGCGGCCAAAACCTGAGTGGTGGACTTGCCTGTGCTGCCATCGCCCCGCATGTGGAACCCGCCGCCTTCCATGCCGGCCGGCTTGAGCATCGGCCCCGCAAAGGCCGCCGCCACCGCGAACACCAGGCGCGAGTTACCTGCACATAGCATGCCCACGCGCTCACGCCACTGATCTGGTGAACCCTTAACCCGGAAGGTGTTTTCCTGCGCGCTCTCGCTCTGGAAAACCACGCGCTCAGCTTCGTCGCCGATAGTCTCGTGCGGCAGCACAAAAGCCCGGCCGTGCCAGCCAATGCGGTCGGTACATGTCGCGTACTCCCCCGGCTGTCTCGTTTGGATGTATTGGGTCAACAGGTTGCGGGCGCGTGGGCTGGTGGCGATGCGTAGGCCCATGCCCATCAAGGCCCCCCGGTACTCCGCACCGTCGCCGGCCAGCATGCGCGAGGGCATCGCCCATTGCTTGCGGCGCGTCAAGGGGTCGGCGAAGTTCAGCAGGTAGCCCCAGCCGTTTCCATCTTGGTCGTTGGTCAGGGCCACCACGTCCAGGCGGCTGCACACCCATTCTGGCTTCGTCGGTTCGCCGTTGCGGTCAACCCCTTGGTGGAACACGCCCGCATCGGTGACGCTGAAGCGGTCCCAGTCCGGTGCGCCCCTTCCGCCCGGCTCTTCAGGGTCGCCCGGTGGCGCACCTGGTGGCATCGATGGCGGGCCACTGGCGCCGTTTATCTGGCGCTTCCCTGCCTGCCCCCTTGCCTTGGGGCCTTTGGCCTGCTGTGCGCTCGCCTGCGCAGCCGTGTGCGCCTCGATCGCAGCGGCCACGGTGCGGCGCACCGCTTCAAGCCCTGCGCCTGCGCCCTGTTCGGTGTTGACGTGCGCGGCCAGGTCGTTGAAGTCGCTGCCGCCATCGGGCAAGCCTTCAGGGAACACGGCCAGGCCGCGCACCGCACGGGCTGCCGCCGCCGCCTTCACGCGGCCGGGGTTGGTGCCGCTCTTCTGTTCGGTCTCGCGGTCATCGTCGCCGCACACCACCAGCAGCGCGGCCGGGTGCAGCTGGCGCAGCGCACGGGCCACGTGGTGTAGGTTGCCGGCGTCGAAGGCCACGGCCACAGGGTAACCCGTCGCCTCGCGCAGGGTGGCCGCCGTGGCGTAACCTTCGCCGATCAGCAACACGGCCGGACCGGTGGTGTCGTCGTCGCTGGTCAGATCGCCCACCAGGTGCCACAGCCCCGTCTTCCGCCCGCCTTTTAGGAAAAATTTGTCCGAACCGCTGCCCGGCTTCGCTGGTGCGATGCGCTGCAGGTTCCACAGCTTGCCCGCCCCATCGCGCAGGGGCACCAGCAGCCAGCCATCGGCCGCAAAGCGCACGCCGTAGGGCTGCACACCCTTGCGCACCAGGTACGGGCTGGCGCCGGTCTCGCTGGCTTCCTCCCATTGCGCCGCCGCCTGGTCGGCTGCGGTCGCGTGCGCAGCATCGGTGCGGGCCTGTTCGTCCCGCTGGCGCTCTGCCCGCAGCCGCTCGCGTTCGGCCAGCTCTGCGGGCGTGGGTGCGGCCGGGTTCTGCCCGACCTTGGGAACGGTGAAGCCATGCTCACCCGCCAGGTGCAACAGCGTGCCCACGGCCACACCGCCGCCCGCCTTGATGCTGCGCCAGGTGGACGCCACCGCCTTCTTGTCGTAGCGGTCGGGGTCGCTGGCGCTCCATGCGTCGAACAGGTCAAAGCCGGTGCTGTCCGGAAATTCGGACTTGATCGCCATGCCGACGCGCGCCCATTCGTCACGGGGCAGGTTCGCCGGGATGTGCGCCAGTGCGGTGCGGATCAGTTCGGAAGTGATTGGGGTGTGCGCTGCGGTCATTGAGCTGCGCCCCTTGGAGCGCCACCCATACCGTCCAGCCGTTCCGCAAGCTCGATCAGTTCCACGGCCCGCTTTGAGGCCTGTTCAGGCGTCAATTCCATCAGCCTAGGGTCGTTCTCTGATCCGCGCTCACCTGTCAGGAAGGCGGCCATGGCATGCAGCAAGCGGGCGACGCTGGCCGCCTGTGTGCTCCCGAGGATCACGTCCGCGAACAGCCCCATGAGAACATCAGAGGGCATGAACAGCATGGGGGTTGCGTCGATAGGTTCGTCGTCTTGATTGAGGTCGCTCAAGGTTTATCTCCCAGCGGCAAGGCTTGCAGCCTGCAGCGTTTCGATAAGGTCTTTCGCGCCGTTCTCCGTGGTTGGCACGGTGCGGGTTCGGCCGTTGGTGATCAGGTTCACATTGACCGTGCGGCCCACGCCTGCGGCACCAGCTGAGCCCAGGCCAAAGGTGCTGCGCTCTGCGGCCTTCAACAAGGCCTGACTCATGGTGCTGCCCTGGCCTCCATACTTGATCTGGCCGGGGTTGCTGAAATAGGGAATGTCGCCCTTGCTGTCCGAGAATTCGCGGGCGATGCTGCGGGCCTTGTCTTCATCAAGGCCAGCGGATTTCAGGAAGTTGGTGATGCCGGTCAAGGTGGTCAGGTCGCCGCCGGCGCCGATGGTGTTGCCCTTGCCGTCAACCGCGAACCCGTTGCTGTCGGTCTTGAGGGTGGATTGCACCTTGCTGTTTCGCTCTGCCATGCGGTCAAGCCAGCCGATGTGTTTTTGAACCTCTGCCGTGGCTTCCCCCATGGCACCGCCGTAGCTGTGCACGGCATCCCGCGCTTCCGACATGCTGCGCACCACCGTGCGGCCGGCCTTGTCGGTCTCGATCTCGAATCCCCTCACAGCCGCCTGCGACTTGGCATAGGCCAGCGCTGCGCCGTCGCCCGATGCAATGGCGGCTTCGGCCATCTTGCGGAAAGCTGCCTCCTGTTCGCGAGCGCTGCCACCTGCGTTTCTCACCTGCTCGTACAAATTGCGGGTGGCGTCGGCGGCCAGCTTCAGGTCGGCATCGCTGGTGATGCCCAGCTTGGACAGGGCATCGGTCAGGCCGCCCACTTCGCGGGCCGCTGCGCGGGCCTTGTCTTCAATCTGGCGCAAAAATGCATCGGCCACCTGGTCACCCAGCACCTTGCGCACGGCCTCGATCTGCTGGCGCAGAAGCTCGAACGCCTTTTGGCTGTCGGCTGTGTTGATGCCCTTGCCGATGCTGGCCGTCAACGCCAGTGCCACGTCTGCGCCTTGCGCTTCCAGGCGCTCCATGCCGTTGATGATGGATTCCGTGTCGTTGATGGCGCTGCGAGCTGCATCACTCATGCCCGACGTGATCCGGCCAAAGCTCAGGCCCGTGCGCTCCACAGCGGCCCGCAGCTGTGCGTCCATTGCCAGCGCAAGCAGCTCGGCTTCGTTTTTTGCGCCGGCAAAGGCCGTGCGGGCTCGGACCTCGAAAGCCTGCAGGTCTTCCCCCTTGAGGGCCTGCGCCAGGGCGTCGCGCACTTCGTCTGCGCTCGCTTTGCCCTGCGTCGCCATGTCGCGCAGGGCGATGGTGAAGGCGGCAATGCCCTGCGTGTCGGACAGGTTGGAATTTTTGGAGATCTCGCTCAGGGCCTCGGCAACGCCCTTGCCGGACGCGCTGGCCTTGTCGAACTCCGCCACCAGTTCGCGAGCGGCTGGCGTGAGGCCTCGTGCGGCATCGGTGGCCTTGGCCATTTCCTGTGCCATGGCAGCCTTCATGCGGGCCGATTCCTGCGCGGCTACCGCTGCCCGTTTCTCGGCTTCGGCCAGTTCTTCGGTTGCATCCTTGTAGCCCATCAACTTGGCAGCGCCTTCACCCAAGGCGGTCCCTATGTCTTTTATGTTGACCAGCAAGCCCACCAGGGTGAAGGTGCGTAGCGTCCTGAGCACGGTCGCGATGCGGCCCGCCGTTGCTGCCACAGCGGCACCGGAAGTGGCTGCGCTGGCGCCTGCGGCATTCATCGCCAGCGTGGCCGCGCCAATGCCTGCGGCGGCCGTGTTGCCTGCTACGCCGATGGCGAGAAAGGTCTGCGCCAGGCGCAAGGCCGTGAACGCTGCAGCGGCCTGTCCGGCATCCAACAACAGCCCGGCGATCGTGTCCAGGTTTCGGGCCAGGGCCGCAATGGCATCGGCCACAGCGCGACTGGCACCAGTGGCCTTATCAGCT
The DNA here is from genome assembly GCA_002842215.1 of Betaproteobacteria bacterium HGW-Betaproteobacteria-9. Lineage (GTDB taxonomy): Bacteria > Pseudomonadota > Gammaproteobacteria > Burkholderiales > Burkholderiaceae_C > Hydrogenophaga. Next base: position 90,662 of record PHCC01000008.1, on the reverse strand, counting down.
TCACCGATGTAGACCGTCCATGCGTTGCTCAGGCTCTGCATGGCCCGGCCGATGGTGGGGGGCAGCTTTTCGAACTCGGCGGCTATGGCCTGAGCCTGGCCGCCCAGGGCGCCTTTCAGCACCTCGGTGGTGATCTGCCCTTGTTTGCCCATCTCGCGCAACTGGCCGATGGTCACACCCAGGCCATCGGCCAGGGCACGTGCCAGTCGTGGAGACTGTTCCATGACGGAGTTCAGTTCCTCACCCCGCAGCACGCCCGACTGCAGGCCTTGAATCAGCTGCGTGACGGCGGCTTGTGCCGCTTGCGAGCTGGCGCCGCTCAGCTGGATTGATTGGTTGATGACCTCGGTCAAGCCCGCGGCTTCGGCCTGCGCGGCTTTGGCGCTCAGCCCAGCATCGCGGCCGGATTGCACCAGGCGCGTGTACAGGGTGGCCGTGGCGTCCAGCTCGCTGTTGGTACTCTGGGCGATGCGCTGCACATCGGCAAGGCCCTGTGTGAAGGCTTCACCCTCCCCGGTGGCCAACTTCACGCGGGCGGCAAGGTTGGCGTACTGATCTGCTGTCTCTCCAATATCTTTGGCGAGCGAGCCCACCACCGTGCCCCCCAGGGCCACGCCTGCGAGATTCCGAAGCGTGGCCAGCTGCTGAGACAGCCCGGCCAGCTCGCCCTTGACGCTGCTGGCCGCTTGTACCTGGCGTTGCCCGCTGGTGGCAGCGGCTGCGCCTGCGGCGTTGTAGGCAGGGGCCATGCTGACGACTTCGGCCCGCGCTGCGGCCAATGCAGCACGCACGTTTCGTTCACTCTGCGCTAGGTTGGCCGTGCCGATGCCGTAGCGGTTCAGGGCAGCGCGGGATTCTTCCAACGCCGTAGTCTTGCCTTGCAACTCGGTCTTGGCGCTGCGCACGGTGTCGCGCAGCTTTTCGAGCTGGCCGGCCTGTGCCCGGGTGGGCGCCGTGCTGGCGCTCAGCTCGCGCCCGAGCTGCTGGGCTGCGGTTTGGGCCTCGGTCAAGCGGCCGGCTGCATCGCCCGCTTCTTTTTTGAGCTTGGCGAAGTTATCGATGGCGCCTTGCTTGGCGCCCAACTCGCGCAGCGCCAGGGCGCTGGCTTGGGCCTGTGTTTTGAGGTCGCCCTCCAAGGTGTCGGCCAGGCTTTCGAGCTGGCGAGCAAGGGCGGCAACGTCGCCTTCGCCGGATACGGCGGCTTCGATGTCATATCGTATTTTTTGTGAGCTGGTGGCCATGGGTGCCTTTGGTCTGGTGGGGTTTTCCGCCTGCGCTCGTGCGGCGGATGCGGCCGGGCCGGCGTGTCGCCGGCCCTTGAGTCATCAGGCGGGTGCACCCAGCCGCAGCGGGTGGCTCTGTTCGGCCCGGAGATTGGCCTCGTACTGGGTGGCCCCGACGCGGGCGCGTTCGAATGCCCGCTGCGCGTTCTCGAACTCAATCGATCCGGGCAAGAAGCTGAACGGGTCAGGCAGCACCGCCGCAGGTTCCGGGACAACTGGCGCCACCGGAGCGGCCAGCAGCTCAAGGTTTGCGGGTGCCATGGCCTTTGCCATCTCGACCAGCACGTAATCGCGCACGCGGCCTGATTCGCCGCACAGCTTGTCACCCCAGGTCACCCGTTCGGTTGACGCGATGGTCAGATCCATGGGGTGGATGGTGCTCAGGGCAAAGGCCTGGCCGCTGCTGTCGGCGTTGCGCAGGGCGCGCACCTTGATGGCCGCGTCAATCATTTTTTGCGCAGCGTCGTCGTGCTCAACGCGCGCCAGCTGCAGGCGGCACAAGCTCACCTCGTCTTGCGCCTGTTGGGCTGCTGCCGACGCTTCGTTGCTGGCCTCTTCCAGGCGCTGGCGTTCGGCGTCGTGGCCCTTGATCCGGCTGGCGAGGGATTCACCGCATGTGGCCCGGTAGTGCTCTGCTTTCTTCACAGCGTCAAAGGCCGCGGCCTCGCCATCGGCGCCCACATCGCCCCTGGCCATCGCGTCGCTGAAGCCGCTGCGCGCGATCTCGACTGCCTTGTCGGCGGCGGCATGGAGTTCGACCAGCTCCAGTTTCAAGCGGTTGACCAGCGCGGCACGTTCAGCGAGCGCACCACCGGCCAGGCTGGCCGCTTCGTTCGCCGATTTCAGGCGGGACTCTGCGGCCTTGAGGGACTTGGATGCACTGTCCATGTCGCGCTTGAGCACGGCGGCGGCGCGTGGCCTGTCGGTGGCAATGGCGTGGCCCTTCATGACGCGGGCCAACTCGTCCAGCTTACGGCGCAAGAGAGAGGCACCAGCCGACGGAACGGGCAGGGCCTCGCGTTGCCGGTTCAGCTCGTCGGCCAGGGCCTGGCAGCCTTCGGTGGTGGATACGCGATCGGCGATCGCTTGGGCTTCGGTGGAGAGTGCGGGGGTGGTCTTCAGGCCGAGAATTGATTTCAGGTTCATGGTGGTTCTTTCGGAGTGGGTTTGAACGCGCGGGCCATCGCCTGCGCTGTTGAAAAGAGGGGGTCAGGTCAGAACTGGAGGCCCAGGTACTTGAAGGCATCGATCACGCTGCAGCCCTTGAACTGGGACCATGCCGCCGCGCGCTCAGCCATCTGCGCCTTCGTCAGCTGAATCGACGGCTTCGCGCCAGGTGTTCCGCGCTTTCCGGGGTCGGTCTGCGACACGTAGGGATGCAAATAGCCTTCACGCTTAATTCCCATGACCAGGGTGCAACCGTCTTTCGCGGCGCGCACAGCGCCCACGCGCTCCCACTCTTTCCAGCTCTTTACCAGGGGCATGCGCCCTGTCGTCAAACGGTGCACGCGCACGATTTCGGCGGCCTCCGCGCGAAGGTCTTGTTCAGCCTGGCCGGGCTGTTCCAACATGGCGGCCGGGGATGCCACCGACTTGACCGGCTGCAGCTTGGGCGGCCATGGTGCTGGTTTGGTGGCGGTGGCTTGCTGCGCCGTAGGGGCGGGCGCTGTTCCTAATGGGTCCACGCCACAGCGCATGTTCAGCTTGTGGTTCTCGCTGCCAACGTAGGTTCTGCGGTTCGTTGTATTGCTCATGATGATGTTGAATGGGTTGAAGTGATGGGTGGACACGACGACGGCCAGGCTCAGACCTTTGGCGTGAACTTCTCGACGTCAAGGCTCTGGAGTTCGCCCGTCGCCTCGTAGCGCTCTCGCGCTCGTTTGGCCTCTTGGATGGCGGCCAACTGCAGCAGTGCGGCAGCTTCTTCGGGCTTGAAGTCTTCAGCGGACATGGACCGGCTCCACATCCAACGGCAGCAGGCCGTCGCGATTGCCCACGATCAACAGCCGGTTGCCAACCACCGTGCGCAGCCAAAAGCGCACCAGTCGCCCCCTGTTGTCATAGAGCGTGACCAGCTCGGCATGCATGTGCTTGACGTGCAGAGTGCCGGGCGTCTGCTTGTGCTTGTTCGCCACGTCGATGACCTTCATGCAGCGGCGCCAAAAGTCGCCGGCCTCTCTCTTGTTCAGCAGATCGGCGTCGAAGAACTGGGGTGCGCGCGGGCTCATTCGTCACCCCCTGGCTGCTCCGGGGTATGGACCACTGGACACGTTTCACGGGTGGCCTGCCAGGTGCGGAACAACTCTTCCACCTCCGGGGCAGTGGCATCGAGCGTGTCAAAGTCGCCCGGCATGCTCTGCGCAAGAATTTCTCCCGTGCTCTTGTCTCGCACACGGAGGGCCAGCGATGGCATCAGTTCGACGTAGACGTGTTTTCCCAACTTGGGCAGCACCAGGGCACAGCGGAACAGGGGTTCCTCGCGCTCGAAGGTTCGGATGAAGTAGCGCCTCTTCGCAAAGCCCAGGATCGTTTTGGCGATCCATTCGGCGCTGGGCTGGGGGTAGGGCTTGGGCAACGTCATGCTCCCGCCCTCGCACGTGGGTTCGGGCTCTTGAGCCGGCCGGCTCCGCCCACTTGTGTAGCGAGCTTCGCCCGCTGTTGAATCCAGGCGTTGACCTGTGATTCCAGCCACGCGACACGACTGCCGGTCGGAGTCAGCGGGATTGACCTCGGGAACAGTTCGGCGCGCTCCATGGCGCGAACTGAAGAGGCAGACAACCCGACGCGCGAACAGGTTTCCTTGATCGGCAACAGCCGATCAGACGCCACAGGTGGCGCAGGTAGATGAGATTGATTGACAAGCTGCACGGTGTTACTCCTTGAGTTGCTACGCATGGCCCTGATTGGCTGTGTGCGTTGGCAACCGGACCTTAGGTGCGGCAAGTCAAAGGCTGCAACTTGCAATCAGCTTGCAAAACGCGGATGCCGCGCCTCTGCTGAAAACAAAGTCTGTCGCATGGCAGCTATTTGCAAGCTGTCTGCAAGCTGCCGCCAATGACTTGGGCGGCAGGCTGTGTGTCGTCGTTACGTCTTACGCTTTTCGGGCTGTCGCGCTATCTTCAACTGATCCCGGACAGCCTGTGGACTGATGCCCAACTCCTTGGCAATCACGCCGTCTGCGTCCTTGACGCCTCCTAGCTGCGCTTTGCGCTCCAGCAGCAAGGCCCGGTACTTCGGGCGCTTCGCCCACGGAATGCGTTGGCCTTCTGGCAGATTTCTCGCAAAGGCGCACAAGTCATTGAACGTCTGCACCAAATCAAAGTGCTCCGATGCACCCCACAAGGCGTGTGCATCTTCCCCGCGAATCGCCATTGCCACCCACTGCTTGTGTGGCAGATCAAGCAGCGAAACAATGTCCTCGCCATTGTTCATTGACAGTGTGCTGTCGAGGTCCGAGACTGTGAATTCATCCTGAAGCGCACGCCTGAAGCGAAACAGCGCAGCTGACCGCCCCGGAGACACACCATCAGGGAGGGGCCTCCTGACCGGCCTGCTGGTGAATACCGATACGACCGACGGGGAAAACCTGTACCGATATACCCCGTTGATGATGGCCACTGCATCGTCTGTCGCATCTGGCCGGTCAAGGCCGAACACCTGATGCTCGATCAACTCTATCGGCTGAAACTCCCAGGCAAGGTACATCCGAATCTGGCAGTTCGCATCAAGGCGGAGCAACATGTCATTCAAGGCTTCTTGGACCCCCAGACGCTCAGTCAACGCAACCCATCGAAGCAGGTCCACCAGGAACACCATCGCGGCTCGCCCACCGCCAGGAAGATCGCGCTTTGTAGCTGTCTCCCACGGCGGTTGCGGGCGTTCTTGCTCGGGTGCTCTAGGATACTTGGGGAACATGATCAGCAACGCGAAACGACGACGCAACAGCCTACCGCACGGTTCCGACCGGCGGACGCGCATCGTCTGCCGCTTCGCGGAACCCATGTGGCATCAACCATTCATCAGTGCCACCCCTGACCAAGGGGTACGGTGCCCCGCAGCGGTCCCCGTAAAGCTCGGCCAGCAGTCCCATACGCTTGGTCAACATTTCGGCGGCAGAAACCACGGCCGCACTCTCGCTCGGATCTTCCAGCGACTCCACGATGATGATTCCCAAGAGGTCTTTGACTACATCTTCCGTGTTGGCGATCTCTTGGAAAACCATGCCCATCTGCTTCCGGCTCAGGGTGTCGGTCTGGGGTGCCTTCCTGGTCATGCTGCACCCCCTTCACTGCGTGCGATGCGACTCTCCAGCAGATCGATGGCGACATTCAGCACGCCGGCCACAAGCTCCCCAGCGTTGCGAACTTCGGGATAGTTCAGCTCGGGTGTCAGAGGGTCCAACACCTGGCGCAGGCTCGGCACTTCGTTTCGCAGGAAGGACAGCTGCGAAATGACCGGCGAAGCCTCAGACGCCCACTTGGCCAGGCGCAACAGGGGCAAGATGCGGTCTTCATCTTCAGCCAACAGATTGGTGATATTGGTGCTCATGCTGCACCCCCGTTCAGTACGTGGCGCGGCTCTGCCTGCAGGGAGCGCAGGCCTGCGCCCCAGGTCTTTCGCACCTCTGCCAGGCCATGGTTCATGCGGGTGCGCAAGATCAGCTCTGCCACGTGCCCGCGCTCCATCAGTGTGACCATCGGCGCATGCTCGCCACGGTGCACTGCATCTTCGCGCATTCGCTGACGGCTTCGACTGCTGCAATCAGCTCGCAGCAGAGGGGCTGCGGTGTAGGCGGCCAGCAGGCAGGTGCCGCCGCTGGTGTATCGGCGCAATTTGGCCGATGCCAACACCAGGCGAAGGTGTTCGACGTTGATTGCTTGGCTCATGCTGCACCGCCATTCTGTTGGTCTTGGCTGATCCGCATCAGGTCTGCAGCCACCCAGGCGAGCGAGCGCACGATAGCGCCCGGGTTGCTGCTGCCGCGACTCGCGATGCCGTCCAAGGTCCGGGCAGCATCGGGGCAGATGGAGCACATCACGTCAATCTCGGACAGTCTGAAACTTGCCTCCCCCATCCATGCGATGGCATCCAGCAGGGCTTTGACGTGCAGGTTCAGTTCAATGGTGTTCAGCTCGCATTCGGCTGGCTGGCTGGTGGTTGTCGGGGCGCTCATGCTGCACCCCTTTCCAGCGCGCTCGTGCGCTCGTGAACGTCTGCCAGGAGGGTTGTGAGCTGGTGCATGCGCTCTATCGCCACGCACAGCATCGCCTTGTCGTTGCCCAGGTCGTCGCCATGTGCAGACTGGCTGGCCTCCAGGATGTTGAGGTTTTCATAGGCCATGGTCCACGCGAGCGAGGCGCGTTGGCTCAACGTGGCATCCGGGTTGACGATCAGCACCGCCGACTTGGTGTCAACGAGGGCGGGTGTGAGGTTCAAGACCTTGGATTGTTGGTTGGGCGTGTTCATGACTCAGACCTCCTTGCGTTCGATGGTAGCGGCGGCGCTGGCGCGCTTCAAAAGCGTGGCTGCGCGCACAGCGCGGGCCGTTGCGGTCTGCAGCTGCTGGGCTGTGCAGTCGGGTTGACCCAGGAAGTGCAACGCGGTGGACAGTGCGTTGTGAGCTTGGGCGTGTAGCTGGATGGTTTCCAGCGAGGCGGGGGGCGTGGTGGGCGCAGCGCGGCGGCTGGCCAGGGTGATGACGGCTGTCATGGCTTCGTGCTCCTTATCGAGACTTGAAACCACCCGCGCCGTTTTCACGCGATGCGGGTGGACGGGATGTTGAAAACACGGGATAAGCCGTGCGCCAGGTGTTGCCACTCTGACCATCCCGTCCATAACCTTGAATGCGCCAGGTGGCCCATTCGGCGGGCGCTGCAGGGGCAGCGGCCCAAGTGTTCAGACGTGACAAAACCTCGCTGTCGGGGAGGTTGCACCGCTTATCCAATGGTGTTTTCAAGCACCGGCCCTTTCGGGTTGGGCGGACTATAGCACGCATGTCCGCAACGCTGTCAACAGCCTTTCAGCTGGTGGCGCGTTGCTCGCTGTTCTCTGCCGTGCGTACGCTCGCGTCGGCAATGTCCACGATCATGACCGTGAGTTCAAACCAGATGCGGGTCAGCAGGAACACCAGCGCGCCAGTGCCCGCGCCGATCAGCAGATGGTAGAAGGTGCCGTCACGGCCGAACATCGTGACGAACCCGCCGATCAGGCAACCCGCTGCCACCAGGTAGCCAAAGAACAGGCCCAGGCGCACCACGGTGCGGAAGGCTGGGTATAGCGTGCCGTCGCGCAACCGGACGATGTAGGGATCTGGTGCGCGGCCGGTGTATTGGTGCACCTTTGGCGGTGGTTTTGTGGGTGCAGCTGGTGCACTGCTCCTCTCCGGGAACCCGGAGTCTGCTGCCTTGGCCGTTCGTACCGGCTGGCCGCTGGCCATAGCGGCTTTCACGCGGGCATAAATTGCGCCGCACAGTGGGCAGGCCTCGGTTTCTGAGCCCGTGGCCGCGGGGTTGACGTGGCCACACTTGAGACAGGTTTCTTCTGACATCGCGCTTTTCCTCCTGCGCGCATTCTGTCACCCCGGCAGCACACCAGCCACCTGGTACGCGCAGGCGTGGTGCGATGGACACGTGTCCGAAGGGGATCAACAGCCGGTGTCGCGCTGCGCGTGCGGTGTTTGCGGGCGCCGGGAAGTTTTCTTTTTGCGCGCTGTTTCGCTGCCATCCAAGTGGGTGCGAAGGGTGACGGTGGCATGCAAAAAGCGCTGTGTGTAGGGGTATGAAAGAGAAAGACTCTCATCAAGATAGTTGTTTGTCTCCTATTTGTCCCCTATATGCCCCCTGTTTGTCCCCTACAGCCTTTCGGCCTGAAACCCGCATAAATCCTCACTTTCTGAGTTTGTCCCCTGTGTCCCCTACGGTTTTCACCAAAATCGACCACTGAAACTCGTAATGGCGTGTTTTCAGCCGGCGCGGCGCTTGAGTTTCACCACGCTGGAGTCGGCTTTGAGCTTGTCCAGGTAGTCGGCCCAATGCTGGATCTGCTCGAACCGCTTCAACAGGTATTTGGTGCGGTTGTAGCTGCGGCCATTGGCGTCCTTGACCGCGTGGGCCAGGTTGGCTTCGATGGCCAGTGGGTCGAGGTCGAGCTGATCGACCAGCATGGTGCGGGCGCTGGCCCTGAAGCCGTGCCAGCTCTGCTCAGTGCCATAGCCCAAGCTGTAGAGGGCGCTGCGCACGGAGTTGTCTGACATGGGGCGGTCGTGCTGCCGCTGGCCGGGGAACACGTAGCGGCCGTGCCCTGTGAGCGGCTGCAGCTCACGCAGCATGGCCACGGCCTGCGTGGGCATGGGCACCACGTGCGGGTCCCCGTTCGCTTTCTCCTGCACCATGCGTTTCATTTTGGTGCTGGGGATTGTCCACAGCGCCCCGTCCAGGTCAACCTCGTCCCACTCCATCATGCGCAGGTTGCCGGGGCGCTGGTACAGGATCGGCGCCAGCAGCAGCGCCGTGCGCACCACCGGGCCACCCTTGTAGGCGTGCATGGCCCGCAGCAGCTCGCCGAAGCGATGCGGTTCCACGATGGCAGGGAAATTCTTTCCTCGGTAAGGGGTCAAGCGCTTTTGCAGGCCCTCGGTGATGTTGCGCTGTGTCTTGTCGGCGGTTGGCAACCAGTATTCGTACACCTGGCGAGCCAGCATCAACCCGCGATCGGCTGTCTCCACTGCACCCCGGCCTTCGACTTTCTGCAGCACGGACAGCAGCTCCAAGGGTTCGATGCTTCCCATCTGCCGATCCCCGAGCCAGGGGAACAGATCGCGCTCCAACTGGCGCTTGGTCCGGTCAGCGTGCCCAGGACTCCACCGGTCAACCTGTTTGCCGTGCCATTCCAGGGCCACCGCTTTGAAGGTATCGCCACCATCGCGCGTGCCCTTGAGCTTCTCCAGCTTGCGGGCCTGAACCGGATCGACACCGGTCGCCTTCTGCAGTTTGGCGGCGTCGCGGGCCAGGCGGGCGGCCTGCAATCCAACGGCCGGATAGCTGCCCAGCGCCAACTGCTTTTCTTTCGGCCCGATCCGGTACTTCAGAAACCACCGCTTGGATCCGGCCGGTGTCACTTGGAGATACAGCCCTCCAGCGTCATAGAAGCGGGCGTGCTTCTTTTCGTGGGGACAACTGGTGTTCTTGCACTGCAGATCGGTCAGCATGGCTTGGCCTCCATGGGGTGGGGGTACAAGTCACCTCATTTGCGGATACATGGGGGGATGCACCCCCACCTGTACCCCCAAGTGCAGCTGGCTCTAGCTGCATGCATATGGATGGCCTTGTACTGAAAGGCCTTGATTTTGCAACGAAAAAGGGCATGCATCGTATGTGGATGCATGCCCTTGGACGGGTTTATGGTGGAGCTGGGGGGAATTGAACCCCCGTCCGCAAGCCTTCTTCGCGCAGTTCTACATGTGTAGCCATCTGATTTGAGTCTCGCTTCCTGTATCGCGCAGCGGCACGCTATACAGAACGCCAGCAACCTTGAATCTCGCTGTGCGCCAAGTTACCCGACGCCCAGCCAGCCTATTGAATTATCTTTGCAGCCTGGACTCTCGCGGCTTGCGCCGTCTGAACCCTTGCCCAGCCCATAGGCCTGCTGTTGCAAAGCTCACCGGCAATTAAGCGGCGAGTGCGAAACGTTCGTCGTTTGCAGTTAGTTTTTTTCTGCGGTTTTACGAGGTGACAGAACCTCGACATGCCCTGCTGCGTGTCCGAACCCACGTCGAAACCAGTGCAGCCCCTGAGTCATCAAGTTTAAGGCAGTTGGAGCAATTTCAAGACCTGCAATGGAGAAAGAACTTCCGCATCGGCACCCCAATGCCCCGTTTCCCCGCCAACGCCCAGGTAACCATAGCGCGCGGCCACGGTGAACATGCCCGCTTCGCGCCCGGCGACGATGTCACGTTCGTCATCGCCCACGTAGATGCAGGCGCCCGGGCTCACGCCGAGGCGACGCGCCGCCTCACGCAGAGGCTCGGGGTGGGGCTTGGGCCACGGCGTGGTATCTCCACACACAACCGCGCCCGCTCCCGACAAGGTGGGCAGGCCCGCCAGCACCGGATCGGTGAGGCGCTGGGCCTTGTTGGTGACGATGCCCCAGGGCATCTGCCCTTGTGCCAGCGTGTCCATGAGTTCGTCAACCCCGTCGAAACACCGGGTGTGCTGCAGCAGGCACTGTTCGTAGTGCGACAGAAACTCCCGCTTGAGGGATTCATAGGCGGGATCGGCAGGAGGAACCCCGAAAGCCACCTGGATCATGCCGCGCGCGCCAGAGCTGGCATGGGGCCGGTAGCCCTCCAGCGGCAAGGCGGGCAGTTGCCGGGCCGCACGCATGCGCTCGACAGCCAGCGCCAGGTCGGGCGCACTGTCCACCAGCGTGCCGTCCAGATCGAACAGCACCGCCTTCACCGCAAACGGAGGAAGCTTCATGCCTTGCGCGTGGCCAGCAGGTAGTTCACGCTGGTGTCCTGGCTCAGCCAGTAGCGCTTGGTCAGCGGGTTGTATTCCATCCCGCGGGTCTGGGCCAGATCGAGGTTTGAAGCGCGGCAATAGCCCGCCAGTTCGCTGGGGCGGATCATCTTGGCGTATTCGTGCGTGCCCTTGGGCAGCATCTGCAGCAGGTACTCAGCACCCAAGATGGCGAACAGGAACGACTTGGGGTTGCGGTTGATGGTGGAGAAAAACACCCAGCCGCCGGGCTTGACCAGTGTGGCGCAAGCACGCACCACCGAAGCCGGATCGGGCACGTGTTCCAGCATTTCCATGCAGGTCACCACATCAAACGAAGCCGGCTGTTCCTCGGCCAGCGCTTCGGCGCTGACTTCCCGGTAGCTGACGCCGGCCGTGCTGGCTTCCAGCGCGTGCAGCTGGGCCACCCGGAGCGCTTTCGTGGAAAGATCAATGCCCGTGACCTGGGCGCCTTTGCGGGCCATGGAGTCGGACAGGATGCCGCCGCCGCAACCCACGTCGAGCACTTGTTTGCCCGACAGGTTGGCGAGCTCGTCGATCCACGCCAGTCGCAAGGGGTTGATCTGGTGCAGCGGTCGGAACTCGCTCTCGGGGTCCCACCAGCGGTGGGCAAGATCGGAAAATTTGGCCAGCTCGGCCGGATCGGCATTGACGGGATTCATGGAACGGATTTTCACACGGCTTCATGGTGCGAGTCCGTGCTGCGTGGCGAAGCGCTGACGCTCGCGCAGAACATCGGCGGGTGATATGCAGGTTTTTGGCGCCTGCAGGCCCAGATGCCGCAGCTGCTGGCGGTAGTCGGGGTTCTGGTAGGGGTCGGCGATCACGTAGCCGGCCTGTTCGGCGCACACGCCATCGGGTCGGCAATCCTTCCAGGTGGCGCCAAACACAATCCGCCCATCGCGGGTCAAGCCTGGAAAGGCGCTGGCCAGCACCTGTGCACGCCAGTCTTCGATGCGAAACACCTGTCCTTTGAGCGTCGGTCGCGGGTCGACGAAATAGACCGACGCGTTGTCGGTGTAGGTGAGCATGGCGGACTGGTCGGTGGTGAAGCCAAAAACGGCCTTGCCCGGCGTGGCCTGCAGGTCCCACCGCAAGTCGCAGGGATGCTCCGGATCCAGCGCGCCCTGGGCCAAGCCATAGACACGCATGCTGGGCGCCCCCTGGCGGGGGTTGACCGGGATGGCGGAAAACGCCAGGCCATCAACCGACAGCATGGGCAGGGTATAGACATTGCCATCGGTGACTTCACGAGAACGGCAGATGAACTGGGCGCCAGAATCGTGAACGATCTCGACCCCTCGGGCGCTATCGCGCAACCCCAGCGTTCGCACCTGCAGCGGACCGGTGCCCTGCCCTGCCCGGCTTCCCTGGGGCCAGCTCATGGAGCGAATCCAGACCAGGGATGGGTCCGGGCTCCGTGCACTGTTCAGCTCGGAGGCTGCAGCATAAAAGCCCTTCATGCCCCCTTTGAACAGGGGCCGAGCCATCTGCGGCTGGTGCACGATGTCCGAGAAACGGTAGTGACTGCCATCCACATCGACCAGATAGCGCCAGCTGCCCTGCACGGGGAAAGCCTCATTGCTGAGCGGTGTCTTGCGCACCGTCATACCGCTGTCGGGTTCTGCGGGCAGTTCAATCAGGGCCACCTGCCCCAGTTGCGCGCCCGAAAACGAGCGCAGGACAAAGCGCCCGTCAGGGCTGATGCGTTCGTAGGTCCCCAGCGCAGCCACCCCCTGGCTGTCGCGCCCCACCTGTGCTGGATCAAGCGGAAGGTAGCTGACGGCGTCGATGCAGGATGCGTCTCGCGCAGTTTGTGCGGGCTGCGACAGGACGTCAAAACCCGGCAGCGCAAAGGCTGCGCCAGCAAAGACCAGGTAGGCGGGCTTGAACATCATCGGGACGCATTTATGCGCTCATTGGGGAGAGAACTGAACCAGCGCACGCCTCAGCGCGAGCACCCGGAACCGGAGCGCTTCAGACCAGGCCTCTTCGGGCATCACACCCCAGACAGCCCAGGGATGAAGATGCGATTCCAACAGCACAAAGCTCATGGGCGAGTGGTTCATACCGCGCCAGAGGGAATCGCATTGGGGCGGCATGGCAAGCAGTGCTTCCGGATCGGTCGTCGTGGCGGCTGGAGACCCCAACGCCGCTCGCCATTCAGCCTCGGGGACCCGGGGGTCTTTCCAGCTCAGCACGCGGTAGCCGAGCGCCTCGGCGGCCTGTCTCATGCGCGTCCATTCCAGCAGGGTATAGACCATGCGCGGCGACAGCAGCATGATCACCACAGGCTTGTTGAAGTTGATGGGCGGGCGCACAAAGCACGCTTGCTCCTCCGCCGTTATCGCCCGCACAGCACGCAAGGACGCTTCCGGCAGCTCCGTGTGCGCACTGTCGGGCCAGGCGCAAGCGCTCAGCGAAAGGCACAACAGCAGGCGGAGAACGCGGAGCATGGGACTTGGTGACGTGAAAAAGCCCCATGCGCTTTCACGCATGGGGCTTCGCGTCAGGAACGCAGCAGACGTTTAGCTGCCCGAACGAGTGCCAACGACTTCAACTTCCACGCGACGGTTCTTGGCACGGCCTTCGCGGGTGGCGTTGTCGGCCACCGGCTGGGTCAGGCCCTTGCCTTCGGTGTAGATGCGGTTGCTTTCGATGCCCTTGCTCACCAGATAGGCCTTGACGGCTTCAGCACGACGAACCGACAGTGACTGGTTGTAGCCGGCAGGGCCGGTCGAATCGGTGTGACCCACGGCAATCACCACTTCCAGGTTGATGCCGCCAACCTTGCTGGCCAGATCGTCCAGCTTGGCTTTGCCTTCAGGCTTGACCACAGCCTTGTCGAAGTCGAAGAAGGCATCGGCGGCGTAGGTCACCTTGGTGGCTGCGGGAGCCGGAGCGGGTGCGGGTGCGGGAGCCGGTGCAGGTGCGGGCGCAGCGGCGACAGGAGCAGGTGCGGGTGCAGGAGCCGGTGCGGGAACGATGGCGCCGTCGCAACCCTTGGCAGCGGTGGCCGGGGTCCAGAAAGCATCACGCCAGCACAGGGTGCCGTCGCCGTTCTTCCACTGCAGGTCGCCATGGTTGTTGCGCCAGTTGTCATTGGTTGCAGTGCCGCTGGAGGGCGCGGCAAATACAGCCGAAGCCATGGCGGCGGTTGCGAACAGCATTGCCACTTTGTTCAGTTTTTTCATGGTTTTTCCTCTTGGTGTGAGCCGCGGACGGGCCAAATATCAACATTAACGCTTGAAGTGACCACCACTCAAAACGCTGATTTTATTGTGCCACAAGCGTTTGACACGGATGTCAGGGCCTTGAAAGGCGGATGTAACCACTTTCTGCACACGCCCCTATCCGTTGCCGACACACAACATAAGTCCTACAAAGCCCTCCCCAGCCATAGCCCTAAAATGACGGGTTGCCTTCCGGCCCTTCACGCACCCTACGCTTTCGCTCATGACACAGTTCGCCAAAGAGACCCTGCCCATCAGCCTAGAAGAGGAAATGCGGCGCAGCTACCTGGATTACGCGATGAGCGTGATCGTGGGTCGTGCACTGCCCGATGCGCGCGATGGTCTCAAACCCGTACACCGGCGTGTGCTGTTCGCCATGCACGAGCTGAACAATGACTGGAACCGACCTTACAAGAAGTCGGCCCGTATCGTCGGTGACGTGATCGGTAAGTACCACCCGCACGGCGACTCCGCGGTGTACGACACCATCGTTCGCATGGCGCAAGACTTCTCGCTGCGCCACATGCTGGTCGACGGTCAGGGCAACTTCGGTTCGGTTGACGGCGACAACGCAGCGGCCATGCGTTACACGGAAATCCGCCTGTCGAAGATCGCCCACGAAATGCTGGCCGACATCGACAAGGAAACCGTCAACTTCGGCCCCAACTACGACGGCTCGGAAAAAGAGCCGTTGGTGCTGCCCTCGCGTCTGCCCAACCTGCTGGTCAACGGCTCTTCGGGCATTGCGGTGGGCATGGCGACCAATATTCCACCCCACAACCTCAACGAGGTGGTCGACGCCTGTCTGCACCTGCTGAAGCAGCCCGAAGCCACCATCGACGAACTGATGGAAATCATCCCGGCGCCCGACTTCCCTACCGCCGGCATCATCTACGGCATGACGGGCGTGAAGGACGGTTACCGCACCGGTCGCGGTCGCGTGGTGATGCGCGCCAAGTGCCATTTCGAGGACATCGACAAGGGCCAGCGCCAGTCCATCATCGTGGACGAGCTGCCCTACCAGGTGAACAAGAAGACGCTGCAGGAGCGCATTGCCGAGCTGGTGCACGAGAAGAAGATCGAAGGCATCAGCCACATCCAGGACGAGTCGGACAAATCGGGCATGCGCCTGGTGATCGAACTCAAGCGCGGCGAAGTGCCCGAGGTGGTGCTCAACAACCTGTACAAGCAGACGCAGTTGCAGGACACCTTCGGCATCAATATGGTGGCCCTGATCGACGGTCAGCCGCGCCTGTGCAACCTCAAGGACCTGATCCAGGTGTTCCTGGAACACCGCCGCGAAGTGGTGACACGCCGCACGGTGTTCAACCTGCGCAAGGCGCGCGAGCGCGGTCATGTGCTCGAAGGCCTGGCGGTGGCGTTGGCCAACATCGACGAATTCATCAAGATCATCCGCGAGAGCCCCACCCCACCGGTGGCCAAGGCCGAGCTGATGACCCGCAGCTGGGACAGCCAGTTGGTGCGCGAAATGCTGACCCGCTCGCGCCTGGACGGCGGTGTGATCAACGCCGACGACTACCGCCCTGAAGGTCTGGAGCGCGAGTTTGGCATGGGCAGTGATGGCCTGTACCGCCTCTCCGAAACCCAGGCGCAGGAAATTCTGCAGATGCGCCTGCAGCGCCTGACCGGTCTGGAGCAGGACAAGATCGTGGCCGAATACAAGGAAGTCATGGGCGTCATTGACGACCTGCTCGACATCCTGGCCAAACCCGAACGCGTGTCCACCATCATTGGCGAAGAACTCACCGAAGTGAAGACTGAGTTCGGCCAGACCAAGCTCGGCGCGCGCCGCAGCGAGATCGAACACAGCGCCCAGGACCTCTCCACCGAAGACCTGATCACGCCCACCGACATGGTGGTCACGCTCAGCCACAGCGGCTACATCAAGAGCCAGCCGCTCTCCGAATACCGGGCACAGAAACGCGGCGGTCGCGGCAAACAGGCCACCGCAACAAAAGAAGACGACTGGATCGACCAGCTCTTCATCGCCAACACACATGACTACATCCTTTGCTTCTCCAACCGGGGCCGCCTGTACTGGCTCAAGGTCTGGGAAGTGCCGGCCGGTTCACGCGGTTCGCGCGGCCGCCCGATCGTCAACATGTTCCCTCTGCAAGAGGGCGAGAAGATCAACGTGGTGCTGCCGCTGACAGGCGAGATGCGCAGCTTTCCGCAGGACCGCTACGTGTTCATGGCCACGTCGATGGGCACGGTCAAGAAAACCGCGCTGGACGAATTCAGCAATCCGCGCAAGGCCGGCATCATCGCCGTCGACCTGGACGAGGGTGACTTCCTGATCGGCGCCGCGCTGACCGATGGCCAGCACGACGTGATGCTGTTCTCCGACGGAGGCAAGGCGGTCCGTTTCGACGAGAACGACGTGCGCCCCATGGGCCGCAATGCGCGTGGTGTTCGCGGCATGATGATCGAAGAAAGCCAGAGCGTGATCGCCATGCTGGTGGCCGAAGACGAACAGCAGAGCGTGCTCACCGCCACCATCAACGGCTATGGCAAACGCACGCCGATTGGCGAGTACACCCGCCATGGCCGTGGCACCAAGGGCATGATCGCGATCCAGCAAAGCGAGCGCAACGGCAAGGTCGTGGCCGCCACCCTGGTCCACACCGACGACGAGATCATGCTGATCACCGACAAGGGCGTTCTGGTGCGCACCCGCGTGTCCGAAATCCGCGAGATGGGCCGGGCCACGCAGGGCGTGACCCTGATCGCGCTGGACGAAGGCGCTGAGCTTTCCGGCTTGCAACGCATCGTGGAGAACGACGCCAACGTGCCCGAGCTGGCGGACGACAGCGAGGCTGACAGCACGGACGAACAGCCGTGACGCAGCGCCCGTACAACTTTTCCGCGGGTCCGGCCGCGATGCCGGTGGAAGTGCTGCAGCAGGCCGCGGCCGACATGCTCGACTGGCACGGCAGCGGCATGAGCGTGATGGAAATGAGCCATCGCGGCAAGGAGTTCATGTCCATCATCGAGGCGGCCGAAGCCGACTTGCGTGAGCTGCTGGCGGTGCCACCGAACTTTCGCATCCTGTTCATGCAGGGTGGCGGTCTGGCTGAAAACGCCATCGTGCCGCTGAACCTGTCGCGCGGCGGCGTGGTGGACTTCGTGGTCACGGGCAGTTGGAGCCAGAAGTCGTTCAAAGAAGCCCGCAAGTTCTGCGATCCCCGCCTGGCGGCCAGCAACGAGGCCGACGCTCACACCCGCCTGCCCGCACCGGGCAGCTGGCAGCTCAGCCCCGATGCGCAATACGTGCACCTGTGCAGCAACGAAACCATCCATGGCGTTGAACTGCACGAATTGCCCGACCTGAAGGCACTCGGCAGCAACGCGCCGCTGGTGATCGACTTCTCTTCCCATGTGGCCTCGCGCACCGTGGACTGGCGCCGCGTCAGTCTGGCTTTTGGCGGGGCCCAGAAGAATCTCGGGCCGGCAGGCGTCACCCTGGTGGTGGTGCGGGAAGACCTGCTCGGTCATGCGTTGTCGATCTGCCCGAGCGCCTTTGACTACAAAACCGTGGCCGACAATGGCTCGATGTACAACACGCCGCCGACCTACGGCATCTACATGGCAGGGCTCACCTTCCAGTGGCTCAAGCGCCAGACCGAGGGCGACCTGCACGGGATTGCGGCCATGGAGCACCGCAACATGGCCAAGGCCGGGCTGCTCTACGGCTTCATCGACCAGTCTTCGTTCTATGTGAACAAGGTTGCAACGGACTGCCGCTCGCGTATGAACGTGCCGTTCTTCCTGCGCGATGAGTCGCGCAACGAGGCCTTCCTCGCCGGAGCCAGAGCCGCGGGCCTGTTGCAGCTCAAGGGACACAAGTCGGTCGGTGGCATGCGCGCCAGTCTCTACAACGCCATGCCGCTGGAAGGCGTGCGGGCCTTGGTCGCCTACATGCGCGATTTCGAACAAAAACAGGCTTGAAACCGGCCGACCCCACGATGAAACAACCCACACAGTCCGAAGCACTGGGCGCCTTGCGAATCCAGATCGACTCGCTGGACCAGCAACTGCTGTCGCTGCTGAACCAGCGCGCCAAAGTTGCCGAGCAGGTGGGCGAAATCAAGCGTGCCGAAGGCTCACCCTTCTTCCGCCCTGATCGCGTTGCCCAGGTGATCGAAAAGATCCAGGCGGCCAACCAGGGCCCCTTGCTGAACCAGCATGTGGCCTCGATCTGGCGCGAGATCATGTCGGCCTGTCTGGCGCTGGAGGCTCCGCAGCGCGTGGCCGTGCTGGGCCCTCAGGGCACTTTCTGTGAGCAGGCCGCCATCGAGTTCTTTGGCAGTGCCGCCAACCTGATCTACTGCGCCAACTTCGACGAGGTGTTCCACGCCACGGCGGCCGGCACCGCGCAGTACGGCGTGGTCGGCATGGAAAACTCTACCGAGGGCGTGGTCGCCCGATCGCTCGATCTGTTCCTGCGCTCGCCAGTGCACGTGGTGGGCGAAGTGAGTCTGCTGGTGCGCCACAACCTGTTGCGCCAGCTGAACGAACTGGACGGCATCGAGGTGGTGATGGCCCACCCCCAAGCCCTGGCCCAGTGCCAGAACTGGCTCAGCCAGCACCTGCCCAACGCCGAGCGCCGCGCGGTGTCCAGCAACGCCGAAGGCGCCCGCCTGGCCGCCACCAACCCGGCCTGGGCCGGCCTGGCGAGCGAGCGAGCCGCGGCCCAGTTCGGTCTTCACATCGTGGCCCACGCGATCCAGGACGAGGCCTACAACCGCACACGCTTTGCCGTCATCAGCCTGCCCCAGACCCTGGCCATGCCGCCCGCCTCGGGCAAGGACTGCACCAGCCTCGTGGTGTCGGTACCGAACCGTCCCGGGGCGGTGCACGATCTGCTCGTACCGCTGAAAAACAACGGCGTGTCCATGACCCGCTTCGAGTCCCGTCCAGCCAAATCCGGCCAGTGGGAGTACTACTTCTATATCGACATCGCAGGCCATCCCTCGCAGCCCCATGTGGCGGCGGCGCTGGAAGAACTCAAGGGCCTGTGCGCGTTCTACAAGGTGCTGGGTGCCTACCCGGTCAGTGAATAAGATGCAACACCTCGTTCCAACGGGTTCAATGGGGTTCTCCAGGGGTCTGCATGTTTGAACAACTCGGGCTGATCGGCTGCGGCCTGATGGGTGGGTCTTTCGCCCTCGCCCTCAAGAAAGCCGGTCTCGTCAAACGCGTCGTGGGCTACAGCAAGTCGCCGTCCACCACCGAGCGCGCGCGCCAGATGGGCGTGATCGACGTGGAAGCGCCGTCCGCCCTGCTGGCGGTGTCCGGTGCCGACCTCGTGCTGCTGGCCGTGCCCGTATCGGCTTCAGAGGCCACCTTCAAGGCCATCCGGCACCTGTTGACCAACAACACCCTCGTCATGGACGTGGGCTCCACCAAACGCGAGGTGATCGACGCCGCGCGCCGCGTGCTGAAAGACCAGGTCGGCGTGTTCGTGCCCGCGCACCCGATCGCGGGCAAAGAGCTCTCAGGAGTGGAACATGCCGACGCCGAGCTCTACACCGGGCGGCAGGTCATCCTGACGCCGATCGAACGCACCTTGACGGCACAGATCGCCAAGGCCCAACAGGTCTGGACGGCGCTGGGCTGCCACGTTCAACAGATGTCACCCGAAGCCCACGACGCAGCGTACGCGGCGGTCAGCCACCTGCCGCACCTGATCGCGTTTGCGCTCATGAACGCGATCACCGGCCAGGCCCAGGCGAAACAGTTCCTGTCGCTGGCCGGACCGGGTTTCCGTGATTTCACCCGCATAGCCGCAAGTGATCCCAGCGTCTGGCGCGACATCCTCACCTCCAATCGCGAGGAGTTGATCGCCCAGTCCCGGCATTTCCAGCGCGCCTTGCACGCCTTTGAAAACGCCATCAGCGCTGGCAACCCGGATGCGCTTGAATCGCTGATTGAACAGGCCAGCAGCTCGCGCGCACACTGGCGCATGAACGCCATCAAACCGCAAAACTGAGCGCGTTTCGCCGATCACGATCGGCGGTGCCCGCCGTTCGCCCACTTCGATCATGTACGCCATCGACCACCTTGACGTCCCCCCCTTGCGCAGCGCAGGCGGGACCGTGCGCCTGCCCGGCTCCAAGAGCATCTCCAACCGCGTGCTGCTGCTCGCGGCCCTGAGTGTCGGGTACACCGACATCGCCGATCTGCTGGATTCGGACGACACCCGGGTGATGCTGGCCGCACTGGCCCAGCTCGGCTGCCGCATCGAACCCCAGGCCGATGGCGCCCTGCGGGTGCATGGGCTCGGTGGTGCCCTGCCCGTGAAGCAGGCGCAACTTTTTCTGGGCAACGCCGGCACAGCCATGCGCCCCCTGACCGCCGCGCTGGCGCTGCTGGCCAGCGTGCACGGCGGTGCGTTTGAACTCAGCGGCATCGCCCGCATGCACGAGCGCCCCATTGGCGACCTCGTGGATGCGCTGCGCCAGCTCGGCTGCCCGGTGGACTGCCTGGGCCAGGAGGGCTACCCACCGCTTCGGCTGGGCAACGGAACCCCTCAGACGCTGGCGCTCGACCAGCCGATCCGCGTGCGCGGCGACGTGTCCAGCCAGTTCCTCACGGCCCTGCTTCTGGCGCTGCCACTGGTCGCCACGAACCATGCCCCCACGCTCGGCACTGGTGTGTCCTCGCTGCCCCCCGAGGGGGCTGTCCCGTCTTGGGGCGGCCTGGCGACGGGACGGGACATCGTGATCGAGGTGGTGGGCGAGCTGATCTCGCGCCCGTACATCGAGATCACGCTCAACCTGCTCGAACGCTTCGGCGTGTCGGTGCGGCGCGATGGCTGGCAACGCTTCACCATCCCTGCCGGCTGCCGCTACACCTCACCCGGGCGTATTCCGGTTGAAGGCGATGCGTCGTCGGCCAGCTATTTCATCGCCCTGGGTGCGCTGGCATCGCCGACACCCGGCAGCGATGGCATCACCATCGAAGGCGTGGGTCTCTCCTCCATCCAGGGAGACATCCGCTTCGTCGAAGCCGCCCGCCTCATGGGCGCAGACATCTCCGGCGAAGCCAACCGCCTGCACATCCGGCGCGGCGCCTGGCCCCTCAAGGCCATCGATCTCGACTGCAACCACATCCCCGATGCGGCCATGACCCTGGCCGTGATGGCGCTGTACGCCGACGGCGCCACCACGTTGCGCAACATCGCCAGCTGGCGCGTGAAGGAAACCGACCGCATCGCGGCCATGGCGACCGAATGCCGCAAGTTCGGCGCCGAGGTCGAAGAAGGGGCCGACTTCATCCGCATCACGCCGCCCAGCACCTGGACAACCGGGTCCATTCATACCTACGACGACCACCGCGTGGCCATGTGCTTCTCGCTGGCGGCGTTCAACCCCGCCAGACTGCCGGTGCGCATCGAAGACCCAAAGTGCGTGGCCAAGACCTTTCCGGACTATTTCGAGACCCTGTTCTGCGTCTGCGAAACCCCGGCCCAGACCATTCCCGTGATCTGCATCGACGGCCCCACCGCTTCGGGCAAGGGCACGCTGGCCTCCGAAGTGGCGCAGCGCCTGGGCTACCAGTTGCTCGACTCCGGCGCGCTGTACCGCGCCACCGCACTGGCAGCGCAGGATGCGGGCATTGATCTGGACGACGAACCTTCCCTGGCCCGCCTGGCCGCGCAGCTGCCACTGGCCTTCCGCGATCACAAGGTGTTTCTGGGTGGCCGCGACATCACCGACCCCCTGCGCCTGGAATCCACCGGCGGCATGGCATCCCGGGTGTCGCAGCACCTGGCCGTGCGGTCTGCCCTACATGCGCTGCAGTTGAGCTTCAGGCGCCTGCCCGGCCTGGTGGCCGACGGTCGCGACATGGGCACGGTGATCTTTCCCGACGCACCGCTGAAGGTGTATCTCACCGCCAGCGCCGAGCAGCGCGCACAACGGCGGCATAAGCAGTTGATTTCAAAGGGAATTGCTGCTAATATTGACAGTCTCTTGGCAGACCTGAAAATGCGCGATCACCGGGACTCGTCCCGTGCCCACGCGCCGCTCAAGCCCGCTGAAGATGCTTTGTTGCTGGACAACTCCGAACTGGGTATCGAGCAATCGGTACAGCAAGTCCTGAACTGGTGGCAAGGCAAAACGGTGTTCTCGGAAACCTGAAAACACCGCCTTGATAGCCCAGACGGCACAGCCGGGCGTTCTCAGCCCGCAGGCCCGACGGTTCTTTCACTTAACCCCGCGGTGTCACGCACCGCAATGTCAACGCCGCCCAACCGTCGTTACCCGTTCCAGCCACCTCACCGTGGTTGCTGCGCCGACGCTGAGTGGCTCTAGGAAATTCAATGTCTGAATCTTTTGCCGCCCTGTTCGAAGAATCCCTGAAACGCGCTGAAATGCGCTCGGGCGAAGTCATCACCGCTGAAGTCGTTCGCATCGAACACAGCCATGTGGTGGTCAACGCTGGCCTCAAGTCCGAAGCCTACGTTCCGCTCGCCGAATTCAAGAACGATCTGGGCGAACTCGAAGTCCAGGTGGGCGACTTCGTGTCGGTTGCCATCGACTCCGTCGAAAACGGCTTCGGCGACACCCTGCTGTCGCGCGACAAGGCCAAGCGCCTGGCTTCGTGGATGTCGCTGGAAAAAGCGCTCGAGTCGGGCGAATTCGTCACCGGCACGACCTCCAGCAAGGTCAAGGGCGGCCTCAAGGTCATGGTCAACGGCATCAGCGCCTTCCTGCCCGGCTCGCTGGTCGACAGCCGTCCGACCAAGGACCTCACGCCTTACGAAAACAAGACCCTGGAATTCAAGGTCATCAAGCTCGACCGCAAGCGCAACAACGTGGTGCTGAGCCGCCGCGCCGTGGTGGAAGCCTCCATGGGCGAAGAGCGCGCCAAGCTGATGGACACGCTGAAAGAAGGCGCCATCGTCAACGGCGTGGTCAAGAACATCACCGAATACGGTGCGTTCGTGGACCTGGGCGGTATCGACGGCCTGCTGCACATCACCGACATGGCCTGGCGCCGTGTCCGTCACCCGAGCGAAGTGGTGACGGCTGGCCAGGAAATCACCGCCAAGATCCTGAAGTTCGACACCGAGAAGCACCGCGTTTCCCTGGGTCTGAAGCAGATGGGCGACGACCCCTGGATGGGCGTTGCGCGCCGCTACCCGCAAAGCACCCGCATGTTCGGCAAGATCACCAACATCGCCGACTACGGCGCGTTCGTTGAACTGGAGCCAGGCATCGAAGGTCTGGTGCACGTGTCCGAAATGGACTGGACCAACAAGAACGTGGCCCCGTCCAAGCTGGTGTCGCTGGGCGACGAAGTCGAAGTCATGGTGCTCGACATCGACGAAGACAAGCGCCGCATCTCCCTGGGCATGAAGCAGTGCCGCGCCAACCCCTGGCACGAGTTCGCTGAAGGCACCAAGCGCGGTGACCGCGTCAAGGGCCCGATCAAGTCGATCACCGACTTCGGCGTGTTCGTGGGTCTGGCCGCCGGCATCGACGGTCTGGTGCACCTGTCCGACCTGTCCTGGAACGAAACCGGCGAAGCCGCCGTGCGCAACTTCAAGAAGGGCCAGGAAGTCGAAGCCATCGTGCTGGCCATCGACGTCGAGCGCGAGCGCATCTCCCTGGGCATCAAGCAGCTCGACGGCGACCCATTCACCACCTTCGTGTCGGTGAACGACAAGGGTTCCGTGGTGACCGGCAAGGTCAAGACGGTTGACGCCAAGGGCGCCGAGATCGATCTGGGCGAAGACGTGCTGGGCTACCTGCGCGCCTCCGAAATCAGCCGTGACCGCGTGGAAGATGCGCGCAACGTGCTGAAAGAAGGCGACGAAGTGACCACCGTGGTGATGAACGTGGATCGCAAGACCCGCAACATCCAGCTGTCGATCAAGGCCAAGGACATGGCGGACCAGAACGAAGCCATGCAGTCCCTGAGCCAGCAATCGGCCCGCGAAAACGCCGGCACCACCAGCCTGGGCGCCCTGCTGCGCGCCAAGCTCGACAACAACAACTGAGCCGACTGAATCCGGGCGGGTGCGTCACAGCACCTGCCCGGACCAGCCCGTCAGCCTGACCAAGCCCTTTCCCAGACATGACCCGTAGCGACCTCGTTGAAGCACTGGCCGGCCGTTTTGGCCAGCTCACCCAACGCGACGCCGAGTTCGCCGTCAAAGCGATCCTCGATGCGATGGGCGACGCCCTGGTCAAAGGGCACCGGATTGAAATCCGGGGCTTCGGCAGTTTCTCCGTCAATCGCCGCTCACCCCGCATCGGACGCAACCCGCGTTCGGGCGAGAGCGTCATGATTCCGGAGAAGCGCGTTCCGCACTTCAAGCCAGGCAAGGCCCTGCGCGAACAGGTGGACGCGAAGACCGCCGAGATCCTGGGTCGAGAACAGAAAAAGGCGGACTGATCGAAAGACTGGATCGCTACAATCGTCCCACCACAGAGGGGATGATTTGAAATACCTGATGTGGCTGCTCAATGCAGCCATTTTTTTTGTGCTTTTCGCTTTCGCGCTGAACAACCAGGACGCGGTCACGCTGCACCTGTTCTTTGGCGCCCAGTGGCAGGCTCCGCTGGTGCTGGTGCTGTTCATCGCCCTGCTGCTGGGTGTCAGCCTGGGCGTGCTCGTGATGTTGCCGCTGTGGCTGCGCGCAAGGCGCGCGCGCCAACCGGCCACGTCCCGGTTAAGCGCGTCAGATGCTGGTGCTGACACCCTCACGCCACCCGCTCCGTAACGCGACATGGATCTTGATCTCACCTGGCTCCTCTGGGGCCTGCCCATCGCGTTTGCACTCGGCTGGGTCGCCTCAAGACTCGATCTGCGGCAGTGGCGCATTGAGAGCCGCCAGACGCCCAAAGCCTACTTCCGGGGCCTGAACCACCTGCTCAACGAGCAGCAGGACCAGGCCATCGACGCCTTCATCGAAGCCGTGCAGGGCGACCCCGACACGGCTGAACTGCACTTTGCCTTGGGCAATCTCTTTCGCCGTCGGGGCGACTACGACCGCGCCGTGCGCGTGCACGAACACCTGCTGGGTCGCGCCGACATCAACCGCAAGGACCGGGACCGCGCCCAGCACGCCTTGGCGCTGGACTTCCTCAAGGCCGGCTTGCTCGACCGCGCCGAGGCCGCTTTGCACAAGCTCGAAGGCTCGGCCTTCGAAGGCGAAGCCTTGCTGGCGCTGCTGGCCATCTACGAGCGCTCGCGCGACTGGCGCCAGGCCCAGGCCGTCGCGCAGCGCCTCGAAGCGGCCGAACAGGGCAGCTTCACCACCCGGCTGGCGCACTACCAGTGCGAAGAGGCCGAACTGGCCCAGAAGAATGGTGACACCGCGCTGGCACAGCGCCTGCTGGGCGACGCGGTGCAGCACGCACCCCAGTTACCGCGGGGCTGGATGGCGCTCTCTGCGCTCAAAGCCCAGCAAGGCGATGCAGCCGCTGCCCTGGCCGCCTTGAAACAGCTGGCGCAACAGGCGCCGCAAGGCCTGCCGCTGGCAGCCCATGCGCTCGTGGAACTGGCGCAGCAAACCGGGCGACAGGCCGAAATTCTGGTGCTGCTGCAGGCCGCCCACGAACGGGGACCCTCGCTCGATGTGACCGAGGCCCTGGCCCGCCTGAGCCCCGATGCCGAGAGCGCCCGCGCACGCTACCTCAACCACCTGGAGCGCGAGCCCTCGCTGGTGGTGGCCACCCAGTGGCTGGCTGGCGAAACCCTGTCGGACCCGCGCGCACAGAAGCAGGTGCAGAGTGCTCTGGAGCAGGCCAGCAACCCGCTCAAACGTTACCGCTGTGCCGCGTGTGGCTTCGAGGCCCGCCAGCACTTCTGGCACTGCCCGGGCTGCCAGAGCTGGGACAGCTACCCGGCACGGCGCGTAGAGGAACTGTGACGCCCCCGCGCCGCGCCTGCGGCGCGTCACCCCCACTGGGGGCAACGCTGGCGGCCCGGCGGAGCCGGTTCCGCGGCGTTCTGGGTTGGGCTTTCCCTCCACTTCAAACGTGTTGCCCACTCCAAATTTCCTGCAGCCAGGATTCCAGATCGTGCACCGGTCTTCCGGTGGCTTGGGCCACGGCTGCCCGGTACGGCGGCATGTTGGTGCACTCCAGCACCAGGTGTTGCACCTCGGGATGCTTCGCCACCAGGCGCATCGCCGCCTCCACCACATCGTCCGAGGCCAGCCGAAGGTCCAGCGAGGTGTCGTCGGCCAGAATGCGCGACTGCAGTTCACAACCGGGCCTCAGGCCCTCCACGGGTGCGCCCGCCGGTACGCCCGCACGCTGCAGCAATCCCGCGTGCAACGAAGCGGCGTCGAACGTGACGATGCCCGGTGACGGCAGCCGGGCAGATTGCAGCAGGCTGGAGGTGATCACGGGCACGTCCACCGCCGCCTGCAATTCGGCCTGCCAGCCGGCCAGAAAGCCGCAACTGGTGGTGATGAGCCTGGCGCCCTGACCAGCCAGCGAACGGGCGGCCTCCACGAAGGGTTCAAGCAGCGCCGGGTCTTGCGCCTGCACCACGCGCCGGGCCGAAGCCCCCGGCACGGTGACGAAGCGCACCGGGATGCCGGCGCGCACCCAGGTCGTCGGGCTGCCGATGTCGCCCGGCGGGCGCGGGAAGCGGGTGTCCAGCATGATGACGCCCAGGCATCCCTCGGTGACGGTCTTCGTGTCCTTCATGGCGATAAGCTGCGGGTTGAAAACACCAACGATGGGAACATGAAAGCATGACGCAGGCAAGGCTTGGACAACAGGTGGTGGTGCTGGGCGCCGGCATGGTGGGCATCAGTTGCGCGCTCTCGCTGCGCCAGCGCGGCCTGGACGTGACCGTGATCGACCCGCTGGGCCCGGGTGCTGCGACCTCGCATGGCAACGCCGGTGTGCTGGCGCGCAGTTCCCTGATGCCGTTCAACCACCCCCGGCTGTGGTCGCAGTTGCCGGGTCTGCTGCGCGGGCGCAGCCCGGGTTTCCGCTACGACCCGCTGGCGATGCTGGGCCAATGGCGCTGGGGTCTGTCGTTCCTGTCCCATGCGCGCGAGCGCAGCTTTCGCGAGACCACCACCGTGCTGGATGCCCTCATCCGGCACTCGGGTGAGATGCACCGCCGGTGGATGGACGCGGCCGGTGTCGCGCAGCGCCTCCGCGACGAGGGCTGGCTGTTCCTCTACCGCAGCGAAGCCGGCTTCCAGTCGGGCGCTTTCGGACGCGAGACACTGGCCCGCTTGGGGGTGGCCACTGCCGAGCTGGGCGCACACGAACTGCACGATCTGGAACCGCATCTGCAGCCCATCTTCCGCAAGGCCCTGTGGGTGAAAGACGCCAGCTCGGTGGACAGCCCAGGCGAGGTGGTGCGCGCCTATGCGCGGTGGCTGGTGGAACTCGGCGGGCAGCTGCAAACCACCGAGGCCACATACCTGCAACGAGACAACGGTGGCTGGTCCGTCGGCACGTCCGATGGGTGCGCCCTGCGTGCCGATCACGTGGTCATCGCGCTCGGTCCGTGGTCGCGCGATTTCCTTCGACAGCAGTTCGGACTGAAGCTGCCCATGGGCTTTGAGCGCGGCTACCACAGGCACTTCACGCCAGCGAATGGCGCGGCACTCAACCGGCCGGTGTACGACACCGCCGCCGGCTACGTGCTCGCGCCCATGGCGCAAGGGCTGCGACTGACCACCGGGGTGGAGCTGAACGCACAACATGCGCCGCCTCGGCCGGCGCAGCTGGACGCCGCCGAGCGGGCCGCGCGCGAGGCGCTGGCGCTGGGCGAACGCACCGCTGAACCCGACTGGTTGGGTAGCCGCCCCACCCTGCCCGACAGCCGCCCGATGGTTGGGGAATGCCCGGGTCAGTCCGGCGTCTGGCTGGCGCTGGGGCACCAGCACATCGGTTTTTCGACCGGACCGGGGACTGGCGAGTTGCTGGCGCAACTCATGCTGGGCGAGCCCACCAGCATCGGTTCGAGCCCGTTCAGACCCGAACGATTCCTGCGGGCCTGAAGCGCCAGCTCACATGTTCCCCGGCAGCCACATCACGATCTGGGGGAACCAGTACAAGAGGCACACGGCCAGCACCATGAGGAAGAAGTAAGGCATGCAGACGCTGGCGATCCAGTTGATCTCACGTTTGGTCATGCCCTGCAGCACAAACAGGTTAAAACCCACCGGCGGCGTGATCTGCGCCATCTCCACCACGATGACGACGAAGATGCCGAACCAGATCAGGTCGATGCCCGCGGCCTGCACCGTCGGGATCAGCACGCCCATGGTCAGCACGATCATGGAAATGCCGTCGAGGAAACAGCCCAGCAGGATGAAGAACAGCGCCAGCGCGATCAACAGCAGGCCCGGCGACAGGCCCAGCGAACCCACCCACTCGGCCAGGTGGCGCGGCAGCCCGATGTAGCCCATGGACAGCGTGAGGAAAGCCGCCCCGGCGAGGATCAGCGCCATCATGCAATACAGGCGCGTCGCGCCCAGCAGCGCATCCTTGAAGTTCTGCCAGTTGAGCGACTTCTGGTACGCCGACAGCACCAGCGAGCCGACCACACCGATGGCGGCCGCCTCGGTGGCGGTGGCCACGCCGACGTAGATCGAGCCGATCACGCCACCGATGAGCAACACCACCGGGATCAGCTCGCTGGAAGCGCGCAACTTGTCGGTGAAACTCATGCCAGGATCGGCCTGCGGAATCTTTTCGGGGTTGAGCAGCGACCAGACCATCAGGTAGCCGCTGAAAAGCCCGGCGAGCATCAGGCCGGGAATCATGCCCGCGACAAACAGCTTGGCGATCGACACCTCGGCGGCGACGCCGTAGACGATCATCACGATGGAGGGTGGGATCAGCAGGCCCAGCGTGCTCGCGCCGCCCAGCGAGCCGATGACGCGCTCAGGCGGGTAGCCCCGTTCGGTCAGTTCGGGGATGGTCATCTTGCCGATGGTGGCGCAGGTGGCCGCCGACGAACCCGACACCGCCGCGAAGATGGTGCTGCCCAGGATGTTGGTGTGCAGCAGCCGGCCCGGCAGCGCATTGACCCAGGGTGCCAGGCCCTTGAACATGTTTTCCGACAGCTTGGTGCGGAACAGGATCTCACCCATCCAGATGAACAGCGGCAATGCCGTCAGCGTCCAGCTGCTGGCCGAGCCCCAGATGGTGACCGCCATCGCGTCGCCCGCGCTGCGCGAAGAGAACAGCTCCATGCCGATCCAGGCCACGCCGGCCAGCGTGAGGCCGATCCAGACGCCGCTGCCGAGCAGCGCGAACAGGGCCACGATCAGAAAGCCGGTGACGACCATCTCATTCATGGCGGGTCTCCGATCCGTCAATGCGTAACCGCTGGCCACGGGCTTCCAGCACCCATTCGTCCACGAAAGCGATGAACAGCACCAGCGTGCCGAACGCCATCGCGAGCTGAGGGATCCACAGCGGCGTGGCATCGTTGCCGGTGGAAATGTCGTGGAACTCGATCGACTGCCACACCAGGCGCGCCGCGAACCAGGCGAACAGCCCGGACAGCAGCACCGCCGCACTCAGCGACCAGAGCTCCAGGCCCCGGCGGGCGCGGCCGGTGAGCTTGCCCAGCACCAACGTGACACGGATGTGCTCGTTGCGCTTGAGCGTGTGCGCCAGCGCCAGGAAACCGGCGGCGGCCATGGCGTAGCCGGCGTAAGCATCCGTGCCCGGCACGTGGAACTGGAACTGCCGGCCCAGCACCGACAGCAGCACCATGACCAGCACGCCGATCATGAACACCGCCGCGAGCCAGGCGCAGCCGTCGTACAAGGCATTCAGCGTGCGTCGCATGGTGCTGCCGTGGCTCACTTGCGGAACGCGTCGACCATGGCCTGGCCTTCTGGGCCGGCTTTGGCCAGCCACTCCTTGAGCATGGTGTCACCGACCAGCTTCATGTCGGTCTTGAGCTGCGCAGGCGCCGGCAGGATCTGCATGCCACCGGCCTTGAGCTTGTCCAGGCTTTCACCGTTGGCCTTCTTGCTCTCGGCCCAGCCGCGGGTCTCGGCGTCGGCGGCGGCTTTCAGCACCGCGTCCTGCGTGGCTTTGTCCAGCGCATCAAAGGCCTTCTTGTTCACCAGCAGCGCGTTCTTGGGCAGCCAGGCCTGGGTGTCGTACCAGTACTTCACGTGTTCGTACAGCTTGGCGTCGGCACCGGTGGAGCCGCTGGACATCATGCTTTCGGTCACGCCGGTGGCGAAGGCCTGGCTGACCTCGGCCGCCTGCACGGTGACGGGCTGGGCGCCCACCAGCTCGGCGATGCGCGCAGTGGCCGGGCTGTAGGCGCGCCACTTGATGCCCTTCAGATCGGCGGCGCTGTTGAGCACCTTCTTGCTGTACACGCCCTGCGGTGGCCACGGCACCGCGAACAACACCATCATGCCTTGCTCGGCCATTTTTTTCTCCAGCACCGGGCGCTGCACCTTCCAGAGCTTGGCGGCTTCGTCGTAGCTGTCGGCCAGGAACGGCAGGCCGTCGGCGCCGAACACCTGCCATTCGTTCTGGTAGTTCACCAGCAGGATCTCGCCGGCCTGCGCCTGACCGCCCTGCACCGCGCGCTTGATCTCGGGCGCCTTGAACAGCGCGGCGTTGGCGTGCACCGTCATCTTGAGCTTGCCGCCGCTGGCCTTGTCCACGTCGGCCGCGAACTGGCTGATGTTGACGGTGTGGAAGTTGGTGGCCGGGTAGGCGGTGGCCAGATCCCACTTGGCCTGGGCATACGCCGAGGTCGAAAGTGCGAGCGCGGCTGCGGCCATCGAGAGTTGGAATGCGCGACGTTTCATAGAAGCTCCGGTGGGTGAGGTGGAACAGATCGCAGGCAGACCCTGCGGGGAAAGGGTGCACGGACTGTAGGCGCCGGGCTGGCGAATTGTGATGGGTGTTTTCCCTTATCGTCAACAAATTGTTGGCAAATCATCAGCAAAAAATCTAAACTCAGCGCCATCGCAGGAGCACCCATGGCCAAGTCACCCAAAGCAACAACCACGCCCGCCGCCAAGGCGCCCGGCTCGCACATCGTGTCATCGGCGCACCTGGTCTCGCCCCAGAGCGCGGAGATGAGCGAATTCGAGTTCGGCCTGATCGTGGCCAGCAATGCCTTCCACCGCTGGGTGGTGCACTGCATGTCGGCCGCCGGCTTGAAAGACCTGATGCCGCTGGACGTGCTGGTCTTGCACCACGTGTCGCACCGGGCGCGCGACAAGCGCCTGTCGGACATCTGTTTCATCATGAACATCGAGGACACCCACCTCGTCAACTACTCGCTCAAGAAGCTGGTGAGCCTGGGCGTGGTGGTGTCCAGCAAGTCGGGCAAGGAAGTCACCTACGCCGCCACCGAAGCGGGCAGCGTCAGCGTGCAGCGCTACCGCGAGATTCGCGAGCAATGCCTGATCCAGGCGCTGCACGCGGACGACGCGCTCAACAAGGACATCGGCGAGCTCGCGCGCTTGCTGCGCGTGCTCTCGGGCATGTACGACCAGGCGGCGCGGTCCGCGGCTTCACTGTGAATACCCCCTGCGCCGCTTCGCGGCTTCCCCCTGAGGGGGACGCAGCTGGTGGCCCGGCGAAGCCGGTTCCGCGGCTGCTCTGGGTGGGGCACGCGCTCCGGCTGCGTGTGAACGCCACTCCTGCTCGCGTCTCGTGCCTTGCTCCCTCGCCCCTCTGGGGAGAGGGCTGGGGTGAGGGGCCGCCGCCGAGCCCGTGCCTCCTATACACACCATCTCACTCATGAGTACTGACTCGCCCCCCCGCTTGCTGGCCCTCGGCGACAGCGCCTGGACGCTGGAGTTCGGCAGCGCTATCGACCCGGCCATCAACGCCCGCGTGATGGGCCTGGCCGAGCGCGTGGCGCAGGCGCGTGCATCGGAACCGTTGATGGCATCTGTCACCGATGTGGTGCCCACGTTCCGCTCGCTCACGGTGCATTACGACCCGCTAGAGACCGACGCCACCGCGCTGGGCGAGCGCCTGCAGGTGCTGGCGCAAGACGGTCATCAGGCCATGCAGCCCGGGCGCCTCTGGCACCTGCCGGTGTGTTTCGACGCCGACTTCGCGCCCGACCTGTCGCGCCTGGCCGAAGCCAAAGGCCTCAGTCCCGACGAAGTGATCCAGCACCTGCTCGCCGCCACCTTCCGGGTCTACATGCTCGGCTTCCAGCCGGGCTTTCCGTACATGGGCGGCGTGCCGCCCGAGCTGCACATGCCGCGCCTGCCCGCACCGCGCCAGAAGGTTCCCGCGCAGTCGCTGGCCGTAGCCGGCGAGATGTGCGCGGTCTATCCGTGGGAAAGCCCGGGCGGCTGGAACCTGCTCGGTCGCACGCCGGTGGTGCTGTTCGACCTGCGCCACGCCGAGCAGCCGGCCCTGCTCGCGGCCGGCGACGAGGTGCGTTGCCACGCTGTCGACCTTGCCACGCACGACCGGCTGGCCGCCGAGATCGCGCGGGGCCTGCCGCGTGAAACCTTCCTGAAAGCCCCTGAGCAATGAGCGGCCTGCTGGAGATCGCACAACCCGGCATCGGCACCACCGTGCAGGACCGTGGCCGCGCGGGCCACCGGCACCACGGCATGCCGCTCTCCGGCTGGCTTGACGGACCACTGGCCCGGACTGCCAACGCGCTGCTCGGCAACCCGCCTGACGCCGCCGTGCTGGAACTGCGTGGAATGGGCACGGTGCTGCGCGTGAAGGCCGGGCCGGTGCGCGTGGCGCTGGCGGGCCGCATCGCCGCCACCTGCCTGCGCAGCGACAGCAGCCGCGGCCCCCTGCCCGCCTGGCACAGCGCCACGCTGCGCGAGGGCGATCAGCTGCAGCTCGGCCCGACCGAAAGCGGTTGCGCCTACCTTGCCGTGGCCGGTGGCCTGCTCATGGAGCCCCAGCTCGGCAGCCGCTCCAGCTACTGGCGCGCGGGGCTGGCCGGCGTGCTGGGCCGCACCTTCCAACCGGGCGATCAGCTGCCCTGTGGCGCCTGGCTGCTCGCAGATCCGAGGGAATGGCGCAGCCGCTCTCCGTGGACCCCCAACGCAAGCCCGGTGCGCGTGCTGCTCGGCCCGCAGCAGGACCATTTCACCGCCGAAGCCATCGCACAGTTTCTGAGTCAGGACTGGGAAGCCACCACCGCGCAGGACCGCATGGGCCTGCGCTTCAAGGGCGAACCGCTGGCGCACGTCAACGCTGAAGCGGCGGACATCGTGTCCGACGGCGTCACGCCCGGCGCCATCCAGGTCCCAGCGAACGGCCTGCCCATCGTGCTGCTCGCAGATGGCCAGACCGTGGGCGGCTACCCCAAGATCGCCACCGTGATCAGCGCCGACCTGCCCCGGCTGGCGCACCTGAAGCCCGGCACGCGCGTGCGCTTTGAAGCCGTCAGCCACGCAGCGGCGCACCGCGCCTTGCTGGACGAACATCAACGCTGGCAACGCTGGCTGGCAACGCGCGAGACCTATCTACCGCCCGGCACGGTGGACGAAACCGCGCTCTACGCATCCAATCTCGTGAGCGGCATGGTGAACGCCGCCCCATGACCAGGAGCCCTTCATGAACCCAACCCCCATCAATCTCAATGCCGACCTCGGCGAAAGCTTCGGCGCCTGGCGCATGGGCGACGACGCGGCGCTGCTGCAGGTGATTGGCAGCGCCAACATCGCCTGCGGCTTTCACGCGGGCGACCCGGTCGTCATGCGCGAGACCGTGCGCCTGGCGCTGGCCAACGGCGTGAGCCTGGGTGCGCACCCGGCGTTCCCCGACCTGCAGGGTTTCGGCCGCCGCGCCATGCAACTGTCGGCCAAGGAGCTGGAAGCCACCATCCTCTACCAGGTGGGCGCGCTGCAGGCCATGGCCGCGGCGGAAGGCGGTCGGGTGACTCACGTCAAGCCGCACGGTGCGCTCAACAACATCGCCTGCGCCGACGCCGGCGTGGCGGCGACCGTGGCGCACGCCGTGCGAAGCCTGGACCGCGAGCTCATCCTGCTCGCGCCCGCCCTCTCCGCTTTGGAGCAGGCCGGCGAGGCGGCGGGCCTGCGCGTGGCCCGCGAGGTGTTTGCCGACCGCAGCTACCAGCAAGATGGCCAGCTCACACCACGCTCGTTGCCCGGCGCCGTGCTGCACGGCGCCCAGGCCTGCGTGCAACACGTGCTGCGCATGCTTGACGCGCAAGGCATCGTCACCGCTGACGGCCAGCGCCTGCCCACCCCCATACACAGCATCTGCGTGCACGGCGACGGGCCCGACGCCGTGGCCTCGGCGCAGCAGATCCGCCTCGCGCTGGAGAAGGCGGGTTACCCGCTCGCACCACTGACCGCGCTGGTCTGAACCCCGGGGTTGGGCTGGGTATCATCAAAGCCCCTCACCCCAACCCTCTCCCGCTGACGGGAGGGGGCGCCGGTCCACAACGCACCGGCACAACCCAAGGAATTCCGTGTTCAAGAATGTAACGATCTACCGCATCGCGCCCGGCTGGACGGCGACGCTGGAGTCGATGGAAACCGCGCTCGACGCGGCCCGTTTTGTGCCCTGCGGTGCCACGCAGGACAAGGCCGTGGGCTGGGTCGAGCCGCGTGGCGAGGCGCACGGCCCGCTGGTCGAGTCCGTGGCCGGGCAGCGCATCCTCAAACTGATGATCGAGAGCAAGGCCGTGCCCGGCTCGGTCGTGCGCGAGAAGGCGGACGAAGAGGCCGAGCACATCGAGGCCACCACCGGCCGCAAGCCCGGCAAGAAGCAGATGAAAGAACTGCGCGAAGACGCGCTGCTGTCCCTGCTGCCGCAGGCCTTTCCGCGCCGCATGGGCGTGTGGGTCTGGATCGATCTGGCCAACGGCCTGCTGGTCACCGACGCCAGCAGCCAGGGCAAGCTCGACGAACTGGTGACCGCCCTGGTCAACGCCTTCAACGACCTGTCGCTCACCTTGCTGCAGACCGCGATCACGCCGCAGACCGCCATGACCTCGTGGCTCTCGGCCCCGGTGTCCGATGAAGACGAAGGCGGCGCGCCCGGCGGCTTCTCGGTCGAGCGCCTCGCTACCGACGAGGTGCGCAAACACATCGTTGAGGGCAAGCTGCCCACGCGCCTGGCCATGAGCTGGGAAGGCCGCATCGGCTTCGTGCTCACCGAATCCATGCAGCTCAAGAAACTCGCGTTCCTCGAAGGCGTGTTCGACGACCGCGCCGCCGACGGCGAAAGCGGTTTCGACACCGACGTGGCACTGAGCACCGGCGAGCTGAACAAGCTGATCCCCGAACTGATCGAAGCCCTGGGCGGCGAGATCGTGCCCTGCATGGCCATGCCCGACGCGCCAGCGGCGGCGCCGGCCAAACCCAAGCAGGAAGCGGTCACCGCCGTCGGCGAAGACGACGACCCACCCTTCTGAACGCCGCTGATCCATGCTGCAAGTGATCGCCATCAGCCTCGGCGCCAGCATCGGCGCGCTCTCGCGCTGGCAGCTCAGCCTGTGGCTCAACCAGGGTCACGCCGTGTTGCCCTGGGGCACGCTCACGGCGAACTGGACCGGGGCCTGGCTGGTGGGCGTGGCGGTGGTGTTTTTCCAGAGCCAGACGCAGCTGGACCCGGCTTGGCGTCTCGCCATCGTGACCGGGTTTCTGGGTGCGCTCACCACGTTTTCCACCTTCTCGGTGGAGGTGGTGAGCATGCTGCAGCACGGCCGCTGGCTGCTCGCCACCGGCACCGCGGTCCTGCATCTCGTCGGCTCGCTGCTGCTCACGGTGCTCGGCATGAAGGTGGCGGGCTGGTGGTGGGCGCCGGCCTGAGAGGCTGAGCCTGCCCCGCGGACGACGGCCAACACGGAGCCATCGCCTGGGCCGCCATCAGCGAAGGCCAGAAGGCGCCGTTCACCCACCGGGCCGGAGAGGCCTGTGCGGACCCAGACGACCCGTTGTCCGACGAAGGTGGGCCACCAAAAGATCGACTGAATGGCCGAGATCTGCGGGCGCTGGACTGCGCCCCACGGCCCGCGCGGCACTGCGCCCTGACCACGCTCTCCAACTTCCCGGTTGCGGTGGCATCCCTTGCTGCAGGCACGGCTTCCCGCCGGCGCCTCACCGGAGCCAACCATTGGCGCGAAGGGAACAGCTGAAATTGATCCATATCAATTTTCTTTAAATATTCACTAAAAATGAATGATATCGGACTTATAGTCCGCCCATGCCCAGTTTTCAGCACCCCCAACGAGCCCGCCAGCGCTGGGTCTTGTTGTGTCTTCTGCTCTGCTGGGGAATCGTTTTTGCATCACCGCTGTTGACCCACCGCGGCATGACGGAGGTCTGCAGCGGCAGTGGCGTCAAGTGGGTCGATGCCGACGACAGCCCGGACTCGGTGCCTGTCCCGACGCTGGATTGCGCCTTGTGCTTGCCGCCGTTCCTGCCCACGCCAACGGCACACCCATCGTTCACCGATCGGCACACCCACCACACGCTGACGGCGTGTGCCGAGCGTCGTGCGCACACATCTCCCGTGGCCATGCCACCTCCCGCGCGTGGCCCACCCCTTTTCCAAACCCAAACCCAAAAGGTTCACACATGAAAAGCGACAGCAGCTTGCCCTCCAAAGACACCACCGCGTGGGGTCGCCGACGTTTCCTGAACACCGCCGCACTGGCGGGACTGACGATGGGCGCCGCGGCCTGCACCGAAAAAGAATCCGGTGCCGCCAACGCCCCCGCCGCAGCGCCGGCCGCGGCCCCCGATGCCGCACACGCTGGCGCCAACGCCACGCACCTCAAGCCCGGTGAGCTCGACACCTACTACGGTCTGTGGAGCGGTGGCCACACCGGCGACATGCGTGTGCTCGGCCTGCCCTCGGGCCGCGAGCTGCTGCGCATCCCCTGCTTCGTGCCCGACGCCCTGGTGGGCTGGGGCATCACCAACGAGTCCAAGGCGATCATGGGCACCAAGCCCAATGGCGCGCTGCGCTACACCGTGGGGGATACCCACCACACGCACGCCTCGTACAAGGACGGCAACTACGACGGCCGCTACGCCTGGATCAACGACAAGATCAACGCACGCATCGCGCGCATCCGTCTGGACTACTTCATCTGCGACAAGATCACGCAGTTGCCCAACGTGCAGGGCTTCCACGGCATCTTCCCCGACAAACGCGACCCGGTGGATCCCGCCATCAACTACACCACGCGCGTGTTCTGCGGTGGCGAATTCGGCATTCCACTGCCCAACACGGGAACCGAGGACGCGGGCAAATACCGTTCGCTGTTCAGCTGCGTCGATGCCGAAACCATGGAAGTGCGCTGGCAGGTGCTGATCGACGGCAACTGCGACCTGGTGGCCACGTCCTACGACGGCAAGCTGGCCGCTTCAAACCAGTACAACACCGAGATGGGCGCGAAGTACGAAGACATGATGTCGGCCGAGCGCGATGCCTGCATCTTCTTCAACATCGCCCGCATCGAAGCGGCGGTGAAGGCCGGCAAGTTCAAGACCTTCGGCAGCTCCAAGGTGCCCGTGGTTGACGGCACGCACGAAGCCAACCAGGACCCGACGGCCGCGCTGACCGCCTACGTGTCGGTGCCCAAGAACCCGCACGGCGTCAACGCCAGCCCGGACCAGAAGTACTTCATCTGCGCCGGCAAGCTCTCGCCCACCGCCACGGTGATCGAGCTGGCCAAGGTGCTGGAATGGTTCGACGGCAAGGTCGAGAAGCTGGACGACGCCATCGTGGCTGAGGTCGAGATCGGCCTGGGCCCGCTGCACACCGCCTTTGACGGCCGTGGCAACGCCTACACCACACTGTTCCTGGACAGCCAGATCGTGAAATGGAACGTGGACGCTGCGATCAAGTTCCACGCCGGCGACAAGGCCGCCAAGTACGTGGTCGACCGCCTGGACGTGCAGTACCAGCCGGGCCACATCAACGGCTCGCAGTCGGAGACCATTGCCGCCGACGGCAAGTACCTGGCCGTGGGCTGCAAGTTCTCGAAAGACCGCTTCCTGCCGGTGGGCCCGCTGCACGCCGAGAACGAGCAGATCATCGACATGTCGGGCGAGAAGATGGTGCTGCTGGCCGACCACCCGGTGCGCGGCGAACCGCACGACTTCATCATCTTCAAGCGCGACCTGGTCAAGCCCAAGCAGGTCTACAACCTCGACGATTTCCCGAACGCCGTCAAGGACCCGAAGGACTCGGGCGTGGTGCGCAACGGCAAGAAGGTGACCGTGAAGATGACGTCGCAAGCGCCGGCCTTCTCGCTGCGCGAGTTCAAAGTGAAGAAGGGTGACGAGGTCACGCTGATCCTGACCAACCTGGACAAGATCGAAGACCTGACGCACGGCTTCGCGATCCCGAACCACGACGTCAACTTCATCGTCAACCCGCAGGAGACGGCCTCGGTCACCTTCACGGCGGGCGAGCCCGGCGTGTACTGGTGCTACTGCACGCACTTCTGCCACGCCCTGCACCTGGAGATGCGCACCCGCATGATCGTGGAGGCATGAGCGACGCGCCGGGCCGCCCCAAGCAAGCTCGCACCGGAGTGCGCAGCACGAAGGCAGGCCCGTAAGCCTTCAAAACCTCCCCCCCGGGGAGGTCCTGCTTTGCCAGGTCCGATGCCCGCGCCGTGTGGCGCTGGCGTCGGACCCCGCCCCCTGGATCCCAACGATGTCGATTGCACGCCTTTTCTCGACCGCGCTGACCGCCGCCGCTCTGTTGCTGAGTCCGCTCGGCAACGAGGCCCAGGCGCAGGCCTACGAGGCCCATCTGCCCGCCGACCTGGCCACCAACCCCGACCTGTGTGCCCTTGTACCCTGCACGGAGGTGTTCCCGGGCGCAAAGAGTTTTTCCCAGCGCAAGGGCCAGCCACCGTATGTGGAGGCCTACGGCGACGCCGACCCGCAACAGCCGGGCAAGAAGACCCTGCTGGGCTACGTGATGCTCTCGACCGACATCACCGACACCCCGGCCTATTCCGGCAAGCCGGTGATCACGCTCATCGGCATGGACGCGCGCGGCCGCTACGTCGGCGTGAAGGTGCTCAAGCACTCCGAGCCCATCCTGCTGCTGGGCATTCCAGAGTCCACGCTGGTCAACTTCAACAACCAGTACCTCGGCAAGTCGGTCACCGACCAGATCGAGGTCGGTCCTTCGCGCCCGGACGAGAACATCCTGGGCCTGGACGCCATCTCCGGCGCCACCGTCACGGTGATCGCGCAGAACCAGGTGATGCAGCTCTCGGGTTCGGCGGTGGCCCGCCAGGTCGGCATCATCGAACCCACCCGCCGCGACCCCGCACGTTTCGTGACCAGCGGCCGGCCCTACCGCTGGGACGAGCTGGTGAAGATGGGCGCGGTGCAGCGCCTGCGCGTGATGCCCGAGCAACTGGGCCTGGAGCGCAGCGCCGAGCCCTTCATCGAACTGTGGTTCGGTGACCTCAACCACCCCGACGTGGGCCAGAGCCTGCTCGGCAAGTCGGGCTTTGCCACGCTGCGCTCGCGCCTGAAAGACAGCGAACAGGCGCTGTTCGTGGTGCGCAGTGCCGGCATCGAATCCTTCAAGGGATCGGGCTTCGTGCGCGGCGGCATCTACGACCGCATCCAGGTCAAGCAGGGCGCCGATGCCTTCACCTTCCGGGACCTGGACTCGTTCAACCTCTACGGGCTGGAAGCCGAGGGGGCGCCGCGCTACTCCGAGTCGGCGATCTTCGTGATCCGCTCCGAGAGCTTCTCGGCGGCCTACCCCTGGAAGCTGGCCTTCCTGGGCAACCGCGTGGACCGCGCCACCGGGCACCGCAGCTTCGCGGTCTTCGAGACCAAGTACTGGCTGCCCGCCGAGATGCTGCAAGGCGGCCGCCCGGTGGTCACCGAGCCCGATGCGCCCTGGGTGCGCATCTGGAAGTCGCGCGCCATCGAGATCACCCTCTTCAGCGCCCTGCTGCTGGCAGTGGCCGTGGTCTATGCCCTGCGCGACCAGCTCACGCGGCGTTCGACCCACAAGAACAAATGGCCGGTCAACGCCTTCAAGTACTCGGCCTGGGCCATCAGCATCGGCTTCGTCGGCTTCGGCCTGCTGGCACAGCCTTCGATCACCCAGGTACTGACCTGGTTCCACGCCCTGCTGTTCCAGTGGACCTGGTCGCTGTTCCTCTCGGACCCGTTCATCTTCGTCTTCTGGGTCTTCATCATCATCACGGTGTTCGTGTTCGGGCGCGGTCTGTTCTGCGGCTGGATGTGCCCCTTCGGCTCGCTCTCCGAGGCGCTCTACAAGGTGGGGCGCGTGATCGGCCTCAAGCGCTTCCAGACCAAGGTACCGCAGGTCTGGCACGACCGGCTCAAGTGGCTGAAATACGCCATCTTCTTCGGCCTGCTGGTGGTGTCCATGTTCTCCATGGGCCTGGCCGAGGTGCTGGCCGAGGTGGAACCGTTCAAGACCACCTTCCTGGTCGGCATAACGAACCGCAGCTGGCCCTACGGACTGTTCGTGGTGGTGATCCTGGGTGCGTCGCTGTTCATCGAGCGCCCCTACTGCAAGTACATCTGCCCGCTGGGTGCTTCGCTGGCCATGCCCAGCACCTTCCGCTGGTTCGGCCTGCAGCGCAAGCAGGACTGCAACAGCTGCAAGGCCTGCGCCGTGGGCTGCGGCGCACAGGCGATCGACGCCGATGGCCGCATCGACCACCGCGAGTGCCTGCACTGCCTGGACTGCATGGTGCTCTACACCGACCAGAAGGGCTGCCCGCCGCTGGCCAAGGAGCGCAAGCGCCGCGAACGCGACGGCCTGCTCATCACCCCCATCGGGCGCAACGGCTACTTCATCCCGATCGAACCGGTCTCGCCCGTCAGCGCCCGGGTGGCGCAGGGCCCCGATCCGCGCATGCCCACCGCGCCCGCCCAGCCCTGGCCCGGCGGCCGCGCCCCTGGCCTCAAAGGTCTGTGGCAAGAGGTGCAGCACCACCTGTGGCCCTGGAGCCGCGACGGCTGGAAGAACCAGCGCGCCCTGCAGTTCGCCGGGCTCTCGCTGGCCCTGGCCGCGAGTGTGGCCTGGCTGCTGGCGGCCGACGGCCGCCTGTCGGCCAGCGCCATCATCGGCTGGTGGTTCGGCTGGAGCGTCTACGAGGTGCTGATCCGCATGGCGGGCAAGCGCTACGTGAAGGACGGCCCGTGGTGGCAGGCGCGCTACCGCGTGGCGAACTGGATGGACATGCTCAGCTACGTCGGCTTCAAGAACCTGCTGATCGGCGCGACGCTGTTCCTCGCCCTCAAGTCCCTGGGGCAACTGGCGTGAAGACCCAAACCTCCTGGCGGCAGCGACTGGCCTGCGTGTGGCTGGCGGCGTTGGCCCTGCCCGCCTGGTCCGCCGTGTGGCGGGTCGAGCCGGGCGGCGACATCCAGGCCGCCGTGGCGCAGGCCGCCGCTGGCGACGTGGTGGAAGTGGCGCGCGGCTTCTACAGCGTGAACCTGCGCATCGACAAGCCCCTGACCCTGCGCGGCATCAACCGCCCCACGCTCAGCGGCGGCCAGCGCGGCGACACCATCCGCGTCGCATCGGTCGACGTGCTGATCGAAAACCTGATCGTGCGCGACTCCGGCACCAGCCTGAAGAGCCAGCACGCAGGCATCTACGTGCAGCCCGGTT
Source organism: Betaproteobacteria bacterium HGW-Betaproteobacteria-9 (assembly GCA_002842215.1). GTDB lineage: Bacteria > Pseudomonadota > Gammaproteobacteria > Burkholderiales > Burkholderiaceae_C > Hydrogenophaga. Next base: position 49,023 of record PHCC01000008.1, on the reverse strand, counting down.
CACACCGCGCCGTGGTGCGGCGTTGCGACCTGACCTACAACCTCTTCGGCCTGTGGATCGAAAAGGCCAACGAGGTGCGCATCGAACACAACCGCATCACCGGCCTGCGCGACCTCAACTCCTCGCAGCGCGGCAACGGTATCCAGCTCTACAACACGCAGGGCGCGCGCATCACCGGCAACGACATCAGCTTCGTGCGCGACGCGCTGTACGTCGACGTGTCGCACCACGCCGAGTTCCGCGCCAACCGGCTGCACCACAGCCGCTACGGCGCGCACTACATGAACTCGTACCACAACCTCTGGGAAGACAACGACAGCTTCTACAACCGAGGCGGTCTGGCCCTGATGGAGGTGCGCGACCAGGTGGTGCGCGGCAACCGCACCTGGGGCAACTCCGACCACGGCATCATGCTGCGCACCCTGCAGGACTCGGTGATCGAAAACAACGTGGTCGCCGGCAACGCGCGCGGCTTCTTCATCTACGACGTCGAGTACGCGACCCTGCGAAACAACCTGGTGGTGGACAACCACGTCGGCGTGCACCTCTCGGCAGGTTCCACGCGCAACCAGGTCGTGGGCAACGACTTCATCGCCAACCGGGAACAGGTGCGCTACGTCGGCGCGCGCGACGAACCCTGGGGCCACCCCAAGCCCGGCCAGGGCAACCACTGGAGCAACTACCTGGGCTGGGACCGCGACGGCAACGGCATCGGCGACCTGTCCTACGAAGCCAACGACCTGGTGGACCGCCTGCAGTGGCGCCACCCCTCCATTCAGCTTTTGCTGGGCAGCCCCGCGGTGCAGGCCCTGCGCGTGTTGGGCCACCAGTTCCCGGTGCTGCGCGTGCCCAGCGTGATCGACCCCCATCCGGCCATGGCGCCGAAACACACCCACTGGAGCACATGGCGTGACAAGTATTTCCGCTGAAGCCCTGCACCTGGAGGGCGTCACCAAGCCCTACGGCAGCCGGCGTGCGCCGCTGCTGGCGCTGGACAACGTGAGCCTGCGGGTGCCGCGCGGCCAACTCTTCGGCCTGATCGGCCACAACGGCGCGGGCAAGAGCACGCTGTTCAAACTGGTGCTCGGCCTCATCAACCCGAGCCAGGGCCGCATCCAGGTCAACGGCTGCGCGGTGAACGGCCCCGACTTCCGCGCCACGCGGCGCGCCCTGGGCTACCTGCCCGAGAACCTCGTGCTGTACGACAACCTCACCGGGCTGGAGACGCTGCGCTTCTTCGCGCGCCTCAAGGGCGCACCGCAGACACAGTGCGCCGCCTTGCTCGACCGGGTCGGCCTGACGCGGGCTGGCGGGCGCGCGGTGCGGGAGTACTCCAAGGGCATGCGCCAGCGGCTGGGCTTTGCCCAGGCCCTGCTGGGTGACCCGCAACTGCTGCTGCTCGACGAACCCACCACCGGCCTGGACCCGTCGGCGATCCGCGATTTCTACGACCAGCTCGACCTGCTGCGCTCGCAGGGCGTGACCCTGGTCATCAGCTCGCACATCCTGGCCGAGCTGCAGCAGCGCGTCGATGCCCTGGCCATGCTCAGCAACGGCCGTGTGTGCGCCCAGGGCTCGGTGCAGGCGCTGCGCGAGCGCTCGCGCATGCCCCTGGTGTTCCAGCTGCGCGCGGCGCCGACCTGGCTGCAGACCCTGGCCACCGAGCTGCCCGGGCAACTGGCTGGCGCCGACATCGGGCTGCAACACCACGAACCCGGGCTGCTCGAACTGCGCTGCCCGCGCGAACACAAAATGCGCGTGCTGGCCTGGCTGGGCGGCGCGGGCCTGAGCGATCTGCAGATCCACGAACCCTCGCTCGAGGACGTTTATTTCGGACTGAGGGAGGCAGCATGAGCGCTTCATTGCAATGGCGCCAGGTGCACGCGGTGGCCGCCAAGGAATTCCGCGACCGGTTGCGCAACCGCTGGGTGCTGGCCGTGGCCGTGGTCTTCACCGTGTTCTCGCTGCTCATCACCTATTTCGGTTCGGCCGCGCAGGGTCAGATCGGCCCGCGCTCGATCGAGCTCACCATCGCCAGCCTGGTCAGCCTGGTGATCTACCTGATTCCGCTGATCGCGCTGCTGCTCGGCTTCGATGCCATCGTCGGCGAGCGTGAGCGTGGCTCGCTCGACCTGCTGCTGGCCCTGCCCATCACCCGGCTGGAACTGCTGCTGGGCAAGTACCTCGGGCTCGCGGGCGCGCTGACGCTGTCCACCGTGTCAGGCTTTGCGCTGGTGGCCCTGCTGCTGTACCAGCGCTTCAGCTGGGCCGGCCTGTTCCACTACGCCGGCTTCGTGCTCAGCTCGGTGCTGCTGGGGCTGGCGTTCCTGAGCCTGGCGGTGCTGCTGTCGGTGCTGGCCCGCGACCGCACCCGCGCCTCGGGCCTGGCCATCGCGCTGTGGTTCGCGCTGGTGCTGGTGTTCGACCTGCTGCTGCTCGGCCTGCTGGTGGCCACCGGAGGCCAGTTCGGCGGCCAGGTCTTCGCCTACCTGCTGCTGCTGAACCCCGCCGACATCTTCCGCATCCTCAACGTGTTTTCGCTCGACGACGTGCAACGCCTGTATGGCCTGGCCAGCATCCTGCCCCCCGCGCTCAGCCAGGTGGGCTGGCTCACCAGCGCCATGCTGGCCTGGATCGTCGCGCCCCTGGCCCTGGCCTCCTGGAGATTCCGACCATGAACACCCCTTCCCTCCTTCCCCTGAACCGCCGCCGCCTGCTGTGCGGCTGCGCCGGCCTGGCCACCCTCAGCCTGCTGGGCTGCGGCCAGAGCGGCGATGCGGCCAGCAGCGCCCCGGCCGAGATCGACGCCCAGTCCAGCTGCTCGCTGGACGGCATGCAGTTGTCCGACTACCCCGGCCCCAAAGGCCAGATCCGCTACGCCGGCGTGGCCGAGGTGCAGTGGTTCTGCGATTCGGTGGAATTGCTGTCGGTGCTGCTGGCACCCGAGCAGGTGCGCACGGTGGTGTCGGTGTACGTGCAGGACATGGGTCAGGCCGACTGGGAGCAACCGCGCGGCCACTGGATCGACGCACGCCAGGCGCTCTACGTGCTGGGCAGCCAACGGCACGGTTCCATGGGCCCCACGGCCGCCAGCTTTGCCGCCGAAGCCGAGGCCCAGGCCTTCGTGCAGCAATACGGCGGCCGCCTGATGCGCTACGCCGACATCAAGCCCGAGATGGTGGATCTCAGCGGTGGCGCCCTGCACGACACCCGCATGTGATGCCACGGCGCCGCACGGTCATCGGTCTGTCGCTGCTGGGCGGCGCAACCGTGTTCGCCGGCCTGGGCTACCGGTCGGTGCGGGGCGCAACGGCGCCTGCTCGCACGAACGCGGTGTTGCCCGTCGAGGTGTGCCTGACGGCACCCACCTTCTCCTACGACCCCGCTTCCGGCCTGCCCATGCACGCGGCGCGCGAGGTGCCACCAGAAGCCCGCTGTCCGGTCTGCGGCATGTTCCCAGCCCGCCAGCGGCGCTGGGCGGCCCAGGTCATCTTCGACAACGGCGATGTGCAGTACCTGGACTCGCCCCTGAGCCTGTTCCTGTACCTGCAGCGGGTCCCGCGCTACACCGCAGGCCAGAGCGCCGACCGCATCGTGGCCTCGTACGTCACCGACCTGGACACCGGCGCCTGGATACCCGCCGGGCAGGCCTGGTATGTGCACGGGTCCGGGCAAATGGGCCCGATGCGGTCGGGCAACCTGCCCGCGTTCGCCACGCTGGACCAGGCGCGCACCTTCGCCGCGCGGGAAGGCGGCATGTGGCTCACGGCCACGCGCTTGCGCCAGGGCCTGCCCGCATCGCTGCAGCGGCTCGCCCCGCACACCCACTGAAGCCCGACCCACTTTGATGCGTGTCAAATGCCTGTTTTATTATTCATATAAAATGAATATTAAAATTCACCCCATCCCTTTCACCACCTCACGCAAGGACGCCCCATGAACGCCAAGAACCTTCTCCTGATCCTGGGCTGCAGCGCTGCCCTGATGGCCTGCGGCGAAAAGCCCGCCGACACCGCAGCAGCGCCAGCGGCTCCCGCCCCGGTGGCCGCTGCGCCCGCGCCCGCCCCGGAACCCGCACCGGCCCCCGTGGCCGAGAATGCCGTGGGCAAAAAGGTCTATGGCTCGGTGTGCTCGATGTGTCACGCCGCCAACGTGGCCGGCGCACCCAAGCCCGGTGACAAGGCCGACTGGGGCCCGCGCATTGCGCAAGGCAAGGACACGCTCTACAAGCACGCCATCGAAGGTTTCACCGGGGCCAAGGGCATGATGCCGGCGCGCGGCGGTGGCAGCACCCTCACCGATGACGAACTGAAGGCCGCCGTGGACCACATGGTCGCGCTGTCTCAGTAAACAACGCGCCGACACCATGACCCACCTGCTCCAACGCCGCCAATGCCTGGCCGGACTGGGCGGCCTGCTCGTCGCCGGCCTGGGTATGCGCACGGCGCTGGCCAGCCCCGCCGTCCACCGCGAGTCCCGCGTCCTGATGGGCACGCGGGTGGACATCGTGGCCCAGGGCGACGCCCCCCGCGCCACGGCAACGGCCGTGCAGGCGGCTTTTGCGGAAATGCAGCGCCTGGAACGCATGATGAGCCGCTACCGCGCCGACAGCCTGGTGAGTGCCATGCAGCGCAGCGCGGGCCGGGGCCTGGTTCAGGCGCCGCCCGAGCTGGTCGCGGTGTTGCAGCGCGCTGCCGAGCTGTCCCGGCTCAGCGAGGGCGCTTTCGATATCACGGTGGGGGCGTACCACGGCTGGTCCTTCGACCCGCAGGATGCCCGCGTGCCCGCGCCGGAAGACCTTCGCCGCGAACGCCGGCTGGTGGATTTCCGCGACGTGTTGATCGACCCCGAGACCGGCCAGGCCGGCCTGAGCCGCCCGGGCATGCGCATCGACCTGGGGGGCGTGGCCAAACTGCCCATCCTGCAGGCGGGCCTGCGCGTGCTCGAACAACACGGCCTGCGCCACGCCATGGTCAATGGCGGTGGTGACGTGCTCACACGCGGCCAGCTCCAGGGCCAGGACTGGCGCGTGGGCGTCCGCGACCCGCGGACCCCCGAGCGACTGATCGGCACGGTGCAGGTGCGTGACGCCTGCGTGGCCTCGTCCGGCGACTACGAACGCTGCTTCGAGCGCAACGACCGGCGTTACCACCACCTGCTGGACCCGCGCACCGGCATGCCCAGCCGCGGCATGCGGGGCGTGGTCACAGTGTCGCGCCAGTCCGATCTCGTCAACGGCCTGGGCGCCGCGATCATGGTGGCGGGTGCCGCCGCTGGACAGCACCTGCTTGCGCCCCTGCGCGGGGTGGACAGCCTGATGGTGGACGCCAGCGCCAAGGTCCTGACCACGGGACGCATGGGCGAACGCCTGCAAGCGGCCTGAGAACGGGCCCCCGGCGCTGCTTCAACCGGCCTTGGCCTGCTTCGGTTTTCGCGTCGCCGCGGGCCTGGCAGGGCGAGCGAGCGTGGTGGCGTCGGGCAAGGCCTTTTTTGGTCTGGCCAGTGACGCAAACTGAATGGGAATGAGGTGGGGCAACTGCCCCGCGGGCCCCTTGCCTGCCGCCTTCGGCGCGAGCAGGTCGGCCAACGTGATGCCATCAAGCACGTCAAAGAAGCCCTGCATCGCCTTGTGCAAGGAATCCTTGAGGCGGCAATAGCCATCGAGGCGGCAGGTGTTGGTCTTGCGGTCAAAACACTCCACCAACGTCATATCGGTTTCGGTCTGGCGGATGACTTCGCCCAGGGTCAGTTCTCCGGCCGGCTTCAGCAAGCGCAGACCACCACCCCGACCCCGCGTGGTCGCGATCCAGCCGCTAGCGGCAAGGATCATGGCGATCTTGGTGAGATGGCTGCGCGAGATGCCATGCGCCTCGGCGATCTCGCTCACCGTTGGCGGATGCTCGCGCCCCTCACAAGCTGCGCAATACATCAGCATGCGCAAGCTGTAGTCGGTCCATTGGGTGAGTCGCATGGGATCTTCAGCCTGTCAGAAGAATGGGCGTTCGAGAAAGGGGCACTGTACCGTCAAAACAGCGGGCGCCAGGTGCGCCGCATCAGGGCGGCGGTCCTGTGGTCGCGGGGTCCCATCCTTGCAGATGGCAGCGCCTCCCGGACCCGGCCCCGCGGCAAGGCCAGTCGACCAGCCGCTCAGCCTTTGAGGAGGGCTCCGGTGCCGTCCTGCACCTGCACGTTGATCGCAATGCCCTGGCGCACGCTCATCGAAACGGTGCAGAACTCCTCAAACTGCGCGAGCACGCGGTCCAGGTGTTCGATGTCGGCTGCTGCCTGACCCAGCTCCAGTTTCACGTTGATGCCCATGATGCGCAGGCGCTTGTTTTCGTTGCGCCCGACCTCGGCCGTGGCGGTCGCCTTGAGGGCGCCCGGATCCTGTTTGAACTTCTGCAATGAAAACAGCAGGCTGGCACTCAGGCAGTTGGCCACCGCGGCCAGCAGCATGTGGTCGGGCGCCGGGCCTGCACCAAGCCCCAGAGGCGCGGGTTCATCGGCCAGCATCTGCGGAATGGCGGCGCCGAAATCCACCAGAAACTGGTAGCCCGACTGACGGGTGATAGTCACGCTGGCGTTTTCGCTCATGCGAGCTCCTGAAGTTGGCGACCGCTGGACACGGGGCCGACGGTCAAGGGTTTTCGATAGGGTGCACAGGTCACCAAATTGACCAATGTCAACTCCTGATCTGCGGTCGATCTCTATATTAACAAACTCCCAGGGGTATCAAAACAACCGAAGCCATTCACTCACAGGAGACATCCATGTCCGAGACCCAGCAACCCGACCCGCGGGTTGAAACCGCGCGCCGACGCTTCCTGGCCGGTCTGGGCGCCCTGCCCCTGGCCGCGGCGCTGTCGCAGACCAGCACCTCGGCTCATGCCACCAGCGTCAAGAGCAGCGCCCGCATCGTGATCGCGGGGGCGGGGGCGGCCGGCCTGGCCGCCGCCTCGCAACTGGCGGCCCGCCTGCAGGGCGCCAGCATCACCGTGATCGATGCGCGCAAGGAGCACTATTACCAACCCGGCTTCACCCTGGTTGCTGCTGGCATCAAGCCGCAAGCCTACACCGTGTCGAACACCGGCGACTACCTGCCCCAGGGCGTCGAATGGATCACCGAGCGGGTGGCCGAGATCGATCCGGAAGGCAACAAGGTGGTCACCGAAAGTGGCAAGGCCGTGGCCTACGACTTCCTGATCCTAGCGACCGGCCTGGAGCTGAACTACGCCGGTATCGAAGGCATGGACACCGCACGCATCGGCCAGAACGGCATGGGCAGCATCTACCACAGCCCGCAGGCCGCCACCGCCACGTGGAAGGCCATGTCCGAGTTTGCGGACAAGGGCGGCATCGGCGTCTTCGGCCGACCGGCGGGTGAAATGAAATGTGCCGGTGCCCCGTTGAAGTACACCTTCATCACCGACGACCACCTGCGTCGCCGTGGCAACCGCGGCAAGGCCGAGATCGTCTACATGGCCCAGAGCAAGTCGCTGTTCGGCGTGCCCATCGTGGCTGAAAAAGTGCGCATGCTGTTCCAGGACCGGGGGGTCAAGGTCAACCACGAACACGTGCTGCAGGCGATCGACCTGGACAAGCGCATCGCTACCTACAAGACTCTCACCGGCACGGCCGAGCAGAAATACGACTTCATCAATGTGGTGCCGCCCATGCGGGCGCCCGAGGTCGTGCGCAACAGCCCCCTGCCCTGGACCGAAGGCCCGTTCGCTGCCGATGGCTGGGTCGAGGTCGACCGCGACACGCTGCGCCACAAACACTACTCCAACGTCTTCGGTGTGGGCGACATCGCCGGTGTGCCCAAGGGCAAGACGGCGGCCAGCGTGAAATGGCAGGTGCCGGTCGCCGTGTCACACCTGATCGGCGACATCGCCGGCAAGGCCTCCAGCGAGGTCTACAACGGCTACACCAGTTGCCCGCTGATCACCCGCCTGGGGCAGGCCATGCTGATCGAGTTCGACTACAAGGACAACCTGATCACGTCCTTCCCCGGTGTCATCGCGCCGCTTGAGGAACTCTGGATCAGCTGGGTCATGAAGACCATGGCCCTCAAACCCACCTACATCAGCATGCTGCGCGGCCGCGCCTGACCCCTGGAGACTCCCATGAAAGAACTCGATCCGCTGGTTTTCCTCGCCGTGTTCCAGGAAATGCTCGGGCCCCTGCTTTGGATCATGCTGCTGGTGGCGGTGGTCGGAACGGTCGCGTTTCTGGCGCTGCTGGTGCGCGAACGCGGTCTTGTTTCGCGCCGTCTCGTGCGCGCCGAAGTGCTGGGCCTTTTTGGCGGCGCCCTCGCGCTGGTGATCATGGCCAAGGTGTCTTCCTCGGGCTTCACCGATGCCGGTGGGCCAGCCGACTGGTTCCTGATCGCGCTCGTCTACGGCGTGGGCCTGGTCGCCACCGCGATCCTGACCTACACCCTCATGGGCTGGATGTCCCCACGGCGCGCGCCCAACTGAGCACGGCACGCCCGCCCGTTTGCGAAGGCCGCCACAGCGCGGCCTTCGCCTTTTTCAGCGACATCGCGTAAGGGCTATGTCGCTTTTTCGGGGTACCGTCACAGGTTTGACCGAAAATCACCCCTGCGCAGAACAATTGAATCTTCGCGCCCGGCGATGGGCGCCGGCCGACGCCGGTTCAAATTTGACAAATCCGTGAAAAAAACAGTGTCATGGACCGGGTAAGCTTGGGCCGTACATTCGAAAGCTGACTATGAGACGACTGGAAGATTTCCGCCTGAAGATGGGCCGCCAGGAAATGGTGCCCATCATGATCGGCGGCATGGGCGTGGACATTTCCTCTGCCGACCTGGCACTGGAAGCGGCCCGCTTGGGCGGCGTTGGGCACATTTCCGACGCGATGATCAAGACGGTGACCGACCGCCGCTACAAGACCAAGTTCGTCAAGGCCAAGCAGGCCATGTACAAGTACAACATGGCGTCGGAAGACAAATCGGCCGTCAAGTTCAACCTGGACGATCTGGCCGAAGCGACGCGCCTGCACGTGGAACACACCATGGCCCGTAAGCAGGGTTCGGGCATGGTGTTCATCAACTGCATGGAAAAGCTGACGATGAACGCGCCCAAGGAGACGCTGAAGATCCGCATGGCCTCCGCGCTGGACGCGGGCATCGACGGCATCACGCTCGCCGCCGGCCTGCACCTCGGCTCGTTCGCGCTGATCGAAGACCACCCGCGTTTCCGCGACGCCAAGCTGGGCATCATCGTCAGCTCGTTGCGTGCGCTGCAGCTGTTCCTGAAGAAAAACAGCCGCCTGAACCGCCTGCCCGACTACGTGGTGGTCGAGGGCCCGCTGGCCGGAGGCCACCTGGGCTTCGGCATGGACTGGGCGCAGTACGACCTGGCCACGATCGTGGCCGAGATCCTGGCCTGGATGAAGGCGGAGCAGATCGACATCCCGGTCATTCCGGCCGGCGGCATCTTCACCGGCAGCGACGCCGTGCGCTTCATGGAGATGGGCGCCTCCGGCGTTCAAGTGGCCACACGTTTCACCGTCACCAAAGAATGCGGCCTGCCCGACGACATCAAGCAGGAGTACTTCAAGGCCAACGAAGACGACATCGAAGTCAACGAGATCTCGCCCACCGGCTACCCGATGCGCATGATCAAGAGCAGCCCCGGCATCGGCGACGGCATCCGCCCGAACTGCGAGGCCTACGGCTACCTGCTCGACGCCAACGGCAAGTGCGCCTACGTCACGGCCTACAACCGGGAAGTGTTGGCACACCCCGATGAAAAGCGCATCAAGGTCATGGACAAGACCTGCCTGTGCACCCACATGCGCAACTTCGACATCTGGACCTGCGGCCAGCTCACCTGGCGCCTGAAAGACACCACCGTGCGCAACGCCGACGGCAGCTTTCAGCTGCTCAGCGCAGAACACGTGTTCAAGGACTACCAGTTCAGCACCGGGAACAAGGTGGCAATGCCTGAGCCCGAAGCCGTGGCGGTCTGAACGCGGGCCATCCGACCCCAGGACAAAGGCCGCCGCAAGCGGCCTTTGTCTTTTTCAGAATGCCATGCGCAACGGCCCCTCGCGCAACGCTCAACCGCCCCCGCGCTGCATGTACAGGTCAAAGCGCTTCATGAATGCAAAGCGCTGAGCCGCGTCCAGCCCGCTGAAGGCGAAGTTCACGCGCAGCACCGGCATGCGCATGAGTGCAATCACGCGCAGCGGCAACACCTGCCAACGCAACTGCAGCACACCGGGTGCGATGTCCACCCGCGCCGAACTGCCATCGATCTGCCAGGGGCAACCGCCAATGGCCGCGGGCAGCCAGCCCAGCCATTCGGCCTCGGTGCAGCCCATGTCGCGTTCGAAAGTCTCGGCGTAGCTCGACTGCATGGGATCTCAACCACCTGCGATAGGGGGCCAGATCGCCAGCACATCGCCTTCGGCGAGCGTCGCGGTCATGCGCTTCTCGGGCTCCACGTATTTTCCGTTGACCAGCACCAGATGCACCAGCTTCGGCGGCAGGCCAAAGGGCTCAATGATCTGGCTGATGGGCGCGGCCGGACTCACTTCCAGCTCGACGAGGTTGCTGCGCCGCGCCTCGGCGGGCAGGTAGTCCGTCAGTGTGGCGAAGAGCTTGAACGTGATTTTCATGGATGTGATTTTCCCATTCCGGGCTGCGCCGCGTCCGCGGCGCCGGGTATCGCCTTTGACGGTGCAGCGGAATGGATTCAGCGGCGGCGGTCGTCGGCAGCGCCGCTCCACTGCCCCTGCCCCTGCGCACTGGCGAGGTAGGCGTCCATCAGCTTGGTCGGATCGGCCATCAGCGTGTCCTTCCATTCGCCCAGTCTCACCTGTCCTTCCACCAGACCCCGCATGACGCCCACGTGGTCGGTCCAGCCCACGCTGTTGCAACCGACCATGAGGTCGTCCTTGAACTGCAGGCTCAGGTGGCGACCCGACTTCTCATCGGTCAGCTCCACGTGTTCGCCACCCGGCAGGCCTTCCCAGTTGCCGAAGCTGGTGGAGATCATGCCCAGCGTGTCGAGCACGTTGATCTGCGTCACACCTTTGAGTTCGGCAGTCTGGCCCACCATGTTGAGCGCGGCCACGCGCGCCTGCTCGGCAGCGTTGGGCTGGATGGCGCTGACGATGGTCTTGCCGCTGATCTTGTCGAAGGCCTCGGCGCAGTCGCCCGCGGCGTAAATGCCGGGCACGTTGGTTTGCAGGTGTTCGTCGGTCAGCACGCCGACCAGGCAGCGCACGCCGCTGTTCTCAAGGAAGCCGATGTTGGGCTTGACGCCGGTGGCGCTGATGACCAGATCGGCCTCCAGGCGGTCACCGGTGGACAGGCGCACGTGCATCTTGCTGCTGGATGCGTTCGACGACCCGATACCCACCACCTGCGCGATCTTGCCCAGCAGGCCGGGCTCGGCACCATCGCCGCGCTCGATCGCTTCGACCCGCGCGCCGGTGAAGACCTTCACGCCCTTTTTCTGGCACCAGTCCTTGATCATGCCGCCCGCGGTGGGGCCCATCATGCGCGGCACCATGCGGTCGCCCATCTCGACGACAGACAACTCCACGCCGCGTTGCTGCAGCGATTCCATGATGATGCAGCCGATGAAGCCGGCGCCCATCTGCAGCACCTTGGCGCCGGGCTTGGCCAGGTTGGCGATGGCACGCGCGTCGGCCAGCGTCCAGCAGCTGTGCACGCCCGGGCCGTCAATGCCCGGAATCGGCGGCGTCGCGGGCGATGAGCCGGTGGCGATGAGCAGCTTGTCGAAGTGCAGCGTGTTGCCGTCGCTCAGCCCGATGCTGCGGTTGGCCGAGTCCAGCACCCTGGCGCGAACGCCGCGCAAGACCTTGATGTTCAGCGCCTCGAAATGGCCGGCCGTGTGGCGCAGGTGCGTGCCTTCTTCGCCGACCTTGCCGATCAGCAGGTAGGGGATCGCCATGCGCGAATACGGCGCTTCGTTTTCATCACCGATGACGGTGATGCGGTCGTGGGGAGCGTGCTTGCGGATGGTCTCGGCCGCGATGACACCGGCCGGGCCGGCGCCGAGGATGACGTGGTGGGTCATGAAAGTGTTCTCCAAAAGAAAGAAGCGGTCGCAGGGGACCGCTTCTTTGATGTCCCCGATGCGAAAGATCAGAGGCTCAAGCGTGCCTTGGTCTCAGCGGTCGGGCGGCCTTCGGGGTCCCAGCCACGCGCGGCGTAGTACTTGGGCAGCATCTCGGGCAGCTTGCTGACCATGCCCTTGGAGGCACCGGTCTTGGCCGCTTCGGTCAGCAGACGCTTGGGCAGGTTGTCGTCCTTGGCGGTGAAGCCAGCGGCGTTGTTGAATTCGCGCTCCATGTTCCAGATGCGCTCACCGATCTTCTCCAGCTCTTCGGTGGTGAACTCTTCGTTGCACGCGGCCTGCAGCTGCGGCGCCAGATCGGCCACGCCCCAAGCGAAGGTGGTGAACACGCACAGACCCGACGAGTCGAACGCGGCGGTAGCGTCCTGGAACGCCTTCACCAGCTCCGGCTTGCCTTCGCTCTCGACCGGATCGGTCTTGACCGGAATGCCCAGCACTTCGGAAGCGATGGTGTAGCCGCGCAGGTGGCAGGCGCCACGGTTGGACGTGGCGTAAGCCAGGCCAATGCCCTGGATCGCGCGACCGTCGTAGGCCGGGAATTCCTGGCCTTTCACGCTCATGGACAGATCGGGGTGGCCGTATTTTTCGGTCAGACGTTTCGAACCCTGGCCGATTTCCTTGCCGAAGCCTTCGCCCTTGGCGGTGATCTCGGCGAAGTGGGCCAGCGCCTGCGCCGAGCCGAACTTGGCGTCGATGCCCAGCTGCTCCGCGGTGAGCACGCCCATTTCATAGAGTTCCATCACCGCGCCCACGGTGGCGCCGAAGCTGATCGGGTCGAAGCCCTCTTCGTTGCACAGCATGTTGGCGTATTGCAGCGCTTCCAGGTCGTTCACGCCGTTGGCCGCGCCCAGCGCCCAGGCCGCTTCGTATTCCAGGCCGCCGTTGGCGCCCCAGTACTGCGGCTTGTTGGCGACGGTGAAGTGGCCTTCGTCCATCTTGCTGATGCGCCCGCAGGCGATGGTGCAGCCGAAGCAGGCCTGGTTGGTCACCAGGTGCTTCTTGCCGTCGCTCTCGCGCGGCGTGGCCATGGCTTCGGCCGAGATGTCTTTCGCGCCTTCGAACTGCACGTCGCGGTGGTTGCGCGTGGGCAGCGCGCCCATCTCGTTGATCACGTTCATCAGCACCTGCGTGCCATAGGCCGGCAGGCCCTGGCCCGTCACGGCGTTCTCGGCCAGGATTTTTTTCTTCTCGAAGGTGGCTTTCATGAAGGCCTTCGGATCGCGGATGTTGCCCACGCCCTTGGTACCGCGCACGGCGATCGCCTTCAGGTTCTTGCTGCCCATGACGGCGCCCACGCCCGAGCGGCCGGCCGCGCGGTGCAGGTCGTTGACCACGGCGGCGTACAGCACGCCGTTTTCACCCGACTTGCCGATGCTCGACACGCGCAGCAGCGGGTCCTGCAGACCGGTCTTGAGCATCTCTTCGGTCTTCCACACGCTCTGGCCCCAGAGGTGCGAAGCGTCGCGCAGCTCGGCGTCGTCGTCGTTGATGTAGAGGTAGACCGGCTTGTCCGACTTGCCTTCAAAGATGATCATGTCCCAGCCGGCCATCTTGAGCTCGGCGCCCCAGTAGCCACCCGAGTTCGAGCAGGCGATGGCGCCGGTCAGTGGGCCCTTGGTGATGACGGTGTAGCGCCCGCCCGTGGAGGCCATGGTGCCGGTCAGCGGGCCGGTGGCCCAGATGATCTTGTTGTCCGGCGACAGCGGGTCGACCTTGGGGTCGATCTCGCTGATCAGGTACTTGCTGCCGAGGCCACGCGAACCGAGGTAGGAACGTGCCCACTCCATGTTCAGCGGTTCGGATTTGACGGTGCCCGCGGTCAGGTTGACGCGGAGGATTTTTCCAGCCCAAGACATGTTGTGCTCCTTGAATGGGTTGGGGGATCAGGCGGCGGACGGCTGGTTGCCCAGCTTGTCGGCCCACTGTTTCATCTTGTCGATGCCGGTCCAGTTGGCGTCCACAAACGTGATCGCCGCGGTCGGGCAGGCTTCGGCGCAGGCCGGCTCGCCACCGCAGAGATCGCACTTCTGGACCTTGCCGGTTTCCTGCACGTAGTTGATGGTGCCAAAGGGGCAGGCGATGGTGCAGACCTTGCAACCCACGCAGGTGGTTTCGTTCACCACCTTGGCGCCGGTCATCTTGTCCACGGTGATCGCCTCGACCGGGCAGGCGTGCAGGCACCAGGCCTCGTCGCACTGCGTGCAGGTGTAGGGGACTTTCTTGCCGGTGTGGTGGAAATCGAAGACCTTGATGCGCGACTTCGAGGTGGCGTAGGTGCCGTAGTTCTCGAACGAGCAGGCCATTTCGCACTGCAGGCAGCCGGTGCATTTGTCCGGGTTGATGTGCAGGACTTTCTGCATGAGGTTCTCCTGTGGGGGTGCGGCGCCACTTGTGCTGCGCCATGCTTATGAAAAGATTTGCCTAGCCATTGTTGGTGTGCTGTTCCACTTTGTGGTGAGGGTTATCCCTCATTCGCTCCGCCGCACCCGCGGAAATTCTCAAAATGAAACACCGCGGCCGTTGGCATACTTGATGCTGTCTGTGGCATGGCAGACAGAAAACTGAACAAAAACGAGACACTCCCATGAGCATCCGCCAGCCCCCCCAGGCAGCCAGCAGCACGTCCGACCGGCTGACCCTCATCGAGCACGCGCGCCAGGCGGTGTTCCAGAGCGACGGCATGGCCGCCGCGGCCCGGCTGGATCCCTGGATCGAACGTTCCTGGCGGCGCTGTCTGGCGCAGGGCCTGCAGCCCGACCAGCGCCTGGCTTTCGACCCGGTGTCGAGCGTTGCCATGCGCCGCGTGATCGAGGCCAACCAGCCCCTGTTGCGCGCCGCAGCGCCGGTCATCCAGTCGCTCGCACGCGCGATGGCCGACACCCGCTACTTCGCCATCCTCACCGACGCCCAGGGCGTGGTTATCGATGTCAACGGCCCGATCGACCACCAGAACCGCCTCGCGCACCTGATCGCCCGCGTGGGCGTGGACCTGTCGGAACAGGCCGTGGGCACCACCGCCATCGGCGCCACGCTGGCCGAATTGCAACCCGTGTGGCTGCACCGCGGCGAACACTTCTTTGACGACACCAGCGCCTACAGCTGCGCCGGTGCCCCGCTGTTTGGCCCCGACGGTCGCTGCGTCGGGATGCTCGACCTGACCGGCATCAACGTGCCCGAACGCCCGGCCCTCAAACACCTGGTCACCCAGTCGGCTCTGAGCATTGAGAACGCACTCACGCTGGGGCAGCCGCACCACCTGCTGCTGCGCCTGAACTGGCCGGGCCGCACGCCGGGCGAAGACAGCGACGGTCTGGTGTGCCTGGATGCCGACGGCCGCATCACCGGCGCCAACCGCGCGGCGGCCGACATGCTGACACTGCCCGCCGGCGCGCCCTGGCCGCATTGCAGCGACGTGATCGCCGTGCCACCCGACAGCCTGTTCGATGCCGCCCGCGCGCAACGCGGTGCCATCGAACTGCCCCTGTGGTCGGGCCTGCGCCTGCAGGTGCTCGCGCGCCTGAACGACGGGCGAACCAGCAGCAGTGCCCCACAGCGGCCGATGGGTGCCAGCGTGCCGCTGAAAGACGTGGAAACCGCGCTCATCCGCCGTGCGGTGGAAGAAGCGCGCGGCAACGTGATGGAAGCCGCCCGCGTGCTCGGCATCAGCCGGGCCACGGTGTACCGGAAAATCGGGAGAAAGTGACCCCCCCTGCGCCGCTCTGCGGCTTCCCCCCAGGGGGACCACGCCCTTGGACCGGCGAAGCCGGATCTTCGGCGTGTGCTGGGCTGATGCACGCACTCCGGGGAGGCCGTGGGCTCACGGGAACAAACTGCCGCATCGCAAAGAACCCAACCGGCGCGATGCGCCTCAACCCAGAACGCGGTGGAACCGGCTTTGCCGGGCCACTCGCGTTGCCCCTTGAGGGGCGGAGCGGTTACGCGAAGCGAACAAGCGATGGGGGTGGGCCTGTCAAGGCGCGGTCAGCGTCATGCCGTGCTGCTGAAAAATCTTCAGCAGCTCACCGCTCTCACGCAGCGACTTGAGTGCCGCTTCCAGTGCCAGACCCAGCTCTTTGTGACCCGACTTGATGGCCATACCCACGGGCCAGCCGGTGTCGGCGATGCCGTTGTTGAAGTTGAGCTTGGTGATGCGGAAATGGGTGGCGCTGCCCGGGTTGCGCGACAGCACCGACTCGGCCTGCGCCCGCGTCACGAGGGCCGCCGCCGCTTTGCCGTCCACCGTGGCCTGGACCGCTTCGGTGCCGGTGTTGAAGATCGACACCTGGTTGCGCAACAGGCCACCGCCGTAGCCCATGAGCACGCTGGCCGCACCCGCGCCGCGCTCGGCGGCGAGCTGCACGCCCTTGAGGTCTTCGGGCGCCGCGGCGTCGGCCAGCTTGCGCGTGTCGTGCACCAGCACCACCGACTCCCGCATGTACGGCGCCATGATCATCACCTGCGGGTTCTTCTGTGCGAGGTACTTGTCGGCCGGCACATGCAGCATCACGTCGGCCGGGCCATAGCCTAGGTAGTGGCCCTTCCAGACCATGTTGCGCAGGTCGTCGCCCATGTTCTCGCCGGCATCGAAGGGCAGCAGCGAAAGCTTCAGGCTCATCTGGCGCGCCAGCGCTTCGGCCAGCGCCACATCCAACCCCTTCATCTCGGCCGCCGCACCATCGGAGAACGGCGCGTTGTCCTTGTACACCGCCACCTTCAACATGCCGTTGGCACGGATGCGGGCCAGATCGGTCAGCTCGGTCTGCGCGTACACCGAGTAGTGCCCGGCGACCAGAGGCATCAGCACGGCCAGGGTCTGCCGGCGGGTCAGGCCGTGGGTCACAGGCGGGTTTTCCTGAAAGCTTTTCGAAACGGACGGCATGGTGTGTTGTCTCTCTTGTGGTTATGGGTGTGGCGGCGGGGCCAGATCAGGGTTCGCGGCGGGTCTCGATGTAGGTACGAATGGCCCACACCGCTTCCTGCGACAGCGTCCCTTCAAACGGCGGCATGTAGACGCGGCCATCGCGCACGCGGCCGCGCCGCACGGTGGAGAGGAAGTAGTCGTCCATCTCCTTGAAGCAGGCGGCTTTCTTGGCCGCGTCGGCCAGGCCGGTGCAGTCGCCATCGAGCTTGCGCAGGTCGGGCGAAATGCCCCCAGAGATGGCTTCCAGTCCGTGGCAGCGCGCGCAGTTCTGGTTGTAGGCCGAGGTGCCGATGCGCAGCGCTTCGCCGCGTGCCGGGCTCTGTTCGTTGTAGGGGTTGGCATCGAGCCACTTGGCGCCGAGCTGTGGCAGGGTGTGGGTGTCCACGCTCTGCGGCACCACATCGCCGTGGGCCATGACGGCGGCGGCCACCAGACCACTGGCCGCCAGGGCCAGGACACGCAGCGTGGTGCGGGAGGGTTTCTTGAAGAATGAGGCTTTCATGGGGGATGTCTCCTGTTGTCAAAGGGCTTCCACCCCCAATCAGCAATATGCGGGCCACCGACACCGGGTGCCTTGAAATCCTTGGACAGGCGGCCATCCAGCGCGAATGCGCCGGGCACAGTTGTTCCAATTTGAATCATTTGCGCCTCATCGGACCGTCGCGCTGTCACAGACTGGCATTCAAAAGCACCCGCCAGCGGCTCCCAGGTGGCTGCACCCGGTGGCGGGTTAATTGCTATGTCTCACAAAGAGGCAGTCGGCACAACATGTTTCATACCGGGAATACCCAGTGTTGATTCATGGGACAGATATGAAGAGAATCACATGAGCCAAGACCAACAAGACACAGACGAGACAACACCCCTCCTGACCCCGTGCGATGCGCCCTGGGCCATGGACTACTGGGGGGGATTTCCGCCCGACCCTGGAGACGACATGAGTGCAGGCATCCACACGCGCCCCGACGAAGGACGCGTCGGGGCTGCGCCAGCTGGCGCCTCCCCGAACCCCGACCTGATCGGCCAGTCCCACCAGCGTTCGCAGGCCTATGGCATCACGGCGCAGGCCGAACCCGACTTCTCCAGCCCTTCGCGCGGCGTGTTGAACGACGCGCTGGACGAAAACCGCTTTCTCTTCCAGCACGCCGCCCCCGTGATGGAGACGCTGTACGACCAGATCGTCAACACCCACAGCATGGTGCTGCTGACCTCGGCACGCGGCATGGTGCTGCACTCGCTGGGCGACACCGACTTTCTGGAAAAAGCCTCGCGCGTGGCGCTCACGCCCGGCATGGACTGGTCCGAGCAGACCAAAGGCACCAACGCCATCGGCACCGCGCTGACCGAAGAAGAAGCGCTCACGGTGCACGGCAACCAGCACTACCTGAACGCCAACAAATTCCTCACCTGCTCCGCCGCGCCGATCTTTGACCCTTACGGCCAGGTCATCGGCGCGCTCGACGTCACCGGCGATCACCGCAGCTTCCACCAGCACACACTGGCGCTGGTGCGCATGTCGGCGCAGATGATCGAGAACCACATGTTCGCCGACATCTTCCCGAAGGCGATCCGCATCCACTTCCACACCCGCTCCGAGTTTCTGGGCACGCTGGTCGAAGGCATCGCCGTGTTCTCGCCCGAGGGGCGTTTCATCTCGGCCAACCGCAGCGGGCAGTTCCAGATCGGCCTGCCCTTCGCTGCGCTCAAGGCCCACACCTTTTCTTCGCTGTTCGGCATCCCGATCTCGGCGCTGTTCGAACTGTTCAGCGGCGCCATGCCCAACCCCAAGCAGCTGGTGCTGCACAACGGCGTCTCGGTGTGGTGCCGCGTCAAGGTCAAGACGGCCCATCCGTGGTCGGCTGCCCGGCCAGATGCCGCCCAGGGACCGCAGGCCTTCGCCGCGGAAACGGGTCAGGGCGCGGCAGCGCACGCGCCGGCCAAACCCCCCGTCAAACGCACGCAGCTCTCATCGCTGCAATACCTGGACACCGGTGACCCCCAGGTGTCGTCGGTGATCCACAAGTTGCGCATGGTGTCGGGCAAGGACATCCCGGTCATGATCCTGGGCGAAACCGGCACCGGCAAAGACCTGCTCGCGCAGGCGATCCATGGTGACTCGGACCGTTCCGGTCAGCCCTTCGTTTCGGTCAACTGCGCATCGATTCCCGAGACGCTGATCGAGTCCGAGTTGTTCGGCTACGAAGAAGGCGCCTTCACCGGTGCGCGCAAGAAGGGCGCCATCGGCAAGATCCTGCAGGCCCACGGCGGCACGCTGTTCCTTGACGAAATCGGTGACATGCCCAAGCACCTGCAGGCGCGGCTGCTGCGCGTGCTGCAGGAGCGCCGGGTCAGCCCGCTGGGCGCGGGCAAGGAGGTCGACGTGGACGTGGCTGTGGTCTGCGCGACCCACAAGAACATCAAGGACATGATCGCGCGCGGCGACTTCCGCGAAGACCTGTACTACCGGCTCAACGGCTTGGTGGTGCGGCTGCCGGCGCTGCGCGAGCGCTCCGATTTCGAGTTGGTCGTGCGCAAGATCCTCAAAGCCTTGTGTGAAAACGGCGCGCAGATCGGCATCTCGCCCGAGGTCATGAACATCTTCAAGCGCTACCACTGGCCGGGCAATTTCCGCCAGTTGCACAACCTGTTGCGCACCGCTGTGGTCATGGTGGGCTGCCAGGGCGTGATCGAACTCAGCCATTTGCCTGACGACTTCATGGAGGAGCTGGAACACGGCCTGCCCAACCCGATCCCGCCGCGCCTGATGGGAGCGATAGCCCCGACCCAGCCGCTGCCCGATGTGCCCAACACCGCCCCAATGGCCGAACCCACGGTGCCCGAAGGCACGCGCCTCGAAGACGTGGCGCTGAGTGCCATGGCGCAGATGCTGCGGCTGCACAAGGGCAACGTATCGGCTGCGGCCAAGGCGCTGGGCGTTTCCCGCAACACGATCTACCGCAAGAAGGATCTGCTCCCTCCGGGGACGTTGTAACCCCCCGCGCCGCCTGCGGCGCCACCCCCCCGAGGGGGCGATGCGAGTGGCCCGGCAAAGCCGGTTCCACCGCATCCTGGGATGGAGGCATTTCGCTCCTGAAGGTTACTTGGTAGGCGCCGCGCCCTGTTCCATCCACACGGGTTCCAGCTCGCGCCAGGCGCGCTGCAGGTTGAAGCCGTGGCGCTCGCTGTACCCTGCCCAGTCGCGGTAGGCCGGTAGCTCGCCCCAGGCGGTTTCCTGCGGCTGGTGGCCCTGGTCCATCGCCAGCAACACGCGGGCTCGCAGCCCCTTCAGATAGCGTTCTGTGGCTCCCAGCGCAGGCGGTGGCGCTTCGGCTGCGGGAGCGCGGGACCATACCGTGCCGATCACTTGCCGCGGCCGCAACGCCTGCAGCCGCGGCAGCGCCGCGAGCCAGCCGTCCAGGCTGCCCTGCGCGAGTTCGGGCACGCGGCCGTCGTACACCAGGCCCCCCGCCCACAGCACGCGGTGGCGGGCGCTCCAGAGCACCAGGTCGCCCTCGGTGTGGCCGTTCTCGACGGCCTGCACCCGCAAGCTCAGCAGGCCCACGCGCAGCCGATCGCCCACCGCCAGCGTGCGGCTGGGCAGCACGATGTGCGTGCCCGCCATCGCCGTCGCACCCGCGCGGGTGGTCAGACTGGCCAGGCAATCCGGGCAGCGTTGCTGCATGGCCCTGCGCGTGGCGGCACTGGCCAGGATCTCCAGCTGACCTGCCTCCAGCAGGTCGGCAAAGGCCGAATTGGCCATCACGTTTTCGGCGTGCGCGTGGGTGTTCACCAGCCAGCGCACACGCGCCTTGAAACGGCAGGCGAGCGACGCGCGCACGCGCAGGCCGTGGCGGTGGCTCGGACCGGGGTCGATCACCAGCGCCTCGCCGCGGTTGACCACCACGCTGGTGGGCAGCACATGGCCGGCGTTGGCGGGCGACACCTCGCCGTTCTCCGCCGCTGGCCAGACCCAGATACCCGGCGCCACCGGCTGCCACGGCACGGCATCGGCCGTCTGGCAATCGGTTGACGGGCCGGCCGCGTGCGACGGCACCATGAAACCGCCGAAGCACAGCAGCGCGATCAGCCAGCGGGTCAGCACGGCGCTCATCGCAAGGCCTTGTGCGGCGCGACGTCGTGCGCGGACCGGACGCGCCTTCATCCCGGTCTCCGCACCACCGCGCGCAAAGCCGCGAGCATGCCCGACTCGGCGCCCAGGTGGCCGCTCAAGGGCTCACTCAGCGTGACCTGCTGCGGCGCCAGACGACGGCCCACAGCGGCCCAGGCGCGGCTGTTGGCGGGCGGGCAGACGGCGTCGCAGGCGCCGTGCACCCAGTCCACCGGCACACCCAGGCGCGCCAGGCCCGTCACGGCGCCGTCGAGCGCACCGGGCCGCACAAAGCCGCGGTGCTGCAGGTAGTGCGCCTGGATGCGGAATTTGTGCAGCGCCGCCCGGTCGGACGGGCGCGGGGCGAGGCGGTGGCGGCTCGCCTGTGCTTTTCGCTGTCGGCGCCGCAGCGCGGCCCAGTCGCGCCGCATCGCCGCCACCTGTTTCGCCGAGGCCTGCGTCACCGCCTGCCGCAGCGCCCGGCGCATGCCGTTCGAGACGCAGGCCGACTCCAGCAAGGCCCAGCGGCGCGACACGCGCAGGCCTGCAACACCGGGTGTTCCACTTTGAAGCAGTTGTCTCAGCCGGGCCAGTGTCGCGGGCAGTGACACACCCGGCGCGGCGGGCCATGCAGCCTCGCGGCCGAGGATTTGTTGCACCCGGCGAGAAGGCTGCAGCAGCCCGCCCACCTCGCGCCGGCTGAGCGCAAACGCGCCGCGCAACACCAGGCGCCGCACCCGCTGCGGGTGGGCTCGTGCATAGGCCAGTGCCACCACCGTTCCCCACGAGCCCGCCAGCAGCGACCAGCGCTTGATGCCGAGGTGGCACCGCAAGGCCTCCATATCGGCCACCAGCGCGTGGGTGGTGCTGGCCGTGGTTTTCCCTCTGGGGCGGCTCGCTCCACAGCCGCGTTGGTCGGGCGCAACCGCCCACTGGCGCGTGAGGTCCAGGGGCGCGAGCATGCCCGGCTGGCAACTGCTGCCGGGGCCACCGTGCACCAGCAGCCAGGGCTCGCCATCTGGGTTGCCCACGGTGCGAAATGCCAAGCGGTGACCGCGTCCGACAGACAGGTAGGCTGGCGCTGGCCAGGCGCTGCGCCGACCCGCGGGAAGCACCGACTCAGGGGTATCCCTAGGTTGGTCTTTCGTGGCATCGTTATTGCTGTTCATGGGGTGCAACTTGAGGTGCAGTGGTGCTGACAAGTTAGCAGACATGTTTCATGCCAACCCACCAATTGGAGACAGACTATGCAATGGACCACCCCCGCCTTCACCGACCTGCGTTTCGGTTTTGAAATCACGATGTACATCGCCAACCGCTGAACGGCGGCGGCTTTGACCTGAAAGCGCACGGCCCCACCTCCGTGCGCTTTCTTCTTCACCCCACCTCCAACGACCAACAGGTTCGATCATGCGCATCCGGGTTCTCGGTTCATCGGCTGGCGGTGGGTTCCCGCAATGGAACTGCAACTGCCCCAACTGCGACGGCTTTCGCCGTGGCAAGCTCCAGGCGCGTGCGCGCACACAGTCGTCCATCGCCATCAGCGCCGACGGCAGCGACTGGCTGCTCGTCAACGCCTCGCCAGACATCCTGACCCAGATCCGCGAAGCGCCCGAGCTGCAGCCGGCCCGCGCCATCCGCGACAGCGGCATCGCCGCCGTGCTGCTGATGGACGCGCAGATCGACCACGTCACCGGCCTGCTGATGCTGCGCGAACGCCAGACACCACTGCCCCTGCTCGCCACGCCCGAGGTGTTCTCCGACATCTCCAGCGGCTTCCCGATCACCGGCATCCTGTCGCACTACTGCGGCGTGCAACGCCAGGCGCTGCCCATCGACGGCAGCACGGTGAACGTGCCCGCCCTGCCAGGCCTGCAGGTTCAGACCGTGTCGCTCTCGTCCAAGCCGCCCCCGTATTCGCCTTTCCGCGGCAACCCGCGCCCGGGTGACAACATCGGCCTGCTGATCACCAACCCCGCAACCGGGCAGCGCGCGTTCTACGCGCCGGGCCTGGCGGAGGTCACCTCCGCGCTGATCGAGCTCATGAGCGGGTGCGCCGTGGTGCTGATTGACGGCACCTTCTGGACCCACGACGAAATGCAGCGCCTTGGCCTTTCGACGAAGGCCGCGCTCGACATGGGCCACCTGCCGCAAAGCGGCCCGGGCGGGATGATTGAACAGCTCGACCAGCTGCCCGCCGGCATCCGCAAGATCCTCATCCACATCAACAACACCAACCCCATGCTGGTGGAAGACTCCGACGAACGCGCCGAACTCACGGCGCACGGCATCGAAGTTGCCCACGACGGTATGGAGATCACGTTCTGAAATGCCCGGTCATGGAAATCGCCCAAGCCATCCGCAATCACAGCCACCTGCCCGCCTGGAGCCCCGAAGCCTTCGAGGCCCAGCTGCGCGACAAGGGCCGCAGCTACCACATCCACCACCCGTTCAACGTGCGCATGAACTCGGGCGGCTGCACACCCGACGAGATCCGCTGCTGGGTGGCCAACCGCTTTTATTACCAGATCTGCATCCCGCGCAAGGACGCCGCCATCCTGGCGAACATGCCGGACCGCGCACACCGCCGGCTGTGGATCGAACGCATCCTCGACCACGACGGCCATGGCGACTACGAGGGCTCGGCCGCAGGCGGCATTGAAGCCTGGACACGGCTGGGGGAAGCGGTCGGCATATCGCGCGAAGACCTGTGGTCTTTGCAGGGCGTGGTGCCCGCGGTGCGTTTTGCGTGCGACGCCTATGTGAACTTCGCGGCCAAGGCGCCCTGGCAGGAAGCCGTGTGCTCCTCGCTCACAGAGATGTTCGCGCCGCAGATCCACAAGGACCGCCTGGCCACCTGGCCCACGCACTACCCCTGGATCGAGGCCAGTGGCCTGGCCTATTTCCGCAGCCGCATCCCACTCGCCACCCGCGACGTGGAACACGGCCTGCAGGTCACGCTGTCGCACTTCAATACCCGTGAAGCGCAACACCATGCGCTGGACATCCTGCAGTTCAAGCTGGACATTTTGTGGACCATGCTGGACGCCATAGAAAAAGCGTGTCAATGATGAACGCCACCCTGCGCCGCTTCGCGTCTTCCCCCCAGGGGGACCACGCCTTTGGCCCGGCAAAGCCGGTTCCTCGGCGTGTGCTGGGCTCGGCACGCGCTCCGAAGTTGCGATGAGTACGTTACCGAGTCAACCCAAGCTCTCGCGCCGCTTCCGTCTGCAGTACGAGGAAGCGCAGAGCCGCTGGGTGCTGCTGTACCCGGAGGGCATGGTGCAGCTCAACCCGTCGGCGGCCGAAATCCTGCAGCGCTGCGACGGCGAGCGAACGGTCGATGCCATCGTTGCCGAGCTGGAAGCCGCGTTCAACGCGCAAGGCATTGCGCCCGAGGTGCAAGCACTTCTTGAAGAGGGACAACGCCGTGGCTGGATTGACTGAAACCCCCACCGTCGGTCAGCCCCTGTGGCTGCTGGCCGAGCTGACCTACAAGTGCCCGCTGCACTGCGTGTTTTGCTACAACCCCACGCAGCACGCGCACCTCAAGGACGAGATGGACACCGCGCAATGGGTCGACGTGATGACCCAGGCGCGCAAGCTCGGCGCGGCACAGCTCGGTTTTTCGGGCGGCGAGCCGCTGCTGCGCGACGATCTGGAAGAGCTGGTGCAGGAAGCCCACCGCCTGGGCTACTACACCAACCTCATCACCTCCGGCGTAGGCCTCACGCCGACTCGCGCGCAGAAGCTGAAGGACGCCGGGCTCGACCACGTGCAGCTCTCGTTCCAGGATTCCACCAAGGAGCTGAACGATTTTCTGAGCCACACCAAGACCTTCGAACTCAAGCAGCGCGTCGCCAAGCTCATCAAGGCACACGACTGGCCGATGGTGATGAACTGCGTGCTGCACCGCCACAACCTACCCCACGTGGACAAGATCATCGAGATGGCGGTGGCGCTGGAAGCCGAGTACCTGGAACTCGCCAACACGCAGTACTACGGCTGGGCCTGGGTCAACCGCGATCACCTCATGCCCACGCGCGAGGAACTGGTGCAAGCCGAGGCCATGGTGAATGCCTTCCGCGCTGAACAGGACGGCAAGCCCGGCCCCAAATGCCGCGTGCTGTTCGTGGTGCCCGACTATTTTGAGGAGCGGCCCAAAGCCTGCATGAACGGCTGGGGCTCGGTGTTCCTCTCCATCGCGCCCGACGGCCTGGCCATGCCCTGCCACAACGCGCGCGACCTGCCGGGCCTGCAACTGCCCAACGTGAAAGACACGCCGATCGCCGAGATCTGGCAGCGCAGCACCGCCTTCAACGCCTTCCGCGGCGACAGCTGGATGAAGGCGCCCTGCCGCTCCTGCGACGAGCGCCACAAGGACTTCGGCGGCTGCCGCTGCCAGGCCTTCCTGATCACCGGCGACGCCACCGAGGCCGACCCGGTGTGCAGCAAGTCGCCGCACCATCAGAAGGTGGTGCAGATCGTGAAGCAGGCACCCACGCGACGCAGCATCCCCATCGTGTTCCGCAGCGATGCGGAGTCGCGCCACCTGCATCCCGCCGCTTGAACACACCCATGACCCCACCCGCCAGCGCCCCGCACCACCGCATGCTCGGTGCTGCGCTGGCCAGCCGCATCCCCGGCGCTCGCCACAGCCCGCTCGCGCTGGAGCGCATGGAGCACGGCCTGTTCCTGCTCTGGCTGGCCTACATAGGCCTGCTGCTGTTCGGCGCCCTGCTGCTGTGGCAGGCCGGCGCCTGGCACCGCCTGGTCGAGGCCGATCCGACCGGGCTCACCGTCACCATCGTGCTGCTGTTCATCGGCTGCTCCGTCTGGGCCGGACGCCGGGCCTGGGTGCTGGGTCAGCAGCGCCAGTGGCTCGACACCCAGATACACGCTGGCGGTGCTGCAACGCCCGCCTGGAGCACCGAATACCACCAGGGCTGCGCCCTGCCCGGCGCCGACCGCAGCATCTGCCTCCAGGTGTTGGGCGAGCGCGCCCACGGCCCGCACGAAATGGCCTGGTGGCTCAACGGCATCCAGCTCAAGCTGGGCCTGCTCGGCAAGGTGATCGGCTTCTCCATCCTTGCACTGCACCTGGGGCAGATGGACAGCTTCGACGCCAGCCAGTCATCGCTGCTGCTGAAGAACCTCACCGGCGGCCTCGGCATCGCGCTGCTCACCACCGTGACCGGCCTCACCGGCAACATCCTGCTCGGCCTGCAGCTCATGCGGCTCGATCGTTTTGCCGACGCCCTCGTGGCCGATACGCTGGCCGCCTCGTTGCCCATGCCCCCACCGCAGGAGCCGCCCCATGGCGATCGGCCGAGCGGTTCGTGACACCGAGACCGATCCGTTCTACGACATGTTGTTCAACATGTTGATCGCCTTCGTCTTCTGTTTTGTTATCGCCCTGCTCTCGTTCAATCCCAAGGCCCGCAAGGCTGGCGACGTGCCGGCCAAGGCCGAGTTCATCGTCACCGTGTCCTGGCCCGACAACAACCCCAACGACGTCGACGCCTGGGTACTGGAACCCGGCGGCAAGACGCTGTGGTTCCGTCAGCGCGACGCCGGCATGCTGCACCTCGACCGTGACGACCGCGGCGCCAAGAACAACAGCGTCATGGTCAACGGCCGCGAGATCAGCAGCCCGATCCGGCAGGAGATCGTCACCCTGCGTGGTCTGGTGCCGGGCGAGTACGTGGTCAACGCCCACTACTACGAGAGCAAGGACAAACTGCCGGTGGACGTGTCGGTGGCGGTGGTGAAGGTCAACCCGCAGGCCGAGATCGTCTACACCGGCACACAGCAGATTCCGGCCAAAGGCGACGAGCGCACCCTGGTGCGTTTCAGCATCGACGAGAGCGGCAACGTGATCGACCTCAACACCCGGCCTTTGACGATCGTCCAACGCGCCGGTCTCTGACCCCACACAACAACAACCATGATCCCTGCCGTCTCCTCCCAGTTGCTGCTGCTCGTGCTGGTGTACGCGCTGCTGGCCTTTCTGCTGCTTTGCCTGTGCCTGGCCACGCGCTGGCACTGGGGCCTGAAAGCCGCCATGGTGGTGCTGGTGAGTGGGTTTTATGTGTTCGGGCAACAGACGTTGCTGGGCATCTCGGGCTGGCCGAGCGACGACGCATTGCCCAAGCGTTTTGTGCTGCTCGCCGCCGTGTTCGACGAACCCAGCCCCGCTCGCGACCACACGGGCGCGATCTTCATCTGGGTCAACCCCATGAAAGACAACGCACCGCTGGCGATGCCTCGCGTGTTTCGCCTGCCGTACGAAAAAGACCTGCACCGCATCCTGGGCGACGGCATGAAGAAGGCGCGCGATGGCAACACCCAGATGGGCAGCACCGAACCCAAGCGCGGCCAGGGCGGCCTGGCCTGGCTGCTGCCCGCGAGCAACGACAAGGTGGAAATCAAGCTGTCTGATTTGCCACGTGCCCAGTTACCCGAAAAATGAGCGCTCGCACCCCAACCAGTCGCGGTGTCTTGCCCCCTCTCCCGCTCGCGGTAGAGGGTCGGGGTGAGGGTCCACGCGCCCACACCTCACCCATCACCATCGCGGCCACAGCAGCCACCCTCCTCCTCACCGCCTGCAACCCCAGCAACCAAGGCAATCAGTGGTTCCCCCTGCGCGAAGGCGACGAACAAACCCTGGCCGTGCACTACACCGGCGAAGAACCGCGCGAGCCCGAACAATGGACCCTGCGCGTGGCCCAGCCCGCAACCTTTCAAGACCAGCCCGTCGCCGTGCGCCACCACGCGGCCGGCGTGAGCTACTACCTCAAGGTGGACGAGCAAGGCATCCGCCGCATCGCCAGCCGCCCCGACATCGACAACGAGCCCACCGTCGACGCCGAACCCATCTGGGTGCTGAAAGCGCCGTACCAGGTCGGCACCGAATGGACCACGCCCACCGT
Source organism: Betaproteobacteria bacterium HGW-Betaproteobacteria-9 (assembly GCA_002842215.1). Taxonomy (GTDB): domain Bacteria; phylum Pseudomonadota; class Gammaproteobacteria; order Burkholderiales; family Burkholderiaceae_C; genus Hydrogenophaga. The sequence continues at coordinate 20,925 of PHCC01000008.1, read as the reverse complement.
GCCCTACCTGATCCAGCGCAGGAACGAACACCCGCGCGACCTGAAATACACCCACAAAGCCCAGATGACCTGGCGCATCGAAGCGGTGGACGACAGCGTGAAGCTCGCCGACGGCAGCACCCACCAGCCCTGCCTGCGCGTGGTCGGCCAGGCCCGACTGAACCTCTACACCGACCCGGTCAACGGCTTCACCGACGTGCCCCTGATCAGCCGCGAGTGGTATTGCCAGGGCGAGGGGCTGGTGAAGTTCGAGCGGGAGGAAAAAGTGCCCAGCGGGTTTCTCACAGGGGGCGTTCTCACGGCGGAGTGGGAGCCCTGATCACGGCTCCGTCACCGGGTAACGGCTCCTGAAGCCCGGTTCGCCAGTGGGCAGGTCAGCGCTTGCCACCGCCATTGCCGCCGCCCTTCCCTCCCCCATTGCCGCCTCCGCCGTTGCCGGAGTTGCCACCCTTGCCGGAAGCGCCGCCAGCGTTGCCACCGCCCCCTGCATTGGAACCACCGCCCTGGTTGCCGCTGCTGCCGGCGCCTTGCCCACCACCGGCATTGCTGTTGCCGCTGTTACCACCCTTTGCTTTGCTGCCGGCCGTGGCGGGGCGGGTGGAGGTGGTCGCAGCGGCCACGCGGTCGGCCTGGTCGGCCCGGTTGGCCGCGCTGACCACGGCGCCCAGGCGCAGGCCCAGGCTGTTGGCGATCTGGCCCCAGCCCATGCCACTGTCGCGCTGCGCCTGCACATCGCTGGTGGCCAGGGCGAGCTGCGCCGTGGTGGGTTCGCTGATGCCCTGCTGGCTGAGGTTGGCCCGGGCCAGTTGCAGGGCCATCTCTTGCTGTCGCGCAGCCACGGCAGGGTCGGCAACCGCCACCGGGTCGACCACCACATCCACGGTGACTTGGGCCCAGCTGGCGCCAGCGGCCAGACAGGCAACGGCCAGCACGAGCGGGCGAAGGGTGGGGATTCGGTGTGTTGTGTTCATGAGGTTCTCCATGTGAACGAAAAGACAGGCGGAATGCTACCCAGGGTAGCTGCAGGTCCTGTCACCGAATGTGTCGACATGTACAGCTGAAGCACCGCAGGACCCGCCATGCGGGCCGGCCAACGGAGCACAACCACCGAGAAGGCCTCGCCGGCTTCAGGAGGCGTTAAGCAACGGCCCGCATCGTTGCGCTGGCGGTGCAAGGGCACCCACCAACAGCCGGTCCCGGTTTCGGGTCAGCGGCGTCACCACAAACACCCACAGAGGACACCAACGCATGAACCACTCCCACACACTTCCCAACCGTTCCCCATTGGCAGCGCTGCGGCTGCTGTCTGCCTCGTTGCTCATGGTCGGCCTGGTCGCCTGCGGCGGCGGCAGTGACGACGACAGCGCAACCGCCAGTGGCAAGTCGTACAAGGGCACGGTGACCTCCTTTGACAGCCCGCAGAGCTTCAGCGTTGACGGCATCCCGGTCGATGCCAGTGGCTCCAATGCCGTGCCCCAGGGCATGGCCACGGGAACCCGGGTCGAGATTCAGGGCGAGATGGTCAACGGAAGGCTGCAGGCCCGACACGTCGAGTTCGATGACAACGACGACACCGACGACGGCAACACTGACCCCAACGATGACTCGGACAGCGACAACGACGACCTCTGCGACACCGTGGGCAAATCGGCCTGTGAAGACGACGGCAAGGATTGAATGAGACCTGAGCGCGGGCGTCTTGCGACAGGCCATTGACCCCGCAGGGTCAAGCTTCAGCCACCAGGGCCTCCGCAGGACGCAGCGTGTCACCCAGCAGCTTCACCAGCTCATCGAGCGCGCGGGTTTTCTCCAGCACCTGGCACACGCCCTGTGCGGCCGCGCGGGCCCGCAGCTCGTCGCTGACGTAGCCCGAGACCAGAATGGTGGGCAGGCCCGGGCGCAGGCGGCGGATGGCGGTGATCACGTCGAGCCCGGAGTGCTGGGGCATGTTGTAGTCGGTCACCACGATGTCGAAGGCCTGCGGGTCGGCACGCACCGCGGCCATGGCCTGCTCGGGCTCGCTGTGGTGTGACACGCGGTAGCCATGGCGGACGAGCAGCTTTTCCAGCATGGCGGACATGAGCAGGTCGTCTTCAACCAGCAGCACCCGTTCGCCTTGCCCGCGCCCGGCATCGGGCTGGGCCACTGCGCCGCGGGCCGGGGCGGACGCTACTCCGCCGGGCGGGGCGGGAATGAAAATGTCGAACCGGGTGCCCTGTCCGGGCTGCGAATGCACGTCGATGGCGCCGTCGTGCGAGCGCACGATGCCGTGCACCACGGACAGCCCCAGCCCCGTGCCCTTGCCCACCGGTTTGGTGGTGAAGAAGGGTTCAAAGATGCGCTGGCGCACCGTCTCGTCCATGCCGCTGCCGTTGTCCTGCACCGACAGGCGCACATGGCGCCCGGGCAACAGGCCCAACGGCACGGACGCCGCCGCATCGAGCACCACGGTGCCCAGCCGCACCTCGATCCACCCGCCCTGCTCACCCAGCGCGTGCCAGGCGTTGGTGCAGAGGTTGAGCAGCACCTGCTCGAACTGGGTGCGGTCGATCTCGGCGCTGGCCTCGGGGTCGTCGATGTGTTCGCGCAGTTGCACGCCGGCCGGCAGCGTGGAGCGCAGCAGCGACAGGCTTTCGCGCACCACCGGCAGCAGGGGCTGCACCTGGCGCCGGGCGGCGTCGCGCCGACTGAAGCTGAGGATGCGGTCGACCAGGTTCCTGGCGCGGTCGCTGGCCTTGATGATCTGGTCCAGGCTGAGCGCCACATCGGCCGGGTTGCCGCTCTTGAGGTCTTCCTGGGCCATGTGGGCATTGCCCAGGATGGCGGCGAGCACGTTGTTGAAGTCGTGGGCGATGCCGCTGGCCAGCGTGCCGATGGACTCCATTTTTTGCGCTTCGCCGAGCTGCTGCTCCAGCCGGCGACTGGCCTCCTGCGCTTCGCTGCGGTCGGTGACGTCGGTGAGCAGGCCGTCCCACACGATGCGGCCTTCGCCCAGCGCGCGCGGCGCGGACACCAGGTGCATGCGCCGCACGCTGCCGTCGTGCCGGCAGAAACGGGCCTCGACGTCGAACACCTGCAAAGCCTCGGCGCAGCGCTGTTCCGCGGCCGAGAGGGCAGCCACGTCGTCCGGGTGGATCCGGCCGTACATCGCCAGCGGATCGGCCAGCACCTCGGCCACCGTCACGCCGCAGACGCGCGCCACCGAGTCCGACACCTCGGTGAACCGGCGGCGGCCGTCGGCCTCCATCACCAACTGGTACAGCACGGAGTGCGGCAGATTGGCGCCCAGCAGGTGCATGCGGGCCTGGCTTTCACGCACCCGGGCCTCGGAGATCTGCAAGGCCTCGAAGGGCGCGTGGATGCTGGTGATGAAGGTGGCGCGGTACAGCAAGGCGTAGGCCGCCACCTTGTAGAGGTGGCCCGCCACGTTCTGGAAATCCGAGGGCGTGACGTAGGCCGTGAAGGCGAATCCTCCCAGGCTCATGCACAGGCAGGACAGCGCAAGCAGCGCGTATTGCCGCGATTGCTCGCGCTGGGCCCGCCGCCACAGCACCAAGGCGAGCAGGCCGTTGAGCCCCACGAGCACGTATTCGTAGCCCGCCTTGAACGGTGTCACGCCCACGCCCGGCACGAAGGTGACGGGGAACCGATCGAGCGCGAAAGAGCCAAAGGCGATGATGGCCACCGCCACGGCGAGGCCGCTGCCCAACAAGGCGATCCGCGGCCAGCGCAGCGCCAGGCCCGCGGTGACGGCTCCCAGCGTCAGCACCTCGAAGCTGCGCCCCATGAGCCAGAAGAAGATGGCCTGCGACGTGCTGCTCTTGGTCAGCAGGGGCGGCATGCCCTCGTAGGTCAGCGCGTGCATCAGGTCGCAGCCGATGACCACCACGAAACCCGCGAGCAAAGCGTTGGCGCTGCTGTCCTGTCGGCGGTCGAAGGTGTGCCACGACACCGTGACCACCAGGCTGGCGATCACGATGGCGAACAGCTCCAGCACCAGATGCATTTCGAGCATGCGGCCAGCGAGCTGGCCGGCGGCGGTGTCGGGCGGCACACCGACGATGGTGGCCATGCCCAGCACCGCCAACAGGCTGAGAAAACCGTATTTGATGGGGTGGGTGAGCGGCATGCCAGCACATTACCGGAAAAATGCACAGCCTCTCGAAAAGCGCCACCGAATGGCCACAGTCCTGTGCGGCAGGCGTTTTGAGCGCAGCCGAGGCCCGCGGCGTACCGGCCCGGGCCCGCCTCACTCGATGCGCAATTCCCGCACCCAGCGCGCCCCAGGCGGGAAGTCGTCGCGATCAAAGGCGCCGTAGGGCGGTTCGTTCAGGTTGTCCGGCGGCACGCCGATGCGGTTGAGGTCCACCGCCTGCGGCTTGCCCACGAGGCCGGTGGGCGTAAGGCTGAACTTGAAAATGATGCCGTTCCACAGCTTGGCCCCGAAGTCGGCCGGCTGCTTGAAGAAGAACAGCAGGCTGTGCTCCAGCCAGGCGAACTGGCCGGGCGAGACGGTGCCGGGCTGGGCATAGGGGTAAGGGACGAAGCAGCTGATTTCCTGCGCGGCGGGCAGGCACTTGAATTCGCGCATGGAGAGGAAATGGTCGCGCATCACGGCGGGGTCCATCTGCACGCGGAAGCGGGCGGTGCCCTGCCCCTGCGGCTCGAAAAACACCGCGCCAATGCGGGTGCGCTGGCCATCCTTGGTGAGCGCCACCAGCGCTTTCTCGCCGCTCAGCTCGAAGGCCTGGGCACCCGCGGTGGGACTCAGGCCACACAGCAGCGCACAGGCCAGCCCCCCGCGCCAGCTTCGGCGCGCAGCGGGCGGTGTGCGCCGCAGATTCACGGTTTGATGGTCATGACCCACTCGGCCAGGGTCTTGATGTCGGCCGGGCTCATGCCGGGGTGCGGCGGCATGGGGATGCGGCCCCACTTGCCTTTGGAGCCGTACTGGATGGACTGCACCAGCGAGGCCACGGCGTCTTTGTCGTCCTTGTATTTTTCATGCACGGCGCTGTAGGCCGGACCGACCACTTTTTCGTTGGCCGAGTGGCAGGAGAAGCAGCCGTTGGCCTTGGCCATTTCGATGGCTGCGGCGGCGTCGAGCGCGTGGACCGGGGCGCTGAAGCCAGCGAGGGCAGAGACAAGGATCAGAACGGTACGCATGGCAGGGCTACCTGAAAGAAGAAAAGAGAGATGGAAAACAAACACGGGACAAAAAAGGGGCGGGGTCGACCGTTCGCACGCGTGCGGCGGCCGACACCGCCCCAATGTGGCAGAGCCGCCCCTTCAGGCTGCGCCCCGCTGCCGCTGAATCACTTCATGAGTTTGAAGGTCCAGACCGAGCCGCCCTGTTCGAGGAAGTTGACCTTCTTGGCCACTTCACCGCCCCACAGGGGAACCGCGCCGCCCCAGCCGGAGACCACGCTCACGTACTGCTCGCCGCCTTCGGTCCAGGTGATGGGAGGCGCCACCACGCCGGAGCCGGTCTGGAACTGCCACACCACCTTGCCGGTCTTGGCGTCGGCGGCCTTGAGGTAGCCCTCAGGCGTGCCCCAGAACACCAGGTCGCCCGCGGTCAGCACACCACCCCAGAGCGGGGCTTCGTTCTTGACTTCCCACTCGACCTTGCCGGTCTTGGGGTTGATGGCGCGCAGCGATCCGATGTGGTCGTCAAACAGCGGCTTGATGGTGAAACCCGCGCCCAGGTAGGCGGCGCCCTTCTTGTAGGTGATGGGCTCGTTCCAGATCTCCATGCCCCATTCGTTGGTGGGCACGTAGAACAGGCCGGTCTTGGGGCTGTAGGCCATGGGCATCTGGTTCTTGCCACCCAGGAAACCCGGCGCCGAGAACACCGACTTGCCCTTGGCACCGTCGCCACCGGCGGCGGTCGGGTCGCCCGGGCGGTTGGCCGGGTCGAAGTTCGGGCGACCGGTCTTGAGGTCGATGCCGGTGGCCCAGGTCACCTTCTTCACGAAGGGAAAGGCGTTGAGCAGCTTGCCGTTCTCGGCGTCCATCACGTAGAAGAAGCCGTTGCGGTCGGCCTTGGCACCGACGCGCTTGCCGTCCATGTCGAAGGTGATGAACTCGTTCACGCCGTCGTAGTCCCAGCCGTCGTTCGGCGTGGTCTGGTAGTGCCACTTGATCTGGCCGGTCTTCACGTCGATGGCGACGGTGGAGGCCGAGTACAGGTTGTCGCCCTTGCGCACATGGCTGTTCCAGGGGCCGGGGTTGCCGGTGCCGAAGTAGGCCAGCTTGGTCTTGGGATCGTAGCTGCCGCCCAGCCAGGTGGCAGCGCCGCCGGTCTTCCAGGTTTCGCCGGGCCACGAAGCGTTGGTGGTGCCGGTGATGCCGTTTTCCTTGCCGTCCTTGTAGCCCATGTGGCCTTCGACCACGGGGCGGGTCCAGACCATCTTGCCGGTCTTGGGGTCGCGCGCTTCGACGCGGCCAACCACGCCGAACTCACCACCGGAGACACCGGTCATGAGCAGGCCTTCGGCGATCAGGGGTGCGGCGGTGTAGCTGTAGCCAGCGGAGTAGTCGTCGATCTTCTCGCGCCACACCACCTTGCCGGTTTCCTGGTCGAGCGCCACGAGCTGGGCGTCCAGCGTGCCGAAGATGACGAGGTTGTCGTACAGCGCGGCGCCGCGGTTGATCACGTCGCAGCAGGGCATGATGCCCTCGGGCAGGCGGTGCTCGTACTTCCAGAGCTTCTTGCCGGTCTTGGTGTCGACCGCGTAGATGCGTGAGTAGGACGCGGTGACGAACATCTTGCCGTTGTTCACCAGCGGCTGCGACTGCTGGCCGCGCTGCTTTTCACCACCGAAAGACATGGACCACACGGGCACCAGCTTGCTGATGGTTTTTTCGTTGATGCCGGTCAGCGGCGAGTGGCGCTGGCCCTGGGTGCCAATGCCCCAGCTGAGCACGTTGTCGGGGGTCTTGGCGTCGTCCGCGATCATCGCGTCGGTCACGCCCTGGGCGCTGACGTGGGCCGTGGCGGCCATGACCAAAAGGCTCAATAGAGTGCGTTTCACTGGGTGGTCTCCTGCTCGTTTGTGAAGTTGATGGCTTGGGGGAACTGGCCGTGCCGCCCCAGCTGCTCGCTGGTGTTGTCCCTCTCCAGTCGGGGCAAGCACGCGAGCAAGAAATGGCAACTTCTGTGCCAGCACCTGGCACCCGTCAAACCCTAGGGTTTTCACCGATCGGAATACCCCCGCAAGGCCACGCCAGTGGTCCCGGGTGGCTGCAATTGCGCCAAACCCGAACCGTGTGAGGAGACACCCTTGTGACAGTGTTCAGAAATGTCGCAACCACGTTGCAACAGCTGCACGCGGATCAGCGTGCGCCGGGGGCGCCGAGCACACGCAGCTCGTAACGCGGGTACCACTGCGTCAGGCTGCGGTGCAGCTCGGCGGGCTGCGCGGCCCAGCGTTTGAAGCGCTCGGGCACCGGCGTGCCCAGCACCTCACCAAGGTCGAGCCCGCGCTCGGCGCTCTCCTGCATGAGTGTGGTCAGCCACTGCAACCAGTCGCGCGTCTGCTGCACACCGGCCAGACCGCTGTGGACCGGCCCATGGCTGGGCACCACCTGCTTCACCGCGCCGCTGGCGTGCCACTGCTCCAGCGCGTCGAGGCTGGCCTGCCAGGCGGCGAAGTCGGCGTGCGGCGTGGTGGGCACACGCTCGGCAAACACCAGGCCACCGGCGAACAGCACGCCGGTGCGGTGGTCGAGCAGCACCAGGTCGTCGGCGGTGTGGCCGTGCAGGCGTTTGAGTTCCAGCTGGTGCTGGCCGAGCTGCAGGGTCTGCGGCAGCACGGCCTCGCGCGCCGGCGTGGACTCGGTGCCGCGCATCCAGTCGCCGCAGAGGCGGTAGAGGTTGTCGGCGTAGGCCGCTCCTTCGGCCTGCATGCCGCTGATGCTGCCGGGCAGCGCCTGCGTGGGTTTGTCGGCCCAGGCCTGGTTGCCGAAGAAGTAGTCCGGGTGCAGGTTGAGCTCGATCACGCGCACAACCGGTTCCTGGGTCATGCGTTCGATGGCGCGGCGCTGCTGCTCGCCGTACAGGCGCGACGGCCCGGTGTTGATGACGACCACGCCCGCGCCGGTAGCGATGAAGGCGGTGTTGATGATGTTGCAGCCGTTGGCGCGGCTGAAGTCCTGCACGGCGCCCTCGATCACCCAGGTGCCTTCGGCGATCTGGCGCGGATGGAGGTCGTAGCTAAAGTTGGCGACGTCGGGCTTCGAGGCGGGCGGCGGCACGGCGACAGTCTGCGCTTGAGCGGCGCCCGCCAGCGCGAGCGCAACGGAAAACCAGATCCGCTTCACGCCCCCACCTCGGCATCGATGCGGTTGCCGTTGTTGTCGCGACCGATCAGCCTGAGACCGGGAACGGCCTGTGGCGGCAGCTCGAAGGTGATGAGCGGGTTTTCCGACACCGGCTCGTGCAGCGCCAGCTTCCACCAGGCCTGGCCCGCGCTGTCGATCAGTTGCAACTCTTCGATGTAGAAGGCCGGGATGCCCGCGACCAGCCCCGTGTCCATCGGGTGCATCACGCGCACGCGCAGGCGGCGGCTGCCTTCGAGCACGTTGTTGAAAAAGCGCGCCTGCACCTGGCCCAGGGTCTTGCTCCAGGAGCCGTCGGCGCGGGTGAGGCCGGGCACCGTGCAGCCGCCGCCGGATGCCTGTACCCAGGTGCTGCCCACGTGCCACTGGCCGTCGCGCGTCTGCACGAAGGCCCGCACGGGCGAGGCCTGCTCCATGCGGATGCGAAACGCCAGCATGGGCAACGCGCGCAGGGGTTCGAAGTCCAGCACCTGGCGCACCGGGTTGCGGTCCACCGCCACACGGATGCGCGCGACACCGCCACCCACATGGCTCAGCCCCCGCGCATCCACCAGCAGTGGCACGTTCATCGCGTCGTCGGCAAAGGCCGGACCTTTCACAATCACCGCGTCGGAGAACGTCGCCGTTGACTTGCCGATGATCTGCTCGCGCAGGCTGGGATATTGCATGGAGCCCAGCGGATCGCCGCCGGTCTGGTCTTCCTGCGCTCGCAGCGTTGCGGGCAGCAATGCCGCCAGCAGGCCACTGCCCAGCATGCGACGGCGTTGAATGAACGGGTTCATCCTCCGCCTCCCTTGCTTTTGACCCAGCCGCGCTGGGGGTCGTAGCCCCAGAGCGCCGCCACAAAAAATACCGCGCCACATCCAAGCACCACCGACCACGAGAGCGCCGTGAACTGCCCCACCAGCGCATAGCGCATGGCCTCGACCGCGTGGGTGAACGGGTTCCACTCCGCCAGCTTGAGCAACCACCACGCGCCCGACTCTTCGAGCTTCCACAGCGGGTACAGCGCGGGGCTGATGAAAAACATCGGGAAGATCACGAAGTTCATCGTGCCAGCGAAGTTCTCCAGCTGCTTCACGTACACCGAGAGCATCAGCCCGAGCGCGGCGAGCATGGTGGCGCCGCAGGCCATGGCGACCAGCAGGCCCGGCAGGTTGGCCAGCGGCACCTCCACGCCAAAGGCCCAGGCGATGGCGAGGAACACCACCATCTGCAGCACCGAGAGGCAGGTGCCTGCGAGCAGCTTGAAGGCCAGCAGCCAGCCGCGCGCCAGCGGCGCGGTGAGCAGCAGGCGCATCACGCCCATCTCGCGGTCGTACACCATGGAGAGCGAGCTCTGCATGCCGTTGAACAGGGCCACCATGCCGAGCAGGCCGGGCACCATGTAGGCCTTGTATTCGATGTAGGTCTCGTAGGGCGGCACGATGGCCACGCCGAACACGTTGTTGAAACCGGCCGAAAACACCACGAACCACAGCAGCGGCCGCACCAGCGCCGAGCCCAGGCGCGTGGGCTGGCGCAGGAAGCGATTGAGTTCGCGCCCCACCACCGCGCGCAAGGCGCGCAGCAGGTGCATGGGCAGCGAGGACGCTGCGAGCGGCATCACGGAAGCGTTCACGGGCGCGATTTGCATGCACTTTCCTGTTCATCGAACCCCAGCGTATCGAGCACCTCCTTAGGGTGCAACACGCCTTCGAGCGGCGCGTTGCCAACCACGCCGTCGACATGGCTCAGGAACAGCGGCTGGCGCAGCTGACCGTCCCAGGCACGGAATGACAGGGTGCGGCCCTTGAAGCCGTCGAGTGTGGTGCTGCCGCCGCGCAGCGCCTTGAGCTGCTGCGCCACCGGCGCCTTCGGGTTCTCGGCCAGCACGGTGGCCACCGCGCGGCCTGCGGCCCAGGCCGCCCAGTCGTTGCCCTGCATCGACCGGTCCACCAGCTTGACAAAGCGGCGCGTGAGCTGCGGGCCGCCGTACCGCTCCCACTGCGGGTGCCAGGCCGTGGCCACCAGGCCGTTGGCACCGACCACCGGGCGCGGCCACTGCGTGGCGTAGGGCAGCAAACGCGCGAACTCGCCGTCGCTGTCCATCACCGCCACCACCTCGTGTTCGCGGTCGCCGGTGAGCAGGCGCGTGTTGCCGAGGTCGCGTTCGCGCGGGTCGCCGGTGAGCTTGAACGGCTTCTGCGCCACGACCTTGATGCCAAAGCGTTTGGCCGAGCGGTTGAAGGCCTCGGTCATCAGCGCGTCGCCGGGCAACGGACCCTGCAACAGCAGCGCCTTGCGCCAGTTGCGCGCGGCGAGGTACTGGGCCAGCGCGTCGCCGAGCATGGCGCGGCTGGGGACGGTGTGCAGCAGGTGGGCGGCACACTGGGCGCCGCGCAGACTGTCGTCGTCCAGCGCGGCGTTGAACACGATGGCGCCGCCCAGTGCAGCAGGCGCGGCCTGCACCAGGGCGCGCAGCTCGGGCAGCGGAAGATCGGCCACCACATGCTGCACCTTCAAAGTCTTCAGCTCGGCCAGCGCCTTGGGCAGCGCAGCCGCGTTGAGCAGCACCACATCCTTCACCACCAGCTCCAGCCCGGCCGCGTCCAGCTCAAACGCCGAATCCTCCGCCGCCAGCTTCACGCCGTCGACGGCGCGCCCGGTCGGGTGGCCCGGGTAGGCCTTCTCCATGCGCCGCGGCGCGTGGCGCGGATCACCGTCCAGCGACACCACCGCGATGGTGATCTTGGTGGCCGCGAAAGCCGGCAATGCAAGAAAGCCCGAAACCCCCAGCAGCGCCAACCCGGCAGCGCGCAGGGCACCCCAACCCAGAATGCCGCGGAACGGGCTTCGCCAGGCCGCAGGCATTGCCCCTTGAAGGGCGGAGCGGCCCAACGAAGTGGGCAAGCGACGGGGGTGGGTCATTTCACCAGGATCGAATGCGGCACCCGACCGGCCGGCACCGTCTTGATGGCCTTGCCACTGGCAGCGTCCACCAGCGTCATGTCGTCCGACAGTCCATTGGCCACGTACAGCGTCTTGCCGTCGGGCGCGAAGCCCATGCCCCAGGCGCGCTTGCCGACCAGGATCTGGCTCTTCACCGCCTTGGTGGCCACGTCGATCTGCGCCACATGGTTGGCCTTGCCCAACCCGACCCAGATGCTCTTGCCGTCCGGGCTGATGGTCATGCCCACGGGTGTGATGTCGGCCTGGCGCATGCCCCTCACCTCGAACTTGATCTTCTGCTTCTCGGTGTGGGTCTTGGTGTCGACCACGCTGACGGTCGCGTCCAGCTCGTTGGTGACCCAGAGTTCGGCGCCATCGGGCGAGAGCACAAAGCGGCGCGGGCGTTTGCCGACCTTGATGTTCTTGCTGACCTTCTTCGTGCCGAGGTCGATCACGTGGACCACGTTGGCCACCTCGGACGTGACATAGGCCGTCTTGCCGTCGGGCGTGACCAGCACGCCTTCGGGTTCACCACCGGTCTTGACCTCGAACACCGCCTTCTTCGTGCCGATGTCGTAGGCGGCCACCACGTTCTCGTCTTCGATCGACACGTACGCGGTCTTGCCGTCGGGGCTGAGGTCGAACATCTCGGGGCTGTCGCCCAGGGGCACCGTGCCGGCCAGCTTGCCCGTGGCCACATCGACCAGGCCCATGGCGTTGCTGTCGCCACAGATCACGAGGATCTGCTGTCCGTCGCCACTGAAGCGCATGTCGCGCGGACGCTTGCACACGTCGATGGCGCCGGTGCGCTCACCCTGGGTGTCGAAGACATAGATCTTGTTGTCCTTCTCGCTGGACACATAAACCTTGCCAGCACCCTGGGCCTGGGCAGACAAGGCGAGCGAGGCGGCGGCTGCGGCGAGTGACACGGTGCGCAGGGCAGAAGCCATCGGGGCACGAAGGGGCATGAAAAGTCTCCTGTCTTGTTGGGTATCGGCGAACGCTGTTCGTCCGGCGCACGTCGACGTGCAAACGAGGGGTCTGCAAAAACGGTGCCAGGCGCACGGGAACAGAAATTGCCTGAAAACCACCGGTGCCCGGGGCTTTCCCGGGCGCTGGAGACACAAACACCGCCCCATGAGACACACACCGTCACGCCCAGCGTTCAAAAATGGCACAGGGAAAACCCTTGATGCGTTCCAGCACTGCACGATCGGGGTTTCACGGCGCGGCTTCATGAGCCTGGGCGCATCGCTCGCTTTGACATCCGCCCTGCCCCGCGCCCTGGCGCAGCCGGGCAGCAACAACACCGCCAACTGGCCAACCAAACCGCTGCAGCTCATCGTGCCCTGGCCCGCGGGCGGCCAGACCGACCTGACACTGCGCGTGCTGTGCGAGGAGGCCGAGCCGCTGCTGGGCCAGCCCATCGTGGTCATCAACAAACCGGGGGCGGCGGGCACGCAGGTGGCGCCGCTGCTCAAGGCCGCCGAACCCGACGGCCACACCATCGGCCAGGTGCCGATCACGGTGTACCGCCATGCGCTCATGAACCACGTGCCCTGGGACCCGGTGGCGGATCTCAGCCCGATCCTGCAGGTCTCGGGCGTCACCTTCGGTGTGCTGGTGCCGACGAGCAGCCCGTGGAAGACGCTGGCCGACCTGGTCGACTGGGCCCAGAAGCACCCGGGCGAGCTGGTGCTCGGCTCCACCGGCATCGGCACCACGGCCCACCTGGCGATGGAAGAGGTCTTGCTGAACCACAACGTGAGCTATGTGCACGTGCCCTACAAAGGCACGGCCGACCAGATGCTGGCGATCGCCGGCGCGCAGATCATGGCCGGCGTCAATTCCACCGGTTTCGCCCCCTGGGTGGACCGCGGCCAGATGCGCCTGCTCGCCACCTTCAGCGCGCAGCGCAGCCCACGCTGGCCCGAGGTGCCGACGATGCGCGAGCTCGGCTACGAGCAAGCGGTCTACACCTCGCCCTGGGGCCTGGCCGCACCGCGCGGCACGCCCGAAGCGGTGGTGCAGAAACTGCATGATGTGTTCCGCCGCGCCATGTTCAGCGAGCGGCACCAGGCGGCCATCGCCAAGTACGATCAGGGCCTGGACTACCTCAACACGCACGACTACCGCCAGGCGGTGCTGGCCACGGTGGAGCACGAAAAGCGCCTGCTCAAACGCATGAACCTGCTGGCACGCCCGGTCAACTGATCCCTCCACCACGAGCACCCGAACGATGCCCGAAAACTGCCTGTTGACCGCGCAAAACCTGCACAAGGCCTACAACGGAAAACCCGCGCTCAAGGGCGTCAACGTGGCGCTGCAGGCCGGCGAGATGCTGGCCCTGCTGGGGCCCAATGGCGCCGGCAAGTCCACCCTGCTGCAGTTGCTGACCGGCCTGTTCAGCCCCGACCAGGGGACGATCGTGGTGATGGGTCACGACATGCAGCGCTACCCCAGCCGCGCGCTGGCGTCGCTGGGCGTGGTGTTCCAGCAGAGCGCGCTCGACATGGACCTCTCGGTGATGGCCAACCTGCTGTTCCACACCGACCTGCACGGCCTGCCGCGCGCGGTGGCCAGACAGCGCATCGCCGACGGACTGGCGGCCATGGGCCTGGGCGATCAGGCCAAGGCCGTGGTGCGCAGCCTCTCGGGCGGCACGCGACGCAAGGTGGAACTGGTGCGAGCGCTGCTGCACGAGCCGGCCGTGCTGCTCATGGACGAGGCCACCGTGGGCCTGGACCCAGCCTCGCGCCAGCACCTGCTCGACACCGTGCGCGCCCTGTGCCGGACGCGCGGTATGGCGGTGCTCTGGGCCACACACCTTATCGAAGAGGTGAAGGTCGCCGACCGCCTGATGCTGCTGCACCAGGGCACGGTGCGTTTTGACGGTTCGATCGATGCCTTCATGCAGGCATCGCAGGGCGGCGATTTCCAGACCGAAGTCTTGCGCGCGCTGGAGAAGCCGGGGCTGTGAAAGACACAGTCGCTGGACGCATGTGCCCTCACCCCTGCCCTCTCCCAAAGGGAGAGGGGGAGAGGGATCAGAACGTGTAGGTGGCTGAAAGGCCCAGACCCCACTGCCGACCCGGCGCGGGCTCGAAGAAGCGGCGGTTGCCGTCGTTGGCGATCACCGAACCGATGTAGGCCTTGTCGGCCACGTTGTCCACGCGCAGCTGTTCGCGCAGCTTCCAGGCGCCGAACTTCTGCTCGAAGCCCACGCGCAGGTTGAACAGGGTGGCGGCCTCGGTGCGGTCGCTGTTGAGGTCGTCCACCGCCATGCCGCCCTGGTGCACCAGCTCCAGCGCGGCCGTCATGCCGGGCACGGCGCGCGGCTGCCAGGCCAGCTCGGCAAACAGCGCGCGGTCCACCGTGCCGGGAATGCGGTTGCCCTTGGCCACCGTGGCGCCACTGCTGCTGGTAAAGGCATCGGCGAACTTCGCGCTCAGCGTGGACAGGGCCACATGGGCGCTCCACTCGGGCGCGAGCTGTCCGCTGTAGGCCAGCTCCAGGCCGGAGCGGCGGGTGGTGCCGGCGTTGGTGTAGATGGTGCGGCCGCCGCTGCTGGAAGCCACCACGATCTCGTCGCTGGTGTTGATGCGGAACAGCGCCACATCCAGGCGGTGACCTTCGGCCAGCTTCGTCTTCAGCCCCAGCTCCATGTGCGTGCTGCGCGCCGACTGCAAGCCCAGGTTGGGGCCGCTGCCGTCGGCGGTGTAGGCGATCTCGGTGAGCGTGGGCGTCTCGAATCCTCGGCCCACGTTGGCGTAAATATTGGTGTCGGCGCTCAGGTGGCGCGTGATGCCCAGCACCGGGTTGGTGGCGCTGAAGTCGACCTCGCCGCTGTCGTCAGGGTTGGTCCCGTTGATGAAGTGGTCCCTCACACGGAAGTCCACCCGGTTCAGGCGCAGGCCGGCCACCGCGCTCCAGTCTTCGTTGATGGCCCAGTCGGCCTGGGTGTAGAGGCCGGCGCTGTTGACGCTGTCGTCCTCGTCGCGCTTGAGGTCGCCCTGCACACCGAAGTTGTTGATGTAGCCACGGCGCTGTTCGCTCATGCGGTCCAGGTCCAGCCCGGCGCTGAGCTGCACCTGGCCGGCGCCAGCCGGGATGCGGCGCGTGTAGCGCAGGCCGGCCCCGCTGTAGCTGCGGTCCAGCTGCACGACGCCACCGGCCGCCGTGGGCGCGGTCTGCACAAACAGCGGGATGGAGAGGCGGTTGTCCAGATCGCGCTGGCCGGCGTAGACCCGCGCCGTGAGGCTGCTGGCGGCGTCCAGTTGGTGATCGACCACCAGGCCGAGCTGGCTCTGCGACACATCTTTGCCAGCCTGGTAGAGCGTGGAGTTCGCCACCGCCTGGCGCGGATCGGCTTCGAACTGCTCGCGCGTGAGTCCCAGCGGGTCGCCCGAAACCGGCTGATCGAACACGTTGCCCATCAGGGTCACGCGGGTCTGCTCGCTGAGTTTCCAGCGCAGCTTGGCGTTGAGGTGCCGGCGCTCGGCCGCGCTGTTGGCGCGCCAGCCATCCGTCTGGAAGTCGCTCACGTCGATCACGTAGTTGAGCGCCCCGCTCTGCCCCGCGGCCTGCAGGCCGTAGCGGCGCAGGCCTTCGCTGCCCAGGTCCACGCTCGTGCGCAACTCGGGCCGCTCGGGGCCGTCGGCGGTGAACACCTGCAGCACCCCGGCCGACGAATTGCCGTACAGCTGCGCCAGCGGACCGCGCAGCACCTCGATGCGCTCGGCCGACGGCAGGCTGATGGTGGAGGCCTGGCCCTGGCCGTCGGGCATGGTGGCGGGGATGCCATCCACGATGAGGCGTGCGCCGCGGATGCCGAACGGCGCGCGCGAACCCGAGCCGCGGATGGAGAGCTGCAGGTCTTGCGCGTAGTTCTGGCGGTTGAGCACCGTGACGCCCGGAATGCGGTTGATGGCTTCCGACAGGTTGACCTGCGGCCCGGCGGCCTCGATGGTCTCGCGGCCCACGGCCTGGATGGCGGCGGGCGCGTCAAAGCTCTGTTGTTCGGTCCGGTTGGCGGTGACCACCACCTCCGAAAGGGTCTGGGCGCTGGTGGCGATGGGTGCTGCCGCCCAGGCCAGGGCCATGGCCGCCGTCAGGGGTGTGCATCGCAGGGTGTTGAGGGGGTTCATGTGTGTCTCCTGTCGTGGGGTGGTGGTGTCCGCCATCGGCGCTGGCATGGCCGGGTTCTTCTAAAACATGCATCCCATATACAAGTTTTATGCCACCCGACCCCTGCGCCGAAATGGAACACCCGGCATCACCCCGACCGGTCACGGATTTCAGCGAACCTCTGCCGCACTCAACGGGGCGCCGCCGCGTCCCCTCGGGCCCGATCTTCGGCGTCGAGCTCGGCCATCTCGGCTTCGCTGAACACGCGCGAGCGCGTGTGAAACGCCTTGCCCTCCGGCCCTTCGAGCGAGAAGGTGCCGCCGTGGCCTTCGATCACGTCGATGATGAGCTGCGTGTGGCGCCAGGTGGCGTACTGCGCCTTGCCGATGTAGAACGGGCAACCGCCGACATCGCCCAGGTACACGTCGCCCGCGCCCATGGTGATCTCGCCGGGCAGGTAGCAGTTGGCCGCGCTGTTGTCGCAGCAGCCGCCCGACTGGTGAAACATGAGCTCGGGGCCGTGCTTCGTTTTGAGGAATTCGATCAGCTCGACCGCGGCCGGCGTCGCAATGACTTTTTCAACCATGTCTGTCTCCTTGTTCTGAAAAGAAAAAAGGGACACCCCCGATCGGAGATGTCCCATTCCAGAACGCCGCGGAACCGGCTTTGCCGGGCCGCCAGCGTTGCCCCCTGGGGGGCTGAGGACCGCGGCTCCAAGCCTGCCTGCGCAGGCTTGGACGGGACAAAGAGTCATCGGCTCCGACGATGACGCGGCCTGCAAGGCACGCGCCGCAGGCGCGGCGCGGGGGGAGCAACAGGCTTTAGAAGAACCCCAGCTTGTTCTCCGAGTAGGAGACCAGCAGGTTCTTGGTCTGCTGGTAGTGGTCCAGCATCATCTTGTGGGTCTCACGGCCAATGCCCGATTCCTTGTAGCCACCGAAAGCGGCGTGTGCCGGGTAGGCGTGGTAGCAGTTGGTCCACACACGACCAGCCTTGATGGCGCGGCCCATGCGGTAGGCCACGTTGCCGTTGCGGCTCCACACGCCAGCGCCCAGGCCGTACAGCGTGTCGTTGGCAATCGCCAGGGCTTCGGCTTCGTCCTTGAAGGTGGTCACGGCCAGCACGGGGCCGAAGATCTCTTCCTGGAAGATGCGCATCTTGTTGTGGCCCTTGAACAGCGTGGGCTGCACGTAGTAGCCGCCTTCCAGATCACCGCCCAGGTGGGCCTGGCTGCCGCCGGCCAGCACTTCGGCGCCTTCTTCCTTGCCCAGCTCCAGGTACGAGAGGATCTTGGTCAGTTGCTCTTTGGACGCCTGCGCGCCCATCATGCTGTCGGTGTCCAGCGGGTTCTTTTGCTGGATGGCGGCGATGCGCTTGAGCACGCGCTCCATGAACTTGTCGTAGATGCTTTCCTGGATCAGCGCGCGGCTCGGGCAGGTGCAGACCTCGCCCTGGTTGAACGCGAACAGCACCAGGCCTTCCACGCACTTGTCGAGGAAGGCGTCGTCCTTGTCCATGATGTCGGCGAAGAACACGTTGGGGCTCTTGCCGCCCAGTTCCAGCGTGGCCGGGATCAGGTTGTTGGCGGCGGCCTGCGCGATCACGCGGCCCGTGGTGGTGGAGCCGGTGAACGCGATCTTGGCAATGCGCTTGCTGGTCGCCAGCGGCATGCCGGCTTCGCGACCGAAACCGTTCACGATGTTCAGCACGCCCGGGGGCAGCAGGTCGGCGATCAGCTCGGCCAGGATCAGGATGGAGATCGGGGTGGACTCGGCGGGCTTCAACACCACGCAGTTGCCGGCGCCGATGGCGGGCGCCAGCTTCCAGGCGGCCATCAGGATCGGGAAGTTCCAGGGAATGATCTGGCCCACCACGCCCAGGGGTTCCTGGATGTGGTACGCCACGGTGTTCTCGTCGATGTTCGAGAGGGCACCTTCTTGCGCACGCACGCAACCGGCGAAATAGCGGAAGTGGTCCACGGTGAGCGGGATGTCGGCGTTCAGCGTCTCGCGGATCGCCTTGCCGTTGTCCACCGTCTCGGCGTAGGCCAGCAGTTCGAGGTTCTGTTCGATGCGGTCGGCGATCTTCAGCAGGAGGTTGGAGCGCGTGGCGGCGTCCGTCTTGCCCCATGCGTCGGCTGCGGCGTGCGCGGCGTCCAGCGCCAGCTCGATGTCTTCGGCGGTGGAGCGCGCGGCCTGGGTATAGACCTGGCCGCTCACGGGCGTGATCACGTCAAAGTACTGGCCCTTGCATGGCGCAATCCACTTGCCGCCGATGAAGTTGTCGTAACGCGGTTTGTAGGCAATCTTGGCGCCGGCGACGCCTGGGGCTGCGTAAATCATGTGTGTCGTCCTCTGGAATGGTGGTTGAAAGTTGAATCGCCCAATGGGCTGCCTTCATCACCACAACTTCCGTGCCACGCCAGAAAGCGACTCAAACTGAGACAAATGCTCTCTTTTTTGACAACACAAAGTGAAGGGTTGCGCCATTCAGGCCCAGACGCTTGAGCACTGCGCCAGTCTGGTACGGCACACGGGTTCATATGAACGCCACTGCCGAAGCCGGCAGGGTTTCAACCCGCCAGCCCCACCACCAGCGCGCTGGACGCCATGGCGGCCACCGCCCGTTGCCCCTTGCGCGCCGGGAACGGGTGCTCGGCAAAACCCACCCACTGGCCACCACCTTCCAGCGCGAGCACCACCTCATCGCGACCCTGCCCGCGCGTCAGCCGCTCGATGCGACCCGGCAGCACACACTGGCCGGTCACGCCGGGCGCCTCGCCTCGGCCGATGCGTACCGCCGTCGCTTTGCACAGCGCCAGCACCTCCAGCCCCGTGTGCAGCCCCAGCAGATCGGCGCTCTCGCGGGTGATGCTCGACATCAGCAGCGCCTGCCCCGGCGTGCGCAGCCGCACCACCACCGTGGGGTCGTCCGGCCCCAGCGGCTCCACCGCTTCCACGCGGCACGGCAGCTGGTTGCGCATGCTGGTGCGCAAGCCCAGGCCAAAGCGCAAAGCCGGCCCGCCCGCAAAGCGCGCCAACACCGCCTCACGCGCCAGCGCCAGCTCGTCAGCCAGCGCCAGCAGCTGCAAGCCCTGCGGCGTGATGCGCGCCCCACCGCCGCCAGCCCCACCCACCGTGCGCTCCACCAGCGTCTGCCCGCTCAGGTTGCCCAGCGTGTCAATCGCCTGCCAAGCCGCCTTGTAGCTGATGCCCGCATCGCGCGCCGCCTGCGAGATGGACCCCGTCTCGCCGACGCGGCGCAAGACTTCCAGGCGCTTGTCGCTGGCGGCGTGGCCGAGGGCTTCGGAGAGGGCGGCGGGGAGGGGTGGCAGGGTCATAGGCGGATTGTTTCACGGGTCTTCGGGGCACCAACCGGCGATTCGAGCCCTCCGCAGTACGATCCGCCTCGTTTGCCAAGACCTGTGTAATCCCAGCCCCGCCGATTCAAGGAGACCTGTATGAAAGCCCGTTCCATAGTTGCTGCTGCCCTGCTCGCGGTCAGCATGACCGCCGCCCTGGCCCAGGACAAAGTGGTCTACCACTTCGACAACAGCGACACGCAAGCCACCGCCGGACTGCGCACACTGCGCAACTACCTCGACACCGCTCCCGACACCAAGATCATCGCCGTGGCGCTGGGCGACGGCGTGAACTTCCTGATGGAGGGCGCCAAGGACAAAAAGAACGCCAACATCGAATACGGCCCGCTGATTTCCGACCTGGTGGCCCGGGGCGTAACGTTCGAGGTGTGCGAGCTCACCCTGCGTGCGCTGAACCTGAAGAAGGAACAGTTCGTCTTGGACGCCGCCTTCACCCCGTCGGGCGTGGTGCGCATCGGCCAGTTGCAGTTCCGCGAGCACTACGGATATATCAAGCCTTGAGCGGTGCGGCGGCGCGGGTGTGGTGCGGGTCGTTGCTGCCGCCAATGCCCGCAGGTTGGATTTGCAGTTGAACCGCCCCCGACGGGAAACCCCGTCGGGGACAGCAAACCACGTGCGCTTCGCCCGGAAGGTGGTGTCGCTTGCCTGGAGTCGGCCAAGTGCTGAAGTCCATCAGCCGACGATGAATGTCCGTCAAAGGCTGGATGCTGCCGGTCACCCAGCACCCCTGAATGTCGGCCATCGCGGTCGCCGATCATTCGAGGATGCAAGGATAGAACGACCGCTGCACCTCCGTCTCCGGCCACTCAACACAGGACAGCGTGGTCGCGCTTCAAGAACGACTTGTCGCGCTTAAAGTGAGCGGCTATGCCCGACCCTAAAGCACCGGCGGCGCTTTTTTTGATCGAACGACAAGTCCACTTTGGAAGCGTTAGTTCGCCGATTTTGCTGAGAAATTCGGGCTTTGAGAAAGCATTCAGGCTCCACTCGAAGATCGGGCGTTCGGGAGGCAGGTTCGTTCAGACAAGCAGGTGAGATGCACTTGACCCTGTCCCAGGATTTCGAACCGTTCAGTTACAGAGAGACCCGGCATGATGAACGCCCCAAGTGGGCAGGAGCATGTCGTGAAGAAGAGCAAATTC
>PHCC01000032.1 GCA_002842215.1 Betaproteobacteria bacterium HGW-Betaproteobacteria-9 | reverse complement strand
CCCCGTGCTGAAAAATTCAGCAGGATAGAGCGGCAACGTGGCTCAGATTTCAACGTGAATACGCCCCGAAATGGCCCAGCCTTGGAAATGAATCAACACCACCCAAGTCTTCTTGATAGAGTCAAAGTAAGGCACGTATTCGAGCTTGGCATCTGCAGGCCGGAAGCCTCCGAGCACCTGCTCCATTTCGCGCTCGTAGTTGTCTTTGGATTCGCCGTCTTTCGGGCCAAACTTCGGCGTACCGAACGGAGGGTTGGTGCAGATCAGATCAAATGAGTTGGGCGTCAGCAGTCGAGTGGTCAGTGAGTTAGCCCAAAAAATCTTGGCTTTCGGGGCACCTTGAAGCGCCATGTTCACGCGAGCCAGGGTAACCATGTTCTCGGCTGAGTCAGCACCCACGAAGCTGTGGTTCAAGATCTCCTCAATCAAGGCTTCCTTCTGAGTGTCCGATTGACCGCCCAATTGAGTTTGGACCAGGCGCTTCAGATGGCTCAAGGCCACAGAACCAAAGCCGTACGAGCCGCAGGTCGGATCCAGATACCTGAATTCCGTTGCCACCAACCTAGACATGGTTTCGGCATCGTTGGCGATATCATGCATGGCAATTTCAAGCATGGCTTGCTTGACTGGGTTGGGTGTGAGGTACTGCCCCAGCCCCCCTTTCGATTCGAAATTGGCGCGCAGGAAGACATCAAACACACGCCCCAGCAAGTCCGCCGGTACGTCTCGCAGGCTGCCTTCTGCCTTGACCTGCTGTCCACGGTTGTCGGTGACCGGGCCCAAGTCTTGAAAGATTCGCAGCAATGACTCGTAGTTTTTTGGGTTGGCGAGATGGAGCTCTTTGTTCTTACCGGTAAAGATCGGCTCTTGCGTGCCGTCGTCGAGCGTGATGACGTAATCGGGGTGATCCTTGAACTCTGAGAACGCTGCACGAATCTGCTCTGCAGCCTTGTCCCCATGCTTAGCTACGTAGCTGTAGTTGAACACTTCGCGGAACAACAACTTCTGTCCGTTCCAGGTGAAGGTCAGATTGGCGCTATGTCGCACCCGAAAGGTTTCCAAAAAGAGGATCTTTGAAACCTCGGCGATGATGTCGTTCTTATTGCCAATGCCACGGTCTTTGTCGATCTGGTAGACACGCTCATGAAAGACATCCAGCTGCTTCATGAGCCGTGTATATGTCTTCATGGCCCAACGGAAGGTCGGATCTTTGGCCAACTGTTCATGGTCGCGGATCAAGTCAACCGATGGAATTGAATCCACTGAGTGGGTACCTGCGCCGCCAAACAAGCTGAAGAACATCGTGTTCTTGTCGTCTTGCAGATGCGCAAAGATGGGCCATTCGTCGCCGTTGATGGAGGCCAAGAGTTCATAGGCCAATCCATCCAACTCGTCCGGCTTGGAGTACTCCCAGTGACCAGCAGCCAAGGTGATCAGAAGCACACGTGGGGTGGGGTTGCCCTGTATGTGACCCCATACAAGGCCTGCACGAACATGGGGCTTGTCAGACTTGAGCTCCTGATGCTCGGTGAATTCGCTGTACTTCTTGCGAAGCACCTTGTAGCTCTCGCTCAGTTCAATGTCTTTACTCATGGTCTTGTTGCTTTGTTCTTTGTTGTTCTTCAGGCGAGGCGCACAGTGGGGCCAGCCAATGTCAATCGGGGATCGGCGGCAGCGGCCGTGCGCAGCATGGCCTCGGTCAATACGCGGCCTGGCGGCATCTTGTTGAGCAGCTGTGCCAAGGGCATGGGGCGGCCAGCATGGTTGAGCAAGCTCACCATTTCATCCGCCAAATCAAAGCCCGCTGTGTTCTCATTGCCCGGCTCGTTTTTGATCTGAAAAGTCACAGCGTTCGGGTCGGCGCCCCCACATTGCTCCTCATGGGCCACCACGCCAGGCAAGCAACGCAGGTACAGCCGTGCCTGCGCCTCGCTCCAGGCCAAGGTTTGCCACAGGCTGGCGTGTTCTTGCCAAAGCTGTGAGAAAGGGGTGGGCGCCAGGGAGATCTGTTGCCTGAGTCGCTTGAGTGCCAGGGCCACTTGGGTGTTTGGGGTGTTCATGCATCACTCATCGGTGCCCAGCACGCCTTCAATGCGGGCAAGCGCACCATCCCATTCACGCTGGATCAGTGTGAGCAGCTCATCCTCCAATTCCAGGCGTTCGGCGCTGCCGAACCAGTCGCGGCTGTGGCTGGCAACGCGGTCTTTGTAGCCAGCGCCTCGTCCCCACTCACCTTGGCAGGCGCCCCAGAAAGCCTTGTCCAGCTTCAGTTCATCTCTGAAGGAAGTCTGCCCCATCAGTTGGACCTTCAGCAGCAGTTCGTCGTAAGCGGCCTCAAGCAAACGTTCTGCTTGGGCGATCAGCTCTTTGGCGTCTTCCATGCCAGGGGTCACTGCCAAGGTCTGGCAAACCTCGCTGAAGCCCTTCACCGCTGAATCCAGCGACAAGGCCGCCAGACGGCGAGCACCGTAGCCCAGGTGGTGGCCATAGTTCAAGTTGTGCCAATCACCCTCGCGGTTAACAGAGGCGCGCAAGGTGGCGGCGTATGCCTTGGTCATCTGTTCCATCAAGCTGTCTTGAACATGCGCGTTGAGCCGCTTGGGCTTGCGATGACGGCCGATCCAAGCTTGGAGGTGCAAGGCAGCTTGCTGAATCACAGCCTGGGTCTGCTCTTGTTCGTAGTTCAGCAACAAGGCCTTGGCGTTGTTCACGATCTCCAGCAAGCGGCCTCGGAAGGTTTTCCGGGCCAGCGACAGGCGCTCGGCCAGAAACCGCCGAAGAGACTCAGGGTCGTCTTGGTACGAATTGAAAAAGCCCACGGCCAAATCGCCTACGCTGAGCGGCTGCAAGCTCATGGCCACCTGTTCAGCTTTGAGTTCGTAGCCCTCTTCAGCGGTCTCGACCCTTTCGCCGGCCTCGTCTTTGACAGCAAGGGCTTCATTGGGGCGGGGGAGCACCAACAGTGCGGCCTTCTCCTTCAAACCTCGAACACCTGCTTCGCGTGCACGTTCAAGGAGCAAGCGCGCCTCAGCAGCAGGAGCATTGTTGAAGCCTGAGCACAACACAGCCAGAGTGTGTGGGTCGTCCAACAACCCTTCCAGGTCAGCGCGCGCTGCCGTGCGATCAATGCCCTTGGTATCAATGAAGCGAATGGCCAGATCATCAGCCTGCAAGAGGCTGTAGGGGACAACCACCTCAATTCGACGCGGCAAGGTGAACTCAGGATGCCGGCCGTTATTGACCTTCTCAAAGGTTTCTTTCAGCCATTCCAAGGGCTGTTTGCCTGTGCTTGCTTCGTGCCAGATGTCGCGTCGATCGCGACGTGGCAACTCCATGCGCGACAGAATCTCGACCACCAGCTCTCTGGTGCTGCCAAAGCCTTTGGCCAACTCTTTGGCCTCATCGCGACGAACGGTCTTCCCCCCGTCGATCTTGTCGCGGCGGATTTTCAGTCCAGCCAAGTTGCGGATGGCTCGCTCGACTTCCTTTGAGATGCCCTGAGATTCCTCTTCGGCTTCCGCATCAGCCAAGGAAGCATCAGAGCCACGAACGTAATCGGCAAAGTCGGTCACGTCTGCACGAATCTCCTCGTCGCTGCGTGGTTCGATGATCAGTCCATAACCAGGACCACGGCGAAGGTGAACCTCACAGATGGTGATACCGCCTGCACCCGCTTCCAGCACGGGTGCAGGGTGAGGGCCATCCGGGGATGCGACCTCCAGGCCCGCCAAACGGCAGATGGCGGTGGACTTGCCGATCCCGATGCTGCCGATGAAAGCCACCTGGTGCTCACGCTTGAGCAGCAGGCCAGCCACGGCGCCCAGTTCGTCAACATAGGCAGAAAGGCGCCGCTCAAAGGCATGCTTGACATCCGGCTGCTGCGCCAGGGCTTGCAGCTGCTGAGCGACCTCTTCAGCGGACCAAAGCAGCTCTTGGTCGGGGTGATCCAGGCCAGGACGCGCCAAGACAGACCACTCACGGTGGAGTGCAGCTTTCAGCAGTTCCGCTTCGGGCGTGGCAATCGCATCGAGCAACTGGTCCAGTTCTTCGGGCGCAATGACGCGGTCGCCGCTTTCGATGCGGGAGAGCACGGCCTGGCTCCATGTGACCCGCCGGGCCAGCTCGGCCTGCTTGATGCCTGCCTTGTCGCGGATCTGTGTGAGGTATCCACCCAGTTCGATCGGCGAGATGTTCTCTTGAATTGCCATGAGTCCCCCTGAGAAGTTGCGCCGCCTTAATTATGCAGCAACGTTGCTGCAACGTCTATAGGGTTGTTGTTGTGCCTGATATGACTACATGGCCTCGACTCGTACACATGCCCGCCTCGATCTTTAGGTGTGAGCATCACCGATGGCGCCAAAGCAAAACGCCCAGCGATGCCGGGCGTTTTGCTTTTTCAGGAAGTCGTTGTGTTCACTAACCGTGTCAGCAACTTTTCACCAACTTGGCACAGTTTCCACTTTCCGTGTCACCCGACACAATCACACGTCGATATTCCCGGCCCGCAAGGCGTTGGTCTCGATGAAATCCCGCCGCGGCTCCACCTCATCCCCCATCAGCATGGTGAACACGCGGTCGGCCTCGATCGCGTCGTCGATCTGCACGCGCAGCAGACGGCGCACGTTCGGGTCCATGGTGGTTTCCCAGAGTTGGGCGGGGTTCATTTCGCCCAGGCCTTTGTAGCGCTGGCGGCTGGTGGTGCGCTCAGCTTCGCTGATGAGCCACTGCATGGCCTGGCGGAAGTCGCTGACCTTTTCTTCCTTCTGCTTGTCGCCTTCGCCGCGCATGACCTTGGCGCCTTCGCCGAGCAGGCCACGGAAGGTGTCGGCGGCGGTGGCCAGGGCCGCGTAGTCGGCGCCGTGCACGAAGTCCTGCGTGATGATGCTGCTCTTGATGTTGCCGTGGTGGCGGCGGCTGATGCGCAGGATGGGTTTGTCGCTGCGCACGTCGAATTCGCCGGCCACTTCGGCGGGCACGCCGCTGGTGGTGAGCTCGCGCAGCTTGGCTTGCAGCGCCACGGCACTGGCTTCGGCCTCTTCCAAGGTGTCGAGTTTGATGCTGACGCCGTCGGCCATGGCGCGCAGCGCTTCGGCGTCCATGAAGTTGGTGAGGCGCGCGATCACGCGCTCGGCCACCTGGTGTTTGCGCGCGAGCTCGCCCAGGGTGTCGCCTTCGAGCACGGTGTTGGTCGCGCCGCCGGTAGACACTTTGGCATCTTTCAGCGCGATGCGCAGCAAGAAGCCGTCCAGCGCCGGGCCGTCTTTCAGGTACAGCTCTTCCTTGCCGGCCTTCACCTTGTAGAGCGGCGGCTGGGCGATGTAGATATGACCGCGCTCGACCAGCTCCGGCATCTGGCGGTAGAAGAAGGTCAGCAGCAGGGTGCGGATGTGGGCGCCGTCGACGTCGGCGTCGGTCATGATGATGATGCGGTGGTAGCGCAGCTTGGCGACGTTGAAGTCGTCCGCGCCGGTGCCGCCCGAGCCGCCGTTGCCATTGCCGTCACCGCCGGCCTTGCCGATGCCGGTGCCCAAGGCGGTGATGAGGGTCAAAATTTCGTTGGACGTGAGCAGCTTTTCGTAGCGCGCTTTTTCAACGTTCAGGATCTTGCCGCGCAGCGGCAGGATCGCCTGGAACTTGCGGTCGCGGCCCTGCTTGGCGGAGCCACCGGCGGAGTCGCCCTCGACGATGTAGATCTCGCACAGCGCCGGGTCTTTCTCCTGGCAGTCGGCCAGCTTGCCGGGCAGGCCCATGCCGTCAAGCACGCCTTTGCGGCGCGTCATTTCGCGCGCCTTGCGTGCGGCTTCGCGCGCGCGGGCGGCTTCGACGATCTTGCCGCAGATGATCTTGGCGTCGTTCGGGCGTTCCTGCAGGTAGTCGCTCAGCAGACGGCTGACGATGTCTTCCACCGGGCCGCGCACTTCGCTGGACACCAGCTTGTCCTTGGTCTGGCTGCTGAACTTGGGCTCGGGCACCTTGACGCTGAGCACGCAGCACAGGCCTTCGCGCATGTCGTCGCCGGTGACTTCGACCTTGGCCTTCTTGGCGAACTCGTTTTCTTCGATGTACTTGTTGATGACGCGTGTCATCGCGGCGCGCAGGCCGGTCAGGTGGGTGCCGCCGTCGCGCTGCGGGATGTTGTTGGTGAAGCAGAGCACCTGTTCGTTGTAGCCGCTGTTCCACTGCATGGCGACTTCAACGCCGATGTTGGTGCCCTGGTCGCTCGCGCGATCACCCAGCGCGTGGAACACATTGGGGTGCAGGACGGTCTTGCCCTTGTTGATGAAGTCGACAAAGCCCTTGACGCCGCCGGCGCCGGAGAAGTCGTCTTCCTTGCCGCTGCGTTCGTCTTTCAGGCGGATACGCACGCCGTTGTTCAGGAACGAGAGTTCGCGCAGGCGCTTGGACAGGATCTCGTAGTGGAAATCGGCGTTCTCACGGAAGATGTCGTAGTCGGGCAGGAAGTGCACTTCGGTGCCGCGCTTCTCGGTCGCGCCCGAGGTCCGCATGGGCGAGATCTCGATGCCGTTCGGGGTGGTTTCGAGCAGACGGTTCTGCACGAAACCGCGGGCAAATTCGATCTGGTGCACCAGGCCTTCGCGGCGCACGGTAAGTCGCAGCCACTGGCTCAGTGCGTTCACGCAGCTCACGCCCACGCCGTGCAGGCCGCCCGAGACCTTGTAGCTGTTCTGGTTGAACTTGCCGCCCGCGTGCAGCTCGGTCAGCGCGATCTCGGCCGCCGAGCGCTTGGGCTCGTGCTTGTCATCCATCTTCACGCCGGTGGGGATGCCACGGCCGTTGTCGGTGACGCTGATCGAGTTGTCGCTGTGGATGGTGACGACGATGTCGTCGCAGTGGCCGGCCAGCGCTTCGTCAATCGAGTTGTCCACCACCTCGAACACCAGGTGGTGCAGGCCGGTGCCGTCGGACGTGTCGCCGATGT
Organism: Betaproteobacteria bacterium HGW-Betaproteobacteria-9; assembly: GCA_002842215.1. Lineage (GTDB taxonomy): Bacteria > Pseudomonadota > Gammaproteobacteria > Burkholderiales > Burkholderiaceae_C > Hydrogenophaga. Next base: position 22,211 of record PHCC01000032.1, on the reverse strand, counting down.
ACATGCCCGGGCGCTTGCGCACCGCTTCCAGCCCTTCCAGGATCTGGATGGCCCCTTCGCCATAACCCTCGCTCGCGCCGGCCTGGTGGGCGTCGATGGTGGGCTGGAAATTGGAGCTGGCGGACCCTGCTTCACCGGTGTTGACGGCAACGGAATCGGGTTCTGCGGGCTTGTTGGCTTCGGACATGGTGGACTTTTCAGAAACGCTAGAAAGGCCAAACCCGCTCTGCAGCGGGTCGGGCTTTGGGGGGACCTGGATCGGAAACGATCAAATCCGCATCGGCATGACAACGTATTTGAAGGCGTTGTCGTCGGGGTTCGTGAGCAGAGCCGAACTGTTGCCGTCGGACAGCTCGATGCGAACCATTTCCTGTGACATGTTCTGCAGCGCGTCGATCAGGTAGGTGACGTTGAAGCCGATCTCGATGGTGTCGCCACCGTAGTCGATGTCGAGTTCGTCCACCGCTTCTTCCTGCTCGGCGTTGCTCGAAGCCACGCGCAGCACGCCGGGCTCGATGTTCAGGCGCACGCCCTTGAACTTCTCGCTCGTCATGATGGCGGTGCGCTGCAGCGAGGCCAGCAGTGGCACGCGGCCGAGGGTGATGATGTTCTTGTGGTTGCGCGGGATGACGCGGTTGTAGTCGGGGAACTTGCCCTCGACCAGTTTGGTGACGAACTCCATGCCGTCGAAGCTGAACTTGGCCTGGTTGGCGGCGAACTGCATCTCGATCGCGCCTTCTTTGTCAGACAGCAGGCGCTGCAGCTCGATCACCGTCTTGCGCGGCAGGATCACTTCCTGCTTCGGCACTTCCACGTCCAGCGTGGCGCTGGCAAAAGCCAGGCGGTGGCCGTCGGTGGCGACCAGGCTGAGCTGCTGGCCCTCGGCCACGAACAGGATGCCGTTCAGGTAGTAGCGGATGTCGTGCACCGCCATGGCGAACGACACCTGACCGAGTAGGCTCTTCAGCGTCTTCTGCGGCACGCTGAACACTGGGCCGAAACTGGCCGATTCCTGCACCAGCGGGAAGTCTTCGGCCGGCATGCTCTGCAGCGTGAAGCGGCTCTTGCCACCTTTGAGGATCAGCTTGCCGGCGCTCGATTCCAGGCTGACGGACTGGTCGCCGGGCATGGTGCGCAGGATGTCGATCAGCTTGCGCGCACCCAGGGTGGTGGCGAAGTTGCCGTCGTCACCGTCGAGCTGGGCCGTGGTGCGGATCTGGATCTCCAGATCGCTGGTGGTCAGCTGCACGGCCGACCCGGTCTTACGCACCAGCACGTTGGCCAGGATGGGCAGCGTGTGGCGGCGTTCAACGATGCCCGCGACCGACTGCAGCGCAGCCAACACCTTGTCCTGGGTCGATTTCAAAACGATCATGTCAGACTCTTTCGTCTCTGGTTGCCGTTGCACAGCTGGGACTTCCCCTGCGGGGGTGCGGCCTTGAACAGGCCAAACACACTATTTTCGCCTTTTTGCAAGGCGTTTCCGGAAAACGGCTGCTCGTATGCTGGTGGCCTGTGCCGACCGCGACAAACGGGCGCACCATGTGTCACGCGGCTCACCCTTTGAGCGTCTGTTCCAGCACATGCAGCTGCTGGTTGAGCTCGGTGTTCTGCTGGCGTTCGGCGCCGATCTTGCGCACCGCGTGCAGCACCGTGGTGTGGTCGCGGCCGCCAAACAGCTCGCCGATCTCGGGCAGACTTTTCTGCGTCAGCTCCTTGGCGATGAACATGGCGATCTGGCGCGGCCGGGCGATGCTGGCCGGGCGCTTCTTGCTGTACATGTCCGCGACCTTGATCTTGTAGTAGTCGGCCACGGTCTTCTGGATGTTCTCGACGCTGATCTGCCGGTTCTGGATCGACAGCAGGTCTTTCAGCGCATCGCGCGCCAGCTGGATCGAGATTTCCTTCTGGTTGAAGCGCGAATAGGCCAGGATCTTGCGCAGCGCGCCTTCGAGCTCGCGCACGTTGGAGCGCACGTTCTTGGCCACGAAAAACGCCACTTCCTCGGGCATGACGGCGTTTTCCACCGCGGCCTTGTTGATCAGGATCGCCACGCGCATTTCCAGCTCGGGCGGCTCGATGGCCACCGTGAGGCCCGAATCGAAGCGCGAGACCAGGCGTTCGTGGATGTCCGGCAGCCCCTTGGGGTAGGTGTCGCTGGTCAGCACGATGTGCGATTTTTTGGCGAGCAGCGCCTCGAAGGCGTTGAAAAACTCTTCCTGCGTGCGCTCCTTGTTGGCGAGGAATTGCACATCGTCGATCAGCAGCAGATCCAGCGAGTGGTACTGGGCCTTGAACTCGTCAAAAGTCTTGCGCTGGTAGGCCTTGACCACATCCGAGACGAATTGTTCGGCGTGGATGTAGAGAACTTTGGCCTGTGGATGGTCGGACAGCAGGTGGTTGCCGATCGCGTGCATCAAATGGGTCTTGCCCAGGCCGACGCCGCCGTAGATGAACAACGGGTTGTAAAGCTGGCCGAGGCTGCCCGCCACGTGCATCGCCGCGGCGCGCGCCATGCGGTTGGCCGAACCTTCCACCAGGGTGGAAAAGGTCAGCGCCGGGTTGAGGCGGGACTTGGGCGCTCGCGGGCTCGTGATCTCTGCGGGGGCCAGATCGGGCAGCTCGGCCAGCACCTGGTCCTGCACCGTTCGGGGTGCGGGTGATGTCCTGCTGGGGCCTTCACGCGGAGCGAGTGCCAACTCCAGCGTCACCGGTGTGCCCTGGATGGCTTCCAGCAGCAAGGCGATACGGGACGCGTACTGGGCCCGGATCCAGTCGAGCTTGAAGCGGTTGGCTACCGACACCACGACCTTGGACGCATCGGCAGACACGCTGGCCGAGAGCGGCCGGATCCAGGTGTTGAACTGCTGTTCGGGGATTTCTTGCGCGAGTTTGTCGACGCAGGCCAGCCAGAGGGACTGGGCGTCGGTGGATGGGGTGTCTGGGGGGGTGCCCTCGATCATGCTGGGAAAGGCGAACGCTGTATTTTTGTGGACAAATGACTCGGGGCAGACCGGCCATTGTAGTGTGGCTGGTGACTTATCCACAAGGCGGTTCTCCCTCTGTGGTGACCGGTCCCGGCAGGGGCTTTCTGAAGTAAGGGACACAGAAAAGCGGCCAAGTGCTTGCCGGGCCTTGATTTTATTTGCGATAATTGCGGGTTTCCCCGACATTTACTGAGCATCATGAAACGCACTTACCAGCCATCCAAAGTCCGCCGCGCCCGCACCCACGGCTTTCTCGTCCGCATGAAGACCCGTGGCGGCCGTGCCGTGATCAACGCTCGCCGCGCCAAGGGCCGCAAGCGTCTGGCTCTCTGAGCCTGAACGTGCTCCGCCGGTATTGGCCGGTCCCAGCTTCCGTTACCGGTTTCCGGTGACCGACAGCGAGGCGCAACGGGCCATGCAGCGCATCCGGTCCCGGCAGCAGTTCCAGGCCGTCATGGCGGGAGCCCCTGTGGCCAAAACCCCCCACTTCGCCTTGCACCGAGCGTCGCTCGTGAGCGAGCATTTGGGCCGTCCCTTGTTTCCTGTGGCCGATGTCTGGCTGGGCGTGCTCCTGCCCAAGCGCTGGGCGCGCCGCGCGGTCACGCGCAACGCGATCCGTCGCCAGATCTACGAAGCCGCCCGCCACGTCGCGACCGGTTTGCCGCAGGCAGCGCTGGTGGTTCGCCTGCGCAGCGAGTTCAGCCGCAAGCTGTTTGTGAGTGCGACTTCCGATGTGCTCAAGCGCGCGGTCCGCGCCGAGCTGGATCAGTTGCTGGGCCGCGTGATCGGTCCTGCTCCGGTCAGCCCGGCCGTTGTGGCGCCCCGGACGGAGGCGCCCCATGGTGTCTGACTGGCCGCGCCAGGCGTTGGTGGGCCTGGTCAAGGGCTACCGTTTGCTGCTCAGTCCCTGGCTGGGCAGCAGTTGCCGTTTTGAACCCACCTGTTCCGTCTATGCGATCGGTGCGCTGGAGCGGCACGGTGCACTGGCCGGTGGCTACCTCATGCTCAGGCGCCTGGGTCGTTGCGGACCCTGGTGCGAGGGTGGCCACGATCCCGTGCCCGATGTGGCGCCCAGCCTGTTTTCCCATCTGGTTTCCCCTTCCTCAGAAAAGAAGAACCCGTCATGAATGACATCCGTCGGTCCATCCTGTGGGTGGTTTTTGGTTTCTCGATGGTCCTGATCTGGGACAAGTGGCAGATCCACAACGGCAACGCGCCGACGTTTTTCCCGTCCGCCGCCGTGACCGCGCCTGCCGCTCAGGATGCCCCGCCGGCAACCCCTGCCGACGCGACCGTGCCCGGCAGCACCGCAGCAACAAGCACGGCTGGCGCTGCGGCGGCTCCGCAGGGCACGCCCGCCCCGGCACCCGCAGCGGTTCGCCATGAGGTCACCACCGACGTGCTGAAGCTCGTGTTCAACACCGAGGGCGGCTCCCTCATCGGCGCCGAACTGCTCAAGCACGCGAGCACGACGCTGGGCACGCAGCCGTTTGCGCTGCTGGCCCAGAACGACACCCAGACCTATCTGGCCCAGTCCGGCCTGATCGGGGGCAACTTCCCCACCCACAAGACACCGATGACGGTGGTGGCCGGTCCGACGACGCTGACCGATGGCAAGAACGAGCTGCAGGTGCGCTTCGAGTCGGCCGAGGTGGGTGGCGTCAAGCTGGTCAAGACCTACACCCTGACCCGCGGTAGCTACGACATCGCGGTGCAGCACGAAGTGGTGAACAACAGCGGCCAGCCCGTGAGCCCGCAGCTCTACGTGCAGCTGGTGCGCGATGGCAACAAGACCAGCAGCGAAACCCCCTTCTATTCCACCTTCACCGGCCCGGCCATCTACACCGAAGCCCAGAAATACCAGAAGATCGAATTCGCCGACATCGACAAGGGCAAGGCCGACTTTGAAAAGAGCGCGACCAATGGCTATGTGGCGATGGTGCAGCACTACTTTGCGTCAGCCTGGGTGCTGGCCGACGGCCTCGCGCGCGACAACTTTGCGCGCAAGGTGGACAACAACCTGTACGCAGTGGGCTCCATCACCACCCTGCCCGCCATCGAGCCGGGTCAGCGCAAAGCCGTTGACGCTCAGCTCTTCGTTGGTCCGCAGGAAGAAAAAGTGCTGGAGGTCATCACCCCCGGTCTGGAGCTGGTCAAAGACTACGGCTGGCTGACCATTCTGGCCAAACCGCTCTACTGGCTGCTGGAAAAGATCCACACCTTCGTGGCCAACTGGGGCTGGTCCATCGTGCTGCTGGTGGTGCTGATCAAGGCGTCGTTCTACTGGCTCAACGCCAGCGCCTACCGCAGCATGGCCAAGATGAAGAAGATCAATCCCCGCATCACGGAAATGCGTGAGCGCCTCAAGGGCAACCCGCAGCAGATGCAGCAGGAGATGATGAAGATGTACCGGGAGGAAAAGGTCAACCCGCTGGGTGGCTGCTTCCCGATCCTGATCCAGATCCCGGTGTTCATTGCGCTGTACTGGGTGCTGCTGTCCAGCGTCGAAATGCGCAATGCGCCCTGGATGGCCTGGATCACCGACCTGTCTTCGCCCGATCCGTGGTTCATCCTGCCGCTGGTGATGGCCGTGACCACGGTGATCCAGACCGCCCTCAATCCGCTGCCACCCGATCCGCTGCAGGCCAAGCTGATGTGGATGATGCCGCTGATGTTCTCGGTGATGTTCTTCTTCTTCCCGGCCGGCCTGGTGCTGTACTGGATCACGAACAACATCCTGACGATCGCCCAGCAGGCTTTCATCAACAAGCGCATGGGTGTGCCGTTGAAGATCACGAACCCGTTGGAACTGTTCAAGAAGTAACCCTCCCTGCGCCGCTTCGCGGCTTCCCCCCGGAGGGGGACGACACCTTGGGCCCGGCAAAGCCGGTTCCTCTGTGTCTCTGGTAGGAGGCATTTCGCTCCATCGGGCCTGCTTATGCAGGCCCTTTCTCTTTCTGAAACCCCTTGCCGCAGAATCTGCCCATGCTCTCCGCTTCCCGTGACCCCATCGCCGCCATCGCGACCGCGCCCGGTCGCGGGGCGGTGGGCATCGTGCGGGTGTCGGGCAGGGGGTTGGCGGCGTTCGTTCAGGCACTGCTCGGGCGAGCGCTGAACCCGCGCGAGGCCACTTACCTGCCGTTCCCCGATGCGGACGGCCAGCCCATCGACCATGGCCTGGCGCTGTGGTTTCCGGGACCACATTCCTACACCGGCGAGGACGTGCTGGAGCTGCAGGGCCACGGCGGACCGGTGGTGTTGCAGCTGCTGCTGGCGCGCTGTCTGCAGGTGGCACAGACGCCCGTTGCAGAAGACCAGCAGCTGCTGCCCGGCCTGCGTCCGGCGCGCGCCGGCGAGTTCACCGAGCGTGCGTTCCACAACGACAAGCTTGACCTGGCCCAGGCTGAGGCGGTGGCCGACCTGATCGACGCCAGCACCGAAGCCGCGGCGCGCAGCGCCAGCCGCTCGCTCGCGGGGGTGTTCTCCGAGCGCATCCATGCGCTGCGCGACGCGCTCATCAACCTGCGCATGCTGGTCGAGGCGACGCTGGATTTCCCGGAAGAGGAGATCGACTTTCTGAAGAAGGCCGACGCCACGGGTCAGCTGCAGCGCCTGCGCACCGCGCTGGCCGACGTGCGGGCCCAGGCCCGGCAGGGCGCACTGCTGCGTGACGGGCTCACGGTGGTGATCGCCGGGCAACCCAACGCAGGCAAAAGCTCGCTGCTCAACGCGCTGGCCGGTGCCGAGCTGGCGATCGTGACCCCGGTGGCCGGCACCACGCGCGATGTGGTGCAGCAGACGATTCAGATCGAGGGTGTGCCGCTGCACGTGATCGACACCGCGGGTCTGCGCGACAGCCCGGACGTGGACGAAGTGGAAAAGATCGGCATCGAACGCGCCTGGGGCCAGATCCACCAGGCCGACGCGGTGTTGTTCCTGCACGATCTCACCCGCAGCGACAGCCTGGCCTACCAGTCCGCCGATGCGGGCATCGCCGCCGCCCTGCCCGGCGGCGTGACCGTGCTGCAGGTGTGGAACAAGCTGGATCAGTGCGACGTCAGCGCCCGGGCCACGCTGTCGGAACGGGCCCGGGCGGGTGATCTGGCGATTTCGGCCAAAACCGGCGATGGTCTGGAGGCCCTGCGCCAGCGCCTGCTGGACCTGGCCGGCTGGCAGCACGCGGGCGACGGCCTGTTCATGGCGCGCGAACGCCATCTGCAGGCGCTGGCGCGTGTGGGCACACACCTCGACGGTGCGCACACGCTGCTGGCCGCGCAGGCCGAACACCTCGATCTGCTGGCCGAAGAATTGCGCCTGGCCCAGCAGGCGCTGGGTGAAATCACCGGCGAATTCAGCGCCGACGACCTGCTCGGCGAGATTTTTTCGCGCTTTTGCATCGGCAAATAGTCTGCAGCGCACCGCTTGGCGTTCTTGCGCCACCGTCTGGAGCGCAACTGTAAGCAGCCGTAAATGCACACGGCGCGGGCTTGCACGTGCGGGCCCCTCACGGTTAACGTTGCCGGATGAACGCCAGCCTACCAGCGCCGATGCGTGCCGACATCATGGGCCTGGCCCAGGCGATGAGGCAGAGCAGCGCCCTGGATGCGGTGCCGTTGAACCTGACCGAGGCACAGTGGCAGGGCTTGGCCGACTTCCTGCAGCCAGTGACCCTGCAGCAGGGACAGGTGTTGATCGAGCAGGGCGTGAAGGACCGAACGGTCTATTTTGTCGAGACGGGCAGCCTGACCGTTCACTACGAAGACGCGAAGGAGCGTGTGCGCATCGCACTGGTGGGCCCCGGGTCGCTGCTGGGTGAGGGCGCGTTTTTCAGCCACCTGCCGCGCAGTGCGACTGTGCAGGCGGGTGCACCCAGCCGGCTCTGGTGTCTCACGCCATTGCGCTTTCGAGAGCTTTCCACCCGTTTCCCGCCGATCGCGCTGGAGTTGTCGGTGGCCATGGCCGCGGTGCTGGCGCGCCGCATGTACAACCGGCCCAAACGCGTGGCTGTGACCTGAATCAAGTGGCGTGCGCGCCATTTGCTCCAATATTTCCGCACTTTTTCTCACATCGCGGTGCACCTGGCAACGCATACTTCGACCATGTCTCTATTGCGGTGGCTTCAAGCCAGAAAATCAGATCCTGGTACCAACGGTGGCCGTTCGAAGCCTCGCCGTTCCTTCAGCCAGACCACCCTGCCTCTGATCTCACCGCGCCGTGGCCGGCGCATCTTGCGTCGGGAGCAGCTGTTCTCGGTGGTGCGCGAGTCCCTGATCCGTGCGGGGGTGCTGTCGACCAGCTACGAATTCAAGGTGCTCACGCTGGACGCCAATGGCGACCGGTTTCTGGTGCTGGTCGACCTGGCGTTGCCCGCCGACGTCATGCCCGATGAATACCTGCTGGAGATTGAACGCTGGATCCAGAGCAGCGCCGACAAGCGCCACACCATGGCGGTACAGGGGGTCTACTGGCGGCGCAAGGCGGTTCACGATCAGCGGGGCATTGCGCTCAAGGCGGCAGTGGCTGCGCAGACACAGCGCCTGGCCACGTCGGACAATCCCACTGCGATCCCGGTCCCGGTGCTCACGCCGCCCAGTGGCCGCGCGCAGCCTGTGGCGGTTGATGAGTTGGTCGCGTTTCGCCGGGCGCTGCAGTCGCCCGCGCTGCCGGCGCACCGGCTGGACACGGAGGCCGATGTGCCCCCGCCCGAATCGCACAGCGATTTTTCAGCGCTGAGCGAAACGCAGTACGGAAAGTTGTAGGGATGTGCCCTTGGCGTCCTGCGCCTTCGTCGGCGCGGACCGGGGCTCGCCGCTGAGCGGGCCCTGGCGTCAGTGGCCCGCGAAATCCACCAGCGTGAACAGCGGCAGCCCGCTGGCCCGCAGCCGGTCTGAACCGCCCAGTTCGGGCAGATCCACAATGGCCGCGCCTTCCATCACCTCGGCACCCAGTTTCTCCAGCAGCCGTGCGCCGGCCATCATGGTGCCCCCCGTGGCGATGAGATCGTCGATCAGCAGGACCCGGTCGCCCGGTTTGACCGCATCGGTGTGCAACTCCACCGTGGCGCTGCCGTATTCCAGCTCGTAGGTTTCTTCCACCGTGGTGAAGGGCAGCTTGCCCTTCTTGCGGATCGGCACGAAGCCGAGGCCGAGTTCGTAGGCCACCACCGATCCGATGATGAAGCCCCGCGCGTCCAGCCCGGCCACCACGGTGGGGCGCAGGGACGGCGCCATGTAGCGGTGCACAAAGGTGTCGATCAGCACGCGGAATACCCGGGGGTCCTGCAGCAGGGGCGTGATGTCGCGGAATTGCACACCGGGCGCAGGCCAGTCGGGCACGGTCCGGATGTGGGATTTGAGGTAGTCGGTGCTGTCCATGCTGTGATCGGGTTGATGAGCGCCGGTGCGCTGCGGTTTGAGGGGGGGCAGAAGGGAAGCGGTCCGTCAACCCGACAGCAGCCGGTCTTCCGCCAGCGCCAGCGCAGGCGCCTTGCCGCTGAGCACCAGGGTGTCGCCGCCTTCGAGCACCGTGTCGTCGTCGAAGGGTACGCCGTGGCCGCTGGACCGGCGCAGGTTGGCGACGCGCACGCCCACGGTTTCGAGCGCCAGGCTGCCCAGCGTCTTGCCGACTGTGCGACCGGCCGACGGCAGCGTCACGGTGTTCAGGCGCTCGTGTTCGGCTTCTTCGATGCCATCGTCGTCCGCCCCGTGGAAGTAGCCCTTGAGCAGGTTGTAGCGCGCGTCGCGCTGGTCCTGCACGACGCGGATCACGCGCCGCATCGGCACGCCCACCAGCGCCAGTGCGTGGCTGGCCAGCATCAGGCTGGCCTCGATGGCTTCGGGCACCACCTCGGTGGCGCCGGCGCTGCGCAGCTTCTCCAGAGCCGTGTCATCGATGGTGCGCACCACCACCGGCACCTGGGGCGCCTGTTCGTGGGTGTGGTGCAGCACCTTGAGCGCGCTGGCCGTCTCGATGTAGGTGATCACCACCGCGCTGGCGCGGTGCAGGCCGGCGGCGATCAGGGCCTGCAGGCGCGCGGCATCGCCGAAGACGACCGAATCCCCGGCGGCAGCGGCCTGGCGCACGCGGTCGGGATCCAGATCGAGCGCCATGTAGGGAATGCCTTCGGCCTCCAGCAGCCGCGCCAGGTTCTGGCCGCAGCGGCCGTAGCCGCAGATGATCACGTGCTTGTCGGCGTTGATTGACTTGCGCGCGATGCTGGTCATCTGCACCGACTGCATCAGCCAGTCGCTGCCGACCACCCGGCTGACGATGTCGTTGGCGTACAGGATCACAAAAGGTGTGGCCAGCATGGACACGACCATCGAGGCCAGGATGGGGTTGAAGAGCGCCGGTGGTACCAGGTTGTTCTGTCCGGCCAGCGTGAGCAGCACCAACCCGAACTCGCCGGCCTGCGCGAGGTACAGGCCCACGCGCAGCGACACCCCCATGCTCGCGCCCCAGACCCGGGTTAAACCGGTGATCAGGGCCAGCTTGAACGCCACCGACAGCGACAGCAGCAGCAGCACCAGCGGCCAGCGCTCCAGCACCAGCCGCCAGTCGAGCATCATGCCGATGGTGATGAAAAACAGGCCGAGCAACACGTCGTGGAAGGGCCGGATGTCGGTCTCCACCTGGTGCTTGAACTCGGTCTCCGAAATCAGCATGCCGGCCACGAACGAACCCAGCGCGAGCGACAGGCCCGCGTGTTCGGTCAGCCACGCCAGGCCCAGGGTGATGAGCAGCAGGTTGAGCATGAACAGCTCGTCGCTTTTCTGCCGGGCCACCAGCGTGAGCCACCAGCGCATGACCTTCTGGCCGCCGGTGAGCAACACCCCCAGCAACACCACCGCCTTGAACAAAGCCAGACCCAGGGCCGGCAACAGGTCTTCCGGGGCTGCGCCGAGCGCAGGGATCAGGACCAGCAGCGGCACCACGGCCAAGTCCTGGAACAGCAGGATGCCCACCACCCGTTTGCCGTGTTCCGACTCCAGCTCCAGCCGCTCGGCCACCATCTTGATCACGATGGCCGTGCTGCTCATCGCCATGATGCCGCCCAGCGCGATCGCGATCTGCCAGGACACTTTCCACCAGGTGGGCAGCAACAGGGCCATGACGAGCGAAGCGGCCGAGGTGATCAGCAAGGTGAGCACCACCTGGGACAGGCCGAGCCCGAACACGTGGCGCCGCATCGCACGCAGCTTGGGCAGACTGAATTCCAGTCCGATCACGAACATCAGGAACACCACGCCGAATTCCGCCAGGTAGCGCACGCCGCTGGAATTCTGTGCCAGCGCCAGCGCATTGGGACCGATCACCACACCCACCACCAGATAGCCCAGCATGGGCGGCAGCTTGAACTGGCGGCAGACCACCACGCCCAGCACGGCGGCCAGCAGGTAGAGCAGGGTGATGTCCAGCGAATTCATGCAGCAATGGTAAGGGCTGGCCGCGACAGTCCTGACCGTGTCCAGCGACGATAATCCGGGCATGAGTCTGCCCCCCACGTTCGACCCGGTGCGCGCCCTGTCCCTGGCCCGCGAAACCCTCAGCATCGAGGCGACAGCCGTCAACGCCATGGCCGATCGCATGGACGACAGCTTCTCCCGCGCGGTGGCCCTCGTGCTGGGCAGCAGCGGTCGTGTGGTGGTCATGGGCATGGGCAAGAGCGGCCATGTGGGTCGCAAGATCGCCGCCACCCTCGCATCGACGGGCACGCCCGCGATGTTTGTGCACCCGGCCGAGGCCAGCCACGGCGACCTGGGCATGATCACGGCGGCCGATGTGGTGCTGGGCATCAGCAACAGCGGTGAGAGCGAAGAGCTCACGGCCCTCCTGCCCTTGATCAAGCGCATGGGCGTGCCCCTGGTGGCGCTCACCGGCCGCGTGCAGTCGACCCTGGGCCGGCACGCCGCCGTGGTGCTCGACGCCTCGGTCGAAAAGGAAGCCTGTCCCCACAACCTGGCCCCCACCGCCAGCACCACGGCCCAGCTGGCCATGGGCGACGCGCTGGCCGTGGCGTTGCTGGACGCGCGGGGCTTCAAGGCCGACGACTTCGCCCGCTCCCACCCCGGCGGCGCCTTGGGCCGCAAGCTGCTGACCCATGTGAGCGACGTGATGCGCAGCGGCGACGATGTGCCGCGCGTGCGCCTGGATGCCGATCTGATGACGCTGATGCGCGAGATCAGCGCCAAAGGCCTGGGCATGAGTGCCATCGTCGACGGCGAGGACGCGGTGTTGGGCGTCTTCACCGACGGCGACCTGCGCCGCCTGATCGAAAAGTCCGGCAGCGGCGTGGACCTGCGCGCACTCACTGCGCGCGAAGTCATGCACCCCAACCCGCGCACCGTGCGGGCCGATGCCCTGGCGGTGGAAGCCGCGGACCTGATGGAGTCGAACCGCGTCACCGGCCTGCTGGTGGTGGATGCTGCGGGCAGCCTGACCGGCGCGCTCAACAGCAACGATCTCATGCGGGCAAAGGTGATATGACCCCCCGCGCCGCGGAACTTGGCTCACCCCCGCGCCGCCTGCGGCGTCACCCCCTTGGGGGCGGCGCTGGCGGCCCGGCAAAGCCGGTTCCGCGGCGCCCTGGGCTTGCGCTTCTTCACTCGGTGCTTTTCTTCTCCCCCGGTTAGCATTGCGCCATGTCTTCTGATCTGCCACCGCTGCGTCCCACGCTGAACTTCCCGCCCGAGCTGCTGTTGCGCGCGCAGCCGGTGCGCGTGGTGTTCTTCGATGTGGACGGTGTGCTGACGGATGGTGGCCTGTACTTCAGCGAGTCGGGTGAGACCCTCAAGCGCTTCCACACGCTCGACGGTCACGGCATCAAGCTGTTGCAGCGCGCGGGCATCACGCCAGCCGTGGTGAGCGGACGCGATTCGCTGGCGCTGCGCGCGCGCCTGAAAGCCCTGGGCGTGGCCCATACGCGTTTCGGCACCGAAGACAAGCGGCCGGCGGCCGAGGCCATCCTGGCCGAGCTGGGCCTGGACTGGTCGGCCGCGGCGGCCATGGGCGATGACTGGCCCGACCTGCCCATGCTGCGGCGGGCCGCACTCGCCTGCACACCACCCACCGCCCATCCCGAATTGCTGGCCCTGGCCCACCACGTCACACAGCGCCTGCCGGGGGCAGGTGCCGTGCGCGAGCTGTGCGATCTGTTGTTGGTGGCCAGTGGTCACTATGCGCGTGAGCTGGAGGCGGCTGCATCGTGAGCGCGCCCGCACCCACCGATCCCCAGGTAAAGAAGCGCCGCAGGGGCCTGAGCCGGGTCTGGGACCAGCTCTCCCTGTACATTCCGGTGCTGCTGATGATGCCGCTGGCGCTGGCGTCCTACCTCCTGCTGCAGGCCACGCCCCAGCCCATGGAGCCCGAGCCCGAGCGACTGCTCACCAACGAGCCCGACTTTTTCATGCGGCGGTTTTCCGTCAAGGTGTTTGCGCCCAACGGGACATTGCAAACCGAGGTCTACGGCGCCGAGGCCCGCCACCACCCTGACACGGACCGCACGGTCATCGACACCGCACGCATCCGCACCTACAGCGCGCAGCGCCAGCTCTCCACGGCCACAGCGCGCGAGATCATCAGCAACGGTGAGGGCACGGTTTACGAGCTCAGGGGCGATGCGGTGGTGGTGCGCCAGGCCGCACGCAACGCCGCTGGCGAGCGCTTGCCGCGCATGGAGTTCCACGGCGAGTTTCTGCGGGTGAGCACCGACCCCGAACACATCGAATCGGATCTTCCGGTGCTCTTGATCCGTGACAAGGACCAGATGACGGCGGACACGCTCGACTACCGCGGTGATTCGCGCGTGGTCGAACTCAACGGCCGGGTCCGCGCCCAGCTCGCGCCGCGCTGAGGCGCTCCCTTTCTCTGCACCCGGCCTCCTCCATGTCCCACGACCTGCCGCCCGCCCGACTGGTGTTCATCACCGGGGCGTCCAGCGGCATCGGCCAGGCGCTGGCGCTGCGCTATGCGCGGGCGGGCTACCGGCTGGTGCTGGTGGCCCGCCGCAGCGGCGAGCTGCAAACCTGGGCGCAGGCCCAGGGCTGGGATGACAGCACCTGCCGGATTTACAGCGCCGATGTGTCCGACACCACCAGCATCGTGGCCGCCGGTGCCGACTGTCTGGCGACCCAGGGCCTGCCCGATGTGGTGATCGCCAACGCCGGCATCAGCATCGGCATGGACACGGCCGAAAGGGACGACATTGATGTGATGGCGCGCACCTTTGCCACCAACAACACCGGCATGGCCGCCACCTTCCAGCCCTTTGTGGCCGCCATGGCCCGGCGCGGCAGTGGCACGCTGGTGGGCATCGCCAGCGTGGCGGCCATTCGAGGCTTGCCCGGGCACGGGGCCTACTGCGCCAGCAAGGCCGCGGTCGTGGCCTATTGCGAGAGCCTGCGCGGCGAGCTGCGCAGCAGTGGTGTGGGTGTGGTCACGCTCTTGCCCGGCTATGTGGACACACCGCTCACCCGCAAGAACCGCTACGCCATGCCCTTTCTGATGAGCCCCGCGGCCTTCGCTTCTAAGGCGTTCGACGCCATCGCCGCACAAACCAGCTACCGGGTGATCCCCTGGCAGATGGGGGTGGTGGCCAAGTTGCTGCGCCTGCTGCCGAACGGCCTTTTCGACCGCTTGCTGGCCGGCCGGCCACGCAAGCACCGGCAAGCTGAAGACGCGGCAACCTGAACTTGGAGACCGCCCCGGAGCGGTAGTGCGATCGCGTCACAGGCCTGAATCGGGTAGGAATGCAAGAGCAATACGGTGCAGATTTGCCCACTGTCGAAGACGGGCTCGTGGTGCTGCAAGCGTCACAAGTTGTGTAAAAAATCACAGCACAAGATCTGGTTTTCCGCCAGAGTTGCAAAGATGACCCGCAACACCCTCGCCCCACCCACACCGTCCTTGGTCAAGAAGCGCGCCTCTGGCCACAGGTTTTGGGCCATCTGCTGCCTGGGACTGGGGTGGGTGGTGACTGCGCAAGCCCAGTCCAAAGACCCGGCTGTATTCCAGACCCAGGTTTGGGCGGCCAGTTGCATGGCCTGCCACGGACCTGACGGTCGGGCCGAAGGCACGGGTCTGGCCATCGGCGGGCGTCCCGCCAAGGATTTGCTGGGCAAGCTGCTGGCCTACAAGAGTGGTCAGCTCAAGGGCACCATCATGCACCAGCACGCCAAAGGCTACAGCGACGAGGAGCTCGCCCGCATCGCCGACCATTTTTCCGCACTCAAATGAGAACCCCGGCATGACCCAGCGACGCGCATTTCTCCAGGCCGGCCTGGCAGCCGCTTCGACACTGGCGGCGCCCTGTGTGGCTGCGCAATCCGGTGAACGGGTGGTCATCATCGGAGGTGGTTTCGGGGGCGCCACAGCAGCGCGCTACCTGCGCCGTTTCAACCCCGCCCTGCAGATCACGCTGATCGAACCCGCCAGCGAGTTCGTCATGTGCCCGATGAGCAACCGCGTGATTCATGGTGGGCTGAGTCTGCGGGACATCTCGCGGCCCTACAGCCGCCTCGTCGCCCAGAGCGGGCTGCGCTGGGTGCGGGCCCGGGCCGACGCGATCGACACCAGCCTGCGCGAGGTGCGCGTGGGGGCCGAGAAGATTCCCTATGATCGGCTGATTGTGGCGCCAGGGGTTGACTGCGTGTACGACGGCATCGACGGTTTGCAGACCGCGGCCCAGCAGGCGCGCGTGCCCCACGCCTGGAAGGCGGGCGAGCAGACCCAGCAGCTGCGCCAGATGCTGCAGGCCCTGCCCGACGGCGGTGTGGTGGCCATGACGGTGCCCAAGGTGCCCTACCGTTGCCCGCCTGGCCCCTATGAGCGGGCCAGCCTGATCGCCCATTTCCTGCAGACGCGCAAACCCGGTGCCAAGCTTCTGGTGTTTGATGCCAATCCGGAAATTCAGGCCAAGAAAGGCCTGTTTGAAGCGGTCTGGAAAAGCCGCTACGGCGCGCAGATCGAGTACGTGCCCAACGCCGACCTGAAAGCGGTGGACACCCAGAGCGGTACGCTCAGCTTCGATTTGCAGGGCAAGGTCAAGGCGCAGGTGATCAACGTGATTCCGCCACAGCGCGCCGGCGCCATTGCCCGCAGCAGCGGTCTGGCCAATGTGGGCGACCACTGGTGCGGCGTGGACTTCCTGAGCTACGAGTCGACCGCCGTCAAGGGTGTTTACGTGCTCGGGGATTCGATCGCGGGTGCACCCGGCATGCCCAAGTCCGCGCACATGGCCAACCAGGAAGCCAAAGTGTGCGCAGGGGCGATCGCTGCGCAGTCGATGGGCATGCCTGTTCCGTCCCTGCCCATCATTGCCAACACCTGCTACAGCTTCGTCTCACAATCGGAGGTGATTCACGTGGCCGCGGTGTACCGCTACGACAGCGCCAAGAAAACCATGGTGCCGGCCAAAGACGCAGGCGGACTGTCCGACCGCCCGACCGCCACGGAAGCGCTCTTCGCCATGGCCTGGGCGACCAACATTCTCAATGACACGCTGGGTTGACGTGGACCGGATCGATGGTGCGTTGATACCCCACCATGGCTGAAGTGCCGCTGACAGATATCGGCCTCAGATCGCCCTGACACAAGGCACGGTCTTCAAATTCTGCAGACGAAAAAAAAGCCATTCGGGCAGGCCGAAGGGTTTTTTTCGAGCAACCCGGTCACAACAACCGGGTTGGCAGGGGAAAGCGATCAGTAACCGCCGCGACCACCGCCGCCGCCACCATCACGACGGCCACCGCCGCCGTAGGGGCTGCGGAAGCCGCCGCCGTCACCGCCACCGCCGAAGCCGCCGCCACCACCGCGGGGGCCGCCAAAGCCGCCGCCGCCGGTGCGGGGAGGACGGGCTTCCATCGGACGGGCTTCGTTGACCACCAGGCTGCGACCGCCCAGGGACTGGCCGTTCATGCCTTCAACAGCAGCTTGCGCTTCTGCGTCGTTGCCCATTTCGACAAAGCCGAAGCCTTTCGAACGGCCGGTGTCACGTTCCATCATGACCTTGGCGCTGTTGACAGAGCCGTAGGCGCTGAAAGCTTGCTGCAGGTCTTCGTCACGCACGGTGTAGGGCAGGTTGCCCACGTACAGTTTGTTGCCCATGGTTGGGACTCCTAATAACACTGAGAAAAATAGCGATGGAGCCCCGTTAGCACACAAAAACCTGTAGCACGCGAAACCAACCGATCACTTGTCAAGCGAGGCCTGATGGCTCTCGCGGAAGGATTATGCGCTGAATGCCGCATGGATAGTGACAATTTTTCGGGCGCCTGAAAGCGTCCAATTCTGCGATGCAGATTCGCAACATTTCCCGAAACACGGGGTGTGCCGGCGGGGGCTGCCCGCTCGCAGCGCTTCAATTTATACTCGCCAGCAGCGCCGATTTGATCCAGATTGCGGGCGCTTAAGAAATGCCGCTAAAGGGGGGATTCCCGGTCTCGCTCTTGGCGGCACCGGGTTTTTTGTTTTTGGACCCTGCCCGGCAGGGGAAACCGCTGTGATCGTCACGCCCCAAACGTTCCGGTTCACCGAACCGCTGCCGCTCAAGAGCGGCGCCGTGCTGCCCGCCTACGAGCTGGTGGTGGAAACCTACGGCACGCTCAACGCCGACCGCTCCAACGCGGTGCTGGTGTGCCATGCCCTCAACGCCTCGCACCACGTCGCCGGCTGGCACGCCGACGCCAGCGGCCAGCCGCTGCCCCGCAGCGAAGGCTGGTGGCACAACATGATCGGCCCCGGCAAGGCGGTGGACACCGACAAGTGGTTCGTCATCGGCGTCAACAACCTCGGCTCCTGCTTCGGCTCCACCGGCCCCACCCACACCAACCCCGCCACCGGCCAGCCCTGGGGTGCGGATTTCCCCGTCGTCACGGTGGAAGACTGGGTGAACGCCCAGGCGCGCCTGCTGGACGTCATGGGCGTCGAGACCCTCGCCGCGGTCATGGGCGGCAGCCTCGGCGGCATGCAGACGCTGAGCTGGACGCTGCAGTACCCGGAGCGCGTGCGCCACGCCATCGTGGTCGCCAGCGCGCCCAACCTCACGGCCGAGAACATCGCCTTCAACGAGGTGGCGCGCCGCGCCATCGTGACCGACCCCGATTTCCATGGCGGCCACTACCTGAGCGAAGGCACGCTGCCCCGGCGCGGCCTGCGCATCGCCCGCATGATCGGCCACATCACGTACCTGAGCGACGACGTGATGAACGAAAAATTTGGTCGTTCGCTGCGCACCGCCAACGGGGAAGACCCGGCCGAGACCGCCGAGCTGGCCTACCGCTACACCACCCAGGATGTTGAGTTCCAGATCGAAAGCTACCTGCGCTACCAGGGCGACAAGTTCAGCGAGTATTTCGACGCCAACACCTACCTGCTGATCACCCGTGCGCTCGATTATTTCGACCCCGCGCGCGAACACGGCGGCAGCCTGAGCGCCGCGCTGGCGCGCGCGAAAGCCCGGTTCCTGCTGGTGAGCTTCACCACCGACTGGCGCTTCTCGCCCGCGCGCAGCCGCGAGATGGTCAAGGCCCTGCTGGAAAACGGGCGTGATGTGAGCTACGCCGAGATCGACGCGCCGCACGGCCACGACGCCTTCCTGCTCGACGACCCGCGTTACCACCAGGCGGTGCGGGCCTACTTCGAGCACACGGTGGGCCAGGTTTCGGGAGGATCGAAATGAGCGAAAAAGCCATTCTGGAATCGATCGCCCGGCTCGTGCCGCCGGGCTCGCGCGTGCTAGACCTGGGCTGCGGCGACGGCGCCCTGCTGGCGCATCTGCAGGCCACGCGCGGCTGTAGCGGCTACGGCGTGGAGATCGATGACGCCAAGGTGCTCGCCTGCGTGAAGCGCGGTGTCAACGTGCTGCAGCTCAACCTCGAAGGCGGGTTGACCATGTTCGGCGACGACGCCTTCGACGTGGTGCTGCAGATCGACACCCTGCAGCACCTGCGCAACGCCCAGACCATGCTGCTGGAGACCGCACGCGTGGGCCGCCTGGGCATCGTGGCCTTCCCCAACTTCGCCCACTGGCCCAACCGGCTCGCGGTGTTGCAGGGCCACATGCCGGTGACCAAACGCCTGCCCTACCAGTGGTACGACACGCCCAACATCCGCGTCGGCACCTACCGCGACTTCGAGGTGCTCGCGCGCCGCAACGGCCTCACCATCGAAGACAGTTTCGGCCTGCACGAAGGCCACGAGGTCCGCACCCTGCCCAACTTGCTGGCCAGCACGGCGGTGTTCCGCTTCTCAAGCTGAGGCGCTGCCCGCTTCGCGTGCGGCGTCGGCCGCGAAGTCGCCGGGCGTTGCCGCGCTGGCGGCGAGCAGGCCGGGGTAGATCGCGGCGAACGTGGCGGTGATCTCGCCCAGCGGCAAGTCGTCAAAGCTGCCGCGCTCGGCCACATATTCCATGTGCCGCTGGCCCGCGCGGTCGAACGGGTGGTAGAGCGAATCGTGCACGCCATCGAACTCCAGCGGCAGCAGACCGAACTTCTCGCACAGTGAGAGGTTGAACGCCGGTGTCGCCTTGCGCCAGCCGCCGTCGATCCAGAGCTCGGTGTAGCCGTGCCAGGCGAACACATCGGTCTGCATGGTCCGTCGCAAGCGTTCGGTGGACAGGTGGTTGCGCACATCGGCAAAACCCAACCGCGCCGGAATGCCCGCCGCGCGCGCCACCGCCGCCAGCACCACCGCCTTGGGCACACACCAGCCGCTGCCCTGGGTCAGCGCAGTGCTGGCCTTCATGCCGTTTTCGGACAGGTCGATGCGGTAGGGGTCGTAGCGCAGGCCGTCGCGCACCGCCAGATACATCGCCACCGCGCGGTCGCGGTCGTTGCTGCCCAGCGCGTGCGTGTGCGCGAAGGCGATCACCGCGGGGTGGTCGCTGTCGATACAGGGAGTGGCGGTCAGATGGGGGGCGTGCGCGTTCATGGTGCGAAATTACCAGAGCGTCAACCGGCTGCGCGACACCTGCGAGACGCCCCTTCTAAAACCAAACAGTGCGAACAAGTTGGCACACGCACGCCTATTTCGCACTTCATTGATGCGCGTTGGCGTCGATATAGAACCAACGAGCGCTGTTTCTCCCCACGTTGGTGGGGGCAAAAAGCTTTCTGCTCACACCATTTCGGGCTTTGCGCAGACCCGAAAGGGCCGCTGTTTCAAGCGCTAATGAACTCTAAGAAGGTCCAGACATCATGAATCCAGGATTCGCTTTCGGCATTGCCCGGCGGCTTTACGCGGTCAGCATCGCCATTTCGGTAGCACTGGCTGGTTTGGGCGTGTACGCGTACACCAGCCTGAACCAGGCCGCCGACCTGGCCGGTTTCACCGGGAGCACCCGTGTGCCGCTGCTCAACGCCGTGGCGGAGATGGAGCTCAATGTGACCCAGGTTTCGCTGCAGATCCGCCATGCCATCCTGGCGCGCAATCCCCAAGAGCTGCAGGAGACCTTGGCGTACATCACCAACAAGCGCAAGCACATGGACGACACGTTCTCGGCATACGAGAAGGGTCTGTTTTCAGAAGAAGGCAAGTCGCATTTCGCCACCTTGCCGCCGCTGATGGCGGCGTTCTGGAAGGAGGGTGAGGCCAACATCGCCCTGATCCAGGAGGGCAGAAAGGAAGAAGCCTTTGCCTACCTGGTGGACGTGACGATTCCCGCGCGCAACCAGTTGCTCAAGGCCTTCAATGGCGGTGTCGAGATCCAGACCCAAGGACTGGGCAGCGACATCCAGAAGATCCAGCAAGGTGCGCAGACCACCGCCAACCTGATGGCCATTCTGGCGGCGGTCCTGCTGGTGGTGCTGATGGTGTTCTCGGCGTATGTGGCCTCGCTGTTGCGCCGCCGTGTGGCCCTCACCCAGGCCGTTGCCGAGCGGGTGCGCGATGGCGACCTGACGACATCGGTGAACGATGACGCACGCGACGAATTCACGCCCCTGCTGGCCGCGATGAAAGACATGCAGGCTTCGCTCACCCGTGTGGTGTCCGAGGTGCGCCAGGGGGCCGACAGCGTGGCCACGGCCAGCGCGCAGATCGCCCAGGGCAACTCCGACCTTTCCAGCCGCACCGAGCAGCAGGCTTCGGCACTGGAAGAGACCTCGGCTTCGATGGAGCAGATGGGGTCCACCGCCAGCCAGAACGCCGACAACGCGCGCCAGGCCAGCCAGCTCGCGGCCAGCGCCAGCACGGTGGCGGTGCAGGGTGGTGAGGTGGTGAATCAGGTCGTGCAGACCATGAAAGACATCAACGACAGCAGCAAGAAGATCAGCGACATCATCGGCGTGATCGACGGTATTGCGTTCCAGACCAACATCCTGGCGCTGAACGCCGCCGTGGAAGCGGCCCGCGCCGGTGAGCAGGGCCGGGGCTTTGCTGTGGTGGCGGGCGAGGTGCGCAACCTGGCGCAGCGCAGCGCCGAGGCGGCGAAAGAAATCAAGGGGCTGATCAGCGCCAGTGTGGAACGTGTGGATCAGGGCACGGTCCTGGTGGACCGCGCGGGCAGCACGATGCAGGAAATCGTGACCTCGATCCGCCGCGTGACCGACATCGTGGGCGAGATCAGCAGCGCCAGCCAGGAGCAGAACGCGGGTGTGAATCAGGTCAGCGAAGCTGTGAGCCAGATGGATCAGGCCACTCAGCAGAACGCCGCGCTGGTGGAAGAAAGTGCTGCCGCGGCTTCCAGCCTGCAGCAGCAGGCTCAGCAACTGGTGCAGGCGGTGGGTGTGTTCCGGCTCTCGGGCCACGTGACAGCGGCCCGCCCTGCGCCGATGCCGGTGGCGACCCAGCCGGCGCGCGCCAAAGCCCGGCCCGCCCCGGTGCCCACCGCGACCCGTCCGGCCATCAAGGCCAAGACCCCCGTCGCCGCTTCCCTGCCAGCCAGCGTGCCCAGATCCGTGGCCGCGCCCGCCGGCGGTGCGAGCGACGACTGGGAAAGTTTCTGATCCGCCGAACCGAAAGAACCTCACCATGGACATGCTCAACGAAGGCAGCCACATCGCGCGCCAGACCAATGACCGCGCAGCCGCTGCCGCAGCGGGGAAGAAAGCCGAATTCCTGACCTTCCGCCTGGGCGCGGAGGAATACGGCATCGACATCCTGCGCGTGCAGGAGATCCGCTCCTACGAAGAGCCCACGCGCATCGCCAACGCACCGGCGTTCATCAAGGGCGTGGTCAATCTGCGCGGCGTGATCGTGCCGGTGGTGGACCTGCGCACCAAGCTGGGC
>PHCC01000046.1 GCA_002842215.1 Betaproteobacteria bacterium HGW-Betaproteobacteria-9 | reverse complement strand
CATGTACGGCAACATCGACACGCTCTACGCCGCCCACAACGCGGCCAAGGCCATCAAGCGTGAGAACGCCATCAAGGGCATGCCCGTGCCGCTGCACCCTGGCGCAGAACGCTATTACAAGGAAGTCGGTCTGATCAAGTGAACCCCGTGCGGCGCCGCTGCCGGCGTTGCCCGATCGACGGCCCCGGCGCTCACCCGGGGCCATTTTTTTGCACCGTTCCATGAAGCTCCGCTCCCTGTGGCACAGCCCCGCCGCCTGGCTGGTCTGGGCCGGCCTCGTGCTGGCCCTGGCCGTGTGGCTCACCTACGCAGGGTTCCACCGGGCGGCGCTGCGGGAAACCGAACGCCTGGGCCAGGCCCAGATGCAATTGCAGGCCCGCGATCTGCTGGGTTCGGTGGAGAAGTTCGAGCACCTGCCGTACCTGGTCGGCGCCGAGCAGGCGCTGGCGCAGGTGCTGCGCGCGCCGCACGACCCCGAGCGTCTGGCCCAGGCCAACCGCTACCTGCACTTCGCCCAGCAGCGCACCGGCGTGGCCGCGATCTACCTCATGGACACCGGCGGCAACACCCTGGCCGCGAGCAACTGGGACACGCCGGCCAGCTTCGTGGGCCGCAACTACCGTTTCCGGCCCTACTTCCGGCAGGCCCTGGAAGGCCGGACCGGTCTGTTCTACGGCGTGGGCGTGACCACCGGTGAACCGGGTGTCTTCATCGCGGCCCCGCTGCTGGACAACGATCGCATCCAGGGCGTGGTCGCGGTCAAGGTGGACCTGACCTCGTTTGAAGACCGCTGGCGCGAAGCCGGCCTGCCGCTGGCGCTGGCCGACGAAGCGGGTGTGATGTTTCTCGCTGCCCGGCGCGACTGGCGCTACCGCAGCCTGTACCCGCTGTCCGACGCCGTGCTGCGCAAGCTGCGCGAGACCCGGCAATACGGCGACATCGCCACCCAGTCGCTGAGCCCTCAGCAGCGGGGCGCAGCGGACGCGATGACGCGCCTGCGGGTTGCCGATGACCGCAGCTATTTCGTGCAGGGCCGGCCTCTGGAGCGGTTCGGCTGGCACATGCTGCTGTTCGCCGATCCGGCCCAGCCCCGGCGCCAGGGCGCGCTGGCGGCCGGGCTGGTCGGGCTGAGTCTGGCGCTGGTCCTGCTGGCGCTGGCCTTTGCATGGCAATACCGGCGCCGCATGTCGGAACGGCAGGCGATGGCGCGCGAGCGCGCGCGCGCCATCGCCGAACTGGAACGCCGCATCGCCGAGCGCACCGCGGAGCTGACCGCCGCCAACGACGTGGCGGTGCAGACCGGCAAGCTCGCCTTGCTGGGCCAGATGGCCGCCGGCATCAGCCACGAACTCTCGCAGCCCCTGGCCGCGCTGCGCACGCTGGCGGACAACGCGGCGGTGTTCCTCCACCGGCAGGACCCGGACAACGCCAGCAGCAACCTGCAACTCATAGGCGGGCTGTGCGACCGCATGGGCAACATCGTGGGCGAGCTCAAGGCCTTTGCCCGCAAGGAGCCGGCGCGCCTGCAACCGGTGCCCCTCGGGCAGGTGGTCGCTGGCGCCCTGATGCTGATCGAACCGCTGCGCCAGGCCAGCCACACGCGCATCACCACCGAGGCCGCCGACCTGGCCATCCTGGGCGACGGCATGCGCCTGGAGCAGGTGCTGGTCAACCTGCTGCGCAACGGCATGGACGCCATGGAAGGCCAGTCCGAACGCCTGATCGAGCTGCGGACGGCCAGCGAGGGCGACACCGTGACGCTCTCCGTGCGCGACCACGGGCCGGGCCTGAGCGAAGACGCACGCGCCCACCTGTTTGAACCCTTTTTCACCACCAAGCCCAGCGGCAAGGGGCTGGGCCTGGGCCTGGCGCTCTCGCAGGCCATCGTGCGCGAAATGGGCGGGCAGATCACCGCCCACCAGGCCGAACCCGGCGCGCGCTTTGACCTGACCCTGCGCCGCGCCCCACCAGAAACGGAAACCACCGATGCACGTGCTGCTGATTGAAGACGACCCCATCGTCATGCTCGGGGCCACGCAGGCCCTGCAACTCGCGGACATCGAAACCCGCCAGGCCACCAGCGTGGGCGCCGCGCTGCAACAGTTCGCCAGCGAGCCCGCGGCGGCGATCCTGAGCGACGTGCGACTGCCCGACGAAGACGGCTTTGCCCTGCTCAAGCGCGTGCGCGAGCTCGACAGCGAAGTGCCCGTGATCCTGATGACCGGACACGGCGACATCCGCATGGCGGTCGAAGCCATGCACCTGGGCGCCTACGACTTCCTGGAAAAACCGTTCTCGTCGGAGCGCCTGGCCGATGTGATCCGGCGGGCGCTGGAAAAGCGCGGCCTGGTGCTGGAGAACCGGCGCCTGCAGGCCCTGGTGGAGGCGCAGCACGGGCAGGGTCTGGTGGGCCAGACGCCCGCGATGATCGAGGTGCGCCGACGCGTGACGGCCCTGGCGCCGACCCAGGTCGACGTGCTGCTGCGCGGGGAGACCGGCACCGGCAAGGAGGTGGTGGCCCGGGCCATTCACGACGCTTCAGGCCGCACCGGCCCCTTCGTGGCCATCAACTGCGGCGCCCTGCCCGAATCGATTTTCGAGAGCGAGATGTTCGGCCACGAAGCGGGCGCCTTCACCGGCGCGACGCGCCGGCGCGTGGGCAAGCTCGAACACGCCCGCGGCGGCACGGTGCTGCTCGACGAGATCGAGAGCCTGCCCATGTCGCAGCAGGTCAAGCTGCTGCGCGTGCTGCAGGAGCGCGTGATCGAACGGCTGGGCGGCAACGAATCGGTGCGCATCGACTGCCGTTTCATCGCCGCGGCCAAGGCCGACCTCAAGGCCTTGTCGGACGCCGGCCAGTTCCGGCACGATCTCTACTACCGCCTGCATGTCGCCACCATCGAGCTGCCGGCCCTGCGCGAGCGCCGCGACGACATCCCCCTGCTGCTGGCGCACTGCCTGCGGCTGTCCGCCGAGCGCTACCACACCACGCCGCCCACCCTGACCCCCGCAACCCTGGGCCGGTGGATGGCGCACGACTGGCCGGGCAATGTGCGGGAACTGCGCAACGTGGCCGAACGGCTGTGCCTCGGCCTGGAGCCGGCCCACGAGCGGCCCGAGGCCGATGCGGCCGCAGCGCCTTCACTGGGCACGCAGATGGACGCGTTCGAGCAGCGCCTGCTGGCCCAGGCCCTGAGCGAGTGCCAGGGCAATGTGTCGCTGGCCGCGGAGCGCCTGCAGCTGCCGCGCAAGACGCTGTACGACAAGATCGCGCGCCACCACATCGACCCCGCGCGGTTTCGCCCATGAGCCAGGTGTGCGGAAATCCGCCACTGGCAGCCCCACCATTCGGGATAACCACACACTCCCAAAGCGGTGTTTCCTTAAGAATCAAGGACTTGAGAATGCGCAGGCATTGGCCGGGTATTTGCTAACCAGCACCCTGTCCCATACGCCCTCCCGGGCTGGTGGGATATTTCGCAAAAACCATTGGAGACAAGCATGAAAAAATTCCGCACCCTCGTGGGTTCCTGCGCCTTGCTGCTGTCGGCCTGCGCGGCCCTGGTCACGGGCAGCGCCCTGGCCCAGCAACAGCAGTTCATCAACGTACTCACCGGCGGCCAGAGTGGCGTGTACTACCCGCTTGGCGTGGCGCTGTCGCAGATCTTCGCCAAGGACATCCCGAACGCGCGCGCCACCGCGCAGGTCACCAAGGCTTCGGCCGAGAACCTCAACCTGCTGCAGGCCGGCCGTGGCGAGCTGGCCCTCACGCTGGGTGATGCCCTGTCCGACGCCTGGAAGGGCGAGGCCGAAGCCGGCTTCCCGAAGAAACTGGACAAGCTGCGTGGCCTCTCGGCCACCTACAACAACTACATCCAGATCGTCGCCAGCGCCGACTCGGGCATCAAGTCCCTGGCAGACCTCAAAGGCAAGCGGGTCTCGGTGGGCGCGGCCAAGTCGGGCACCGAGCTCAATGCGCGTGCCATCTTCAAGGCCGCCGGTCTGGGCTATGGTGATCTGGCCAAGGTGGAGTACCTGCCGTTTGGCGAGTCGGTCGAGCTGATGAAGAACCGCCAGTTGGACGCCACGCTGCAGTCCGCCGGTCTGGGTGTGGCCTCCATCCGCGACCTGGCCACCGCGGTCAAGATCGTGGTGATCCCGGTGCCCGCCGATGTGGTGGCCAAGGTCGGTGACCCGGCCTACCAGCCC
>PHCC01000031.1 GCA_002842215.1 Betaproteobacteria bacterium HGW-Betaproteobacteria-9 | reverse complement strand
GGCCGCGGTCAGGGTGGTCTTGCCGTGGTCCACGTGACCGATCGTGCCGACGTTGACGTGCGGCTTGGTCCGCTCAAATTTCTCTTTTGCCATTTTTCAATTCCTAGAAAGAACAAACCCGTGTCACGGTTTTAGGTCTGCACCACACTGCTGATTCGCCCCGCACGGGGACAGGGCGGCGCGTGATCGCAGACCGGCTGAAACTTACTTGGCGCGCGCGGCAACAATGGCTTCGGCCACGTTGCGCGGTGCTTCGGCGTAGTGCTTGAACTCCATCGAGTAGGTGGCACGGCCTTGCGACATGGAGCGCAGCGTGGTCGAATAACCAAACATCTCGGACAGCGGCACTTCGGCGCGAATGGCCTTGCCACCACCGACCATGTCTTCCATGCCCTGCACCATGCCGCGACGGCTGGACAGATCACCCATCACGTTACCGGCGTAGTCTTCAGGCGTCTCGACTTCCACCGACATCATGGGCTCAAGGATCACCGGGCTGGCCTTGCGGCAGCCTTCCTTGAAGCCGAAGATGGCCGCCATCTTGAAGGCCATTTCGGACGAGTCCACGTCGTGGTAGGAACCGAAGTGCAGCGTGACTTTCACGTCCACCACTGGGTACCCCGCCAGCACACCGGTCGTCAGGGCTTCGATCACGCCCTTTTCAACCGCAGGGATGTATTCGCGAGGAACCACACCGCCTTTGATTGCGTCGACGAACTCAAAGCCTTTGCCGGCTTCGTTGGGTTCGATCTTGAACACCACGTGACCGTATTGGCCCTTGCCGCCGGACTGGCGCACAAACTTGCCTTCGGAGTCTTCCACCGTCTTGCGGATGGTCTCGCGGTAAGCCACTTGCGGCTTGCCCACGTTGGCTTCCACACCGAACTCACGCTTCATGCGGTCAACGATGATTTCCAGGTGCAGTTCGCCCATGCCGGCGATGATGGTCTGACCCGACTCTTCGTCGGTCTTGACGCGGAAAGAAGGATCTTCTGCAGCCAGACGCTGCAAGGCAATGCCCATCTTTTCCTGGTCGGCCTTGGTCTTGGGCTCCACTGCCTGCGCAATCACAGGTTCCGGGAAGACCATGCGTTCCAGCATGATGATGGCATCTGGATCGCACAGGGTTTCGCCCGTGGTCACGTCTTTCAGCCCCACGCAGGCCGCGATATCGCCAGCGCGAATTTCTTCGACTTCCAGACGGTTGTTGGCGTGCATCTGAACGATACGCCCAATGCGCTCTTTCTTGCCCTTGATCGGGTTGTAGACCGAATCGCCTTTTTTCATCACGCCCGAATAGACGCGCACGAAGGTGAGCTGGCCAACGTAGGGGTCGGTCATCAACTTGAAGGCCAAGGCAGAGAACTTCTCGTTGTCATCGGCCTTGCGGCTGGTGACTTCTTCGTCGTCATCCGTGCCCTTGACGTCGGCGATGTCCACTGGGGAAGGCATCAACTCGATCACGGCGTCGAGCATGCGCTGCACCCCCTTGTTCTTGAACGCGGTACCGCACAGCATCGGCTGGATCTCGGTCGCCAGCGTGCGCACGCGCAGACCGTGGGTGATCTCTTCTTCGGTCAAGTCACCTTCTTCAAGGTACTTGTTCATCAGCTCTTCGCTGGCTTCGGCCGCAGCCTCAACCATCTTTTCGCGCCACTCTTTGGCCTGCTCCAGGAGTTCAGCGGGAATTTCTTCGAAAGTGAATTTCATGCCCTGGGACGCTTCATCCCAAATGATGGCCTTCATCTTGCGCAGGTCCACCACACCCTTGAAGTTCTCTTCAGCTCCGATCGGGATCACGATCGGCACAGGGTTGGCCTTCAGGCGCAACTTCATCTGCTCAACGACCTTGAAGAAGTTGGCACCGGTGCGGTCCATCTTGTTCACAAAGGCCAGACGCGGCACCTTGTATTTGTTGGCCTGGCGCCAGACGGTTTCCGACTGGGGCTGAACGCCACCCACGGCGCAGTACACCATGCAAGCGCCATCCAGCACGCGCATGGAACGCTCCACCTCGATGGTGAAGTCCACGTGGCCAGGGGTGTCGATGATGTTGATGCGATGCTCGGGGAAGGACAGGTCCATGCCCTTCCAGAAACAGGTCGTGGCGGCGGAGGTGATCGTGATGCCACGCTCCTGCTCCTGCTCCATCCAGTCCATGGTGGCGGCACCATCGTGCACTTCACCAATTTTGTGGTTCACACCCGTGTAGAAGAGAATGCGCTCGGTCGTGGTGGTCTTGCCGGCGTCGATGTGAGCGGAGATACCGATATTGCGGTACCGCTCCAGTGGCGTAGTGCGTGCCA
The DNA here is from genome assembly GCA_002842215.1 of Betaproteobacteria bacterium HGW-Betaproteobacteria-9. GTDB lineage: Bacteria > Pseudomonadota > Gammaproteobacteria > Burkholderiales > Burkholderiaceae_C > Hydrogenophaga. The sequence continues at coordinate 27,415 of PHCC01000031.1, read as the reverse complement.
TGGAAATACTCCTGAATTGGGCAAGCCCGCCACCCCTTTTGGGGTTTGCGGGCTCGCCTTGGATGACTGGGAAAAGCGGAACTTAGAAGCGGAAGTGGCTGAAAGCCTTGTTGGCTTCGGCCATGCGGTGCACTTCGTCACGCTTCTTCATGGCGCCGCCACGGCCTTCGGTGGCCTCGATCAGCTCGTTGGCCAGGCGCATGGCCATGGACTTCTCGCTGCGCTTGCGGGCAGCTTCCTTAATCCAGCGCATCGACAGCGCCAGACGGCGAACCGGGCGCACTTCAACGGGCACCTGGTAGTTCGCACCACCCACGCGGCGGGACTTGACCTCCACCATGGGCTTGACGTTGTTGATGGCGATGGAGAAGGCTTCGACCGGGTCTTTGCCGGTCTTTTTCTCGATCTGCTCCAGCGCACCGTAAATGATGCGCTCAGCGACAGCTTTTTTGCCGCCTTCCATGATCACGTTCATGAACTTGGAGAGCTCGACGTTGCCGAACTTGGGATCCGGCAGGATTTCACGTTTAGGGACTTCGCGACGACGTGGCATTTTTACACCTCAAATTTGCTTCAGTTGGCGTCTTTTCAGACACCGCGAGAACCCAGCAAGGCCCTCACTTACTCGACCCGACGCCGACATGGCGCTTTGGGGTCACTTCGTTCGACACGGCTTGCCGGCCGGCCAAACACCGAAAAACCAGGATTATTTGGCCTTGGGCTTCTTCGCGCCGTACTTGGAGCGCGACTGCTTGCGGTCTTTCACGCCCTGCAGGTCCAGCGAACCGCGCACGATGTGGTAACGCACACCAGGCAAATCCTTGACACGACCGCCGCGAACCAGCACGACGCTGTGTTCCTGCAGGTTGTGGCCTTCGCCGCCGATGTAGGAGATGACCTCAAAACCGTTGGTCAGGCGCACTTTGGCGACTTTACGCAGAGCGGAGTTGGGCTTCTTGGGAGTCGTGGTGTACACACGGGTGCACACACCGCGACGCTGCGGAGAGTTTTCCATGGCCGGGCTCTTGGATTTGGTCTTTTCGACCTCCCGGCCGTGGCGCACGAGTTGATTGATGGTTGGCATGAAGAAACGTCCCTAAACGTTTAAAAAAGCGAAAACGAAAACTTCTCGGAAGATTCCGAAAAGCCCTCTAATGTAGCACGGGCTTGTCATCCTGACAAACGAATGCGCGAAAGACGCTTCGCCGAAGCCTGTTTGAACGGCCTGCGGCGAGGGCTGCGCCCCGGGTGTTGCTGGTCTGGTTACTGAATCCAGAGACGCACAGCGTCCCAGGCCCGGCCGAAAACACCGCTTTCTTCCACCGTCTCCAGCACACTCAGTGGTACCTCGGCCACCGGCGCACCATTGGCCAAGGTCACCTTCAAGGTGCCCACCGCCTGGCCACGCAGCAAAGGTGCGACCAAGGGATCCGGTCGGGTGACTTCGGTCTTCAGCCGCGCACCCTCTCCTGCGGGAACGGCCACCACAACCCCCTCGGGCCGACCCAGCTTGACAACCTCGGCTTTGCCCTTCCAGACACGCGGCGAAACCAGCGGCGCGCCCGCTGGCGCCAGCCGCACCGCATCAAAAGCCGTGTAGCCCCAGTTCAACAACTTCTGGCTTTCAGCTGCGCGGGCGTTTTCGCTCGACGCGCCCAGCAACACGCTCAGCAGCCGCCGCTGCCCCTGCGGTCCGCTGCCCAAGGCAGGAACGGCCCGGTGAGCGGTTGCCACGAGACAGTAGCCCGCGGCACTGGTGTGCCCGGTTTTCAGTCCGTCCACGCTGGGGTCACGAAACAGCAACAGATTGCGGTTGGTGTCGTTGGCGGCGGGCGTGCCGGGGTAGCGGTAACGCTGGATGGCGTAGTAGGGCACGTAGTCGGGAAAATCGCGCATCAGGCGGGTGGCGAGCGTAGCCAGGTCACGTGCGGTGGTGGTATGCCCAGCCACGGTAAGGCCCTCAGGGTTCTTGAAGCTGCTGGCGTTCATGCCCAGCGACTTCGCCTGCTGGTTCATCAGCTCCACGAAACGCTCCACGCTGCCGCCCAACCCTTCAGCCAGCGCCACGGTCGCATCGTTGCCCGACTGCACGATCATCCCCTTGATCAGGTCCTCCACCGGCACCTGCATCTTGGGATCGATGAACATGCGCGAACCCGGCATTTTCCAGGCCCGCTCGCTCACCCCAAAGGTCTGGGTCAGGCTGAGCTTGCCCGTCTTCAGCGCATCAAACACGATGTAGGCGGTCATCAGCTTGGTGAGTGACGCCGGCTCCACCGCCTGATCGGCGTCTTTGGACGCCAACACCTGACCCGAGGTCACATCCACCAGCAAATAGGCGCGGGCCGCCACTTCAGGCGGCTGAGGCACCTGCGCAGACGCCGAAAACGCCACCGCAGCGGCCAAGAGAAACAAAGCACGAGAAAACAATCGACGCAACAAAATCCGGTTCCTGAAATAAAAAGGGGGGAAAGGCGGCCGCTTCAGGCGCGCAGATGGCGCAGGACCAGTTCCCGAAGCAAGGGCAGCTGCCCATGAAAAAAGTGACCGCCTCCGGGCACCACCAGCACGGGCAGCACCTGGGGTCGCGCCCACGCCATGACCGAAGCCAACGGCACGGTATCGTCCTGTTCGCCATGGATGACCAAGGTACGCGGGTGAAGTTCCGCCGGCACCGGTGCAACTTCAAACCGACTGGCGGCCGTGCCCACCAGAACCAGGCGCCGGATCTCGCGTTGCGCCTGGAGCTGGCTGGCCGCATGGCTGGTGACGAACGCTCCGAATGAAAACCCGGCCAGGCACAACGGACCCGAAGGTGCCTGCGCTTCGATCACCGACAACAGATCGGCCAACTCGCCACGACCCTCGTCGTATGTGCCCTCACTGCGTCCAACCCCGCGAAAATTGAAGCGGATCGCTGTCCAGCCCGCCAACACACAGGCACGCGCCAGGGTCTGGACGACCTTGTTGCTCAGGGTTCCGCCGTGCAACGGGTGCGGGTGGGCCAGCACGGCAACCCCGACCGGGTCGCCCGATGGCCGGTCTATCGCCACCTCCAGCACACCGGCCGGGCCGGCCTGCAACAGGTATTCGGTCTGAGCGTTCATTGATGTCTCCCACGCCGGTCGCCGCCTGCGACGTGTGCAAGAACCCGACAGTCGGGCGAGCGCATTCAGCGCCCGACGTCCGGCGGGGTCAGCAGGCGCTGCACCACCACGCCATCGCGCAAATGGGACTGCACGATTTCGTCGATGTCGCTTTCATCGACATAGCTGTACCAGACCGCCTCCGGGTACACCACCGCAATCGGCCCACCGGCGCAACGGTCCAGGCAGCCCGCCTTGTTGACACGGACCTTGCCCGGCCCGAGCAGGCCCTGCGCCTTTGCCTGCGATTTGCAGCGATCAAAGGCGGCCTGGGCCTTGTGCTGGGCACAACAATCCTCACCCCCCTCCCGCTGATTGAGACAGAAGAAGATGTGGCGCTCGTAATACGACTTGTTTTCAGACATGCGCCGATTTTAGTGGTCACCCTGCCTGGCACCGGGGTGCCGGGCGATGGCGCGCAGGCCAAAGAGCAGCGCCGCAAAAGGCCACGCCCATCCCAGCCATTGTGAAAGGCCATAAAAACGGATGAAGCGCCCTTGTTCCCAGACCTCGAGCGACTGGTCGAAGTAAGGACTGACTGGCGCCCGGTTGAGCAGGCTGAGCGACGTGGCCAGGCACAGCAGCATGAGCGCATGACAGACCCGGCGCGGCAGGGCGAGCAGCGCCAGGCCGGCGACGAACGCCAAGGCCAGTCCCAACAAGGCCTGGGACGTGATCCACGCCCAGCCATGTTCTGGACCGTAGGTCAGCGCCGATGACAACCCGGCAACAGCCAACGCGCACACAAAAAAAGCCACCAGAAACCCCACGCGGCGCGACAGCGAACGCATGTCACCAAAACCCATGAGGAGCGGCGCCAGCAACCCGAGCGCCACACAAAACGCCTCGGCCAGTGGGCTCAATGGCAGCGGGTTTTCAACCCGGAACGGCACCCAGGCCAGAAACGGCGTCTCCGCCAGCAGGTGGGCCAGCTCCATCTCCAGCCTGTCCCAGACTTGCCCCAGGCCAAACGGCACCGAGACGGGGTAGAGCAGTGCTGCCGGCCACAAAGCCAGCAGCACCAGCGAGCCGTGAGCGCCCGGCACGAACCAGTCGGCCCGAAACTGGCTCCAGCGACGCAGTCCACCCAGTCGCTCCAGGCCCCAGGCGGCTGTTGCACCCAGCATGGCTCCGGCACCGTTCAGCGCCAGATCAAGATTGGAGGCCACCCGCATGGGCAGGTAGTTCTGCAGCGTTTCCACCCCGAACGACAGCAGGAGCGGCAGGGTGAAGCCCAACAACCAGGACCACCCCCCAGCACCAGAGCGCAGCAGGGACAGCGCCAGCAGAAACGCCAGCGGGGCGTAGCCCAGAAAGTTGCTCACCACATCAAATGCGGTCCAGTACTTCGGCAGCGGCGCCAGCACGAAGGCCATCGGCTCCACGCCCTGCACGCGCCAGCCCTGAAAGGGGTACAGGCTCGCATAGACCACCAGCGCCGCAAACAGCAACGCGAGTGGCCAGGCCGAAGAACGCGGGGTCGTAACCACCCCTGGGCCTCAGAAGGGCTTGATCACCACCAGCAGCACCACGACCACCAGCATGATCACAGGCGCCTCGTTGAACCAGCGGTACCAGACATGGCCCCGGCGGTTGATGCCCTGCTGGAACTTGCGAAGCATGACGCCGCAAGCGTGGTGATAGCCCAGGATCAGCGCCACAACGAACAGCTTGGCGTGCATCCAGCCATTGCCCGCCCCCAGGCCGATCCCATAACCCAGCCAGAGCCACAGACCCAGTGCCACCGCTGGAACAGCCAACAGGGTGGTGAAGCGCATCAGCTTGCGCGCCATGAGCAGCAAGCGCTCGCGCTCGGCAACACTTTCGGGCGGGACCATGGCCAGATTGACAAAAATCCGGGGCAGGTAGAACAGACCGGCGAACCAGCTGGCGATGAAAACAATGTGGAAGGATTTGACCCAGAGCATGCGGGCAGTTTAGCCCGCCAGGGGGCATCGACATGCTGGGCCCGGCGGGCTGGGCCACTGCGCAGGACAAAAAAAACCCGGCCCACAGGGCCGGGTTAGGAAGCCTTTTTGCTGTCACACACTAAGGCACCCGCTCAGGGAGGAAAAGCGGGGGGCTCACCCTTCGGCTTGCCCAAGTGAATGTTACAACAGAAGAACGAAATTTCCTATCTATCCCCTGTCAGATCTGACACATCCAGAATCAGCATCCGAAAAATTAGCTCCAATTGATTACATCATCTTGGCCAGTTCGAACATCACGGCCGTCCCCAGCGCCTCGCGAATATTGCCGCGCCCGACTTTGGCCATGGAAAACTCGCCAAAGCCCGACATGTCGAACGAGCTGTCATCCGGCGAAATTTCGACGAACGGGAACTCGAACACCTCGCGCAGCAGGTCGCGACGGAAGGCATCAAAGTCATCGTCCTTGATCTCCGAGTCCACCACAATCAGGCTCGGCATGCGGCTCTTGATGGCGTCGCGGGCTTGTTGGAAATCCACAACACTGTCCGAAGAAATGCCTATCTCTCGCAGCGCGTCACGCACGTCAGCACGGATCTGCAAGCTGGGTGAAATGGTGAGCACGTAGGTGCCCGACAGCGACTTGAACATCGACGAGTGCTCGTCCGACAGGTCCACCGCCGAAATCCCGTCGACGGCCTGAACGGTGCGCGTGAACATGGCGGTGAAACTCACGCCCTCCTCGTTCACTTCGCGTTCGATCTCGACACCGCCCGACACCAGCGCGATCTGGCGGATCAGCATCCAGCTCAGGCTGTCGGTCGAAGCGGCGCTTGACGGGGGCACGCCGTCATTGGCCACGCGCATCTGCAAACGCGCATGCTGCGGCCAGGCGTTGAGGTCCAGGCGCATGTCGACCCGGTTGCCAAACGGCAGACCCCAGTCCAGCACGGCGTTGACAAAGGTGTGTGCGACCGTGGGGTCGATCAGCACCTCCACCTGTTTGAGCTTGCGCCGCAAGGCGATGCCCAGCGTGCCCAGCTCCTGCTTGCGCTCCTGCAACACCCCTTCAACCAGCTGCGCCATATCCACCTTCTCATGGGACTGGCGGATGCGACCGCTGTAGAACCGGTTGATCTGCTGGGCACTGACGCCAGCGAGCTTGATGCGCTCGGCCGGCACACTCAAGGCCCGATGTTCCAGCTTGTTGATGCGCCCTTTGGCCAGCAGCTGGTCGATCTGGTTTTGCAGGGAACTGACGTTTTCCGTGAACTGTTCGGCGAGACCAGATACCAGCTCGGGCCAATGATCGTCGAGCGACCAGGCTTCGGACGCGCCGGCTGCGGCCGGTTTGGCGCCCACGGGGGGCGTGACAGGGTTTTTCTTGGTTTGCAACATGGCAGAGCTCGGTGAATAAAGAAGCCAGGATCCAATCGACCGTTGCATGCAGACGGAGCATCTGGTCATGCGGCATCACCCCCCAGGGCGTTTCGATGCGGACGGTCGATCGGAAGATCAAAAAATACCTTCGTCAGCCCAGAACAGCAGGCGCGCGCTTGTATTTTCTTCTTATGACAGAGTTCAACACAAACTTCTGGGTTTTTCAATCACCACCATTTTTTTACGAATTGAAACCCGGTAGTTTCAGACACTTTGAGGACCGGATTCAACCGAACCGGATCGTCCCCCCGCTGCGGCTTTGCCACAATACGAAGATGCACACTCCAGCCCCCTACCCCCTGTCCCGTCCCCGCCGTCTGCGGCGCGATGCGTTCACCCGTGACCTGGTGCGCGAGCACCGGCTCAGCCCGGCCGACCTGATCTACCCGGTGTTTGTGCTGGATGGGGCCCATCGGCGCGAGGCCGTGGGTTCCATGCCCGGCGTGGAGCGCCTGAGCCTGGACCTGCTGCTGCCCGTGGCCGAAGACTGCGTGAAACTGGGCATTCCGGTGATGGCGCTGTTCCCGGTGATCGACCAGTCGCTCAAGACGCCCGATGGCAAAGAAGCCATGAACCCGGACGGCCTGGTGCCGCGGGTGGTGCGCGAGTTGAAGAAGCAGTTCCCGCAGCTGGGCGTGATGACCGACGTGGCGCTCGACCCGTTCACCAGTCATGGCCAGGACGGTGTGCTGGACGAGCACAACTACATCCTGAACGATCCCACGGTGGATATCCTGGTGCAACAGGCGATCACGCAGGCCGAAGCCGGTGTGGACATGGTGGCGCCCAGCGACATGATGGACGGCCGCATCGGTGCCATCCGCCGTGCCCTGGAGGCCAAGGGCCTGGTGCACACGCGCATCATGGCCTACAGCGCCAAGTACGCCAGCGCCTTCTACGGTCCGTTCCGCGACGCCGTGGGCTCGGCCGCCAACCTGGGCAAGGCCGACAAGAAGGTCTACCAGATGGACCCGGGCAACAGCGACGAAGCCCTGCGCGAAGTGGCGCTGGACCTGGCCGAGGGCGCCGACATGGTGATGGTCAAGCCCGGCATGCCTTACCTGGACATCGTGCGCCGCGTGAAGGACGAGTTCCGAGTACCCACCTTCGCCTACCAGGTCAGCGGCGAATACGCCATGCTCAAGGCCGCCGCGATCAACGGCTGGCTGGACCACGACGCGGTGATGATGGAAAGCCTGCTGGCCTTCAAGCGCGCGGGGGCTGACGGCGTGCTGACCTATTTCGCTCGCGACGCGGCCCGTCTGCTGCGCGGCTGACCCCAACCCACCACCTGCCTGGGCACCGACGCATGCGCATTTTTCACGTCCTGCCCGGTGCCGTGAGTGAGACCGACACGCTGCCCACCGAACTGGCGCCGCGCAGCTTTGTCTGGATCGCCTGCGGCCGGCGCGAATTCGAACTGGAGCAGGGACACATCCAGTCCACGCTGCAGGCCCTGCACAGTGTGACGCTGGTCGACCTGCACTTGTCTGACCTGCTGAATAACCAGCTGCCGTCGCACTTCGACTACACCTCGCAGTACGACATCCTGGTGTTCCGCCGACTGGCTGCAGGGCACAGCGAAACCGATCTGGCCCACCCGGGCCAGGTCCTCACGCAGCCGATCAAACGCGGCGGACCGCCGGTGCTGAGGCGCATCGACACCAGCCCGGTCGGGTTTGCGGTGTTCGACCGCGTGCTGCTCACGGTCCACCCCGCCGGCTGCACGGTGCTTGATCAGTACGCCACACGCCTGCTCGCTGCGGCCAGCGCTGCTTCGCGTGCCGCCGGCGTGAACCTGCCCAGTGGGCCGGCCGACCTGATGCTGCGCATCGTGAACCAGATGGTGGACGGCTACCTCGATCTGCGGCGCGAACTCACGCGCCAGCTGGACCACTGGCAGACCGAGCTGCTGCACCCCTCGACGCGCTTCAACAACTGGGGCTCGCTGCTGGACGCGCGCATTTCGTTGCACCACCTGGACGAGATCTGCGAAGACCAGCGCGCGGCCATCCAGGACTGGATCGAGGCGCTGGCCGGCTGGGAAGTGGTCGAGGGCACCAGCGACCACTTTGGTGGCCACCGCGGACTGGAGCTGCTCAAGGTGCGCAGCCGCGATGTGCTCGAACACATCGAGCGCGTGGTGCACAACGTGCGCCGGCTGGAGCAGAACGCCGAGACCGCGGTGCAGATGCATTTTTCGGCGCAGAGCAACCGCACCAACGACATCATGCGCACGCTCACGGCACTGACCGCCATCTTCCTGCCGCTGAACCTGATCGCGGGCATTTTCGGCATGAACTTCGAGTTCATTCCGCTGCTGCACCACAGCTCAGGCTTCTGGTGGGCCATGGGCAGCATGATGCTGATAGCCGTGGGTCTCGGCGTGCTGTTCTGGCGCAAGCGCTACCTGGCGCGATCAGGACGCTAGCCCCCTCGCCGCTCACCTCATACAAACGGCGGACTCAAACCCTCGTTGGCCAACGCGCGCTGCACCGCAGGTCGGTCCAGCATGCGCTGCAGGTACGGGCCCAGCTGGCGCTTGCTGCGGGCGGGCGCACCGGCGAAGTTGCGCGTCCAGCGACACAAGGTGAACACATACGGGTCCAGCGCGGTGTAGGCCTCACCCATGAACCAGGGGCCGCCGTGGCGGGTCAACTCGTTGTCGAGCTGCTTCAGGAGGTTGTTGATGCGGATTTCGGCGTGGTGCCGGACCTCGGCGGCGCCCGCCGTGTTGCCGGCATTCACCCAGCGATCAGGGTAAAAATAGACGGTCAACGTGCTCTGCAGGGTGTTCGTCAGCCACATCAGCCACTTGTAGAAGTGCGCGCGCTCGGGGGTGCCCAGCGCGGGTGCCAAACCGTGGTCCGGGTGCGTGTCACACAGGTGCAGGCAGATGGCCGCCGTTTCATACAGCACCAGATCACCATCGGTGAGCACCGGGATCAGGCCGTTCGGGTTCAGCTTCAGGTAGGCCATGGTCTTCTGCACGTCCTGCGCGCGGTCCACCAGCACGCGCTCGTAGGGCACGGCCAGTTCTTCGAGCAGGATGTGCGGCACCATGCTGGCGGTGCTGGGGTAGTAATGCAGCTGGATCATGGTCAGTTCTTGGGGGTGGGCACACCAAACAGGCGTGCCCCATTGTCCCAGCCAATTTGCCGCGCCACGTCGGCCGGCAGGCCGCCGAGCCAGACGCGGTAGCCCTGCATCAGTTCGCCGTAGGAGAGCCAGCGCTGGTTGATCCAGGTGTCCGAGCCGATCAGGAAGCGGTCCGGGTACTTGAGCAGCAGGGCACGCCATTCGGGGCACAGCTGCCCGCCGTCGCAGGTGAGGCCCGGCCGGTACGAGAGCTCGCCCATCAAGCGCGGGTAACGCGCCATGAGTTCGTCGACCCGCGCTACCGGCGTGCCGCCGATGCCGGTGTGGGCCCATATCAGGCGCAGCTTTTGACCTTGGGTGGGCGTGTGCGCCATCAGCAGGTCAATGGCCACATCGTCCACATGGGCCAGGATCGCCAGATCCTTGTCCTCGGCGAGCGCCATCAGCTGTTTCGCCACCGGACCGTTGGCGTTGGCGCTGTCGTAGAGGTGGAACTCGCCGAGTCCGCGGTAGGGGCCTGCGGGCGTGCCTTGGGCCAGTTCGGCCTGCACCAGATAGACGATGGTGCCGTCGCGAAACCAGTTGTTGTAGTCGGCCCGGTTGCGGTAGAGCCGCACGAACGGCACCACGGTCACGCCCGCGGCGCGGGTCTGCTCACGCGCCGTGGCCAGGGCGCGGGTACCGTCGTTGGGGCGGGAGTTCGCCAGCACGGCGCGCACGCCGCTGGTTTGCATGCGCGCGAGCACATCAGGCAACGGGTGCGGGCAGCCCGGCGCGGGCGCATCGTGCACACAGGCCTCGTCGTTGAAGTGCAGGTGGGCGTCGAACAAGGGCCCGGTGTAGGCCCCCTGCGCCACGGCCGACAGCGCCCAGCCGGCCACCAGAGCCAGCCCGGAGAACCGCGTCAGGCCAACCACGCGCATGGCACATCACCCCACGTGCCAGGCCAGGAAGGCCAGCGTGCGCTCCCGCGCGAGCTTCGCCGCCTCGGCGTTCCAGGCGCCGCGGTGGTCGCAATTGAAGCCGTGGTTCGCGGCGTAGATGTGCACCGTCACACCCGGCTGGGCCTTCTCGAAGGCGCGCACGCTGTCCAGCGGAATCCAGTGGTCCTGTTCGCCGAAGTGGGCCATCACCGGCACGCGGGGCTGGCGCGCCGCCTCGGCCTCGGTCGTCATGCCGCCGCCGTAGTAAGGCACGGCAGCCGACAGGCCGTTGAGCGCACTGGCCGAACGCCAGGTCAGCAGGCCACCCCAGCAGTAACCGAGAATGCCGACCTTGCCACCCCGCGCCGCGTGGTCGATGGCGGCCTGGATATCGGACATCACGCCCGGCGCCGGCAACGCCTCGACCGCGGCCTTGAGCGCCATGCCGGCCTGCATGTCGGCCTCGGCGTAGCCCAGTTCCACGCCGGTCTTCACGCGGTGGAAGGTGGACGGTGCGACGACAAAATAGCCGTCGGCCGCGTAGCCATCGGCCACGGCGCGGATGTGGGCGTTGACGCCAAAGATCTCCTGCAACACGACGAGGCCGCCCTTGGGCTGGCCGGCGGGTTGCGCCACGTAAGCGGGAAAGGTGAAGCCGTCGGCAGCGGAGAGGTCGATGAAGGTTCCCATGGGTTGCTCCTGTGTCGTTGTCAAAGAGAGGCCGTCAGACCGACAACCGGCGTTCGACGAAATCGAGCCGGTCCTGGCCCCAGAAAACTTCGCCGTCGATGACGTAGCTTGGCGCACCGAACACCCCGGCGTCAATCGCCTGCGCGGTGTGCGCCGTGTACAGCGCCTTCACGCCGTCCAGTTGCGACTGCGCCAGGCGCTGCGGGTCCAGCCCACATTCGTCCAGCAGCTCGGCCAGCACGGTGGCGTCGGCGATGTCGCGCTCCTGCGCCCACACCGCCCGGCCCACCGCGCCGGTCAGCCGCATCGCGGCGGCCTCGCCGTCCTGCTCGGCCACGGCCGTGATCAGCAAGCCCGCCGGATCGCCGGCCACCGGGAAGCAGCGCGGCTGCGGGTTGAGCGGGATGCCGAGCGCCTCGCTGAAGCGGCGCAGCTCCACCAGCCGGTAGGCCTGGCGCTGGGGCGCCCGCTGTGGCAGCGGCAAACCACCCGACACGGGGAACACCTTGCCGAAGTCCACCGGCAACACACGCACCCGGGTGTCGGTGCGCTGCAGCAGTTCTGCAAAGCGCTCGTGGCCGAGGTACATCCAGGGGCTCTGGGGTGCGAAGTAGTAGTCGACTGTGCGACGCATGGCGGTCTCCTGACGCTGTTGTAATGAAGGGCGGTACAAGCGGTGTTGTAAGCCATACCGGCGGTTTTTGCAGGAGACAGGTTATGGATCAGAAAGACGGCGCAACGCCTCCGAAGGTGTTGCTGGTCACCGGCGGCAGCCGCGGTATCGGCGCGGCCACAGCCCTGCTCGCCGCACGCCAGGGCTGGGCCGTGGCGGTGAACTACACCGCGAACTCGCTCGCGGCCGACGAGGTGGTGCGCGCAATACGCGCGGGCGGCGGCACGGCGATCACGGTGCAGGCCGACGTGGCCGACGAAGCGCAGGTGCTCAAGATGTTTGAAAAAGTGGACGCCCAGCTCGGGCGGCTCACCGGGCTGGTGAACAACGCGGGCGTGGTGGACGTGACCGCGCGGGTGGATCAGATGGACGTGGCGCGCTGGCGCCGCATGTTCGACATCAACGTGATCGGTTCGATGCTGTGCGCGCGCGAAGCGGTGCGCCGCATGAGCACGCGGCACGGCGGCGAAGGGGGCGCCATCGTCAATGTGTCCAGTGCCGCTGCGCGCCTGGGATCGCCGGGGCAGTACGTGGACTACGCCGCGGCCAAGGGCGCGATCGATGCGTTCACCATCGGCCTGGCCAAGGAAGTCGCAGCCGAAGGCGTGCGCGTGAACGCGGTGCGTCCGGGCCTGATCGAAACGGAGATCCACGCCTCGGGCGGCTTGCCCGACCGCGTCAACGACCTCAAGCACCAGGTGCCGATGCAGCGCGGCGGCACGGCCGACGAGGTGGCGCAGGCCATCGTCTGGCTGCTGTCGGACGCCGCGAGTTACACCACCATGAGCCTGCTGGATGTCTCCGGCGGGCGTTGAACAGGAGAGATATTCATGACCGCCACCACACCCGAACAAAGCCCCCATATCAAGATCTGGTGGGAAGACCTGGAAGTCGGCCAGACGCGCGACCTGGGTAGCCTCTCACCGACGAAAGAAGAAATCATCGCCTTCGCCAGCCAGTTCGACCCGCAACCCTTTCACCTGAGCGAAGAAGGCGGCAAGGCCTCGGTGTTCGGGGCCTTGAGCGCCAGCGGCTGGCACACCTGCGCCCTGGCCATGCGGCTGATGGTCACGAATTTTCTGCACGAGTCATCCAGTCTTGGCTCACCAGGGCTGGAGAGCCTGAAGTGGACCAAGCCGGTTTACCCGGGCGACGTGCTGCGGCTCCAGCACACCATCACCGAAAAACGCGCCATGAGCAAGCGGCCCGACGTGGGCCTGGTGCGCACGGTGTGGGAAATGTTCAACCAGCACGGCGACAAGGTGCTGCACATGGAGGGCTACGGCATGTTCCGTAGAAGGGAGCTTGAGCCCCCACGCTCCACCGCTGCGCGGGTCTCTGCTCCCCCAGGGGGCTGATCCGGCTTGGGGCGGCCCGGCGCCGGATCGCCACGGCAGCAGCGCATGAATGTCCCCTGAAATCCGCTGATGCAGCGCGGTCGGTCGGTTCCTGCCCCACAATGCCGGGCATGGATTTCAAGCCCCTCATCACCCTGCTGGCGATCGTCAACCCGCTGGCGATCGTGCCCTTCTTCATCCACTACACGCAGGGTTTCAGCTCGGCGCAGCGCAAACGCACCATCCTGATCTCGTCGATCAGCGCGTTCGCGGTGATTGCCACCTGCGCCGTCATCGGCCTGCAGATCCTGGAGTTTTTCAGCATCTCGCTGGCGAGCTTCCAGGTCGGTGGCGGCATGCTGTTGCTCACGTCCGCGCTGTCCATGCTCAACGCCCAGCCAGCGGAAGCCAAAGCCACCCAGGGCGAAGTGGAAGACGCGGGCACCAAGGCGTCCATCGCCGTGGTGCCGCTCACCATCCCGCTGCTCACCGGACCGGCCACCATGTCCACCGTGGTGATCTACGCCGACCAGGCCAAGACCTTTTTCCAGCACGCCGCGCTGGTGGGCTATGGCGTGGTGATCGCGCTGGCCACCGCCGTGTGTTTTTCGCTGGCCAAACCGATCGCCCGTCTGATGGGCCAGACCGGCATCAACGTCATGACCCGGCTGATGGGCCTGATCCTGGCTGCGCTGTCGGTGGAGGTGATGGCCGCGGGTCTGACCAAGCTGTTTCCGGCGCTGGGGCAGTGATGGCAGCCGCCTCGCCCGCGTGCCGGGTGAGCAGGTCGCAGGTCAGGCGGATGTGCGCTTCCAGCGCCAGTGCGGCGCGCGCCTCCTGGCGCGCCAGCGCGGCCAGGTAAATGCTCTCGTGTTCGGCGTGCACATCGCGCCCCACGTGGGCCGTGGCGCCCAGGCGGATGGCCACATGACGGTAGCGCTCGCCATGCCGGTAGAGGATGTCCAGCAGGTGGCGCGTCCACGGCGATACGTGGCCAGCGATCAGCGCTTCGTGGAATCGGCGGTTGGCCCGCTCCCATTGCTGCGGATCGCGCGCGACGCCGCCCGCTTCGGCTTCGCTCAGTTCGGCAAAGGCCTGTCGCAGCGCCCGTTCCCACAACGCATCGCCTTGCCGGATCGACTGGCGCAGGGCCTCGGTCTCCAGCCGCACCCGCGTGTCGGTCAGGTCGCACAGGTCTTCCAGTGAAATCGCGCTGACCCGGTAGCCCCGTTGCCCCTCCACCGTGACGAGGGCGTCCGACACCAGCAGCGCCAGCGCTTCGCGCAGCGTGCCTGCGCCCACGCCGTAGGAGTCCTTGAGGTGTTCAACCCGCAACCGCAAACCCGGCGCCAGCTGACCACAGACGATGTCGTGGCGCAGCGCGCGGTAGGCGCGTTCGGTCAGGGTGCGCGGCTCGGGTTCTTCGGGCCTGGGAACCGGGCCGATCGGACGGGCGGGTCGGAGCAGGTCTTGCAGCATGGTGGGCTTCAATCGGTTTCAGGAGATTGCTGGCGCTTGAGGCGGTAAGCGAGTTGCGCGCGCGAAATGCCCAGCAGCCGCGCAGCGCCCGAGAGGTTGCCACGGCTGCGCTCGACCGCCAGCGCCAGCACCTGCGCCTCCAGCGATTCAATGGGCACGCCGCTGTCGAGCACGCGCTCGCACAAGGCCTGTTCGTCCTGTGGCGCGCGGCGGGCGAGCCGGCCCTGCGGATCGATGCCGTCGTGCGCCACGTCCGGCAGGTTGGGGAACAGGTGCTCGACCTCGATCACCGAACCTTGCGCGGCCAGGATCACGCCGCGCTCGACCAGGTTTTCCAGCTCGCGCACGTTGCCTGGCCAGTCGTGCCGGGCCAGCGCCAGCAAGGCCCGGTCGCTGAAGCCGACCAGTCGCTTCTGGTGCAGCGCGGTGAAGCGCGCCAGCAGGTGGCGCGCCAGCGGCTCGATGTCGGTGGGCCGTTCGCGCAGCGGCGGGATGCAGATCGGGTAGACGTTCAGGCGGTAGAACAGGTCGCGGCGGAACAGCCCGCGTTCGACCGCGCTTTCGAGCTGGACGTTGGTGGCCGCCACCAGGCGCACGTTCACCCGGCGCGCGCTTTCACTGCCCAGGCGTTCGATCTCGCCCTCCTGCAGCACGCGCAGCAACTTGGCCTGGGCCGGCATCGGCAGGTCGCCGACCTCGTCGAGAAACAGCGTGCCGCCTTCCGCGCGCTCGAAGCGACCGGCCCGCGCGGCATGCGCCCCGGTGAAGGCCCCCTTCTCCACCCCGAAGAGCTCGGCCTCGATCAGCTCGGCCGGCAGCGCCGCACAGTTCACCGCCACGAAGGGGCCCGCCGCACGCTCCGAGTGCTCGTGCAGCGCGCGCGCGAAGCGCTCCTTGCCCACACCGGTCTCGCCGGTCAGCAGCACCGAGACCTGGGTGCTGGCGGCGCGCAGCATGAGGTCGTGCGCACGCTGGAAACCGGGCGAAGACCCGACCAGCATGCCACCGGCCTCGGTCGGCCCGAGGCTGCTCTTGAGCGCCTCGACCTGCTGGCTCAGTGCGTCCATCTTTTCCAGCAGGGAATCGTCTTCGAAGTACTGGCGGTGCGCATCGCCATCGGGCCATTCATCGATCGGCCGGCCCACGATGTGGCAGTGGTCGTCTCCGCAGGCGCCGCAGCGCGTTTCCTTGAACAGGATGTGCCGGCCCATGAAGGCACTGGTGTAGCCGCTGGCGTAGCCCAGCAAGGTCCAGCATGCCGGCTCGTCGACCACCCCGTAGTTCAGGCGGTGGGCATGGGCTTCCCAGGAGTCGTCCCAGCGGAACTCGCCCTCGAACTGACCGGCCTCGGCGTTCATCTTCAGCACCACCGGCGTGACCCGCGCCGCGCCTTCAAGCATGTGCAGCTGGGGTCCCACCATGAACATCTCTTCCAGGGTGCGCGAACCGCGGATCTTGGCGGCAAAGCCCGCGTCGTGCAGGCCGCAGGCGTAGCCCATGCGGGTGAGCAGGCGCCGCGCCTGCTCCTTGCCGACCGAGGTGATGAGATCGTGCCGCAGGGCCGTCAGCGCGGCCGTGTGCAGCAGCACCATGCGCCGCTCCCCGAGCCAGATGGCGCCGCTGTCGGGTTCGAAGCGCAACAGCCGGCGCAGGTCTTGGT
Source organism: Betaproteobacteria bacterium HGW-Betaproteobacteria-9 (assembly GCA_002842215.1). Taxonomy (GTDB): domain Bacteria; phylum Pseudomonadota; class Gammaproteobacteria; order Burkholderiales; family Burkholderiaceae_C; genus Hydrogenophaga. Next base: position 11,040 of record PHCC01000031.1, on the reverse strand, counting down.
CGGGGGGGTAGGTCAGGGCAGCGTCCAACGGTGTCTCCAGTGATCGGGTTCTGATGACCCTCTTGAATCTCGATATTTTCATGGAATACCCCAGCCAGCGCAAGCCATGCCCATAAGCCTGCAATTTTTCTCATTTGAGCAAAAGAGCCCGAAAACACCTCTCCAAATCGTCAAATCCGGGCACAAAACACCCACCTTATGCCATTAATTACGCTATCAACTGGCCTTTATCCATATGAATGTTGCACTGCACATTGGCCATTTTCCTAGGGATTTCCCCTAAATATCGAGATTTTTGGCGCACTGTGGGTTCCATTGGCACGGTGCCTGCAATGGAGAGCACGTCCACGATCGCCACAACCGCCATGAACCCGAGCACCGACCCCGCCCTGCCCGCCTGCGACACCTCCCTGCGTTTCGTGCGCGTGATGGAGCGGCGCGCCGACGGGCTGGTCAGCTTCGAGTTCTCGATCGGCTGGCCCGAGCTGGCGGTGGAACTGATGCTGCCCGAAGCCGCCTTCGAGGCCTTCTGCGCCAACAACCGGGTGCAGCGTCTGGACGCGTGAGTGTTCGACAACCATTCCAACGGAGACAAGCCCCGATGAACATCGACCTGCAGGCGCGCGAGATCACCCCGCTGCGCAACACCTTTGCCCACGTCGCCAAATACATTGGCCACGAGAAGGCCGCTTCGCGTTACCAGGAGGCCACGCTCGGCGCCCAGCCGATGACCAACTTCCACTACCGGCCCACCTGGGACCCGGCGCACGAGCTGTTTGACGCCTCGCGCAGCCGCGTCCAGCTCGCCGACTGGTATGTGCTCAAAGACCCGCGCCAGTTCTATTACGCCAACTGGACCATGACCCGCGCACGCCAGCAGGACGCGGTGGAATCCAACTTCCAGTTCGTGGATCAGCGCGGCATGGTGGCCATGATTCCCGACGCGGTCAGGGAAAAAGCCCTGGAGATCCTGCTCCCGCTGCGCCACGCCGCGTGGGGCGCGAACATGAACAACGCGTCGATCGCGGCCTACGGGTTCGGTACCGCCTTCACCGCACCGGCCATGTTCCATGCCATGGACAACCTGGGCGTCGCGCAATACCTCACCCGCCTGGGTCTGGCGATGGCCGAACCCGAGGTGCTGGACGCCGGCAAGCAAGCCTGGCTGGAAGCGCCCGAGTGGCAGGGGCTGCGCCGCTATGTGGAAGACAGCCTGGTGGTGCAAGACCCGTTCGAGCTGTTCGTGGCGCAAAACCTGGCGCTGGACGGCCTGCTCTACCCGCTGATCTACAGCAGCTTCGTCGATGACCACATCGCCCTGCAAGGCGGTACGGCCGTGGCCATGCTCACCGCGTTCATGCCGGAATGGCACGACGAGACCGCACGCTGGATCGACGCCGTGGCAAAGGCCGCTGCCGCTGAAAGCGATGCCAACCGCCAGCTGATCGCGCAATGGACCCAGGACTGGGCCGACCGTGCCCAGGCCGCGTTGTCGCCCGTGGCCCGTCTGGCGCTGGGGGAACACGGCGAATCCGCCCTGACCGAAGCCCGCGACAAGCTCAACACCCGCTGCCGCAAGGCCGGTGTGCTGGTCTGACGGAAACCCCTCCCTCCCACACCAGGAACCCCCATGTCCAACGTATTCATCGCCTTTCAGGACAACGAAGAGTCCCGGCCCGTGATCGAGGCCATTGCCGCAGACAACACCGCCGCCCGGGTGGTGCACTCGCCCGGCATGGTCAAGATCGACGCCCCCGGCCGCCTCACCATCCGGCGCGAAACCATCGAAGAGATCACCGGTCGCCCTTACGACCTGCAGGCCATCCACGTCAACCTCGTCACCCTCTCGGGCCACATCGACGAAGACGACGACCAGCTGACGCTGAGCTGGAAGCACTGAACACCCACCCACAGAGACAGGAGACAAACATGGACACCCGTGTCACCAAGAAAAAGCTCGGCCTGAAAGAACGCTACGCCGCCATGACGCGCGGCCTGGGCTGGGAGACCACCTACCAGCCCATGGACAAGGTGTTTCCGTACGACAAGTACGAGGGCATCAAGATCCACGACTGGAACAAGTGGGAAGACCCGTTCCGCCTCACCATGGACGCCTACTGGAAATACCAGGGTGAGAAGGAGAAAAAGCTCTACGCCGTGATCGAGGCCTTTGCCCAGAACAACGGCCAGCTCGGCGTGACCGATGCGCGCTACATCAATGCCTTGAAGCTCTTCATCCAGGGCGTGACGCCGCTGGAGTACTACGCCCACCGCGGTTTCGCGCACGTGGGCCGGCAGTTCACCGGCGAAGGTGCCCGCGTGGCCGCGCAGATGCAGTCTGTGGATGAGCTGCGCCACTACCAAACCGAAACACACGCCATCAGCCACTACAACAAGTACTTCAACGGCATGCACCAGTCCAACCACTGGTTCGATCGCGTGTGGTACCTGTCGGTGCCCAAGAGCTTCTTCGAAGACGCCATCACCGGCGGCCCGTTTGAGTTCCTGGTGGCCGTGAGCTTCTCGTTCGAATACGTGCTGACCAACCTGCTGTTCGTGCCCTTCATGAGCGGCGCGGCCCACAACGGCGACATGTCCACCGTGACCTTCGGCTTCAGCGCACAAAGCGACGAGTCGCGCCACATGACGCTGGGCATCGAATGCATCAAGTTCCTGCTGGAGCAGGACCCGGCCAACGTGCCCATCGTGCAGGGCTGGATCGACAAGTGGTTCTGGCGTGGCTACCGCCTGCTCACCCTCGTGGCCATGATGCAGGACTACATGCTGCCCAAGCGCGTGATGAGCTGGAAAGAAGCCTGGGAGATGTACGCCGAAGAAAACGGCGGCGCCCTCTTCAAGGACCTGGCGCGCTACGGCATCCGCGAGCCCGCCGGCTGGAAGCAGGCCTGCGAGGGCAAGGACCACATCAGCCACCAGGCCTGGAACACCTTCTACAACTACAACGCCGCCGCCCCTTTCCACACCTGGGTGCCCAGCGAGGAAGAAATGCAATGGCTGTCGGAGAAATACCCGGACAGCTTCGACAAGTACTACCGCCCCCGCCTCGAGTTCTTCCGCGAGCAGCAGCAAGCCGGCAACCGCTTCTACAACAAGACGCTGCCCATGCTGTGCACCACCTGCCAGATCCCCATGCTGTTCACCGAAGAGGGCGACCCGACCAAGATCTGTTACCGCGAAAGCGACTACTTCGGCAACAAGTACCACTTCTGCTCGGACCACTGCAAGGGCATCTTTGACCACGAACCCGAGAAGTACATCCAGAGCTGGCTGCCGGTGCACCAGATCTACCAGGGCCACTGCTTCAAGCCCGGCACCGACCCGACCGCCGAAGGCTTCGATCCGCTGATGGCCGTGCTCGACTACTACGAGATGAACGTGGGCCGCGACAACTTCGATTTCGAAGGCTCGGAAGACCAGAAGAACTTCGCCGCCTGGCGCGGAGAAGGCGCACAACAAGGAGAGACGAAATGAGCGTGACGGCGATTGGCACCTACGACTTCCCGATGAAAGACGTGCGCGAGAACTTCCCCGCGCCCCTGCTCTACATCGGCTGGGAAGACCACCTCATGTTCTGCGCGCCGTTCTGTCTGCCGCTGCCGCCCGACACGCCGTTTGGCGCGTTGTCTGCCGCCGTGCTGCCCGGCATCTACGGTTACCACCCCGACTTCGCCCAGATCGACTGGGACAAAGCCGAGTGGAAGAAAAACGGCCAGCCCTGGCAACCCGATCCGGCCAAGTCACTGGCCGACAACGGCCTGTTGCACAAGGATGCGATCCGCTTCCGTGCGCCAGGGCTGACCGGGATCAAGGGAAGCTTCAGCTGATCGTTCCATGAGCTACCAACTGACCATCGAACCCCTGGGCGCGACCATCGAGGTCGACGAAGGGCAGACCGTGCTCGACGCGGCATTGCGCCAGGGCATCTACATTCCACACGCCTGCGGGCACGGCCTGTGCGGAACGTGCAAGGTGCAGGTGCTCGATGGCGAGGTGGACCATGGTGCGGCAAATCCGTTTGCGCTGATGGAATTCGAGCGCGATGAAGGCAAGTCGCTGGCCTGCTGCTGCACGCTGCAGAGCGACACCACCATCGAGGCCGACATCGACGACGAGCCCGACGCCGAAATCATTCCAGTGAAGGATTTCGCAGCCACCGTCACCCGAATCGAGAACCTGACGCCGACCATCAAGGCCATCCACCTGACCCTGGACAAACCCATTCACTTCCAGGCCGGACAGTACGTGCAGCTGGAGATTCCGGGGCTCGGCGAGAGTCGCGCGTTCTCGATTGCCAATGCCCCGGCAGCGGTCGAGCGCGAGCGCGCGATTGAACTGCATGTGCGCCGCGTGCCCGGCGGCGCCGGCACCGGCTGGCTGCACGAGCAGCTCAAGCCGGGTGATCGACTGGGCCTGACCGGCCCATACGGTCGCTTCTTCGTGCGGCGATCTGCGCAGCTGCCCATGCTGTTCATGGCCGGTGGTTCGGGGCTCTCCAGCCCGCGCTCCATGATCCTGGACCTGCTGGAACACGGCTGCACACAACCGATCACCCTGGTCTATGGCCAGCGCTCGCGCGAGGAGCTGTACCACGACGACCAGTTCAAGGACCTGGCCAGCCGGCACCCGAACTTCACCTATGTGCCCGCGCTGTCGAACGAACCGGCGGACTCCGACTGGAGCGGCGCCCGGGGTTTTGTCCACGAAGCCGCCAAAGCCCACTTTCCCCATGGCTTTGCTGGCCACAAGGCCTATCTGTGCGGGCCACCGCCCATGGTGGAGGCCTGCATTGGCACCCTGATGCAGGGCCGACTGTTCGAGCGCGACATCTACACCGAGAAGTTTCTCTCGGCGGCCGATGCACAGGCCACGCGCAGCCCTCTCTTCCAGCGGGTGTGACGGCCATGTCCATCTTCGATACCCGACCCAAGTTCGCGGTGCACGTCGCCCAGACCAACGAGACCTTTCCCTGCGCCGCCAATGAAAGCCTGCTGCAGGGCATGGTGCGCCTGGGGCGCAAGGGCATCCCGGTCGGCTGCGTCAACGGCGGCTGCGGCGTCTGCAAGGTCCGCATCCTGGCCGGCGACATCAAGGCCCTGGGCCCCATCAGCCGCGCCCACGTGAGCGCTGACGAAGAGTGCCAGGGCTACACGCTGGCCTGCCGCGTGGCGCCCCAGACGCCGGTCGACCTGGAAGTGGCCGGCAAGTTGAACAAACCGTTTTCAAAAGGGCGCGCAGAGTCTGCGACTGCCAGCCCTTCGATTCAGCAGCAGTAACCAACCGAAGGAGACAAGACATGGGTGTGATGCGCATCGGGCACGCGAGCCTGAAAGTGATGGACATGGACGCAGCGATCAGGCACTACGAAAACGTGCTCGGCCTGAAGACGACCATGAAAGACAAGGCTGGCAACGTCTACCTCAAGTGCTGGGACGAGTGGGACAAGTACTCGCTGATCCTGACGCCGTCGGACCAGGCGGGCCTGAACCACGTGGCCTACAAGGTCGAGAAAGACGCCGACCTGGACGCCCTGCAAAAAAGCGTCGAAGCCTGGGGCGTGAAGACCACCATGCTGCCCGAAGGCGATCTGCCTTCAACCGGCCGCATGCTGCAGTTCAACCTGCCCAGCGGCCACGAGATGCGCCTGTACGCCATGAAGGAATACGTGGGCACCGAGGTCGGCACCACCAACCCCGACCCTTGGCCGGACGGTCTCAAAGGCGCCGGCGCCCACTGGCTGGACCACCTGCTGCTGATGTGCGAGATGAACCCGGAAGCCGGCATCAACACCGTGGCCGACAACACCCGCTTCATGACCGAAGCGCTGGACTTCTTTCTCACCGAGCAGGTGCTGGTCGGTCCCAACGGCGACATGCAGGCCGCCACCTGGATGGCCCGCACCACCACGCCGCACGACATCGCTTTCGTGGGCGGCCCGCGCAGCGGCCTGCACCACATCGCGTTCTTCCTGGACTCGTGGCACGACGTGCTCAAGGCGGCGGACGTGATGGCCAAGAACAAGGTGCGCATCGACGTGGCGCCCACGCGCCACGGCATCACCCGCGGCGAGACCATCTACTTCTTCGACCCCAGCGGCAACCGCAACGAGACCTTCGCCGGCATGGGCTACCTGGCCCAGCGCGACCGGCCCGTGACCACCTGGACCGAAGACATGCTGGGCAGCGGCATCTTCTATCACACGGGTGACCTGGTGGCCTCGTTTACCGAGGTCTATACCTGATCTCCCCCCTGCGCCGCTGACGCGGCCTCCCCCCTCCGTGGCGCGCCTGCGGCGCTTCGAGGGGGGACGGCACCTGAGGCCCGGCGAAGCCGGTTCCTCGGGGCCCCTGGGTTGAAGTCCCCACACGCCAACAACGCTTCTTTTCATGTCATCCGCTCTCTCCGCTCCCTCTTCCGTGATCACCGCTTCAGCGGCTTCGCTGGCTTGTCAGGCTGCCATCGCGCACGCAGAAGCATTGGGCATACGCATCAACGTGGCCGTGACCGATGCCTCGGGCGTCCTCGCCGCCTTCTTGCGCATGCCCCATGCCTTTCTGCATTCGATCGACATCGCGATCGACAAGGCCTACACCGCCGCCAGCTTCGGCTTCCCGACCTCGAAGTGGGGCGGCGTCATCGGTGACGACGAGCTGCTGCGCATCGGTTTGAACCAGCGCCAGCGGCTGGTCTTGTTCGGTGGCGGCCTGCCCATCGCCGAGCACGGCACCCGTATCGGTGGCATCGGTGTCTCCGGCGGTTCGGCCGAGCAGGACGAAGCCTGCGCCCGCGCCGGCCTGGCGGCCCTGGGCCTGGATTGATTTTTCATCTCCCTCACGCAACATGAAACAGTTCCACAACTTCATCAACGGCGAATTCGTCGCCACCGGCAAAACGTTTGAAAACCGCGCGCCGATCAACAACCAGGTGATCGGCCTGGTCCACGAGGCCGGTCAGGCCGAAGTCGACGCCGCGGTGGCCGCGGCCCACGCGGCCATGAAGGGCGACTGGGGCCGCATGAGCGTGGTCAAGCGCACCGAGCTGATGCACGCCGTGGCCGACGAGATCAACCGCCGTTTTGACGACTTCCTCGCCGCCGAACTGGCCGACACCGGCAAGCCGCGCGGCCTGGCCTCGCACATCGACATTCCGCGCGGTGCGGCCAACTTCAAGGTCTTCGCCGACATCGTGAAAAACGTGCCGACCGAGAGCTTCCAGATGACCACGCCCGACGGCGGCACCGCCGTGAGCTACGCCGTGCGTTCGCCGCTGGGTGTGGTCGCCGTGATCTGCCCGTGGAACCTGCCGCTCTTGCTGATGACATGGAAGGTCGGCCCGGCGCTGGCCTGCGGCAACACCGTGATCGTCAAACCCTCCGAAGAAACACCGGCCACCGCCACGCTGCTGGGTGAAGTGATGAACGCGGTGGGCGTTCCCAAGGGGGTGTACCAGGTGCTGCACGGTTTCGGCCCCGGATCGGCCGGTGAGTTCCTGACCAAACACCCCGGCGTCAACGGCATCACCTTCACGGGCGAAACCCGTACCGGCGAGGCCATCATGGCCGCCGCCGCCAAGGGCGTTCGCCCGGTGAGCTTTGAGCTCGGCGGCAAGAACGCCGGCATCGTGTTCGCCGATGCCGACTTCGACAAGGCCGTCGCCGGCATCACCCGCAGCGCGTTCGAGAACTGTGGCCAGGTCTGCCTGGGCACCGAACGGATCTATGTGCAGCGCCCGATCTTCGACCGGTTCGTGGCCGCGCTCAAGGCCAGCGCTGAAGCCTTGAAGGTGGGCCCGTCCGACGAACCCGGCGTGAATCTGGGCCCGCTGATTTCGGCGGAGCACAAGGCCAAGGTACTGGGCTACTACGCCAAGGCCAAAGCCGAAGGCGCCACGGTGGTCACCGGCGGTGGTGTGCCCACGCTCGGCGGCGAATTCGCCAACGGCCACTTCGTGCAACCCACCATCTGGACCGGCCTGCCCGAGACCGCCAGCGTGGTGCGCGAAGAGATCTTTGGCCCCTGCTGCCACATCAGCCCTTTTGACACTGAAGAAGAAGCCATCGCCCTGGCCAACAACACCGACTACGGTCTGGCCACCACCGTGTGGACGCAGAACCTCGGCACCGCGCACCGCATGGCCGCGGCCATCGAAGTGGGCCTGTGCTGGATCAACAGCTGGTTCCTGCGCGACCTGCGCACTGCCTTCGGCGGCGCCAAGGCTTCGGGCATCGGCCGCGAGGGCGGTGTGCATTCGCTCGAGTTCTATACGGAACTCAGAAACGTCATGGTGAAGCTGTGAACGCCCCGCAAAGCTGTACCCCCCGCGCCGCCTTCGGCGTCACCCCCCAGGGGGCGGCATTGGCGGCCCGGCAAAGCCGGTTCCGCGATGCCCTGGACCAACTGCCCCTCATGCCGTCAGAGCAGACAACATGAATGCCCCACACAACCCTGAAATTGCGCTGAGCGTCCGCACGGGCAGCTTCAACAGCAACGTGCACGACCTTGGTGCCTCGAAGCCGAGCCAGCCCCCGGTGCTGTTCATCCACGGCTCCGGCCCGGGCGTGAGCGCCTGGGCCAACTGGCGCCTGGCCATGCCAGTCATCGCGCAGGAACGCCGCGTGATCGCGCCCGACATGGTGGGCTTCGGCTACACCGACCGGCCCGCGAACATCACCTACACCATGGACACCTGGGTCCAGCAGGCGCTGGACGTGATGGACACCATGGGTGTCGAGAAAGCCGACGTGGTCGGCAACAGCTTCGGCGGGGCGCTCTCGCTGGCCCTCGCCATCCGCGCGCCGCAGCGTGTGCGCCGCCTGGTGCTCATGGGCTCGGTGGGGGTGCCCTTCCCGATCACGCCCGGCCTCGACGCCGTCTGGGGCTACGAGCCCTCGCTGGCGACCATGAAGCAGCTGCTCGACATCTTTGCGCACAGCCGTGCGCTCGTGACCGACGAGCTGGCCGAGCTGCGTTACCAGGCCAGCATCCGCCCCGGTTTTCAGGAGTCGTTCTCCGCCATGTTCCCCGCGCCACGCCAGCGCTGGGTCGACGCCATGGCCAGCCCCGAAGCCGCGATCCGCGCGCTGCCGCACGAGACCCTGATCGTGCACGGCCGCGAGGACCAGGTGATCCCGCTGCAGACCTCGCTGACGCTCAGCCAGTGGATTGCCAACAGCCAGCTGCACGTGTTCGGCCACTGCGGCCACTGGACGCAGATCGAACACGCCGCGCGCTTCGCGCAGCTGGTGTCGAACTTCCTCGCCGAAGCCGACGCCCAGGCCGCCAAAACCCCCACATAAAACACACACACCATGATCTCCATCGAAACCCTGGGCGACGAGCTCTACACCGCGTTGCGCGACCGGCAGGTCGTCGAGCCCCTCTCCAACCGCTTCCCCGACATCACCATCGAGCAGGCCTACCGCATCCAGGAGCGCATGCTGCAGCGGCGCCTGCAGGACGGCGAGCGCATCGTCGGCAAGAAGATCGGCGTGACCTCGGCCGCCGTGATGAACATGCTGGGCGTGCACCAGCCCGACTTCGGCTACCTGACCGACGCGATGATCGTCAACCAGGGCGAGGCCATCGACACCTCCACCCTGATCCAGCCGAAAGCGGAGGGCGAGATCGCCTTCCTGCTCAAGCGCGACCTGATGGGCCCCGGCGTGGGCGTGGCCGACGTGCTGGCCGCCACCGAGTGCGTGATGCCCTGCTTCGAGATCGTCGACTCGCGCATCCGCGACTGGAAGATCAAGATCACCGACACCGTGGCCGACAACGCCTCGTGCGGCGTGTTCGTGCTGGGCGACCGCGCGGTCAGCCCGCTGGCGCTGGACCTGCAGACCTGCGGCATGGTGCTGGAGAAAAACGGCGAGATCGTCGCCACCGGCGCGGGCGCGGCGGCCCTGGGATCGCCCCTCAACGCCGTGGCCTGGCTGGCCAACACCATGGGCCGCCTGGGCATCTCGCTCAAGGCCGGCGACGTGATCCTCTCGGGCGCGCTGGCCGCCATGTTCCCGGCCCAGAAGGGCGACTTCTTCCGCGTCTCCATCGGCGGGCTGGGCGAGTGCTCGGTGCGCTTCAACTGAACCCGCGGAGCAACCCACCATGACACTCGACCAAGCCACCATCGCCGCCCTCGCCGAGCACCTGGAGAACTGCCAGCTCCAGGCCCGCGACACCCACAAGATCACCGACGACTTTCCCGGCATGGACTGGGAAGACGCCTACGCGATCCAGGCCGCCATCCTGGCGCGCAAGCAGGCGCGCTGCCTCAAGCTCGCGGGCCTCAAGGCCGGCCTCACCTCGTTCGCCAAGATGAAGCAGATGGGCGTGAGCTCGCCCGTGTTCGGCTTCATGACCGAGGACTGCGCCGTGCCACACGGCGGCGAGGTCAAGACCAGCGAACTCATCCACCCCAAGGTCGAACCCGAGATCGCCTTCGTGCTCAAGCGCGCGCTCAGCGGCCCGGGCTGCCACATGGGCACCGTGCTGGCCGCGACCGATTTCGTGCTGCCCGGCATCGAGGTGATCGACAGCCGCTACCGCGACTTCAAGTTCGACCTCAAGAGCGTGATCGCCGACAACACCTCGGCCGCGCGCTTCGTGGTCGGCGGCCAGCCCATGAAGGTGGACGGCCAGGACCTGCGCACCGTCGGCATCGTGATGGAGAAGAACGGCCAGCCCGTGGCCTTCGGTGCCGGCGCCGCCGTGCTGGGCCACCCCGCCACCGCCATCGCCATGCTCGCCAACCACCTGGGCGCACGCGGCGAAGAGATCCCCGCCGGCACGCTGATCCTGTCCGGTGGCATCACCGAGGCCGTGTCCGTCGCCGCGGGCGACTCGGTGACCCTGAAGGTCCAGGGCATGGGCAGCACCGGCCTCCGTTTCATTTGAAGTTCAGAGAAAGACAGCCATGAGCAAGAAGATCAAGTGCGCCCTCATCGGGCCCGGCAACATCGGCACCGACCTGCTGGCCAAGCTGCAGCGCAGCCCGGTGCTCGAACCCGTGTGGATGGTCGGCATC
>PHCC01000007.1 GCA_002842215.1 Betaproteobacteria bacterium HGW-Betaproteobacteria-9 | reverse complement strand
CGATAGACTTATCCACAACCGAGTAGCCAGAACATCCATTAACCCAGTGGCTCAATCTTCGACGTGATCACTGGCTCAGTTGTGCTGATGAATCAACAACATTGAGGCTCCGGTGCTTCTTGACTTTGGTCTTAGCTACAAAGACGGCGTCGCGGGAACGCTGAACACAGAGCACGGGCAAGAAATGGGGAACCGGTTTCTTAGACTTCCGGAGCTTTCAGTTGGCAGTACCGGCAAACGCGATGAGCGCAGTGACCTGGCGTTCGTCGGCGGTATCTTGTTCTATGTCCTCACCGGGACGGTACCCGCCATGCTACAAGATGCGGAAGGAAAAATGCCTCACCAGCGGACGGAAGCGGTCGTCCAGCTATCCTCGCTTGCCGGGTCAACCACGCAGAAGCTGTTGAACTTCTTTGACCGTTGCTTCAATCCCGTTATTGAGCGACGCCACGCGAACGCAAAGTCAATGCAGACTGCGCTACAACGACTTTTGCTGCCGCCGACAACAACCGAATCTTCATTGGAAGATGACCTTTCATTCATCAAAGGTCACTTGGAGCGTGGGAGCGTCATCGAGCAGCAGGAAATCAGTGCCAACTGCAGGATGGTCTTCGACACGATGAACGACATCGTCAAGAGGCTCGCAGCTACCCTGGGCAAAAAGTATGTTCACACCCAAGGTAAACTAGAGCGGAAGGGTGCTTCTACGCGAATGAATCTGGGAATTGCTGAGTCAGACCACCATGAGAATCGGTTCTCGCCACACTGGGAGATTGACGTACAAGGCTCTGAGATTGTTGTGCGCTCATCCTCGGACTTTCTCTTCCGACTTGATGCGCTCAACCCGGACGTTGAGGGAGATTTCAGAGAGCGACTGCAAGCCCATTTGGTAAAGGGAGTCCGTGGTCTCATCGAGACTCCGGCGCACCAAGTCATCTATCGCGGCTTCTTTAGGAGCACTCCGTTCGCCCGTCTCTCGGAGGCTATGGAAGAGGCGAGAAGGGTCAAGAGAAACATCTTCGTCGTACTGTTTGATGACAAGCATCATCAATACAGTAAGCTTGACCACAAACTGGGCTACTTCATGGGACTCGAGGCGACTAAAAATCTCGTCCATGAGCGCTTGGTAATCGCAGTCGTCCCGGTTTCCAGCGCTACGCACCTTGTCTCAAGTGGCACCTTGGAGCTTGCTCAGTGGTTTTTATTGGACAAAGAGGGAAACGTCCTTGGTTCTCGAGAGGTCCAAGCCAATCCCAATGAAGGCCTGAAAGTCGTCAAAGACTTGGTTGCCATGTGAAAGATGTCTGGCGGGGCCTCACCATCGAGGTAGGCGACTGCGGCGCGTGCCTCCTTGCTGTGAACAAGCGAGGAGGAGTGCGGATGACTGCTGTGTTGAGTGAGGAGCTACATCGAAGCGGCTCCAAGTAGGGCTAATTTGAGAGATACCGCAGGGCCCAAAGAATTCCACTGCATCCAGAGGAGATTCCACAAGGGTATTGAGCGGTGAGGGACTGCGACACAACTGAAACGCGACACCCGTGAGGAATGATGACCCAGCGTTGAAATATTGGCCCTCTGAGATGTGCGCAGGCTGCTCCGCATGGAGCACAGCCTTAGGTGAACAACTTATTTCGCGGCGAGCGACTCTCTTACTTCAACCCACAAGGGTCCAAGGCAACGACGGAGGAGGAGCTCCCACCGGGGAGAGCCAGGAGCGAAGAGTTCACCAGAAATTGTGTGGCTCTAGGTGTAGCGAGAAGCAATACCCACCCAGCTGTTGAGGCGAGAGTTTGGTGAGAGCATTGCAAAGCGAACAACTTTTTTGCAAGCACGAGAAAAATCCCTTTGAAATCAAGGATTGGCGACGAGCAGCTTGCAATCGGCGACCTTCCTCCGCCTTTTTGTGAGCCAGCGCGTGGGCTGGCCTCAAGATAACCGCTCACACTGACCACAAATAGGTCGGCAGCCTCATTCCTTAAAAATCAATAAATTAGGCCCAAAGCGAACGACTCTTTTATCGAGGTCCTGAGGGGAAGGTGCCTGAAAGCGAACAACTTTCGCTTGGTAAATCAAAGCGAACAACTCATTTCGGAGCGAACGACTTTTTTACCTCAACCCAATTGAGCGCTCTGACTGGGACCTCTTCCGGACCACGGGTGTGGCCCACCTCATGAGCATCTCGGGTCTGCACGTGACCATGTTCGCCTGGCTCGCGATCTGGCTGGTGGGTGGCCTCTGGCGTCGTCTGGCGTTTGTCTGGCCGCAGGCCCTGCTGGCGGTGCCCGTGCCCTGGGCCGCCGGATTCGGCGGTGTGGCCCTGGCGGCGGCGTATGCCCTGTTTTCGGGCTGGGGCGTGCCTTCGCAGCGCACCGTTCTGATGCTGGCCGTGGTGGTGGGCTTGCGCCTGCTGGCCCGCCAGTGGCCGTGGCCTGTGGTCTGGCTGTTGGCCATGGCCGCGGTGTTGCTGCTCGATCCCTGGGCGCTGATGCAGCCCGGTTTCTGGCTCAGCTTTGTGGCCGTGGCGATCCTGTTTGCGACCGACCCGGGGCGGCGAACGCGTTTTGACGCCGCGCCGTTCGCTGGGCAGGAGGTCCCCACACGCCCCCAACGGTTCATGGCCGTGGCGCTGGGCATGCTGCGCGAACAATCGGTGGTGACGGTGGCCCTGGCGCCGCTCTCACTGCTGCTGTTTGGCCAGTTTTCACTCGTCGGCCTGGTGGCCAACTTGCTGGCGATCCCGTGGGTCACGCTGGTGATCACACCGTTGGCGATGCTGGGGGTGGCGGTGCCGGCCTTCTGGGATCTGGCCGCGCTGGCGGTGCAGGGGCTGGGCGGCTGGCTGGCCTGGCTCGCGCAATGGCCATCTGCGGCCGTGTTCCGGCCCATACCGCCTTTGCCGCTGGCGCTGGCCGGCGTGCTGGGCGGCGCCCTGCTGGTGATGCGCTGGCCCTGGGCCACCCGGCTGGCCGGACTGGTGCTGTTGTGGCCGGTGCTGAGCTGGCAGCCGCCGCGCCCGGCCGCGGGTGAGTTCGACGTGATGGCGCTGGACGTGGGCCAGGGCAGTGCGGTGCTGGTGCGCACGTCCGGGCACAGCCTGCTGTACGACACCGGGCCGCGCTATTCGCCCACCAGCGACGCCGGGCAGCGTGTCGTGGTGCCGCTGTTGCGTGCGCTGGGTGAGCGGCCCGACACGGTGGTGGTGAGCCACCGCGACAGCGACCATGCCGGCGGCTCCGCAGCGGTGCAGACCGAATGGCCCGAGGCCCGCTGGTTGTCGTCCTTCGATGCCGACCCTGTCCGGCGCTGTATCGCTGGACAACGCTGGACCTGGGATGGGGTGGACTTCGAGATCCTGCACCCGTCCCCCGAAGACTTCGGTCCCGACGGCGCCGGGCGCTTGCCGAGCAACGCCATGTCCTGCGTGCTGCGGGTCGGTCATGCGCGGCAGAGCGTCTGGCTGAGCGGCGATCTGGACGCCGATCGCGAAACCCGGCTGGCGCTGGCGCAACCGGACCTGAGGGCGACCCTGTTGCTGGCGCCGCACCACGGCAGCCTCACGTCCAGCAGCCCCGCGCTGCTCAACACGCTGGCGCCGGCGTGGGCGCTGGTGCAGGCGGGCTACCGCAACCGTTTCAACCATCCCGCGCCCGCGGTGCTGGCGCGCTACCGCGAGCGGGGCATGCGCTGGGTTGCAACGCCCGACTGTGGTGCCGCCACCTGGCGCAGCGATGTGCCCGATACCGTGGTGTGCCAGCGCGAGGTGGCGCGCCGGTATTGGCACCACCGCGGTGAGGCCAGCCCAGGCATCGAATCTGCGCAGATACCGGTGCCCGAAGGCGATCGCGGTCCGGCACCCGCGCACTGAAAGAAGCACCTGTTTGGTGCCGAAAGTGGTGTCCCTGGCCCAGTCCTTGCTATGCTGTGATCAGGAGAAAAAAGCCCATGAGCCGACCCATGTTTGACGAAATGAACGCCACGCCCACCGAGGTGCGGGCCCACTATGAAAACTACGCTCGCTGGCTGGCGCAGCAACCCCCGGAGGTGATGGCCGCTCGACGGGAAGAAGCTGAGATGATCTTCCGCCGCGTCGGCATCACCTTCGCGGTGTACGGCGCCAAGGACGAAGACGGTTCCGGCACCGAACGCCTGATTCCTTTTGACCTGATCCCGCGCATCATTCCCGCGCACGAGTGGCGCAGCATGGAAGAGGGCCTGGTGCAGCGCGTGACGGCGCTCAACCGCTTCATCCACGACGTCTACCACGAGCAGGAAATCATCAAGGCCGGCATCGTGCCGGCCGACCAGATCTTCCAGAACGCGCAGTTCCGCCCCGAGATGATGGGCGTGGACGTGCCCGGTGGCGTGTACTCGCACATTTCGGGTGTGGACATCGTGCGCGCACCCAATGCGCAGGGCGAGGGCGAGTACTACGTGCTGGAAGACAACCTGCGCGTGCCCAGCGGCGTGAGCTACATGCTCGAAGACCGCAAGATGATGATGCGGCTCTTCCCCGACCTGTTCGGCCAGAACCGTGTGGCGCCGGTCGCGCACTACCCCGACCTGCTGCTGGAAACGCTGCGTGCGGTGAGCCCGGCCACCACGGCCGAGCCGACGGTGGTGGTGCTCACGCCCGGCATGTACAACAGCGCCTACTTCGAACACGCCTTCCTCGCGCAGCAGATGGGTGTGGAGCTGGTTGAAGGCCAGGACCTGTTCGTCAAGGACAACTTCGTCTACATGCGCACCACCAAGGGCCCCAAACGCGTGGACGTGATCTACCGCCGCGTGGACGACGACTTCCTCGATCCGCTGGTGTTCCGCCCCACGTCCACGCTGGGCTGCGCCGGCCTGTTGGGCGTGTACCGCAGCGGCAACGTGACCATCTGCAACGCGGTGGGCACCGGCATTGCGGATGACAAGTCGATCTACCCCTATGTGCCCAAGATGATCGAGTTCTACCTGGGCCAGAAGCCGATCCTGAACAACGTGCCGACCTTCATGGGGCGCAACCCGGACGATCTGAAATACATGCTTGACAACATGGCCGAGCTGGTGGTCAAAGAGGTGCACGGTGCCGGCGGTTACGGCATGCTGGTGGGGCCGGCGTCCACCAAGGCCGAAGTCGAAGAATTCCGCGCCGTGGTGAGGGCCAAGCCCGAGGGCTACATCGCACAACCCACGCTCAGCCTCTCGACCTGCCCGACCTATGTGGAGAGCGGTGTGGCGCCGCGCCACATCGACCTGCGCCCCTTCGTGCTGAGTGGCAAGGAGGTGCAGATGGTGCCCGGCGGCCTGACCCGCGTGGCGCTGAAAGAAGGCTCGCTCGTCGTCAACTCGTCACAGGGCGGCGGTACAAAAGACACTTGGATACTGGAAGACTGATCATGCTTTCACGCACCGCCGACCACCTTTTCTGGATGTCCCGTTACACCGAGCGTGCTGAAAACACCGCACGCATGCTCGACATCAACTACCAGACCTCGCTGCTGCCGCAGTCGGCCGCCGTGGCCCAGGTGGGCTGGGAAGGCCTGCTGGTCATCAGCGAGCTGCTGCCCACCTACACCGCCAAATACGGCAAGGACATCACGCCGCGCAACGTCATGGACTTCATGGTGCGCGACGAGTCCAACCCGTCGAGCATCTGCTCCTGCCTGCGCGCGGCCCGCGAAAACGCGCGGGCCGTGCGCGGCGCGCTGACCACCGAGCTCTGGGAAACGCAGAACGCCACCTGGCTCAAACTGGCGGGTTACCTCAAGACGAAGGAATTCGAACGCGATCCGGGCGCTTTCTTCGAATGGGTCAAGCACCGCTCGCACCTTTCGCGCGGCGTGGCCGTGGGCACCATGCTGCAGGACGAAGCTTTTCACTTCTACCGCATGGGCTCGTTCCTGGAGCGGGCCGACAACACGGCGCGCCTGCTGGACGTGAAGTTCCACGCCGTGCAGAGCGACTTTTTCGGCGCCGCCAGCGCGCAGGATCAGGAGTACGACTTCTACCACTGGAGCGCGATCCTGCGCTCGGTGTCCGGCTTCGAGGTCTACCGCAAGGTCTACCGCGACGTGATCACGCCCGAGCGCGTCGCCGAGCTGCTGATCCTGCGTCCCGACATGCCGCGCAGCCTGGCCGCCAGCCTGAACGAGGTGGTGAGCAATCTCGCTGTGGTGGCCAACGACACCTCGGGCGAGACCCTGCGCCGTGCTGGCAAGCTCAAGGCCGATCTGCAATATGCCCGCATCGACGAGATCCTTTCCACCGGCCTGCACGCCTTCCTGACGCAGTTCCTGGACCGCGTGAACGAACTCGGCGGGCGGATCAGCCAGGACTTCCTCGTCCCCACGGTGCACTAGGCCCCCCCGCGCCGCTTCGCGTCACCCCCCCTTGGGGGCGGCAGTGGCTGTCCGGCGAAGCCGGCCCAGCGGTGCCGGCGCGCAGTGGCTGCCCTGCTCGCTGTGTGTCTTCTGGACGGCGGCGGCAGGTACCATGCGGGTCCCTTGGACAACTTGGGGCTTCTCCCTTGTGCCATCCCGGTACCCCATGAAACTGGTCATCCACCACAACACCCTTTTCCGCTACAGCCAGCCGCTGCTCTACACGGTGCAGACGCTGCACCTCTGGCCGGTCAGCAGCGTCTGCCAGACGGTGGAGTACTGGGAGATCCGAACCCCCGGCACGCTGCACCCGCAGCCCGACACCGAGGGCAACCGTGTGCACAGCTTCAGCCTCGTGGCCCGACCCGAGCAGAACCTGCGCGAGAACAGCATCTCGGCCATGGGCACGGTGGTGACGCACGGCGTGTCCGAGTTCACCGACCCGCCGACGCTGCCGCATCCCTCGTTTTACTTGCGTTCCACGCCGCTGGCCGAGCCGCACCCGCGCATGGCGCTGTGGGCCATGCAGACCGTGCCGGCGTTGATGGCGGCGCGCGCGCGCGGCGAGCTGCCCTGCGTGGCCGACCTCGTGGCCCTGGCCAGCGCCGTGGCCGACAAGGTGCAGTACCGCAAGGGCAGCACCGACGTGGAGACCACCGCGCTCGAAGCGTTCGACTGGGAACTCGGCGTGTGCCAGGACCAGGCGCATGTGATGGTGGCGGTGTGCCGCAGCATCGGCCTGCCGGCGCGTTACGTGAGTGGCTATTTCTACGCCGCCAACGAACCCGACCTCGCCAGCCACGCCTGGGCCGACGTCTGTCTGGATCCGGCCGCGCGCCGCTGGATCAGCCTGGACGTGACCCACCGCTGCCCCACCGACAAACGCCACATCCGCCTCGCCGCCGCCACCGACTACACCGCCTGCCTGCCGATCAAGGGGCTGCGCCGGGGTGGGGGTGAAGAAAGCATGGTGGTGGACATCCGCATCGGGCCCTGGACCGACGCGGACAAACCGGGCCGGACTCAGGGCTGATCGGCCGACGGTTTCAACCGGGTGACCCGGTCCTTCAGGCGGCGCGAACGACTCCAGCGCACGCGCAGGGTCCAGATCGCGCTGATGATGAAATACACCGCCAGGCCGCTCAAGGTGGCCACGATGGCCAGGCCCACCACCAGCGGTTTGCCGACCGTCGCCAGCCGCCGCAGCGCACCCTCCAGACGGTCTTTCCACCCTTCGGCCTGCTGCGTTTTCACGGCCCGCTCCAGCAAGGCGCTGGCTTGCGCTTCGGTGAGTGGCGGCTCACCGAGCACGGCCTTGCCAACGCGGTAAGCCCCGTAGTACACCGGGCCAAAGGTCACCGGGTTGGTCACCAAGGTGCTGGCCACGGCCATCGGCAGGTTGGCCCGCAGGATGACGGCGGCGGCGGCCGACAGGGGCATCTGCGCCACCGGGACCAGCAGCCCGAAAAAGATGCCCAGCGCCAGCCCCATGGCAATGCCCTTGCGGCTGAAGTGCCACAGGCGGGGGTGGTGCAGGGTTGGCCCCAGCCATCGCAACCAGCGGTTGTTGCGGATACTGTCGGCGGAGGGCAGCCAGGCCTTGAGGCGCTTTTTCATTGGGGGCCGGTGTGGGCGTCAGGTGAATGGGTGAGAGCCGGGCAAGTCTGAAATGGTTTCACGTTCCGGAGGTCCTCGCTCGGGTTGACCGGACCGCCCTGTCAGCGCCAGGGCAAACCGGCCTGCACCGCTTCACCCAGTTCGATCACCGCCAGGGCGTAGTAACTGCTCCAGTTGTAGCGGGTGACGGTGTAGAAGTTGTCGGTGCCCGCCACGTAGCTGGGCGGACCTCCGCCGTTGGCGGGGTCGCCGTTCTGCAGCTCGACGAGCGCGAGTTTGCCGGTGTGTTCGAGCGCCGCACCTTCGAGCACGGCGCCTTTGGCGGTGAAGCTCTCCACGCTGAAGCTGGGCAGGATGTCGGGCGCGAGCAGGGTGTCCAGATCGGTGGCATCGCCCGCGAGCGTGACGGCGTAGTGGGTAGGCATGCCGGGCAGCCAGCCGAAGGTCTTGAAGTAGTTGGCCACGGAACCGATCACGTCGCTCGTGCTGTTGAACAGGTCGATCCGGTCGTCGCGGTCGTAATCGATGGCGTATTTGACCCAGCTGCTGGGCATGAACTGGGGCCAGCCCATGGCACCGGCGTAGCTGCCGCGGGCGCTCTGCGGGTCCATGCCGGTGCGGTGTGCCAGGCTGAGGTATTGCTCCAGCTCGGCACGGAAAAACTCGGTGCGCGCCTGGGCGCGCGGGTGGCTGGCCGGGAAGTCGAACGCCAGCGTGGTGAGGCTATCGATCACGCGGAAGTTGCCCGTGTGGCGGCCGTAGAGCGTCTCCACACCGATCACGCCGACGATCAGGCTCGCGGGCACGCCGAACTCGGCTTCGGCCCGCTCCAGCGTCTCGCGGTTGGCCAGCCAAAACTGGCGGCCGGCCTCGATGCGGATCGGCTCGACAAAGCGGGCGCGGTAGGCCGACCAGTTTTTGGGCGTTCCCGTTGGGGCGGGGGCCATGAGGCGCACCGCCTGAGGCAGGTGCTGCGCGTGCCCGATCTGTTGCCGGACCCAGTCGGGGTCGAGGTTGCGCCGCTGCGCCAGGTCGGTGGCAAAAGCCATCGCGGCTTCGTGGTCGGCGTAAAAAAGGCTGGGTACTTCAGCCGGGGCCAGCGACGCCGGTCGCCGTTTGGCAGAGTTGGACGCCGACGCCCCGAATGGCAACAGCAGCAGGCTCAGCGCGAGCCCGGCCAGGGCTCCGCCACCGGACATCGAAAAAACAGACTTGAAGATCAACGGGAACCTCGCTTGGGCCAGGCAAGCTGGCGGAATTCGCGTTGCAGTGTAGCCAGCGTCCCGGCGGGCTGGCGGCTGTAGCGCTGGGCTTCCAGCCGCAACAGCCACAAGCGCAGGCTGTGGGCGAATGCCGTGTCGCCAAAATGCCGCTCGACCCGCTGGGCGAGTTCGCGTGGGGGAGTGTGGTCGCCGCTGTCCAGACCCAGGCGGCGCAGGCGCTGGCGGCTGCGCTGCAGCAGGCGCAGCCAGGGGTCGTGTTGCTGACGCTCCCACAGCGTCCAGCCGGCGCCCGCCAGACTGACCAGCACCACCACGCCGATGAGCACGTAGGCCAGATCGGTCCAGCTGGGGCTGGAGAAGCCCAGGTCCTTCAGCAGGTCGAGCTGTTTGCCCTGGGTGTAGTTCAGCACCCACTGGTTCCAGCGGTTGTTCACCGCTTCCCACGCTGCGCGCAGCTGGGCCGTGAGCGTGGGGCTGAGGTTGCGGATGGCCCCGGCGATGGCGCCCTCGGGCGGGCGCAGGCGTTCGAACGAGCCAATGCGGCCAGGCGACACCGCCGCGGTCGGATCCACGCGTACCCAGCCTCTGCCCTGCAGCCAGACCTCGGCCCAGGCGTGGGCGTCGCGCTGGCGCACCGTCCAGTAGCCGTCCACGGCGTTGAGCTCGCCGCCCTGGTAGCCGGTGACGATGCGCGCTGGAATGTCGAGGGCACGCATCAGGATGACAAAGCTGGACGCGATGTGCTCGCAAAAGCCTTCGCGTCTGTCGAACCAGAATTCGTCGGCCGTGTGCTGGCCGTACACGCCGGGATCAAGGGTGTAGGTGTAGCCGCCGGTGCGCAGGCGTTCCATCACCGCGTCGACCAGCGCTGCGTTGGACTGTGGCCCGCTGCCGTGTTCGCGCCGCAGCGCCAGCGCCAGCGCCAGCGTGCGCGGGTTGTAGCCGCCCGGCAGCTCGATGTGGTCCTGCAGGGCCAGCACCGGGGTGAGCGGGCCGTGGCGGAAGTTCAGGTAGCTCTCGGCCCGGTAACGCACCAGGGTGTCCATGGGCCGCAGGGTGAGCCACTGCAGATCGCTGTTCATGCGCGCGCGCGTGCCGGGCACCTCGGGGACCTGCGTGGCGGCTTCCAGCACGAACAGCCAGGGGCGGCGGTTCGGTTCCATGGTGACTTCGTAGCGCACCGGTGGGCCCGAGACGCTGAGGTCGGTCGGCAGCGCCATCGAGGTCGGGAAGCCCGAACGCAGCGCGCGCCATTCGATGCCGTTGAAATCGCTGAGCACCGGGCCACGGAAATACATCCGACCCTGGGGCGGTGGTGCATCGTCGAATCGCACGCGCAGCGCGATGCTGTCGTCCAGCACCAACTCCGCGAACTGGCCTACCTTCATGCTGCCCGACAGGCCGCTGCGGCCGGTTTCGTCCTGGCCGGGCATGCCCCACAGTGGTGCCATGCGGGGGAACAGGAGGAACAGCACCAGCATGATGGGGGCGCCCAGCGCCGCCATGCCCGCAGCGATGCGGGCGGCCTGCGCCAGGGGAGGCCGCCCCACGGGCATGTGGGCATTGACCAGTGCGGTCAGCAGGCCCAGCAGCGCGATCAGGATGCCGGCGGCGGTGAGCAGCGACTGCGAATAGAAAAAGTGAGTGAGCAGCGTGAAGAAGGCGAGGAAGAACACCACGAAGGCGTCGCGTCGCGCGCGCAGTTCCAGGGTCTTGAGCGCCAGCAACACCACGATGAGCGTCACGCCCGCATCGCGCCCCAGAAGGGTGCGGTGTGTCGTCCAGGTCGCACCCAAAGTCAGTGCAAGCAGGCCCACGCGCCAGATCCAGCCCGGCAGGGGCAGGCCACGCAGGGTCAAAGTGGTGCGCCAGGCCAGCACGGCGGCCGCGAGCGCGCTGCACCACCAGGGGATGTTTCCGACCTGCATGGCCACCACCCAGGCGATGACGGCGAGCAGGAACAGCGTGTCGCGTGTGTCCCTGGGCAGTGATTGGAGAGACGTCAAAGCCATGGCAGAGGCTCACGGTAGAGCGCGGGGGAGCCTTCGTGGGCAGCCGTGGAACCGGCTTTGCCGGGCCACAGGCTGTGTCCCCCTCCCGCAGGAGAGGGGGAAGACGCGAAGCGGCGCAGGGGGTGTTTCATGCCAGGGCCAAGGCTTCCAGGCAGCGAGCCCGATGGGTCGGCCCCTGGTCGGGTGGGAGTTCGCGACCGGGCAGGCGCAGGCCGTAGTCAAGCCCTTGCCGGTCGGCCATCAGCACCCAGGTCGCCAGTCTCGACAGACGTGCCTCCAGGTCGCTGGCGCCGGTGTGCGCGAAGTCCAGCCAGAGCTGCTGGCGCTGGGTGGACAGGGCGTCGCGGCTGACCAGATCGTCGCGGCCGGCCGCGAAGGCCTGGGCGGCCTTTTTCCAGACCACGGTTTTCTGCGGGTCACCGCGGCGGTAGGCGCGCACGCCGTCGAACTCACCGGTGCTCTGCACGCGTGCACTGCCCGAGCTGCCGGCCTGGGGTTCACCGGGCGGCAGCGGCGGCGGATGGGTCTCGGTGGCCGGGTACACCAGCACCTGCGCGGCCGGGCGCCAGACGGTCCAGACGCGGAAGGTGCCGAGCGGAAACAGGGTGAGCGCTGTCAGCGGGGGCAGCTCGTGCAGGCCGCGGCGGGGCGCTGCCCAGGCCACCTGCAGCACCGCGCTCCCCCGGGCGGGCACGTCGGTCCAGGCCAGGTGGGCGTCACCCGGTCGGCTGTCGGCGATCACGCCCAGGCCGATGCCGTAGCGCGGACGCGATCGTTCGCTGGCGAGCCGGATGTCCAGCGCCACCGCCTGGCCGGCGTGCACCGGTGCGGGCGCCGCCAGGTGCAGCGTGAGCCCGCGCAGGTTGCTGTGGCACACGTGCATGCCCACCACCGCTGAACCGGCGAGCAGGAAGGTGAGCAGATAACCGAGATTGAGCTGGTAGTTGATGCTGCCGACCAGCAGCAGCAGCAGGGTGAGCCCCAGCATCCAGCCCGCGCGCGTGGGCAGGATGTAGACGTTTCGTTGCGTCAGGGTGAGCGTGTCGGTGCGCGGCGCGCGGCTGTGGAACCAGCGCTGTAAGCGGCTGAGCAGGGCGCGCAGCGGGTGGCGCCATGAATCGTCGACCGGTCGCAGACCGGCTGCATTCATGCCGGGTCGACCGGTCGTCGGGTGTTGCATGTCCGGAGCGAACGACCCCAACCCAGGATGCGGTGGAGCCGGCTTTGCCGGGCCACTTCGCATCAGCCCCTGGAGGGGGTCGCGCGCAGCGCGGCGGGGGTGGTTCATGGAAGCGGCGTAGCCTCGACCATTGCCCGGACCTGCTCGACCGCACCTCGGCCCGCATCACTCACCGGTATGAGCCGGTGCGCCACGGTCTGCGGCAGGATGGCCGCAATGTCGTCGGGTGCCACATAGTCGCGGCCGTTCAGGAAGGCCTGGGCCTTGGCCGAGCGCACCACGGCCAGCGCGGCGCGCGGCGACAGGCCTTGCGCGAACCAGCGGCCCGAGCGGGTCGCGGCCACCAGGTCCTGCAGGTACTCCAGAACCGGTTCGGCGGTGTGCACGTCGGCCACGCTCTGCTGCAGCCGCGCCAGATCGGCCGGAGTCAGCACTGGCTGCAGGTGTTCCAGCATGTCGCGCCGGTCCTGGCCGCGCAGCAGTTCGCGTTCGGCGGCGCGGTCCGGGTAACCCAGCGAGAGCCGCATGTGGAAACGGTCCAGCTGCGACTCGGGCAGCGCGTAGGTGCCGAGCTGGTCGTGTGGGTTCTGGGTGGCGATCACGAAGAAGGGTTGGGGCAGGGCGCGCGTGGCGCCTTCCACCGTGACCTGCTTTTCTTCCATGGCTTCAAGCAGCGCACTCTGTGTCTTGGGGCTGGCGCGGTTGATTTCGTCGGCCAGCAGCACCTGGGAGAACACCGGACCCGGGTGGAACACGAAACCTTCGCGCCCGCGCTCGTAGATCGACACGCCCACCAGGTCGCTCGGCATCAGGTCGGCGGTGAACTGCACGCGCGAAAACTGCAGCCCGAAGGCGCGCGAAAGCGCATGCGCCAGCGTGGTCTTGCCCACGCCGGGAACGTCTTCGATCAGCAGGTGCCCCCCCGCCAGCAGACAGGCCACGCAGTCGGAAACCTGGGGGCTTTTGCCCACGATCACCGTGTTAAGCTGATTCAATAATTGGTGGATTTTTTCTTCGGCATGCATGCCATGAACCTTAACGTAAAAGTGTGATGAGCCAGGCAACAGGTTATTTCACCCACAAGGATTGCTGGAGACACGAAATGGGCGCGGGGCACCCCGAATGCCCGGCGCGGCTCGATGCGATTGAGGACCGTCTGCTGATCACCGGGCTCGACACCGCGCTGGAGCGGCGCGAGGCCACGGCGGCTTCACTGGCCGACATGGAACTGGCCCATGGCCGCATGCACCTGGCGTCGCTGCGTGGCCTGTCCGACGGGCTGCGCGACGAGATCGCGGCCGGCGGCCCGACCCACGCGCAGGTGGACCCGGACACGTCCATCAACATCCACTCCTGGGATGCGATCCTGGTGGCGGCGGGCGCCGCCATCGACGCCACCGACGCCGTGATGGCCGGTGAACTGGCCAACGCCTTCTGCGCCGTGCGCCCGCCGGGCCACCACGCCACACGCAACCAGGCCATGGGCTTCTGCTTCGTGAACAACGTGGCGGTGGCGGCGAAATACGCGCTGGAGCGCCACGGCCTCAAGCGCGTGGCCATCGTTGATTTCGACGTGCACCACGGCAACGGCACCGAAGACATCGTGGCCGGTGATGAACGCATCCTCATGTGCAGCTTCTACCAGCACCCGTTTTACCCGCCCTGCGAACATTCGACGGCGACGAACCTGGTGAACCTGCCCGTGCCGGCCTACACCAAGGGCATGGACATCCGCGAGCTGATCGACATGATGTGGCTGCCCCGGCTGGACGCCCACAAGCCGCAGATGATCTTCATCAGTGCCGGCTTTGACGCCCACCGCGAAGACGACATGGGCCAGCTCGGCCTGGTGGAAAACGACTACGCGTGGATCACGCAGCGCATCAAGGAAGTGGCGCAGCGCCACGCCAAAGGCCGCATCGTGAGCTGCCTCGAAGGCGGCTACGACCTGAGCGCGCTCGCGCGCAGCGTGGAAGCGCATCTGAGGGTGCTGGCCGATGTCTGAAACCCCGAACACCGATCTGCTGTGGAGCCACCGCGATGCGCGTGGCGTGCACACGCTCACGCTGAACGCACCACGCAGTTTCAACGTGCTGAGCGAAGCCATGATGGGCGCGCTGCAGGCCGCGCTGGACGCGGTGGCGGCCGACCCGCAGGCGCGCGCCGTGGTGATCGCGGCCAACGGCCGCGCCTTCTGCGCCGGGCACGACCTGAAGGAAATGAAGGCCCGGCCAGAGCTGGCTTATTACCAGGCGCTGTTCGCCACCTGCTCGAAGCTGATGATGAGCATCCGCAAGCTGGAGGTGCCGGTGATCGCGCGTGTGCAGGGCCTGGCCACGGCGGCGGGCTGCCAGATGGTGGCGCAGTGCGACCTGGCGGTGGCCGTGCAGGCCGCCACGTTTGGCGTCAATGGCATCGACGTCGGCCTGTTCTGCGCCACGCCCAGCGTGGCCCTGTCGCGCAACATGCTGCCCAAGCAAGCGATGGAAATGCTGCTCACCGGCGATTTCATTTCGGCCGGCGAAGCGAAAGCGCGCGGTCTGGTGAACCGGGTGGTGGCGGCCGAGGCGCTGGACGCCGAGGTGGCCGCGCTGGTGGACCGCATCGTGGCCAAGCCGCGCGAGGCCATCGCCATGGGCAAGGCGCTGTTCTACCGCCAGCTCGAAACCGGCATGGAATCGGCCTACCAGCTCGCTGGCCAGACCATGGCTTGCAACATGGCGCACGACGTGGCCCAGGAGGGCGTGCAGGCTTTCATCGAGAAGCGCGCGCCGAACTGGTAGCCCCCGTTGCTCGCTGCGCGCAGTCGCATACCCCCGAGGGGGCAACGCCTGCGGTCCGGCCTGAGCCTGTCGAAGGGCGGTTCCGCAGCGTTCTGGAAAAAGACATATCTCTCTTTGATACCGCATGAATTCGACCGTTGCCCTCACTGCCACCCCGCCGCCCATCGACGACCTGCAGGCCTGGCTGGCCGGGTTCACCCAGACCACCGTGTGGTTCGAGTTCATCGCGCTGGCGGTCTGCGTGCTCGTCGCATGGGGGCTGGCGGCCGGTTTGCGTCAGGCCTCGGGCATGAAGGACGAAAAGGCCTCTGTGCTGTTTGGCCGCAAGCTGTTCGATGGCGTGATGTTCCCGCTGCTGCTGCTCACATTGGGCTACATCGCGCGTGCCGTGTTGCTCAAATTCGTGCCGCTGGCCGTGTTCAAGGTGGCGATCCCGGTGCTGGTCTCGCTGGTGGTCATCCGCGTGGGCGTCAAGGTGTTGCAGGTGGCGTTTGGCAGCACGCCCTGGGTGCGCCTGCTGGAGCGCACCATTTCCTGGGTGGCCTGGCTGGCCATGGTGCTCTGGGTCAGCGGACTGCTGCCCCTGGTGCTGAGCGAACTCGATGCCATCCACTGGAAGATGGGTGCATCCACGCTGAGCCTGCGCACGCTGATCGAAGGGGCGCTCACCGCGGGCGCGGTGCTGATCGTCGCGCTCTGGATCTCGGCCGCCATCGAGGCGCGTCTGCTCAAGTCGGCCGTGGGTGGCCAGCTCTCATTGCGCAAGGCCGTCAGCAACGCCACGCGCGCCGTGCTCATGTTCCTGGGCCTGATCTTTGCGCTCTCGGCTGTGGGCATCGACCTCACAGCGCTCTCGGTGCTGGGCGGCGCGATCGGCGTGGGCATTGGTCTCGGTTTGCAGAAGCTGGCGTCCAACTACGTGAGCGGCTTCGTGATCCTGGCCGAGCAGAGCATGCGCATCGGCGACAACGTGAAGGTGGACAATTTCGAGGGCCGCATCAGCGACATCAAGGCGCGTTACACCGTGATCCGCTCGGCGACGGGGCGCGAGTCCATCGTGCCCAACGAGATCCTGATCACCAACCGGGTGGAGAACCTGTCCCTCGCCGACGCCCGGGTCTGGCAGTCCACCATCGTGTCGGTGGCCTATGACAGCGACGTGGAACTGGTGCGGCGCCTGCTGGCGGATGCGGCGCGGGTACAGGAGCGCGTGCTCCAGGATCCGGCGCCCAGTGCCGCACTCTCGGCCTTTGGCGCCGACGGCCTGGAGTTCACCTTGGGCTACTGGATCGCCGATCCCGAAAACGGTCAGCTCAACCTGCGCTCGGAAGTCAACATGGCGATCCTGCGTTCACTGCGCGAGCACGGCATCGAGATTCCGTACCCGCAACGCGTCGTGCACCTCAAGCGCAGCCCCGAAGCCTAGCCCATGAACCCCGGCAGCCACAGGGCGATGGCCGGGAACGCGATCAGGATGCCCAGCCGGACAATGTCGGCCGCCACAAACGGCCAGACGCCGCGGTACATGGTGCCCAGGTTGACGTTGGGCAGCAGCGAGCTGATGACGAACAGGTTGAGGCCCACCGGCGGCGAGATCATGCCGATCTCGACGATGGTCACGATCAGGATGCCGAACCAGATCGGGTCGAAGCCCAGACCCATGATCACCGGGAAAAACACCGGAATCGTCAGCAGCACGATGGCCAGCTCTTCCATCACCATGCCCAGCATCAGGTAGATGCCCATCATCATCACCACCACCATGATGGGGTGGGGGCTGAACTGCAGCACGAAGTCGCGCAGGTCGCCCGGCATGCTGGTGAAGTTGATGAAGTTGGTGAAGATCATCGCGCCGATCAGGATCATGAACAGCATGGCGGTGGTCCGTGTGCTCTCCACCAGGATGTCCAGCAGCACGCGCGGGCGCAGCGCGCCGCGCAGCAGCGCGAACAGGAAGGCACCCGCCGCACCCACGCCAGCCCCTTCGGTGGCCGTGAACACGCCACCGTAAATGCCGCCAATCACCAGGGCAAACAGGATGGCCACACCCCAGATACCGCGGATGGCCGCGAAGCGTTGCGCCCAGGTGAAGCGTTCGGCCGGTGGCCCCGCCGCGGGGTCGCGCCAGGTCACGAAGACCACCGCCAGACACAGGCAGGTGATGGCCACGATGCCCGGCAGAATGCCGGCGATGAACAGCTTGCCGATGTCGGTCTCGGTGATGATCCCGTATATCACCAGGATGGTGGACGGCGGGATCAGGATGCCCAGGGTGCCGCCGGACGCGATGGCGCCGGTGGCCAGTGTGTCCTTGTAGCCGTGGGCTTTCATCTCGGGATAGGCCACGCGCGTCATGGTTGCGGCGGTGGCGATGGACGAGCCGCAGATGGAACCGAAACCGCCCGAGGCGATGATGCTGGCCATGGCCAGGCCGCCGCGGCGGTGGCCCACGAAGGCGTTGGCCGCGGTGAACAGTTCCTTGGCCATGCCGGCACGGGCGACGAAGTTGCCCATCAGCACAAACAGCGGAATGACCGACAGAACGTAATGGAACCCGGTCTCAAAAATCGTCTGGCTGGTGCTGGCGAAAGCGGGTTGCCAGCCGCGCATGAGGCCCAGGCCCGCCAGACCGACGATCGACATGGCCACTGCCAGCGGCACGCGCAGGAAGGCAAGGGCAAAGACGCCCAGAAAACCCAGCAGCGCTTCGATCATGTGGAGGCTCCCCGGGTGTCGACGGGGGCGTGACCCGTGGCGGACGCGCGCACAAACACCAGCAGCAGATGGGCCAGCCCGGTGAGCATCAGCAAACCCGCCATCAGCCAGGCCACCGGAGCGATGGACAGCGCGAGGTGCACTGTGGTATCGCCGTATTCGGCAAAGCGCTCGGCGCGCATCATCATGAGCCGACCCAGAAAAGCAAACGTGCCCGCGCAAATCAGGTGGACCACGCGGGCCTGTATCGAGCGCAGCCAGTCGGGAATCAGCGCGTCGAGCGTGTCAAAGACCACGTGCTCGCCGCGCCAGGAGACGAGCGGCATGGCAGCGAAGATCACCACAACCATGAGCATTTCGGTGAGCTCCAGCCCGCCGGGTACCGAGTTGTCGAAGAACTTGCGACCGACCACGTCGATCACGGTCAGCCACATGAGGGAAAAAAGCGCCATGGCGGCCATGATGCCGGTGGACCAGTACAGCACCCGGTCGAGTGTTTTGTGCATGTTGTGCTTCCTGCATGTGAAATGGGCCGGTGGGCAGCAGTGTCGCTGTCCCATCGGCCCACGGGGGCTGACCGGCCTTTTGGCCGGCTGACCGGGGTTTACTTCACCTTGGCGATTTCAGCACGGAATTCGGCCAGCACGGCCTTCGGATCTTTCAGGCCTTTGACCTGCGCGCTGGCGGCCCACTTGGTTTCCAGGTAGTCCTGCTTGTCCATCACGGCCTTGACGAAGGCCTGGTCGGCCTTGATGCGGCTCACACCCTGGGCCTTCTGGGCGCCATCGCGGCTGGCCGCGTCCACCTTGTCCCAGCCTTCGCCGAACATGCGCGCGGCCACCTCACCCGAGAGCTTGTCAACCACGGCCTTGTCCTGCGGCGACAGTGCCTTGTATTTGCCCTCGTTCATCATGAAGACAAAGCTGGTGTTGTAGAGGCCGCCGGGGAAGGTGGTGGCGTGCTTGATCATGCTGAGCTTGAACGAGGCCACCGACTCATCGGGAAAGAAGGTGCCGTCCATCACGCCGGTGGACAGCAGCTCGAACGACTCGGGCGCAGCCTTGAGCGTGGTGTTCCAGCCCATGGCCTTGGAGAGTTCGTTGATGTTGCCACCACCGATTCGGAACTTCAGCGAAGCGGCGTCGGCGGCACTGGAGACTGGTTTCTTGCTGTTGAAGATGATGCCGGGGCCGTGCGTGAAAACGGCCAGTGCTTTCACGCCACGGTGTTCGCCCAGCGGGGCGAAGTATTTGCTGTAGATGCGCTGGTAGGCCACCGAGGTGGCGACCGCGTTGTCGCCCAGGAAAGGGAATTCGGCCACCTGGGTGTTGATGAAGCGGCCTGGGGTGTACCCGTCCACCGTGTAGGAGATGTCGGCCAGACCGTCGCGCACGGCATCAAAGGTGCCCGGCGCCGCCACCACGCCCTTGGGCAGGATGTTGCACTTCATGCGGCCGGTGCTTTCTTTTTCCAGCAGATCGCACCAGTTTTTCTGCACCGTGGACAGGGTATGGGTGGGTGGCAGCCAACTGGATACGGTGAACACGGTCTGTGCGGAAACCAGACCGCTGGACAGCAATGTGGTGGACAAGGCGGCAGCGAACACGTGGCGAAGTTTCATGAAGCGTTTCCTCGGGGCGGTGGGTAAATATGGTTTCTAAATATAAGCAAATCACTCAGAATTCACTATAGGCGAAGACTGGGATTTCTCTTCTCCAGACTTACCCGAATTCGCCGACCGTCTGGTTGGTTAATCGCCCTGGTGGTGATGCCGGTTGGTTTGTGGGGGATAAGGGTAGGCGTCGCGGGCGGGCTCGCCTATAATTCACAAAAAGCACGACCGTTCGTTTTTTTGAAATGCAGCGTTCTTTTCTGCGTCAGGGCGGTCCGTCGTTGGGTCGGGCATACAATCCGATGATTGACGTGTACGTCAACTCGAATCCCGCTTTTTCTTTCGTTCTCACAACCATCAGGAGCAACCGAATATGAAGGTTATCGTCCCCGTCAAACGCGTGGTGGACTACAACGTCAAGGTGCGCGTCAAGGCCGACCAGTCCGGCATGGATCTGGCCAACGTCAAGATGAGCATGAACCCGTTTGACGAGATCGCGGTCGAAGAAGCCGTGCGCTTGAAAGAGAAGGGCGTCGTCGCCGAGGTCATCGCCGTCTCCTGCGGCGTCACGCAGTGCCAGGAAACCCTGCGCACCGCCATGGCCATCGGCGCCGACCGCGCCATCCTGGTGGAAACCGCCGAAGAACTGCAGCCCCTGGCCGTGGCCAAACTGCTCAAGGCGCTGATGGACAAGGAGCAGCCCGGCCTCGTGATCCTGGGCAAGCAGGCCATCGACGACGACTGCAACCAGACCGGCCAGATGCTGGCCGCGCTGGCGGGTCTGCCTCAAGGCACGTTTGCCTCCAAGGTCGAAGTCGTGGACGGCAAGGTCAACGTCACCCGCGAAGTCGACGGCGGCCTGGAAACCCTGAGCCTGAGCCTGCCCGCCATCGTCACCACCGACCTGCGCCTGAACGAGCCGCGTTATGTGACGCTGCCCAACATCATGAAGGCCAAGAAGAAGCAGATGGACATCGTCAAGCCCGAAGACCTCGGCGTGGACGTGAGCCCACGCCTCAAGACCTTGAAGGTCAGCGAGCCGCCGAAACGCGGTGCGGGCATCAAGGTGACCGATGTCGCCGCCCTGGTGGACAAGCTCAAGAACGAAGCCAAAGTGATCTGAGGAACAACAACATGACCGCACTCGTCATTGCCGAACACGACAACGCCACCATCAAGGGCGCCACGCTCAACACCGTCACCGCCGCCGCCCAGTGTGGCGGTGAGGTGCACGTGCTCATCGCCGGCCACAACGCCGCAGGCGCTGCTGCGGCCGCCGCCCAGATCGCCGGCGTGTCCAAAGTCATCCACGCCGACGCGGAGTACCTCGCGCACGGCCTGGCCGAGAACATGGCAGCGCAGGTGCTGGCCATCGCGTCCAACTACAGCCACATCCTGTTCCCCGCCACGGCCAGCGGCAAGAACATCGCCCCGCGCGTGGCCGCGCAGCTCGACGTGGGCCAGATCAGCGACATCACCAAGGTGATCGCCGCCGACACGTTTGAACGCCCGATCTACGCCGGCAATGCGATTGCCACCGTGCAGAGCATGGACGCCACCAAGGTCATCACCGTGCGCACCACCGGTTTCGACCCGGCCGCCGCCACCGGTGGCAGCGCCGCCGTGGAAACCCAGGCAGCGCAGGCCGACAGCGGCAAGAGCACGTTCCTGGGCAGCGAGATCGCCAAGAGCGACCGCCCCGAACTGACCGCCGCCAAGATCATCGTCTCCGGTGGCCGCGCGCTGGGCAGCGCCGAGAAGTTCAACGAGGTCATGACCCCGCTGGCCGACAAGCTGGGTGCGGCCCTCGGCGCGAGCCGCGCGGCGGTGGACGCGGGCTACGCGCCCAACGACTGGCAGGTCGGCCAGACCGGCAAGATCGTCGCACCGCAGCTGTACGTGGCCTGTGGCATCTCAGGGGCTATCCAGCACCTGGCCGGCATGAAGGATTCCAAGGTGATCGTGGCGATCAACAAGGACCCCGAAGCCCCGATCTTCTCGGTGGCCGACTACGGGCTGGAGGCCGATCTGTTTGCGGCTGTGCCTGAGCTGATCAAGGCGCTGTAAGCACCGCACCACCGGCAAGGGCATCGTTCGCGATGCCCTTGTTGCATCTGTACTTCCCGAAGAACCTCTGGAGACATTCGAATGAGTTACGTCGCACCCCTCAAAGACATGCTGTTCAACATCGAACACCTGGCGCGCATTCGCCAGGTGTCTGCGTTGCCCGGTTTTGAAGACGCAGGCCTGGACACCGCGCAGGCCGTGCTGGAGGAGTGCGCCAAGCTCAACGAGGGTGTGATTGCGCCGCTGAACTGGGAGGGTGACAAGTACCCGTCTTCTTTCCACGACGGCCAGGTCACCACCACGCCCGGGTTCAAGGACGCCTTCAAGCAGTACGCCGAAGGCGGCTGGCAGGGCCTGCAGCACCCGGTGGACTTCGGCGGCCAGGGCCTGCCCAAGACCATCGGCGCGGCCTGCACCGAAATGCTCAACAGCGCCAACATGAGCTTCGCGCTGTGCCCGCTGCTGACCGACGGTGCCATCGAAGCGCTGATCACCGCCGGCAGCGACGAGCTCAAAGCCATCTACCTGGAGAAGCTGGTGAGTGGCGAGTGGACCGGCACCATGAACCTGACCGAGCCCCAGGCCGGCAGCGATCTGGCCGCCGTGCGCAGCCGCGCCGAGCCGCAGCCCGATGGCAGCTACAAGGTGTTCGGCACCAAGATCTTCATCACCTACGGTGAACACGACATGGCACAGAACATCGTGCACCTCGTGCTGGCCCGCGTGACCGGCGCACCCGAAGGCGTGAAAGGCATCAGCCTGTTCGTGGTGCCGAAGTTCATGGTGAACAAAGACGGCTCGCTCGGTGCGCGCAACGACGTGCACTGCGTGAGCATCGAACACAAGATGGGCATCAAGGCATCACCCACCGCCGTGCTGCAGTACGGCGACCACGGCGGCGCCGTGGGTTACCTGGTGGGCCAGGAAAATCGCGGCCTCGAATACATGTTCATCATGATGAACGCCGCGCGCTACGCCGTGGGCGTGCAGGGCATCGCGATCGCCGAGCGCGCCTACCAGAAGGCCGTGGGTTACGCCAAAGACCGTGTGCAGAGCCGCCCGGTTGATGGCTCGCTGAGCGCCGCCGCGCCCATCATCCACCACCCCGATGTGAAGCGCATGCTCATGACCATGCGCGCCAGCACCGAGGGTTGCCGCGCCATGGCCGCCGTGGCCGCCGCCGCCTACGACGCGGCGCACCACCACCCCGATGTCGACGCCCGCAAGGACAACGCCGCCTTCTACGAATACCTGGTGCCCCTGGTCAAGGGCTACAGCACCGAGATGAGCCTGGAGACCACCTCGCTGGGCGTGCAGGTGCACGGCGGCATGGGTTTCATCGAAGAAACCGGCGCGGCCCAGTACTACCGCGACGCCAAGATCCTCACGATCTACGAAGGCACGACCGCGATCCAGGCCAACGACCTCGTGGGCCGCAAGACGTCGCGCGACGGCGGCACCAACGCCAAGGCCATCGCGGCACAGATTCAGAAGACCGAAGCCGAGCTGGTGCAGCGCGGCAGCGCCAATGCGCTCGCCGTGGCCAAGCGCCTGACCGCCGCGCGAGAAGCCTTTGTGGACGTGGTCGATTTCATCGCCGCCAACACCCGCAGCAACCCCAACGCGGCGTTTGCTGGCAGCGTGCCTTACCTCATGCTCGCGGGCAACGTGGTGGCGGGCTGGCAGCTGGCGCGCGCGCTGTTGGTGGCCGAAGACCAGCTGGCCGCCGGCACCGAAGCGGCCTTCATGCAGGCCAAGATCACCACCGCACGCTTCTACGCCGACCACATCCTGAGCCGCGCTCCGGGCGTGCGCGACAGCATCGTCGAAGGCGCGGACGCGGTCACGGCCATGGCGGTCGACGCTTTCTGACCCACCCGCGCCTTGTTGCTGCGGCGACAGGGCGCCCGGTCTGGCTGACCCAGAATCCAGCCAGCTTTTTGATCCACCACGGAGACACCATGACGACCCGCCAACGCTACCTGCCCCCGGTGCTGAAGAACATCCAGTTCCCGGTGATCGGCTCGCCGCTGTTCATCATCAGCAACCCCCAGCTCGTCATTGCCCAGTGCAAGGCTGGCGTGGTGGGCTCCATGCCCGCGCTCAACGCGCGTCCGGCCGCGCAGCTGGAAGACTGGTTGGCCGAGATCACCGAAGCCCTGGCCGCGCACGATGCTGCGAACCCGGACAACAAGGCCGCGCCCTTCGCCATCAACCAGATCGTGCACAAGAGCAACGACCGGCTGGAGCACGACATGGGCTTGTGCGCCAAGTACAAGGTGCCGATCATCATCACCAGCCTGGGTGCGCGCGAAGACGTGAACCAGGCGGTGCACAGCTGGGGCGGCGTGGTGCTGCACGACGTGATCAACAACGTGTTCGCGCACAAGGCGATTGAAAAGGGCGCCGACGGCCTGATTCCCGTGGCGGCTGGTGCTGGCGGGCACGCCAGCGTGAAGAGCCCGTTTGCCATGGTGCAGGAGATCCGCGAGTGGTTCGACGGTCCCGTGGCGCTGTCGGGTTCCATCGCGTCGGGCGGTGCCATCCTGGCCGCACAGGCCATGGGCGCCGACTTCGCCTACATCGGCTCGGCCTTCATCGCCACCGAAGAAGCGCGCGCGGTAGAGGGCTACAAACAGATGATCACCGAGAGCAACTCGGACGACATCGTCTACAGCAACTTCTACACCGGCATCCACGGCAACTACCTCAAGGGCAGCATCCAGAACGCCGGCATGGACCCGGACAACCTGCCGGTGAGCGACCCGAGCAAGATGAACTTTTCCACCGGTGAAGGCGCCAACGCGGCCAAGGCCTGGAAGGACATCTGGGGTTGCGGCCAGGGCATCGGCGCGATCCGCGAGGTGATGCCAGCGGCCGACCTGGTGGCTCGCTTCAAGCACGAATACGCCGAAGCCAAGGCCCGCATCTGCATGGGTTGAACCCCGGGGCACCAAAAAAAAGGCCGACTGCAGAGTCGGCCTTTTGCATGCAGCGAACGCTTGATCTGATCAGGGCTTGATCGCGTTCTGGATCAGCTCCAGCAAGGACGATGGACGGAACGATTCGAGCAAGCCCGGTGGCTGCGCGTATTGCACGCCCGTGTCGTCGGCGATGCGTTCGGCCCAGCCGCCGTTGCTCCATTCGCTGTAGAGCCAGTCGCCGTTTTCGTACACCAGCCCGGCCGGGGTCTCGCCCGGCGCCGTCTCCGGCACGCTCTTGAGCGCCGCACCCATGTAGTCCATCCATATCGGCAGGGCGGCCCGGCCCCCCGATTCGCGGCCGCCCAGGCTGCGCGGTTTGTCGTAGCCCATCCACACGGCCGTGGCCAGCGTGGGGTGGTAACCGGTGAACCAGGCGTCCACGGCATCGTCGGTGGTGCCGGTCTTGCCGTAGACGTCGTTGCGCTTGAGCTGCGCCTGGGCGCGGGCGGCGGTGCCTGTGCGTGTCACGTCGTTCAGCAGGCTGCCCATCACGAAGGCGTTGCGCTCGGGGATCGCGCGGCTCTCGTCGGTCAGCGCTGCCGGTGGCGGCGCTTCAAACAGCACCTTGCCGTGCGCGTCGGTGATTTTCTCCACCACCACCGGCTCCACGCGCCAGCCACCGTTGGCCAGTGTGGCGTAGGCCCGCGCCATCTGCAGCGGCGTCACGAGGCCGGTGCCCAGCGCCAGCGTCAGGTTGTCGGGCTGGCGGTTGGCGTCGAGGCCGAAGCGGGTGGTCCAGTCGCGCGCGCGCTGGGTACCCACATGCTGCAACACGCGCACGCTCACCAGGTTGCTCGATTTCGCCAGGCCTTCGCGCAGCGTGATCGGGCCGCTGTAGTTGCCGCTGCTGTTGTCCGGGCTCCAGCCGTTGGCTGCGGTGAAGGGCAGGTCGTCCACGATGGTGGCGGGCATCACGCGTTCTTCGAGCGCGGCCGACACCAGCAGCGGCTTGATCGCCGATCCCGGCTGGCGCCAGCCCTGGGTGACGTGGTTGAAGGGTTGGCGCGTGAAGTCGAAACCCCCGACCAGCGCTCGCACGCGGCCGGTGCGGGTGTCCAGTGCCACCAGCGCCGCCTCGGCTTCGGGCCATTGAGAGATCGCCCAGTTCTTGCCGTTCTTGACCACCCGCGCCACCGAGCCCCGCTGCAGCTTCAGCGGGGCCTTGGCCGCGGGCTGGAGCGCGCGCTGCGCCCAGCGCAGGCCTTCGCCCCGGAGGGTGATGCGCTCGCCCGTGGCCAGCTGGGCACGCACCTCTTTCGCACTGGCCGTCACAACGATGGCCACACGCAGCGTTTCGTCGTCGTGGTGGTCCTTCAGTGCTTCGGCGGCGGCGCGCTCCAGCTCGGCGCCATTGCCGGACGGCAGGGTTTCCTGGCCTTCCGGTCCGCGCCAGCTGCCGCGCCGGTCAAACGCCAGCACGCCGCGTTGCACCGCGTCGTGCGCCGCACGCTGGTCGGCCGCACGCAATGACGTGGTCACGCGGATGCCGCTGGAGTAGGCCTCGGTGCCAAAACGCTCCACCACCACGCGGCGCGCCATTTCGGCCACATGGGCGGCGTGCACGCTGCGTTGCCCGGGTGACCGCAAGTTCAGTTTTTCGGCGCGGGCGGCGGCCAGTTGTTGCTCGGTGATGGCACCCACGGCGAGCATGCGCTGCAGCACCACGCGCTGGCGCTGCACGGCGCGCTCGAAGTTAGCCACCGGGTTAGCGTAATAAGGGTTCTGGGGCAGGCCCGCGAGCATCGCGGTTTCGGCCAGCGAGAGCTGGTCCATGGACTTGCCGAAGTAGGTCTGCGCGGCGGCCGCGAAACCATAGGCGCGCTGGCCCAGGAAGATCTCGTTGAGGTAGATCTCCAGGATGCGGTCTTTCGAGAGAGCGTCTTCCACCTTGAAGGCGAGCACGATTTCCTTGGCCTTGCGCTCGACCGAAAACTCGCGCGTGAGCAGCATGGTGCGCACGAGCTGCTGCGTGATGGTGCTGGCGCCCTGCCGGCGCCCCCCGGTCAGCGCCGCCACCACCGCACGCGCCATGCCCTTCGGGTCAACGCCCGAGTGTTCGCGAAAACGCGCGTCTTCGACCGCCAGCACGGCGTCCTGCAGCCGCTTGGGCGTGCGGGAAAGCGGCACGTATTCGCGCCGTTCGGCACCGAACTGCGCCAGTTCGACGCCGTCGGCGGTGAACACCTGCAGCGGCAGTTTGGGCTGGTAATTGACGATCCGGTCGATCGGCGGCAGATCGAAAGTGGACGCTTGAACCGCTGGCGCGGTCAGCAGCAGCGGGGCAGGGATGATGAGCGCCAGGCTGAGAAACAGGCGGCGCGAATGACGCAATGACATGGGGAAGGATTATCCTGTGCCCGGGTATGCCGCTGATGAATGGGGCGTAACCGAATGTGCCATCATAGTTTTCGACACACTGGTTTCTCGCTTGACGGCCCACAATTGCTGCAATGCAGCAGATCGAGCCCCCCATGACCGAAAAACCCTTGAGGGAGAACGGCCACACGGTCTCCAGCGACCACGCCCCCGAGCCCGGGCGGAGAGGGCGCTTTCGCCTGTGGTGGCTGGGTGTGGCTGCACTGCTCCTGCTGGGCACCGCGGCCGCCGTGCTGCTGCCCTTTGAGGCGCGCACCTCTCGTCTGCAGGCCTGGGTGCTGGGCCGCTACGCTGCACCGCTCGGCTTTGAGGTGGCTTCCGGGCCCAGCGACCACATCCGGTTTCCAAAACAAGGTCCGTTCGACGAACGCCTGGGTTACACCCGCATTCCCGCCTTTGTCGCCAGCCTCAACTCCCGCGGTTTTGAGGTCACCGGGCAGGCCCGGCACAACCAGGCCCTGCTCGCCTACCAGGACCGTGGCCTGTACGCCCCGTACGCCGAGAAGGCCCAGGCCGGCCTGACCGTGCTCGACTGCCACCGCACGGCTATCCACAGCTTCAGCTACCCCTACCGGCAGTTCGATCGCTTGGGGAGCGTGCCCCCGGTGGTCGCGCAGGCGCTGCTGTTCATCGAAAACCGCGACCTGCTCGACCCCGACCGGCCGCAGATGAACCCGGCCGTTGACTGGGTGCGCTTCACACGCGCCGTGCTCGGGCAGCTCGGCAGCCGGATCGACGCCGAGTTCGACACGCCCGGTGGCAGCACCCTGGCCACGCAGATCGAAAAATTCCGCCATTCGCCCGGGGGCATCACCCACAACGAGCGCGAGAAGCTGCACCAGATGCTGTCGGCTGCGGTGCGCGCCTACCAGCAGGGCCAGGACACGCTGCCGGTGCGGCGCCAGATCCTGCTGGACTACCTCAACACCGTTCCGCTGTCGGCCGCGCCGCGCCACGGCGAGGTGCATGGGCTGGCCGATGGCCTGTGGGTGTGGTTCGGGACCGAGCTCGACCGCGCCCGCTTCCTGCTCACGCCGGGGGCGGGCCTGAACGAGAACCAGACCGAGCGCGGCCAGGTCCTGCGTCAGGTGGTGGCCCTCATGGTGGCCCACCGCCGACCCTCGTGGTACCTCGCCCAGGGGCGCAAAGACCTCGACGAGACCACCGACGCCTACCTGCGCCTGCTGGCGGCCGAGGGCCTCATCGACACCGGCTGGCGCGACGCCGCCCTGCGGCAACGGCTGGTGTTCCGCGACATGGTCCGTGATCCGCCCCTGCAGCCGAGCAGCCATGGCAAAGGCAGCACCGCAGCGCGCAGCCGCCTGGCCGGGTGGCTGGGCACCTCGCTCTACAGCCTCGACCGGCTTGATGCCAGTCTCGACACCACGTTGCACGGCGAGCTGCAGGACACCGTCAGCGACTACCTGGGCCGCCTCACCGATCCGGCCTTTGCCCGCTCGCAGGGCCTGATCGGCGAGCGCCTGCTGCAGCCCGCCTCGCTCGGCGCGGTGAACTACAGCTTCACCCTGCTGGAGCGCACGCCCCAGGGCAATCTGGTGCGCGTGCAGACCGACACCACCACGCAGCCGCTGGACATCAACGAAGGCAGCAAGCTCGAACTCGGATCCACCGCCAAGCTGCGCGTGCTGGCCACCTACCTGGAGCTCATTGCCGAGCTGCACGCACGACTCGCCCCGCTGGAGCCGGCGGCTCTGCGCGCCACCGCCTTTGACCGGCAGGACACGCTCACGCGCTGGGCCGTGCAGCACCTCGCCAGCGCCAAAGACCGCAGCCTCGACGCCATGCTGCTCGCCGCCCTGGAGCGCCGGTTTTCGGCCGATCCCGGCGAACGCTTCTTCACCGGTGGCGGCGTGCACAGCTTCAACAACTTCAACGACAGCGACAACGCGCGCACCCCCACCGTGCGCGAAGCGATACAGGCCTCCATCAACCTGCCGTTCGTGCGCCTGATGCGCGAGGTCGTCCGCCACACCATGTACCAGGTGCCCGGCAGCACCGCGCGCCTGCTCGAAGACGACAGCGACCCCCGCCGCGAGACCTACCTCGCCCGCTTCGCCGACCGCGAAGGCCAGACCTTCCTGCGCCGCTTCTGGCGCAAGACCGATCGGCGCAGCACCGACGAATTGCGTTCGGTGCTGCTCGAAGGCCTGCGCCCCACGCCCGAACGCCTCAGCGCCGTGTTCCGTTACCTCGAACCCGCTGCACCGGCCGAAGCACTGGGCCGCTTTCTGAGCGAACGCCTCGGCGAAAAGGCGCCCGATGCGGCCCGCCTGGAGCGCCTCTACAGCCGCTATGCGCCCGACGCCCTTGATCTGCCCGACCGCGGTTATGTGGCGGGTGTGCACCCGCTCGAACTGTGGCTCGTTGCCTTTCGCTTGCAGCACCCGAAGGCGACCCTGGGTGAGGCCATCAGCGCCAGCCAGAGCGAGCGCCAGGCGGTCTACGGCTGGCTCTTCCGCACCCGCGTCAAGAGTGCGCAGGACGACCGCATCTACACCCTGCTGGAAGTCGAGGCCTTCCTGGATATCCACCAGCGCTGGACCCGGCTGGGCTACCCGTTTGGTCACCTCGTGCCCTCGCTGGCCACGGCGCTGGGCAGCTCCGGTGACCGGCCCGCGGCGCTCGCCGATTTGATGGGCATCATCGTCAACGACGGCGTGCGCCTGCCCACCCGGCTTCTCTCCAGCGTGCATTTCGCCAGCGACACGCCCTGGGCCACGGTGCTGGGAAGAGCACCCGAAAAGGGCGAGCGCGTCATGGCGCCCGAGGTGGCGCGGGCGCTGCAACAAGCCTTGTCCGACGTGGTGGAGCGAGGCACTGCGCGCCGCCTCGCCGGCAGCTTCCGCACCGATGGTGGCGAAGACCTGTCGCCGGGCGGCAAGACCGGCACCGGCGACAACCGCGTGGTCGTGCGCGGGCGCGCCACGCTGGCGCTCAACCGCACCGCCACCTTTGTCTTTCACCTCGGCCCGCGCTATTTCGGCAGCGTCACAGCCTATGTGGTCGGGCCAGATGCCGCGCGCTACCGCTTCACATCGGGCCTGCCGGTGCAGATACTGGGGTCGATGGGGCCGATCCTCATGCCTTATCTGGACGCGGCATCCGGCAAAGGCTGCTCGTCCGCACCCTCCTGACCCGGGGCTCCGGCCGGCGCCGAACTGGCGGGCTGCTCACGCGGCAGGTGCCACACCGCCTTGCGCGGTTCGTCGGCCAGCTCGTCGAGCGCGCGGTGCAGGCGTTGCAGCGTGCGTTTGGCCTCCACGCGCTCATCTTCTTCGTCGGCGATCTCGCGTTCGGCCGGCAGCAGGGTCGAGACCAGGCGAAACCGCAGCGTGGTGTCGTCCGGCAGGATGGACGCCGGCTCCAGCCCCTTGGCCACGATGTGCTGCGCCAGCAACTTGAGATGTTCTGGTCGCTGCGGCCCTTCCACCAGGACCGCAAAACGGGTGTCGGTCACGCGGCACACCGTGTCCACATCGCGCACCACGCGCGTGAGCCGCGCCGCCGCCAGCACCAGCGCGCGGTCGCCCGTGTCCTGCCCCAGGCGCAGGCGCAGGTCGGCGTGGTTCGACAGCTCCACCAGCAGCAGAGCGCAGTGGTGGCTGTAACGCCGCGCGCGGCGGATCGCGTCGCGCAGCCGCAGGTTCAGCACCGGGACGATGGTCAGGCCGGTCAGCGGATCGGTGGAATCGAGCGCGCGCAGGCGCGCCCGGGTTTCACTGAAATCCTTGGCACGGCGGTGCAGGATGTAGAGCAGCAGCGGGATCTCGATTGCCGAACCGATCAGCACCGCGTACTGCGCGCCCCAGCTGTCGGGCAACACGCCGGCCGCGCGCAGCGCCGGAAATGGGTAACCCAGGTGCACCGGCAGAAAACCCAGCGCCAGCCAGCCCGCGTAGCGGTCACCCTGGCGCCAGGCCCACAGACACAGCCCGATGCTCAGCAACACCGAGAGCAGGCCGTAGAGGTTCAGCACAGCGAGCGCCGGCGCGCTCTGCAGCGTGAGGTAGACCGCCGGGTACAGCAGACCGAACACCGACCACACCAGCGCCAGGCGGTCCAGCCCGCGGTGGTAACGCGACAGGCTGCACACCTCGCGCACGAACCAGATGCCCGAGCCCGTGAGCCAGAGCATGAACACCGCCGGCGCCGCGTTGTTCCACGCCGCCCACTGCGGCCAGAAGAACAGGCCACCCAGGCCGGTGAACGCCGTCTGAAAACCCAGCATGCAGGTCACATAGACCACATAGGCGACAAAGGCGCGGTCGCGGTAAAGCCGCGCGTGCACCAGACCCAGGAACAGCACCAGCAAGCCAAAGCCCAGGTAGCCGCCCACCAGCAGGAACGTCCACGAGCGCTTGTGCTGCAGCTCGTCGGCCGTCAGCAGGTAGGTGCGTGGGCTCAGCGGCGGGGGCTTGTTCGCCAGCCGCAACCACACCGTGCGCGGCGCGGCCGTGTCATGCAGCGCAAACACCGGCGACCGGTCAGGGATCGACCACTGGGCCACCGGCAGCCGGTCGCCCGCGTGCTGCGCCTGCCAGCCACCGGCCGCGTCGGGCTGGAACAGGCTTGCCTGATCGGTGAATCCCGAGCCATCGAGCATGAGCATCCAGCGTTGCGACGGGTCCAGCGCGGGCAAATCCAGCCGCAGCCACAGCGCGCCGTCGCCGAGCGAAAAGCTGCGCGGCTGCGCCATGGGTTGAAGTTGTTCGGCCGGCAACCGGGTCACTTCGTCCACGCTGGCCTGGCCGGTGGTGTCGATCCAGAAGCGGGTTTGGGCGGTGGCGCCCTGCGTGTTCCCGGCCGCGCGTGCCGTTCCCAGCAACCCCATGGCCAGCGCCAGCAGCAGCATCGAGCGCGCGAGGGCATGGAGGAAAGAGGGCTGGAAGGACATTGCCGCTATGTTATCGGGATGGGGTCGGGGAGCAGGGCCTTCCATCGGCCACCAGCAGCCGTTGAACGTTGTGGCAGGATCATCCGTTGCGGGGCGCCAGCTTGAATCGTGCGTTCATCCCAGCCTCGCGCCGTCCACAACCGTCGTGCCATGCCCCCTCTGCTTCACTCGGCGCCTGCACCATGATTTTTTCTCTCGCTACAGGCGGATCACTGGTGGTCGGCGCCGAATCGCCTGCGGTCGTTCCCTGGTGGAGCTTCACGAAAACGGTGCTCTCCGTTGCTGCTCTATCGCTGGTCCGGGACGGCCAGGTGACGCTGGATGAAGCGCTCTGGGGTGAACCGTTCACACTGCGCCAGCTGTTGCGGCATGAGGCGGGGCTGGCGGACTACGGCGAACTCT
Organism: Betaproteobacteria bacterium HGW-Betaproteobacteria-9; assembly: GCA_002842215.1. Classification (GTDB taxonomy): domain Bacteria; phylum Pseudomonadota; class Gammaproteobacteria; order Burkholderiales; family Burkholderiaceae_C; genus Hydrogenophaga. The sequence goes on along the minus strand of PHCC01000007.1, from coordinate 204,506 downwards.
CGGACTATCACCACGCAGTGGCCCGCCATGAAACGCCTTGGCCTGAAGAGGACATGCTGAGGCGCATCGATGCAGGCAACTTGCGATACCAGCCCGGTGCCGGCTGGCGGTACTCAAACCTTGGCTACCTGTACGTCGCGAGGCTCATCGAACAGTTGACCGATCTCTCCTTGGAGGATGCCCTTGCCGAACGGGCATTCGCACCGATCGGGCTGGGGCGCGTTCGGCTGGCGAGGACGCGCGCAGATTCTGAAGATGTGGACACTGGGATTGCGCCGGGTTACGACACTGGATGGGTGTATCACGGGTTGCTGGTCGGTCCCCTGTCCGACGCAGCGCTCTTTCTGGATCGCGTGATGCTGGGGCAGCTGCTGCCAGAGACGCTGCTGCGCGAAATGCGTGCGAGGCGTATCGTCGGCGGCCCGATTCAGGGACGACCTTGGGAGTCTCCCGGATACGGACTCGGGCTCATGGTGGGGACCGTGGAAAGTGGCATGACGTTGTACGGGCACACTGGTGCGGGCCCCGACAGCGTTGTCGCCATCTATCGCAGCGCCCACGACGCTGCGGCAACAACCTGTGCAGTCTTTCACGAGGGATGTGATCAGGGACTGGTCGAAGCAAAGGCCGTGGAGCAGTTGCTTGCAGCCCGGTCCTGAGGCCTGGTCAGCGGCGGCTCGGTGGGCGGGATGGTGCTCAGGCCGGTCCAGGCGCCGCTGGCGAACGGGTTGTTGTGCGGCGAGCGTTCATCGCTCAGGTAGGGCAGGAAGACCGGGGCGCCCTGCTGTTCATCGAGACTCAGCGTGGCGGCGGCGGCCATCAGGGCGGCTTCGTTGTCAAAGCCGAGCATCTTCGTGGCCCAGGTGACGGCGCTGGCGGCGCTGAGCATCACGCTCATCACATGCCAGCGGCTGGGCAGGGCGTGGCAGAAGGCGTGCGGGGCCTGGACCGGGTTGGGTTCGAAGGCCGCGCCGCTGACGAACACCACGCCCGAGGTGCCGAGCGAAACGAAGCCCTGGCCCGGGCGCACCAGGCCCATGCCTACCGCGCTGGCGGCGATGACGTCGTGCTGCTCGGTCAGCAGCAGGGCTTTGAGTTCGGAGGTGCCGAGGTCGAGGCCGAGTTACATGGTGGGTGTCGTGGGAGAAGAAGATCAATCCGGCGCCGGGCCGCCACAAGCCGGATCAGCCCTCTCGGGGACTTGCCCGGAGCGCGAGGTCCAACCCAGGGCACCGCCGGGCCGGCTTTGCCGGACGGCCAGTGCCGCCCCCCATGGGGGGTGACGCGAAGCGGCGCGGGGGGTGTTTCATCTAGGCGGCGCCGCGGAAACGGGTGAGGCTCTGTTTGCGAAACTCGCTCGGCGTCAAACCCTTGATTTCGAGGAAGCGCCGGTTGAAGTTGGCGACGTTGTTGAAGCCGACTTCGTAGCAGATGTGAGTCACTTGCTGGTCGGTGTCCATCAGCAGCTGGCAGGCGCGGCTGATGCGCACGCGGTTGACGAAGTCGGTGAAGGTGTTGCCGGTGGCCTTGCGGAAGAAGCGGCTGAACTTGCTCTCGCTCATGCCCAGGTCGGCGGCGAGCGCGGCGGCGGAGTGTTCGTCGGCCAGGTGCTCGGTGATGCGGTTGACCAAGGCGTTGATTTGATCCAGCTCGGCGTCGTCGTCGGTGCTTTGTAACTGCACGCTGGAGAGCAGCCGGAAGTCGGTGCAGGCGGCCAGGTCGCTCATGAAGTCGCAAAAAGCGGTGAAACGCTTGAGACCCCGTGAACCCTTGACTTTGTGCCAGTGGGCTTCGGCGGTTTCGGACAGGCCGAAGAACTCGATGCCGTGTTTGGCGCGCTCCAGCAGTGGCAGCACTTCGGCCAGTTCGGGGATGTTTTCGCTCGCGCGCACCAGCGGTTCGTGCGAAAACTGGATCACCAGATCGCGCAGGGGCACGCCGCCCTCGGGCATGTCCATGCTGACCCAGTTGTGCGGCAGGCGCGGGCCGGTGAGTACGAGCTGGCCGGCCTGGAAGGGGCCTATCCAGTCACCCACAAACAGTTTGCCGCTGGTGCTGGTGATCAGGTGCAGCTCGTATTCGTCGTGGTAGTGCCAGCGCGCCAGAGGCGTGGGGAAGCCGTGCGACAGGCAGCGCACGAAGCCCACATCGGTCGAAGACTCGTAGCCGAGGTTTGGCGAGCGCGCCAGCTCGTGTTCCAGCTCGGGCTTGATCTGGCGCGGGACGCTGCGGCTGCGAACGGTCATGGAAGTCCCCTGGATCGGTTTATGGATCAGGTGGATGCAGGGCGCACGCCGGTGTGGGCGGTGACGAAGCGGCTCACCCGCTCGCTGGCGCGGCGCACGGCGTCCACCAGCCGTGCATCGCCAGCGAGTTCGCCCCACAGTGTGGTGTCGGCGCAGAACGCCGCCACCGGGTCGGCCGCATCACACATCGCGTGGGCCGTGTCGGCCTGCATCGCCTGGTCCTGGTAAGTGTAGGGAATCTGGCCGGTGTGCCAGCGCTGCAGGTAGGCGAGAAACAACGCCGGCAACAGGGCCACGCTGTCAATGGTTTCGCCGCGGGCGAGTCGTTCGCGGATGGTGGGCGCGATGAAGCCCGGGATCTTGCTGAAACCGTCCATCGCGACACGCTGGTTGGTGTCGGCAATGGCCGGGTTGCCGAAGCGGTCGAGCACCACGTCGCGGTACCGGGGCAGGTGGATGGGGCAGGGGTGTTCGGGCGTGTCGAGAACGGGGATCACGTCGTCGGTGACGTAGTCGTGGGCGAAGCGACGGATCACGTCATGGTGTGTGCCTTCGTGGATGTAGCGGTAGCCGATCAGTGTGCCGGCCCAGGCGATGCAGCTGTGAGTGGCGTTGAGCAGGCGGATCTTGGCTTCTTCGTAGGCGTCCACCGATGCCACCATCTCGACACCGACCCGTTCCCATTCGGGGCGCCCGGCAATGAAGTTGTCTTCGATCACCCACTGGATGAAGCTCTCGCCCATGAGGGCAGCGGGGTCTTCCTGGCCGGTGGCGGCTTTGACACGCTCGGCCACGTCGGGCGTGGGCCGCGGCGTGATGCGGTCCACCATGGCGTTGGGGCTGCTGGTGTGGGCCTGCACCCAGGCCTTGAGCGCTTCATCACCGAGCGCGTCGATGAACTGCAGCAGGCCGCCGCGCGAGCGGTCGCCGTTGTGGCGCAGGTTGTCGCAGTTCATCAGCGTCACGGGGCCGGCGCCGGCCTGCATGCGCGCGCGCAGCAGGGTGACGAGCGCGCCATAGATCGTGTGGCCGGCCTGGCCGGTTTTCACGGCTTCGAGGTCGGCGCGCAGGTCGGGGAAGCTGGCCCAGTCGAGCTGGTTGCTGGCGTCGAGGTAGTACCCGGCTTCGGTGACGGTGAAGCTGATGATGCGCGTGGCGGGATCGGCGGCCACGGCCACCAGTGGGGCCAGATCGTCCTGGTAGGACAGCACGCGCTGAAGGGACGTGATGCGGGTGTAGCTGCGCTCACCCTGGGGCGTGACGGTCTCCAGCGTGTAGGCACCGTCTTGCGCCTGCAGCGCGGCGATGGTGTCGGGCATGTCGGGGCGCAGGTTGCCGCCCGCGATGGACCAGCGGGTGTCGCCCAGCTCGCGCAGCTGGTGGACATAGACGGCCTGGTGCGCGCGGTGGAACGAGCCCAGGCCCAGGTGCAGGATGGTGTTCATGGTGATGGAGTGAAAGACAGAATCACAGGTCGAAATTCGTGGGCACCATCACGACGTCGCGAATGGTCATGCCGCGCAGGCGGGTGAGCATGAAGAGCACCACATCGGCCACTTCCGAGGCTTCGATCAGGCTGCCGCTGGCCTTGGCTTCGGCCAGCTTGTCGGCCGGCCAGTCGGCCAGCAGCGCGGTGATGACCGGCCCAGGCGAGATGGCGCCGACGCGGATGCCGTGTTTGAAGACCTGGCGCCGCACCGTCTGCACGAAGCAGTCGATGGCCCACTTGGATGAGGCGTAAACCGGCTCCCAGGGCGTGGGGAAATGCGCGGCGAGCGAACTGGTGACGACGATGTCGCCGCTGCCGCGCGCGATCATGTGCGGCAGCACGCCGCGCACGTTCTTCATGACCACGTTGATGTTCAGGTGGAGCATGCGGTCGATGGCGTCGTCGCTGGCGTCGATCAGGTCACCGCCCACGTAGAGCCCGGCGTTGGCGTGGAACACATCGAGCCGGCCGGCCAGCGCGAGGATGCGCTCGGGCAGGGCGGCGCATTGCGCGGGGTCCAGCAGGTCCAGCTCCAGGGGCAGGGCGGCGGCGCCCAGCGTCTCGCAGGCCCTGGCCAGGGCCTGGGCGTCGCGGTCGATCAGCACGACCTGCGCGCCGGCAGCGATCATGGCCTGAGCGCTGGCGAAGCCGATGCCCGATGCGGCGCCGGTGATGGCGGCCACCTGGCCGCTCAGAGGGAGGGGTGTGTTCATGTGCGTGGCTGGCAAAGGGTGCCGGCGGTCACGCCGCCGCGCGGGCGATCACGCGGCCAGCGGTGTCGAACCAGTGGGCCTGCGAGGTGTCGATGTCGAGGCTTACGGGTTCACCTGCGTGCAGGCCGGTGCGCTCGTTCTGGCGCGCCACAAACTGCGCGCCGGTGGGCGTGGTCACGTAGATCAGCGTTTCGGCGCCCAGCGCTTCGACCAGGTCAACCTGGCCGGTCACGGGCGTGCTGCCCGTGGCACGCACGGTCACGTTCTCGGGCCGCAGGCCGATGGAGCCACCCACGGCACCCGCCGGGGCCTGCTGGGCCACCAGCGTGGGCACCTGCTGCAGCGGCAACACGTTCATCTGCGGCGTGCCGATGAACTGCGCCACGAACTGGTTGGCCGGGCGGTCGTACAGCTCCAGCGGCGTGCCCACCTGTTCGATGATGCCGTCGCGCAGCACCACCACGCGGTCGGCCAGCGTCATGGCTTCGACCTGGTCGTGCGTCACATAGATGGTGGTCGCGCCCAGGTCGCGGTGCAGCTTGGCGATCTCCACGCGGGTCTGGCCGCGCAGCGCCGCATCCAGGTTGGACAGCGGTTCGTCGAACAGGAACACCTTGGGCGCGCGCACGATGGCGCGGCCGATGGCGACGCGCTGGCGCTGGCCGCCCGAGAGCTCCTTGGGCGTGCGTTGCAGGTAGGGCGTGAGGTTCAGGATGTCGGCCGCACGCTTGACCTTGTCGTCGATGACCTTGGGGTCGACCTTGGCCAGCTTGAGCGCGAAGCACATGTTTTCGTAGACGCTCATGTGCGGATACAGCGCATAGCTCTGGAACACCATCGCCAGATCGCGCTTGCTCGACGGCAGGTGCGTGATGTCACGACCTTCCAGGCTGAGCGTGCCGCCGTCGATGTGCTCCAGCCCCGCGATCAGCCGCAGCAGGGTGGACTTGCCGCAGCCCGAGGGCCCGACGAAGACGATGAACTCGCCCTGCTGGATGCCCAGGTCGATGCCCTTGATGGCGCGGTGATCACCGAAGAATTTTTCGATGCCTTTGAGTTGCAGGTAGGCCATGAGAGTGACTCCTCAGGTGTTCGTTGCCGCAGACACGCTGCGAGCGAGGGGTTGTTGTTCAGGGCGACCGCGGAACCGGCTTTGCCGGGCCGCCAGTCGCGCCCCCTGGAGGGGGTCGCGCGCAGCGCGGCGGGGGTGGGCCGTCACTTGACGGCTCCGAAAGTCAAGCCTTGGACCAACTGCTTTTGGCTGAACCAGCCGAAGATCACGATGGGGGCGATGGCCATCAGCGAGGCGGCGGAGAGCTTGGCCCAGAACAGGCCTTCGGGGCTGGAGTAGCTGGCGATCAGCGTGGCCAGCGTGCCGCCCTGGGCGGCCGTGAGGTTCAGGCTCCAGAAGGCTTCGTTCCAGGCCAGCACCAGGCACAGCAGGCCGGTGGACGCGAAGCCACCCAGCGACAGCGGCAGCAGCACCTTGGTGGCTTCCTGCCAGAGCGTGGCGCCGTCCATGCGCGCGGCTTCCAGGATCTCGTTGGGGATTTCCTTGAAGGCCGAGTACAGCATCCAGACCATGATGGGCAGGTTGGAGAGCGTGAACACGATGATCAGCGCGAGCTGGGTGTCGAGCAACGCGCTCCTTTGTGCCAGCACGTAGATCGGCACCAGCGCGCCCACGGCGGGCATCATCTTGGTCGAGAGCATCCACATCAGGATGTCCTTGTCGTGCCTGCCCTTGTAGAAGGCCATGGCGTAGGCGGCTGGCGCGGCGATGGCCAGGCCCAGCAGGGTGGACACCACGCTGGTGACCACCGAGTTCCAGGCGTAGTGCAGGTAATCCGAACGTTCCTGCACCTCGTGGAAGTTCTCCAGCGTGGGCGAGAAGAAGAGTTCGGGCGGGACCGCGATGGCTTGCAGCTCGGTCTTGAACGCGGTCAGCAGCAGCCAGCCGAGCGGAAAGAACAGCAGCAGGGCCACGGCCCAGGCGGCCACGGTGCGCACCATAAACGCGGGCGTGTAGACAGAGGCTCTCATCGGAACAACTCCTGGACAGAGGGGGAGCAAGCAAGGGCTCCGTGGAACCGGCTTTGCCGGGCCACCAGAGCCGCCCCCTTGAGGGGGACGAGCGAAGCGAGGCAGGGGAGGGCTATGTTCATTTGTCGAGGTTCTTGCCGACCATGCGGATCAGGAAGATCGCGGCGATGTTGGCCAGCACGACGGCGAACAGGGCGCCGGCCGAGGCCACACCGGCGTCGAAATTCAGCAGCGCCTGCTTGAAGATCAGGAAAGCCACGTTGGTGCTCGCGTCGCCCGGTCCGCCGCCGGTGGTGGTGTAGATCTCGGCGAAGACGCTGAGCAGAAAGATCATCTCGATCATCACCACCACGGCCACCGAGCGGCCGAGGTGCGGGATGTAGAGGTAGCGCAGCTGCTGGCCGTAGGTGGCGCCGTCCATGCGGGCGGCTTCGAGCTGCTCGCGGTCCATGCTTTGCAGCGCGGTCATGAAGATCAGCGTGGCAAAGGGCAGCCACTGCCAGCTCACCATGATGATCACGGAGAACAGGGGCAGGTCGGTCAGCCAGTCCACCGGGGCCATGCCGAAGAAGGCCCAGACCTGGGCCAGCACGCCGTAGATGGGGTTCATCATCATGTTCTTCCACATCAGTGCATTGACCGTGGGCATGACAAAGAAGGGCGAGATCAGCAACACGCGCACCAGACCACGGCCGGCAAACGGTTCGTTGATCAGCAGGGCGATCAGCACACCGAACAGCACGGTGATCCCGATCACGCTGCCCAGCAGCAGGAGGGTGTTGATCACCGACGTGGCGAACGACGGGTCGGTGATGAAGTATTCGAAGTTCTCCAGCCCGGCGAAACCGGTCACGTCCGGCTGCAACAGGTTGAAGCGGATCAGGGAGAAGTAGATCGTCATCACCAGCGGCACGATCATCCAGAGAAAGAGCGTGGCTATCGCGGGTGTCAGCAACAGGCGCGGGATGAGGCGGTTCATGGGGAAGTCTCGGGACGGGGCGATGGAAAGGGACCCGGAGGGCGCCAGCGCTCAGCGAGCAGGCGGCCAAGAAGCGTTCAGATGGCGTAGCGAGCGGGTCGAGGTGGGGCCGCTGTACCGCAGCCGTACTCCCGTACGGCGAGGAACACCGGCCCCAGATCGGCCTGCGCAGTAGCCAGATGGGCGCTTCTTATTTGTAGTAGCCGGCCTTCTTCATCTCACGCTCGGCGGCGATCTGGCCCGCCTTCAAAGCCGCGTCCACACTGGTCTTGCCGGCCAGCGCTGCGCTCATCTGCTGGCCCACGGCGATGCCGATGGACTGGAACTCCGGAATGGCCGCGAACTGCACGCCGGTGTACGGGCTCTTGGGCAGGGTGCTGTCGTTCGGGTTGGCCGACTCGATGGCTTTCAGCTCAGCCGAAGCGAAGCGGGCGGCCTTCTGGAAATCGGCGTTGGCGTAGGTGCTCTTGCGGGTGCCGGTCGGCACGTTGGCCCAGCCGTTGGTCTTGCCGACCAGCTGGATGTAGTCCTTGCTGGTGGCCCAGGTCACGAACTTTTGCGCGGCGTCGACCTTCTTTGAACCGGCGGGGATGGCCAGGTTCCAGGACCACAGCCAGTTGGCACCCTTGGGCGTCACGGCGGTGGGGGCCTGGGCGAACGCCATCTGGTCGGCGACCTTGGACTGCTTCGGGTCGCTCACGAAGGAGGCGGCGATGGTCGCGTCGATCCACATGCCGCACTTGCCCGAGTTGGTCAACGCCAGGATTTCGTTGAAGCTGTTGGCGGACGAGCCGGGCGGGCCGTAGTTCTTCAGCAGGTCGACGTAGAAGGTGATCGCGTCTTTCCAGGGCTTGCTCTCCAGTTGCGGCTTCCACTGCATGTCGAACCACTGGCCGCCGTGGGTGTTCACCAGCGTGGACAGGAAGGCCATGTTGTCGCCCCAGCCCGGCTTGCCGCGCAGACAGATGCCGTACACGCCAGCGGCCGGGTTGTGGATTTTCTTGGCCAGATCGGCGATCTGCGGCCAGGTGGGACGCTCGGGCACCTGCACGCCGGCCTTGTCGGCCAGGTCCTTGCGGTACATCAGCATCGAGCTTTCGCCATAGAACGGGGCGGCAAACAGTTTGCCGTCCACCGTCAGGCCACCGCGCACGGCGGGCAGCAGGTCGTCGACGTCGTAGGCCGCGTCGGTCTTCAGTTCCTGCAGCCAACCCTTCTTGCCCCAGATCGGCGCTTCGTACATGCCGATGGTCATGATGTCGAACTGGCCGCCTTTGGTGGCGATGTCGGTGGTGACGCGCTGGCGCAGCACGCCTTCTTCCAGCGTCACCCACTTGAGCTTGATGTCGGGGTTGGCGGCTTCGAAGTTCTTGCCGAGTTTCTGCATCTCGATCATGTGGCCGTTGTTCACGGTCGCGATCACGAGTTCGGTGGCGGCGTGCGCCATGCCGGCGCTCAGCAGCGCGGCGGTGAGGACAGAGGCGAGGCGGAATTTCACGGTTTGTCTCCTGGATGGATGGGCGGAATTTCTGGTCAACGGCTATCGGTGAACCGTGGACGAATTCTCGGTTTGATGTCTGGCGCGGTTTGTACGCAAAAGGGCCTGACTTGTACTCTCTTGCATTTGAAGGCTGGGATTTACCCTAGCCAGCGACGCAAAGTTTGTGTGCTTGCCCGGAAAACCGCATTCAGCTGCTGGCGCGCAGCATCAGTTCGAACCCCAGATCGATCGAGTGCGCCGGTGGCGTCTCACCCCGCATGAGGGCCAGCAGCAGGCGCGCACTGGCCTCGCCGATGGCCTCGCGCGGCGTGCGCACCGTGGTCAGCGGCGGCAGCATCTGGTCGCTGCCCGAGAGGTCGTTGAAGCCGGCCACCGCCACGCGCTGCGGCACCGGCACGCCCAGGCGCAGCGCCGCCATCAGCCCCCCTTGCGCGAGGTCGTCGTTGCAGAAAAAGACCGCGTCGCAGTCCGGGTGCTCGCGCAGCAGGTCCTCGAACAGCACGCTGCCGAGCGCCATGGACGAGGGCAGTGGGCTGAGCAGTTCCAGCCCGGCGTCGTACAGGCCGTGCTGGCGCAGGCAGGCGCGGTAGCCCTCGGCGCGCTGCAGGGTGCGCGGGTCGAGTTGCGCGGCGACGAAGGCGATGCGCTTGTGGCCGCGCTGCACCAAGTGTTCGGTGATGGCCTGGCCCGCGGCGTGCTGCGAGAAGCCCACGCAGTACACGCCGGGCGTGTTGCCCAGCTCCATCACGTGCACGCAGGGCACACCGCTGCCCTCGATGAGCGCGCGCGTGGTGGCGCTGTGGTCGGTGCCGGTGACCAGCAGGCCGGCGGGGCGGTGCTGCAGCTGCTCGCGCAGCAGCTGCTCTTCTTCGTCCGGGTTGTAGTGGGTGATGCCGATCAGTGTCTGGTAGCCCGCCGGACGCAGCGTGCGCTGCACGGCTTCGAGCAGGTCCACAAACAGGGCGTTCGACAGCATGGGAATCAGCATCGCCACGTGTGAGCTGTGGCGCGAGGCGAGCGCGCGCGCCGCCGGGTCGGGCGTGTAGCGCAGCTGGCTGGCGGCTTCTTTCACGCGCTCGGCGAGCGCCGGGTCCACCGTGCGTTCGCCGCGCAGCGCGCGCGACACGGTGATCGGGCTGACACCGGCCAGCGCAGCCACGTCGGACAGGGTGACGCGGCCGGTGGCGCGGGGGCGGGTGGTGGGGCTGGGCGGCGGCATCAGGGTAAATACGGGTGTCGGATGGGGAAAGTGTTGCCTAAGATAGCGCTATCTCATTCGCAAGTCCAGCCATGAAAACCCGTAGACGGGTGCCCGGCTGGCCGGACAAAGGGACTCAACCCCCACCGAGTGCAAACGCCGGTCTGGACGCCAGACCGTTTTTTTAACCTCGTAAAGATAGCGCTATCTCAAGCATGAATCCCGACATCAATGCATCGCTGGTGGTCATGGGCGTGGCCGGCTGCGGCAAGTCCAGCCTGGGTGCGGCGCTGGCCGAACGCCTCGGTTTCGAGCTGATCGAAGGCGACGACCACCACAGCCCCGGCAACCGCGACAAGATGCGCCAGGGCACCCCGCTCACCGACGCCGACCGCGACGGCTGGCTCACCACGCTGGCCGGCCTGCTGGCGCAGCACCAGGGCGGCGCCGTGCTCACCTGCTCGGCGCTGCGCCGCGCCTACCGCGAACGCCTGCGTGCCGCGGCGCCGGGCCTGCGCTTCGTGTTTCTCGACATCACGCCCGAGCAGGCGCTGGCCCGCGTGGCCGCGCGCTCGGCGCACTTTTTTTCCACCTCGCTGGTGGACAGCCAGTTCGCCACGCTGGAGCAACCGGTGGGCGAGCCCGGCGTGCTGCGCGTGGACGCCACCCGCCCGCTCGATGCCTTGATCCCGGACGTGGTGCTCTGGGCACAAGCCACCCAAACCCTGAAGGCCTGAACCATGAAAACCCTGGGCAATTCCCTGAAACACCTGGTCGAAGGCCTCATGGCCCTGTGCCTGCTCGGCATGGTGCTGGCCGTGTTCGGCAACGTGCTGCTGCGCTATTTCTGGGGCACCGGCTGGGTGGTGTCGGAAGAACTCTCGCGCCTGCTGTTCGTGTGGCTGGTGTGCCTGTCGGCCACGCTCGCCTTCGGTGAAGGCAAACACCTGGGGTTCGACCTCGTGACCGCGCGCCTGTCCGGCGCCAAGGCGCTGGTGTTGCGCTGGCTCACGCGGGTCTTGATCGCCATCGCGCTGTATTACCTGATCACCGGTTCCTGGGCGCAGGTGCTGGTGGGCATGGACAGCCGCAGCCCGGTGATGGGCTACCCGCTGGCCGTGGCGGCCGGGGGCACGCTGGTCATGGGCGGCTGCATGGCCGTGCTGTTGCTGCTGCAGAGCTGGAACGAGGTGCGCGGCCACACGCCGCCGGACGCCGGCCACACCGACGAAGGAGCGCAGGCATGACCATTGCGATCTTCCTGCTGGTGCTGTTCGCCACCATGACGGTGGGCGTGCCGATTGCTTTCGCGCTCATGCTGACCGCGCTGGCGCTGATGGTGCACCTCGATTTCTTCGACGCGCAGCTGCTGGCGCAGAACGTGCAAGCCGGGTTTGACAGCTTCCCGCTGCTGGCTGTGCCGTTCTTCATCCTGGCCGGCGAGCTGATGAACGCCGGCGGCCTGAGCCGACGCATCATCGACCTGGCGCGTTCGCTGGTGGGCCACATCCCCGGCGGCCTGGGCTACGTGGCGATCGCGGCTTCGTTGATGCTCGCTTCCATGAGCGGCTCGGCCATCGCCGACACCGCCGCCCTGGCCACGCTGCTGCTGCCCATGATGCGCAAGCAGAACTACCCCGACGGGTCGAGCGCCGGCCTGATCGCCTCGGGCGGCATCATCGCGCCCATCGTGCCGCCGTCCATGCCGATGGTGATCTACGGCGTGACGACCAACACCTCCATCAGCAAGCTGTTTCTGGCCGGCATCGTGCCGGGCATCCTGATGGCCGTCGCGCTGGTGATGGTCTGGCGCGGCATTGCGCGCAAGAAGCAGCTTCCGGTGGCACAGAAGAGCAGCTGGACCGAGCGCCGCGGCGTGCTGGGCGAGAGCGCCTGGGCGCTGATGATGCCGGTGATCATCATCGGTGGCCTGCGTTTCGGCTTCTTCACGCCCACCGAGGCGGCCGTGGTTGCCGCGGTCTATGCCCTGCTGGTCGCCACCTTCATCTACCGCGAGCTGAGCCTGCAGCGCCTGTACCGCGTGCTGGTGGACGCGGCGCGCACCACTGGCGTGGTGATGTTCCTCTGCGGCGCCGCCACGGCGGCTTCTTACATGATCACGCTGGCCGACCTGCCCAGCCAGCTCGCCGAAAGCATGGGCCCGCTGCTGCAAAGCCCCGTGCTGTTCATGGCCGTGGTCTGCATCTTCCTGCTGGCCGTGGGCATGGTGATGGACCTCACGCCCACCATCCTGATCCTGGCGCCGGTGCTCGCGCCGCTGGCCGCCAAGGCCGGCATCGACCCGGTCTATTTCGGCTTCGTCTTCATCTTCGTCGGTTGCCTGGGCCTGCTCACCCCGCCGGTGGGCACGGTGCTCAATGTGGTGGCTGGCGTGGGCCGGTTGCGCATGGAGCCGGTCATCAAGGGCGTGACCCCCTTCCTGGCGGTGTATTTCGCCATGCTGGCCCTGCTGATCGTGTTCCCGGCCATCGTGTTGTGGCCGCTCAAGCTGATGTTCTGACCCGCCTTTCCGTTCGTTTTCCGTTCACCCCCGCGGCCCTGTGCCCATCCATCCAGAAGGAGATAGACCCATGAAATTCAGACAACTCGCCCTCACCGCCGCCATCACCCTGGCGACGCTCGGCGCCGGCATCGCGCAGGCGCAAGACATCAAGCCGCGCCTGATCCGTTTTGGCTACGGCCTCAACGAGGTGTCCAACCAGGGCCGCGCCGCCAAGGTGTTCACCGACGAAGTGGCCAAGGCCTCGGGCAACAAGATGAAGGTGCGCGCCATCGGCGCCGCCGCGCTGGGCTCCGACGTGCAGATGCAGCAGGCCCTGATCGGCGGCGCGCAGGAAATGATGGTCGGCTCCACCGCCACGCTGGTCGGCATCACCAAGGAAATGGCGATCTGGGACACGCCCTTTCTGTTCAACAACGCGAAAGAGGCCGACGCGGTGCTCGACGGCCCGGTGGGCCAGAAGGTGATGGACAAGCTGCAGGAAAAAGGCCTGGTCGGCCTGGTGTACTGGGAGAACGGTTTCCGCAACCTCACCAACAACAAACGCGCCGTCACCAAGCTCGAAGACATGGACGGCATCAAGCTGCGCGTGATGCAGAACAACGTGTTCATCGACAGCTTCAAGACGCTGGGCGCCAACGCCGTGCCACTGCCGTTCTCGGAGCTGTTCACCGCGCTGGAAACCAAGACCGTGGACGGCCAGGAGAACCCCTACAACACCATCCTGTCCAGCAAGTTCTACGAGGTGCAGAAGTACCTGACCGTGACCAACCACGTCTACAGCCCCTGGATCGTGCTGGTGAGCAAGAAGTGGTGGGACGGCCTGAGCAAGGACGAGCAGAAGGTCTTGCTCGACGCCGCGAAGAAGAGCCGCGATTTCGAACGCAAAGACACGCGCGCCGAAGCCGACAAGGCCCTGGCCGACCTGCGCGGCAAGGGCATGCAGGTGAATCAACTCTCGCCCGCCGAAGTCGGCCGCATGCGCGACAAGCTCGGCGCCATCAACGCCAGCATCTCCGCCAACGTCGGTGAAGGCCTGTGGAAAGAGGTGCAGGGCGCCGTGGCCCAGGCGCGCGGCGGCAAGTAATTCCACCGCCCCGTTCGGAAAGCCGGCCTTGCCCAAGGCCGGCTTTTTTGTTTTGATGGACCCCTTCGTCCACCGGGGAACCGCCATGAACTTCCTGCACGCGCTCACCGGCTCCTTCTCACAGCCCGCAGCCGGGAACCCCACCGTGGCCATGATCGAAGCCGCCTACCGCCACCACGGGCTCGAATGCCGCTACGTCAACTGCGAGGTGGCGCCCGAGCACCTGGCCGCGGCCGTGCGCGGCGCGCGCGCCATGGGCTGGGCCGGGTTCAACTGCTCGTTGCCGCACAAGCTGACCGTGATCGAGCACCTGGACGGGCTGGCGGCCTCGGCGGAGATCATCGGCGCCGTCAACACCGTGGTGATGCGCGACGGCCTGTGGATCGGCGAGAACACCGATGGCCAGGGCTTCGTGGAGGCGCTGCTGGGTGTGTGCGCCATTGAAGGACAGCGCGTCGTGCTCTTTGGCGCGGGTGGTGCTGCGCGCGCCGTGGCCGTCGAGCTGGCGCTGGCCGGCGCGGCCCACATCACCGTCGTCAACCGCTCGCGCCCGCGCGGGCAGGAACTGGCCGATCTCATCACCGCCAAGACCCCGGCCAGTGCCGAGTACCTGCACTGGACCCCGGCCATGCCCGTGCCCGAAGGCACTGGCATCGTGGTCAACGCCACGTCCATCGGCCTGTTTCCGGCTGTCGACGAACAGCTCGACATCGACGGGACCACGCTGCGCCCCGGCATGGTGGTGGCCGACGCCATCCCCAACCCGCCGCGCACCCACCTGATCCGCAGCGCCGAAGCCGCCGGTTGCACCGTGCTCGACGGCCTGGGCATGCTGGTGAACCAGGGCGCGATTGCGATCCGGCTCTGGACCGGGGTGGACGTGGACCGCGGCGTGATGCGGCGCGAGCTGGAAACCATCTTCGGTGCGGCCTGAGCGACGCCGCCGATGACCCAGATCGAACTGGCCGACGCGCAGCTCGCCGCCGTGGAGGTGGACGGCCACACCGTCACCTTGCGCCTTCCGGTGGCACCAGCCCGGTCAGCGGGCGAGGGCGCCGATGTCCGCCCGGTGGACGGGTATTTGCCCGCGGTGGTCATCACCCTGATCCACGCGCACCTGAGTCTGGGGGCGGGCTGCGCGTTGGGTGAATGCCTGGGCGCGGTGCACGAGGGTGCCTTGGTGGTGGACGGCCTGCCCGTGCGTCAGCTGGTCGTACCCGGCGAGTGGCAGGGCGCGGTGAGCCTGAGTCTGGCCCTGCGCAACGGCGCCAGCCTGAGCATCAGCGCCACGGAAGCCCGCTGCACCGCGCCAGGCGGTGGGGGCTTCCGCGAATCGCTGGCCTGCTGAAGGGCACGGTGCCCCGCCTATGATCGCGGGCTGACGCACCCACCAAGACCCCCCATGGCGCACCGCATCCTGCTGCTGGAAGACGAACAGGCGATTGCCGACACACTGCTCTACACACTGACGAGTGAAGGCTTCGAGGTGCAACACGTGCGGCGGGTGTGCGATGCCCTGACCGCCTTCGCAGCCCAGCCACCGGACCTTGCGATCCTGGATGTCGGCGTGCCCGACGGCAATGGCTTCGACGTCTGCCGCGTCATCCGCAAGACCAGCGAATTGCCCATCGTCTTCCTCACCGCACGCAACGAGGAAATCGACCGCATCCTCGGCCTGGAGCTGGGCGCCGACGACTACGTGAGCAAACCGTTTTCGCCGCGCGAGGTCTGTGCGCGGGTGCGCGCCATCCTGCGGCGCAGTGCCGCGCGGCCCGCCGCACCGGCGACCGAAGCGGCGCCGCTGCAGCTGGACGAAACGGCCCAGCGCATCCGCTGCGCCGGCCAGCTGCTCGCGCTCACGCGCTACGAATACCTGCTGCTCGCCACGCTGCTCAAACGCCCGCAGCGCATCTTCTCTCGCGCCGAGCTGATGGACCTGGTCTGGGGCGACGCACCCGACACCGCCGACCGCACGGTGGACGCGCACGTGAAGCTGCTGCGCGCCAAGCTGCGCGAGGCGGGTGTCAGCGCCGAGCTGATCCAGACCCACCGCAACATGGGCTATTCGTTGAGCCTGTCTGCCTGACTTCATGCGCATCGGCCTGCGTCTCCTGCTGGGTTTCTTTCTGGTGCTGGGCCTGGCGCTGTTCGTGGTGCTGCGCATCTTTCTCGAAGAGGTGAAACCCGGCACGCGTCTGGCCATGGAGGACAGCCTGGTGGACGCGGCCTACAGCCTGGCCCAGCTCGCCGCGCCCGACATGAAGGCCGGCACCATCGCCACGGGTGGCTTCGCGCAGGCGATGACGGCGCTGCCGTCGCTCAAGCCCGACGCCAACATCTGGGGCTTCCAGAAAGACCAGATCCACACCCGCATCACCGTCACCGACGCGCGCGGCATGGTCGTGTTCGACAGCCGCGGGCAGGACCTGGGCCAGGACCACTCGCGCTGGAACGACGTCTACAAGACGCTGCGCGGCGAATACGGCGCGCGCTCCAGCGGCGAGAACCCGGGTGACACCGACCAGATGGTGATGCACGTGGCCGCACCCATCCGCGATGGCGAGCGGATCATCGGCGTGCTGACCGTGGCGCGGCCCAACCACACGCTGGAGCCCTACATCCAGCGCAGCCGCGACCGCATCCTGCGCTGGTCCTGGGGGCTGTTGGGTTTCTCGCTGGCGATCGGCCTGCTGTTCACCTGGTGGATGGCGAGTTCACTCTCGCGCCTGCGCGGCTACGCCAACGCCGTGGCGCGCGGCGAGCGTGCCGAGCTGCCGCGCATGGGGCGGCTCTCCGGCAACACCGAGTTCAGCGACCTCGCGCAGGCGGTGGAGCGCATGCGCCTGAAGCTCGAAGACAAGGCCTATGTCGAGAACTACGTGCACACGCTCACGCACGAGCTGAAGAGCCCGCTGGCCGCCATCCGCGGCGCGGCCGAGCTGCTGCAGGAGCCGCTGCCCGAGGCCGAACGCGAACGCTTCGCCGCCAACATCGAGCGCCAGACCGAACGGCTGCAGCAGCTGATCGACCGCCTGCTGGCGCTGGCCGATGTGGAGCAGATGCGCGGGCTGCGCGATGTGGAAGACGTCGACCTTTCCGCGCTGTCTCGCGAGGCCCTGCACGCGCTGGAGCCGCGCCTGCGCGTGAAGAGCCTGGGCGTGCGCGATGAGCTGGGTGAGGCCATCACCGTGCGCGGCAACCGCTTCCTGATCGCGCAGGCTTTGCACAACCTGCTGGACAACGCGATCGACTTCTCGCCCGCCGGCGGCGAACTGGTGCTGCGCCTGGTGCGTGAAGGCGCGTGGGTGCAATGGAGCCTGCGTGACCAGGGGCCGGGCGTGCCCGACTACGCCATCGGCCGCATCTTCGAGCGCTTCTATTCGCTGCCGCGCAGCGACACCCTGGACAAGAGTTCCGGCCTCGGCCTGTGTCTGGTGAAAGAGGTGAGCGACCTGCACGGCGGTGAAGTCCGCGTGGAGAACGTGGAAATCCCGCGCGGCTGCCTCGCCACTTGGCGCCTGCCGGCCTGACATTTCACACCCGCTTCACACAGCCCGCGCGTGCGCCGCACGCCCGTTTTCAAGAATCGCTCCGTCTTAACCCACGGAGCGAGAAGTGAACAAATATCCCCTGATGAGCAAGCTGCTGGTCATCGGTTTTCTGATGGTCCTGCTGGCTATCCCGCTGATGATGGTGCGCGATGTGATCGCCGAACGCAGCGCCAACCGCCACGATGCCACCGAAGAAGTGGCCCGCGCCCACGCCGGCGCGCAGACCCTCACCGGTCCCGTCATCTGGCTGCCCTACACCGAAACCTTTGTGCGCACGGTCAAGGTGGACGGCGCCATCGGCCAGACGCGCGAAGAGATGGTGACCGAGGAGCGCGTGTCGATCCAGTTCCCCAAGACGCAGGACACCCGCAGCCAGCTCGACACCGAGACGCGGCTGCGCGGCATCTTTCCGGTGACGGTCTACAACAGCCAGCACGCCGGCACCGGCCGCTTCGTCTGGACCGAGATCACCCCCAAACACCGCGGCGGCCAGCTCACGCTGGGCCAGCCGCTGCTACTGATGGGGGTGAGCGATGCGCGGGGCCTGCTCGCCGCGCCGCAACTGCGCCTGGCCGGTAGCCCGCTGTCGGTGGGGCAGGCGCCCGCGGGCGCACCGCTGCCGCTGGCGGCCCGCCTGGAACCGGCCCGGCTTCAGCCTGGCGCCACGCTGGACTTCGATCTGAAGCTCGACCTGGCCGGCACCGGCCGCATCGGCTGGGTGCCCCTGGCCGACGAAAACAGCGTCACGCTGACCTCGCCCTGGCCACACCCCAACTTCACGGGCGATTTTCTGCCGCGCACGCGCGCCATCAGCGCCAGCGGCTTCGAAGCCACCTGGCGCGTGCCCTCGCTCTCCAGCCAGGCGCAGGCGCAGTTCGCGCAGACGGGCGACCGGCGGCCGCCACTGGAACAGTTCTCCGTGGCGCTGGAAGACCCGGTGGACGTGTACCGCCTCACCGAACGCGCCACCAAGTACGCCATGATGTTCATCATGCTCACCTTCGCCGCCTTCTTCGTGCTGGAGATGGTCAAGCGCTGGCGCATCCACCCGATGCAATACCTGATGATCGGTGCGGCGATGGTGCTGTTCTTCCTGTTGCTGCTCTCGCTCTCCGAGCACCTCGATTTCGCCTGGGCCTACCTGATCGCCAGCACCGCCTGCATCGCGCTGCTCGCGCACTACCTGCGCCACGTGCTCGGCGGCTGGCGCGCCGGCCTGGGCATGAGCGGCTTGCTGGTGGCGCTGTACGGCGTGCTCTACGGCATCCTGGTGTCGGAAGACAACGCGCTCATGATGGGTTCGCTGCTGCTCTTCGGCGTGCTTGCTGCCATCATGGTCGCCACGCGCAAGATCGACTGGTACGGCGCCATGGGCGCCCAGCCTGTAACGGATCGTGAAATGCACCAGCCGGTGCATCCGGCCAAAGCGCAGGGGGCCGCATGAAGCCAGCCGCCAGCGCTTTGGCGGAAGATATTGAGGCGTGTCGGGCCGCGCTGTTGCAGCCGGCCCTGGGGGCGCGCGAACAGCGCCGCCAGCGCGAACTGGCCGCCCGGCTCTTCCGCTTGTGTCTCCAGTGGCATTGGTGCACCCGGGGGGCGCCAGACGGCCCTTCGCAGGCCTGCGCCGCCTTCCGGTAGAGTACGCGACTCGGCTCCCATGCCGGATTTCCTACAAACACAGCGAGTACCTGAACGTGAACGGCCCCATTGCTCTGAATCAACTCCCCCAGAAAAACATCTTTCGCGCCGGCGACGTGTTCGTGCTGTTCGGTGAGCTTTTCGGCCGTGGCTATGCCAACGGGCTCGTCAACGAAGCGCGCCAGGCGGGCATGAGCATCATCGGCATCACCGTGGGCCGCCGGGAGGCCGACGGCACGCTGCGCCCGCTGACCGACGAAGAACTCGCCGCCGCCGAAGACAACCTGGGCGGCAAGATCATCAACGTGCCCCTGATGGCCGGTTTTGACATGGACGCGCCCGCCGGCACGCCCACGCCCACCGAGATGCTGGGCAAGCTCACCCTCAAGTCCTGGACCGAGGACAAGCTCGACTGGGACCACATCGCGAAATGCCGCGAGATCGGTGTCGAGCGCTTCAAGACCTCGCTCGCCCAGGTCATGGCCACGCTCGACGGCATGATCCCCGACGGCCGCAACGTCTTTTTCGCCCACACCATGGCCGGCGGCATCCCCAAGGCCAAGGTCTTCCTCGCCATCGCCAACCGCGTCTACAAGGGCCGTGGCGAGCGCCACCAGTCTTCGCAGGTGCTGCTCGACAGCGACCTGGGCAAGCTCATCCTGATGAACTTCGACGAAGTCTCTGCCAACACCTTGGGCCACCTCATCGAAGGCAGCGCCGCCATCCGCCAGCGTCTCGAAAGCAGCGGCGGCCAGGTGCGCTACAGCGCCTACGGCTACCACGGCACCGGCATCCTCATCGGCGACGAATACCAGTGGCAGACCTACAGCAACTACACCCAGGGCTACGCCAAGATGCGCCTGGAGCGCATCGCCCAGGCCGCCTGGGAGCAGGGCGTTCGCGCCACCGTCTTCAACTGCCCCGAGATCCGCACCAACTCGTCGGACATCTTTGCCGGCGTGGAGCTGCCCCTGTTCTCGCTGCTGCGCGCCCTGCGCAAGGAAAACGGCGGCGCCTGGGCCGAAGCCCAGTGGGCGGCCTGCGCTGCCTTGCTGAACGATGGCGAGGCCGGCCTGGCCGTGGTGATGCAGCGCATTGCCGACTTCTACGCCAGCGACGTGATGACGGGCTACAGCGACTTCGCCGCCTGGCCCATGCCCAACAGCCAGGGCCTGGCTGACCTGATGATCGGCGCCTCTGACGACATGGTCGCCCTGCACAAAGAGCGCAGCGCCCTCATCACCGACCTGCTCAGCGCGCTGGTGATCGAAGCCTCGGGCGCCCTGATGTTCCGCGAGTGTTCGGAACCCGGCGGCCCGGTGCTCTGGCTCAACCACGACATCATCGCCCGCCAGCTCAACCAGGCGCACGCCTGAGGGCAACCGCGCGGGGCCGCAGCGCCCCGCGGAGGGTGCAGCCACAGCGCAGTCGGCGGGTAACATGCCCGCATGACCCGACTGCAAACCGAATACCAGCGCCTCTACCTGCCGCCCGCAGCCGGCGCAGACAGCGCCGATGCCTTGGGCTTGATCGGTGCCGACGGGCGCGTCAGGGCGCTGGTGCTCGCGCTCAGCCGCCCGGCCGACTGGGACGCCCTCTCGCCCGTGTGGCGCGGCGTGCAGGCCGACCTGGAACTGCCGGCTCCGGCCATCGCCGTCAACGGTGTCGATGCGTTTGAACTCTGGTTCTCATTGGCCGAACCGGTGCCGGTGGCCGAGGCGGCCGCCTTTCTGCAGGGCCTGCGCCAGCGCTACCTGGCCGACGTGAAGCCCGCGCGCCTGCGGCTCTGGCCTGAGGCGGCGGTTCCCACGGCGTCGCCAGGTCCAGCGCGCATTCCCGCCCTGCAGCCCGCCACCGGCCGCTGGTCCGCCTTTGTGGCGCCCGACCTGCCGGCGGTCTTTGGCGACGACCCTTCACTCGATTTCCAGCCGGTGGACGACGCCCAGGCCGAGCAGCTCAGCCGCCTCGCGAGCATCCCGCCGGATGCCTGGCAGGCGGCGCTGGCGCAACTGCAGGCCGTGGCGCCCGCGGCCGCTGTGGCCGCCGCGGCACCCGCCGCCTTGTCCACCCCGGCATCTTCGGCAGTGACCGCACACGCCGCCCTGCAAGGCCCCTACCAGGACCCGCGCCGCTTCCTGCTCGACGTGATGAACGACCCCACGGTCGCGCTGGCCCTGCGCATCGACGCGGCCAAGGCACTGCTGCCGGGTGCTGAAGGCGCGCCGCGCTGACACCGGGCGCTGTGCCATGGCCTGTCCTCAGAACCTGGCCGAACTGGAGGCGGCACTGCACGACCTGCTGGACCCGCGTCTACCCAGCCGACCTTTCATCAGCGATGGCTCACCGTTCCGATGTGACATTGCCATCGTTGGCATCAACCCGGGTTCTGCGCAACCGTTCTGGCCGCATTGGGACGCCCTTCACGGGTTTGATCGCGCGGCTTGGGTGCGCTCTTATTACCAGCAGCCCGGCGCGACCCGCAATGCAACGCGCAACCGCATTGAACGTCTGGTCAAAGCCCTGGCCCCTTTGCGCGTGGTGGAACTCAATGCCTTCCCGTATGCCACGCGAACCGAGGCGCAGATCCAGCCTGCCATGCGGGACCCGCGCGTCCTGCGGCTGATGCTTGATGTGGCGCAGCCCAAAGGTCTGTTTCTGTTTGGTCTGGAGGCCGCGCGCACGGTGGCGCCCTTGCTGGAAATGCCGGTGCCCCTTGCCGGTACCACCACACGCGTTGCCTGCGCCGGTCGAACCGTCACCGTGTTCACCGAAAGGCACTTGTCCCGTGGCTGGAGCTATGCCCGCGTGGAGGCTTTTGCCCAGGCCGTCCGGCTGCGGCTGGCGCAGCCGCCGCCCTTGCTGGTGCCCTGAATCCGCTGCGGATTGGCCTTCAGTCCGCTCTGTGCTCCGTGACCGCTGCGCTCGGCGGCTGACGGCGCCACGCATGGCGTCTGAACGACACAAGCACACAATGCCCACATGACCCACCACCAAACGACAGCCTTCCAGCCGTTGACGGGCATCTACGAGCCGTCGGCGATCGTTCAACTGCCCGACGGGCGTTTTCTCGTGGTGGAGGACGAGAAGAGTCACCCTTTGAGTCTGGTCACCCTGGGTGCCGATGGCCATGTCGACAGCACGGCGCTCACAGCCGGGCTGCTTCAGATGTTCAGCGAATTCTGGAAACTCGACGACCTCGAAGGGCTGACCATCGACCGGGCAGGGTTCGTCTACGCCATCACCTCGCACTCGCGCGATGACGATGGCGACAAGAAGAAGTCCCGTGAAAGGCTCGTTCGGTTCCGGGTCGAAGGTGCGCGGGTGGTCGACGCCAAGATCGTCGACGGCTTGAAGCAAGCCCTTGCGAAGCGACATCCTGTGCTCGCGGCAGCGGCCGAGGTGCGCGACGTCAAAGGCGGTGGTGGACTCAACATCGAAGCCCTTGAAATGAGCCCGGACCAGAAGCAACTGCTGATCGGATTCCGCAGCCCGTTGCGCGACGGCCGGGCGCTCATCGCCAGTGTCGCCAACCCCACGGCCATCTTTGAATCGGATGAGACCCCCCGCATCGCGCCTGTGCTCGAAGAACTGGACCTTGGCGGCCATGGCATTCGGGGGGTGTCTTATGTTCCCGCTCTGGGTGCGTATCTGGTCATTGGTGGCCCTGTTTCACGCGAAGGGGCCACCTTTGACCTTTGGCGCTGGAGCGGCGAGCCGGGTGCGCCGGCACACCGGGTCACGGTGCCCGGCTTGGGCGGTTTCGAGAAGGCCGAGGGCGTGTGCCCAGTTGTCGTCGGCGGGCTTGAGCGCATCGTCATCGTCAGCGACGACGGCAAACGGGACACCGGGCGCTTTGCTGGTTACCTTCTGCTCGACCCGACCCAGCTGCAGACCGCCTCTTGATCGATTGACGGCACCGGCACGCACGCAATTCAGCAGTCTGCCAGGGGGCAGCGTTGCAGGCCGGTGGCTTCATGCCGGTCCGATGTGAATGATGGTTAGAGGGTGGCGTGATCAACGCGGTAAAGACGCCCCTCGACCCAGAGCAGGCTTCCGACTTCAAACCCCGGACCGGACATACCGAACACAGTTTTTCAGATTCACCGCATCGGAAGACATTCGCGAGACGTTCTCCGTTTGAAAGCTATAGTGCCGAAGCCGGTTGCGCTCCAGGGCTCGCTTCCAAAGCTTGTTTTCTGAAAAAATGGACTGCCGGGTTTCATGGTTTTTTGTCTCTGGGTAGATACCCATGTCCAAGTGCGCAAGCCCTTGATCTACAAGCATTTTCGGAGCAATGGCGTGACCAGAATATCCCGCACCGTCCAGCTTGTCCCGCAGGTTCTGCGGGATACATTTCGTTGGGCGTCATGAGAGTCCTCGCCATCTCCGGCAGTCTGCGAACTGCCTCTGTGAATTCAGCCCTCCTCAGAGCGACAGCGCGGCTTGCTCCGAGCGAGATGGAAGTTCTCGTCTACGCAAAGATTCACGCACTGCCCCTCTTCAATCCGGACCTTGAGGCAGAGGTCCCATTTGAAGTCACTGCTCTCCGAGAAGAGGTTGCAGCAGCCGATGCGTTGATCTTTGCAAGTCCCGAGTACGCTCATGGAGTTACTGGCGTAATCAAGAACACACTCGATTGGTTGGTGAGCTTTGAGCCGTTTGCCTACAAGCCAGTTGCAATCTTCAGCGCCTCACCGCGCTCCAAGTATGCAGATCCTGCGCTGAGAGAAACGCTTCAAACTATGTCTGCGTCCATCGTGAATGAAGCTTGCTTCAGTTTCCAATTGGTAGGTGCCAAGATGAGCGAAACCGATATGGTTCTCTCGCCTGGCATATCGGCCGCAATCGAGGTCGCTCTAGGAGCGCTGAAAACATTCCAGTCTGTTGCGAGACCCAAGAATTCTTCGTTCCCTCTGGAGTAGTGCAAACATGACGCCCAACCCTTCCATCGAGGGCGACGGCCAAGGGCTATCGCCCTTGGCCGCCCCTCATGTCAAACGTTGAGCGACCGCATTCGCCAGTAAGCATCGGCGGCACCTGGCCAAGAGCACCTGACGGTGAAGTCATGCCCGCGACCCGCCGCAGACCCACAGCAGCCCAGATTGCGGCCCATCAGGCCTGAGGTGCATCGGAGCCGCGACGCTGCCATGCAGGCGGGTGTCGCCGCCCAGCGCCGCGCACGCCCGGTCGTTGGCCGCTCAGACCCGCAGCACTTCGCCCTTCAACGAGTAGAGGATCGCCACCACCTCGTTGATTTCGGTGGTGCCGACTGCCTGGCCTTGCATGGCGGCGACGAAGTCGTCGATGGTGGCGATCAGTTCCTGCTCGCTGATGTTCATCCCGGCATGCGCGGTGCGCAGGTCGCGGCCCTCGTAGCGCTGAGGTCCGCCTGCGCCCATGCAGAAGAATTGCGCGCCCATCCGTTTCGCGTGGGCCAGGTCCTTGCCGCTGAAGCGGGGGGCGAGCAGTGGGTTGACGGCGTGGCGATCCACCGCGTCGTCAACGATGGCGGTGATTCCCTCGGCCTCGCCGAGTCTTTGGTAAAGCGATGCTGTCATGGTGGCCTCCTGGTTTCATTGCTGCGGGATCAACCACGAGTCGTACTCGATGGACCCCAGGTCCGGGGCGGCGTCGCCGGGGGCCTGGTGCGGCTCCGCGAGCGCCTGGTCGATGGCCGAGTCGAGGCGGGCGAACGCGTCGGGCGTCAACAACTCGGGCAGGGTCAGTGTCGCGGTGCCGTAGGGGGGAATCAGGAAGGAAATCTGTTGTGTGGTCATGGTGTGCTCCTGTTGAAGGTCGCGGGTCTGGGGCAACCCGCGGACCCCAGCATCGCCATCCGGTGTTCCTGAAACGTTCCCGGCCGCTGAGGGCATTGCGCTGGCCGGTCGGGCGCCGCACACTTGATCCACCATGGTCCTTTCCCGCGCCATCGAAGCATCCGAGCCGGTCAGTCACCTCGACGTCCGCCTGTTGGGTGGCTTCTCGGTGTCGATCGACGGCGCCGAGGTGGCTTCCGAGCGATGGCCCAGTCTGCGCTCGGCCCAACTGGTGCAGCTGCTGAGCCTGGCGCCGCAGCGGCGCCTGACCCGCGACCGGCTCGTCGACACGCTGTGGCCGCAACTGGAGCCCGACGCTGGCGCGGCCAACCTGCGCAAGGCCGTACACCACGCCCGGCAGGCGCTCGGCCGGCACGACAGCGTGGTGTTGCACGGCGGCGAGGTGCTGTTGTGGATGCAGGGCAGCTTTGCCGTCGATGTGGACCGCTTCGAGCAGCTTGCGCAGGCGGCGCTCGCCAGCGGCGCGCGCGAGGCCTGTGCACAGGCGGCTGACGCCTACGCGGGCGACCTGCTGCCGGGTTCGGCCTACGAAGCCTGGGCCGAGCCGGCGCGTGAGCGGCTGCACGCGCGTTTCATGGCGCTGCTTCGGGCCAGCGCACAGTGGGAGCGCCTGGCGCGGTTGGAGCCCACCGATGAGCCCGCCCATCGCGAACTGATGGCGCGCGAGTTCGCGGCCGGGAACCGGGCGGCCGCCGTGCGCTGGTATGCACACCTGCGCGAGGCGCTCGAACAGGAGCTCGGCGTGGCACCCGATCGCGACACCGAGGCCCTGTACGAGCAGTGCGTCGCGGGCTTGCAGCCCGCGGGTCCGGCCACCATCGGGCGGGCGCTGGTCCATGCGCAGGCCGCGGCCTGGCTGGGGATGACCGCCACCGAACGGCCCGGCGGCATCGTGCTGCGCGGCCCCGCGGGTATCGGCAAGACCGCTTTCTGCCGTGAACTCGGTGCGATGGCCCGGGAGCGCGGCTGGATGGTCGTTCCCGTGGACGTGGGACAGCCCGGACGCGCCTACGCGGTGATGGCAGCCTTGACCGAACGGCTGCTCATGACCGACCGCGGCCTGCTCGACCGCATCGGCGCGCCGGCCCAGTCGGTGCTGGCCCAGCTCAGCCCGCTCGCGGCGCCGGCCGCTGCCCTGGCCGGTCCGCTGGGGCGGCACCAGGTGATCGGCGCATTGAGGCGTCTGCTGCTGGCCGCTTCGGGCGGCGGCGATGTCATGGTGCTGGTGGACGACGCGCACCTGATCGACGATGCCGACGTCGACGTGTTGATGCACCTGATCTCCGCCGGTCCACCGGTGTGCGTGGTGCTGGCAACGCGCGCGCCCACGCTGGGGTCGGCGCTCGCCCGCGGGGTGTCGCGCCTGGTCGGCAGCGGCGCGATGCAGGCGCTGGACCTTGAGCCACTGGACGACGACGAGACGCGTCGGCTGGTGGCCCAGGCGGCGTCGTGTCCGTTGTCCGAACAAAGCGTTTCGCACATCGTTGGCGTTGCCGAGGGCAACCCGTTTGCGGCGATCGAGCTGGCGCGCTGCGCAGAGCCTTCAGGCGGGCGGCTGCCCCGCAACGTCGCCGAAGCCATCCTGGCGCGCCTGTGCGATGTGCCCCACGCGGCGCTGGCGTCGCTGAAGTGGATGGCCCTGGCCGGCGACGCCTTCGACCCCACCACGGCCGCTGCCCTGACGCCGGACGCTGAGGCGCATGCCTTTGCGGCGCTGGACCTTGCGCTGGCCGCGGGCGTGCTGGTGCTCGCCGGCACGGGCTACCGGTTTCGGCACGACCTGGTGCGCCAGGTCCTGATCGAGCAGATCCCGCCGCACCAGCGCTTGAAGATGCACCGCCAGGCCGCGCAACGCCTGAGCGAACTCGACGCCGCGCCGGCCCTCGTGGCGCGCCACTGGCTCGACGGCGGCAACCCGCGCGATGCCGTGCCTTGCCTTCTGGCCGCGGCGCGCGATGCGGTGCGGCTGGCCGCCTTCAGTGACGCGCTGCGTCATCTGGCGCCCGTGCTGGCCTTCGAGGCCGGCCATGCCGAGGCGCTGCGTTTGCGTGCGGAGGCGCTGGATGCCATGGGCGATCCGGCGGCGGTGGCCGCCTACCGGACGGCCGCCCTGGCAGCCGACGAGCCGATGTCGCACAACCTGCGTGCCAAGGGTGCGCTGGCGCTGATCAAGCAGGGCAACCCGAAGGGCGCGCTCGAAGAGCTGGTGGGCGTCAGGCCGAACAGTGTGGACGGCAGGTTGTGCGAGGCGCTGACCTACAGCGGCGCTGCGGCCCTCGGCGCGGCCGACCCGGCCATGGGCACGCGCAAGGCGGCCGAGGCCAGACGGCTCGCCTTGCAGGCCGGCGATGTTTCGGCCATCGTGACAGCTTCGTGGGCCCAGGCAGCGGCGGCGCACGCACGCGGAGAACTGCACCAGAGCGTCTGGGCCGACCTGCAGGACACGAGCCAGCTGCCGCACCTGGCCATGCGCGTGTTTGACGGCCAGCTCTGCATCTTGCAGCGCTTCCTTTACGGGGCACGGCCCTATCCCGAGGTCATCGCCTTCGCCGAAAGGCTGGCGGCCGAAGCGGTCCGGATCGGCGCCGCGCGTGGGCACGCTTTTGGCGTCACCTTGCGCGGCGAGGCCGAGCTGCTGGCCGGCGATCTGTCCGCGGCCGAGGTGCATCTGACGCTGGGTGTGCGCCTGCACCATGCCATCGGCGGCGCGACCGGCGAGGCTTTTTCGATGCAGCGGCTGGCCGAGGTCGCGATGTACCGCGGGCGGCTCGACGACGCCCGTGCCCTGATCGACGAGGCACTGGACCTGGCGCGGCAGACCGACATCGGCTTTCACCTGCTGGACCGGATCTACGGGACGCGCATCCGCCTCGCCCGCGACCCGACCGCCGCGCTGCATGCGCTGGAGGAGGCCCGCGAGGCCGTGCGCGGCCCGCTGGAGACCTGCCCGGGTTGCCGAATCACCTTCGCCGTGCCGGCGGCGATCGCCGCGGCGCGGGCGAGGCGCCTCGATCTGGCCGAGGAGTACACCGGGCAGAGCGCCTATCTGGCGGACGTGGTGATGCGCTTGCCGGCCTGGCATGCGGCGCACGACGAGGTGCTGGGTCACATGGCTGTCGCTCGCGGCGAGGGCGTGCAGTTGGCCGCCTCGCGCTTTACAGCGGCGGCTGAGCGCTTCCGAGGCGCCGGCCACCCGATCGATGCGGTGCGCTGCGAGCGGCTCGCGGAGGGCGCCGAGTCGGGCGAAGCGGAAGGATGTGGCGCGACTTGATGCGCTGGATGGGCGTTGGAGGGACCCGACGCTAGGCGTCAGGCCGCGGGGGAGGGATTGGCCTTGCTGGCGGGCTGGCGAAGGCTGCGGGGCGCCACCACCGGAGCCAGTCCCGGCGACATGGCTCGCCCTTTGGCCGGCACCGCTGCGGGCTCGACGATGTCGGCCAGCGTCATGCCGTCAAGTTCCTTGAAGTAGGCCCCCAGCGCGGCGTTGAACAGGCCTTTCAGGCGGCAGGTCGGCGACAGCGTGCACTGGTTGGAGCCTGGGTCGAAACACTCGACCAGGCGGAAGTCGGTCTCCGAGGCACGCACCACGTCCCCGATGCGCAGCTGGGCCGGGTCCTTCAGCAGGCGCAGTCCGCCGCCGCGGCCCCGCGTGGTTTCCAGCACGCCCTGGCGGCCCAGGTCGGTGACGATCTTCATCAGGTGGTTCCTGGACACCCCGTGTTGTTCGGCCAGTTCGCTGATGGTCACCATCTGCTGCGGGCGGGCCGCGCAGTACATCAGCACGCGCAGGGTGTAGTCGGTGTACTCGGCAAGTCGCATGAAAACCCCTAAAGAGGCACGAAGTATATTTCTTTAAAGGCGGTTTGGGTATAAGATTCATCTCACATACTTCTTATAAGGTCTTCGCGGCGACCCGACGGTTCCTGCAACGCCCACCACACCATGGCCCTCCCCATCCTGAACGCCTCGTCGCCCGAGCCCACCGTCGTGCCCCAGCCACCGGGCTGGCCTCTGCTGCGGCTGGGATTCCGGCCTTTTTACCTCGGGGCTGCGTCGTTCGCGCTGTTGTCGATTCCCCTCTGGGTGGCGCTGTTCCTGGGCCAGTGGAACCTCACCATGGCGCTGCCTCCGCTGCTGTGGCACGCGCACGAAATGCTGTTCGGCTTTGCGATCGCGGTCATCCTGGGCTTCCTGCTGACCGCGGTCAAAGCCTGGACGGGGCTGGTCACGCCGCGTGGCGCCTTTCTGGGTGGCCTGGCCCTGTTGTGGCTGGCGGCCCGGGTGGCCGCCGTGACCGGGCCCTACGCGCTCTACGCCGTGCTGGACCTGGCGCTGCTGCCCCTGGTGGCCGCGGTGCTCACCCACATCCTGCTGCGCGCGCGCAACCGGCGCAATCTGCCGATCGCGGGGATGCTGATGCTGCTCGCGCTGGCCAATGGCTTCTTTCACCTGGCGGTGATCGGCATCGTGCAGATATCGCCCCTGACACCGTTGTACGCCGCCCTGGCGCTGATTGTGATGATCGAGTGCGTGATCGCGGGCCGCGTGATCCCGGCCTTCACCATGAGCGCGACCCCGGGTCTGAAGCTCCAGGTGCGCGCGCCGGTGGACCGCGCCGCGCTGGCCCTCACCGCGCTGGCCATGCTGCTGTGGGTGTTTGCGCCGACCTCGGCGGGCTGGAACATGGTCGGTGGCCTGGCGTTTTCGCTCGCGGCGCTGGCCCAGGTTTGGCGGCTGCTGCAGTGGCGGCCCGCGTTGACCCGGCACCGCCCGATCCTGTGGATCCTGCACGTGTCCTACGCCTGGATTCCCTTCGGCCTGGCCTTGCTGGCCGCGGCCCGGTTCGGCTGGGTCGGCACTTCGGCTGGCGTGCACGCGCTGGCGATCGGTGCCACCGCCGGTCTCATCATCGGCATGATGACCCGCACCGCCCGCGGCCACACCGGGCGCGCGCTGCAGGTGTCCCGCCCGGAGATCACGGCCTACGTGCTCGTGATGCTGGCGGCTGCCGTCCGCGTGCTGCTGCCGCTGGCCGTGCCGGCATGGCTGCCGTTGGCCCTGGTGGTGGCGGCAGCGGCCTGGTCGGTGGCTTTTGCGATCTACCTCTTCATCTACACACCCTGGCTGCTCAAGACCCGCTTCGACGGCAAGGACGGCTGACGCCCTTTTTTCATTCCGCTCCGTTTTTTCAACCCGTTCTTCTTCACCCAACTCAGGAACCGTTCATGAACACCACCACCGCTCCCGCCCCCACCGTTGACCTGCGCAGCATCGCTCCGCGCGAACGCCACTCGCTGGTTTTTTCCACCTTCAAAGCCTTGTTGCCCGGCGAGGCCATGGAACTCATCAACGACCACAACCCGCAGCCGCTGCGCGGGCAGTTCGAGAGCGGTCTCTACGGCGCCTTCAGCTGGACACCGCTGGAAAGTGGGCCCGAACAATGGCGCGTGCAGATCGCCAAACCCGCCGACAGCCAACCCGTGCACGGGGTGGATTCCTGCTGCGGGTCCTGCGGCGGTTGACCGGGAGCCAGCGCCATGACCTTTGTGGTGACCGAATCGTGCATCCGGTGCAAATACACCGATTGCGTCGACGTGTGCCCGGTCGACGCGTTTCGCGAAGGACCGAACTTCCTGGTGATCGATCCCGACGAGTGCATCGACTGCGCGGTCTGTGTGCCGGAGTGCCCGGTCTCGGCGATCTACGCCGAAGAAGACGTGCCCAAGGACCAGCGGGACTTCACGCCGCTCAACGCCGAGCTGGCGCTCGTGTGGAAACCGATCACGCGGACCAAGCCCGCGCTGCCCGATGCCGACGCGTGGAGCGCGGTTCAGGACAAACGCGACCAGCTCGAACGCTGAAGCCACCTCGGGTGCAAGCACCCGGGGGCGCCTCCGGGCCGCGTCACAGGCCCAGTGACAGCTGCGCGGCCTCGGACATCCGGGAGCGGTCCCAGGGCGGATCGAACACGAATTCCAGGTCCACCTGGCCCACGCGGGGCAGGGCCAGCAACTTCTCATGGATCTCGTCCACCAGCATGTCGCCCATGCCGCAACCGGGCGCCGTCAGGGTCATCTTGATCGACACCCGGAACTCGCCGCCGTCCATCGGCAGCACGTCGCACACATAGACCAGACCGAGCTCGACGATGTCCACAGGGATCTCCGGGTCGTAGCAGGTCTTGAGGATTTGCCAGACCTGACCACGCAGACCCGCTGGCCCCGCAACGTCCGGCAGCACCGGCGCGACCGGCACCGGCTTGCCGATGGCGTCGGCATCGGCGCCGGCCAGGCGCATCAGCTGGCCGTCAACCAGCAAGGTGAACGAGGCACCCAGCGCCTGGGTGATCTGCACCAGCGTACCGGCCGGCAGTTCGGCGGGGCGACCATCGGGCACGCAGGTCACGGCCACCTCGCGCGTGACCACCACCCGTTCGCGTCGTGTGCTCATCGTGTGGCCTCCGTCGGGTGGCCCGCGTCATCAGCTTCGCTGCCCAGCGCGTGCATCAGGGCGTGCCAGCCCAGCAGCGCACATTTGATGCGGCCCGGGTAGCGGCGCACACCGGCCAGGCTGATCAGCTTGCCCAGGTGCGCTTCTTCGGCTTCCATCTGACCGGTGAGCACGGCCCGGAAACGGGCCTGCAGGGCCTGCGCCAGCGCCACCTCTTGCCCGAGCACCGCCTCGCTCATCATGGACGCGGAGGCGATGCAGATCGCGCAGCCCTGGCCGTGGAAGCGGATGTCGCTCACCCGCCCGCCATCGACCACCAGGGCCACCCGCAGGTCGTCGCCGCATTGCGGGTTCTGGCCGCGCGCCTGGTGGGTCGGCGCGGCCAGCGTACCGAAGTGGCGCGGCGCGCGCTTGTGGTCCATCACCACGTCCTGGTAGAGGTCGAGTTCAGCGTTCATCTCAGTGGCTCCTCTGCGCCGGAGCGCGACCCGCGACGCCTGAAACAGCGCCATCCAGGGGCACCGAAGGTCCGGCTTTGCCGGCCCAAGGGACCGTCCCCCCTCCAAGCCGAAGGCGCCAGGGAGGGGGGAAGCCGCGCAGCGGCGCAGGGGGGTGTTTCATTTCAATACCTTCAGGGCATGCGCCACGCCGGCGAGCAGGCGCTCCACCTCGGCGTGCGTGTTGTAGAGCGCGAACGAGGCGCGCGTGGTGGGCCCCAGGCCCAGGTGTTCGAGCAGCGGCTGGGCACAGTGGTGACCGGTGCGCACCGCGATGCCGAGCTGGTCCAGCACGGTGCCAATGTCGTGCGGGTGCACGCCGTCGGCGACAAACGAGACGATGGCCGATGCGCGGCTGTGGGCCGACAGCACCGTGATGCCGGGCAGCGCGGCCAGACCCGCGGCGGCGTGTTCGCGCAGCGCGCTCAGGTGGGCGTCGATGCGATCGCGCCCGATCTGGTGAATGAAGCCCGCCGCCGCGGCCATGCCGATCGCTCCCGCAACGTTGGGCGTGCCGCCTTCCAGCCGCGCCGGCAGTTCGGCAAAGCTGGCCTCGGTGGCGCTGACCCAGGCCACCATGTCGCCGCCGTAGCGCAAGGGCTCCAGGCGTTCCAGCGCGGCCCGCCGGCCGACCAGCACGCCGGTGCCCATGGGCCCATACATCTTGTGGCCCGAAAAAGCCATGAAGTCGCAGGCCAGCGCCGACAGGTCGGGCGCACCGTGGGCCACGGCCTGGGCCGCGTCGAGCACGGTCAGCGCGCCCGCGTCGGCGGCGATTTGGAGCAGGGCCTCGTAGGGCGGGCGTTCGCCGGTGGCGTTGGCGCAGGCGGTGAGCGCCAGCACGCGGGTGTGGGCGTTGAGCAGGGGGCGCAGGTCGGCGGCGTGCAGCCGTCCCTGGGCATCGGGCCGCAGCACGCGAAGCACGGCCCCGGTGCGCCGCGCCGCCTGCTGCCAGGGCACGAGGTTGGCGTGGTGCTCCAGGCCACTCACCACGATCTCGTCGCCGGCCTGCAGCCAGGCGGGTCCCATACCGGCGGTGGAGAGACCGTGGGCCACCATGTTCAGCGCATCGGTGGTGCCCGAGGTGAACACCAGCTCGTGATCGGGTCCGGCGCCGACAAAGCGCTTGAGCTCATTGCGGGCGCGCTCGAAGGCGTCGGTGGCGCGCTGGCTCAGCGTGTGCACACCGCGGTGGATGTTGGCCCGGTCGTGCTGTTCGAAGGCGCGCATCGCGTCCTGCACCGCCAGGGCCATCTGGGTGGTGGCCGCGTTGTCGAGGTAGGCCAGTTCGGCACCATGGATGCGCTGCGCGAGCACCGGAAACTGCGAGCGCACGGTATCGAGCGCCAGGCGGTCGGTCAGGAGGGCATCACCCATGTTCGGCCTCCCGTTGAATGGTCGGGGCGGTGGTGTCGTCGGTCAGGTGTTGGGCCACGGCCTGGCGCAGCAGGCCCGCGAGGTCCAGCGATTCGAAGAACTGGGGATCGTCAAAGGCCCGCGCGAACAAGGCGCTGGCCATGCCTTCGATGATCAGACCGCGCGCGCTGCGTTCGTCCAGACCGCGCTGGCGGGCATAGAACAGCGCGTCTTCGGGCAGGGCGCCCCAGGTGGCGCCGTGGGCGGCCTGCACCTGGTCGTGGTGGATTTCCAGGTGCGGCCGCAACACCAGCCGGGGCTGGCCGCCGGTGGGCACGCCCGTGAGCCGCTGCCGCACCTCAGCGTCGGCCGCACCCGGTGCGATGCGGGTGTGGGCGTTGACCACCGCGCGCGCCGCGCCGCTGGCCAGCGCCAGCGCCTCGACATCGCTGTGGGTGCGCTCACCGGTGTGCAGCATGCGCACCTGTTGTTCGAGGTCGGCGCCGGCCGCCAGCAACAGGCCCGCGCTGCGGGCCTCTGCGCGGTCACCCGCCAGATCGACCACCTGGCGCTGCAGGTGGTAGCGGCTGCCGGTGGCGATCAGGCCGTGTTCGTAACGCGCGTCCGGCCCGAGCTGCACCTGCAGGTGGTGGGCAACCCGATCGGCCGCACCGGGCTGCACGCTGCGCAGGTGCTGCAGGGTGGCGCCCGCGCCGAGCCGGATGTGGGCGTGCAGGTTTTGCACCACCGGCTGCTCACAGGTGACCGGTTCGCGGTGGTGGGTTTCCACCAGCACGCAGTGCACGCCGTCCTGCACATCGATCACCAGCATCGGCGCTTCGACCGCGCTGCGCGGCTGGTGCCGCAGCTGTATCCACACCGTCTCGGCGGCCCCGCGATCAGCGGCGTGTTCACCGCCGATGCGCAGCCGCAGGCCGCGACGGCACAGCGCGCGGTGCACCCAGGCAAACGGCGCGGCATCGTGCTGGGCGGTGTCACCGGGGGTCGCCGCTTCATCGGGGTGGATGGGCAACGGCAGGCCGGCGAACAGCTCCTTGCGCTGCGCCGGGTCGGCGGCATCGAGCCAGCGGGCGTCCACGCGGCCTTGTGGTGTCTGACCAAGCGGGTGCAGCGTCCAGCCAGCGCCGCTCAGCGGGTGGGCGTCGCAGCCGGCCGGTGCGGCTTCGGGCGCCTCGCCCAGCCAGACGGCGGCCGGCGGCGGTGGCAGGTGGCGAAACGCATCGGCGTTGCGGGGCACCCAGCCGGCGTCTTCCAGTCGGTGGCGGGCGGCCAGGATGTCGGCACGAGCGGTGTCCATGCTCAGACCTCCAGCGCGTCGGCCGCGCGCGCGAACCCGGTCCGCTCGATCTCGCGGGCCAGTTCCAGGTCGCCGGTCTCGGCGATGCAGCCCTGGTCGAGCCGCAGCACCGCGTCGGGCTGCAGCGACTCGATCAGCTGCAGGTAGTGCGACACCACCACGAAAGCGGTGCCCTGGGCACGCAGCGACTGCACCAGCTCCACCACCGCGCGGGTGCCGTCCACGTCCATGCCCGAATCGATTTCGTCCAGCATGGCCAGGCGCGGGCGCAGCAGGGCCAGCTGCAACAGCTCGTTGCGCTTGCGCTCGCCGCCCGAAAAACCGTCGTTGACGGGGCGCGACAACATGGCCTCGGGCAGGCCCAGCCGGTTGGCCGCGGCCCGCGCATCGCCGAGGAAATCAAAGGCGTCGAGCGGTGCTTCGCCGCGCGCTTCGCGCACGGCGTTGAGGGCCGTGCGGATGAACAGGTTGTTTTTCACACCGGGGATCTCGGGCGGCGCCTGGAACGAGACAAACAGACCGGCGCGTGCGCGCGCCTCGGGGGTCATGGCCAGCAGGTCCTGGCCGCCAAACCGGGCCTGGCCACCGACCACGCCGTAGCGCGGATGGCCGGCCAGCGTCAGGCCCAGGGTGCTCTTGCCGCTGCCGTTGGCGCCCATGAGCACCACCAGCGCACCGGCCGGGACATTCAGCGAGATGGACTTCAACACGTGGCGGCCGCCAACGTCAACGCGCAGATCGCGCACCTGCAACAGGGGTTCGGTTTGGGTCATGGTGGGTCTTTCCTGATGGATCGTGTGGTGGGTTCAGCCGACAGCGCCTTCGAGCGAGACGGCCAGCAACGCCTTGGCTTCGAGTGCGAATTCCATCGGCAGCTCGTCCAGCACCGCCTGGCAAAAGCCGCCGACGATGAGGGCGGTGGCGTCCTGCGGGTGGATGCCGCGCTGCTGGCAATAGAACAGGCGCTCTTCGGAAATGCGGGTGGTGGTGGCTTCGTGTTCCACCAGGGCGTCGTCGCGCGCGGCCTCGACGTACGGGAAGGTGTGGGCACCGCAGTCGGGGCCGATGAGCAGCGAGTCGCACTGCGTGTGGTTGTGGGCGCCGGCCGCGGTCGGGGCCACGCGCACCAGGCCGCGGTAGCTGTTCTGGGCGTGTCCGGCGCTGATGCCTTTGGAGACGATGCGGCTCTTGGTGTTGCGGCCCAGATGGATCATCTTGGTGCCGGTGTCGGCCTGCTGGAAATGGTTGCTCACGGCGATCGAATGGAACTCGCCGCGCGAATCGTCGCCGCGCAACACCACGCTCGGGTACTTCCAGGTGATGGCCGATCCGGTCTCGATCTGCGTCCAGGCGATGTGCGAGCGCTGGCCCGCACACAGGCCGCGCTTGGTGACGAAGTTGTAGATGCCGCCTCGGCCCTGTTCGTCGCCGGGGTACCAGTTCTGCACCGTCGAGTACTTGATGTGGGCGTCGTCGTGGGCGATCAGCTCGACCACCGCCGCGTGCAGCTGGTGCTCGTCGCGCTGCGGCGCCGTGCAGCCTTCGAGGTAGCTCACATGGCTGCCTTCCTCGGCAATGATCAGCGTGCGCTCGAACTGGCCGGTGTTGGCCGCGTTGATGCGGAAGTAGGACGACAGCTCCATCGGGCAGCGCACGCCTTTGGGGATGTAGACGAAGGAGCCGTCGGAGAACACCGCCGAATTCAGCGCGGCGTAGAAGTTGTCGCCCGGCGGCACCACCGTGCCGAGGTAGCGCTCGATCAGTTCCGGGTGGTGTTGCACGGCGTGCGAGAACGAACAGAAGATCACGCCGACTTCGGCCAGCTGCTCGCGGAAGGTGGTACCGACGGACACCGAGTCGAACACCGCGTCCACCGCCACCCCGGCCAGGCGCGCCCGCTCGTGCAGCGGAACGCCGAGTTTTTCGTAGGTCTCCAGCAGCTTGGGGTCCACCTCGGCCAGGCTCTTGGGGCCGTCTTTCTGCGACCTGGGCGCCGAGTAATAGCTCAGGGCCTGGAAGTCCACCGGCTCGATGCGGAGCTGGCCCCAGTGCGGATGGGTCATGGACTGCCAGCGCTCCAAGGCCGCCAGGCGCCACTGCAACAGGAAATCGGGCTCACGCTTGCGGCGCGAGATGGCGCGCACGGTGTCGGCGTCCAGCCCCGGCGGCAGCGAGTCGCTCTCCACGTCGGTGACAAACCCGTGTCGGTAGGACTGCTGCAACGCCTGGGTCAGCGGCGGTGCTTGTTCAACGGTGGTCATGGCGGGGCTCCTGCGGCGATGGGGTGCAGCTTCGATGCGCGACCGAACTGAACCCTCTTTTAAAGATGCACAGTGTATGCCTCTTTAAAAATCCGCACCATCAAAAACCGCGTTGCCCGCTTGCCTGCCAGGGTCATTGGGCAAGCGCCCGTGTCCTGAGCCAGACCGGGGCGGGGCCCAGTTTCGGGCCCTGGTTCACACCGCCGTGTGCGCGGTCCCGGGAGCACCTGCATCCCCGTCCATCAGGGGCGGGTGGGTCACCAGGCTTTTCAGGCTCGGTTGTGCCTGCGCGAGCACGGCTTCCGGCGGGAGCGGCCGGCGCAGTTCGGGCTCGGTGGCAAAGGCGGCTTCGATGGCACTGGCCATGGCGAGCAGGCGGTCGTCGGCGCGCAGCGGTGCGATCAGCTGCAGGCCGAAAGGCATGCCGTGTTCGTCCACACCGCAGGGCAGCGAGAGCGCGGGGTTGGTGGCCAGGGTGACCATGTAGGTCAGGCCCAGCCACTCGTAGTAGTTGCGCATGGCCTGGCCGTCGATGCGCTCGGCGTACAGCTCGCTCCAGGGGAAGGGCGAGACGGGCGTGACCGGGGCCACGATCAGGTCCACCTGTTCGAAGGCGCGTTCAAAAGCGCGCGCGATGCGCGTCTGCTCCAGGTGCGCCCAGGCGCGGTCGCCCAGGGTGATGGCGTGGGCGATCTCCACGTTGGCGCGCACGTTGGGGCCGAGCGATGCCGGGTCGTTGCGGTAGGTGTCGGCGAAGGCCGCCACGAAGCTTTCGGCGCGCAGGATGTCGAAGCAGCGGTGGCCGTCGGTGAGGTTCAACTCAATCGGTTCGCAGGAGTGGGTGTGACGCGCCAGCGCTGCCACGCGCTGGCGGAAGCTGCGGCGGATGCCCGGGTCCACGGCGCAGGTGCCGAAGTCTTCCACCGTGCCGATGCGCAGGCTGGAGAGGTCGGCTTCCTGCAGCGGCCAGCCCTGGCAGACACCCGACACGCTGAGCGGGTCCATGGGGTGGCGGCCCACGCTGGCCGAGAGCATGAGCGCGGTGTCGGCCACGGTGCGGCCCATGGGGCCGAGCACCGAGATCACCGACCAGCCCAGCGGGCGCGCGTCGTTGGCCACCACGCCCGGCGAGGGCCGCAGACCCACCACACCGCACAGCGCGGCCGGGATGCGCAGCGAGCCGCCGGTGTCGGAGCCGGTGCACAGGGGCAGCATGTCGGTGGCCAGGGCGGCGGCCGATCCGCCCGACGAACCGCCGGCGTTGAGCATCGGGTTGAAGGGGTTGCCGGTCGCGCCCCACACCGGGTTGCGCGTGTTGGCGCCGGCGCCCATGTCGGGCACGTTGGTCTTGGCGGTGACGATGGCGCCGGCCGCGCGCAGCCGGGCCACGAGCGCGTTGTCCTGCTGCGGCACGTGGCCGCGCCGCCCCACGTTGCCGCTGGTGGTGAGCAGACCGGCGGTGTCCTGCAGGTCCTTCACGCCCAGGGGCAGGCCGTGCAGCGCACCCAGCGGCTCGCCGCGCAATACCTGTGCCTCGGCCGCGCGGGCGGCGGCGCGGGCGCGCTCGTAGTCGGTGGCGCAGATCGCGTTCACCGCCGGGTTCACCGCCTCGATGCGCGCGATGCAGGCTTCGAGCAGCTCGACCGGAGAAACGTCTTTGTTCCCGATGCGTCTGCGCAGCTCGACCGCGCTCAGTTGGACCAGGGACATCCGTTCACTCCAGGGGGATGTTGGCCTTGTGCACGTAGGCGCGCAGCAGCGGCAGTTCGCGCGCCACGCGCGTGTCGTAGGCGCTGCCCGGCTCGTAGGCCACTTCCACGCCGATCTTTTCCAGCTCGGCCCGGGTGGCCGGGTCTTTCACCGTGTCGGCCAGCGCCTTGCCCAGGGCCGCGCGCACCGGTTCGGGCAGGCCACGCGGTGCGACGATGGCGATCCACGGCACCATTTCGTAGTCGGGGAAACCGGCCTCGGCGATGGTGGGCACGGTGGGCATCTGCGGCGAACGTTTCTTGGACGTGACCGCCAGCGCTTTCACCTTGCCAGCGGCCATCTGCGGCATGGCGGCGACGTTGGTGTCGAAGCTCAGCGGGATCTGCCCGCCGATCAGGTCCGTCATGGCCGGGGCGCTGCCTTTGTAGGCCACGTGCACCAGGTTGGCGCCGGCCATCACCTTGAGCATTTCGCCGGCCAGGTGGGCGGTGGTGCCGTTGCCGAAAGAGCCGAAGTTCAGCCCACTGGGCTCGCGCTTGGCCAGGGCCAGCAGTTCGGGCAGGTTGCTGGCGGCCACCTTGGGGTTGGCCAGCAGCACCAGCGGCGAGCTGCCGATGGTGCCGATGGACTCGAAGCCTTTCTGCGGGTCGTAGGGCAACTGGCGCTTGATGGCGGCGTTCACCGTGAACGTGGTGTTCGACGAGATCAGCAGCGTGTAGCCGTCGGCCGGCGCCTTGGCCACCAGCGTGGCGCCGATGGCGGTGCCCGCACCCGGGCGGTTTTCCACGATCACGTTTTGACCCAGGCGCTTGCCCAGCGGTTCCATGAGCTTGCGGGCGATGGTGTCGGTGGCGCCGCCGGGCGGGTAGGGCACCACCAGCGTGACGATCTTTTCGGGGTAGGCGGCGTGCGCCAGCAGCGGCAGGGTCAGCGCAGCCGCGGCGAGGCCGCGCAGGGTCAGGGAGATCGGTTTCATGAGCGTTTCCTCTTGGGCGTGGTGGGAAGGGGTTTGTGTTCGCAGCGCTGCACCAGCAGGGCGGCCAGCTGGTCCAGCTGGGCCGCCATGGCCGCATCGGCCGGGCCGAACAGGCGCACCAGGCCCATGCCGCGCAGGGTGGACATCACGAGATCGATGAAGGCCGGGGTATCGGGCGAGGCCGACAGCTCGGGAAACACGGTGAGGAAACGCTGGCGCAGCTGGTCTTGCTGCGTCTGGCGCAGGCCGGCGATGTAGCGCGTGATTTCGGCGTCTGCGCCGCAGCCCATGTAGACCTGCCAGGCCACCAGAAAGCGCTCGGGCTCGTAGATGCGCTGCCACAGCAGCTGCAGCGTCTGCCGGGCGCGCTCGGCCAGGGGCAGATCGGCCGCGGGCCACCCGGGCGCGTTGTAGTCACTGGCCGCCACCAACTCGTCCACCACCCGCATCATCAGCACCGCCTTGGTCCCGAAGTGGTGCTGGAAGGCGCCCGGTGTGAGGCCGGCGGCCTTGGCCACTTCGAACACCGAAGCGCCCTGGTAGCTCTTGTCGCGCACCACCTGGATGGCGGCCTGGATCAACTGCGCGCGCGTGGCCTCGCTGCGTTCGGCGTGGCGGTTGCCGGTGGGCGGCCGGGTGGGGGAGGGTTGGAGGTTCATGTTTTTAAGAATATGCATTACATGTGTAATGTGTATTGGGGTTTCCCCTTCACCTGCCGCAAAACCCCTATGGCGGTGGGGAGTGATGATTATGACGATCGTCATATTTAAGCTACCATCCCGCCATGGCAACCGCACCTGGCCGCAAGGCCCTGACCCACGAACGCATCGTCGACACCGCGGCGCGGGCGATCCGGCGCGCCGGCTTCGCCGGGATCGGCGTGGCCGACATCATGAAAGAGGCGGGCCTGACGCATGGCGGCTTCTACGCACACTTTCCCTCGCGCGACGCGCTGCTGGTCGAGGCCCTGGCCCATGCCGGGCAGCAAAGCGCCGAGCGCCTGAGCCAGGGCAACGCCCTGCGTGAGGCGCACGGCGCCAGCCCGTTCCGCGCGCTCATCGACAGCTACCTCTCGGACCGCCACCTGCGCTGCACCGAAAACGGTTGCGCGGTCGCGGCGCTGGTGTCGGAGATGCCGCGCCAGTCGGCCGACGTTCGCGCCGCAGCCGTGCAGCGCGTGCGCGGCCTGGTGGCGCTGGTCGAAACAATCCTCCCCGTCGATGCGGCGCCCGACAGCGCCGCCGCCATCGCCAGCCAGATGGTGGGCGCGTTGCAGCTCGCGCGGGCCCTGGGCGACAACGCCGAAGGCCGGGCCTTGCTGGCAGCCAACCGAAGCGCCTTGCTGGCGCGTTACGACACTTCCCAACCAGCGGCCTGAACCATGTCCGCCATGCACCCGCCCGCCAGGGCATTCCTATCGGTTCCAGCAGAAATATGACGATCATCATAAACATGAGCACTTTGCCGGACCGTTCCCCAACCAGCTCGCACCGCAGCGCCACACACGGAGACACCCCATGACCGCAACCATCGCCCAGGCCCGTGTGCAGCAGATGCTGCACGCGCCACTGCTGCCCACGCTGCTCCGCCTGGCCACGCCCAACGTCATGGGCCTGTTCGCGACCACGATCGTGATCGGTTACGACGGCTACATCCTGGGTCGTTTGGGGCCGGACGCGCTCGCCGGCATCGCACTGGTGTTCCCGCTCTCGATGCTGATGCTGCAGATGTCGGCGGGCGGCATCGGCGGCGCCACCACCGCCGCCGTGGCGCGGGCCCTGGGCGCCGGGCGCAGCCAGGACGCCAGCCGCCTGGCGCAGCAGGCGCTGCTGCTCGCGGTCTTGCTGGCGGCGCTGTTCATGTTCGTCATGCTCGGCTTCGGGCGCGGCATTTTCGGCGCCATGGGCGGGCGCGGCGCCGCGCTCGAAGCCGCGCTGGTGTATTCGAACGTGCTGTTCAGCGGCGCGCTGCTCATCTGGTTGACCAACGTGCTGGCCGCCGTGGTGCGCGGCGCGGGCAACATGGTGCTGCCCTCGTTGATGCTGCTGGGCACCGCGCTGCTGCACTTGGTGTTGTGCCCGGTGCTGGTGTTCGGCTGGGGCCCGGTGGCCGGCCTGGGCATGGCCGGCGCGGCCGCCAGCACGCTGGCCGTGAACGCCGTGGCCACGCTGGTGATGGCGGCGCACCTGTGGCGACGCGATGGCCCCGTGCAACTGCGGGCCTTGCCTTGGCGCCTGCATTTGCCGCTGCTGCGCGACATCCTGCGCGTGGGCCTGCCCGCGTCCTTGAGCCCGGTGATCAGCAACGCCTCCATCGCCGTGACCACCGCTTTCGTGGGCAGCTACGGCACGGCCGCGCTCGCGGGCTACGGCGTGGCGGCGCGGCTCGAATACATCCTGGTGCCCATCGCCTTCGGCTTTGGCACCGCCCTGACCGCGATGGTGGCGACCAACATGGGCGCAGGGCAGTCGGTGCGCGCGGTGCGCGTGGCCTGGGCCGGCGGTGCGCTGGTGGCCGTGATCACCGGCGCGATCGGCCTGGCCACGGCCATCGCTCCGTCACTGTGGATGGGCCTGTTCACCAGCGATGCCGACGTGCTGGCGGTGGGCGCGACGTACCTCAACATCGTGGG
This sequence comes from Betaproteobacteria bacterium HGW-Betaproteobacteria-9, assembly GCA_002842215.1. Classification (GTDB taxonomy): domain Bacteria; phylum Pseudomonadota; class Gammaproteobacteria; order Burkholderiales; family Burkholderiaceae_C; genus Hydrogenophaga. The sequence continues at coordinate 162,503 of PHCC01000007.1, read as the reverse complement.
CGGCTGCTACGCCTTCTTCGGGCTCGGCCTGGCGCTGTTCTTTGCGTCGCAGGGCGCGGGCCGCATGTTCTGGCCGCTCGCAGGCAGCATGGGCCGTCTGGTGATCCTGGTGGTCGGCGGCTGGCTCTGCGTGCACGTGTTCCAGACCCCCGCGAGCGGCCTCTTTGCCGTCGTCGCGCTCAGCCTGGTCGTCTATGGCTCCACCCTCGCCATCGCGATCCGCATGGGGAGCTGGACGCGCTGAGGCTGGCGCGACGCGCAGCCCCCGGACGGGGCAGGGCCAATTTCAGTTTTCCGGGGAGCGCAGCGCCAAGCTGTGAATGGCTCGGTGACGGAGGCTTTGTCGATGCCGGATGGGATCAGATGACGGTGTTGCTGCTCGGTTGGAGGATCACATTCGACCCTGAGCGGGCACCCGCTTGAGCTACTGGAAAGCGGACACCGCTCTGCTTGTGGCAAGGGGTTCGAGGAACAAGGTAGTCGGGCGGGACGTCTGCGATCGTCAAACCACTGAGAAATCGACGAAAGTCAGGCCTCCCGTCATGCAAAAGTGGCGGCTGTATTGCCTGGTGCACAACATCGAGAAACTGGCCGGGTGCGATCTGAAAAAGTAGCGCCAGAGGTCGGCCATTGTTTGGTGCCAGAATGAGCGCCACAGGCCGGATCAGGAGCCCGACAGGCCGGCCGATCAACCGGAAAACAATTCAGAAGGGAACGAGGCCATGATCGCCAACATCAATGCAACTCTGTGCCAGCCTGCGGCTGGATTTGGGGTTTTTGCACAGCCTCGTTAGGCCTCAAGTAAACGAGCACGCAATGAAATCATCAGACTCGATAGAGGCCGTTGAGAAAGTTCTAGGCGAACCAGCCTTCCTTGAGCTGACAGAGAACGCTTGGAAGATTCGAACGAATCTCATATTCACCTCTGTCATCTCGATAGCCGTGGTCTTTGGCGATCTGCACCTTGAACCAGACTCTCAGATCATGGGATTGAAGTTCAAGGGTCTGTCAGACATGATCCTGACAAACGGGCTCATCGCACTGGTCGCCTACCTCCTTTTCCATTTTCTTTGGGCTTCTGTTGATGCGCTGCTCGAATGGCGGCTACGCATCACAGGCACAAGAGTCGCCTTCGTCACAACAGCACGCCTTGCAAGCGAGCATGGAGACTACCCCAGCGACCCAAGGCAATCAACGCTCTACAACTGGTGGAAGGACGAAGCCCGCAAAATTGGAAACTTCGGGGCCAAGGTTCAAGATATGGATAATAGGCTTTCTGACTGGGAATCAGAGATGAAAGCCAAGTTCTCTCATGGTGCCGACGCCATGAACATCGCAAACGCAATCAGGCCCGTTGTTGGGCTGCGTGAAGAACTTGCGAAATTCACCCGGGAGCTCAAAGCTTCTGTCGCTTCAATTGAAGGAGCCAGAGTTCCGGTCTCGCTGAGGCGCTTCGATTCCTGGTTTGGTCTTTTTCTGCGAAGTCAGAACCTTCGATGGTTGCTAATCGAGTTTCTAGCGCCAGTTCTTGTCGGCGGCTATGCGCTTTTCCTTCTAGTCGCACGTTGAGGCCCAACGTTGAGGCCTAACCATTCCATCGAGAGGACGCTTTCCGGCCTACGGCCTCCATGCGTCTCTCATGTCAAACGTTGAACGACTGCTTTCCCCTTTGAGCGCTGGCCGCTCCTGGCCGAAAGCGCCTGGTGGTGTAGTGGTCCTCGCGACCCACTACCGTCATAAGCCTCACCAAATTGGGCACCTGGTACCTGGCATTGACATCGCCGATGTTGGTCAGAACGCTGAGGATGGGACGTTTCTACGCTGGGCGCTTGACCCCATCCAGCCAAGGCAGATCGATGCCCAACACCTCGTGGTACATAAAGAGGAAGGCGCTCAGGGCTTGATTGTGAGTGGATGATGAAACCTTCCGCTCATTGGCCTGCATGTTCAGAAACGCGTTAATCTCTGCCGCTGCCATGTCGCGTGGGTGCCGTACTTCACCGTTGCGGCCGTGCCAACGAAAAAAAGCACCCAACGCAGGTAAACCTTCTCAGTGCTGAGGCTATAGTGAAGGCATCGAATCCGCTCCTACAACAGGCCCAGCAGCCGGGTAGAGCGCAAAACAGGCGTACCGGATTTTATGGTTTTTTAACTGTGTTTTTGTACAATTTATTGACCTAAAATTTAGAATGTAAGCCTCTTTCAGGAGGAGGCCGTAAGCAGATTATCCTGCGCCGTCCATTTTATTCCGCAAGTTCTGCGGGATAAATTACGTAGAACTACCAAAGATTCTCAATGACCTTCACCAAAGAAATTTCGACAACCGATGTCCCTCGTTGGCTACGAGTTCTCGTTACAACCTCGATTTCATTTGCATTGCTCTTGATCTTGCTCTATTTCTTAAAATTCGGCGGTAGTCTCTCGTCAAAGCAGGAAGCTTGGGGCCAATTTGGCGACTATGCCGGAGGAATACTCAACCCACTCTTTTCCGTCACTGCCCTATTCGCGCTTCTGTACACGATTGTTTTACAGAGTAAGGAGCTTCGCGACTCAACTGTGCAACTCAAGCGATCTGCTGTCGCGTTAGATGCCCAAAACGCTGTACTAACGAAGCAGGCGTTCGAGACAACATTCTTTCAGATGATGATTCTGCTAAATGATCTCGTAAGAGATATGCATGTGAAGGTCGACTATTTTGAGCTTCAGGAAATCGCAGAACTCGAAAAATACGAAATAGAAAGCGGCGGAAATTTTGATAACAGGCAATGCATCGAGGCTCTGCAGAAAATTCTCCTGGCCGAATACCTAGTGAACGTAACGAGAGGCAACTACACACAACCTGCAATTGAAGCAATTGATATAGAGTATGGCAGGTTTTACAAGCGCTATGGGCATCTGGTTGGGCACTACTTCAGGACAATTTACAATATTCTGAAATTTGTGGATTCCGGTTTCATCACGGATGAACAAAAGAAGTTCTACACGAATCTCGTGCGCGCTCAGCTTTCCAAGTACGAACTTGGCTTGCTTTTCTATAATTGCTTAAGCCGCTACGGAAGAGAAAAATTCCTGCCGTTGGTGGTCAAGTATCGTCTTTTGAAGCACCTAGAGAATGGGGTGTTGTCCAATGCCGAGCATCGAAAGCTGGTCAAGCAGCTATAGCTATTCATTGCTTCGGACGCCTTCTAGCGCCGCACAATTCGAACGTTGAGCGACCGCATTCGCGAGCGAGGATCGGCGGCTCTTGCCGACAACCGCCCGACAACCGCGAAGATCACGTCGCGACCTCAAATCACCGCTCATCGATTGATGCTGGGTGGCAAATCATGATCGACAGTAGAGATAGGTATGTGATCAGTCAAAACTAGATCGATAGCGGGTATTCCGGAGTGTGCTCGACGTTCATAAGAGTTTTTCTTTTTGCTGTATGGACGTCAACAGGCGGCGGTATGCAGGTAGGTCAATACATTTGGAGAAGTTGCATGCACAAAAAACTGCGGGGGGTTGTGAGTTGCATCTACTTAGCAAACGCAAAACGCGGTCCCGTTGTTAGCAGTCCAAGCGTAGCGGGTAGCGATGCATATTGTCTTGCTCTAGGGCGAGCAGTAGCGGAATGGCAATTTATTGAATCCGGACTAACTAATCTGTTCTTCGCAGCAATTGGAGCCACAAATGAATCAGTGTCGGCTGCGGTGTTTCATGTTCCTTCCGGCTTCAATACACGGCTTCAGATGGTAACCGCTGCGCTAAAGCACGCGATTGTTCCATCTCCTTGGGTCGCTCGTTGGGAAGTGATCGCCAAAAAATTGAAAAAGCTAAGTGAACGACGAAACATAATTTCGCATGGAATAACGGCCTTCGATATGTCCAGATCAGAGACTGAAAGGTTCTTCTTGACTGCAAATTTCTATCATCCTGAGAAGCGGGAAGACGTTTTTGATCATCAGATAGGAGCTACCACTGCGGACCTACTGGAGATGGCACGAGAGTTTCTGATTGCAAAAGAAGAGTTAATGGCGTTCAGCAACTATTTCTTTGTTGAAATTCGAAACGGATTTCCAAATGGAGATGAATTGCCTCCATTGGCTCGTGGCATCTTCCCTGAAATATAGTTTGGTGGCGCAACGGCCTTTTGGTCTGTTCTTTTAGTGCTGGGAGCAGAAGTTGAGTAAAGTTAAATTACAGCCTCGACATGCTGACTGCCACTCAGACGGACACGTTGGCCGACTGCTCCTGGCCGACTTCAGTCAATCACTCGTGAACACTGTTTGTTGACTGTGGAGCCCCCATCAGCTGGACCAGTGCCGCGCCACCTCGTTCAGTTCCGTCCGCAGCGGCAGCACATACGCCGCACACGGCACATTGCCTGCACGCGCACCAGCGCGCTGGTTCCAGGTTCGTGGGTTGCGCTGTCATGGTGTCGTGCGGGAAGATCACGGTGTCCATGTTCCCGATTGCCGCACAAGCAACACGACCGATCCACTGTTGATCTTGAAAGCGAAATGACCATGAAGACCACCGAACGCGAAGCCTTGCTCCAGGTGCTCAAGACGCGCTTTGAGAAGCACATGCACCGGCACGCCGGGACGGCATGGCCGGACGTGCTCGCCAGGCTCGAAGGCCATCCCGGGGCGCTGAGCGCGCTGCAAGCGATGGAGGCCACGGGGGGAGAGCCGGATGTCATGGGTGCGGCCCAGGATTCCGGCCATGTGATCTTTTGCGACTGCTCACCGGAAAGCCCCACAGGGCGCAGAAGCACCTGTTACGACGGCGAGGCACGTGCCGCCAGAAAAGAGAACAAGCCCGATAACAGTGCGGGCGAGATGGCAGCCGAGATGGGCATCGAGTTGCTGACGGAAGATCAGTACCGGGCACTTCAGCAGCTCGGTGAGTTTGATTTGAAGACGTCCAGCTGGCTCCAGACGCCGCCCGGGGTCAGGGCGCTCGGCGGCGCGCTCTTTGGTGACCGGCGCTATGGCCGGGTGTTCGTCTATCACAACGGCGTGCAGTCGTACTACGCGGCCCGGGGCTTCCGGGGTTTGCTTCGGGTGTGAGTCCTGGGAGAACACGATGAAGATGGTCCTGACGCAGGCGACGAATCCCGATGAATACATCGGCTGTCTGCGCGGCTGGCAACACAGCTACGCGCAGGCCTTGCGCGGCGTGGTCCGCGACGCCGCGCCCGAACTGGAAGAACGGCTGAAATGGGGCCACATCGTCTATTTCGCCGATGGCCCGGTGCTGCTGATTCGGGCGGAGCCCACGCGCGTGTTGTTCGGTTTCTGGGAAGGTCAGCGCCTGCGGCACATCGAGCCCCGTCTGAGGCCCGGCGGGAAGTACCAGATGGCCACCCTGGAACTGAAACAGGACACGCCATTCCACAAGGAAACAGCTGTTCGTCTGGCCACCGAGGCATCTAAACTCAGCCGCATTGCCGGCTGATGCAAAGGTTGCCGGCCTGTCTTCCACGGATCCATAGCCTCGTTGCCAAGGAGTCATCGATGTCCATCAAAAAAGCGCTGATCTTTGCTTTGCTGGCAAGCGCCTGTGCGGTCGCCGCAGCAGACGACGCCCGAGATCGCAAGTTCATCAGCAAGGGCATGCACGAGGGCGAGGTGCTGTTCAAGATCGGCAAGCCCGACCATGAGGCTTTCGTGAGGAACTTCAAGGGGCAGCCGGAGGAGAAGACCTGGACCTACTTTCCCCACGCCCGGGATCCTCAGACGATCACCATCCTGACCTTGCGGGCGGGCGTGGTGGCCGAGATTGAACGCAAGATCGCCCGGTAGGTCCAGCCGCGTATCAGCGCCGCGCCAGATCGTCCAGCAGCAGCCGTGCCGTTGCCACGTTCGTCGCACATGGCACGTTGTGCACGTCGCAGGCGCGCAGCAGCGCGCTGATGTCGGGTTCGTGGGGCTGGGCGGTCATGGGGTCGCGCAGGAAGATCACGCAGTCCACTTCGCCGACCGACAGCCGCGCGCCGATCTGCAGGTCGCCGCCGAGCGGGCCACTGAGCAGGCGTTCCACGTTCAATCCCACTTCGGATTCAAGGCGCCCGCCGGTGGTGCCGGTGCCCATGAGGGTGTGTTGCCGCAGCAGGGTCGCGAACTCGCTGGCCAGGGCGACGATGGCGTCTTTTTTCTTGTCGTGGGCGATGAGGGCGATGCGCATGGTCGTGTTCCGTGCATTCAGTCCAGAAACGCCGAGGAACCGGCTTGGCTGGGCCTCAGGCGTTGCCCCCGGCAGGGGGGAGGTGCGAAGCACCGCGGGGGGTTTCCATTTGTTTCGCCATGGTCTTGCCCAGTTCCACGCCCCACTGGTCGTAGGCGTTGATGCCCCAGATGGCGGCCTGGGTGAACACCTTGTGTTCGTAAAGCGCGATCAGCGCGCCCAGGCTGTGCGGGGTGAGGGCGTCGAGCCAGATGGTGCTGCTGGGCACGTCGCCCTTGAAGCTGCGCTGGCTCACGAACACTTCGGCCTGTTCGGCGCTCATGCCTTCGGACATGAGGGCTTGCAGGGTGTCGACTTCGCTGCGGCCCACGGCCAGGGCCTGGGCCTGGGCGCGCAGGTTGAGGTTGACGACGCGGTGATGTTCGGCGGCCAGCGGCAGGGGCGTGTCTTCGGTTTCAACGCCGATGAATTCGACCGGCACGCGGTGCGTGCCCTGGTGCAGCAGCTGGAAGTAGGCGTGTTGTCCGTCGATGCCGAGGCCGCCCCAGATGATGGGGCCGGTGTCGGTGTTGCAGGGCTGGCCGTCCTTGCGGATGCGCTTGCCGTTGCTTTCCATGTCCATCTGTTGCACGAAGGGCGCGAAGCGCACCAGGCGGCTGGGGTAAGTGGAGAGCAGCTGGGTGGGGCAGAGCAGGAAGTTGCGGTTCCACACGCCGCTCATGGCGAGGATGACGGGCAGGTTCTGCGCCAGCGGCGCGCTGCGGAAGTGCGCGTCCATGGCTTGGCCGCCGGCCAGGAATTCGCGGAAGGCGGTTGACCCGATGGCGATCGCAAGCGGGAGGCCGAGCGCGGACCACAGCGAATAGCGACCACCGACCCAGTCCCAGAAGGTGAAGGTGTGTTCGGCGGGGTAGCCGGCCGCGCCGGATTTTTTCGGCGCGGCGGTGATGGCGACCAGGTGCGGGCTTTGCGCAGCGCCTTCGATGCCGGCGTCCTGAAGCCAGCGCCGTGCGGAGGCGGCGTTGGTCATGGTTTCCTGCGTGGTGAAGGTTTTGCTGGCGACGACGATCAGCGTGCTCTGCGGGTCCAGACCGCGCAGCGTGCTGTGCAGCGCCCAGGCGTCGGGGTTGCTGACGAAGTGCACGCGCACGCCGGTCTTGCCGTCGCTGCACAGGGGCGCTAGCGCGTCGGCCGCCATGCGCGGGCCGAGGTCGGAGCCGCCGATGCCGATGTTCACCACGTCGGTGATGGCCAGGCCGGTGCTGCCTTTCACGGTGCCCGCGCGCACGCGGTCGGCGAAAGCGCAGACACGGTCCAGCTCGGTTTGCACCTGCTGCTGGATGTCCGCACCCCAGGGCGCATCGCTGCCGCTGGCGCCGGGCGTGCCACGCAGCGCCACGTGCAGCACGGCGCGCTGTTCGGAGGTGTTGATCACGTCGCCTCGGAACATGGCGTCGCGCTGGCGCTCCACGCCGGCCTGGCGGGCCAGATCCATGAGCGCGTCCCACACGGCGCCGTCCAGCGCCTGGCGGCTGAAGTCGATCCGGATCCCGGTGCCGGCGGCGCAGGCCTGCATCTGCTGCTCTCGGCCGGGGGCGGCGAGGCGGTCGCGCAGGTGGGGTTGCGGGGCGGCGGCCAGGGTGGCGAGCTGCTGCCAGACGGGGAGGGTGGTGGGGGAGGGGAAAAGAGTGCTCATGGGTGCTTCCAATTCACTGCAGAGTTTCGCATGAGGCGTTGAGCCGGGATGCTGCGGAACCGGCTTGGCCGGGCCGCTGGCATCGCCCCCTGGGGGGTGATCCGAAGCGGCGCGGGGAGGATTACCCAGCGGCGAGTTCGGTTGCGCCACGAGCCAGCTGGGTGATGTAAGCCCAGTCGCCGGCCGCCAGTGCGTTGGCAGGGGTCAGCCAGCTGCCGCCGGCCATGGCCACGTTGGGCAGTTTCAGAAAGTCTTTCAGGTTTTCGGGGCTCACGCCGCCGGTGGGGCAGAACGCAACGTCCGGGATCGGTGCGCCCAGCGCCTTGAGCATGCCCATGCCGCCGGCCTGCTGAGCGGGGAACAGCTTCATGAGCGAGAAGCCTTGCTCGCGGCGGTGCATCACTTCGCCGGGTGTCATCACACCGGGGATGAAGGGCAGCTTGGCGGCCTTGACGGCTTCGACCAGCGCGTCGGTCGCACCGGGTGAAAGGGCGAAGGTGGCGCCGGCGTCGATGACGCGCTGCACCTCGGCCACGCGGGTCACCGTGCCGGCGCCCAGGTGCATCTGCGGCACGGCCTTGGCCACGGCTTCGATGCTGGCGAGCGCGGCGTCGGAACGCAGGGTGATCTCCATCACGTCGATGCCGCCTTCCAGCAGGGCATGGGCCAGCGGCACGGCATGGGCCGGGTCGGTGAGCACGATGACGGGCACGACGCGGGAGGTGAAGGCGGGGCGGGTGAAGCAGGTGGTGGTCATGTCTGTGTCCAATTTATGGGCGGTCGCCGAAGAGCGGAGACGCGCCGGATTCGGCGGTGCTCGCGTGGGCGCGGAACAGGCCGAAGAGTTCCCGGCCGGTGCCGTGTTCGTTGTGACTCAGGTTGGGGTGGCTGACCGTTCTGGCGGCCAAGGTGGCGGCGTCCACTTCCAGCTCCAGCACGCCGCGCTCGCAGTCGAGCGTGATCCAGTCGCCGTCCATCACGCGGGCAATCGGGCCGTCGGCCAAGGCCTCGGGGCTGAGGTGGATGGCGGCGGGCACCTTGCCGGAGGCGCCGCTCATGCGACCGTCGGTGACGAGCGCGACCTTGAAGCCCTTGTCCTGCAACACGGCCAGCGGCGGCGTGAGCTTGTGCAGCTCGGGCATGCCGTTGGCGCGCGGGCCCTGGTAACGCACGACGGCGATCAGGTCCTTGTTGATCTTTCCGGCGTTGAACAGGGCCAACAGGTCGGCCTGATCACTCACCACCACGGCCTGCGCGCGCACCACGCGGTGCTCGGGCTTGACGGCCGAGACCTTGACCACGCTGCGGCCCAGGTTGCCCTGCAGCAGGCGCAGGCCGCCGTCGGCGCTGAAGGGTTCGCTCACCGGGCGCAGCACGCTGGTGTCGCCGCTCACCGCAGGCACCGGGCGCCAGGCGAGCTGGCCGTCCTGCAGGCAGGGCTCGTTCGCGTAGGCGCCCAGGCCCTGCCCCATGACGGTGGTCACGTCGCCGTGCAGCAGGCCGTTGGTCAGCAGTTCCTGCATCAGGAAGCCCATGCCACCCGCGGCGTGGAAGTGGTTCACGTCGGCGCTGCCGTTGGGGTAGACGCGGGCCAGCAGCGGCACCACGGCCGAGAGTTCGGCGAAGTCGTCCCAGTCGATCAGCACGCCGGCGGCGCGGGCCATCGCCACGAGGTGGATGGTGTGGTTGGTCGAGCCACCGGTGGCGAGCAGGCCGATGATGCCGTTGACGATGGTCTTTTCGCTCACGATGTCGGCCATGCAGATGGCCGGCTGGCCGGTCTTGCCGGTGTTGGCCAGCGCGCGTTCCAGCGCGGCCTTGCTCAGCAGTTCGCGCAGCTCGGTGCCGGGGTTCACGAACGACGCACCCGGCAGGTGCAGGCCCATGATTTCCATCAGCATCTGGTTGCTGTTGGCGGTGCCGTAAAAGGTGCAGGTGCCGGGCGCGTGGTAGGCCTGGGCCTCGCTTTCCAGCAGCGCGTCCCGGCCCACCAGGCCCTGCGCGTACTGCTGCCGCACCTTGGCCTTGGCGTCGTTGGAAAGGCCGCTGACCATGGGGCCGGCGGGCACGAACACGGTGCTGAGGTGGCCGAACTGCACCGAACCGATGAACAGGCCGGGCACGATCTTGTCGCAGATGCCGAGCATGAGCGCGGCGTCGAACACGTTGTGCGACAGACCCACGGCGGTGGCCAGGGCGATCACGTCGCGCGAGAAGAGGGACAGCTCCATGCCGGACGCGCCCTGCGTGACGCCGTCGCACATGGCCGGCACGCCACCCGCCACCTGCGCCGTGGCGCCCAGCGCGCGCGCGTGGCCGCGGATCAGCTCGGGGTAGTGCTCGTAGGGCTGGTGGGCCGAGAGCATGTCGTTGTAGGCGGTGATCACGCCCACGTGCGGCGCGCGCTCGGCGTGGATCTTCAGCTTGTCGGCCGCCGGCAGGGCGGCCGTGGTGTGGGCCATGTTGGCGCAGCCCATGCCGCCGCGCTGGGTGCCGTTCTTGCGTTGCGCGGCCATGCTGGCGAGGTAGGCGCCGCGCGTGTCGGCGCTGCGTTCGGTGATGCGTTTCGTGACGCGTTCGATGGCGGGGTGCAGGGGCGTGGTCATGGGGTTTTCCTGTTCAGTTCATCCAGACGCTGAGTGGCGCCTGGGTCTGGTTGATCACCAGAGAGATCGGAAGTGCCTCGTCGGCCTTTTGGGCGGCGCGGCGGTAAACGGCGAGCTTGTTCTCGCCAGCAATGGACAGCACCAGCTCGCGCGCGGCGAGCAGGGCGCTGAGGGTGAAGCTGATGCGCGCATGGGGCGCGGTGTGTGGCACTACCCAGGCCAGGCGTTCATCGGTGGCGATGGCGCGGGCGTAGCCGGGGGCACCGGGGAACAGCGAAGCGGTGTGGGCGTCTTCGCCCATGCCGAGCACGGCCACGTCCAGCGGCCAGGGCAGGGAAGTGATGCGTTCTTCGGCGTCGCGCACCAGGGCGTCCAGCACCTCGGCGTTGAAGGTCGGAGCGAGTTCGCGGAAGAACAGCTGGAAGCGCGCCGCGGCGGCGCGGCCTTGCAGCAGGTGGCGGGCCACCAGGGCGGTGTTGCTGTCGGCGTGGTCGCGCGGGACCACACGTTCGTCCACCAGCACCACCGTGACTTTCGACCAGTCGAGGTCCTGCTCGCGCAATGCTTCGAACAAGGGGATGGGTGACTTGCCGCCCGAGACCGCGAGGCTGGCCTGACCGCGCGCGGCGATGGCGGTGCGCAGGGCGTTGGCGATGTGCTCGGCGGTGGCCGCGGGGGTGGCGTTGGGGTGTTCGGAGATCATGATTCCTCTACCCACGAAGAACCCTCCCGCGCCATCAAAGCCGAAGAAGCCGCCGGTCCCCAGCTGCCCGCCGTGTAGGCCTTGGGCTTTTCATTGAGCTGTTGCCAGCCGTCGATGATGGGTTCGACCCAGGTCCAGGCGGCTTCGAGTTCGTCGCGGCGCATGAAGTGGGTCAGTCGGCCTTTGATCACGTCCATGAGCAAGCGTTCGTAGGCCTCGGCGCGGCGCTCGGAGAAGGCGGATTCGAGGTCGAGGTTCAGGTTGACCGGGCGCAGCTTCATGCCGCTGCCGGGTTCCTTGGCCATCATCTGCAGCTGGATGTGTTCCTCGGGCTGCAGGCGGATCATCAGGCGGTTGACCGACTGGTGGGGCGAGTCACCGAAGATGGTGAAAGGCAGTTCGGCGAATTCGATGACGATCTCCGAGCGGCGCTCGGCCATGCGCTTGCCGGTGCGCAGGAAGATCGGCACGTTGGCCCAGCGCCAGTTGTTGATGTGGGCCTTGAGGGCCACAAAGGTTTCGGTGCTGCTCTCGGGCGGGATGTTGTCTTCCTGCAGGTAGCCCACGGCGGCATCGCCGTTGGAGGCGCCGGCGCTGTACTGGCCACGCACGGTGTCGCGCGCCACGTCGGCCATGGTCATGGGGCGCAGCGAGCGCAGCACTTTGAGCTTTTCGTCGCGCACGGCGTCGGGGTCCAGCGACACCGGCGGCTCCATGGCGACGATGCACAGCAGCTGCAGCAGGTGGTTTTGCACCATGTCGCGCATGGCGCCGGTGCCGTCGTAGAAGCCGGCGCGGCTGCCCACGCCCACACTCTCGGCCACGGTGATCTGCACGCTCTTGATGTAGGGGCTGCGCCAGAGCGGCTCGAAGATGGTGTTGCCAAAGCGCAGCACCATCAGGTTCTGCACCGTCTCCTTGCCGAGGTAGTGGTCGATGCGGAAGATCTGCTGTTCCTGGAAGTGCTGGCCGACGTCTTCGTTGATCTGGCGCGCCGATTCGAGGTCGTGGCCGAGCGGCTTTTCCAGCACCACGCGCGAGCGTGCATCGATCAGGCCCGCACCACCGAGGTGTGCACAGATGCCGGTGAACAGGCTGGGGGCGGTGGCCAGGTAATAGACGCGGTCGGAGCCGGTCTGCAGTTCGGCGCCCAGGCCGGGAAAGTCGCTGGCGTCGGTGGCGTCCACGCAGACGTAGTTCAGGCGGCGCACGAAGCTGCCCCAGGCGCTGTCGTTGTAGGCCTTGCTGCCGATGAAACCGGGCACCTTTTCCTGGATGAAGGCCAGGAAGGCGGCACGGTCCCAGACCTGGCGGCCCAGGGCGTGGATGCGCGTGGACCCGGGCAGGTTGTTGTGCAGGTGGGCCATGTACAGCGCGGGCAGCAGCTTGCGCACCGAGAGGTCGCCCACACCACCAAAGATCACCAGATCGAGCGGGGCCTCAGGGGTTTGGGAGGGTGTGGATGTGGCCATGGGTCTAACTTAGTTACGCGATTTGAAGGAGTTTAGTGTAATCAAGTTACAAGCGGGTTTCTTTCTGCGCCAGGCGCCCCGGGAAACATGCAATGTTCGTGCTGGCCAGGGCGACAAGGTTCAAAGCGATCGGAACATGGGTCGCAGCGTGGCCACGCGTTCAACGACCTTGTCGCGGCTGGGCGGCACGCAGCCGGTCTGCATCACGCAGAGGCTGGCGCTGGCCACGGCACGGCCCAGGATCTGTTGCACGTCGCCGCTGTCGAGCACCAGCTGATCGGCGCGGGCAGCGTTCTGCATGGCCGGGCGTTCGAGCAGGGCCACCAGCAGGCCGGCCAGGAAGCAGTCGCCGGCGCCCACGGTGTCCACCACGGCAACCGGCGCCGACTCGGCGGCTTTCCAGCCCCGGCCGTCGCGGTGCAGCAGCACGGCGCCCTTGGGGCCCAGGGTGAGCGCCAGCCAGGTGGCCGAGGTGGCTTGCAGCAGTTCGCGCGCGGCGTCCAGCGGATCGGGCGCGGTGAAGCCGAGCGTGACCAGATCGTCGTCGCTGACCTTGACGATGTGCGCCTGGCCGAGCGCGGCCATCACGCTGGCCTGGTAGGCGGCCATGTCCGGGACGATGGCCGGGCGCAGGTTGGCGTCCACCACCACCAGCTTGCCGGCGGCGCGCTGGGCCTGCAGCCAGGGCAGGTATTTGGGGCTGTCGTCGGCGACCAGGGCCAGGCAGCCGGTGACCGCCACCTTCAGACCCGGCTGGGTCGCGCACTGCGCCGTCATCTCGGCGGCGTTGACCTGGCGGTCGGCCACGCCGTCGCGGTAGAAGCTGTAGCTGGCCTTGCCCTCGGCGTCCAGGCCGACCAGCGCGAGCGAGGTGGGCTCGTGCACCGGCGTCTCGCGCGCCAGCGTCACGCGGGCCTCGTGGATCGCGTCGGCCATCAGGCGGCCGAAGCGGTCCTGCGAGAGCGGGTTGAGGTAGAGCGTGCCCACGCCCTGCAGCCCGAGCGCGCGGGTGAGGTTGTAGACCGCGCCACCGGCGCAGGGGCGCAACCGTCCGTCGGATTCCGTGATCATGTCGATGAGGGCTTCGCCGGCGGTGGCGACTTGAATGGGGGCAGATGAACTAGGGAAAACCATAACTAAATCCAGTTGATTTATTAACCTGAACCGAAATATAGTTCAGTCACTCCGCAGCAGACAGCGTGAAAACCCCAAGAGACTGACTGCCGAGCCTGTGTACCTTCCGCCCATCTTCCATCCCTTCGAGGAGACATCCATGAAAAAACTCGCACCCGCCTTCGTGTTTTCCGCCCTGACGCTGGCCGTTGGCGTTGCCGCCGCCCAGTCGCAGCCCGTCATCGGCCTGATCACCAAGACCGAGTCCAACCCCTTCTTCGTGAAGATGAAAGAGGGCGCCACCGCCGAAGCCACCAAGCTCGGCGCCAAGCTGCTGTCGGCCGCGGGCAAGACCGACGGCGACAACGCCGGCCAGGTGACCGCCATGGAGAACATGATCGCCGCCGGTGCCAAGACCATCCTGATCACCCCCAGCGACGCCAAGGCCATCATCCCCGCCATCAAGCGCGCGCAGCAGCAGGGCGTGCAGGTGATCGCACTGGACAGCCCGACCGACCCGGCCACCGCCGTGGACGGCCTGTTCGCCACCGACAACTACAAGGCCGGCGTGCTGATCGGTCAGTACGCCAAGGTGGCCATGGCGGGCAAGAAGCCGGTCATCGCCACGCTCGACCTGTTCCCCGGCCACCCGGTGGGCGCCCAGCGCCACAACGGTTTCCTGAAGGGCTTCGGCCTGACCGCCCCCGATGCCAAGAGCAACAACCTCGGCGGCGCCGCCGCGGGCGTGGCGTGCATGGCCGACAGCTTCGGTGACGCCGCCAAGGGCCAGACCGGCATGGAAAACTGCCTGCAGAAGAACCCCGGCATCAACCTGGTGTACACGATCAACGAACCCGCCGCCGCCGGTGCCTACAAGGCGCTGAAGGCCGCCGGCAAGGAAAAAGACGTGGTCATCGTCTCGGTGGACGGCGGCTGTACCGGCGTCAAGGACGTGGGCGCGGGCGTGATCACCGCGACCAGCCAGCAGTACCCGCTGAAGATGGCCGCCATGGGCGTGGCCGCGGGCGTGGAATACGCCAAGACCGGCAAGAAGGTCAGCGGCTACACCGACACCGGCGTGACCCTGATCGCGGGCAAGGCGGTGGCGGGCGTGGAGAGCAAAGACGTCAAGACGGGCATGGACCTGTGCTGGGGGAATAAATAAGGTTCTCCCCCCTGCGCCGCTAGCGCGGCTTCCCCCCTCTCTGGCGCGCCTTTGGCGCTTGGAGGGGGGACGGCACCTGGGGCCGGCAAAGCCGGACCCTTGCTGCCCCTGGACTGGGGGAGCGCCTCGCTTCGCTTGGCGCACAGACTCCTGCTCTTGACTGATAGAGAGCCTGCATCAGACGGGCCTCCGCTTGTAGCCAGTTGTCTCACCTGCGCTGCAACTTCTTCTTCTCTGATTGGACGGGCCACCGCCATGAATGCCATCAAAGCCAAACTTCCGCCCATGGGCACGCTCGGGCCGTTTATTGCCCTGATCTTTGCCTGCCTGTTCTTTGCCACGCAGAACGAGCGTTTCCTGACGCTGCAGAACTTCTCGCTGATCCTGCAGCAGGTCATGGTGGTGGGCACGATCGCCATTGGCCAGACGCTCATCATCCTGACCGCGGGCATTGACTTGTCGTGCGGCATGATCATGGCGCTGGGCAGCATCGTGATGACCAAGATGGGCGCCGACTTCGGGCTCTCCGCCCCGGTCGCGATCACGCTGGGCATCGCCGCCACGGCCGGCTTCGGTCTGATCAACGGCCTGCTGGTCACCAAGGCCAAGCTGCCACCTTTCATCGTCACGCTGGGCACGCTGAACATCGCGTTCGCCATCACCCAGCTGTACTCGGGCTCGCAGACCGTCACCGAGGTGTCCGACGGCCTGACCTGGCTCGGCAACTCGTTCCGCATCGGCGAGACCAACATCCTCTACGGCGTGGTGCTGATGCTCGCGCTGTACCTGATCACCTGGCTGTTCCTGCGTGAGACCGCGCCGGGCCGCCACATCTACGCCGTGGGCAACAGCCCCGAGGCCACCCGCCTGACCGGTATCTCCACCGACAAGGTGCTGCTGGGCGTGTACGTGCTGGCCGGCGTGTTCTACGGCCTGGCCTCGCTGCTCTCCGTGGCGCGCATCGGCGCCGGTGACCCGAACGCCGGGCAGACCGAAAACCTCGACGCCATCACCGCCGTGGTGCTGGGCGGCACCAGCCTGTTTGGTGGCCGCGGCATCATCCTCGGCACCCTGGTGGGCGCGCTGATCGTGGGCGTGTTCCGCAACGGCCTGACGCTCATGGGCGTGTCTTCCGTTTACCAGATTCTCGTTACCGGCATCCTCGTCATATTGGCTGTGATGACCGACCAGATGTCCCGCAAAGGAGT
This sequence comes from Betaproteobacteria bacterium HGW-Betaproteobacteria-9, assembly GCA_002842215.1. Lineage (GTDB taxonomy): Bacteria > Pseudomonadota > Gammaproteobacteria > Burkholderiales > Burkholderiaceae_C > Hydrogenophaga. The sequence continues at coordinate 146,369 of PHCC01000007.1, read as the reverse complement.
CCGTTGATGTCCACCGCACCCAACGCTCAAAGCCCGCTCGTGATCCAGGCCAAGGGCCTCGTCAAGCGCTACGGCCAGGTCACCGCGCTCGACGGTGCCGACTTCGAACTGCGCGCCGGGGAAATCCTGGCCGTGATCGGCGACAACGGCGCCGGCAAGTCCTCGCTGATCAAGTGCCTGGCTGGCGCGACGATCCCCGACGAAGGCGAGATCTACCTCGACGGCGCCCGCGCCCACTTCAAGAGCCCGATCGACGCGCGCCGCGCCGGCATCGAGACGGTCTACCAGGACCTCGCCGTGGCCCCGGCCATGACCATCGCTGAGAACCTGTTCCTCGGGCGCGAAATCCGCCGCCCCGGTTTCCTCGGCAGCGTGCTGCAGATGATCGACAAGAAGAAGATGCTGGAAGAAAGCATCGCGCGCATGAACGACCTGAAGGTCGGCATCCGCTCCATGACGCAGGCGGTGGAAACGCTCTCGGGCGGCCAGCGCCAGTGCGTGGCCGTGGCCCGCGCGGCGGCCTTCGCGCAGCACGTGGTGATCATGGACGAACCCACCGCCGCGTTGGGCGTGAAAGAGGGCAACATGGTGCTCGAACTCATCCGCCGCGTGCGCGACAAGGGCCTGCCCGTGATCCTGATCAGCCACAACATGCCGCACGTCTTCGAGATCGCCGACCGCATCCACATCGCCCGCCTGGGCAAACGCGCGGCGGTGGTGGACCCGAAACACATCAGCATGAGCGACACCGTGGCCGTGATGACGGGTGCCAAGTCGGTGGAAGATCTGCCGCCCGAAGCCCTGGCCTGAACTGTGCCCACCCCCATCGCTTGCTCACTGCGTGTAGCCGCTCCGCCCCTCAAGGGGCAACACCAGCGGCCTGGCAAAGCCAGTTCCGCGGTGTTCTGGGTTGGCCTGTGTGGCGTTCTTGGCAGTTGTTAGTTTGTTTGAAAGACCGAAATGCTCAAAGGCATTGATCCCCTGCTCAGCCCGGACCTGCTCAAGCTGCTGGCCGAGATGGGCCACGACGACGCGGTGGTGCTGGCCGACGCCAACTTCACCGCCATGAGCCTGGGCGCAGGAAAACCGGTGCTGCGCCTGCCGGGCATCGGCATGGCGCGCACCGTGCGGGCGGTGGCCAGCGTGCTGCCGCTGGCCGCTGACGTGCCGCACCCTGTTGCCTACATGCAGGTCGGCGGTACCGAGCCCGGTTACCGCTCGGCCCTGCAGCGCGAAACGCTGGCGGTGCTGGCCGCCGAGGGCCTGCAGGACGGCCAGGCCGAGGCCGTGGAGCGCTACGCGTTCTACGAGCGCGTGAAAAAGGCCTACGCCATCGTCGTCACCGGCGAGCTGGAGCCCTGGGGCAACTTCATCCTGCGAAAAGGCGTCCTGGGTGAAGCGCTTAGGGCCTGAATGCGGTGTTGAACGTGCCACACTCAATGGCTGTGAACCACACCACTGAAACCGACTCCTCCGACGCGCCCGCAGCCGATGCCCAGGGCGCGTCCCGCTTGCGCCCGCGCGGCTCCAACCAGGTGGGCATGCGCCAGTTCAACGAGCGCGTGGTGCTGCAGACGCTGCGGGCGCATGGCAGCCTGGCCAAGGCCGATCTCGCGCGCCTGACCGGCCTGACCGCGCAGACCATTGGCCTGATCACCGCCCGGCTCGACGAAGACCAACTGCTGAGCCGTGGCGCCCCCGTGCGGGGGCGCGTGGGCCAGCCTTCCGTGCCGCTGGGGCTGAACCCCGATGGCGCGTTTGCCATCGGCATCAAGATCGGGCGCCGCAGCGCCGACTGGCTGCTGGTCGACTTCACCGGCCGGGTGCGCGAGCGCCTGGTGCTGGACTACGCCTTTCCCGATGTTCCGGTGTTGCTGCCGGCCATCAAGTCCAACCTGAACCGCCTGCTCGAAGGGCTGGGCCCGCTGCGCGATCGGGTGGTCGGCGTGGGCGTGGCTGCGCCGTTCCAGCTCGGGGGCTGGCACCGCATGCTGGGCCTGACCGAGGCCCAGTCCCTGGCCTGGAACCAGATCGACCTGGTGGCCGAAGTGCAGGCCCTGACGGACCTGCCGATCAGTTTCGCCAAGGACACCTCGGCCGCCTGCGTGGCCGAGCTGCTGCAGGGCAAGGGCCGGGACATCCGCAGTTTTCTCTACCTGTTCCTCGATACGTTTGTCGGCGGCGGACTGGTGCTCAATTCGCACCTGCACCGCGGCGTCAACGGCAACGCCGGGGCCGTGGCCTCGCTGCCCTTGCAGGTGGCCACGGCCGACATGAAAGAGCTGCCACCGCAGCTGATCAGCCAGGCTTCGCTGTGGGACCTGGAGCAGCGCTTTCGCGAGCACGCGCTCGACCCCATGGCCGCCTACGACGCGCGCGCGCTGCAGGCGCCCTGGCTGCCGTACACCCGCGAGTGGGTCGCCCGCGCCGCCCTGGCGCTGGCGCACTGCATCGTGGCCGGCACCGCGTTCCTGGACGTGGAGGCGGTGGTGATCGACGGCGTGGTCGCGCCCGACCTGCTGCGCAAACTCTGGGCGCGCACCGGCGAAGCGCTCAAGGCCTACAACTGGGAAGGCCTGCAGCAGATGCCCCGGCTGGAGATCGGCAGCATCGGCTCGGACGCGCGCGCGCTGGGCGGGGCGCTGCTGCCGCTGCACGCCTGTTTTGCGCCGGACCACGAGATTTTTCTGAAGAGCTGACGCGGCAGAGGCTCATACGGGTTCACGTTCAAGCGCAGAACAAGGCGGGAGCCGTGAGTGAAGACATCGAAGGCGGCGGGAGCCGTGAGTGAAGACATCGAAGGCGCTCTCACCGAATCGAGCAGTCGACCCGCAGCCGGTCGGTGACTCGCGGTCTGCGGCCGGTGTGCAGCGGGAGCTGCCGGTGACCAGCATCGACCGTACTCACGTTACCTGGCACAAAACAGTCGTTCGTGCATGGCGGCCGAAGGACCTCCACAACGCGATTCGTGCCGAGCCGCTGCTCGATTGTCGAACGCACCAAGGCACAACCCTTACACGTCACGGGTCGCTGACGTCGCACCGGAAGGGAGCGCATAGCCTGCCTGTAGGCATGTACCATTGGCAGCGCTAAGAAGAAAATCAGGAGGAAACTTGGCTGCAAATTTCAATGTAGGCACAACGTCGCGAGTGCTTTTAGTCCAGCTGTCTGACATCCACTTTCAGGAGCCGGGAGATGTGGTGCTCAAGCGCACTGCGGAAATCGCAGCAGCCGTCCAGCCCTTGCTTCCGTTGGCCACGCGCGCGATCCTCATCGTCACGGGTGACATCGCCCAGTCTGGAAAGGAAGCCGAGTACGACCTGGCGAAGGATTTCATTCGAGCTGTCGCGAATGACATCGAGAGCCGCCACGGCAAGGCGCTGGACATCGTTACGGTGCCGGGCAACCACGATGCCGACTTCGACTCACCTCGGGCGCGGGTGCGCAGCCGGGTGCTAAAGACCCTCAAGGCGGAACACGCCTCTAGCATCGAGCTTGAGGATGTCGAGGAGTGCGTCAGCATCTTTGGCGCCTACGAGGCGTTCGCCAAGAGCATCGAGACCGCAGCCGCCGCTAAGAAGTCGCCGATTTGGCGCACCTTCTCGATTGATGTAGATGGCAATTCTCTGCAGATTCACTGCGTCAACAACGCTTGGAGCTGTGAGATGCGCACCGAGCCCGGCAGCCTAGGTTTTCCCACCAAAATCCATGGTGAGTGTGCAGGCGCGACCGGCGCCCTGCGGATCCTGCTGATGCACCACCCGGCACACTGGATCGCCTCGGGTCAATACAGAGAGTTCCGCCGTTTCACCCGCGAATGCGCGGAGATCTGTTTCACAGGCCACGAACACGAATCTAACGCTGGCGCAAACCACGACAGCGAAACCGGGCTAACGCTCTATATCGAGGGGGCGGTGCTGCAGGAGCGCGGCAAATCTACATTGTCTGGATTCAATGCATCCCTTATCGACTTCCACGCCAACACCATTGAAACTACGGAGTTCGACTGGAACGGTGAGATCTACCGCTCGACGGGTGAGCCCTTCGTGCAGGCCTTGCCGAGCAAGGCTACTGTTGTCAACTTGAAGCCAGATTGGCAGAGCTTCATCACCGACCTTGGATCCAACGTATCGCACTCGGCGCGCGAGAAATTGGACTTGGTAGATCTCTATGTTTACCCTGAGCTGGAGCAGGAAAACGATGGCGACGAGAACCCCGTCATCGTCTCCAGCAGGGATCTGTCAAAGGAGCTGGCCAGCGACACCGCATCGACGCTCATCAAGGGCGATCAAAGTAGCGGCAAGACTGCATTGCTCAAGCGGCTGTACGCCGATGCCCTAGAGCGCGGGCTCTACCCCATTTACATCAACGGTGTGCGCCTGAAGAGCTCCTCGGAGCGGGAGATCCAGCGCCTCATCGAGCGCTGCGCGAGCGAGCAATATGCCGATGATTCGGTGGCCAAGGTGCAGCAGGCAAAGCCCGAGAAACGCATTCTGCTTCTGGACAACCTCGACCGCTACGGTTTCCCCGATCGCTATATGTCGAGCGTGCTCGGCTATCTGGACAAGCAGTTTCTGAAGATCGTCGCAACCGTCGACTCGGCGTTCGATTTAAAGGAGGCCTTGCTGACGACAGATCTAGGCTCGTTGCGTGCGTTTGTGCAGTTGCGTTTGTTGGAATTCGGCTTCCGACTGCGCTTCGAGTTGGTGTCGAAGTGGTTCGGGCTGGACGCAAATCGGCAACGCCCCGAGCAGGAAGCCGAACTGGCCGATAAGATTATCTCGCGTGTCGTTGGCCGCGGCCTCGTACCATCTTTTCCCATCTACGTGCTGATCCTGCTGCAGAGCATCGAGGTTGGCAGGGCCGGCGAGCTTGAGAACAGCGCGCTGGGCCATTACTACGAGTACATGATCTTCCAGGCGCTGGAACCCCGGGTGCGCCAGGATCACGTGCATGAGATCCTCAACTACTGCTCGCAGTTCGCCTGGTTCCTCTACTCAGTCAAGAAGGAGCGCTTAACAGACCGAGAACTCAGAGGCTTCCACGATGCCTTTGAGAGGAAATTCGACCTCGAAATCAAGTTCGAGATCCGTAAGCGCATGCTGCTCGAAACGAATCTCTTCCTCGAACTGGGTGACGAGGTTGGTTTCCGCTATCCCTACAGCTACTTCTTCTTCCTGGGGCGATACCTGGCGAAGAATCTGCAGAACGAGGAGACGCTGCAGTTCATTCGGCGCTGCTGTGACAACCTGCATGTCCGCGAGAACGGCAACGCCATGCTGTTCCTCGCCCATCACAGCAATGATCAATTCGTGTTCGACGCACTGCGTGATGCAGTGGACTCCCGCTTCGCGAAAGTCGCGCCCTTGCAGTTCCAGCAGGACACCGAAGCGTTAGACAAAATGGTCGACAAGGCCCCTGTCCTGGTCTTTAACGAGGCCAAACGCAAGGATGGCCGCGAAAAAGCCCAGGTCGAGGATCAGCGCATCGAACAGAGCTTCGATGACGCTGTCAATGGAGGGCTCGACTCTCAGAGCGCCTCAGCCGAAGAGCAGGCGGCACTAAAACTGCTGGCCGAAGTAAATGGCCTGATCAAGGGCATCGAGCTTCTCGGTATGGCATTGAAGGCGAACTTCGGTTCGATCGATACGGACGACAAACAGAAATTGATCGATTCCCTCTTTAAGGGCGGCCTGCGCGGACTTCGAGTTTTCGTGGAAGCCTTCTCTGAGGTACCCGATCACATCATGGCAGAACTGAGCGCGGCGCTCGACGACGTTGGCTCTGCGAGTCCTGCTGACCGGGAGCGCGCCGTCAAAGTAAAAGTCTTCCAGGTTATCGGGCGTTTCTCGTTCTGGTTCATCCGCCGAATCGGTTCAGCCGTCGGTTCCAAAAGCATGGCGCCAGCAATTAGGCGCTATGTCGACAGCAACGACACTATCGCTAACCAGCTCGTAGGGATGGCCAGCGCGCTGGAGACACCGGACCGCATTCCGGTCCAAGACTTGCGAAATCTCAACGAGCGGGTGTCCAAGCAGGCCTTTGCTCAAAGTGTTCTTCGCTGGATCGTCTTTACCCGGATGTACATGTACAAGACGGCGGAGGCCGAGAAGCAGCAGGTCTTCCAGGAACTGAACATCCAGGTCTCGACCCAGCACGCGATCGACTACAAGACTAGGAAAGCAAAGCGGCTGGCAAAGGACTAAGGTCGATGCCCGGTCTCTGCAAGACCCGTCAGCCGACGATGCAGGTCGACTGCCTCAGGTCAGCCTCAAGCATCCTGTCGCGTCAACCAACCAACGCGTTTGTACGTTTGAAGGCGAACCCGTCTCAGGTCATGACGGTCGGGGCGTCCATGCCGGTGTGCTGCCGGATGTGGGCCACGGCTTCGGCCAGGGCCACGAGCGGTGCGAGCGCTTCCTGGGCCGGCACGTCGTGGCGGCTGGCGTCGGGTTCGTGGCGCTCCAGGTAGACGCGCAGCGTGGCGCCTTCGGTGCCGGTGCCCGAGAGGCGGAACACCACTCGGGACGAATCTGCGAGCACCACGCGCACGCCCTGTTTCTGGCTCACGGAGCCGTCGACCGGGTCGGTGTAGGCGAAGTCGTCGGCCCAGGCGACGGGTTGGCCGGCGACCGTCGTGCCGCCGAGCGTGGGCAGCTGGGCGCGCAGTTCGCTCATGAGCGCGTTGGCCTTCTCGGTGGCAATGCCGTCGTAGTCGTGGCGCGAGTACACGCAGCGGCCGTGCGTGCGCCAGAGGCCACGCACCAGCTCTTCCACCGATTTGCCGGTCACGGCCACGAGGTTGAGCCAGAACAGCACGGGCCACAGGCCGTCTTTTTCGCGCACGTGGTCCGAGCCGGTGCCGTAGCTCTCTTCACCGCAGAGCGTGACCTGGCCCGCGTCGAGCAGGTTGCCGAAAAACTTCCAGCCCGTGGGGGTCTCGTAGCAGGCGATGTCCATCGCTTTCGCCACGCGGTCCACCGCGGTGGAGGTGGGCATGGAGCGCGCCACGCCGGCCAGGCCCCGGGCGTAGCCGGGCACCTGTGTCGCGTGGGCCGTCAGCACAGCCAGGCTGTCGGAGGGCGAGACCAGGAAGCCGCGGCCGAGGATCATGTTGCGGTCGGCGTCGCCGTCGGACGCAGCCCCCATGTCGGGCGCGTCGGCGGCCATGAGGTGGGCCACGAGGTCGTCGGCGTAGGCGGGGTTGGGGTCCGGGTGCAGGCCGCCGAAGTCTTCCAGCGGCTCGGCGTGCACCACGGTGCCGGCGGGCGCGCCGAGTTCGCCCTCGATGATGGCCTTGGCGTAGGGGCCGCCGACGGCCCACATGGCGTCGTAGCGCAGGCGGAAGCCGCGGGCGAACAGGGCGCGGATGGCGTCAAAGTCGAACAGGCTGCGCAGCACGGCCGCGTGGTCTTCCACCGAGTCGATCACCTCGACGGTCATGTCCTCGATCTGCTGGGTGCCCTGCATGTCGATGCTGATGTCGGCCGCGTCGCTGATCTGGTAGCGCTCGATGACCTGGGTGCGCTCGTAGATCGCCTGGGTCAGCTTCTCGGGCGCGGGGCCGCCATTGGCCGCGTTGTACTTGATGCCGAAATCACCGTCGGGGCCGCCGGGGTTGTGGCTGGCCGAGAGGATGATGCCGCCGCTCGCCTTGTGGCAGCGGATCACCGCGCTCGCGGCGGGTGTCGACAGGATGCCACCCTGGCCGAGCAGCACGCGGGCGTAGCCGCGCGCCGCGGCCATTTTCAGGATGGTCTGCACGGCGGCCCGGTTGTGAAAGCGCCCGTCGCCACCCAGCACGAGGGTCTGGCCGGTGGCCGGCTGGTATTCGCCGTGCAGCACATCGAACAGCGCCTGCACGAAATTCTCGAGGTAGCGCGGCTGCTGGAACACCGTGACCTTCTTGCGCAGGCCGGAGGTGCCGGGCAGCTGGCCGGCAAACGGGGTGGTGGGCAGGGACTGGAGGGTCATGGCGGTTCCTGGGGTCTCGCGTGGGACAAAAGCTTTGATTTTGCCGAGGCGGTGTTGCCCCGGTCACACACGCGAGTGTCCTCCAGATGGCGGCAGGGGTCGCCGGGCAGGGCGCCTGCCGGGGTACAGGAGGGCCACGGCACGGTGCGGCCCTCAGCCGCTCAGGCCTGAAGGAACAGCCCGCCCCAGGGTTCGAACACGATGGCGCCGCCTTCGATGCGGGCGCCGCCCAGACCGCTGCCGTCGAGCACGCGGGCGCCCGACCAGTCCGCGGGCAGGGCGAGCGAGGCCGCTGCGTCGCTGAAGTTGAAGGCGCAGAGCACGCGCTGCGAGGCAGCGTTGCGCACGAAGGCCAGCACCTGTTCGCCCGCGGGCAGCAGGTCCATCTCGCCCTGCCACAGCGCGGGCTGCTCGCGGCGCCAGTGGAGCAGCTGCGTGAAGTAGCTGAGCAGTGAACCGGCGTCGCCCCGCTGGCGGTCCACCGCGAGAGGCCGGTGCTCGGGCGGCACCGGCAGCCAGCAGCGCTCGCCGCCGGAGAAGCCGGCGTGGGGCGCCTCGGCGACCCAGGGCATGGGGGTTCTGCAGCCGTCGCGGCCTTTGACCTCGGGCCACATGCTGATGCCGTAGGGGTCCTGCAGGTCTTCAAAAGCGATGCTGGCTTCGGTCAGGCCCAGCTCTTCACCCTGGTAGAGGCAGATGGTGCCGCGCAGGCTCATCTGGAAGGCCGCGGCCAGGCGCAGCAGGCGCGGGTCGGGGTGTTCGCCGCCCCAGCGCGTGGCGACCCGCGCCACGTCGTGGTTGGACAGCGCCCAACAGGGCCAGCCGTCGCCCGCCACGCGCTGGAACTGATGGATCACGTCGTGCAGGAAGGGGGCGCTGTGCGAGGCGCCGAGCAGGGTGAAGCAGTAGGCCATGTGCAGCTTGTCGCTGCCGCCGGTGTAGTCGGCCACCATGGTCAGCCCGGCCTCGTCGCCGATCTCACCGACCATGGTGGTGTCGTCGTACTGGTCCACCAGGGTGCGCAGGCGCCGCAGGAAGCCCAGTGCTTCGGGCTGGCTCTTGTCGTACCGGTGGTGCTGCCACGAGTAGGGGTTGGACGACGCGGCCGACGCGTCTTCGACCAGCGGCATGCCGCGCCCCGGGTTGTCGCGCAGCGCCGCGTCGTGGAAGCAGAAGTTGATGGCGTCGAGGCGGTAGCCGTCCACGCCGAGTTCCAGCCAGAACTTCACCGTGTCGAGCAGCGCGTCCTGCACGGCGGGGTTGTGGAAGTTCAGGTCGGGCTGGCTGGTGAGGAAGTTGTGCAGGTAGTACTGGTGCCGGCGCGTGTCCCACTGCCAGGCGCTGCCGCCGAAGATGGACAGCCAGTTGTTGGGCGGCGTGCCATCGTGGCGGGCGTCGGCCCAGACGAACCAGTCGGCTTTGGGGTTGTCGCGGTTGGCGCGGCTTTCGGCGAACCAGGGGTGCTGGTCGGAGCAGTGCGAGAGCACCTGGTCGATCATGACCTTGAGGCCCAGCGCATGGGCGCGGGCCAGCAGGGCCTTGAAGTCGCCCAGGGTGCCGAACATCGGGTCCACGTCGCAGTAGTCGCTGACGTCGTAGCCGAAGTCCTTCATGGGGCTCTTGAAGAAGGGCGAGAGCCAGATGGCGTCGGCACCGAGCGCGGCGATGTGGTCGAGGCGTTGGGTGACGCCGGCCAGATCGCCGATGCCGTCGCCGTTGCTGTCCTGGAAGCTGCGCGGGTAGACCTGATAGATCACGCCGCCGCGCCACCACGGGTGGTTCTGGGAAGGCTTTTTCTGTGGGTTCATGGGTGGGATGAACGGAAGGGGAGGAGTTTCAGGGAGTGGGGGCCGTGCTCGCGCAACGCTGCATGAGGGTCTGCAGCCAGCGGGCGCTGTGTTTGGGGGTGCGGGTCTGCGTGGTGTAGTCGACGTGAACGATGCCGAAACGCTGGCTGTAGCCTTCGGCCCACTCGAAGTTGTCGAGCAGGCTCCAGACGTAGTAGCCACGGATGTCAAACCCCGCTTCGACGAGGGTGGACAGCTCGGCCAGGTGCGCCTGCAGGTAGTGCGTGCGCACCGTGTCGTGGCACTCGCCCTGGCTCACGCCGGTGTTGTCGGCGGCGCCGTTTTCGGTGATCCAGATCGGCGGCAGGGGCCATTGGCGGCTGAGGTTGCGGACCACCCGGCCCAGGCCCGCTGGGTAGATTTCCCAGCCGATGTCGGTCAGGGGCAGCTCGGTCCCGGTGGGCGGCACGAGGGCATAGCCCCGGCGGGCTTCGCTGACACTGGCGGGCGCGCGTGCGACCGAGCGGGTGTAGTAGTTCAGGCCAATGAAGTCCAGCGGCTGCGCGCAGATGGCCAGGTCTTCGGGCCGGCGCTCGTGCGCGCGCGTGCCGATCTGGGCCAGTATCTCGGCGGGCCACTCGCGGCCAAACAGGGGATTGAGGAACACCTCGTTGCGTTCGAGTTCGGCCAGGCGCGCGGCCGCCACGTCCGCGGCGTTGTCGCTGGCCGGGTCGCTGAGCTCGGGGTTGAGCACGACGCCCAGCGCGGTGTCCGCCCGCACCGAGCGCCAGGCCTGCACCGCCAGGCCGTGGGCCAGCATGAGGTGGTGGGCCGCGACCAGCGAGGCCTCGCGGTCTTGCTGGCCGGGGGCGAACACGCCCCGGTCGTGGCCGAGAAAGGCGCTGCACCAGGGTTCGTTGAGCGTGGCCACGCGCGGCAGGCGGTCGCCCAGCTCGCGCGCGATCAGGGCGGCGTAGTCGGCGAAGCGATGCGCGGTGTCGCGGTTCAGCCAGCCGCCTTCGAGGTGCGAGGGCAGGTCCCAGTGGAACAGCGTGGCGTTGGGGGTGATGCCGTGCCGCTGCAGTTGATCGAGCAGGCGCCGGTAGAAATCGAGGCCCGCCGGGTTGGGGCGGCCTTGCTCGTCCATCACGCGCGTCCAGGCGATGGAGAAGCGGTAGTGCCGCAAGCCCAGCGAAGCCATCAGCGCGACGTCTTCGGGGTAGCGGTGGTAGTGGTCGCAGGCCACGAGGCCGTCGCTGCCGTCCTTGATGCGGCCGGGCAACGCGCAGAAGTCGTCCCAGATGCTGGGCAGCTTGCCGCCCTGGTGGGCACCGCCCTCGATCTGGAAAGCGGCGGTGGCGCAGCCCCATTCAAAGGTGGCGGGAAAAGTCAATTCATCGGTCATTGGCTAAATACAAATGCGGGAGAGAAGCAGAGGAGTTCGTTCCAGGGCACCCGAGGCGCCGGCTTTGCCGGGCCAAGGGTGCGTCCCCCCTGGGGGGAAGCCGCAAAGCGGCGCAGGGGGGTGCCTATTTCACAGAGCCAGAGAGCAGCCCCCGCACGAAGAAGCGTTGCAACGAGAAGAACACCAGCACCGGCACCGCAATGGAGACGAAGGCGCTGGCGGTGAGGATTTCCCAGCTCTCGCCGCGCGAGCCCAGCAGGTCGTTGAGCCGGATCGTCAGCACCACCTGGTCGGGGGACTTGCCTAGGAACACGAGCGCGATGAGGAAGTCGTTCCAGACCCAGAGGAACTGGAAGATCGCAAAGCTCGCCAGCGCCGGGATGGACAGCGGCAGCACGATGCTGGTGAAGATCTGGAAGTGTGTGGCGCCGTCCATGCGCGCGCTTTCGATGATGTCGCGTGGCAGCGAGGCGATGTAGTTGCGCAGCAGGTAGATCGCCAGCGGCAGGCCGAAAGCCGAGTGCGCCAGCCAGATGCCCAGGTACGACTTGGACGGCATGCCCAGCGTTTCACCGAGGTCGTTGTACAGCCGCAGCAGCGGGATCAGCGACATCTGCAGCGGCACGACCAGCAGGCCCACCACCGCCACGAACAGCCAGCGCCGGCCGGGGAACTCCATCCAGCTGAAGGCGTAGGCGGCGAAGGCTGCGATCAGGATGGGAATGAAGGTCGCGGGAATGGTGACCTTGAAGGTGTTGAGAAAGGCATCGCCCACGCTTTCGGACGCCACCACCTTCTGGTAGTTGGTGGTCGAGAAGGAGGGCGGTTTTTCGGCCACGAAGAAGATGCGCACGCCGCGGTCGCTCTCGTAGGCCTGGTTCAGCACCAGCCGGTAGCTGCCGTCGGCGGCCACCGTGAGCGTGCCGTCGGGCCGGCCGTCTTCGTCGTCGAACACCTGGGCATCGGCCAGCTCGACGGTCTCGCCGACACGGAACTCGTCCGGTTTGGACGACTTGAGCGAGAAGCGGCTCAGCTTGACCGACGCGCCTTCGGGGAACAGGCGCCCGGCGATCACGAACTGGTCGCCCTCGGGCACCACGCTCTGGGCTCCGCCGGTGCGGCGCATGTCGGCCCGGGTCTGGGTGGACAGCGCGGTCCACCAGCCGCTGCCCACGATCTGTTCGCGGTCGCGGAAGCTGGAAACCAGCAGGCCGAAGGTCGGCAGCACCCAGGCCAGCACGATCACCAGCAGCAGGGCATGGGCGGCCAGCGTGGCGGGGGAGAGTTTGAGTTTCATCGCTGGGCCTCCTCGGCGCGGAAGCGGCGGATGTTGAAGGCCATCACCGGGATCACGGCCAGCATCAGCACCATGGCCAGGGTGGAGCTGCGCCCGTAGTCGCCGCCGCCGCGGAACATCCAGTCGTACATGAGGTTGGCCAGCACGCTGGTGTCCCACTGGCCGCCGGTCATGGCCATGACGATGTCGAACACCTTGAGCACGGTGATGGTGATCGTGGTCCAGACCACGAGGATGGTGGACATCACCTGCGGCACCATGATTTCAAAGAAGATCTGCAGTTCGCTGGCGCCGTCGATGCGCGCGGCTTCGAGGGTGTCGTTGGGTACGCCGCGCAGCGCGGCCGAAAGGATCACCATGGCGAAGCCGGTCTGGATCCAGATCAGGATGGCCATGAGGAAGAAGTTGTTCCAGAACGGCAGGGTGACCCAGGCCTGGGGCTCAAACCCCATGCCGGTGACGATGGCGTTGAGCAGGCCGATCTGTTCGGCGTCGGGCCCGCGGTAGTCGAACACGAACTTCCAGATCACGCTGGCGCCAACGAAGCTGATCGCCATGGGCATGAACACCAGCGTCTTGGCCACATGGCCCCACCACACGCGGTCGGCCAGCACGGCCACCACCAGGCCCAGGGCCGTGGACACCGCGGGCACCACCAGCAGCCACATGAAGTTGTTGCGGATGGTGATGAGGAAGTTGTCGTCCTTGAACACCCAGACGTAGTTGGCCAGGCCCACAAAGGTCTGGCCCACCGCGTCGAAGAAGCTCAGGCGGAAGGTCTCGAACAGCGGATAGACCAGGTACACACCCAGCAGCAGCAGGGCCGGCGCCAGGAACAGCCAGGGCTGCACGTGCGAGCGGATGGCCTCGCGCCGGTTGCGCGAGCCGGCAAAGGGCAGGGCCACGATGCGGTCCAGCAGGAAGTTGCTGCCCGCGAAATACAGCAGGCAGAAACCGACGCTGACCACCACGGCCAGCAGGGTCTGGAAGATCGATTCACTCATGGTGGCCAGTGGTCATTGAACAAAGTAGGAAGAAGACAACTGCAAAGGGGCATCCGGAGCGCGTGTCTGAACCCAGGATGCCGCGGAACCGGCTCCGCCGGGCCGCTGGCATCGCCCCCTGAGGGGTGACGCCGAAGGCGGCGCGGGGGGACCCGTTCCCGGGGGTTACTTCAGTGCCTCCCAGGACTTCTGGATGTCGTCGGCCACCGCCTGGGCCGACTTGCCACCCGAATAATCGACCATGCCTTTCCAGAAGCTGCCGGCACCCACGGCGCCGGGCATCAGGTCGGAGCCATCGAAGCGGAAGGTGGTGGCGCCTTGCAGGATCTCGCCTTGCTTGCGCAGCGCCTTGGTCTTGTACTTGGCCAGGTCCGCGCCCTTGTGCGGGGTCAGGAAGCCGCCTTCGGCCATCCAGATCTCGTGGGCTTGCGGGTGCTGCAGGTATTCCATGAAGGCGCGGGCACCCTTGCTGTCCTTGGTGATCGTCATGATCGTGCCACCGCCCAGCACCGGGTTGCCCAGCTGCTTGCCGGCATAGGACGGGAAGTAGAAGAAGTCGGCGTCTTCGGCCTTGCCGTCGGGGAAGAAGGCGGGGATGAAGCTGCCCTGGCGGTGCATGTAGCACTTGGGCGGCGTGCCGAACAGGCCCTTGGGGCTGTCCTTGAAGCTCACGGTGGCCACGGCCTTGGCGCCGCCGTCCACATAGGCGTCGTTGCGGGCGAACCAGCCATAGGCCTCTATCGCTTCAACCACGCGCTTGTCGTTGAACTTCATCTTGTTGCTGGTCCAGTCGTCGTAGACCTGCGGGCTCTGGGTGCGCAGCATCATGTCTTCGACCCAGTCGGTCGCGGGCCAGCCGGTGGCGGCGTCGCTGCCCAGGCCGATGCACCAGGGCTTGCCGCCGTCGGCGGCGATCTTCTTGCTCAGATCCTGCAGCTCCTCCATGGACTTGGGCACCTTGTAGCCCTTTTCCTTGAAGTTCTCCGGGATGTACCAGACCAGGCTCTTGACGTTCACGTTGTAGAAGAAACCGTAGAACTCGTCCTTGCCGGCCTTGTTCTTGTAGGTGCCGAGGTCGGCCCAGGAGCTGCCGGCGGCGTAGTTGGCCTTGACCCAGTCGCGGGCCTTGTTGCCCAGCGGCGCCAAGCCGCCGACGGCGGCCATGTTGGCGGCCAGGCCGGGCTGCGGGAAGACGGAGAGGTTGGACGGCGAGCCGGCCTTGATGTCGATCACGATCTGCTGCTCGGAGCTCTGCGAGCACGAGTGCTTCACCGTGGCGCCGGTGGCCTTCTCGAAGTTGGCGATGACCTTCTTGAACATGCCTTCTTCGGCGCCGGTCCAGGGGCAGGTGATGGTGACCACCTCGCCCTTCAGATCGGGTCCCTTGTAGTCGGCGGCCATGGCCGCGCCACTCACGGATGTCAGGGCCAGGGCGGCGGCCCCGGCGATGGTGCTTGTCTTGAACATCTTTTGTTGCTCCTCTGTCGACATCACGGACCCTCCGCGACGCCATGGGTTGGTATCCCCGGGATGGGGTCCGTCAAATGCGCAGCCCCGCCGCATCGAAGCGGTACAGGTGCTCCGGCTGGTGACCCAGCCTCAGGCGCTCGCCCGGCTCCACCGAGATGGAACCGTCGATGCGCGCTGTCAGATCGCCCAGCGGACCGGCGTCCACATAGGCAAAGGTCTCGTTGCCCAGTTGCTCGGCGTGGCGCAGCGTGCCTTCCAGCGGGCCCGCCGCGTCGATGCGCAGGTGCTCGGGTCGCACGCCCACTGCATGGGCACCGAACTGCTGCGCGTATGCGCCTTCCATGAAGTTCATCTGGGGCGAGCCGATGAAGCTGGCCACGAAGCGGGTGGCGGGGCGGTGGTAGAGCTCCAGCGGCGCGCCCACCTGCTCGATGCGGCCTTTGTTGAGCACCACGATCTTGTCGGCCAGCGTCATGGCCTCGACCTGATCGTGGGTGACGTAGACCATGGTCGCGCCCAGGCGGCGGTGCAGGGTCGCCAGCTCCACGCGCATCTTGGTGCGCAGGGCCGCGTCCAGGTTGGACAGCGGCTCGTCGAACAGAAACACCTTGGGGTCGCGCACGATGGCGCGGCCGATGGCCACGCGCTGACGCTGCCCGCCCGACAGGTCCTTGGGCAAGCGCTCCAGGTATTCGGTGATCTGCAGAATCTCCGAGGCCTCACGGACCCGGCGGTCGATGTCGGCCTTGGGAACCTTGGCGATCTTGAGGCCGAAGGCCATGTTGTCGTAGACCGTCTTGTGCGGGTAGAGCGCGTAGCTCTGGAACACCATGGCCACGCCGCGCTCGCTCGGCGGCAGATCGTTCACGGTCTGGTCGGCGATGCTGAGGGTGCCGCCGGTGATGTCTTCGAGGCCCGCGATCATGCGCAGCAGCGTGGTCTTGCCGCAGCCCGACGGACCGACAAACACCACGAACTCGCCTGGATCAATGTCCAGATCCACGCCGTGGATGACATGGACCTTCCCGTAGCTCTTCTGGATGTTGCGCAAGCGCAGATTGGATTGGCTCATGGACGTGTGAGGGCGCGCGGGGACCTGGTGGTTGGGTGGTGAATTCAGCTTCTGATGGAATTAGAGCACCGATGCAAACGATTGCATTTTGGTAATTACCCTTAGATGAAGACATGTGCGGTCACCCGGGCGGTTCTGCGAGGCGCGCGCAAGGGCAGGGGGCACGCCTCGCGCGCCCCGTTGCGGCATCTTTCTGGATAACCGGGGCAGGCCCGGTCAGACCCTGCTAAAGGCTGCTGTCGCGGACGATCAGCTCGGTGGGCAGGACGATGTTGCGGCGCGGCGCGCCGGCCATGGACTCGAACAGCAGCGCGACCAGCGCCCGGCCGGCCTGCTCGATGGGCTGGCGCACCGTGGTGAGCGTCGGGTGGACGTGCATGGACAGCAGGATGTCGTCGTACCCGACCAGGCGCACCTGCCCCGGAATCGGGACGCCGCGCTCGCGCAGTGCGCCCATGAGCGATATGGCGGTCACGTCGCTGCAGGCGAAGATCGCGTCAAAGTCCAGATGCTGGTTGAGCCAGCCTTCGATGGTTTCCCGGATGCGCGCATCGCCAAACAGGTAGTGTTGCCGCAGGCGGGGGTCGGGTTCGATGCCCGCCTCTTGCAGGGCCTGTGTGTAGCCCTGAAAGCGAAGACCCGCCTCGGGGTGTGCGGTGTCGCCAAAGAAGGCGATGCGGCGGCAGCCCTTCTCGATCAGGTGGCGGGTGGCAAGGTAGCCGCCCTGCAGGTTGTCGCCGCCCACCACGGGGTACGCGGCGCCGTCCAGGTTGGCGCCCCACACGGCCATGGGAATGCCTTGCTTTGCCAGCTCATTGAGGTGGTCGTGCAGGGCGAGCTGGCCGATCACGACCAGCCCGTTGACCTGGCCCGACTCGACCATCGAGCGCAACTGGTCTTCGCGGTTTTCCTGCAGGCGCGTCAGCAGGAGGTTCATGCCGAGCTCGTTCACCGTATCGGTCAACGAACCCAGGATGCCCAGTACGAAAGGGTCGGAGATCATCTGCGTGCTGTCGCTCAGGAGCACGACACCAATGGTCTGCACGTCGCCTTTGCGCAGGTTGGCCGCTCCCACGTTGACGCGGTAGTGCAGCGAGCGGGCCAGTTCGGTGATGCGGTTGCGCGTGGCCTCGGGGATGAGCGCGCTGCCGCTGAGCGCGCGCGAGACGGTGGAGGTGGACACGCCCGCCATGCGCGCGATGTCGATCATCTGCACGCGCCGGCGTCCTTTGTCGGGCGGCGCAAGGGCTGCCGGGGCGGGATCGGTGTCGGTGGTGGGCGTTGCTGGGGGGAGGTGTGGAGGTGTGCGTGACATCAATTTATTATTTCACCCCCGCGGGCCGCGCACTGGTCGCGCTGCAGATACCCCGCCGTGTGGGCATAAAAAACGCCCGGGCTTGGAAGCACCGGGCGAAACTGATTGCCTGGAAGAAAACGGTGCGGGCTGGGCCAGACCCCTCGCCCGCGAAGCGCGTGGGTCAGAACGCGTAGTTGATGCGGGCGCGGACGGCCACCTGGTCGTCGGTGCCGGTGCCACCCTTGGAGTAGCTCAGGGCGGGGGTGATGGTGGCGCCCTTCACGCCGAACAGCGGCAGGCTGTAGGCGGCGTAGACGGTGGTGACCTTGTCGGCCGAGGTGGCGCCCTTGCCGTGGACCAGGCCGATGCCGGCTGCGCCGATGATGGCGTTGATGCCGATGGTCTTGTCGTCTTCCTTCTTGGCGAAGTTGACATTGATGTTGCTGTCTTTGCTCAGGGCGTAGCCGACCGAGAGGCCGACGCCGTTTTCCGTGCTGGCGTCACTGCCCACGACCTTGACCGACTCCACGCCGGCGCGCAGGGTCAGGGGGCCGGTGGTGTAGCCCACAGCCGGACGGATGCCGCGGGCTTCGCCCTCGTCCTTGCTGTAGACCAGACCCAGTTCAAAGCGCAGGCCGGGCGCTGCGTTCACGCCCAGCGCGCCGTGGGCGACGTCGCGGCCTTTGCGCCCGCGCAGCATGTTGGCCTGGTAGGGGGTGTAGCCGGCGTATTCGACCACGGTGTCCTTCCCCACGGGGAAGAGGTCGTAGGCTTCGAAGCGGCCGAGCTTGAGGTCCATGCCCGCGTTGCCGAATTGCACCCACATGTCGTCCATGCCGGTGTCGCCGTCCTTCTTCAGCAACAGCGAGGCACGGGCGGCCACGAAGGCGTCTCCGTTGGTGGCCTTGGCGCCGACGTTGAATTCCACGCGGCCACCCATGCCTAGGTCGCTTTCGCGGGCGTTGCTGGCCGGAGCATCGACGGCGTTGGTGTAGGTGGTGTCGAGCTCGAGGTTGGCATCGAGCGACAGTTCGGCGTGGGCGGCAACGGCGGTGGAACAGAGGGCAGCAACAGCGGCCAGTTTGAAGAAGTTTTGCATGGATTTGTCTCGGGAGTAGGAATGGGATTGAACTGACAAACACCTTTCCGGTATCTGAGTTTCATAAAAACAAGTGAAAACCCAGTTGGAAAGTGGCGTCATTCGATCATTGGTGCAAACGTTTGTAATTTGGTGTAAACCCTTGAAATGGCGCTTGTTCCAGGTACGTAACTCGATCTGAAGTCACCGTACAACAGTCAGGTAAGTACCAATGGTGCAAAGGATTGCAATGCAATAAAGGTACATCAATGCAATGGATGTGTGTGGGTGAGATGGTTTGACTGTGGCCGTGAAGGGCGCTGGAAAGCGCTGGCCGATGGGGCTTCGGTGCGTCAACAGCCGCCACGCCACGCCACGCCCTGTCAGAGCAGTGGGTGGTGAGAGCGGGGAAGGTGGTCTGTGAGGTCGCTGAGCGCGACGTGGTCAGCGCGACCAGGGCAGGCTCAGCGGCAGCCCGTCGCGGTGAGTTGCAGCACGCGCTGCGCCCGCGCAGCGGCCGCCTCGGAGTGCGTGACCAGCACCAGCGCCGCGCCGCTGTCGGCCGCCTGCTGCTGCAGCACGCCCATCACCTGCGCTGCGGTGGAAGGGTCGAGGTTGCCGGTGGGTTCATCGGCGAGCAGCAGGCTGGGGCGGTGCACCAGGGCGCGGGCGATCGCCACGCGCTGCAGCTGCCCGCCGGAGAGCTGGGCCGGCAGGCGCTCGCCGAGTCCGCCCAGGCCCACCGCTTCGAGCATCTGCGCCACGCGCGCCGGGTCCGGGCGCTTCAGCAGCAGCAGCGGCAGCCCCACGTTCTGCGCCACGTCCAGGTGCGGCAGCACGTGAAACGCCTGGAACACGAAACCGAGCTTTTCGCGCCGCCAGTGGGCGCGCTGCACCTCGCCCAGCGTGCCGAGGTCCAAGCCGTCGTGCGTGATCGTGCCCTCGCTCCAGTCGTCCAGCGCGGCCATGCAGTTGAGCAGGCTGGATTTGCCCACGCCCGATTCGCCGACGATGGCGATGAACTCGCCCGGCTCGACGCGCAGGTTCACCTGGCTGAACACGGGCGTGTCGCCATAGCGTTTGCTCAGGTTGTGGATGACGAGGCTCATGCTTCTTTTCTGGCGGGCGCGTCCAGCCAGCGGCTGGCCCACCGCAGCACCTGTGCCAGCGCATCGGGCACGTCGCAGGCCACGACCACCCGTTCCGGCATGGCGCGCAGCCAGGTGATCTGGCGCTTGGCGAGCTGACGGGTGGCGAAGATGCCGCGGTCGCGCAGCTCGGCGAGCTGGGGCGCGCTCGGTGTTTCGCCGTGGGCGTCCAGGGCCTCCCAGGCCTGGCGGTAGCCGACACAGCGCATGGACGGGAGGTCGGGGTGCAGGTCGCCGCGCGCGCGCAGCGCCCGCACCTCGTCCAGGAAGCCCGCCGCCAGCATGGCGTCGAAGCGCTGGGCGATGCGCGCGTGCAGCCAGGCACGGTCCTGCGGTTCGAGGGAGAGCAGGGCGCCGGGCGCGATCGGGCTGGTGGGGGTGGACGCGTCCGGCCCGGTCTGGAAGGCCGAGATCGGCTGGCCCGACACCTCGAACACTTCGAGCGCGCGCTGGATGCGCTGCGAGTCGTTGGGGAACAGGCGCGCCGCCGTCACCGGGTCCACCCGCGCCAGCTCGGCGTGCAGCGCGGGCCAGCCGAGCTGGGCGGCGCGCGCCTCGATGGCCTGGCGCACAGCGGCGTCGGCGCGCGGCATCGGGTTGAGGCCCTGCATCAGCGCCTTGAAATACAGCATGGTGCCGCCCACCAGCAGCGGCGTGCGTCCGCGCGCCTGGATCTCGCCGATCAGCCGCGTGGCGTCGGCCACAAAGCCGGCCGCGCTGTAGGCGTTCAGTGGGTCGAGGGTGTCGATCAGGTGGTGCGGCACCTGGACCAGCTCGGCGGGCGTGGGCTTGGCGGTGCCGATGTCCATGCCGCGGTAGACCAGGGCCGAATCGACACTGATGATCTCCACCGGCCAGCGCTGTGCGATGGCCAGCGAGGCCGCACTCTTGCCGCTGGCGGTTGGCCCGGCGATGGCGAGGCACCCCCGCCGCGCTTCGGAATCGAGCACTTCGCTCGTTGTCATGTGACGGACTCGGAATTCATTCTCACGGGCGGTGTCTTCGTGTCGCCATGACGTTGAACCAGCGTCCAGGCCGTGGCCGCGATCAGCACGCTCCAGAACCAGACGCCGTTGGTCAGCGGCAGCACGCTGCCCTGGCCCTGAGCGATGGCCGCCAGGCTTTTACCCAGCCAGCCGCCCATGAAGAAGGCCGCGATCATCATCATGAAACCGCTCAGCGCCGAAGCCGCGCCCGCGGCCTGCGGGAACGGCCCGACGGCGCCGCTCTGGCCGCAGGGCTGGTGCACGCCGTGGGCCAGCATGAAGCCGTAGAACGGCACCATGATGGCGGCCACGTGCTGCACGCCCGCGAGCGCGAGCAGGCCCATGCTGGTGCCGGCGGTGAGGGTGCAGACGCCTGCGAGCGCCACCGTCTTGCGCACGCCGAAGCGCGGCAGCAGGCGACGGCAGATGAAGGTGCCGAGGATGTAGCTCAGCGACATGGTGAACATGGCCAGACCGTAGGCCGGCTGCGACAGGCCCAGCACCTGGATGAAGACGAACGAAGACGCGGCGAGGAAGGTGAACAGGCCGCCGTAGGACGTGGTGGCCAGCAGCGTGAAAGCCCAGAAAGTGGGGTTCTGCAGGATGGTCCACCAGGTGCGCAGCAGCGTGATCGGCTCCAGCGCGCGCGGGTTCTTCTGTGCCAGGGATTCTTCGAACCGCAGCGCCACCAGCAGCAGCGTGCCGGCGCCGAACACGGCTAACGCCATCAGCGCCATGCGCCAGCCCAGATACTGCGCCAGCAGGCCACCCAGCGGCGCACTCGCGCAGGCGATCACACCCAGACCGGTGAGGCCCTTGGACATGATGCGGGCACCGTCCACCGGGGCGTAGAGATCGCGCACGATGGCGCGCGCGCACATCACGCCCGCGCCCATGGCCACGCCCTGCAGCGCGCGCCAGACGATGAGCTGGTCCATCGAAGCGGAAAACGTGCTGCCCACCGAAGCCACCACATAGAGCAGCGTGCCGCCCAGCAGCACCGGCCGGCGGCCGAAGCGGTCCGACAGCGGCCCCCACACCAGCTGCGACAGGCCGAAAGCCAGCAGCAGCGCGGTCAGCGTGAGCTGGGCCTGCGACATCGCCGCGCCAAAGCCCCGGGTCATCGCTGGCAGGGCGGGCAGGTAAAGGTCGGTGGTGACGGGTTGCAGACCCAGCAGCAGCGAGAGCACCAGCACGATCAGGCCGGGCGACATGGAAGAGGGCTTGGCGGACATCCAGTCGAGGGTAGCAGAAGCGATGGTGGCCGAGCGTGGCGGCCAGGGGCCTGGGCGGGCCGGCGTTTCACCCGCCGAGGGCCGCGCTAAATGACGCCTTGGGCCAGCATGGCGTCGGCCACCTTGAC
Source organism: Betaproteobacteria bacterium HGW-Betaproteobacteria-9 (assembly GCA_002842215.1). Lineage (GTDB taxonomy): Bacteria > Pseudomonadota > Gammaproteobacteria > Burkholderiales > Burkholderiaceae_C > Hydrogenophaga. The sequence continues at coordinate 124,488 of PHCC01000007.1, read as the reverse complement.
GAAGCCGGCGATGTTGGCGCCGTCGATGTAGCTCACGCTGCCGTCGGCGCGCTTGCCGTGGGTCAGGCAGGCGGCATGAATGCCCTGCATGATCTGCAGCAGGCGACCGTCCACCTCGGCGCTCGTCCAGGACAGGCGCATCGCGTTCTGGCTCATCTCCAGGCCCGAGGTGGCCACGCCACCGGCGTTCGACGCCTTGCCCGGTGCGTACAGCACGCCGGCCGCTTCAAAGGCCTTGGCGGCTTCGATGGTCGAGGGCATGTTGGCCCCTTCGGCCACGCAGATCACGCCGTTGGCGATCAGGGTGCGAGCGTCGGCCTCGTCCAGCTCGTTCTGGGTGGCGCAAGGCAGGGCCACGTCCACCGGCACGTGCCAGGGGCGCTTGCCGGCCTCGAACTTCGCGCCGGTGCGCGCGGCGTAGTCGCTCACGCGGCCGTAGTGGTGGTTCTTCACGTCCATCAGGATGGCCAGTTTCTCGGGCGAGAAACCGTCTTCGTCCACGATGGTGCCGCTGGAGTCGGAGACGGTCACCACCTTGGCGCCCAGGGCCATGGCCTTCTCGACCGCGTACTGCGCCACGTTGCCCGAGCCGGAAACCGAGACGCGCATGCCCTGGAAGGACTTGCCCCGGGTCTTGAGCATCTCGTCGGCGAAATACACCGTGCCGTAGCCGGTGGCTTCGGGGCGGATCAGCGAGCCGCCGAAGGACAGGCCCTTGCCGGTGAACACGCTGGCGGCGCTGTTGGCCAGCTTCTTGTACATGCCGGCCATGAAGCCGACCTCGCGACCGCCCACGCCGATGTCACCGGCCGGGACGTCGGTGTCCGGGCCCACGTGGCGGAACAGCTCCATCACGAAGGCCTGGCAGAAGCGCATGACCTCGGCCGGGCTCTTTCCCTTGGGGTCGAAGTCCGAGCCGCCCTTGCCGCCGCCCATGGGCAGGGTGGTCAGGGCGTTCTTGAAGGTCTGCTCGAAGGCCAGGAACTTCAACACCGACAGGTTGACCGAGGGGTGGAAGCGCAGGCCGCCTTTGTAGGGGCCGATGGCCATGCTGTGCTGGATGCGGTAGCCCTTGTTGACCTGCACGCTGCCGTGATCGTCCACCCAGGACACGCGGAAGATCACGATGCGTTCCGGTTCAACCAGGCGGTCGAGCAGGCCTTGTTCCGCGTACTTCGGGTGGGCGGAGATGAAGGGCCAGAGGCTTTCCATCACTTCCGTGACGGCCTGCAGGAACTCGGGCTGGCTGGGATTGCGCAGGGCGACGTGGGACAAAAAATCGTGGACCGAGGCGTACTTCATGCGTTAAATGCTCCAAAAATGTGCATTGGATTATGCAAAATCGGCATTTCGCCCAGTGATATGGCATTGATTGGGTGCATCGAGCGCTGTATTGGTGCGCGCCGTGGTCGACCTGCCAGAAAGCACTGATTTGGTGCTGTGGCATGGGCCCGTGGGTTCCGGCCTGTGCGGCCGGCGGTGCAGCGCTAAGGGAGCCCGAACAGGTCGGTCAGGGCCACCCGGTACTGCGGCTGGCCCACCGAGTTGGTGTTGTGGTGCGAGCCGCCTTCCACCAGCACGAAGGCCTTGCGCCCGGTGGCGGCATCGAACAACCGCCGCCCGAGCTCGGGCTGGATCAGCCGGTCGGCCCCGCCGTGCACTACCAGCAGCGGCGAGCCGATCGCCGGCACGCGCTTGACCGCTTCAAAACGCTGGGTGATGAGCGGCCCCACCGGCAGCCAGCCCCACTTGAAGGTGCTGACCACGTCGGGGATGGAGGTGAAACCGCCTTCGACCAGCGTGCCCGCTTCGTCGCCCACCTGGGCCGCGAGTTCGATCGCGATGGCGCCGCCCAGCGAGTGGCCGAAGATGTAGCGCGGCCGACCGGGGTACTGCTGGCCCAGCCAGTCCCAGGCGGCTCGGGCGTCTTCGTAGGCCATGGTTTCCGAGGGCAGCCCCGGCGAACTCTTGCCGAAACCGCGGTAGTCGATGGCCAGCACCGAGAAACCCAGCTCCTGCATGCGGCGCGCGCGGAAGGCCGAGCCGGTGACGTTGAAGCGCGCGCCGTGCAGGTAGAGCAGCACGGGGGCATTCGCTTGCGTGGTGGCGTTCTCGTGTGCCAGCCACAGGCCATGCAGCTTCACCGGTTGCCCGGTTTCCCGCGACGGGAAGTGGATCCAGACATCGTCCATGCCGGCCGCGGCCTCTTCCCCGCGCCACCAGCTGCGGTCCGAGGGCTGGAAGATCCAGGCGCGCTGGCGCTGGTCGAGGGTGGCACAGCCGGTCAGCACGGCGGCCGCAGAAAACAGGACGATCAGGAGGCGTTTCATGGCAAGGAGTGATGCGACCCGACCCGAAAAGTTCAGGGCAGAATGAACAAAACCAGCGGAACGCCCCCCGCCTGGACACCACCGGACGAGCAGCCCATGACCGACAGCGTGTTCCCTCGTTTCATCCGCCGCGCACCGGGCCGGGCCGCGGTGCTGGCCCTGGTCGCCGGGCTGCTGGCCTGTGGTGAGGCGCCGCCCGCCGGCTGGTCGGGTTACGTCGAGGGCGACTACGTGCACGTGTCGTCCCCGCTGGGTGGGCGGCTCGACACGCTGACCGTGCGGGCGGGTGACCGGGTGCGCAAAGGCGATGCGCTGTTCGCGCTCGACGCCCAGGCCGAACAGGCGGAGCAGGCCGAAGCCCGGGCGCGTCTGGCCGGCACCTTGGCCCAGGCCGCCAACACCACCAAAGGCCGGCGCAGCGACGAGGTGGCGGTCACCCGCGCCCAACTGGCGCAGGCCCGGGCGCAGGCCGCGCTGGCGCACACCGCCTGGGTGCGCCAGCGGGATCTGCTGGCCCAGGGTTTTGTGTCGCCGGCCAGCCAGGACGCCGCCAGGGCCGCGCTCGACCAGGCGAACGCCCGGGTCACCGAGCTTCAGGCCGCCCTGCGTGTGGCGGCCTTGCCGGCACGCAGCGACGAAACCGACGCCGCCCAGGCCCAGGCCGAAGCCGCTCGCCAGGTGCTGCGCCAGAGCGAATGGCGGCTGGCCCAGAAGCAGCAGACCGCGCCCGCCGATGCCCAGGTGGCCGAGGTGTTTTTCCGGGTCGGCGAAACCGTGGCGCCGGGGCAGCCGGTGCTGTCGCTGCTACCGCCGGGGGGTGTGAAGGCCCGGTTCTACGTGCCCGAAACCGAGGTCGGCGCGCTCGCCACCGGCCAGTGGGTGGGCCTGCGCTGCGACGGTTGCGGCGAGCCGATTCCCGCGCGCATCATCCGCATCGCCAGCGGCCCGGAATTCACGCCGCCGGTGATCTACTCCAACGCCCAGCGCGCCCGGTTGGTGTTTCTGGTGGAAGCGGCGCCGCGCCCCGCCGACGCGAACCGCCTGCATCCGGGTCAGCCGCTGGACGTGAGTCCATTGGCTCAGGAGCCCAAGTGAGCGCCCTCGCCATCGACGTGCGCGGCCTGACCAAGCGCTATGGTGGTCGCGCCGTGGTGGATGAGGTGACCCTGCAGGTCGGGCAGGGCCGCATCTGCGGGTTCCTCGGGCCCAACGGCAGCGGCAAGACCACGACGATCCGCATGCTCTGCGGCCTGCTGCGCCCCGACGCGGGCGAGGGCCAGTGCCTGGGGCTGGACTTCCGCCGCCAGGCCGCCGCCATCAAGCGCCAGGTGGGCTACATGACGCAGAAGTTCGGCCTCTACGACGACCTCTCGATCCGCGAAAACCTGGACTTCGTGGCCCGTTTGTTCGAACTACCGCAGCGCCGCGCGGCGGTGGACCTGGCGCTGGAGCGGCTGGGCCTGCAGGCGCGCCAGCGCCAGCTCGCCGGCACGCTCTCGGGCGGCTGGAAACAGCGCCTGGCGCTGGCCGCCTGCCTGATCCACGAACCGCGCCTGCTGCTGCTCGACGAACCCACGGCCGGCGTCGACCCCAAGGCCCGGCGCGACTTCTGGGACCAGATCCACCGCCTGGCCGCGCAGGGCATCACGGTGCTGGTGTCCACCCACTACATGGACGAGGCCGCGCGCTGCCACGACCTGGTCTACATCGCCTACGGCAAGGTGCTCGCGCGCGGCAACGAGCGCGAGATCGTCGACGCGGCCCGCCTGAGCGTCTGGGCGCTCGAAGGCGCTGCCGACCCGGCGCTGAGCGAACGCCTGCGCGCGCTGCCGGGCGTGCAGAACGTCGTCGCTTTCGGCAACACCCTGCACGTGGCCGGGCGCGACGCCGCGCTGCTGGCGCAGTCGCTCGGCGCTTTCCAGGGCGAGAGCGGCGTGGTGCTGCGCGAAACGCGGGCCAACCTGGAGGACGTGTTCATCAGCCTGATCGATCAGGCACAGGACAACTTTGGCAACGGCCAGGTGGGGCGCCCATGAAATGGTTTTCGCCCGCGCGCACCTGGGCCGTGTTCATCAAGGAGTTCCAGCAGATGCTGCGCGACCGGCTCACCTTCGCCATGGCGGTGGGCGTGCCGGTGATGCAACTGGTGCTGTTCGGCTACGCCATCAACACCGACCCCAAGGGCCTGCCCACGGCGGTGGTCGCGGCCGACGCCGGCCCGCTGGCGCGCAGCCTGGTGGCCTCGCTGCAGAACACCGGCTACTTCAAGGTGGTGCACCAGGGCACCAGCGAAACCGAGGCCGACGCCCTGCTGGCGGGGGGCGAGGTGCAGTTCATGATCGTGATCCCGCCCGGTTTTTCGCGCGACGTGGTGCGCGGCGAGCGCCCGGCGGTGCTGGTGTCGGTGGACGCCACCGACCCTTCGGCCTCGGGCAATGCGATCGCCGCGCTCGGCGAGATGACGAACCTGGCCCTGCGCCACGATCTCACCGGCCCGCTGCAGGCGTTGCAGAAGGGCGCGGCGCCGTTCGAGATCCGGGTGCACCGGCGCTACAACCCCGAAGGCCTGTCGCGCTACAACATCGTGCCCGGCCTGATCGGCACCATCCTCACCATGACCATGGTGATGCTGACCTCGCTGGCCATGACGCGCGAACGCGAGCGCGGCACGATGGAAAACCTGCTCGCCACGCCGGTGCGGCCGCTGGAGGTGATGGTGGGCAAGATCCTGCCCTACGTGGTGATCGGTTATGTGCAGCTCGGTGTGATCCTGGGCGCGGCCTGGCTGCTGTTCGAGGTGCCCATGGTGGGCAGCTTCGTGTTGCTGATGGCCATGATCGGGGTCTTCATGGTCGCCAACTTGGCGGTCGGGTTCACGTTTTCCACCATCGCGCGCAACCAGTTGCAGGCGATGCAGATGACCTTCTTTTTCTTCCTGCCCTCGATGTTGCTCTCGGGCTTCATGTTCCCGTTCCGCGGCATGCCGGTCTGGGCGCAATGGCTGGGCGAGGGCCTGCCGCTGACGCACTTCCTGCGCATCGTGCGCGGCATCATGCTCAAGGGCAACCAGGCACCGCAGCTCTGGGCCGACCTCTGGCCCATGCTGCTGTTTCTGGTGATCGCAGGCGCCGTGGCGCTCAAACGCTACCGGCAGACCCTGGACTGACTTGACCCCGTGCGATAACGCGCACCACAACCTCGCGGTGGGTGCGAAAACCCATGCGCTGGTACAGGCCGAGGGCTCCAGTGTTGGCGCTCATCACGTGCAGGAACGGGGTTTCGCCGCGTGCGAGCTGGCGTGCGATCAGTTTGAGCACCAGCCGTCGCGCCAGCCCGCGGCCCTGGACGTCCGGGTGGGTGCAGACGCCGCTGACCTCGCGCAGGGTTTCGGCAAAGCTGCGTTCGCCGGCCATGGCCATGAGGCGTTCGCCGTCGAACAGGCCGAAGTACTCACCGAGCTCGATGGTGCGCGGGCCAAACGGCCCGGGGCGGGTGAGCTCGGCCAGGGCCAGCACCTGGTCCAGGTGTTCCGGACCGATGGGCCGGGCGTCGGGAGCTTCGTCGCGCGCCGGGGCCTCGCCGGCCCAGACCATCTTGTGCATGGTGGTCTCGGCCTCGACCACCCAGCCCGCGGGCGCGGGCCCCGACCAGCCGGCGCAGTAAAAATGTTCGTCGGGTCCGCAGTGCGGCGTTAGCGCGTCGAAATCGGGCCGCTGCGGGTTGGCAAAGCCGACGATGGGCGAAAAACCCGGGGCGTATCGGCGCGCTCCGCCCGAGCCGACGGCCCAGTGCGCCTGCGGGCCGGTCAGGGCGTGCCAGAAGATGTTGTCGAGCAGGTGCACCACGGTGATGCCTCCCAGAGGTTCAGCGTCCGCGCAGGAACAGCGCGTCCAGCTCTTTCATGCTCACCTGGCGCCAGGTCGGGCGGCCGTGGTTGCACTGGTCGGAGCGCTCGGTGACTTCCATCTGGCGCAGCAGGGCGTTCATTTCGTCGAGCGTGAGGCGGCGGTTGGCGCGCACCGCGCCGTGGCAGGCCATGGTGGCCAGCAGCTCGTTGCGGGCGCGCTGCACCACGGTGCTGGCGTCGTGCTGGCTCAGCTCGGCGAGCACGCTGCGTGCGAGTTCCACCGGGTCGCCCTGTGCCAGCGTGGTCGGCACGGCGCGCACCGCCAGCGTTTTGGGCGAAAACGGCACCACCTCCAGGCCCAGCATCGCCAGCACCACGCCGCTGTCTTCGGCGGTCGCCACTTCGGTGGGTGTGGCCGCGAAGGTGGCCGGGATCAGCAGCGGCTGGCTGGCCAGTTGCTCGTTGTCCATCTGCTGCTTGAGGCGTTCGTAGACGATGCGCTCGTGCGCGGCGTGCATGTCCACCACCACCAGGCCCTGGGCGTTTTCGGCCAGGATGTAGACGCCCTGCAGCTGCGCGATGGCGCGACCGAGTGGCCAGTCGCCTTCGGGCAGGGGTGGGCTGTCGGCCGGCTCGCTGCGTATTCCGTCTGTTTGAAATGAGCTTGTCGACGTACTCGCCGAATCGAACCCTGGAGTGGCTCTCTGAAGGCTGTTGCCCCACAAGGCCCCGAGGTCGCTCACGCGCTGGCCGATGGCGTCGGGCTGCGCATAGCGCTGGAACGGCAGCGCATTCTGCGCACCGCCCAGCGTGGAGGGCAGGCGCTCGGGTGGCGTCCACGCGCCTGCCGAAGGGGGCGGGTTGGCGCCGGCTTCGCCTTGCGGCAACACAGCTTGCGCGCTGGCCGCCGCAGCCGAACGCGGCGCGGCCAGCGCGGCGTCCACCGCGTGGCGCACGGCCTGGTGCACCTCGCGGCTGTCGCGGAAACGCACCTCGATCTTGGTCGGGTGCACGTTCACGTCCACCCGCGTCGGGTCCAGGCTCACGTAGAGCGCGTAGACCGGCTGGCGGTGGCCGTGCAGCACGTCCTCATAGGCGCTGCGCGCGGCGTGGCCGATCACCTTGTCGCGCACGAAACGCCCGTTCACGTAGGCGTATTGCCAGTCGCTGCGCGAGCGCGCCGCGTCGGGCACGCCGGCAAAACCCCAGACGCGCAGGCGCTGCACGCCATCGGCCAGGGCCATTTCGCCGGGCACGGCGTCGGCCGGCCAGTTGACCGCCACCGCCTGCTCAATAAAGTCTTCGCCCAGCACGTCGGCCAGGCGCTGGCGCAGGGCGTCCAGCGTGCCGCCGCCAGTGAGGTCGGCCGCCACGGCGCGCCACTGTGCCACCAGCTTGCCGTCGTGCCAGATCGCAAAGCCCACCTCGGGTCGCGCCAGCGCGTGGCGGCGCACGGCTTCGATGCAATGGGCTAGCTCGGTGGCGTCGGTTTTGAGAAACTTGCGCCGAGCAGGCGTGGCGAAAAACAGTTCTCGCACCTCGACCGTGGTGCCGGGGCCGCGTGCGGTCGGCTGCAGCTCGCCGCTGCGGCCGTCGAGCAGCCAGCCGTGGGGTTCGTCGCCGCTGTCGGTGCGCGTGAGCACCGAGACTTCGGCGATCGAGCAGATGGCGGCCAGCGCTTCGCCGCGGAAACCCATGGTGTGCACCGACTCCAGGTCGCCCAGGCTGGCGATCTTGCTGGTGGCGTGGCGCTTGAGGGCGGTGGGCAGTTCGGTGCGGTGGATGCCCCAGCCGTTGTCTTCCACGCTGATCAGCCGCACGCCGCCGGCCTGCAGGCGCACGGTGATCTGGGTGGCACCGGCATCGAGCGCGTTGTCCACGAGCTCACGCACCACCGAGGCGGGCCGTTCGACCACCTCACCGGCCGCGATCTGGCTGATCAGTTCGTCGGGCAGTTCGAGGATCGGGCGGCGTTCGGAGGGGGGTAGGCGGTCGTTCACCGGCAAATTGTAGGTCGCGGGGACAGTTTGGCCCCCACGCTCCACCGCTGTGCGGGTCGCTGCCCCCGCGGGGCGCGATTCCGGCTTGGGGCGGCCCGACGCCGGATAATCCCTCCCCATGGAAATTGCTCTGACCCTGATCGACTTCGTGCTGCATGTGGACAAACACCTGCAGGTCTTCGTGCAAACCTACGGCGCCTGGGTCTACGCGCTGCTGTTTGCCATCATCTTTGTGGAAACCGGCCTGGTGGTCATGCCCTTTCTGCCGGGCGACTCGCTGCTGTTCATCGTCGGCGCGCTGTGTGGCGCCGGCGTGATGGACTGGTCGCTGGCGGCCGGCCTGATGTTGCTGGCCGCCATCCTGGGCGACCAGACCAACTACAGCATCGGGCGCTATTTCGGCCCCAAGGTGTTCCAGTGGGAGAACTCGCGCTTCTTCAACAAGAACGCCTTCAACCAGGCGCACAACTTCTACGAGCGCTACGGCGGTGTGACCATCATCCTGGCGCGCTTCATGCCCTTCATCCGCACCTTTGCGCCCTTCGTGGCGGGCGTGGCCGAGATGACGCGCAGCAAGTTCACCGCCTACAACGTGGTGGGCGCGGTGGTCTGGGTGATCGGCCTGACCGCCGCCGGCTACTTCTTTGGCAACCTGCCCTGGGTGCAGGCCAACCTGAGCAAGATCATCTGGGCGCTGATCTTCGTGCCAGGGCTGATCGCCATCTTCGGTGGCTGGCGGGCAGCGCGCGCCGAAAAAGCGCGGGCCGCTGCGGCGCCCTGATCAGAACTGCCGCGACCGCGCCAGCGGCGGGTTGGCGCTGAAGTATTTGACGATGCCCTTGAGCAGGGCATCGGCCAGATCGGTCTGGTATTTGTCGCTGTTGAGCCGCCGCTCTTCGTCCGGGTTGCTGATGAAGGCGGTTTCGACCAGCACGCTCGGGATGTCGGGTGCCTTGAGCACGGCAAACCCCGCCTGCTCCACGTGTGGCTTGTGCAGTTTGCCCACACGCTTCACTTCGCCCAGCATCGCGCTGCCGAGCTTGAGGCTGTCCTTGATCTGGGCGGAGGTGCTCATGTCGAGCAGGGCGCGCTGCAAGGTGGCGTCCTTGACCTTGACGTTGATGCCGCCCACCAGGTCGGCCGCGTTTTCCTTGTTCGCCATCCAGCGTGCCGCGGCGCTGCTCGCACCCTTGTTGCTGAGTGCGAACACGCTCGCGCCCTGGGGCTGGGGCGTCATGAAAGCGTCGGCGTGCAGGCTGATGAACAGGTCGGCCTTGACGCGCTGCGCCTTTTTCACCCGTGTACCCAGCGGCACGAAGAAGTCGGCGTCGCGCGTGAGGTAGGCGCGCATGGGGTTGCCGTTGACGCGGGTGGCGTTGATGCGGTCGCGCAGGCGGTGGGCCACCTTGAGCACCACGTCCTTTTCCTTGGTGCCGGCGGGACCGATGGCGCCGGGGTCTTCGCCGCCATGTCCGGGGTCGAGCGCCACGATGATCAGGCGCTCGGTGATGCCGCCGGGGGCAGGTCGCGGCGCGGTCTTTGCGGGCGTTTTTCCGGCCTTCGCGGCGGTCGCTTTGGGCGGGGTGTGTGTGGGCTTGTCCAGCGGCGCATGGCCGTTGCGCGCGAGCAGCTCGCCCAGCGGGTCGTCGGCGCCGGCAGCGCTCTGGTCCACGGCATCGGTTTCGATCCCCAGCAGGCGCGCGGCGCGCGCGCTGGCTTCGTCCAGCTCTTTCAAACGCTGGGCAATCAGTTCTTCGAGCGGGTCGGGTGCGTGGACCGGGTACAGGTCGAACACCAGGCGGTGCTGGTAGGCCGCCACCGGTTGCAGGTTGAACACCTGGGGCTGGATGGCTTGCTTGAGGTCGATGTGCAACTGCACCAGCTTGCCCTTGCGCTGCTCGACGCGGATGCCCGCGATGTTGGGGTCGTCCGGTTTGAGCTGGCCCACCAGCTCGCGCATGCCGTCCACGAGGTCGATCCCCTCGATGTCCAGCGTCAGGCGCGGCGGGGCGTTCACGGTGGTCTGGCGCGCCTTGAGTTCGCCATCGGATTCGATGGTCACGCGCGTGTAGTCCTGCGCGGGCCAGATGCGCACCGCCACCACGCTGGCGCCGCGCGCAATCTGCTGCGTGCCCAGCAGCAGCACCAGCGAGCCGACCTGCAACAGGGTGCGGCGGTTCGGACCGGTGCTGTTCATGCGACCCGGCGCCGGGCCGCCCCAAGCCAGGTCAGCCCCCTCGGGGGGCAGCGACCCGCGTAGCGGTGGAGCGTGGGGGTTCATCCTTTTAGTGCTTCCAGCAGGTGCTGGCCAGTGGGGGTGTAGGCGGTGAAACGAACGCGGCGTGCGCTGTCGGCGTCGTCGCTGGAAGCAGGGTTCATGGCGTCGGGCTCGATCTGGATGTCAGCGTCCACGGTGGACAGGGTGTCGGCCGCGCGCTCGGGCCATTCCACCAGCTTGAGGCCGGGGCTGGCAAAAAGTTCGCGAAAACCCGCATCTTCCCACTCACGCGGATCGCTGAAGCGGTAGAAATCGAAATGCCAGATGTGCAGGACTTCGTCGTCCGGCATGAAAGGGCAGTCGTTGCTGCTGTGCGGTTCGACCACCGCGTAGGTCGGGCTCTTGATGCGCCCGCGCACGCCCAGGGCGCGCAGCAGGTGGCGCACGAAGGTGGTCTTGCCCGCGCCGAGGTCGCCGTGCAGGGTGAGGGTGGCGTGGGCCAGGGCCGGGCAGGTGGCGAGGCGGCTGGCAAAAGCAAACGTGTCCTCTTCGCTGTCCCAGTGCAGCTGCAGCACGGGCACGGCCCCACCCGCCGCCGCTGGCGAGGCGTGTGGCGTTCCCAGGCCCGTTTCTACAATGGGCGGAACATGAAAACCGGTTTTGATGCTGCTCAACTCGTCTCACAGGTACAGGCCTGGGGCCAGGAACTCGCATTTTCACAAATCGGCGTGACCGGGGTGGATCTTTCTGCGGCCGAACCGGGTCTGAACGCCTGGTTGCAGGCCGGATTTCACGGCGACATGGGCTACATGGCCAGCCACGGCCTCAAGCGCGCGCGCCCGGCCGAGCTGGTGCCGGGCACCGTGAGTGTGATCACCGCGCGCATGGACTACCTGCCGCGCGACACGCCCGAAGGCTGGCAGGCGATCGAATTCAGCCGGCTGCAGCGGCCGGGCGAGGCCGTGGTCTCGCTCTACGCCCGGGGGCGCGACTACCACAAGGTCATGCGCAGCCGCCTGCAGAAACTCGCGGAGCGCATTGCTAACGAGGTGGGGCCGCTGGGCCACCGCGTGTTCACCGACTCCGCGCCCGTGCTCGAAGCCGAGCTGGCGAGCCGCAGCGGCCAGGGCTGGCGCGGCAAACACACGCTGGTGCTCAACCGCGAAGGCGGTTCGATGTTTTTCCTGGGAGAGATTTATGTGGACCTTGCCTTGCCCGCCAGCGAGCCGGTGAGCGAGCATTGCGGCGCCTGCACGGCCTGCATCGAAGTCTGCCCGACCCAGGCCATCCTCGGCCCGCAGCGGCTGGACGCGCGGCGCTGCATCAGCTACCTGACCATCGAACACGCCGGCCCCATCCCCGAAGACCTGCGCCCGCTGATCGGCAACCGCATCTACGGCTGCGACGACTGCCAGCTGGTCTGCCCCTGGAACAAGTTCGCGCAGCGCAGTCCCTTGCCCGACTTTGATCCGCGCGAAGGCCTTGCCGGTTCAACGCTTATCGAGCTGTTTTCGTGGACCGAAGAAGAGTTCCTGCGTCGCACCGAAGGCAGCCCGATCCGACGCATCGGCCACGAGCGGTGGATGCGCAACATCGCGGTGGCGATGGGGAATGCGTTGTCGGCGGCGGTGGGCGAAGAGGGGGATGCCCTGCGCCAGGCCTTGGAATCCCGCAGTGCACAGCCCAGCGCGCTCGTGCGCGAACACGTGGCCTGGGCGCTGGAGCGGGGTGGTCGGGAGAACGGATTCCCGGAAGGCTAGGCCGATTCCTGAGACCTGTTCCGCAGCAGCGACCATGGGTGGTACTGTGTCTCCCGTTCGCAACAGGTTTCAATACAAAGGAAAACAGCATGGGCACGTCGACATGGAAGTGGGTGGTGGCGGGTGGTGTTTTGTGGCTGGCGGGGTCGGCGCAGGCACAGGCCCCGACGCAGCGCCCGGGAGATCCCGGCCGCTGGGACTTCGAGAACAGCTGCGCCAGCTGCCACGGCGAGGCTGGGCGCGGTGACGGTCCACTGGCGCCCCACCTGGTGGCCCGGCCGAGCGACCTGACACGGCTGGCCCAGCGCAATGGCGGTGTGTTCCCGAAGGACCGGGTGGCCGCGATGATCGACGGGCGCGGCACCGCGGACATCGGCTCGCACGGGACGCGCGAAATGCCCGCCTGGGGCCGTGTCTACTTCGATCGGGTGAAAAAGGTGGGCGGCACCGATGAGCAGGCCGAGCGGGCCGCACAGCGGCGCATCGACGATCTGATCGACCACCTGGAGCGCATGCAGCGGAAATAGGGCGTGCGTGGCGGGTGCGCACGCGCGCACCCGGCCTTCACGCGTGTTGCCGCCGAAGCTCCCGCTTCAGCAGCTTCCCGCTCGGGTTCTTGGGCAGGCTGTCGGTGAACACCACGCGTTTCGGGCATTTGAAGTGCGCCATGTGCTGGTTGCAGTGCGCCGTCACTTCTTCTTCGGTCAGCGTCTGCCCGGCCTTGACCACGATCACCGCCGTCACGGCCTCGACCCACTTCGGGTCGGGCAGGCCGATCACGGCCACCTCGCTCACCGCGGGCAGGCGGTAGATCATTTCTTCCACCTCGCGGCTGGCCACGTTTTCGCCGCCGGTCTTGATCATGTCCTTCTTGCGGTCCACCACGGTGATGAAGCCTTCGCTGTCGATGATGGCCAGGTCGCCGCTGTGGAACCAGTCACCGTCGAAGCTGGCCGCGGTGCGCTTGGGGTCGTTGAAGTAGCCCAGCATCAAATGCGACGAGCGATGCACGATCTCGCCGACCTCGCCCACGGCCACGTCCTGCATGTCGTCGTTGACCACGCGGGTTTCGACGTTGAGCACCGCCTTGCCGCAGGAGCCGGGTTTGCGCAACTGGTCGTCCGGGCCGAGCATGGTGGCCAGCGGCGCGATCTCGGTCTGGCCGTACAGGTTCCACAGCCGCACGGCCGGCAGGCGCGTCGCCAGCTCCTTCAACACTTCGATCGGCATGATGGACGCGCCGTAGTAGCCCTTGACCAGGCTGCCCAGCTTGTTGGCATCGAACAGCGGCGAACGCAGCAGCGCGATCCACACCGTGGGCGGCGCGAAGAAGCTCGTGATCTGGTGCCGTTCGATCAGCGCGAGCAGGTTGTCGGGCGTGGGCTTGCTGGTGATGACGTTGCTGCTGCCGATGTAGATGGCCGGGCCGAAGAACACGTCGAGCTGCGCGCAGTGGTACAGCGGCAGGGCGTGCAGGGTGCGGTCGGCCTCGGCGATCTCGGCGTTGATCACGCAGCTCACGTACTGCCAGAGCACGGCGTCGTGCGTGAGCATGGCGCCCTTGGGGGTGGACTCGGTGCCGCTGGTGTAGACGATCTGCGCCAGGTCGAAGCTGCCCAGTTGCACCGCGGGCAGGACGTCGGTGCAGGCGGCGAGGTCGTCGAAGGGGTGCATGCCGGGCGCGGGTTCGCTGGGGTCTTCGCTGGGCAGCCAGATGAATTGCTGCACCTGCGTTTCCAGCGCCGAAGCCTCGCGGGCCAGGCCAGCGAGGCCGCTGTCGGTGGCGAGCGTGCGGGCACCCGCGTGGCGCAGGATGTAGGCCACCTCGTCGGCCTTGAGCATGAAGTTGATCGGCACCAGCACCGCGCCGCGGCGCGCCAGAGCGAAGCGCAGCGCCGCAAAGCCGTGCGAATTGCGCGCCAGCACGGCCACTTTGTCGCCCTCGCCAACGCCGATGCGGTGCAGGCCGGCGGCCAGTCGCGACACGAGTGCGTCGAACTCGGCATAGGTCCACTGCGTGTCACCGCAGACGATGGCGGTTTTGCCCGGCAGGCGAACGGCGGTGCGGTGCAGGGCGTCGGCGATGGTCTGGCGGCGCACGGCAGGGGAGATGGAATGGGTCACGGAGGCCTCCTGTTACAGCAGCGCCCGCGGTTTCGGGGCACGATGGGGGTCATTGAATCCACAAACCGCGCGCGCGGCCATGGGCGTTTTCACCAGCCTCCGGGCTGGTGCTGTCACCTTCGCGTCGCACCGCTATGATCCGCCGCATGAACCTGCTTGCTTCGATGCACAACACGCTGCTGCGCTGGGGGCGGGGCGTGCTGGGCGCCTGGGGCGCCTGGTGGCAGGTGCTGCTGATCGGCGCCGAGATCGTGGTGCTGTCGCTGTCGCCCTCCAGCTACGACGATCCCGAGGAGCGCCACGCGATCATGGCGCACCTGTACCGCGCCAGCGCACCACTCCTGACCTGGTTCCTGGTGCTGTCGGCGCTGGTGAGCCTGGTGCTGATCCGCATCGTGGTGGCCACGGCGCTGAGCTACGGTCTCTCGCAATACGCGCTGGAGGTGCTGGTGCGCACCCTGGTGCTGGAACTCATTCCGCTGTACGCAGCGCTCTTCGTGGCCGTGCGTTACACCATGCCCGAGTCGCAGCGCATCCGCCGCCTGCTGAGCGACGAACACCGCCGCGGTCTGTGCCGCCCGCGCCAGCAGCTGCTGCGACTGGACATGCTGCCGCGCGCGCTGGCCGGTGTGTTCTCGGTGCTGCTGCTGGCCGCGCTGAGCTGCTTCATCGCGCTGGTGCTGACCTACCTGAACGTGTACGGCTTCTCGCCCTGGGCGCTGGCCGACTACAACCGCAGCGTGGGCAGTGTGTTTTCACCCGCGGTCTCGTTGATCTTTGTCCTCAAGACCTTGTTTTTCAGCCTGGCGGTGGCCTTCGTGCCGATGGCCGCGAGCGCCCAGCCCGACGCCGGCGGTGGTTACGCGCGGCGCAGCGACATCACCGAATTTGCCCGTCTCCTGTCGGTGATTCTTTTGCTGGAAGTGGTGTCGCTCATGGGCAACTACTATTGAATCCCCACACCCACCCTCCATGACCCCAACGAATCCGCCTCTGGGCCCTGTGCCCGATCCCGTGCCCCCGGTGAACAATCTGGAGATCAAGGCTGCGCTCCTGCTGCTGCTGTTGCTGGCGCTGATCGTGGGCTCGGCGCTGTACGTGATGTACGCGCGCGGTGCCTTCGAGCGCACGCAGCGCCTGGTGCTGATGTCGGACGACTCCGAGGGCGTCGTCGCCGGCATGGACATGACGTTTGCGGGCTTTGCTATCGGCAAGGTGGCGCAACTGGAGCTGGCCGAGGATGGCAATGTGCGCATCCTGGTGGACGTGCCCACCAAAGACGCCAAGTGGCTGCGCAGTTCCAGCATCTTCACCATGGAAAAGGCGCTGGTGGGCGGTACCAGGATTCGCGCCTACAGCGGTGTGCTGAGCGACCCGCCGCTGGAAGACGGCGCGGTGCGGCAGGTCTTGCGCGGCGACGCGGCAGCCGAGATCCCGAAACTGGTGGCCCAGGTGCGCGACCTGCTCGACAACCTCAACAACATGACCAAGGAGGACGCGCCGCTGCAGCAGTCGCTGGCCAACATCCAGTTGGCCACCGATCGCCTCAAGGGGCCGCAGGGGGCGATGGGTCTGCTGCTGGGCAACGACGACGATGCGAAACAGCTGGCGAAGACGCTGGGCAACGCCAACGCCGTGCTGGCGCGCACCGATGGCCTGGTCAAGCGGCTGGATTCGCTGGTGGTCAATGCCGACCGGCAGGTGTTCGGGCAGGACCCGGGTGGCTCGGGGAATGCCACCGGTGGTGGGCTGGTGGGCGACGCCCGCGCCACCGTGCAGCAACTTAATGGCCTGCTCGGCGAAGCCCGCGGCAGTCTGACCAAGCTGGACAACTTGCTGGTGGATGCACAAGGCATCGCCAGCAACACACGCGAAGCGACCGCCGATCTGGGCGCGCTGCGCAGCGATGTGGATGCCAGCCTGCGCAAGGTGGACGCGCTCATCAACGACCTGAACCGCAAGTGGCCGTTTGCGCGTGAGACGGAGATCAAGCTGCCATGACACGAGACACCCCCGTTGCTTGCTCGCTATGCGTAGCCGCATCCCCCCTCAAGGGGGCAACGCCTGCGGCCTGGCAAAGCCAGTTCCGCGGTGTTTCTGGGTTTAGGCACTTCTCACCGGTTGAATCCTTGGGCGCACTCCTGTGGCGACGGATCGCTCGCTGTTTCGTTGCTGCCTCGGTGTTGGCGCTGGCCGCCTGTGGCAACAACCCGCCAGCGCCCGAGTGGCAGATGAATGCCAAGGGCAGCGCGGACCGGGCGGCGGAGGCCTGGCTCAGTGGCGACAACCGGGTGGAGACGGCGGAGTTTGCCCGAGCGCGCGCCGAGGTGTCGCGCACGGCGCGGCCGGATCTGCTGGCGCGCGTCGAGTTGCTGCGTTGTGCCGCGCGGGCGGCGGCGCTCGACTTTGAGCCCTGCAGCGCCTTCGACGCGCTCGCGAGCGACGCCGCACCGGCCGAGCAGGCCTATGCGCGTTACCTGAAGGGCGCCGCTCAGGCGGCCGATGCACCGCTGTTGCCCGAGGCCCACCGGGGTCTCGTGGGCGCGAGCGCTGCGCCTGACGCAGCGCTCGCTGGCATTGCTGACCCGATGTCCCGCCTGGTGGCCGCTGGCGTGCTGTTCAGGCGCGGCCTGGCCACGCCTGGCACGATCACGCAGGTTGTCGACACCGCGTCCGCCCGCGGCTGGCGCCGCCCGCTGCTGGCCTGGCTCCAGGTGCAGTTGCAGCGCGCACAGGCCGCGGGTGATGCCGATGAGGTGGCGCGCATCCAGCGCCGCATCGACGTGGTGCTGGGCAAAGCCGCGCTCTAGAACTCTTCCCGGGCCTCGATGCAGAGTTGCTGCACGCGCGAGCCGCCGACGCCCGCGGTCGCGCGGATGCGCAGTGCGCGACCCGTTTCCAGCTGAATCCGGCAGTGGTAGTCCAGCCCGTCGGTCTGGCCAGGACTGTGGCTGGGAATGCGACGGCGCCATTGCTGTCGGCCGTCGAGTTCCACCGCGAGCTCGTGCCAGGGTTCGTCAGAACCGGTGGGCACGCGCACGATGAGGCTCACGTCGATGTCAAAGGTCCGGCGCCGGTCCAATGCGCCCGGAATGTGGAGCACCGCCACCGACGTGCTGCCGGCGTCGCAGCGCCAGAGTTCGGGTACAGGGGTGCCGGCCTTGCGGGTCATGAGCGTGCGGGGTGATTGGTCGGAGGGCTGCCCACAGGGTGGTGCCGTCTGCTGGCTCCGATGGGCTTGAAGAACAGCGCCAGGTGGCGCTGATGGTGGAGACGAGGAGGATCGAACTCCCGACCTTCGCATTGCGAACGCGACGCTCTCCCAGCTGAGCTACGTCCCCACTTGGCTCGATGTTATCAAAGTACCGTGCGCCCCGCCCAACCTCGCGCTCAGGTGGGGGACTGTGCCTTGGGTGTTTCCATGGTGAGTTCGACGCGGCGGTTGGCGGCGCGGTCGACCGGGTTCCACGGGGCGGCCATCGGGCGTGTGTCCGCGTAGCCGCTGGCCTGCAGGCGTTGCGGTGCCACGCCTTGTTCGATCAGGTAACGCGCGACGGCGGCGGCCCGTGCACTGGAGAGTTCCCAGTTCGAGGGGAAACGCTCGGAACTGATGGGGCTGCTGTCGGTGTGGCCCTCGACCACCAGCCGCATGTCGGGCTGGGCCTTGAACACGGCCACGAGTTCGTCCAGCACCGGGTGCGCGGCCGGGTTCAGCGCGGCAGAGGCCGAGGCAAACAGCAGTTCGCTGCTGATGCGAAAACGGATCACATCGTCGATGTTCACCACCTGGATGTTGCTGCCCAGGGTGTCCAGCTTCAGTTGGGCCACCGGGTTCTCGGGCTGGCCGCTGCCGTTGCCTGTCGGGTTGCTGGAATGGGGCAGGGGGATGGGGAGCGGTACCGGCGGCACGATGGTGTTGCCGGCAGCGGCCTGGGCGGGTTCTGCGGTCGGGCTGTTGGCCACGTGCTGGTCCGGGGCTTTGGTGCCGCCGGGCGGTCCGGCGAAGGAGAGCATCACCACCATCATGACCAGCATGAGCGTGATGACGTCGAGGTAGGTCAGCAACCAGCCTTCTTCTTCGGTTTCAACCTTGGTGTCGAGGTGCCAGCGGCCATAACCGCGACCGGATGCCCTGGGCTTGCGGGCGAGAGCCGACGAACTGTCGGGCAAGGCCATGCGGGGCAACTCGCCGAGGGTCATGAACTGGGACGATTCACCGCTTGACATGGGATGTCCTTGCTCCTGTGGCGGGCCCTTGGGGACCGCCGCCGTCGTAGATTTCGTCGTCGTACTGGGCGACAAAGGCCTTGAGGGTCTCTCGCATCATGGACGGACTGCGGCCGGCGCACATCATGGAAATCCCTTCCAGCACCATGTTCATGAGCACCAGGCGCTGTTCGGTGCGACGCTCCAGCTTGACGGCGATGGGCTTGAACAGCAGGTTGGCGAGCAGCACACCGTAGAAGGTGGTGATCAGCGCGATGGCGAGCTGGCTGCCGATGACGCCCATGTTGCCGTCGCCCAGCAGGTCCATCAGGTTCACCAGGCCGAGCAGGGTGCCGACCATGCCGAAGGCGGGCGCGTAGCCGGCCATGACGCGGAAGAGCTGGGCCTCGGCGGTTTCGCGCGAGCGCAGGCGCGCAATGCGCCACTGCAGCATGTCCACGATCTCGTCTTCCGGCGTGCGGTCGATGATGAGCTGCACACCGGTGCGCAGGAAGGGGTTGTTGACCTTCAGCAGCGCCCGCTCGACGGCGGCGAGGTCGCCCTGGATCCAGAGGCGCGAGATGGCCACGAGTTCTTCAATGTCGCCACGGGTATCAAGCCGTTCCTGGCGCATCACCTGGCCGACCAGGTGGAACACCCGCAGCACCTCGCGCAGCGGATAGCTCAGGAAGGTGGCGGCCAGCGTGCCGCCCAGCACGATGGCGATGCTCGGACCGTCGATGAACACCCAGGGGTTGTCAGCGGCAAACAGCACGATGACGGCCATGAGCAGCACGCTGGCGATCATGCCGATGAGGGTGGACGGGTTCAAGCTGGGACTCGCTGGGTGGTTGTCTCCCGATTGTTCCCGTGGCCGTCCTGGCCAATCGCCACATAAGCGGGGGCAAAACCCCGCTGTTTGTTTCAGAGGCTGAGCGAAAGGCGCTCAGGTCATGCCGTTGCGCTGCGCGAGCTCAACGAACAGGGCGGAATGGTCCTGATCCGCCAGGCCGTGGTCGGCGGCCTGAGCGAAGAGCTGCTCGAAGAGGCCGGTGATCGGCGCCTCAAAACCCAGCTCGCTGGCGGTGGACAGGGCGTTGCGCATGTCCTTGAGCTGCACGGTGATGGCCGCGCGTTTGGCGAAGTCGCGCTCGACCATGCGCTGGCCATGCACCTGCAGGATGCGGCTGTCGGCAAAACCGCCGCTGATCGCCTGGCGCACCTTGGCCATGTCGGCGCCGCCCTTCTCGCACAGCAGCAGCGCCTCGGCCACCGCGCCGATGGTGATGCCGACGATCATCTGGTTGGCCAGCTTGGCGAGCTGGCCCGCGCCGTGTGGACCCACATGGGTGGCACGCCCCAGGGCGCTGAACACCTCGGCAGCGCGCTCGAAATCGGCCACCTCGCCGCCCGCCATGATCGCCAGGCTGCCGGCCTCGGCGCCCACCGTGCCGCCCGACACCGGCGCGTCGAGGTGCATCACACCCAGCGCCGCCAGCCGCGCGGCGTGATCGCGGGCCTGGCGCGGCAGGATGGACGACATGTCCACCACCAGCGTGCCCGGGCGCAGGGCGGTGGCCGCGCCCTGGCGGAACAGCACGTCTTCCACCACATCGCCGTTTTCCAGCAGGGTGATCACGATGTCGGCCTGCGCCACGGCCTGGGCCGGTGTGTCGGCCACCCGGCCTCCGAACGGCTGCAGGCGTTCGGCCTTGGCCCGAGAGCGGTTCCAGGCCGTCACCTGGTGACCCGCCTCGCACAGCCGGCGCGCCATGGGGTAGCCCATCAGGCCGATACCCAGCACGGCAATGGACAGCGGGATGACGGCAGTGGTTTGGGGTGGGGTGCTGGGCATGCTCTTTGTGTTTTCTGTGAAGGCGATGGAAAAAATTGTAGGGGTTGGCGGTCTGCCGCCTAAAAAAAAAAGCGGTTTTCAGGACGGGCCTGAAAACCGCTGCAAATGGTTCAGAAGAACCATGGAGTTGTTCTAGGTGGCTGTCGCCATGGCAGGTGCTGTGCGGCTGATGTGTTGGCCCAGGTTGCGGCTGGCCAAGCCGCAGTGCTGGCGCATCAGGGCTTCGGCCAGCACGGCATCGCCGGCCGCGACGGCGTGGGCGATGGCTTCGTGTTCGTCCCACACCGGCTCACGCAGGCTGGAGGTCTGCAGCGTGACGCCCATGGCGCGGCGGATGTGGTGCCAGTGCAGCAGTGCGCTCTGTTCGATCAGCGGGTTGCCGGCGGCCTGGTAGAGCGCCCGGTGGAAGGCCAGGTCGGCGTCGATCATGGCCTGGATGTCGGCACGCCGCACGGCTTCGCGGCCGCGCTCCAGCACGGCCGGGTCGATGCGGGTGCGCCGCTCCGCGGCCCGTCGCGCAGCCAGCACATCCAGCGCGCCGCGCACTTCGTAAACCTGGGCGATCCAGTCGGCGTCCAGTGGCGCCACCAGCAGACCGCGGCTGCGTCCGCCCGGGCCGCTGGCCATGGGCGCATCGTGCACAAAGCCCTCTTTTTTCAGCAGACGCAAGGCCTGCACGACCGGCTGGCGTGACACCGCGAGCTGTTCGGCCAGCTCTTCCTGGGTGATGCGCTGACCGGGCGCCAGCGAGCCGTCGCTGATGGCGTCGAGCAGGGCGCGGTAGACCTGATCGGTCAGGTCGGGCGTGGTTTCGATCTGGAGGAGTTGGGCGGTCATGGTTGTTTTTGAATTCTGAATTCAGAATACACGATTTGGTCGTGGCTGTCACGGTCACCCCTGCGTGACACAATGCGCGACCATGAAAAACGCCACCCGCCCAGACCCCGCCTGGCTCGACAGCCAGTACAACAACCGCGCCCTCGTGCCCGAGCACGGCGTTCATTTCGAGCGCTGGAAAACCGACTCGCAGCGCGCGCGCGAACGGCTCGGTGGGCTGCTCGATGTGGCCTACGGACACGCTGAGGGTGAAAAGCTCGACGTCTTTCCGGCGCAGCGCAAGCCGGGCGCGCCCTTGGCGCCGGTGCTGGTGTTCATCCACGGTGGTTACTGGCGCAGCCTGGACAAGGCTGACCACAGTTTTCTGGCGCCAGCGTTCGTGAAGCAGGGCGCCTGCGTCGTGGTGCCGAACTACGCGCTGTGCCCGGCGGTGACCATTCCCGACATCACCCTGCAGATGGTGCAGGCGCTGGCCTGGGTGTACCGCCACATCGCTGTGCACGGCGGTGACCGGCGGCGCATCACCGTGGTGGGCCATTCGGCGGGCGGGCACCTGGCCGCCATGCTGCTGGCCTGCCAGTGGCCGGCGGTGGCGGCCGATCTGCCGGCGGACCTGGTGAAGAACGCGCTGTCGATTTCAGGCGTGTTCGATCTGGAGCCGCTGCGCCACACGCCCTTTGTTGCCGACTCCCTGCGTCTGACACCGGCGCAGGTGAAAAAGGCCAGCCCCGCCCTGCTGCCCGCGCCGCCGCTGCGCGACGGACGGGGCGCGCTGTTCAGCGTGGCCGGGGGCAACGAGAGCAGCGAGTTCCTGCGCCAGAACCAGCTGATCCAGCAGGCCTGGGGGCCGGCGGTGGTGCCCGTGGCCGAAGCCCTGCCGGGCCTGAACCATTTCAGCGTGCTGGAAGCGCTGGTGCAGCCAAGGCACCGGCTGAACCAGCTCGCGAAACAACTGTTGAAGGTTTAAGCCGAAACCTCTCCGGCGCGCGTGCCCAAGCCAAGGATGCGGCGGAACCGGCTCCGCCGGGCCACTTGCATAGTCCCCTTGAGGGGGTGACGCCGCAGGCGGTGCGGGGGTGGGCCAATCCACTACATGAACAGGTGTTCGCCCGCGTTCTCGCCACCCAGGATCACGTAGTTCACTTTTTTCAGGTCCAGCAGCTTCGTGCCGCCCGAATAGCTGATGGAGCTCTGCACGTCCTGCTCCATCTCCACCAGCGTGTCGGCCAGCGTGCCCTTGATCGGCTCCAGGATGCGCTTGCCTTCGACGTGCCGGTACTCGCCCTTGTTGAAGTCGCTGGCAGAGCCGTAGTACTCCTTGTAGAGCACGCCGTCGACTTCCACCGTCTGGCCTGGTGACTCTTCGTGCCCGGCGAACAGCGAGCCGATCATGACCATGGACGCGCCGAAGCGGATGCTCTTGGCGATGTCGCCGTGGCTGCGGATCCCGCCGTCGGCGATGATGGGTTTGGTCGCCACGCGGGCGCACCACTTGAGCGCCGAGAGCTGCCAGCCACCGGTGCCAAAGCCGGTCTTGAGCTTGGTGATGCAGACCTTGCCCGGGCCCACGCCCACCTTGGTGGCGTCGGCGCCCCAGTTCTCCAGATCGATCACCGCCTCGGGCGTGGCCACGTTACCGGCGATCACGAAGCTGCTCGGGAGCCGCGCCTTGATGTAGCCGATCATGTCGCGCACGCTGTCGGCGTGGCCGTGCGCGATGTCGATGGTGATGAACTCGGGCACCAGGCCTTCGGCGGCGAGGGTGTCCACCGTGGCGCGGTCGGGCGCCTTCACGCCCAGCGAGATCGAAGCGTAGACACCCGCGCCGTGCATGTCGCGCACGAACTGCACGTTGTCCAGATCGAAGCGGTGCATCACATAGAAGTAGCCGTTCTGGGCCATCCAGAGGCAGATCTTCTGATCCACCACGGTCTTCATGTTGGCGGGCACCACCGGCAGGCGGAATTTGCGGCCACCCAGCTCCACGCCGGCGTCGCATTCCGAGCGGCTCTCCACGCGGCACTTGCGCGGGAGCAACAAAATATTGTCGTAGTCAAAAATTTCCATAAGCACTTTCAAACACCCCCGCGTCGCCTGCGGCGCCACCCCCTCAAGGGGGCGTCACCAGCGGCCTGGCAAAGCCAGTTCCGCGGTGACCCTGAGCGTCGCGCTCCGTGGAAGTCGGTGGTGGGTCGAATGAATAAACCGGCAGGTGTTTGAAGCGTCCGGCCAGATTTTCTGAAGCCGGAAACAAAAAACCGGGCGCCAATTGCTTGGGCCCGGTGATTGATTCTAGGCGCTCCGGTGCGGGTCGAACAGGGTGCCGGCCGGGCAGGTGGCTTATAGAGGTCATACGGCCGGACGTATGGACCCGGCGCGGCGCCGTGGCTTCCTACAATCGACACCATGTTGTTTGAAGAACCCGTTGCCTCCTCCCCGCTGCTCGCGGGCCTCAATGCCGAACAGGGCGCCGCCGTCACCTTGCCGGCCGAACACGCGCTCATCCTCGCTGGCGCCGGCTCGGGCAAGACCCGTGTGCTCACCACGCGCATCGCCTGGCTGCTGCAGACCGGGCAGGTGACGCCCGGCGGCGTGCTGGCCGTGACCTTCACCAACAAGGCCGCCAAGGAAATGATGACGCGGCTCTCGAGCATGCTGCCCATCAATGTGCGCGGCATGTGGATCGGCACCTTCCACGGCCTGTGCAACCGCTTCCTGCGCGCGCACCACAAGCTGGCCAACCTGCCGCAGACCTTCCAGATCCTCGATACGCAGGACCAGCTCTCGGCGATCAAGCGCCTGTGCAAGCAGTTCAACGTGGACGACGAGCGCTACCCGCCGAAGCAGATCCAGTACTTCATCAGCGGCTGCAAGGAAGACGGTCAGCGCCCGGGCGACGTGGTGGCGCGTGACGAAGAAACGCGCAAGAAGGTCGAGCTGTACGCGCTGTACGAAGAGCAGTGCCAGCGCGAAGGTGTGGTGGATTTCGGTGAACTCATGCTGCGCAGCTACGAGGTGTTGCGCGACAACGATCCCGTGCGCGAGCACTACCAGCGCCGCTTCAAGCACATCCTGATCGACGAGTTCCAGGACACCAACCGCCTGCAGTACGCGTGGATCAAGATGTTCTCGACCCCGCCCATCGAAGGCCTGCCAGGTGCGGGCAACGCGGTCTTCGCCGTGGGCGACGACGACCAGAGCATTTACGCCTTTCGCGGCGCGCGCGTGGGCAACATGGCCGACTTCGTGCGCGAGTTCCGCGTGATGCACCAGATCAAGCTGGAGCAGAACTACCGCAGCGTCAGCAACATCCTGGATTCGGCCAATCAGCTGATCAGCCACAACAGCAACCGCCTGGGCAAGAACCTGCGCACCGACGCGGGCGCGGGCGAGCCGGTGCGCGTGTTCGAAGCCACCAGCGATTTCGCCGAAGCGCAGTGGATGGTGGACGAGATGAAGCAGCTCGCGCGCGAAGACATTCCGAAGAGCGAGATGGCTGTGCTCTACCGCAGCAACGCGCAGAGCCGGGTGGTGGAAACCGCGCTGTTCAACGCCGGCATGCCGTACCGTGTGTACGGTGGCCTGCGCTTCTTCGAGCGCGCCGAAATCAAGCACGCGCTGGCCTACCTGCGCCTGCTGGAAAACGCGAACGACGACACGAGTTTCCTGCGCGTGGTGAACTTCCCGCCACGCGGCATCGGGGCGCGCAGCATCGAGCAGTTGCAGGACGTGGCGCGTACCTCGGGCTGTTCGCTGCACGACGCGGTGAGCGCCGTCACCGGTCGGGCGGGCGCGGCCATCGGTGGTTTCGTGGCCAAGCTCGACGTGCTGCGTGAGCGCTCGGTGGGCATGACGCTGTCCGAGATCATCGAGCTGGTGCTGGACCACAGTGGCCTGGTCGAGCACTACCGCGCCGAGCGCGAAGGGCAGGATCGGGTGGAAAACCTGGAAGAACTGGTCAGTGCGGCCAAGAGCTTTGTCGGCATTGAGGGTTTTGGGCGTGACGCGGTGGCGCGCACGGTGGATGCACAAGGGCAGCCGCTCACGCAGAGTCCTGTGAGCCAGGGGCTGGACCCGGCGCTGCCGGTTGTCGACGAACCGCTCGCCCCCGACGCCGACACCGGCGAAACCATGAGCCCGCTGGCGGCCTTTCTCACGCACGCCGCACTCGAATCGGGCGACAACCAGGCCCAGGCCGGGCAGGACGCGGTGCAGCTCATGACGGTGCACGCCGCCAAGGGCCTGGAGTTCGATTGCGTGTTCATCACCGGCATGGAAGAGGGCCTGTTCCCGCACGAGAACTCGATGAGCGACCGCGACGGACTCGAAGAAGAACGGCGCCTGATGTACGTGGCGATCACGCGCGCGCGCAAACGCCTGTACCTCAGCCATTCGCAGACGCGCATGCTGCACGGCCAGACGCGCTACAACCTCAAGAGCCGCTTCTTTGAAGAGCTGCCCGAGGCCTGCCTGAAGTGGCTCACGCCGCAGCAGCCGGCCTGGAACCCCAGCGCGACCGGATCGGGCGGTGGCGGGGGCTGGCAGGGCAACCGGGGTGGCTACGGCACGCGGGGCGCGGGTGCGCCCGCCGTGCTGCAGCCCGCCTGGTCACCCGGCTGGGCCTCGGGCAGCGACCCGAAAGGCCTGGGTGGCAAGAGCAACCCGGAGCCCGACCGCGGCACCGACATCAAGGCCGGCATGAAGGTGTTCCACAACAAGTTCGGCGAAGGCAAGGTGCTGGCGCTGGAAGGTGCGGGCGCCGACGCGCGGGCCCAGGTGAATTTCTCGCGGCATGGGGTGAAGTGGCTGGCGCTGAGTGTGGCCAAGCTCACGCCGGTCGACGATTGAATTGAGGGCCGCGAGGCGGCCCGTCACAGGCCCGCATGGGATCGGATGGCGGCCAGCTTGACGTACAAGGTGCTTCTGGAAATGCCCAGCGTTCGTGCGGCGGCCGTCATGTTGCCCTGCGACTGGCCAACGGCATCCAGGATGGCCTGGCTTTCCAGATCTTCCAGCCTGCCGGTCTTGCCTCCTGACAGATCCGGAGCCGAGCCGTTGCTGGGTGGCGCCAGGGCCTGAGCAATGGCCGGTGGCAACGCGGCCAGTTCAATCTCGGGGCCTTCACTGAGCGCGAACGTGGATTCGAATACGTTTTGCAGTTCCCGGATGTTGCCTGGCCAACGGTAGTTGTGGAATGCCTGGAGCACGGACGCTTCCAGCTGTTTGGGCGCACAGCCGTATTTGTCGGCCAGCCTGCGGTTGAGGTGTTCGACGATCGTTTCGATGTCGCCCGGGCGGTCGCGCAAGGCGGGAAGCGGCAGACTGAGAACACAGAGACGGTGGTACAGGTCCTCACGGAAGCGCCCCTGCGCCACTTCCTTTTGCAGGTCGCGGTTGGTTGCCGCAATCAGACGCATGGACACGCGCCGCTCCCGTGTATCGCCCAGACGGACCACGATGCCATCCTGCAGGACGCGCAGCAGATGGGGTTGCATGTCGAGCGGCATTTCGCCGATTTCGTCCAGGAACAGCGTGCCGCCATCGGCCTGTTCGAACTTGCCCGGCAGACCGCTGCGCCGTGCGCCCGTGAACGCCCCTTCCGCATAGCCAAAGAGCTCGCTGGCCAGGAGTTCGCGGTTGAAGGCACCACAGTTCACGACCACCAACGGACCGTCGGGCTGGCGACCCGCTCGATGCAATGCCCGGGCAAAGACTTCCTTGCCAACGCCGGTTTCTCCCAGCAGGAGCACGGGCAGGTCCAGCGCCGCCATGCGCCGGGCACGCACCCTCGTGGCCTGCAACACCTCGCTGTTGCCGATGATCTCGGCGAACGCATCGTCGTCTTTCGGCGCTGTGTGGACGGGTCTGGGGGGTGAGACCGAATGCCGCTGGCGGTCGGTCACGGGAACGACCAGCAGTGTGCCCAACGTCCCGTGCTGGTCTTTGATCGGGCACATCCATTCGGTTTTGAGCCAACCCGGGCGCTGGTTTCGGCTGTCCGTCTTCGGCTGGTTCAGGTTGAGTCCGCTCAACGGAACACCCACCTTCAGGCACTGATGTATGCCATGAAGTTCCAGTGCCGCCTGCAGGTTGCTGCTGGTGCGGACGATGTGCCCGCGGTGGTCGCACAGCACAAGACCATCGCTGCCATACCGGCCGAAATACTCCAGTGACCGGCTCAGGAGCTGGCTTTGCAGCGCGGCCTCTCGGTGGGTCAGTTCGCTCTCGATCTGTCTCGCTGCCGTCATCACCAGACCCAGGGTGTGGCCATGAAACGTTTCCTTGACGCCGGACACATTCACCACACCGAGCAGGCACCGGCTGACGGGGTCGAGAACCGGTGCGGCGGCACAGGTCCAGCGTTTGACGTCCAGGCAGAAGTGTTCACTGGCGTAGATCTGAACCGGTGCGCAGGTCGCGATCGCGGTGCCGATGGCATTGGTGCCAATGACCTCTTCGTTCCAATGACCACCCACCGCGAGGTTGATCTCTTCACCCGCGCTGCGGACCCGGGTCTCGCCAGCGAGCTGCAGGATGGTTCCCTTCGGGTCGCTGAGCATGAAGAGGGTGCCACATTCCCGCAGGATTTCACGCAAACCGTCCAGCACGGGTCGAGCCACCTCACACAGGTCGCGGTTTTGCTCGGTGAGCTGGCGAACGTTCTCGGTGGCCACTCCCGGAGCGCCGTGGCTGGCCGGATTCACCGCTTCTGTTCGACAACGTTGCCAGGAGTCGAACACGACGTTGCGCAGGCCTTTCGCTGGCAGGGCCCGGTCCTCCATGAAGCGTTCCCATGCGGCGGCCACCAGATGCTCGTCGCCGATCCGGGGGATGAGGGAACCAGGCTGGGAAAAGGGCATGGCGCGGACCGAAAGGGAAGCGTTCAGTTCAAAACAGGCAGTGTCTTGTGAACGTAGTCACTCGGAACTTCGAAGTCAACAGGTCAACTACTGAGCCCCGTAAACGGAGCGCCAACGAAGGTCGTTCTGCAGCGTCCGGAATCCGGACACATCGAACGCGGTGTCAGGAATCCGGACGCTGAAAGACACCGACCGCATGCGGCCCGCCAATCAAGAAGCGGAGCCTACGCAATTGAATTGAAAGGCATTTTTTTGAAGCGGTGGTCTTTGCCCGGCCCTGGCACGCGCGTTGCAATGAAGTCGGCGTGGGATGACCCACTCAAAACCTACCCAGGAGACAACATGCAAATGCAACCCACCGTACAGGTGATGGGCATCGATGCCGGTGGCACGATGACCGACACCTTCTTTGTTCGAGAGGACGGCCGCTTTGTCGTCGGCAAGGCGCAGAGCAATCCCGGCGACGAATCGCTCGCCATCTACAACTCGTCGGTCGATGCGCTCGAACACTGGGACCGCAAGGTCGATGACGTCTATCCGGAACTGGCGACCTGCGTCTATTCCGGCACGGCCATGCTCAACCGCATCCTGATGCGCAAGGGCCTCGATGTCGGCCTGATCTGCAACCGCGGCTTCGAGCAGATCCATTCGATGGGCCGGGCGCTGCAGAGCTATCTCGGCTACGCGCTGGAGGATCGCATCCACCTCAACACCCACCGTTACGACGAACCGCTGGTGCCGGTTTCGCGCACCCGCGGCGTTGCCGAGCGGACCGACGTGCAGGGCAAGGTCGTCATTCCGCTGCGCGAAGACGAAGTGCGCCAGGCGACCCGCGAGCTGGTCGAAGCCGGTTCCCAGGCGATCGTCATCTGCCTGCTGCAGTCGCACAAGAACGAAACCAGCGAGCAGCGCGCCCGCGACATCGTTCGCGAAGAGTTGAAGAAACTGAAGTCGGACATCCCGGTCTTCGCCTCGGTGGACTACTACCCGTCGCGCAAGGAAAGCCACCGGATGAACACGACCATCCTCGAAGCCTACGGCGCCGAACCCTCGCGCCAGACGCTGAAGAAGGTCAGCGACCGCTTCAAGAAACACGGCGCCAAGTTCGACCTGCGGGTGATGGCGACGCACGGCGGCACGATCAGCTGGAAGGCCAAGGAACTGGCCCGCACCATCGTCTCCGGCCCGATCGGCGGGGTGATCGGCTCCAAGCTGCTCGGCGAATACCTCGGCGACGAAAACATTGCCTGCTCCGACATCGGCGGCACCTCGTTCGACGTGGCGCTGATCACCAAGGGCAACTTCGCCATCAAGTCCGATCCGGACATGGCCCGCCTGGTGCTCTCCCTGCCGCTGGTGGCGATGGATTCGGTTGGTGCCGGCGCCGGCAGCTTCGTCCGCCTCGACCCGTACAGCAAGTCGATCAAGCTCGGTCCGGACAGCGCCGGCTACCGCGTCGGCACCTGCTGGCCGGAAAGCGGGCTGGACACGGTGTCTGTCTCCGACTGCCACGTCGTGCTCGGCTACCTCAATCCGCAGAACTTCCTCGGCGGCGCGATCAAGCTCGACGTCCAGCGCGCCCGCGACCACATCAAGGCGCAGATCGCCGATCCGCTCGGCCTCTCCGTCGAAGATGCGGCGGCCGGCGTCATCGAACTGCTCGACCTGACGCTGTCCGAGTACCTGCGCGCCAACATCAGCGCCAAGGGCTACAACCCGGCCGAATTCACCTGCTTCTCCTACGGCGGCGCCGGCCCGGTGCACACCTACGGCTACACCGAAGGCGTCGGCTTCAAGGATGTCGTCGTCCCGGCCTGGGCGGCGGGCTTCTCGGCCTTCGGCTGCGCCTGTGCCGACTTCGAGTACCGCTACGACAAGTCGGTCGATCTCGGGGTGGCCCAGTTGGCCAGCGACGAGCAGAAAGCGGCCGCTTGCGCCACGTTGCAGGAAGCCTGGGAAGAACTGGCGACCAAGGTCATCGACGAGTTCGTCATCAATGGCTACAAGCCGGAAGACGTGCTGCTGATCCCGGGCTACAAGATGCAGTACATGGGCCAGCTCAACGACCTCGAAATCGTCTCGCCGGTGACCAGTGCCGCCACCGCCGCCGACTGGCAGCAGATCATCGAGTCCTTCGAGAGCACCTATGGGCGCGTCTACGCCAACTCCGCGCGCTCGCCGGAATTGGGCTTCTCTGTCACCGGCGCCATCCTGCGCGGCATGGTCGTGACGCAAAAGCCGGTGCTGCCGGAAGACCCGGATGCCGGCCCGACGCCGCCCAAGGAGGCCTATCTCGGCACCCGGCCGTTCTACCGCCACAAGACGTGGGTCGAGGCGGCGCTGTGGAAGATGGAATCGCTGAAGGCCGGCAACCACATCGTCGGCCCCGCCATCATCGAATCCGACGCGACGACCTTCGTCGTACCCGACGGCTTCGAGACCACGATCGACAAACACCGCCTGTTCCATCTCAAAGAAGTCAAGTAAGGAGACCCACCATGAACATGATGAGCACCCAAGAAATCGGCATCAGCAGCCTGCTGGCCAGCGGCATGACGCTCAAGCAGCACCGCGACGCCATCCTCGAGCGCACCCAGACGACCGGCTACTACAACGGCCTGGAAAAGCTCGAATTCCGCGACAGCGATCCGATCGGCTACGAGAAGCTGTTCTCCAAGCTGCGCGGCGGCCTGGTCCATGCCCGGGAAACCGCCAAGAAGATCGCCGCCAGCCCCATCGTCGAGCAGGAAGGCGAACTCTGCTTCACGCTCTACAACGCCGCTGGCGACTGCATCCTGACCTCGACGGGAATCATCATCCACGTCGGCACCATGGGCGCGGCGATCAAGTACATGATCGAGAACAACTGGGAAGCCAATCCGACGATCAACCCCGGCGACATGTTCACGACCAATGACTGCGCCATCGGCAACGTGCATCCCTGCGACATCGCCACCATCGTGCCGATCTTCTGGGCCGGCAAGTTGATCGGCTGGGTCGGCGGCGTCACCCACGTCATCGACACCGGTGCCGTGACACCGGGCTCGATGTCCACCGGGCAGACGCAGCGTTTCGGCGACGGCTACATGATCACCTGCCGCAAGACCGGGATCAACGACGAGCCGCTGCGCGACTGGCTGCACGAGTCGCAGCGTTCGGTGCGCACGCCGAAGTACTGGATCCTCGACGAGAAGACCCGCATCGCCGGCTGCCACATGATCCGCGAGCTGGTCGAAGAAGTGATCCGCGCCGACGGCCTGGAGGCTTACGAGAAGTTCTCCGGTGAAGTCATCGAAGAAGGCCGCCGCGGCCTGATGAGCCGGATCAAGGCGATGACCCTGCCCGGCAAGTACCGCAAGGTCTCCTTCGTCGATGTGCCGTTCAAGCACGAGGACATCCAGGTGTCCAACGCTTTCGCCAAGCTCGACTCGATCATGCATTCACCGGTCGAAATGACCATCAAGCCGGACGGCAAGTGGCGGCTCGACTTCGAGGGCGCCAGCCGCTGGGGCTGGCACACCTTCAACGCCCACCAGGTGGCCTTCACCTCGGGCATCTGGGTGATGATGTCGCAGACGCTGGTGCCGACCCAGCGCATCAACGACGGCGCCTACTTCGCCACCGAGTTCCATCTGCCCAAGGGCACCTGGTGCAACCCGGACGACCGCCGCACCGGTCACGCCTACGCCTGGCACTTCCTGGTCTCCGGCTGGGCGGCGCTGTGGCGCGGCCTGAGCCAGTCCTACTTCAGCCGCGGCTATCTGGAAGAGGTCAATGCCGGCAACGCCAACACATCCAACTGGCTGCAGGGCGGCGGTATCAACCAGGACGGCGAGATCCACGCGGTCAACAGCTTCGAGGCCTCGTCGTGCGGCACCGGTGCCTGCGCCGTCAAGGACGGTCTGAACCACGCCGCCGCCATCTGGAACCCCGAAGGTGACATGGGCGACATCGAGATCTGGGAAATGGCCGAGCCGCTGCTGTACCTGGGGCGCAACGTCAAGTCCAACTCCGGCGGTTACGGCAAGTACCGCGGCGGCTGCGGTTTCGAGACGCTGCGCATGGTCTGGAACGCCCAGGACTGGACGATGTTCTTCATGGGCAACGGCTACATGAACAGCGACTGGGGCATGATGGGCGGCTACCCCTCGGCCACCGGCTACCGCTTCGAAGCGCACAAGACCGGCCTGAAGGAGCGCATCGCCATCGGCGACTCGCTGCCGCTGGGCGGCGACATCGATCCGAGTGCGCCCGACTACGAGCGCCACCTCGACGCCACCGCTGTGGTCAAGCGCGACAAGCAGTGCATGACGACCGAGGACTGCTATGACAACCACGACCTCTACCTGAACTACCTGCGTGGCGGCCCGGGCTTCGGCGATCCGATCGATCGCGACATCAAAGCCATCGAGAACGACCTGAACCAGAAGTTCCTGCTGCCGGAATACGCGCAGAAGGTCTATGGCGCGGTGTTCACGCAGGATGCCAAGGGCGTGTTTGTCATCGATGCCACCAAGACCCAGGCCCGGCGTTTGGCCATGCGCAAGGAGCGCCTGGCCCGTGCCCTGCCGACCCGCGAGTGGATGAAGGAGGAACGCGAACGCATCATCAACAAGCATGCGTCCGTGCAGGTCCAGCACATGTTCGCCACCAGCTTCTCCCTGTCCGAAAAGTTCACCCAGGAGTTCAAGGATTTCTGGAGCCTGCCGGCCGACTGGCAGCTGCTCGAGGAAGAGCTCGGCGTGCCGACCTACGGCTCCAAGCACCGCATGGACCTCTCGCTGATGCCCGACGTGAAGACCGTCGTCCAGGTCGAAGAGTAAGCCGACAACCCACCATCTGAATCAAGGAGACAAACATGTCATACACCAATGAACAGGTTTCACATCTGGTCGAAGGCACGCTGGACTGGGAAACCACCTTCCGCATGCTGTCGATGCCCAAGGACAACAGCCGCTTCGAGCAGTACGTCGCGGCCCTGCAGGCCAAGGTCAAGTTCAAGGACCGCATCGTGCTGCCACTGGCGCCGCACATGTACATCGTGCAGTCGGCCAAGACCAAGCAGTGGCTCATCAAGTGCGACTGCGGCCACGAGTTCTGCGACTACAGGGAGAACTGGAAGCTGCACGCGGCGATCTACGTGCGCGACACCGAAGAGGCGATGACCGAGGTCTATCCGAAGCTGATGGCGGCGGATACCCAGTGGCAGGTGTACCGCGAGTACTACTGCCCGACTTGCGGCACGCTGCACGATGTCGAAGCACCGACCCCGTGGTACCCGGTGATCCACGACTTCGAGCCGGACATCGAGGCCTTCTACAAGGAATGGGTGCATCTGCCCGTGCCTGAACGGGCTGGCTGACAGTCGCTGGCAATCGGCAAGCCAGCGTGGTTTTGGCTTGAAACTTCCCGGCGACAAAAAGGCCGCGACAGGCACAGCCTGTCGCGGCCAAAAAAATCACGCGGTCTCTGATTGACTTGAAGTCTCCGCGCAACCTTGGCAACTGAACGGCGTGCACCCGGCACGCCGTTTCAGGTCATATCAGAAGTCGTGGCGCACGCCGAGTGCAAACAGGCGGTTCTCGCTGGTCTTGTTGCCGGCACCGTCCTTGTTCTCGATGTCACGCAGGGCCGTGTACAGCTTGGTGCGCTTGGACATCTTGTAGGTGGCGCCCAGGCCCAGGCCGCTGGCCTTGGCGCTGGTGCCGCCGCCGATTTCGGTCTTGCTGGTGGCATAGCCCACCGAGATGTCGAAGGCGCCCACGGGCACGTTCACGCCCACGGTCAGCTCGGTGTCGTCGCCTTTGGCATCGGTGCCCTTGCGCGAGTTGTAGCCGGCGGACACGCTGGCGGCGCCAAAGTCGTAGTTGGCCGACAGCGCCAGGTAGTCATCGTCCTTGGCCTTCTCCTTCTGCGTACCCAGGGCCACGTTCAGCGGGCCGTTTTTGTAGCCGAGCTTGACGCCGACCATGCCATCGTTCGCGTCCGCAGCGGACTCAAAAGCGTAGGCCAGCGAACCGTAGAAACCCGCCATCGAAGGCAGGTCGTAGCGGACCTGGCTGTTGAAGCGGCTGCTGTAGTCGCCACCCGACTTGTAGACACCGTTGCTGGCCGGGGTGAAGGACGAGTCGAACACGTTGCTGGTGTAGGACAGTGCGCGCACGTCGTCATAGATGGTGCTGAAACGGCCCAGGGTCAGGCCGCCGAAGCCACCCGACAGACCCAGGCTGGCTTCGCCCTTGAACGAAGGCGATTGCACTTCACCGGTGCTCAGGTCCAGGCGCTGCTCGAACTTGAACTGGGCCTTGAGGCCGCCGCCCAGGTCTTCGCTGCCACGCAGGCCCCAGCGCGAGGTGGTCAGGCCACCGTTGATCATCTTGGTGCTGCTCACGCCGTCGACTTTTTCGGAACCCACGCCCACGTCGGCGCGGCCGTAGAGGGTGACGGAAGACTGGGCCATGGCGGCGCCGGAAGCGGCCAGCACGGCCAGAGCGATGAGGCTCTTTTTCATTGAATTTTCTCCAGAGGTTTGGTGAATGGGAAGGCGGCGAGAGACCGCCGGCTTCCGCACCCGTTGCCGTTTGCAAGCAGGTGGGTGTATTTCATCGAACGACCATAAAAGCTCTGTGACACAAGCCGGGTTTGCTCTCATTGTTGCAATGCAACAACAAGCATCTTTCAAGGCTTGCCGGCGTTGACCCAGCGCGTCCAGCCCGCACCGTCGTTGTCGTTCACGACCCAGAGATCGCCCTTGAAAAGCACCATGCCTTCGGCCTTTTCCTGCACGTAGTTGAAGTCCTTGCGCAGGTCGCGCACCAGGGTCTTGGTGAGGGTCGCGCCTTCGGTCACGTCGGCGGCTTTCACGCTGTAGATGCGTTTGGCTGGCCTCCAGCAACATCACGCCCTGGTGGGTTCACCAGCCGGTGCGCCGCCTGATGGACGCGTTCCGCGCCATCAACGAAATGGTGTTCGCCATGCTGTTCGTGGTCGCGGTCGGCCTGGGTCCGTTTGCCGGCGTGCTGGCGCTGTGGATCCATACCGCGGGCGTGCTGGCCAAGCTGTTCTCCGAAGCGGTGGAGGCCATCGACCCGCAGCCGGTGGAGGGCATTCGCTCGACCGGCGCCAGCGCGCTGCACGAGATCGTCTACGGCGTGATCCCGCAGGTCATGCCGCTGTGGATCTCCTACATGCTGTACCGCTTCGAGTCCAACGTGCGCTCGGCTTCGGTGGTGGGCATGGTGGGCGCGGGCGGCATCGGTGTTGTGCTGTGGGAGATCATCCGCGGCTTCCAGTACGCCGAGACCTGCGCTGTGATGCTGATGATCATCGTCACGGTGAGCGTGATCGACGTCATTTCCTCGCGGATTCGCAAAGTCCTCATTTGACGGCTGTGACCGACGTAGAGTCGGCACCATGCTGATATCACACCGCACTTCGGTGGTCGCCCGCCTGGGCACCGCGCAGACCCTGGCCTGGGCCTCGTCCTACTACCTGCCGGCCATGCTGGCCACGTCGATGGCCGCGGACCTCGGCGTGTCCGTGACCACGGTTTTTGCTGCCTTCTCCTTTGCCCTGGTCGTTTCGGCGGTGTTTGGCCGTAGGGCGGGGCAGTTGATCGATCACCACGGTGGCCGCCCCGTGCTGATCGGCACCAATTTTCTGTTCGCCGCCGGGCTGCTGGCCCTGGCGCTGGCGCAAGGGCCTGTGCTGCTGTTTCTGGCCTGGGGCCTGATCGGCGTGGCGATGGCCGCGGGCCTCTACGACGCCGCCTTCGCGACCCTGGTGCGCCTCTACGGCCACGACGCGCGCAGCAGCATCACCGGCATCACCCTGATCGCCGGTTTTGCCAGCACCGTGGGCTGGCCGCTCACGGCCTGGCTGGAACTCGAAATCGGCTGGCGTGGCGCCTGCCTGTGCTGGGCGGGCCTGCACCTGCTGCTCGGACTGCCGCTCAACGCGTCCTTGCCGCGCAGCGTGGCAGCGCCCGACGTGAGCCCGGTGGTGGTGGCGGTGTCACCCACCGCCGCGCCAGAGGCGGTGAGGGCGCCGGGCGCCATGTTCTGGCCCACCGTTCTGCTCTCGCTGGTCTTCGCCGTCACCTGGTTCACCAGCACCGCCATGGCGGCCCACCTGCCGCGCCTGCTGCAGGCCCACGGTCTGACGCTGGCCGCAGCGCTGGCACTGGCGGCCTTGGTGGGGCCGGCCCAAGTGGCGGCCCGGCTGCTGGAGTTTGGCTTCCTGCGCAAGGTGCACCCCTTGCTGTCGGCGCAGCTGGCGACGGCCGCGCACCCGGTGGGCGCCGTGCTGCTGATGGTGGTGGGTGGCCCGGCGGCGCTGTTGTTCACGGTCTTGCACGGCGCGGGCAACGGCATCCTCACCATCGCCAAAGGCACGCTGCCCCTGGTGATCTTCGGACCGCAGGGTTACGGCGCACGCCAGGGTTTGCTGATGATGCCGGCGCGCGTGGCGCAGGCCTTTGCGCCGCTGGTCTTTGGCCTGGCGATTGACCAGTTCGGGGGCGGTGCCCTCTGGGTGTCCACCGGGGTGGGCCTGGTCGGCCTGGCTGCGCTGGTGTGGTTGCAGCGCAGCGGCTCGGTGGTGCGGTAGCGGCGTTGCTTCCCGTCGTTGTCGCGCTACTGCGCAAGAAGGTTCTTTGAATCAGGCGCCCGGCGCGCCTTGCAACCACCGCCGCACCTGGTCCGCCACCCAGCGTGGGTCGTCCAGCGGCAGGTCGTGGCCCGCGGCCGGGTGCATCAGCAGCGGGCAGTGCCAGGCGCTGGCGATGGCCTGCGAGCAGCGGCTGTCCACCAGTTGGTCGTGCTCGCTGGCCAGCAGCAGCAGGGGAACGCCGGGCGCCTCCCGGGACGCGCGGTAACGGGCCGCGGCGAGCAGCTGGCGCACAGCGTTGCCGGCGCTCACCGGGCGGTGGCGACGCACGGCCGCCCAGTCCGGGATCACCTCGCGCAGTTGCCCCGGCTGGTTGCTGGTGAGCCGCAGCACCGTCTGTTCGATGGCTTCTGCCGTACCCCCGCCCAGGGCCAGTCGAAACAAGGCTGGGTAGTTGGTGGGCCGGAGCCGGTGGTGCAGGGGGCTGAATGGCCGCATGCTGGTGTTGATGAGAACGCAGCCGTCCAGTTCGTCGGGCGCCACACGCGCCCACTCAGCCGCCACCATGGCGCCGAGCGACATGGCGAGCAGGGATACCGGGGTCTCGATGCCGCGGCGGACGCGTTCGTCGCGGCAGGCGGCCACCATGCTGGCCACCGAGAGCGGGCTGGTCTGGCGGCGGTGTTCACCATTGCCCGGCAGGTCCAACGTGAGGATGCGGGCGCGGGGCAGGGCCTGCTGGAAGACGGTGGTGAAACGTCCCCAGTGCGCGGCTTCGCGCGTCAGGCCCCTGAGGAAAATCCAGGTGCTCATGGGAAAGCCTCCGTCCTTCGCTCTTTGCACCTCGCGGCTGCGGCAGGCGCTGCCCGGCGGAGGCTCATACTGGGGTGGTCGGCGCGTTGCGCCGACTCCGCTGCGCCCACCAGCCTGGGGCCGGCGCGGCCAAACTCGCTTCGTTCGCTGCGCTCTCTTCGCTCAGACAGTGGCCGCGAGCATGAAACGAAGCGCGCACTTGCGCGCCCGGCCCCAGGCTGGCGTGCACAGCCGCCCCAGAAATCGCCCCCACCGGACAGCGCCTGCCGCAGCAAGAGGCGGATGGGTATTCCAACGGTGGCGCGCCAACCCCCTAGTTTGCCAAGGCGTGTTTGGCCTGAGCGCACACGCCTTTGCACGCGAGGTGCAACGAAAGGGACAGGACGTTCACGAAAGAAGCGCATCGGGACAGACCAAAGAAAGAGATCAATACCAGTCAGCCAGCGCATCCGCATGGCGCTGACCGCGCTGCTCGGCGCCAGGTGTCCACCGCGTGTGGCTGCTAGCGGCGCGCGAGAGAAAGTCCAGCAGCGCCAGGTGGCGGCGCAGCACGCGCTGCTGGCGGTGGCCGATCAGCGGGTTGAAGATGCCCTTGCGCGAGAACAGCTGGCGCGGGTTTTTCTTGATCCACAGCCATGAGCCCATCTCCAGCGTCAGCGGCAAAAAAGTGCGCGCCGGGAGCTCGGTGCTGGCCCGCAGGTAGAGGTGGTCCCAGAGGTCGCCGTGGGTCAGGTACTGCGCGCTCTGTGGTTCGATGATGTAGGGGTGGTGGCTGTGGGCCTGCTCGAAGATGGCCTTGAGCGCGTGCACCTCGGCCAGGTGGTGGATGGGCTCGCGCGTGTGGGCAAAGGGGAACCAGAGGCGGTCGCTGATGCCGAAGCCCGAATGGCAGTCCAGCGCGATGCTGAACGGGCGGCTCAGCAGTTCGCTGTGCACCACGTCGCAGACCGCCTGGCTCTCCGCTTCCAGCGGGTCCCCGAGGCGCCCGCGGTACCAGGGCAGGCCCGCGC
The DNA here is from genome assembly GCA_002842215.1 of Betaproteobacteria bacterium HGW-Betaproteobacteria-9. Classification (GTDB taxonomy): domain Bacteria; phylum Pseudomonadota; class Gammaproteobacteria; order Burkholderiales; family Burkholderiaceae_C; genus Hydrogenophaga. The sequence continues at coordinate 86,021 of PHCC01000007.1, read as the reverse complement.
TCAGGCGCTGACCTCCGAGCAGGTAGGGCACTTTTTCCCGCGCCTCGACCGGGGCATTGCGCATCAGGTCCACGCCGCGCGGATTGGCCCGCGTCGCGGCCCACATGCCGCCGGGGTTGACGATGGGCATGAACACCAGGCGCACGCTGTCCAGCAGGCGGTGCAGCGAGGTGTCCCACGACAGCCGCGTGACGATGTTCTGCAGGAAGGCGATGACCACCTGGGCGCCGATGCGCTCCAGTCCGTGCACGCCGCCGAAGTAGCCCACCGCAGGCACATCCAGGCTGGGGTTGCCCAGGGTGATGGCGTGCACGGGAAAGCTGCGGCCCGATGGCAGCGTGATCCGGCACGGCTCCTGCACCTTCAGATGGGGCGCGCCCAGCTCCATGATTTTTTCCAGAGCCAGCAACTCGGGCAGGGCGGATTCAGGCACGGTGTGGGACGGTGGTGTGGGGTCTGATGACGGTTGGATCAGCGCCGAGCATAACGCCGGGGGACCGGTTCGGCACACCGTCGGCCAACGTTGCGCACGCCTGGGGTTGACGCAAAATCGTCACATGAAAAAGCTAAGGTGTCTCGCCGGCATCACGGGTCGGCCAGAAAGGGCTTTGCATGACGAACAACGCCGGCGATCGCCGCAAGCGGGACCCGCTTCGGGCACTCAAGCTGTTGGGCGCGATCGGCTGCGGTGTGGCCGGTGGCGTTCTGGAGTTGCTGGCCCTGCAGCGCTGCCGTTTCCAGGCCCGCCGCGAACGCAACCAGTCGGCTTGGAACCGCTGAAGCGCTCGCTCCCGATGTGAAGGCGCTGATCGGTGGCGGCTGCCACGCCAGTGCCACATGGGCGACCTAGCATGGTCCAGGCGATGCGCTCCGCGTCGTGTTCACCCACCGATCACCATCTTCTTCATGAGGTACTCCATGCGTCACCTGATCCTCGGTCTGGCCCTGCTGGGTCTGACAGCCACTGCTGTGCAAGCTTCTCCGGGCGACCAGCGGCCCGGCCACCGCGCTGAAAAGCCCGCATCCGTGGAACTGGGCGTGCGCCCGTTCTTCCTGGTGGACGACATGGCCGACAGCCCCCTCAAGCAGAAGCTCCAGCAATGTGCAAAGCGCGGCGAGTTCACCCCGCGCGACTTTTCCATCGGTCACCGGGGTGCGCCGCTGCAGTTCCCCGAGCACACGGTGGAGTCGTACACCGCCGCGGCGCGCATGGGGGCCGGCATCGTCGAGTGTGACGTGACCTTCACCAAGGACAAGGAACTGGTCTGCCGCCACGCGCAGAACGACCTGCACACCACCACCAACATCCTGGTCACGCCGCTGGCCGCCAAGTGCACCACGCCCTTCGTGCCGGCCACGCTCGATGCCGACGGCAAGGTGGTCACGCCCGCCAAGGCCGAGTGCCGCACCAGCGACATCACACTCGCCGAGTTCCGGACCCTGCGCGGCAAGATGGACGCATCCAACCCGGCGGCCCGCACGCCTCAGGAATACCTGGGCGGCACGGCGAACTTCCGCACCGACCTGTATGCGGGTCCCACGAGCGGCACGCTGATGACCCACGCCGAGAGCATCGAACTCTTCAAGCGGCTGGGCGTGAAGATGACGCCGGAACTCAAGAGCGCGAGCGTGACGATGCCTTTTGACGGTTTCACGCAGGCCGCCTACGCGCAAAAGATGATCGACGAGTACAAGCAGGCAGGCGTGTCGCCACGCCAGGTGTTTGCGCAGTCCTTCAACATCAACGACGTGCTGTACTGGGTGCGCAACGAGGCCGCGTTCGGCAAGCAGGCGGTGTACCTGGACGACGCCAACACCGTGGCCGACCTGCCCGGCCGCAACGAGCTGGTGGACTACAAGAGCCAGGGCATCCAGATCGTGGCACCACCGATCTTTGCCCTGCTGAGCACCAACGCCGCGGGCGATATCGTGCCCTCTCAGTACGCGCGTGACGCCCGGGCGGCTGGTCTGGGCATCATCGCCTGGTCGCTGGAGCGGGCCGGCATCCTGGCCGACGGCAACAACGGCTTCTACTACCAGACGGTGGACACGGCACTCACCAGCGAAGGCGAGATGCTGCGTGTGCTGGACGTGCTGGCCAAGGACGTGGGTGTGATGGGCGTGTTCTCCGACTGGCCCGCCACCACCACCTTCTACGCGAACTGCGCCGGCCTGCGCTGATCGGCGGGGCGGGTGACCGCCCCATCCGCGGTTTTCTCACCGCTTTCCGCCAGGACCCGGGCGAGGATGTCGGGGATCTCGAACAGTGCCCGGTTCTGAATGCGGTCCACACGGGCGCGGTACGCGTCCAGCCCATCCAGCAACTGCGCCACCGCGCTGTCCACACCGCGGAAGCTGCCGATCACGACGCCGAGCCGCTGCTCACGGACCCAGTCGGCGTTGTAGCGCTCCTGCGGCATGGTCCAGGCGTTGTTCACCACGATCACCGGCAGGCCCAGTTGCACCGCCTCGCTCACGCTGCCGGGGCCGGGTTTGCCGATGAAAAAGTCCGCCAGCCGCATCCAGGCGGGGATGTCGCTGCTGAACCCGACCACGACGTGTCGTGCGGTCGAAGGCTGGGCGCGCAGGCGCTCGGCCAGGGCCTGGTTGTGGCCGCAGACCAGGATCAGCTGGGTGTCGCCCAGCCGCTCGGCAATGCCCAGCATGGCCTTGGAGCCGTGGCCACCGAACAGCACCAGCCCGGTCGGGCGCTGCGGATTGAGCCCGAGGCGGCGCTGTTCGTCGGCCCGGTCGAGGGTGGCGGGCCGGTAGAACTCGGGACGCAGGATCATGCCCGAGGTGGCGTGCACGCGGTCTTCGCTGTGGCCCAGCGCGTGGGCCTGCTGCACCGCGCGCGGTGTGCCGCAGACAAAATGCTGCGACTGATCGCGCTCGATCCAGAAATGTGGCGGCAGGTCGGCGAGGTCGGTCAGCACGGTGGCGTAGGGCACGCCGGGCAGGGCAGCGGCCAGGCTCTCGTACAACGCGCGGTTGAAGTTCGGGATCAGCGAGACCACGAGGTCGGGGCGCGTGCGTTGCCAGTGGCGCCGCAGCTTGCGCACCAGGGTCGGGTGGGCTAGCCGGATCAGGCCTTGAAGCACCTTGAGTTCGTGCGCCATGCCCAGGGTCCAGCCGCGCGCGAGGCGCTGGTTGTACCAGTCCTCGGGCGCCTTGCCGGTGAGGCGCTTGAAGCGGCCCGAGGGGTCGAGCACCTCGAACAGGTTGACCAGGCGCACGTCCCAGGGGCGGCCCTGTTCGCGCAGCACGGCTTGCAGGGCGAGCGCGGAGGCGCGGTGGCCGCCGCCGGCGTTGAAATAGATCAGGTCGACGGTGGTCATGGTGCGTGGGTGTGAGAGGTGGTTTGCAGCAGGGCCTCGCCCATGCGGATGCGGTGGCCGTTGCGCAGCGAAGGGTCCAGCACCAGCCCGGGCGGCGCCAGCACCAAAATGGTGGAGCCGTGTTCGAACCAGCCGAGTTCCTCGCCCTGCTGGTAGCGAGCGGAGCAAGGCAACTGGTTGGGCCCGCGGTAGCGCAGGTTCAGCGGCACGTCGAGCGCGCGCAGGCGCATGCTGGCCACCAGGATGGCGGCCACCGGCACCAGCACCAGCAGGCCGCCGTCGGGCCGGCGCAACCGCAGCACCGCGCGTTCGTTGCGGCAGAACAGGCGCTCGACGCGCTGGAGCGCGATCGGGTTGACGTTCCAGGTGTCGCCGCTGATGTAGGTGACGTGTTCCAGCGTGGCGTCGCAGGGCGCGTGAAAGCGGTGGTACATCGCGGAGGTCAGGCGCAGGGTGACGTAGCTGCCGCCCTGCAACTGCCGCGCGAGAGCGCGCCCCGGCGCGTCGTCGCCCAGCAGGTCGAGCAGCCGGTAGGGGAAGCCTTTGGCCTGGAACAGCTGGGCGTCCGTGCCGTATTGCAAATCCTCGATGCGGCCGCAGGCACCGACGATGCCGTCGCTCGGGCTGGTCAGCACGCCGGGTCGGCCATCGATCGGGCGCAGGTCGGGCTTGAGTTCGCGGGTGAAGCAGTCGTGCAGGCTGTCGAACGTGGTCTTGCGCGCTTCGCTCAGGTCGAGGTCGGAAAAGGTCTTCCAGACCGCCATCGACGCGTCGCGCACCCAGGGTTGGCGGAGGCGGCTCCACCAGCCCATGAAGCGCGTGAGCGCGATGCGCGGCACGCGGTTGGTCAGCAGGAAGTTCAGGTCTTCGTTCAGCGCCAGGCGCTGAGCGGCGGCTCGCAGGTTCATACGGGTGTCATGGGGGTGAAATAGAAACGCGGGATCGCAGTCATTGGAAAGTCATCGCTTATGCCCGTCCTCGAATACGCCCTCCCGGTCGCCGCGCTTGCGCTGGGCCTGCCCGCGCTCAAACGCCGCCTGGACCTGTCGCGTGCGAAGCACCGCTCGCTCGCCGGCCATTCGCGTTTGGCGAAGCGGCTGGCGCGGCTGCTGCCCGGCTACGCCTACGACGAGGCGCGGTTTTTCAACTGCGACGGTGTCTCGGATGAGGTCGCGCAGCAACGGCGCGCCGCGTTCGACACCTTGTGTGCCGGGTTCGCCCAGCGCTACGCCCAGACCCTGGCGCTCACCGCCGAAGCGCGCGAGGGCCTGGCCGACCTGCAGTTCACCGGCCAATACCGCGTGCCCTTCCAGTTCAGCGCCATCGTGAGTGAGCGGCTGAAGGTGGGCGCCTTCGTGCAATCGGCCGAGGGCGTGAGCCTGACCGACCTCGATGGCAACCGCTTCATCGACCTGACGGGCTCCTACGGCGTCAACGTGTTCGGCGTCGACTTCTACAAGGCCACCATGGCCGAAGGCGCGGCGCTGGCGCAAAGTCTCGGGCCGGTGCTCGGCGCCTACCACCCCTGCGTGGCGGACAACATCGCGCGGCTGCGCGCCATCTCCGGGCTGGACGAGGTCTCGTTCCACATGTCGGGCACCGAGGCGGTGATGCAGGCCGTGCGCCTGGCGCGCTACCACACGCGTCGCCAACATCTGGTGCGCTTCTGCGGCGCGTACCACGGCTGGTGGGAAGACGTGCAGCCCGGGCCGGGCAATCCGCTGCCCCCACGCGAAACCCACACGCTGGCTGACATGAGCGCGCGCAGCCTGCAGGTCTTGCGCACCCGCAGAGACATCGCCTGCGTGCTGGTCAACCCCTTGCAGGCCCTGCACCCCAACCGCAACGCGCCGGCCGACTCGGCGCTGGTCGACAGCAGCCGCCAGGCCGGCTACGACAAGGCCGCCTACACCGCGTGGTTGCGGCAGTTGCGCGAGGTCTGCACCGAGCGCGGCATCGTGCTGATCTTCGACGAGGTGTTCCTCGGCTTCCGCCTGGCGAAGGGCGGGGCACAGCAATACTTCGGCGTCAAGGCCGACATGGTCACCTACGGCAAGACGCTGGCCGGCGGCTACCCGGTGGGCGTGGTCTGCGGGCGGCACGACCTGATGCAGCGCTACCGCCCCGAGCGCCCGGCCGACCTGTGTTTCGCGCGCGGCACCTTCAACGCCCACCCGTATGTGATGGGCGGCATGAACGCCTTTCTGCGCCGCCTGGACTCGCCCGAGGTGCTGGCCATCTACGAGGGACAGGAGGCGCGCTGGGATGCGCGCGCGCTGCGCTTCAATCAAACCATGGCCGCCGAGGGCCTGCCCATGCGCGCGGCGAACCTGCACAGCGTCTGGACCATCGGTTACACCGAGCCCTCGCGTTACAACTGGCTGCTGCAGTACCACCTGCGCTGGCACGGCCTGGCCCTGAGCTGGGTGGGCACCGGGCGCCTGATCTTCAGCCTGAACTTCAGCGACGAAGACTTCGAGCAGGTGCTGCAGCGCTTCGTGCGCGCTGGCCGCGACATGCGGGCGCAAGGCTGGTGGGTGCAAGGCGGCAGGCAGCGCAACAAAGACATCCGCCGCGGCATCCTGCGCGAAGTGGTCGCCACGCTGTTGGGGCGCCGGAGCGTGGGTTGAGCGGGTCAAGTCAGGCGGGGCGTGGCCGGCGGTGAATCAGCCGCGCTGGCCGTGGTAGGCCGGGGCGAGCAGCTCGCCGCGCAGCAGGTGCAGCGGGGCCTTGTGGTACAGCGCGATGTCGTGGAACGGATCGGTCAGGATCTTGGTCATCCACACCAGACCGGTCTGCACGTCGCGGATGAAGAACAGGTGCACGGTGCGGAACAGCAGGCCACCGACCCCGATCACCAGCCAGGCCGCTCCAACGTCCCGCGCATAGCTGGTCCAGTCGCTGTGCGGTTCGATCCGGCCCAGCAGGTCCGGCGAGGCCAGCAGCGCCACCGGCGCGGCGGCCCACAAGGCCATCAGCACGATCTTGCGCTGCAGGTTGTAGCCCACCTTGATGGCTTCCTTGTGTTCGTGCGAGGCATCGTTGATGTGGTCGTAGCCCTTCGGTTCAAAGAAAAAATGACCCGCCTGGCGCGTGGCCATGGCCACCAGCCAGGCGATCAGCGCCGAGACCACCGGGTCGATCAGCAACCACGCGTAGGCCACCAGAAAGCTGATCGCGCTGATGAAGTGCAGCGCCTGGTTGATGCGGTGGTGGTGGTAGTAGCGGTGGTCGTCCTGGCGCTGGATGTCGAGGGCTTGGCGGAAAGTCGTCACGCGGGTCTCCTGGGGGGGGGGAATGGGCACGGGTGGCGCCATGATCCGCAGGCTCGATGAAAGGCCGGTGACAAGGGCCCTTTGTCATTGCAGGGCCACAGGGCTGTCATCGGCGCGGGCCGCTTTGTCACATGCCTGTTGTGCAAGCTGCAGAAGATGGCGGCATGAACCATCTCGCCTCACAGAACATCCTCGTGCAGGAATTCCCGGCCGCCCGGCCCTCGCTGCGGCTGGCCGTGGTCACCGAGACCTGGCCACCCGAAGTCAACGGCGTGGCGCTCACGCTGGCGCGGTTGGTGCAGGGCCTGTGTGAACGCAACCACCAGGTGCAACTCGTGCGACCTCGCCAGACCCGGGCCGATCAGGGCGCACACGATGCCGGGTTCGAAGAAGTGTTGATGCGCGGCATGCCGATCCCGCGCTACCCGCAGCTCAAGCTGGGTCTGCCGGGCAAGAAAGCCCTGATCGCGGCCTGGGCGCTGCAGCGGCCCGACCTCGTGCACATCGCCACCGAGGGCCCGCTGGGCTGGTCGGCGCTGCAGGCTGCGCGCCACCTGCGCCTGCCCGTGACCTCCGACTTCCGCACCAACTTCCACAGCTACAGCCAGCACTACGGCCTGGGCTGGCTGAAGAAACCCATCGTGGCCTACCTGCGCAAGTTCCACAACCTCACGCAGTGCACCATGGTGCCCACGCGCGCGCTGTGCGCCGAGCTGATCTCCAGCGGCTTTGAGAACATCCGCGTGGTCGCGCGCGGCGTGGACACGCAGCTGTTCCGGCCCGAGCGCCGCAGCGGCGAACTGCGCGCGCAATGGGGCGCCGACGAAGCCAGCCTGGTGCTGCTGGTGGTGGGCCGGCTGGCGGCTGAGAAGAATCTGGAGATCGGAATCCGCGCTTTCGAGGCGGTGGCCTTGGTGCACCGCGATGTGCGGCTCGTGTTCGTGGGCGACGGGCCGCAGCGCGAAGGCCTGCAGCAGCGCTGCCCGTCGGCGGTGTTCGTGGGGCAGATGCGGCAGGACGCGCTGGCGGCGTGTTACGCGTCGGCCGATCTGTGCCTGTTCCCCAGCCTGACCGAGACCTTTGGCAACGTCACGCTGGAAGCGCTCTCAAGCGGGTTGCCGGTGCTGGCCTTCGACACGGCCGCCGCCGCCGAATGGCTGGAACCGGGTGTCACTGGCTGGATGGCACCGGCCGGTGATGCCTTGGCCTACGTCGCGCTGGCCCGCGAACTGGCGGCCAATCCCCTGCACATCACCCAGGCCAGCACCCGCGCGCGGCAGCAGGTGGCGCAACTCGACTGGCAGCAGATTGCGGCGCAGGTCGAGGCGGTGTTCACGGGTGTCATGGCCCGCCATGTCGGGCGCGCGGTATCGGCCGGGCCGCCGGTGCCCGCGCATTGAACTACGCGCCCGTTCATTCGCCTTCAGATTTGCGGAACAAGATTTCGCCTGTTGGTACGTGGACGACCCGAATTTCCTGACCCGGTGGGACCGTCTGGCTCTTGGCAGCGACCACAACCGCAAGCGCCCTATCGTCAAGCATGCAGCTCTTTCCCCTGGCCTCGTGCAGGAGGGCGCTCACCATGGGGCATTCACTTTCGATGCGGTAGTTCCCATTCAACATGATGGCTCCTTATTCATGTCACAACACGCATGGACGACAGCAAGATCATGTGTTTCAGCATAGAGCTGCAACGTGTGTAAGGCCAGTCACGAGGTGCTGCTGTTGTTACCAGGTGTCGGCCCACAGCGGACAAGAAAAAACCCGGCCGGGGCCGGGTTTTGAAACGGAGCGGGCGGGGCTCAGGAGCCGATCACGCCGCCGTCGTTCTTGGTGATCACGATGGTCGCGGAGCGCGGGCGTTTGCCGGCGCCGTAACCGGCGTTGGCGGGCCACTGGCTCTGGTACTTGGCCGGGTCGTTCACATCGGCCATGGCCGTGCTTTCACCGGGGTGCTGGATGTTGATGAACACCGCGCGGCCGTCCGGCGTCTCGCACCAGCCCGTGATCTCGCAACCCTTGGGGCCGACCAGGAAGCGCGCCAGTGTGGCGGGCGTCGGGGTCTTGCCCACGTAGGTGGTGACCTGCTTGTCGCCGTGCTGCACGGTGCGTGCGCCACCATCGCCGACCTTGCCGGGGATGGCGGCCAGCATCATGCAGTTGGTCTGGTCGGTGAAGGCTCCGTCGTCGGTCTGGATCCAGCACACGCCGGTGGCCGGGCTGAACACCAGGCCGTCGGGTGCCGACATGTCGTTGTCGTCGGTGAGGTTCGACAGGTTCACAGCGGACTTGTCTGCACCGGCTTCAGCGCCAAACACGTAGATGTCCCACTTGAACGACGAGCCTGCGGGCGAGGCGTCGGCCAGGCGCACGATGTGGCCGTTGACGTTGCCCTTCTGCTCCTTGCTGCCCTTCATGTCGGTGTAGACGCGCGGGTTGACCGCATCGGCCGTGGCGGCATTGCGGTTGCTGTTGTTGGTCAGGGTGAAGTAGACCTCGCCGGTGCGGGGGTGCACACCGTTCCATTCCGGGCGGTCCATCTTGGTGGCGCCCACCGCGTCGGCCGCCAGGCGGGTGAAGATGGCCACGTCGGCGTTGGATTTGAATTCAAAGTACGAGCTGCCGGCGATCACCGGGTTGTTCATCGACAGTTCCATCCACTCGCCGCTGCCGTCGCCCTTGAAGCGGGCCGCAAACAGCGTGCCCTTGTCGAGGTACTTGTCACCGGCGGCCAGGCGGTTGGCCGGGCTGGCGTCCTTCGGGTCCCATTGGGCGTCGGAGACGAACTTGTAGATGTACTCACCGCGCGCGTCGTCACCCATGTAGCAGACGATGGGCTGACCGGCCACCGGCTTGGCGAAGGCCACGCTCTCGTGGGCGAAGCGGCCCAGGCCGGTGCGCTTGCGGACCGGTTGGCTCTTGTCGTAGGGGTCCATCTCCACCACGTAGCCGAACGTGTTCATCTCGTTGCGGTAGTCGCCCTTGGCGCTGGCGGCCAGGGCGCCGTTGTTCCAGCGCACGTACTGGTCTTGCGCACCGGCGCTTTCCCAGCCGTGGCGGCTGGCTTCGCCGGCCTTGCGACCGTAGCGCTTGAGCGCCTGGACCTGCTTGTCTTTCTTGCGGCGGTCGTCGTCCTGCGCGTCGCGGAAGAAGTAGCCGTACCAGTTTTCTTCACCGCTCACGAAGCTGCCCCAGGGCGTCTTGCCGGTGCCGCAGTTGTTGAGTGTGCCGCGGCAGAGGGTCGCGTCGGTGCTGAACTTCGTCACCAGGTGCTCGCTGCCGCGCGCCGGGCCGTGGAGGACGGCTTGCGTCATGGCGGTGACGCGGCGGTTGAAGGCGGAGCCTGGCTGGGCGGTCCACTGCTTGCCGTTGGACATCACCTCGACGACGGACAGGCCGTGGATCGCGAGTTCCTTGTCCACCTCGGCCGCCGGGCGGGGCAGGGTGGCGGTGCCGCCGTTGGCGTGGATGAAGAAGGACGAGAGCTTTTCGTCGGTGGTGGCCTCGTGGTTCATGGCCAGCAGGCCGCGGCTGTTGAAGCTGTTGGAAGGCTTGCCCGAAGCGTCCAGACCGAACCACTCCATGCCGTCGTGGTGATCGCCCGCGCGCTGTTCGAAAGTGGTGTCGGTGCCATCGTTCTTGAAGGCCGGCACGCCAGCGGCCAGCGGGTCGCCCAGCGCGTAGAGGATCTGGGCGGTGTAGCCCTCGGGCACGACCACCTTGTCGGCCAGGCTCTTGGCCACGGGCTTGAAGCCCAGGCTGGTGAGTGCGGGGCCGGTGGTGCCCGATGCACCGCCTGCGGTGGCGCAGCCGCTCAGGGCCGATGCGCCCAGCACGCCGGCACCAGCGGCACCGGCCGCGCCGCGCAGCAGGCCGCGGCGGCTGAGGCGGGTGTCAAGCACCTGGTCGAACTGGGGGTTGGCCGTGTGGTTGGAGTCTTCTTCGTTGAAGAAGTCGGCGGCGCGGGAGATGTCGGTTTTCAATGGAATGCCTCGTGGGTTGAACAAACGGGGCCTAGCATCCCCGGTTTGTGTGAAACCCGCGTGACAGTGGTGTGGCAGTTCAACCTGCCTGCGCGTGCTTCCCTGCTATCAGCGTGGTAGCGGCGTCATCGCCGGGTGCATCTGCCCCGGCTGGTCTTCCATGTAGCCCTTGCCGTCTTTCACGCCTTTTTTGCCGGCGTGTTGCCAGGCGGTTTGCTGGCCCAGCAACTGGCAGAGAAATTCGAGTTCCTCGTCGGTGTGGTTGATCGCACCCGCCGGCGTGAGCAGGCGCCCGTTTTTCGGTTCGACCTCGCCCCAGAACGACTGGTGGTAGCTCGACACCGAGAGCGCCTTGTCACCACGGGCGCTCACGTCGACCGTGCCATAGCAGTTGCAGAAGTAGCTGCGCTGGTCGGGCATGACTTCGGTATAGACGCCGGTGCCGCGGATGCCGGCGGTGAGCGTGGGCGTGACGATGCTGCGGCTGGCCGAACGTCCGAACACGCTGACCACGGCCCCGGTGAGCAGGCGCAGCAGGCTCACGGTGTTGAGCGTGGCGCCGCGCCCGACCTCCAGGCGCGAGTTCTGCCGCACATGAAAGGCAGCGTTGCCCACCACGAACAGCAGCCGCGAGCCCGGGCCGGTCTGGATCTGGTCACCGGTCTGCACCGTGTGCTGCGGCGACATGCGTTGCCCGTTGAGCAACACGTCGCCCAGCAGATCGACCACATTGCTGCGCGCTTGGGCCTGCGCGGCGCTCGCGCCCCCGAGGGCCAGCCAGGTGCCCGCCGCGGCCAGGACATCGCGGCGCTGGAACCACAGCATCTCGTCTTCATGGCGGCCAAGCAGGGTGTGCTGAGTCATGTCGGGTCTCCGGTGGTTGAGGGCAGTTGTTCGGGCTCGGCGCCGGTGTCAAAGCTGTCGCGGAAGGTGAAATAGACCGAGGCGTAGAACATCGAGGCCACGAACAGCACGGCCGGGTACATGATGACGTTGAGCGCCTGGGCGCCGCCCAACACCGAGCCCAGGAAACTGATCACCAGCCCGGAGAGCAGGAACACGCCCATCCAGCCGATGGCGAAAACCAGCAGGGCGCCCTTGTTCTGCCAGCAGGCCAGGGCGCTGAAAAACAGGCTCTTGACCGGGCTCACGCCGTGCCAGTGCACCAGCGCCGGCGCGTGCCAGAACATCATGAGCACCGGGATGTACACCAGCAGGGCAAACCACAGGCCCGGGCTGGCCAGCAGGTCCTGCATCATTTGGGGGGTGACGCTGGTTTCGACTTCGCCCACCGGCGCTGCGGGGCCGAGCAGCGCGGCCGTGGCCAGCACCAGCAGAAGGCAACCGGCGTAGATCGATCCCAGCACCAGCATGGCGCGCTTCTGTTCGCGGCTCCCGCGAAACGCGCTGACCAGCGTGGATGGCATGGGGAAGCGCCCGGCCGACGCCTCACGGCTGGCCGCCATCAGGCCCAGGTTGGCCGCAGGCGTGAGCACGGCCGACAAGGCGGTGCCCAGAATCGGGATGATCGACAGCACCGACACTGCGGCCATGAACATGAAAAACAGGCCCGAGAGGGCCAGGGGCTGGCGAAAAAAGGTCTGGATGCCCAGTTTCACCCACTGCAGGCCGGTGCCTGCGGGGACGTTGCGGAGTTTCATGCGGGGTTGGGTCGGGCTCAGAGGCTGGGAGGGAATTGGGCGTGGCCGAAAGGGCGTCCCAAAGCGCTGCCGGCAAGGCGCAAAGCACAGCCGTAGCTCGGGCTACGGCGCGCATTTGCAACGCGGCTGGCGGTGGTTTGGGGCGTCAAGGCGGGCATGACCGATTTCCTCTCAGCCTCTCAGGCGGCCAGGCTGTGTTCTTCCAGCAGCGCGGCCAGCAGGCCGGGCGCCAGCGCCACCCGCTCGCGCAGCACGCGCTCAAAGTGCCCCGGATCGTGGGGCTTGAGCATGGTGGCGTCGCGCGGCAGGTGCCAGTCCCACAGGCGCGAGAGCCAGAAACGCAGTGCCCCGGCGCGCAACATGGCCGGCAGCAGACTGCGCTCGGCCGCGTTCAGCGGGCGCACCGACTGGTAGGCCGACACCATGGCCTGCGCCAGGGTGGCGTCGTGCTGGCCGTCGCTGTCGTCCGGCGCGTGGCGGATGCACCAGTCGTTCAGGCAGACCGCCAGATCGAACAGAAAGCTGTCGTTGCCGGCGAAATAGAAGTCAAAAAAGCCGGTGAGTTCACCGTCTTCAAACATCACGTTGTCGCGGAACAGGTCGGCGTGCACCGGGCCGCGGGGCAGGGCGGTGAACGCCGGCAGGGCCGCCACGTGGTTCTGGTAGGCCAGTTCGGTGCGGATCAGGGCATTCTGGCTCGCGCTCAGGTGCGGCAGGACCACCGGCACGGTTTCATTCCACCACGGCAGGCCGCGCAGGTTGGGCTGGCTCATGCCGAAATCGCGCCCGGCCAGGTGCAGGCGCGCGAGCATGTCGCCCACCGCCCGGCAATGCGATTCCGTGGGCGCCAGTTCACTGTGGCCGCGCAGCTTGTTGACCACGGCGGCCGGTTTGCCCTGCAGCGTGTGCAGGATCTCGCCCTGCGCATCGGCGGCGGGTTCGGGCACCGGGATGCCTTTGCCCGCCAGGTGCTTCATGAAGTGCAGGTAGTACGGCAGCTGCTCGAAACCCAGGCGCTCGAACACCGTGAGCACGTGGGTCTCGTGCAGGCCCTCGCGCTCGGTGGTGACGAAATAGTTGGTGTTTTCGATGCCACCGTGAATGCCACGCAGCTCGGTGAGTTCGCCCAGATTCAACGCGCGCAGCAGGGCTGCCGCCTCGTCAAACGGGACTTCGGTGTAAACGGCCATGAAAAATACAGGCGATCAGAAGTTGAGGATGCGCCAGCGGCTTTTGCCAGTGGAGCCCTTGTTCTGGGTGTCGGTGAGGTCTGCGCCGGCCGGCAAGGGCGTGATTTCGTAGCCGGGTGCGCCGTTCTTGGGCTGCACGGCGATGCTGCGCGTCTGGCCGCCCACGCGCAGCTCATCAATACGAGAAAGCCCGTCTTCGTGGGTGATGCGCTCGATGCGCGCGCCGCCCGCGGGCGGGCCGGATTCGGCAGGCACGATCGCCGCCGCCTCGGCGGCTGGCGCAGGGGCCTGGGCCAGCGCGGGCAGGGCAAGGGTCAGGGCGAGAGCCGGCACTGACAGGCGGGACAGGAAGGTGATGGTATGGCGCATGCCCCATTGTAGGCAGTCGGGTGGCGCCGCGCGTCGGCTCGGGCTGTGGAGATTCCCCCACAATCGCCCCATGTCCGACGAAAAAACGCCCACCCCCACCCTGTTGCTGGTCGATGGTTCCAGTTACCTCTACCGCGCCTTCTTTGCCGGTGGTGACGCCATGAGCACCACCTTGCCCGATGGCACGGTGCAGAAGACCGGAGCCATCCGCATCCTGATCAACATGATGCAGAAGCTGCTCAAAGACCACCCCGCCGCGTACGGCGCCTGCGTGTTCGATGCCAAAGGCCCGACCTTCCGCGACGCCATCTACCCCGAATACAAGGCCCAGCGCAGCCCCATGCCCGACGATTTGCGCAGCCAGATCGCTCCCATTCACGAGGTGGTGCGCCTGATGGGCTGGCCGGTGCTCGACGTGCCCGGCGTCGAGGCCGACGACGTGATCGGCACCCTGGCCGTGACGGCGGCTCGCCAGGGCATCAACGTGATCATCTCCAGTGGCGACAAGGACCTCGCCCAGCTGGTGAACGAACACATCGCCATCATTGACACCATGAGCGGCAAGGTGCGCGATCTGGCCGGGGTGGAGGCCGAATTCGGCGTGCCGGCCCGCCTGATGCTGGACTACCAGATGCTGGTGGGTGACCAGGTCGACAACGTGCCCGGTGTGCAGGGCGTGGGCCCCAAGACCGCTGTGAAGCTGTTGCAGGAATACGGTTCGGTGGACGCCCTGATGGCACAGGCGGATCAGATCAAGGGCGCGGTGGGCGAGAAGCTGCGCAAGGCGCTCGACTGGCTGCCCACCGGCCGCCAGCTGCTGACCATCAAGACCGACTGCGACCTGAACGGCTGGGTGCCCGACATGCCCGCACTCGACGCCATCCGCATCGGCCAGCCCCAGACCGAACCACTCAAGGCGTTCTACGAAACCTACGGTTTCAAGGGCCTGGCCAAGGCGCTGGGCGGCGGTGAAGCCTCTTCACTCCCTCGCCCCTCTGGGGAGAGGGCCGGGGTGAGGGGCGCGCCCACCAACGACCTCTTCAGCGAAGCCGAAACTGCAGAGGCCAGCGAAGCCCCCGCCACGCCTTCCAGCAGCAATCTTGCCTACGACACCATCCTCACCTGGGACCTCTTCAACACCTGGCTCGCCAAGGTGGAAGCCGCCGATCTCGTAGCCGTGGACACCGAAACCACCTCGCTCGACGAAATGGTGGCCCAGATCGTGGGCATCAGCTTCAGCGTGACACCCGGCGAAGCCGCCTACATCCCCCTGATGCACGCCGGCCCCGACGCGCCCGAACAGCTGCCGTTCGACGAAGTGCTGGCCAAACTCAAACCCTGGCTGGAGAACCCACAGAAGCACAAGCTCGGCCAGCACATCAAATACGACCGCCATGTGTTCGCCAACCACGGCATCGAGGTGCAGGGCTATGTGCACGACACCATGCTGCAAAGCTACGTGCTCGAGGTGCACAAGCCGCACGGCCTGTCCAGCCTGGCCGAGCGCCACCTGGGCCGCAGCGGCATCAACTACGAGGACCTGTGCGGCAAAGGCGCGCACCAGATCCCGTTTGCCCAGGTCGACGTGGCCAAGGCATCCGAATACTCCTGCGAAGACAGCGACCAGACCCTGGACGTGCACCGCGCGCTCTGGCCGCAGCTGGACGCCGATGCGAAACTGCGCTTCATCTACGAACTCGAAATCGCCAGCAGCGAAACGCTCTACCGCATCGAGCGCAACGGCGTGCTGATCGACGCGCCCACGCTGGCGAAGCAGAGCCACGAGCTGGGCCAGCGCATCTTCGCGCTGGAGCAGGAGGCGTATGAAATTGCGGGCCAGCCCTTCAACCTGGCCAGCCCCAAGCAGCTCGGCGAAATCTTCTTCGACAAACTCGGCCTGCCGGTCATCAAAAAAACCGCCACCGGCGCCCGCAGCACCGACGAAGAGGTACTTGAAAAGCTTGCAGAAGACTACCCGCTGCCCGCCAAGATCCTGGAGCACCGTAGCCTCGCCAAGCTCAAGGGAACCTACACCGACAAGCTCGCCCTGCTCGCCAATCCGCGCACCGGCCGCGTGCACACGCACTACGCGCAGGCCGTGGCCGTGACCGGACGCCTCTCCAGCAACGACCCGAACCTGCAGAACATCCCCATCCGGACCGCCGAAGGCCGCAAGGTGCGCGAAGCCTTCGTGGCGCCCTCGGGCAGCGTGATCGCCAGCGCCGACTACTCGCAGATCGAGCTGCGCATCATGGCGCACCTGAGCGGCGACGCGGCCTTGCTGCGCGCCTTCCAGGCCGGTGAAGACGTGCACCGCGCCACCGCGGCCGAGGTGTTCGGCATCACGCCCGCCGAGGTCAGCAACGAGCAGCGCCGCTACGCCAAGACCATCAACTTCGGCCTCATCTACGGCATGGGCACCTTTGGCCTCGCCAAGTCGCTGGGCATCGAGAACGCAGCCGCCAAGACCTACATCGACCGCTACTTTGCGCGCTTCTCGGGCGTCAAGCAGTACATGGACGACACCCGCGCCCTGGCCAAGGCACAGGGCTACGTGGAGACCGTGTTCGGGCGCCGCCTGGTTTTGCCGGACATCCAGAACGCCAAGGGTGCGAAGCAGGCAGCGCTGGAGCGCCAGGCCATCAACGCCCCCATGCAAGGCACAGCCGCCGACCTGATCAAGCTGGCTATGGTGGCGGTGCAGAAGGCGCTGGACGACCAGGGCAAGGGCACGAAGATGATCATGCAGGTGCACGACGAACTGGTGTTCGAAGTGCCCTTGGCGGAAGTGGACTGGCTGAAGACCGAAATCCCGTGCCTGATGGCCGGCGTGGCCGCGCTCAAGGTGCCGTTGCTGGCCGAGGTGGGCGTGGGGGCGAACTGGGATCAGGCGCACTGACCCAGCCCGTTCACTTCACCGGGTGCACCACCTTCGTGTAGGGATGCGCCTCCCCCTCGGCCCACCAGTTGATCCAGAAGCGGTTGGCCTGGCCGGGGGCGTCGGGCTGCAGGGTCATGAAGTTGCGGCAGCCGATCATGCGGTGGCGGGTGGTCGGGAACTCGTACATCGCGCCGCTGATGCCGCGGTCGATGGTCTCCACCATCTGGCAGGCCTGTTCCAGGAAGTACAACACCACGCCTGGCGGAGGCGGGTGCACGATGCCGCTGGAGGTGAGCTGGTTGATCACGCGGGCCGTGGCAGGCACGTCGGTGCGGTCGGATTCGATCACGCCCACGGCGGCCACGTGCACATCGCCTGACAGCAGGGTCACGCGGGTGCCGCTTTCGCTGGCTCCGAGCAGGCGGTGCACAAGGCGCAGGCGTTCGGCCTTGTGGGGCGGGCTGGTCCAGTGATCGCGCAGGTCGTCTTCCAGCTCTTGTTGGCCGGGGAACACGCCGAGCAGTTTCTCCAGCAGTTCGAAGCTGGGGTGCACCACGGGGATGCTGCTCATCACGAACAGGTGTTTCATGTCGCCCGCGGCGGCCTGGGCGTCGAGCCAGTGGTAGATGGCGCGCCAGCTGGCTTCGCTGATCACCTGCTCGGCCCGCAGCTGGCCGCCGCTGGCGTCCACGTCGCCACCGCGTGGCCGGCGTTCGCTGCGCATGTCGAGCACCAGCAGGCCCGCCGGGCCGATGCGGTAACCGCTGCTGTGGGCCGTCTGGCCCGGCAGGGTGGCGGGCGACGGCGCGCCCATCATCTGCCGCTGGAAGAGCTCGAACGCGTTGCTGGCCACGGCAAAGATGCCCTGGAACACCGGGCAGTCGTGCAGCTCGGCGGGGTGCGAGCCCCAGCCGTCCATGATGTCGTGGTCGTCCCACATCATCACGGTGGGCACACTGGCGAGCAGGGCGGCCACTTCGGGCTGGCTCCAGCGGTCCAGGTAGAGGCGCGAGAAGTGTGCGGCCAGTGCGCTGCGCAGGCTGGCGGTGAACGGGGCGGTGATGCGCTGGGGCCAGGGCAGCTCAGACCACGCCTGCAGCTCGGGCAGCTTGACCCACATGTCGTCGCTGTATATCTGGTCCCCGCCCATGAGCAGCAGGTGCAGCGGGCCGAAGCTGGTGCTGTCGACGCGGTCGATCCTGTTGTGCAGACGGCCCAGGCGCGACCAGAGGGCGTTGGGCTGCTGCAGGCCCTTTTTGGCGCGCGGGTCCGAGAAGCCGTTGCACGACACGTAGGCCATGCTGGGCATGGCGTCGACCCCGGGCACATCGAAGCTGTGGCTCTGGCCGCTCAACAGATAGTTGACTGTCTGGGCCGCTGCCGTCTGGGGCACGGCCACATCAAAGCGCCAGGCGGTGGCCGAAAGGCCGGGTACGGCCATCTGGACCGGGGCGACGACCTGGGCCGGCGCCGGGACCTGGAGGGCCGGCGGCGGGTCGCCTGCGTCGGTGACGACGAGTACGCCGATACCCCAGGTGTGATTCTGGCAACCCAGAAACTGCAGCACCGGTCCGAGCTGTAGCATGTGGCCTCCCTCTGCCTGGTGGCGTGGTGTTTGTTGCATGCATTGTGGTCAGCGCGCCGCGAACCGGCAACCGCCAATTGCAACGGTTGGTGAACCAATCGCCATGTGGACGATCAGGACAGGCTGACACCCTCAGCCGGTCCGCTGCAGGGGTCAGGCTGACGACAACCCCAACCGGAGAACAACATGCTGAATGCAGATCTCATTACCGACAGTCAGGCACTGCTCGACGCGCGCGACGTGGGCGCCACCGCCACACGCCGCACGGCCCTCAAAGCCGCCCTGGGCGTGGGTTACGCAGCGGCGGCCATGCCCATCATGGCGCAGACAGCGATCAAGACGCCTGCCGACGGCCTGACGGCGGGCGAGGTGATGATTGAGGTCAACGGGTTCAAGATGCCCGCCTACCGCGCGGCGCCGGCCGGCAAGACCGGGCTGCCGGTGGTGCTGGTGCTGTCGGAGATTTTTGGCGTGCACGAGTACATCGCCGACACCGCGCGCCGTTTCGCCCAGGCGGGTTACCTGGCGATCGCGCCCGAGCTGTTCGTGCGCCAGGGCGATGCGCAGAGCTATGGCGAGATCGCCAAGCTGATCGCCGAGGTGGTGTCCAAGGTGCCCGATGCGCAGGTGATGGGCGATCTGGACGCGGCGGTGAAGTGGGCTGCGGCCAACGGCGGCGACACGAGCAAGCTGGGTGTGACCGGCTTTTGCTGGGGCGGGCGCCATGTCTGGCTGTACGCGGCGCACAACCCTTCGGTCAAGGCGGCGGTGGCCTGGTATGGCCGGCTGGTCGGGCAGGCCAGCGAACTCAACCCGAAGCACCCGGTGGACGTGGCCGCGGGGCTGCACGGGCCGGTGCTGGGCCTGTATGGCGGGGCCGATACCGGCATCCCTCTTGACACGATTGATAAGATGAAGACCGTTCTGGCAGCGGGCAACGCCGCGGCCAAGGCCTCGACCTTCGTGGTGTACCCCGATGCGCCGCACGCCTTTCACGCCGATTACCGCCCGAGCTTCCGCAAGGAGCCGGCCGAAGATGGCTGGAAACGCGCGACGGCCTGGTTCAAGCAGCACGGCGTGGCCTGATCCTTGCCGGCTTTTCCGAGCCAGAGGGCCGCGGTTGCGGCCCTTTTTTTGTGACTTCCGATTCAAGATGACCCTGATCGCAATCCTGTTGGGAACCGTGGCTGCCGGCGTGGGCAGCGTCTGGCTGGCCGCCGCGCTGAGCTTCGCCATGCTGGCGCGCTTCACCCAGCACATGCTGAGCCTGGCGGCCGGCGCGCTGATGGCCACGGCCTTCATGCACCTGCTGCCCGAGGCGTTTGAGAGCGAGGCGGGCGCGCAGGAGCTGTTTGCCGTGCTGCTGGCCGGACTGGTGTTTTTCTTCCTGCTGGACAAGGCCGAGCTCTGGCACCACGGCCACGAGCACCACCACGACGCGGGGCACGAGGAGGGGCACGAAGGCCATGACCATGCCCACCACGCCCACGGCCATGGCCATGGCCACGTTCACCACGCCCCGCGCTCCGGCGGCTGGGCGGTGCTGGCCGGGGACAGCGTGCACGCCTTTGGCGACGGCATCCTGATCGCCTCGGCCTTCATGGCCGACATGCGGCTGGGTGTGGTCACGGCGGTGGCGGTGCTGGCGCACGAGGTGCCGCACCACATGGGCGATCTGGTGGTGCTGCGCCACACCTCGGGCACACAGCGCGCGGCGCTGGTGAAGGTGTCGCTGGCGGGCACGGTGACGGCGCTGGGTGGCGTGGTCGGCTATTTGCTGCTGGCGCAGCTGGAAGACTACCTGCCTTATTTCCTGGTGGCGGCGTCGAGCAGTTTTGTCTACGTCGCCCTGGCCGACCTGATTCCGCAGCTGCAAAAACGCCTGGGCCTGCGCGAGACGGCGGCGCAAGTGACCTGGTTGCTGGCGGGCATTGCGCTGGTAACGCTGGTGAGCAGTCTGGCTCATTAGGACCACCCCCGCCGCGCTTCGCGCGACCCCCTCAAGGTGGCGGCACTGGCCGTCCGGCAAAGCCGGCCCGGTGGTGCCCTTGGCTGGGCTGTTTCATGCGGTGCGGATCGTGCTCCGGTGTGATGGACAACGGATTCGGGCTGCGACGAAGCCTGACGTTCAGTCCACCGCCTGGCGACCGAAAGAAAACCAGAAACACGCGCCCTGGCCCACCGTGCCTTCGCCGCGGATGTGGCCGCCGTGGCGTTCGATGATGCGGCGCACCGTGGCCAGGCCGATTCCGGTGCCCTCGAACTCGCTGGGCGAATGCAGTCGGGTGAACGGCTGAAACAGGCGCTCGGAGCGTGTCATTTCGAACCCGGCGCCGTTGTCGCGCACGCAAAACATGGGCGCTTCGCCGAGCGGGGGGCTGTTCTGGGACAGCTCGATGCGCGGCCGGGCCTGCTGACGGCTGTATTTCCAGGCGTTGCCGAGCAGGTTTTCCAGCACGATCTGCGCCATGCGGGGGTCGCAATCGGCCACCATGCCCGGCCCTATCACCACCTCGACCTCGCGCGCCGGATCGCGGTGGTACTCCTGGCGCAGCACATCCCGCGCGAGTTCGCTCAGGTTCACTTCGGTGCGCTGCAAGGTGCCCTGGCTCACCCGCGCCAACGCCAGCAGGTCGGTGATGAGCCGGTTCATGCGGGCCACCGAGCCCGCCACGCGCTGCAGCAGGTCTTCGTCGTCCGGGGTCAGGCGCCCAGCCATCTGCTCCTGCAGCAGGTGCATGAAGCCGTCGATCGAGCGCAGTGGCGACTTCAGGTCGTGCGAGACCGTGTAGGCGAAGGCGTCCAGCTCCCGGTTGAGGTATTGCAGCTGTTCGGTGCGGGCCGCTACGCGCTGCTCCAGCGTGTCCTGCAGCTTCTGGATTTCGCGGTCCCGCCGAAGGCGCACCAGCTCGGCGTTGCACCGGCTGCCAAAGATGGTGAACAGGGCCCGTGTGTCCGCCCCGGGCACCTGCCGGAGGCTCCAGGTGGCGACCAGCAGGCCGATGGCGGTGCCATCCGGATCGCGCAGCACCATGCCGGCCAGGGTCTGCACCCGGTCTGGGTCGAAGGGTGGGGTGCTCTGGTGCCCTGGGCGCGCGCCGGTGTCTTCCACCAGCAGGTCCTGGTGCGGCAGGATGCGCGCGTAGGTGGTCTGTTTCAGGCTCAGCGTCTGAGGTGGCCGCAGTTCGCCATCGCTCAGCAGGGCGAGTGTGTCGAGGTGCTTGTGATCGGCGCTGAGTTCGCCGATCACGACCCCATGGGCTCCGACGGCCTGGGTCAGGCGCTCCGCCAGCGAGCGGAAGAAGGCTTCGCCGGTGGCCGACGAGACGCCCTGGGCCACGTTCATCAACAAGGCCTTCTGGCGCTTTTCTTCGGCCACGTTGATCGTGAAGGTCAGCGCACAGGGCTCGCCATCGAGCTCGATGGTTTCGGCCCACACCCGCACGTCCACCACCTCGCCCTGCTTGCTGCGCATGCGGGTTTCGTAGCCCAGCAGGTGGCCGTCCTGGCGCAGCCGCCGGACGTAGTCCTCGCGGTCGTCGGGGCTGAGCCAGATGCCGACCTCGCTCGCGGTCTTTCCTGCGCAATCGGCCTGGCTGTAGCCCAGCACACGTTCGCTGGCGGGGTTGACCTCCATGAAGCGGCCGTCGGACAGCCGCGTGATGCTCATGCCCAGCGGGCTGAAGTTGAACGCCTTGGAGAAGCGTTCCTCCGATTTTTTCAGGGCCTGGCGGGCCCGCTCTTCCGTGCTGACGTCGATCACCATCACGATGAGCAGGCGCTCGGGGCCGCTTTGCAGTACCTCGGCGTACATCAGGGCTTCGAACAGGCTGGCATCGCGCCGCCGCCCCAGGGCCCGCATGCCGCGCACGCGGCCATGGGCCTTGAGCTGCGCGCGGAAGGCATCGCTCTCGGCGGGGTCGGCCCAGAGCAGGGGCGGGGGCTGGCCGAGCATTTCCTGGCGGCTGAAACCGCACATGTCGGCATACGCATCGTTGACATCGACTACCATGCGGGTGTTGAGGGCCTGCACCAGGCAGGCGGCGGGATTGCCGCGAAACAGGGCCCTGAAGCGCTCCTCGCTGGCGCGCAGATCGGTTTCGGTCTCCAGAGTCTGGTTCAGGCTTTGCGCCAGGCGGCTGTAGGCCTTCATGAGACGGTAGCGCCCGAAGAACACGCTCACCAGAATGGTGGCGATCACCGAGGTGTGCACGATCCAGACCGCCCAGCCCATCCGCATGGAGCCGGGCACGAACACGCCGCGCTGCTCCAGCCAGTTGAACAGGCCCAGCACCAGGGCGCAGTAGAGGCCCACGGCGATCATGCCGCGGCGCGGCAGGAAGCTGCCGGCCAGCACCACGGTCGCCATCATGGCGATCACTGCGCTGCTGCGAACGCTGCCGTCGAACGCCGTGGCCAGCGTCGTACCCAGCAGCATGCTGCCGATCAGCGCGTGGGCCACGAGCCGAATCCGGCCTTGGCGGAACGGCAGCCACAGCGCCCAGAGGACGACGGAGAGCAGCGCGATCACCACAACCACGCGGGACGCACCGTCGCGCAGGAACACGGCTGCGGCGATCGAGGGCGCGGCCACGCACAGGGTGAGCAGCAGCGCGTGCACCGCCTGCTGCTGGTGGCGTTCGATCGCGCCCGTCTGCCCCGGGGCCAGCGGATCGTCGGTGAAGTTGGTGTTTTCCATGTGGGGCGGTGGCTACGCCGTCGTGGCAGGGGGCGGCGGTGAAGGCGCGCGCACCGGCACCTCGCTGGGCGCCAGCGTGAAGGAAAACACCGCGCCCTGACCCGGGGCAGATTCGCCGCGGATGCTGCCGCCGTGGCGCTCGACGATACGCCGCACCGTGGCCAGGCCAATGCCGGTGCCTTCGAACTGGCTGGGCAGGTGCAAGCGCTGAAAGGGTTTGAAGAGCTTGTCGGCGTATTGCATGTTGAAGCCGATGCCGTTGTCGCGGACATAGAAAGCGCCGGGCGGGTCGCCGTCGGCGTCTTGCTGACCGAATTCGATCAGGGCGTCGGCCCGGTCACGGGTGTACTTCACCGCGTTTCCGAGCAGGTTGTCCAGCACAGTGCGCACCAGGCGGGCATCGCAGAGGCAGATCAGGCCCGGCGTGATGCGCCAGCGAAGCACGCGTTCGGGGTGTTTTTCCTGTTCGAGACGCAGCACGGTCTCGGCCAGGGCGCTGAGGTCGGTCTGTGACCGGTGCAGCGTGCCCTGGCTGACCCGGGCCAGCGCCAGCAGGTCCGCGATCAGCAGGCTCATGCGGCTGGTGGCGGCGAGCACGCGCTCGAACAGCTGTTGTTCGTCGGTCTGCAGGCGCCCTTGCAACTGCTCGGTGAGCAGCCGGGTGAAGCCGTCGATGGCGCGCAATGGCGACTTGAGGTCGTGCGACACCGAGTAGGCGAACGAGTCGAGTTCGGCGTTGAGCTTTTCCAGATCGGCCGTGCGCTTGCGCACGCGCTGTTCCAGCGTCGAATTCAGGTGCAGGATTTCGCGGTCGCGCCGCAGGCGGATGAGTTCGGCCGTGGCACGGCTGGCAAAGATGGCGATCAGTGCCCGGGTGTCGGCCTGCAGCTGGATCGGACGGCGCCAGAGTGCGTTGAGCAGACCGATGGCCGTGCCGTCTTCGTCGCGCAGCGACTGCCCGACATAGGCCTGAAAACCCTGATCGATCAGGGCCCGATCGCCCGGATAACGCTCGGCGACACCTTCCAGGTGCACGCACAGGTCGGGCTGCCGCATCGCGTCGCCGCAAGGTGCGCCATCGAGCAGAAAGCTGAAGTTCTGGCTGGCGGCGCCGTCTTTCCATACCGACAGGGTGTGCACGCGCCGATCCGGGTGAAGCTCGCCGACGGTGACCATGTCGGCCCCGATGGCCTGCGCCATGTGCATGGTGAGCGCCTGGAACAGCGCGTCGCCGCCGGGTCCGGCCATGCCGCGGGTGAGTGTGAGCAACTGGGCTTCGCGGCGCTTCTCTTCGGTGGTGTTGACGAAGCAGGACAGGATGCATTCCTCGCCGTCGATCTCGATCAGTTCGGCCCACATCCGGGCGTCGATGACCTGACCATCGGCGTGTCGCATGCGGGTGTCGTAGGCGCTCAGATGGCCTTCCCGCTGGATGCGCTCCACAAAAGTCTGGCGCTCCGCCGGACTCAGCCAGCCGCCCGTTTGGAGCGTGGATTTGCCCAGGAGGTCTTTTTTGTGCAGTCCCTGTACCGGATCTCTCGCCTGGTTCACCTCCAGGAACGTGCCGTCGCTCAGCCGCGTGATCGTCATCTTCAGCGGGCTGAAGTTGAACGCCTTGGCGAACCGCTCTTCGGAGCGGCGCAGGCGCTCGATGGCTTCGTTCTGCGCGGTGATGTCGGCCACGGTGGTGATGATCAGCCGGTCCTGCGGGTCGTCGCCCATCTCGCTGGAGATCAGGGCCTCGAAATGGCTGCCGTCGGCACGCAGACCGGTTACACGCGCCTGATCGGTGCGGCGCTGGGCAAACAGTCGCTCCAGGTAGCTGGCACGCTGTTCGGGTTTGGCCCAGAGGAAGGCGTCCATGCGGCCGAGCACCTGTTCGCGGGTGTAGCCATAGCAGCGTTCGAACGCCGGATTCACGTCGAGGATGGCGCCGCCGTGGGCCGACTGCGCCAGCATCGGGCTGGGGCTGGTGCGGAAGATGCGGGCGAACCGCTCCATGCTGCGGTCGCGCTCCTGTTCGGTGCGCTTGCGCAGTTGCAGCTCTTCCATCTTCTGGGCCAGGGCGATGTTGGCACGCTTGCGGCTGTAAAAGACCAGGATGGCCACGACGACCAGCACCGATGAATGGGTGAGCCAGACCTTGGTTCCTACGGTGAAATTGGGCGTGTGCAGCCAGCCCTGCGCCTCGGCCAGCGTCAGCGCGCCCAGCGAAACCACGCTGTAGACCACCGAACCGATCAACGCGGCGCGGCCCAGAAGAATGCCGGCGCCAGCCACCGCCGCCACGAACAGGAATCCCCCCGCGGTGCGTACCGAGCCAAAGGCCATCACGGCCATGCTGGCCGCCGTCAGCACCGAATACACCATCAGGTGCGGCATGTAGGTGGTGTAGCCCTTTTGCACCAGGGAGTACGCCAGCCAGCCGATGCCCGCCACCAGCACGGTGGCCCAGGTTTCCAGTGGGTTGGTGCTGCTCAGGTACACCAGCGGCGTGAGCAGGGTTGCGGCCACGCCAATCAGCAGGGCGATCGCTTTCAGCGTCGTTTTGCGGATGGCGGATTCAGGCTCGACCGGGGATGGAGGTTCGGGTTCTTTCACGTTGTAGTGGTTGCCAGCGCGTCAAGGGGGCGCAGGCTGCGGGTTCATATCCAGTTCGGGTCTTCCCGTATCTTCGGCTCAGCCGCCGGAAACTTGACTTCGTGCGCACGGCAAGCCCGGCGTGTTGCACCACTCGCTCCAGCTTCCCGCGTAGAGCGCGCTGCGGCCCAGCCCGGCGATCTCCATGCCCAGCAGGTTGGGGATGGCGCTCACGCCGCTGCCGCAATGGTGGACGACACTGGCCGGATCGCGCCCGGCCAGCAGTTGCGTGAACTCGGCGCGCAACTGTGCCGCGGGCTTGAAGCAGCCGTCGGCACCGATGTTGTCGACGAAGGGGCGGTTGAGCGCGCCCGGAATGTGCCCGGCCACCGGGTCCAGGGGCTCCACTTCGCCGCGGAACCGGGCGGCGGCCCGGGCATCGACCACTGTCAGCGACGGTTCACCCAGCCGACTGGCGATGGCCGTGGTGTCAACCAGGCGGGTGAGCGGGTCCCGCAGGGCGAAGCCGCCGGGGGCCGCCGGGCTGCGCGGCGCGACGGGACCGGTTTCGGCGGGGCCGCCTGACGCCAGCCAGGCTTGCAGGCCGCCATCGAGCACAGCGACGGCTTCGTGCCCGCACCACTTCAGCATCCACCAGAGGCGGCCGCTGTAGTTGGCGCCCTGGCGGTCGTAGACGACGGCTTGTGTGTCGGCGGCCAGACCGATCCGGTCGAGCCAGGCCGCAAAGGTTTCGCGCGAGGGCAGGGGATGGCGCCCGCCGCTGGCGCGGTCGTCCGGGGATTGGCTGCTCAGGTGGTGGTCCAGATGGGCGTGGAGGGCGCCCGGGATGTGGGCTTCGTTGAACTGGGCCTCGCCAGCGTCCGGGTTGGTGAGTTCGAAGCTGCAGTCAAACAGCTGGAGCGGCGCCGCGTGGTTCTGGAGTTCACGCAGCTCGGTGGGGGTGATGAGGGTGGTGTACATGCAACCCATTGTGCGGGATTGCACCGACCGACTCCACACACAAGGCGGGTTTTGCTGCCGACAGCACCCGCTGTCGAACCCCGTTGCCCGGGTGTCAGTGGTCTTCGGCGGGTGCGTTGGGAATGGCGCGTGCGCGCAGGGCTGTGGCGGTGATGCCACTGACGACGATCAGGCCCATGCCCAGCCAACCGATCAGCGGCAACTGGTCGCCAAAGATGGTGAGGCTGTAGATGCCGGCAAAGACGATGCCCGAGTACTGCAGGTTGGCCACCACCAGGGTGGCGCCGCTGGCGTAGGCGCGTGTCATGCACAACTGCCCCAGCACCGCCAGCAGCCCGATGGGCAGCAGCCACAGGGCGCTGGGCCAGTGCCAGGTGTTGATGCCGGTGAACAGCATGCCGATGGCACCCACCAGCACCGCGCCAGCGGAGAAATAGAACACCGTGCGGCTCTCCGGCTCGCCGGCGCGTGAGAGCGCGGCCACCTGCAGGTAGGCGAAGGCCGAGAAGATGCCCGAAAGCAGCCCCAGCAACGCGCCCATGACCTGGTCCGGCTGGAGCGTGGGGCGCAGCATCATGGCCACGCCGCCGAAGCCGGCGAGCACGGCCAGGAACAGCGGCGCCTGCTGGCGGATCGGTGCGTTGCGGCCTTGTGTCAACAGCGCGCCGCCGAGCAGGAAGGCCGCGATCCAGACGCTGCTCATGTAGTTCAGCGTCATGGCGGTGGCCAGGGGCAGCGCGGCGATGGCGAAGAACCAGGTGGTCAGCGCGGTCACGCCGACCACGCTGCGCCAGACATGCATCATGGGCACCTGCGTGCGCAACGACACGCCGCGCACCCGCGTCATGAAGTAGATGAAGACCACGCCCACGATGCCGCGATAGCAGACGATCTCAAAGCTGTTGAAGTGCACCGAAGCGAACTTGATGCACACACCCATGGTCGCAAACAGCAGCGCGCCCACCAGCATCCAGAGCGCTTGCATCAGGACTTGCCCGCAGTGGCCTGGGATGAAGGCCCGTTGCTTTGCGAGGATTGGCAATACCGATGGAATGACACGAGAGCGGTGTCTGAACCGAGAGTCACTGCGGAACCGGCTTCGCCGGGCCGCTGGTGACGCCCCCCTGGGGGGGTGACGCCGCAGGCGGCGCAGGGGGGCACTCAGCCTGCATCCGCGCTCTGTACCACTCGTGAAAGTGCTGCATGCCGTCTTCCATCGGGCTCTGGTAAGGGCCGGTTTCGTTGTCGCCACGCGCCAGCAGGGCCCTTCGCCCGGCGTCCATGCGCTCGCCGATCTCGTCGTCCTCGATGCAGGTTTCCATGTAGGCGGCGCGCTGAGCCTCGACGAAACCGCGTTCGAAGGCGGCGATGTCTTCGGGGTAGTAGAACTCCACCATGTTCATGGTCTTGTCCACGCTGAGCGGGTACAGCGTCGAGACGGTTAGCACGTGCGGGTACCACTCGACCATGATGTGCGGGTAGTAGGTCAGCCAGATCGCACCGTGCGAGGGCGCTTCGCCCTGGCGGTACTGCATCAATTGCTCGTGCCAGCGCTGGTAGACCGGGCTGCCGGCTTTGCCCAGCAGGTTCTGCGCGCCCACGGTCTGCACCGAGAACTCGGGCTTGAACTCCCAGCGCAGGTCGTCACAGGTGACGAAGCTGCCCAGGCCGGGGTGGAAGGGCACGACGTGGTAGTCCTCCAGATAGACCTCGATGAAGGTTTTCCAGTTGTAGTTGCAGGTGTGCAGCTCCACGTGGTCAAGCACCATGCCGTCGAAGTTCAGCGCGGCGCGCGGTCCCATGTTCGCGAGATCGGCTTCGATGTCGCGGCCGTTGTCTTCGAACAGCAGGCCGTTCCACTCGCGCAGCGGATACCGCTTGAGATCCAGGCAGGGGTCGTGGGCAAAGTGCGGCGCGCCCAGCAGCGAGCCGAGCTTGTTGCTGGTGTTCTGGCCACCGCTGTAGGTCCAGCGGTGCAGCGGGCAGACGATGTTGCCGCCGGCGTGGCCGCTGCGGTTTTCGCCCAGGTTGCCGCGGCCCTTGAGGATGACGGCCTGGCGGTGCCGGCAGACGTTGGACACCAGCTCCACACCGTTGGACGTGCGCACCAGGGCGCGGCCTTCGCCCTCCTGGGGCAGGGCGTAGTAGTCCCCGACGTTGGGTACCGCGTTGGCATGCCCCACGTAGCGGGGCCCTCGCTGGAAGAGGGTTTCCAGTTCGCGCTGGTAGAGCGCCTGGTCGAAATAGCTGGAAACCGGGAGTTGGCTTCTGGCCTGCTGGAGTTGAAGACTTAAATCAGACATGTGTCTTGACCTAGAGACTCCCCCTATGAAGGGGCAGGGTAAGCGCTGTGCTCGTCAGACGAATTCGCGCGGGATGGGTGGAGTGGTGCGTCCCTCCGGGCGGATGAGGCCCGTCAGTGGAGAAAAAGGAGGGCGGATTGTACCCCGGGGAGCTCAGTCGGGGCGCCGCCGTGGGCGATCGGTGGCGGGCCGTCTGAAGGGGCTTTGCCTCTCATGGCGTCCCGGTCCGGCGGGGGGATAAAATCCCCGCTTGCTGCGGTGCATCCGTCGGTCGGCGGTTGTCCTGCTTGCCCGCCTTCAGGGATGCCCGGTCCGGGCCATTCGAGCTCTGGCCGCAGCCGCTTCTTTTCTCGCTCGCATGACCACATCCACCACCACCAAGTCATCCCGCTCAGCGGGACGCGCCGCCGCGTCTGCCGACGTGGCCGTCAGCTACGAAGCGGCCCTGGAAGAACTGGAGCAACTGGTGTCCCAGCTGGATGCGGGCCAGCTGCCGCTGGACCAGTTGCTCACGCGCTACCAGCGCGGCGCCGAATTGCTGTCCTACTGCCGCGGCAGGCTCGAAGCGGTGGAAAACCAGATCCAGCTGCTCGAAGGCGGCGAACTCAAACCCTGGAGCGCGGCTTGAGCGCGGCGATGTCCGATGGCGTGGGCTTTGTGGCTTGGCGCGCCGCGCAGCAGGCGCTCGTTGAGCGGGCGCTGAACGACTGGGTGTCGCCCGACGCGCCGGCGGGCCTGGGGCTGGCCATGCGTTACGCGGTGCTCGATGGCGGCAAGCGTCTGCGCCCGCTGCTGGTGCTCGCCGCCTGCGAAGCGGTGCAGGGGCATGCCGGCACCGCCCTGCGGGCCGCCTGCGCGGTCGAACTGATCCACGCCTACTCACTGGTGCACGACGACATGCCGTGCATGGACAACGACGTGTTGCGCCGGGGCAAGCCCACGGTCCATGTGCAGTTTGGCGAGGCACAGGCCTTGCTGGCGGGTGACGCCTTGCAGGCACTGGCCTTTGAGCTGCTGGTGCCCGATGACGGGTCCACCGACGCCGCCCTCTCGGCCACACTGTGTCGCCAGCTCGCACAGGCCGCCGGTGCGGCCGGCATGGCCGGTGGGCAGGCGATCGACCTCGCCAGCGTGGGCAGCGCGCTGGACCGGCCGGCGCTGGAAGCCATGCACCGTTGCAAGACCGGCGCGCTGCTGCAGGCCAGTGTGATGATGGGGGCCGCCACCGGGCAGCCGAGCGGGCACGCGCTCGCCTGCCTGCGCCGCTACGGCGACCGCGTGGGCCTGGCGTTCCAGGTGGTGGACGACATCCTTGATGTCACCACCGACTCGGCCACGCTGGGCAAGACCGCCGGCAAGGACGCCGCTTGTGACAAGCCGACTTTTGTTTCCCTGCTGGGGCTGGAGCCGGCCCAGGCCTGCGCCGATCGCCTGCTCGACGAAGCCCACGAGGACTTGCGCGACAGCGGCCTCGCCCACACCGACACCTTGCATGCATTGGCCGACTGGGTTGGCCGGCGCGTCAGCTGAGCCCCACAACCACAAGCGCCGCACTCCACGATGGTCATGAGTTCACTTCTGTCTTCCATTGAATCGCCGGCCGACCTGCGCCAGCTGTCCCGGGCGCAACTGCATCCGCTGGCCGATGAACTGCGGGCCTTCGTGATCGACAGCGTGGCCCGCACCGGCGGCCACCTCAGTTCCAACCTCGGCACGGTGGAACTCACCGTCGCGCTGCACTACGTCTTCAACACCCCCGAAGACCGCCTGGTCTGGGACGTGGGCCACCAGACCTATCCGCACAAGATCCTCACCGGCCGGCGCGACCGCATGAACACGCTGCGCCAGCTCGGCGGCATCAGCGGTTTCCCGCGCCGCGACGAAAGCGAATACGACACCTTCGGCACCGCGCACTCGTCCACCAGCATCTCGGCCGCGCTCGGCATGGCGATGGCGGCCAAGATGAAGGGCGAGAGCCGCCATTCCGTGGCCATCATCGGCGACGGTGCCATGACCGCGGGCATGGCCTTCGAAGCGCTGAACAACGCGGGCGTGGCCGACGGCCGCCTGCTCGTGGTGCTCAACGACAACGACATGTCGATCTCGCCGCCGGTGGGCGCGCTCAACCGCTACCTGGCCCAGTTGCTTAGCGGCCAGTTCTACGCCGCGGCCAAGAACGTGGGCAAGCAGGTGCTCAAGGGTGCGCCGCCGCTGTTCGAGCTGGCCAAGCGCCTCGAAGAACACGCCAAGGGCATGGTGGTGCCGGCCACGCTGTTCGAGAAGTTCGGTTTCAACTACATCGGTCCCATCGATGGCCACGACCTGGACTCGCTGATCCCCACGCTGGAGAACATCCGCCACCTGCTCGACAACGACAGCGGCCCGCAGTTCCTGCACGTGGTGACCAAGAAGGGTCAGGGCTACAAGCTGGCCGAGGCCGATCCGGTGGCGTACCACGGCCCGGGCAAGTTTGACCCGGCCGTGGGCCTGGTCAAGCCGGCCACACCCGCCAAGCCCACCTTCACGCAGGTGTTCGGCCAGTGGCTGTGCGACATGGCCGAAGCCGATCCCAAGCTGGTGGGGATCACGCCCGCGATGCGCGAAGGTTCGGGCATGGTCGAGTTCGAGCGCCGCTTCCCCGGCCGCTACTTCGACGTCGGCATTGCCGAACAACACGCCGTGACCTTTGCCGCCGGCCTGGCCTGCGAGGGCCTGAAGCCCGTGGTGGCGATCTACTCGACCTTCCTGCAGCGCGCTTACGACCAGCTCATCCACGACGTGGCGCTGCAGAACCTTCCCATGGTCTTCGCGCTCGATCGCGCCGGCCTGGTGGGTGCCGATGGCGCCACCCACGCGGGGGCGTATGACATCGCCTTTCTGCGCTGCATCCCCAACATGTCGATCGCCTGCCCGGCCGACGAAGCCGAGTGCCGGCAACTGCTCAGCACAGCCCATGCGCAAAACCACCCGGTGGCGGTGCGTTATCCACGCGGTGCGGGTGTGGGCAAGAAGGTGCCGACCGGATTGGAAGGCCTGTCCTTTGGCAAGGGCGAGATGCGTCGCACCGGTCGCAACGTGGCCATCCTCGCGTTCGGCACGCTGCTCTACCCGGCGCTGGAAGCGGCCGAACAGCTGGACGCCAGCGTGGCCAACATGCGCTGGGCCAAACCACTGGATATTGTGCTGCTTCGCGAACTCGCGCAGACGCACCAGGCGCTGGTGACGGTCGAAGAAGGCTGCGCCATGGGCGGCGCCGGCAGCGCGGTGCTGGAAGCACTGCAGGCCGAAGGCTTTGCCATGCCGGTGTTGCAACTGGGCCTGTCCGATGTGTTCACCGAACACGGCGATCCGGCGAAGCTGCTGGCTGCTGAGGGGCTGGACGCCGTGGGTATCGAACGCTCCGTGCGGGCGCGTTTCGCCAGCCTTCTCGACAACGTGTCGGGCCTGAAAGTGGTGGCCTGATGAGCGATCTGTCGAGCGGCGTGCGCGGCGTCATGCCCGACGTGCAGGGGCGGCACGATGTGCGTGCCATGCCGATTGCCCGCGTGGGTGTGAAAAATCTGCGCTATCCGCTGGTGCTGGAAGTGGCGGGTCGGGCACAACACAGCGTCGGGCTCTGGGACCTGCACGTGGGGCTGAAGGCCGAGCAGAAGGGCGCCCACATGTCGCGCCTGCTGGCCTGGCTGGACGCGTTCACGCTCGGTAGCGAGGTGGTCGACTTTGATCGACTGCAGCGGGCCATGCCCGAGCTCATGGCGTTGCTGGAGACCGACAGCGCAGGCCTCTCGGTGAGCTTTCCGTTTTTCATCCGCAAGACGGCCCCGGTATCGGGTCAGCAAAGCCTGCTCGAATACGAAGGCTGCTGGCTGGCGCGCTGCGAAGGCGGGCGCACCGAAGTGCTCATGGTGGCCACGGTGCCGGTCAAGTCGTTGTGCCCGTGTTCGAAAGAGGTCAGCGAAGACGGTGCACACAACCAGCGTTCGCACATCCGCCTGGAGGTGCTTTTGGGCGAGGCCGTGCCCTGGGCCGAGCTGGTGCGTTTTGCCGAAGACCATGCGTCGTGCGAGCTCTGGGGGCTGCTCAAGCGCAGCGACGAGAAGTGGGTCACCGAGCGGGCTTATGCTCACCCCAAGTTCGTCGAAGACCTGGTGCGCGATGTGGCGCTGGCGCTGAACGACGATCCGCGCGTGCTGGCCTACACCGTGGACGTCATCAACTTCGAATCGATCCACGCGCACGATGTGCATGCACGGATCGCACACGACAAAAAAACCACCGTTTGAAGTGTCTGACGCGATCAAGTTCGTGAGCATTTTTCACGCGAACCTTGAAGTGTTTTTCATTTCCCCCGCAAGCGTGTGAAAAGCACGTCGCGAAGCGGACTTTAGTGCTTTTTCCCGAGGGAAAACCCGTGAAGACCGGGTCTGCTCGGTCCTTACAATTCATTGGCCAAAGCGCCTTTGCCAAACACCACTACCGTGCGTGTTGGTCGAGTAAAAATCACCTAAATGGAGTTGTAACTATGGATCGTCGTTCCATCATCAAGCATGCCGGCATTGCCGGGGTGCTGGCCGCAGGCGCCGCGCCCGCGGTGCATGCCCAGGCCACCATCCGCTGGCGTCTGGCTTCCAGCTTTCCCAAAGCGCTGGACACCATCTACGGCGCAGCTGACGTGTTCGCCAAGAAGGTGGGCGAAATGTCGGGCGGCAAGTTCACCGTTTCGGTGCACCCCGGTGGCGAACTGATGCCCGCTTTCGGCGTGGTGGATGGCGTGCAGCAGGGCACTGTTGAAGCCGCCCACACCGCACCCTACTACTTCTTCGGCAAGGACGATACGTTTGCCATGGGCACGGCCATCCCCTTCGGCCTGAACAGCCGCCAGCTGACCGCCTGGTACTACGACGGCAACGGCCTGAAGCTGTTCCGCGAGTTCTACGACAAGTACAACATCGTGAACTTCCCCGGCGGCAACACCGGCGCCCAGATGGGTGGCTGGTACCGCAAGGAAATCAAGAGCGCGGCCGACATCAAGGGCATGAAGATGCGCATCGGCGGTTTCGCTGGCAAGGTGCTGACCCGCATGGGTGGCGTGCCGCAGAACATCCCCGGTGGCGAGATCTACCAGGCGCTGGAAAAAGGCACCATCGACGCCACCGAATGGGTCGGTCCGTACGATGACGAAAAGCTCGGCTTCCAAAAAGTTGCAAAGAACTACTACTACCCGGGCTGGTGGGAAGGCGGCGCCCAGCTCGACTTCTACATCAACAAGGCAGCCTTCAACGGCCTGTCCTCCGAGTACAAAGCCATCGTCGAGTGTGCGGCTTCCCATGCGCACACTACCATGCAGGCCATGTACGACGCACGCAACCCGGCTGCGCTCAAGCGCCTGGTAGCGGGTGGTGCCAAGGTGCAGGCCTTCCCGAAATCGGTGATGGACAGCGCCTACAAGGAAGCCATGGCGCTCTACGCCGAGCTGAACGACACCAACCCGGCCTGGAAGAAGATCTACGCCGACTATTCGGCCTTCCGCAAGGACCAGAACCTCTGGTTCCGTTTCACCGAAGCCCAGTTCGACCGCTACATGCAGTCGGCCAAGCTGTAATCGGCAACCAAGCCTGGCAAAAAACCCCGCCACTGCGGGGTTTTTTGTGCAGGCGGCCCGCCATGGCTGTGACCCGGCCCTGGCATCGCCTCTTCGGCCCGTCTCTCTGATCAGAGGCCCCGCTTTCGATAAACTGGCAGGCTTGCCACGAGCAACCCATCCAAACGGGCATTTCCATGTCGTTCCTACTTCAAATATCCCGGCTCATTGATGCCATCAGCGAGCTCATTGGCAAGCTGGCCATGTGGCTTATCCTGGCGGCCACACTCATCAGCACGGGCAACGCCCTCATACGCAAGATATTCGGCACCAGTTCGAACGCATGGCTTGAGATCCAGTGGTACCTGTTTGCCGCGGTGTTCATGCTCGGCGGCGGTTACGCCTTCCTGCGCAACGCCCACGTGCGCATCGACTTCATTTCCAGCAAGTTCACCGACCGCACCCGTAACTGGATCGACATCGGCGGCATCATCGTTTTTCTGTTCCCGCTGTGCTACATGATGGCCACGCTGGGATGGCCCTTGCTCGTCAACGCCTACGTGTCGGGCGAAATGTCGTCCAACTCCGGTGGACTGATCCGCTGGCCGGTTTACGCCCTGATTCCGCTGGGCTTTGGTCTGCTGTTCCTGCAGGGCATCTCAGAACTGATCAAGCGTTTCGCCTTCCTCTCCGGCCAAGGGCCGGACGTGCTGAGTCACACGGGTCCCAGTGAGACAGAGTTGCTGGCACAAGAGATCGCCGAACAAGAAAAATCCCGTCAGGCGGGAGCCTCAGCATGATTGAATTTCTGACCGCCAATTTCGTTCCGGTGATGTTCACCGGGTTGCTGGTGTTCCTGTTGATGGGATTCCCGGTTTCGTTCTCCCTCGCTGCCACGGGCCTGTTTTTTGGCTTCATCGGCATGGAACTGGAGCTCTTCCCCTCCAACCTGTTCCAGGCCTTGCCGCTGCGGGTGTTCGGCATCATGCAGAACGACACGCTGCTGGCCATTCCGTTCTTCACGCTCATGGGCATCATCCTGGAGCGCAGCCGCATGGCGGAGGACCTGCTGGAAACGGTGGGCCAGGTGTTTGGCCCGCTGCGTGGCGGTGTGGGTATTGCCGTGGTGCTGGTGGGTGCGCTGCTCGCGGCCACCACCGGCGTGGTCGCCGCGTCGGTGATCTCCATGGGCCTGATCGCCATGCCCATCATGCTGCGCTATGGCTACAACCGCACCATCGCCACCGGGACCATCACCGCGTCGGGCACGTTGGCGCAAGCGCTGCCGCCTTCGCTGGTGCTGATTGTGCTGGCCGACCAACTGGGCCGTTCGGTCGGTGACATGTACGCCGGTGCGTTGATCCCCGGCCTGGCGCTGGTGGGGCTGTACCTGGCCTTCATCATCGTGGTGGCGCTGGTCAAACCTTCGTGGGTGCCGGCCCTGCCTCCTGAAGCGCGCATCTACAACGAACCCAACGGATCGAGTGGTCACCGCTCACTGGTGCTGCTGCTGGTCCTCTGTGCCGCAGCCGGTTACGGCTGGTCCCAGGTGCATGAGTCGATCATGAACCCCTGGCTGGAGCGTGAAATGCCCGCGCCCGGCGACGAGGTCTTCATCCTGTCGATGACCATCAGCGCGTTTCTCGCGCTGGCGCTGGCCCTGGTCAACAAGCTGTTCGGCATCGGCCTGCTCTCGCGCCTGACCGAGCGCGTGACGTTCGTGTTGATCCCGCCGCTGGTTCTGATCTTCCTTGTGCTCGGTACGATTTTCCTGGGCGTGGCCACGCCTACGGAAGGTGGTGCCATGGGTGCCATCGGCGCCCTGATCATGGCGGGTGCGCGCCGCACGCTGTCGTTCGGTCTGCTCAAGCAGGCGCTGGAGAACACCACCAAGCTGGCCATCTTCGTGCTGTTCATCCTGATCGGCTCGACCGTTTTCAGCTTCACCTTCAACGCCGCCGACGGTCACATCTGGGTCGAGCACCTGTTCGACAAGCTGCCGGGCGGGCAGATGGGTTTCCTGCTGTTCGTGAACGCGCTGGTGTTCGTGCTGGGCATGTTCATCGACTTCTTTGAAATCGCGTTCATCGTGGTGCCGCTGCTGGCGCCAGTGGCCGACAAGTTGGGCATCGACCTGATCTGGTTCGGCATCATCCTGGCCATGAATCTGCAGACTTCGTTCCTCACGCCACCGTTCGGTTTTGCGCTGTTCTACCTGCGCAGCGTGGCTGCCCGTAACGACTACGACGACGTGGTCACAGGCAAGCGCATTCCGGCGGTGACCACGGCGCAGATTTACAAGGGCTCGATCGCGTTCATCATCCTGCAGATCATCATGGTGGCGGTGATCGTGCTCAATCCGGGCATCGTGACCGGCAATCTGGACAAGGCCGTGAAAGTCGACGATGCGGCGGTCATGGACATGCTCAACAACATGCAGGATCTGCAGTCTGACGATCCCTATGGTGCCGCAGAGGAACCCGGAGGCGACACACCCGCGGCCGAGGACGCTCTGCAGCCCCCGGCGGATGGGGCCGCGACCGATGAAGAGATCGATCCCGCCAAGGCCCTTGAAGAATCGTTGAAGAAAGCCGAGTGATGCAGATCGACGTGAAAGTGCTGGACCCGCGCATGGCGGACCAGCTCCCCGCTTACGCCACGTCCGGCAGCGCGGGGCTGGACCTGCGGGCCTGCCTCGATGCACCGCTGACGCTGGCGCCCAACGCCTGGCAACTGGTGCCCACCGGGTTGGCCATCCACCTGGCGGACCCGGGTTATGCGGCCATGATCCTGCCGCGCTCGGGGCTGGGCCACAAGCACGGCATCGTTCTCGGCAACCTGGTGGGCCTGATCGACAGCGACTACCAGGGCCAGCTCATGGTGAGCGCCTGGAACCGCAGCGACGTGGCTTTCACCATCGAACCCATGGAGCGCATCGCGCAGATGGTGATCGTGCCGGTGGTGCAGGCGCACTTCAACGTGGTGGACGACTTCGACATGACCAGCGAACGCGGGGCGGGCGGCTACGGTTCAACGGGCCGGGGTTGACAGGTCACGGTGAATTTTCACCAGAAACAACGAGAGGGCTGCATGTGCAGCCCTCTCGTTTTTGGACGCGATCTGTTTCGCAGGATCAGTGAAGCGTGGGTTTGCCCGCAGGTTGGTCCGGATCGGACGGTGCATCGCCGTTGTCGACCTGCATGCGGAAAAAGCCCGCGCCCAGCGTGCCACGACCAATTTCACTGATCTGCGCTTCGCGCACGGCGTGCACCTTGAGGTGGATGCGCAAGGCGATGCCCGCCAGGGGGTGGTTGCCATCCATCACCACATGATCGGGGTAAATGTCGCTCACGAAATACAGGCGGTCGCGCGGCGCAGCAGCGTTGCAGCCCTCGGGCAGTCCCTCGAAGCCCATGCCTTCTTCGAGGTTGTCCGGGAACAGGTGGCGCGGCTCCAGAAAGAGCAGCCGATCGTCGTAGTCGCCAAAGGCGTGCTGGGGTTCGAGCTGCAGCTCCACCGTATCGCCTTCCACATGGCCCTGCAGCGCTTCTTCGAGTCCGGCCAGCAGATCGTTGCCGCCCACCAGGAACTCGATCGGCTCTTCCAGCACGTCCAGCTCTTCGCCCAGGGTGTCCTTGAGCGTCCACGTCAGCGCGACCACGCACTGAGGGGTGATTTTCATCGTCGTTTTCATCGGACAATTGTCCCATGACCCAAGCCACCCCATCCAAACCCAAAACCTTCAGCCCCGACATGCCCCGCGAAATGCTCGGTGGTCTTTCGCCAGCGCAATTCATGCGCCGCTATTGGCAGAAAAAGCCTTTTTTGATCCGCAACGCGTTTCCGGATTTCAAGCCGTTCCTGAACCGTCAGTCGCTGTTTGCCATGGCCGCCGAAGAAGCGGTTGAATCGCGCATGATCGTGAGCAAGCCGGCTGGCTGGCAGCTCAAGCACGGCCCTTTCGCCCGCACCGCTTTTCCGCCGCTGAAGCAGAAACGCTGGACCCTGCTGGTGCAGGGCGTGGACCTGCATCTGGACGTGGCCCACGAGATGCTTCAGCGCTTCCGGTTCGTGCCCGACGCCCGCCTGGACGATCTGATGATCTCCTGGGCCAGCGATGGCGGCGGTGTCGGGCCGCACTTTGACAGCTACGACGTGTTCCTGCTGCAGGCCAGCGGCCAGCGCCATTGGCGCATCGGTCGCCAGAAAGACCTGTCGCTGGAGCCGAACGTGCCGCTGAAAATCCTTAGCAACTTCGAGCCCGAAGAGGAGCACCTGCTCAACCCCGGCGACATGTTGTACCTGCCGCCGCGCTGGGCGCACGACGGTGTGGCCGTGGGCGATGACTGTATGACCTATTCGGTCGGTTTCCGCGTGCCGCAACGCGGTGGTCTGGCGGGGGAGCTGCTGCAGCGCATGGCCGAAGAGTTCGACGATGCCACGCTCTACCGCGACCCGGCGCAGCCCGCCACCGCCACGCCCGCGGCCATGCCGCCCGCGCTGGAGGCTTTTGCGGCCGATGGCCTGCAGCGCCTGCTGGCCGAGCGCGAGTCTCTGGCCTGTGCGCTGGGTGAGGTGATGACCGAACCCAAGCCCCGTGTCTGGTTCGAGGAACCCGAGTCAGACTGGACGCCCGGCCCCTTGGCGCTGGACCGGCGCACGCGCATGATGTACGACGATCGCCATGTGTTCATCAACGGGGAGAGTTTCCGCGCCGGAGGTGCGGATGCACGCCTGATGCGCACGCTGGCTGACCAGCGCCGCCTTGATGCCCGCCAGGCCGCACGCGCCAGCACCGATGCGCAGGCGTTGCTGCAGGATTGGTTTGAAGCCGGCTGGCTGCACCGTGTGGCGGCTGATTGATTCGTTCGTTCTTTGCGTTGACGGAGGTGGGGCCATGGGTCAAGAGTCCGCATCAGGCTCGGGAACACCCGAGCAAGCGTTGCCGGAGGGGCGGCTGGAAGGCCGGCAGGTCTTTGCCGATCTGGTGCGACAGGCCATGGTCTGCGCTGCCCTGGAGGGCTGGACGCACATCATCCTGAGCGACCCGGATTTTGCCGATTGGCCGTTGGGCGAGCGGGTGGTGATCGATGCCCTGCAGGCCTGGGCCGGGCGCGGGCGCCACATCCAGTTCATGGCGCGGGACTTCGGACCCTTGCGTCAGCTGCATCCCCGTCTGGTGCAATGGCGCGTCACGTGGTCGCACCTGGTGCAGGCCCACGCCTGCACCAGCATGGTGGGCGTCGAGTTGCCCAGTGCCATCTGGTCACCCGGCTGGACCATGGAGCGGCTCGATGTGATGCGCTGCACGATGGTGGCGACTCTGGATGCCCGACGGCGCGTGGCTTTGAAAGAGAGGCTGGACACGTGCTGGGACATGGGCAGCCCGTCGTTTCCGGCCACCACGCTCGGTTTGTGAGCTTTTGTATGGGGTGTGGCTTCTAAAGCAACACATCTGTGTGAGAAAAAGAAAAAGATGATAAGGGTAAATACGTATGCATTTTTCCGGCTATTATTCTGTTCCAGTCTGGAAGCCGGGTCTTTAAGGGTTGTCTGACTGGGTCAACCGAACTCGAATCCTGTATTCGGGTTTTTTTTTGGGTTGATTCATAACTATTCGAAGTTTGTTCATCTTCATCCACAGGAATACCACCATGAAAACATCTATCCTTCTCGCCAGCC
Organism: Betaproteobacteria bacterium HGW-Betaproteobacteria-9; assembly: GCA_002842215.1. Taxonomy (GTDB): domain Bacteria; phylum Pseudomonadota; class Gammaproteobacteria; order Burkholderiales; family Burkholderiaceae_C; genus Hydrogenophaga. Next base: position 45,913 of record PHCC01000007.1, on the reverse strand, counting down.
TGCTTGCTGCTTTGACCCTGACCGCTTGCGGCAAGAAAGAAGAAGCCGCCGTCACCATCCCTGAGCCTGCCGCGGTGATGGACGCCGCCAAGGACGCGGCTGCCGCCACCGCAGACGCAGCCAAGGACGCAGCAGCTGCCACCACCGACGCAGCAGCTGCGGCTGCAGACGCCACCAAGGACGCCGCTGCTGCTGCCGCCGACGCCACCAAGGACGCCGCTGCTGCTGCCGCCGACGCCACCAAAGACGCCGCCGCTGCCGCTGCTGATGCCGCCAAGGCCGCAGCCAAGCCTGCTCAGTAATCTGATCGGTTTGTCGGGCCTCCAGCCCAGCCAACGAAAAAGCCGCCCTCGGGCGGCTTTTTCGTTGGTGACCCAATCCGGGCCGGCACCAGGCGACGCTTATTTGAGGTCGTCGGCGAGCAATTGAACGATCCGTTGAGCGGTGGCCGATGTTTCCGGCTGGCCCTGTTCATTGAGCACCGAGACCGTGCTGCTGTTGCCATTGCTCTGGACCTTCACCCGGTATTTGGCTGGCCTGACCTGAGGGGCTGAGCTGGAGAAGAGGCGGCCGAAGAAGCCGGGTTTCTGGGCGTCGGCAGCGGTTGTGGGCACGTAGCGCACGAAGTAGACACCCTGGGTGCGATCGCGGTCTTCGACCGTGAAGCCGGTGCGGTCCAGCGTCAGGCCGACGCGGCGCCAGGCGCGGTCAAAGTCGTCATCGAGCTGGACCACGGGCTGCTGGCCGAGCATGGTCACCTTGGCGGCGGCCTGCGCGGGCGTTGCGGCCGCAACGGCCTGGGCTTGCGCCTCGCTCACGCCGAGCTTGACCATCAGGCGGCGCAGAAACTCGGTCTCCAGCTCCGGATCGGAAGGCCGGGGCTGCCATATGGTCTGGTCTTTCTGGCTGCTGGTGTAGACCTCGCCCATGCCGCGGTGGCTGATGAAGATTTCGGTGCCGCCCGCGGCGTTGCGTTCGAGGCGGGTGCGGAACTTGTCGCGTTCGCCGGTGGAGTAGAGGTTGTCAAAAACCTTGCCGATGGTCGAACGGATGAAGTCCTGTGGAATCTTGGCGCGGTTTTCGGCCCAGTCGGTTTCCATGATGCCCAGTTTTTCCTGGTCCAGTTCCAGCAGGAAGCCGTTTTCTTTCCAGAAGTCGCCGACCGGCGTCCACAGCTGTTCGGCCGGACGGTTCACCACCAGCCAGCGCTGGTTGCCCGCACGTTCGATGCGCACATCGCCAACCGAAGACACCGCCGTGATGCCGGGCGTGACCGCCGCCTGGGCCGCCTGCTGGCCACTGGCGGTGACCGCCGTGCCCGGCACGTTGTAGCGCGAGTCGCGGCTGAGCTGCGTCAGATCGGGTGGCACGTCCAGCGTGCTGCCGCGCTGGGCGCTCTTGTAGTCGATCTTGTCTTCCTGCAGCATGGTGCAGCCGCTCGCCAGCATGGCGGCCACGGCGATCACTCCCATGCGCCCCAGAGGTCGCGAAGCGCGTTGGTTTGCCGTGAGGGACGTCGGGCAGTTTGAAGTGACTTGCATGAGCAGACTCGGGTTCGGGAAAAAGGGGGAAGTCGGGCGACCAGGTTCAATCGATCAGGCCACTGTCTTTGAGCGCCCCTTCGACCAGGGGTTCCAGGGCGCGGGACATGGGCGTGAGCGGCAGGCGCATGGTCTCCGAACACAGACCCATGCGGGCCATGGCCCACTTGAGCGGGATCGGGTTGGCTTCGACGAACAGGTTCTTGTGCACCGGCATCAGGCGCAACTGGATGTCCATGGCCTTGCGGGTGTCGCCCGCGATGGCGGCCACGCAGAGCTCGTGCATCAGGCGTGGCGCGATATTGGCCGTGACGCTGATGTTGCCCTGGCCGCCGCACAGCATCAGCGCCACGGCGGTCGGATCGTCACCGGAGTAGATCGCGAAACCTTCGGGTGCTTCGCGGATCAGCCATTGCGCGCGCTCAATGTTGCCCGTGGCTTCCTTGATGCCGACGATGCCCTTCACTTGCGCCAGGCGCAGGGCGGTTTCGACCGACATGTCGGCCACACTGCGGCCGGGCACGTTGTACAGCACGATGGGCAGATCACCGGTGGCTTCGGCGATGGCCTTGAAGTGCTGGTACTGGCCCTCTTGCGTGGGCTTGTTGTAGTAGGGCACGACCTGCAGCTGGCAGTCGGCGCCGACGCTGCGTGCGAACTTGGCCAGCTCGATGGCTTCGGCGGTGGAGTTGGCGCCGCAGCCCGCCATGATGGGCACGCGTTTGGCCGCCTGCTCCACCGAGACGCGGATGATTTCGCAGTGCTCTTCGACCGTGACCGTGGGCGACTCGCCCGTGGTACCGACCACGCCAATGCAATCGGTGCCTTCGGCAATGTGCCAGTCGATCAGTTTGCGCAGGGCGGGGTAGTCCACGCTGCCGTCGGTGTTCATGGGCGTGACCAAGGCCACGATGCTGCCGGTAATGGGTTTCATAAGCTGGTTGCTCAAGAGGTGGGCGCCGGCCGTGCGAGCCCTCCCGGGGGAGGCTGTCGTCAGCGGACGCGCGAATCTGACATTCTACCCAGTGGCATCCAGCGGATACCGCGCGGGCAGGGCGGAAGTATCCGGGGGTTTTCGCACCGCCGCGATGCGTTGCACAAAGCGCTCGGGCCGGTCGGTGAAGCCGTCTTCAAACGCCACCACGTGCAAGCCGGCAGCGACCTGCAGCAACTCGCCGGGTTGCAGCAGGAAGTCGGGCCGTGACGGTTTGCCCACGGTTTCATTGCCGGCGGCGAAGGTCTCGTAGATCAGCACGCCACCGGGCGCCACGCTGGCCACGATCTGCGGCAGCAGCGGGCGCCAGAGGTAGTTCGTGATCACCACGGCGTCAAATGTCTCGCCAGCAAACGGCCAGGGGCCGTTTTCGATGTCGGCTTCAACAGCCCGACCCAGATCCGCCACCGCGGTGAGGGCTTCTGGCGAGCGGTCCACACCCGTGACCGGATGGCCGCGCTGTGCGAACCAGCGCAGGTGGCGGCCATGACCGCAGGCCACATCCAGTACCGAGCCGTTCGCAGGGACCAGGTGCGACCAGCGTTGTACCCAGGCCGAAGGGGCTTCCGTGCCGTGCATCTAGAAACAGCTCCAGAGTTGGTCGGCGAGATTCACGAGGAAGTCGGGCCGGTTGTAGAGCGCCAGCGTGCCCAACAGGGCCAGCGCGACGCTGCCCCAGACCAGCGCCTTGACCACCAGGGGCTTCACGCCGCGGCTCCCATGCGTTGCGGACCTCGGGTGATGGGCGATTCGCGCACCGGCAGGTTGATCAGCGCGGCGAACACGCCCAGCGCGATCGAGATGTACCAGACGATGTCGTAGCTGCCGGTCTGGTCGTACAGCACGCCGCCCAGCCAAACACCCATGAAACTGCCGATCTGGTGGCTGAAGAACACGAAGCCACCCAGCATGGACAAGTGCGCCACGCCAAAAATCTGCGCCACCACCGCGTTGGTGGGCGGCACGGTGGACAGCCACAGCACGCCCATGACGGACGCGAACACGTACACGCTGGCGGGCGAGAGCGGCACGATCAGGAAGATGCTGATGGCCACGGCGCGCGCAATGTAGATGAACGACAGGATGTAGCGCTTGGGGAAACGCTGGCCCAGCGCGCCGGCGGCGTAGGTGCCGATCACGTTGAACAGGCCGATCAGCGCCAGCGCATAGCTCGCCACCTGGGGCGAAAGACCGTTGTCCTTGAGGTAACTCGGCATGTGCACGCCGATGAACACCACCTGGAAGCCACACACGAAATAGCCCGCCATCAACAGCTGGAAGCTGCGGTATTTGAAGGCCTCTCGCAGCGCCTGCACGATGGTCTGTTCGCGTTTGGGCGCTATGCCCCCCACAAAACCCGGTTCACGCAGAAACAGCGACAGCGGCATGATCAGCAGCACCGCAGCGCACAGGAACAGCAGCGCTTCCTGCCAGCCGAAAGAGCTGATGAGCCAGCCTTCGATCGGCACCATCAGGAACTGGCCGAACGAGCCGGCCGCTGCAGCCACGCCCATGGCCCAGGAGCGTTTCTCGGCCGGTATTTGCCGCCCGATCACGCCGTAGATCACGGCGTAGGTGGTGCCGGCCTGGGCCGCACCGATCAGCACGCCCGCGGTCAGCGCAAACGTGAGTGGCGTGGGCGAGAGCGCCATGCCGGCCAGACCCAGCGCGTAAAGCACCGCGCCCACCAGCAGCACGCGGAAAGCGCCGTAGCGGTCGGCCGCCATGCCGGCAAAGATGCCGAACAGGCCCCAGGACAGGTTCTGGATGGCCAGCGCAAAGGCGAAATTCTCGCGCGTCCAGCCTTGATCCTGGGTGATGGGCAGCAGCCAGAGGCCGAAGCCGTGGCGCACACCCATGGACAGGGTGACGATGGCGGCGCCGCAGGCCAGCACCTGGAGCGCGGAGAGACGGGGGGCAGGCGCTGTGGCCGATGGCGAAGTCATCCCGTGACTGTAGCGAATCCGGGCATTCGCCGTGTGTCGCCCCGGTGCGTGGGGCCATGAAATCGGTGGCAGCCATTGATGCGCAGCGCGAATCGCTGGAGATGCCGGGTGTTTCTTCTGTATTTGCATCCAGTGGTTTGGCGCGGGATGCTTACAATCCGCAGCCATGGCGACCCAATCTCCCAACGAATACTCCGAAGGCTCCATCCGCGTCCTCAAGGGACTGGAGCCGGTCAAACAGCGCCCGGGCATGTACACCCGGACCGACAACCCGCTGCACATCATCCAGGAAGTGCTGGACAACGCGGCCGACGAAGCCCTCGCTGGCTTTGGCAAAAAAATCAAGGTCACGCTGCACCCCGACAGCTCGGTGAGCATTGAAGACGATGGCCGCGGCATCCCGTTTGGCCTGCACCCGGAGGAAAAGGCCCCGGTGGTCGAACTCGTCTTCACCCGCCTGCACGCGGGCGGCAAGTTCGACAAGGGCAAGGGCGGTGCCTACAGCTTCTCGGGTGGCCTGCACGGTGTGGGTGTGAGCGTGACCAATGCGCTTTCGACCCGGCTCGAAGTCACCAGCTACCGCGAAGGCCAGGTGGCCAAGCTGGCGTTCTCGGCCGGTGACGTGATCGAACAGCTGGTGATCACGCCCAAAGGCGAGGGCGACCGCAAGCAGGGCACCACGGTGCGCGCCTGGCCCGATGCGAAGTACTTCGAGTCCGCTGTCTTGCCCATGGCCGAGCTGACGCACCTGCTGCGCAGCAAGGCGGTGCTGATGCCGGGCGTGACGGTGACCCTGGTGAACGAAAAGACCAAAGACACCCAGACCTGGCTTTACAAGGGCGGTCTGCGCGACTACCTGCAGCAGACCCTCAACGGCGAACCGGTGATCCCGCTGTTCGAAGGTGAAGGCTTTGCCGACGCCAAAGACGACAACTTTGCCGAAGGCGAGGGCGCCGCCTGGTGTGTGGCCTTCACCGAAGACGGCCAGCCGGTGCGCGAAAGCTACGTCAACCTGATCCCCACCAGCGCCGGCGGCACACACGAAAGTGGTCTGCGCGACGGCCTGTTCCAGGCGGTCAAGGGTTTCATCGAGTTGCACGCGCTCTTGCCCAAAGGCGTGAAGCTGTTGCCTGAGGACGTGTTTGCCCGCGCTTCGTATGTGCTCAGCGCCAAGGTGCTGGACCCGCAGTTCCAGGGCCAGATCAAGGAACGGCTGAACTCGCGCGACGCCGTGCGGCTGGTCGGCAGCTTCGTGCGCCCGGCGCTCGAACTCTGGCTCAACCAGCACGTGGACTACGGCAAGAAACTCGCCGAACTCGCCATCAAGGCCGCGCAGTTTCGCCAGAAGGCCGGCCAGAAGGTCGAAAAGCGCAAGGGCTCGGGCGTGGCCGTGTTGCCCGGCAAGCTGACCGACTGCGAAAGCAAGGACCTGGCGCACAACGAGGTGTTCCTGGTCGAGGGCGATTCGGCCGGTGGCAGCGCCAAGATGGGTCGCGACAAGGAGAGCCAGGCCATCCTGCCGCTGCGCGGCAAGGTGCTCAACACCTGGGAGGTCGAGCGCGACCGCCTGTTCGCCAACAACGAAATCCACGACATTTCGGTCGCCATCGGCATCGATCCGCACGGCCCGCTGGACACGCCCGACATGAGCGGCCTGCGCTACGGCAAGGTCTGCATCTTGTCTGACGCCGATGTGGACGGCTCGCACATCCAGGTGCTGCTGCTGACGCTGTTCTTCCGCCACTTCCCCAAACTCATCGAGGCCGGCCATGTGTACGTGGCGCGCCCGCCGCTGTTCCGGGTGGACGTGCCGGCGCGCGGCAAGAAACCCGCCATCAAGCAGTACGCGCTCGACGAGGGCGAGCTGCACGCCATCCTCGACAAGGCCGAGAAAGATGGCGTGGTGCGCGACAAGTGCCAGATCAGCCGTTTCAAAGGCCTGGGCGAGATGAACGCCGAGCAGCTCTGGGACACCACGCTCAACCCCGACACGCGCCGTCTCATGCAGGTCAACCTCGGCTCGCTGGACTTCGCCGGCACCGAAGCGCTCATTACCAAGCTCATGGGCAAAGGCGAGGCCGCTTCGCGCCGTGAGTTGATGGAACTGCACGGTGACTCCGTCGAGGTGGACGTGTGAAGCACACGGCGCGCCGCTGGCTGCAGGGCACCGCCGTCGCGCTGGTGCTCTCGCTGTCTGCGCCCGCCTGGGCCGAGATCTGGGGTTTTGTCGACCGGCGCGGCGTGTCGCACTTTGCCGACCACCAGGTCGATCGCCGCTACGAACTCTTTTACCGCGGCGGCCAGCGCGCGGCCAGGAAGCCGCCAGGCATGGCGCCGGGTGCTGCCTACGCGCCGCAGTTGCAGGCCCGGTTCGCGGTGTCAACGTCGTACAAAGCCGTGCGCCACCTGATCCGTGAGGCCGCCACGGCGTACGGGCTCGAATACGAGCTGCTCAAGGCCGTGATCGCCACCGAGTCGGGCTTCAATGCCCACGCGGTCAGCCCCAAGGGCGCGGTCGGTCTGATGCAGCTCATGCCCGACACCGCCAGGCGCTTCGGCGTCAAGGCGGATACCCATCAAACCCTGCAGGAGCGGCTCACCGATCCGCGCACCAACATCCTCGCCGGCGCCAGTTACCTGGCATGGTTGCTCAAGACCTTCGATGGCGAAACCGAACTCGCGCTCGCCGCCTACAACGCGGGCGAGGGCGCGGTGATGCGCGCCGGCCGGCGCATCCCCAACTACCGCGAAACCCGCGACTACGTGCGCAAGGTGACGCAACTGCACCAGAACCTCCTGCCGCCGCGCACCTTGTCGCGCCAGCGAACGGCCACCTCTTCTACCGGCATCATGCCGGGGCAGGGCGCCTTGCCCACAGCCAAACTCTGAATCTGACCCCGCCTCTTCATGGACACCCTCACTCCCGAACTCCCGCTGGGCCTGCCCGGCGAGCCTGAAGCCGACAACCTCGCCACCTACGCCCAACGCGCCTACCTCGAATACGCGCTCTCCGTCGTCAAGGGCAGGGCTCTGCCCGACGTGTGCGACGGCCAGAAACCGGTGCAGCGCCGCATCCTCTACGCCATGGACCGCATGGGTCTGGGCTACAGCGGCAACACGGCGGCCAAGCCGGTCAAGAGTGCGCGCGTGGTCGGTGACGTACTGGGCAAATACCACCCGCATGGCGACAGTGCCGCGTATGACGCGCTGGTGCGCATGGCGCAGGACTTCTCGCAGCGCTACCCGCTGATCGACGGCCAGGGCAACTTCGGCAGCCGCGACGGCGACGGCGCCGCCGCCATGCGCTACACCGAAGCGCGCCTGGCCAAGATCACCGGTCTGCTGCTCGACGAAATCGACCAGGGCACGGTGGACTTCATCCCCACCTACGACGGTTCGTTTGAAGAGCCGAAGCAGCTGCCGGCCCGCCTGCCGTTCAACCTGCTCAACGGCGCCTCGGGCATCGCGGTCGGCCTGGCCACCGAAATCCCCAGTCACAACCTGCGCGAAGTGGCCGACGCCTGCGTGGCGCTGATCAAGGCCCCCAAGCTGTCCGACGAAGAACTCTTCGCCATCCTCCCCGGCCCGGACTACCCGGGTGGCGGCCAGATCATCAGCCCGGCCGGCGACATTGCCGACGCCTACCGCACCGGCCGCGGCAGCCTGAAAGTGCGCGCGCGCTGGAAGATCGAAGACCTCGCGCGCGGCCAGTGGCAGCTGGTGGTGAACGAGCTGCCGCCCGGCGTGAGCACCCAGCGTGTGCTGGAAGAGATCGAAGAGATCACCAACCCCAAGGTCAAGGCCGGCAAGAAGGCGTTGAGCCAGGAGCAGACGCAGCTCAAAGCCAGCATGCTCATGGTGCTGGACGTGGTGCGCGACGAGTCCAGCAAGGACGCGCCGGTGCGCCTGGTGTTCGAGCCCAAGAGCAGCCGCATCGAGCAGAGCGAGCTCATCACCGCGCTGTTGGCCCACACCAGCTTGGAAAGTTCGTCGCCGATCAACCTGACCATGATCGGCCTGGACGGGCGGCCGACGCAGAAGTCGCTGCGGCAGATGCTGGGCGAGTGGATCGAGTTCCGACAGGGCACCATCACCCGCCGCACGCAGCACCGCCTGAACAAGGTGCTGGACCGCATCCACATCCTCGAAGGCCGGCAGCTCGTGCTGCTGAACATTGATGAGGTGATCCGCATCATCCGCCACAGCGACGAGCCCAAGGCCGCGCTCATTGAGGCCTTCAGGCTCAGCGACCGGCAGGCCGAAGACATTCTTGAAATCCGCCTGCGCCAGCTCGCGCGCCTCGAAGGCATCAAGATCGAACAGGAGTTGAAGGACCTGCGCGAAGAGCAGGGCAAGCTCGAAGACATCCTGGGCAACCCCGCCAGCCTGAAGCGCCTGATGGTCAAGGAGATCGAGGCCGACGCCAAGACCTTCGCCGACCCGCGCCGCACGCTGATCCAGGCCGAGAAAAAAGCCGTCGCCGAAATCAAGGTGGTGGACGAGCCGGTCACGGTCGTCATCTCCAGCAAGGGCTGGGTGCGCGCACGCACCGGCCACGGCCACGAGGCTGGCAGCTTCGCATTCAAGGCGGGTGATGGCCTGTACGGCACCTTCGAGTGCCGCACGGTGGACTTGCTCATCGTCTTCGGCAGCAACGGCCGCGTGTACTCGGTGCCCGTGGCCAGCCTGCCCGGCGCACGGGGCGACGGCCAGCCCATCACCACGCTCATCGAACTCGAATCGGGCACACAACCGCTGCACTATTTCGCCGGCCCGGCCAGTGCGACGCTGCTGCTCAGCGGCACCGGTGGCTACGGCTTCCTGGCGACGGTGGAAAACCTGGTGTCGCGCCAGCGAGCCGGCAAGGCCTTCATCAGCGTGGGGGAGGGCGAGACCATCTGCGCGCCTTCGCACGTGGCCAACACCTCGGGCAGTCAGCCGCTGCTGCCGGCCACCCACGTGGCCTGCGCGTCCACCGGCGGCCGCATCCTCACCTTTGAAATTGCCGAACTCAAGGCGATGGAGAAGGGCGGGCGCGGCCTGATGCTGATCGACCTCGAAGCCAAGGACACCCTCGCCGGCGCTGCGGCCTACACCCGCAGCGTGAAGATCGAAGGCATCGGTCGTGGCGGCAAGGATCGCGACGAAACGCTGGAGATCCGCAGCCTCAACAACGCCCGTGCTGCCCGCGCCCGCAAGGGCAAGGCGGCCGATCTCGGCTTCAAGCCCAGCCGCGTCACACGGGTGGAATGATGGAGCTCAGCCTCTCCGGGGTGGTGGTGGCTGTGGTCGGCTTCGCCATCGCTTTCGGCATCTCCCGGGTCATGGCGGCGGTGTTGAGAAAGCGCCGCCAGGCCCGCGGTGAGGCCGCGGCACAGGCCTCGCAAAGCCGTCAGGTGCGGCGGGCGCAGGCGCGCAAGAACAAGCGCTGACGGTCCCCGTCGAACGGCCGCTCAGATGAAAGCTTCCACCATGCACAGCCAGCGCCCCTTCGGTCCCCACCTCAAAGGTTTCCCCACTGGCCAGGTGCCGATCCCGCGCCAACAGATCGCCCAACAGGACTGGCAGCTGCTGCGCGGTGACCTGGCCCTGCCGCTGGCGGTGATCAAGCAGAGCGCCCTGCGGCACAACCTGCACTGGATGCGCGACTTCTGCGCGCAGCGCGGCCTGTCCATCGCGCCGCACGGCAAGACCAGCATGTCACCGGAACTCTGGCAGTTGCAGCTGGACGCTGGCGCCTGGGGCATCAGCTTCGCCACGGTCTTCCAGGCGGCGGTCGGCGCGCAGCACGGCGTGCCGGTGCTGCTGATCGCGAACCAGGTGATCCAGCGCGCGGAGCTGGACGCGCTGGCGTTGCTGCACGCCGAGCAGCCTGCGCTGCGTTCGATGTTTCTCGTGGACGCCACCGGGCAGGTGGACGCCATCGAAGCCTGGGCCACGGTGCGTGGTTTCCAGGGCCGGTTCGAGGTGCTGCTGGAGCTGGGCATCGGTGGCCAGCGCACCGGCTGCCGAACGGCTGAAGAAGCCCGGCAAATCGCGCAGCGCATCGCTGGCAGCCCGGTGCTCCGGCTCACCGGCATCGAGTGCTACGAAGGCACCACCGCGACCTGCGACCACACCCAGGACCGCGCCACGGTGCGCGACTTGATGGACCGGGTGGACGCCGTCGCCCGCGAAGCCATCGCGCAGGGCTGGTTTGCCCATGAAGAAATCATCCTCAGCGCCGGTGGCTCCGCCATCTTCGATCTGGTGGCCGAGCGGCTCACCCCCGACCTGGGCCGGCCGGTGCGTGGCGTGCTGCGATCGGGCTGCTACCTCACACACGACCACCAGCGCTACACCCGTTACCTCTGCTGTGTGGCCGAGCGCCTGAACCTTCGTGAAACCCTGAAGCCCGCGCTGGAAGTGCTGGCCTGCGTGCAGAGCTGCCCCGAGCCCGGCCTGGCCCTGCTCAGCATGGGGCGGCGCGACGTGTCGCACGACCTCGATCTGCCCATGCCGATCTGGCGTTCGGACGGGCAGGGCGGCGCGCCTCGCGGCGTGCCCGTCCACTGGCGCATCGACGCCCTGAACGACCAGCACGCCTACCTGCGCTACGACGCCTCGGCACCGGAGGATGAATGGCCCGTGCTCGGTGAAACCGTGGCCTCCGGCATTTCGCACCCTTGCACCACGTTTGACAAATGGCGCTGGATGCCGGTGGTGGACGACGCCTACCGCGTGGTGGACGCGGTCACGACCTGGTTCTGAGCACTGGTGTTTGGTACCCCTGGTTTGGGGTTCATCTCTAATTTTGCTGCGCTGCAGCAAAAACACTTGCCATCTTCGGGATTACCCGTAGAATCACGCTCATGCTGCACTGCAACATAACTCGGTGATCCGGGGCATGTCCAAGAGCGGCTCCTTCAACCCTCCACTTCAAGGAACCCGAAATGAACAACTCCGCTGAACAAATCATCGCCGCCAACAAAGCCAACATGGATGCCTTCGAAGGCGCCGCCAAGAAGGCTTACGCCGGCGTGGAAAAGCTGGTCGAACTCAATATGGCCGCTTCCAAAGCCGCCCTGGGCGAGTCCTTCAGCTTCGCCAAGGCCGTGATGTCCGCCAAGACACCTCAGGAGTTCATGAGCGTGCAGACCGCCTTCTTCCAGCCGCTGGCCGAGAAGTCGACCGCCTACTTCCAGCACGTGCAGAGCATTGCCACCGAAGGCAGCGAAGACTTCACCAAGCAGATAGAAGCCAAGATGGCCGAAACACAAAAGGCGATTGGCGCCTCCGTGGACCAGCTGGTCAAGAACGCACCGGCCGGCTCTGAAGCCGCCGTGGCCGCTTTCCAGAGCGCCTTGAGCCAGAGCCAGAAAGCCGTTGAGTCGGCCCAGGCCACGATCAAGAAAGCCTCGGCAACCGCCCAGGCCAACTTCGCCGTCGCTTCCAAGCAGGCCACCGACCTGGCCAAGAAGGCTTCCAAGGTCTGATCCGGGCGTGAACGGCCTTCGGGCCGCTCCTTCCCTCCAAAAAAAGAGGCACTTCGGTGCCTCTTTTTTTTCGTCCGGCATGGGCACACACCTGCGGTTGCAAGTCCCGCTGCGATCTGGTCACCGTGAGCAGAGTGAAGGGCAACTGTGTCAGAGTGACCGATTGTGGGATGGAAACGTGGAGCGAACATCGCGCGTCGATGAACAAGAACCGCATGCAAGGTGTTGCCATGCAGGGCGAGCAGGCAAAGGACAGCAAGGGGCTATTATTAATGTGAGGTTGTGTAGATGCGGCGGATGTGTGATGAGGGTGGGCGCTTCTTGTCTGGATCTCTCGCCTGTACCCGCTGCTCAGTACCGCTTTCCCACTGCCGCGCCTGTCGGCTTGCCCGTGACTCCGGCGCGTCGACATTCCTCCTGTCCATGAGACTCCTGTGAGTACCGGTCATGACCTTGATCAGCATCGTCTGTGGGCAACAGGCGCTACCGAATTTCTATGTACTTCATCACCTGACCAAACGGTGGGAAGCGCGAGGCATCGTGTCAACATCAGGCTCCGTCTATGACCCTGGAGCCGATGCCTGCGTGCTTCATGTCGACAAAACCCGTCTGAACGATGCCGATGCTCCCACCCCTCCTGCGGGACAGGCTGTGATCAATGGAGCGGTACGGGATATCTCCAAGAGCCTGTACTCGACCTTGCGCCTTTCCCGGGATGGGGACTGGGACGGCCCGGTCATTGTGAAAACCGATCTCAACCATTTTGGGTTGCCCGAAGGTCTGGCTTGTCTTCCGCCAGAACACCACATGCCGTCCCCGCGAGTCATGCTCACTGCCAGGCCGTGGCAACTGGCCGGCCAGTTGCCGGACCGGCATTACCCCGTGGTGCCCTCCATCCGTGATGTTCCAGGGTGGGTCTGGCGCAACCCGGCCTACATCGTTGAGCGGTTCATGCCTGAGCGTGACGGCGACCTCTACTGCATCCGGGGATGGATGTTCCTGGGCTCCTTCAGCTATGGCTGGCGGCTGCTGGGTACCGACCACATGGTCAAGGCCGGTAACCTGGTGCGGCACGAGTTCATTGACGATGTACCGGATGGACTGATCGACTTGAAGCAACGCGCGGGTTTCGATTTTGGAAAATTCGATTACGTCATGCATGAAGGCAAACCGATCGTGCTGGACCTGAACAAGACACCCGCCTACGCTTGCGACCCTGACTCTCCCAGGCTGACACACCTGTCCCGGGGCATCGAGGAATTCCTGCCATGACAAAGCCGTTGAGCTGGCTGATCGATCTGGACGCCTGGCTGCCATCGGACGTGGTCTTCATGGCCAGAACCGATTTGCACCAGACGCGCTTGCTCGGATTCCGGCCTGTCAATCTGGAGGCTGTCACTGGCATCGGACTGGGGATGTTCGGACGGCGCGCCGCAGTGCGACACCGTTCCTGTGCCACGGTGGCGTTTCTGGATCTCATGGCGCTGGCCGGCCTTCGCATCGAGGAAACCACGCTGCGCTATGACACAGGCGAGGAAGCCCACGCACTGGCGCAACAGCTTGTGCAAGAGGACCACCGGATCCTGTCCGCATACCCCATGCCACCAGCCTTGTACGACGACAGCGCACTGCTGGTTCCGAATGCCCTGTGGCACGATCTCAACGCCAAGAGCCGGCTGCATCTGCTGGTACCGCCTCAAAACCTGGCACCCCGGCACTTGGTCAATCATGCGCAAGCCCGGCCAATGGCGTTCACGATTCCGGTCTGGCTGAAGGTGGCCGGTGATGCAGCCACAGGATGGGGCTATGCGGTCAGGCACTGTGCCGACAGCTCCAGCTACCAGGCCGCTCTTGATGAGCTGGAAGCGCTCGACCCGAAAGGCGCCCTGATCATGGAATCCCATATCAAGGTGCGCCGCAGTTGGTGCGCTTGCATTCTCGTGAGCCCCGACCAAGTGATTTACGCTGGCTGCGCCGAGCAGATCTTCGATCTACCTGGCAAGCAATCGGGTAGCTTGATCGATGCCAACGACGCGCCATCATCGGAAATGGAGACGTTGATGACGACAATCGGGGAGCGCGCACGTCAGGCCGGGTTCATTGGGATCGCCGGCTGCGATGTCGGCGAAACGGATGAAGGTCAACTCGTGGCGTTTGACCCCAATTTCCGCCTCAATGCCTCCAGCGCTCAGGTGCTGTTGCACGCCTCGGCCACCGCACGCTCCGAAGTCCACGTCACCCAATCCGTTACCTTGCGTTCTCAGCGGCGTTTCCAGGAGATGACCGCCCGGCTAGAGCGTTGGGTTGCGTGTGGTCGTTTTGTGCCGACCCGGGGTCTTGATGCCCACCACCTGGCAGCGGCCCAAGGGATTTCGACCATCGCCGGGTTCGTCGTCGAACACTCCAGAGCATCGGCAACCGATACCATGAACGAGCTGCAATCGCTGATGGTGACCTGAAAGGGACAAAACCCTGGTTGATTGAAACGAAGTGACAAACCCCAGCGATTCATTCACTTGCAGCGAACAACGGGATCAGGGTCGATCTCGAGACGGTTCGGTCAGCTTTGTCTTTTTCACCCCAGTTCGGCGATCAGCTCGATCTCCACACAGGCACCCATCGGAATCTGCGCCACGCCAAACGCACTGCGGGCGTGGGCGCCGGCTTGCGGGCCGAAGACTTCGCCCAGCAGTTCGCTGCAGCCGTTGGTGACCAGGTGCTGTTCGGTGAAGGTGCCGGTGCTGTTGACCAGGCTCATCACTTTGACGATGCGTTTCACGTCGTCGAGTGTCTTGCCGACGGCCAGGCAGGCGGCGGCGAGTGTGCCCATGAGGTCGATGGCGATGGCGCGGGCGGCGAGCTTGCCTTCTTCGGTGGTGGTGGTCAGGCCAAGCTGGCCGACCCAGGGTTTGCCGTCTTTCTTGGCAATGTGGCCGCTCAGGAAGATGAGATTGCCGGTCTGCACGAAGGGCACATAGGCGGCGGCCGGGATGGCCACGGGCGGCAGTTCGATGCCGAGTTGGGACAGTTTGTCGTAGACGCTCATGAGTGGCTCCAGAAAAGGGGATCGGGTCATTCTATCGATGGGGGTGGCCTGGTTGTCAGCGGTCTATCAGCGCACGGAAGGAATAATCCCAGTCCTTGTTTTTCGCTTTGCGGTTTCGTCCTGCTCCACCAGCAGAGGGCGCCCACAAACCAAGCGGCCATGCCGAGCCGCCTCAGGAGACATACAAATGAAGTTCCTTTCACCACGCGGGTTCGTTCTGGCCGCAGGCCTGTTGCCCATGCTGGCACAGGCCGCCGACCTGGACGGCGCGCAACTGTCCGTGCTCTGGAGCGTGCCCTTTGCGGGCATCCTGCTGTCGATCGCCATCATGCCGCTGCTGGCACCGTTTTTCTGGCACCACCACTTTGGCAAGGTGGCGGCCGCCTGGGCGCTGGCTTTTCTGGTTCCCTTTGCCGTCGTGTTCGGGCCGGGGGCGGCAGGCCTGGGCATTGCGCACGCGCTGCTGGCCGAATACATCCCGTTCATCATCCTGCTCACGGCGCTGTTCACCGTGGCCGGCGGTATCTACATCCGCGGCAACCTGCACGGCAGCCCGGGGCTGAACACGGCCATCCTGGCGATGGGCGCGGTACTGGCCAGCCTCATGGGCACCACCGGTGCCTCCATGTTGCTGATCCGCCCGCTGATCCGCGCGAACGACAACCGCAAACACGTGGTGCACGTGGTGGTGTTCTTCATCTTCATCGTCTCCAACGCGGGCGGCTCGCTCACGCCCCTGGGTGATCCGCCGCTGTTCCTGGGCTTCCTCAAGGGCGTGGATTTTTCCTGGACCCTGATGAACATCCTGCCCGAGACGGCGTCCCTGCTGGTGGCGCTGCTGGTCATCTTCTACGCGCTGGACTGGTGGTTCTACCACCGCAAGGACGAGGTCCAGCCGCAGGACCCGACGCCAGACGACCAACAGTTCGGCTTCGATGGCGGCATCAACTTTTTCCTGCTGCTGGGGGTGGTGGGGCTGGTGCTGCTGAGCGGGCTGTGGAAGTCGGACGTGGTGTTCAACATCGCGGGCACCGAAGTGGGGCTGCCCGGCATCGTGCGCGACATCGGGCTGATCATCATCACCGTGGCTTCGCTGCAGCTCACCCCCTCGGGCGTGCACGCCGACAACCAGTTCGCCTGGGGCCCGATGCAGGAGGTGGCCAAGCTGTTCGCCGGCATTTTCCTGACCATCATCCCGGTGATCGCCATGCTCAAGGCTGGCGTGGACGGCCCCTTCGGCGCCATCGTCAAGGCGGTCACGAACCCCGACGGCTCGCCCAACCCGGCGATGTATTTCTGGGCCACGGGCGTGCTCAGCTCATTCCTGGACAACGCGCCGACCTACCTGGTGTTCTTCAACACCGCGGGCGGGGATCCGGCCGTGCTCATGACCACGCTGGCTCCCACGTTGGTGGCGATCTCAGCGGGTGCGGTGTTCATGGGCGCCAACAGCTACATCGGCAATGCGCCCAACCTCATGGTCAAGGCCATCGCGGAAGACCGGGGCGTGAAGATGCCCAGTTTCTTTGGCTACATGGCCTGGTCGGCGGGCATCCTGCTGCCGCTGTTTGCCGTGATGACCTGGCTGTTCTTCGTCTGAGCAACGGTACGATGCGGGCATGACCGACGACTTGCTCAACTGGACCGTGCTCGCCCTGGGCGTGGTGAACGCCTTGCTCCTGCTGTGGCTGCTGCTGCGCCGCCCGCCCGCCAACGCCGAAGAAGCGGCCCTGCGCCAACAGGTGCTGGCCACGCTGCAAAGCCAGGGGCAGCAGACCACGCAGCGCATCGAGCGCGTGGAAAGCGAGCTGCGTCGGGAGATCGGTGAAAACGCCCGCGGCGGCCGGCAGGAAATCCAGCAGACCCTGGCGACCTTCCAGGAAACGCTCACCCGGCAGGACGCCGAGGCCACGCGCACGCAGAACACGCAGCTCGACGCTTTTGCCCAGCAGTTGTTGCAGTTGCGTGGCACGCTGGGCGACACGCTGACCCAGCAGCTGCAGGCCATCAGCCTGGGCATGAACCAGCAGGCGGCCGAAGCCACGCGCACGCAGAACGCGCAGATCGACGCCTTTGCGCAGCAGCTGCTTCAGTTGCGCGGCACGCTGGGCGACACGCTGACCAAGCAGCTGCAGGACATGAGCGAGGGCAACGCCCGCCGCCTGGCCGAGATCCGCACCACGCTGGAGAACCAGCTCGCGCAACTGCAGCAGACCAATGCCGCCAAGCTCGAAGAAATGCGCGCGACCGTCGACGAAAAACTGCAAAGCACGCTGCAGGCGCGCCTGGGTGAGAGCTTCAAGCAGGTCGCCGACCGGCTGGAGCAGGTGCACAAGGGCCTGGGCGAGATGCAGACGCTGGCGCAGGGGGTGGGCGACTTGAAGCACCTGCTGACCAATGTGAAAACGCGCGGCATGTTTGGCGAGGCCCAGCTCGCTGCGCTGCTGGAGCAGGTGTTTGCGCCCGACCAGTACGCGACGCAGGTGGCCACGCGCCCGGGCAGCCGCAACGTGGTGGACTTCGCGATCCGACTGCCGGGCCGGGGAGACGACGGCGCGCCGTGCTGGCTGCCGATCGACGCCAAGTTCCCGAACGAAGACTACGAGCGCCTGCTCGACGCGCAGCAGCGCGCCGATGGAGAGGGCGCCGAAGCGGCCGCGCGCGGGCTGGAGCAGCGCATCAAGTTCGAGGCCAAAAGCATGGCCGACAAGTACCTGGAGCCGCCGCACACGACCGACTTCGCCATCCTGTTCCTGCCCACCGAAGGCCTGTACGCCGAGGTGCTGCGTCGCCCGGGGCTGATGGAGGTGTTGCAGCGCGAATACCGCGTCACGCTGGCCGGGCCAACCACGCTGATGGCCATGCTCAATTCGCTGCAGATGGGCTTTCGCACGCTGGCGCTGGAGAAGCGCAGCAGCGAGGTCTGGCAGGTGCTGGGCGCGGTGAAGACCGAGTTCGGTAAGTTCGGCGACGTGCTGTCCAAGGTCAAGGCACAGACCCAGACCGTGCTCAACACGCTGGACAGCGCCGAGACACGCAGCCGCGCCATGAGCCGGGCGCTCAAGACGGTGGAGGCGCTGCCGCAGGAACAGGCCAGCGCACTGCTGCCGCTCGACCCCAACGACCGCGGGGAGGTTTGAGCACCCGCCTGCGCGCCGGGCTTGCGCGCCTGATCGCGGCGCAGGTCAGTCTGCACGCCTGCATGACGGGCTTTCGCATGGCCGCGCCGCTGATGGCGCTGCGCGAGGGCCACAGCCCGGCGGCCGTGGGCATGTTGCTGGCGTTGTTTGCGCTGGCCCAGGTGTTCCTGGCGCTGCCGGCGGGGCGCTACGCCGACCGGCGCGGACTGCGCAAGCCGTTTGCCCTGTCCATCGTCACGGCCACGCTGGGTGCAGCGGCGGCGGTGGCCTTTCCGGTGTTTCCCGTGTTATGCCTGACGGCGCTGGCCTGCGGTGCAGCGACGGGCCTGGCCATGATCGCGCTGCAGCGCCACGTGGGACGGCTGGCCAACAACGCCACCGAGCTCAAGCAGGTGTTCAGCTGGATGGCGATCGGACCGTCGATCTCCAACTTTCTCGGGCCGTTCGCCGCCGGGCTGCTGATTGACGCCTGGGGCTTCCGTGCCGCCTTCCTGCTACTGGCCCTGCTGCCGTCGCTGGCCTGGTTCGGGGTGCGCCGCGTGGTGGAACACGCGCCGGTGGCGCCGGCCCAGCGCGGCGCCAGCGGGTCGTCGTGGAACCTGCTGCGCGAAACCACCTTTCGGCGCCTCATGCTGATCAACTGGATGCTGTCGTCGTGCTGGGACGTGCACACGTTCCTGGTACCGGTGATCGGCCACGAGCGCGGTCTCAGCGCCACGGTGATCGGTTCCATTCTGGGTGCCTTTGCCTTGGCGGCCACGGCGATCCGGCTGGCCATGCCCTGGCTGGCGGCGCACCTGCGCGAGTCGGTGGTGATCGGCTCGGCGATGGTCATGACGGCATTGCTGTTTGCGGTGTACCCGCTGGTGCAGGCGGCCTGGGCCATGGGCGCTTTGTCGATTGGCCTGGGTCTGGCGCTGGGCTCGGTGCAGCCCATGATCATGAGCACGCTGCACCAGATCACGCCGCACCACCGGCACGGGGAAGCGCTGGGCTTGCGGGCCATGGCCATCAATGGCTCCAGCGTGGTGATGCCGCTGCTGTTCGGATCGGCCGGTGTGGTGGTGGGCGTGGCCGGCGTGTTCTGGGCGGTGGGTGCGGTGGTGGGGCTGGGCTCACGGCTGGCCTGGTCCTTGCGGCCGACCCTGGGCGGCCCCGAACGGCATTGAGTTCACGCCCGCGCAACAGTTGCCCGACGGCCTGCCGGGCGGCTCGGCGCGTGAGCCTTTTAGAATCGCGGACCAACTTGAAAGAAGAGCCGTGCTGTTATTGATCGTCCTGCTGCCTCTTTTGCTGGGTACCGCCGCCACGTTCTGGCTCGGCTCGAAATCCCGCCTGTTGACCGCCCTGGCGGCCGGCGCGGTTACCGCCGCCAGCCTGGCCCTGCTGCTGAGCCATGCGCCCGCGGTGATGGCTGGCGAGACGGTGCGCAACGTCTGGGCCTGGGTGCCCGAGATCGGGCTGGACCTGACCTTCCGGCTGGACGGCCTGTCGCTGCTGTTCGCCGGGCTGATCCTGTTCATCGGCCTGCTGATCGTGCTCTACGCGCACTTCTACCTCAGCCCCAAGGATTCGCCCGGCAAGTTCTACAGCGAGATGATGCTGTTCATGGCAGCCATGCTGGGCGTGGCGCTGTCGGACAACCTGCTGTTGCTGGTGGTGTTCTGGGAGCTGACCAGCCTGTCGTCTTTCCTGTTGATCGGCTTCTGGAGCCACCGCGCCGATGCGCGCGCGGGCGCGCGCCAGGCACTGGCCGTGACCGGCGGCGGCGGCCTGGCGATGCTGGGCGGCTTCGTACTGCTGGGTCAGATCGCGGGCACCTACGAACTCAGCGAGATGGTGGGCCGTGTGGCCATGATCCAGGCCGATCCGCTGTTCGTGCCGGCGCTGCTGCTGATCCTGCTGGGCGCCTTCACCAAGAGCGCGCAATTCCCGTTCCACTTCTGGCTGCCCGACGCCATGGCCGCGCCCACGCCGGTCTCGGCCTACCTGCACTCGGCCACCATGGTGAAGGCGGGCGTGTTCCTGCTGATGCGCATGTACCCGGTGCTAGCGGGTTCTGGCTGGTTCGAGGTGATCGTCACCGCGACCGGCCTGGCCACAGTGCTGTTCGCGGCCTTTGTGGCCCTCTTCAAGCACGACCTGAAGGCCCTGCTGGCGTATTCGACCGTGAGCCACCTGGGCCTGATCGTCTTCCTGATCGGGCTGGGTTCGCCGCTGGCCGCCGTGGCCGCGGTGTTCCACGTGCTCAACCACGCCACCTTCAAGGCCTCGCTGTTCATGATCGCGGGCATCGTGGACCACGAAACCCATTCGCGCGACATGCGCCAGCTCGGCGGGCTGTGGAAGTACATGCCCTGGACGGCGACGCTCTCGATGGTGGCGGCCGCGTCCATGGCCGGCGTGCCGTTGACCAACGGTTTCCTGTCCAAGGAAATGTTTTTCACCGAAGCGGTGGTCGGCACGGCGGGTGTCTGGGCCTGGGTGGTGCCGGCGCTGGTGACGCTGGCGGGGGTGTTCAGCGTGGCCTATTCGCTGCGCTTTTTGCACGACACGTATTTCAACGGTGAACTGGGCAACGTGCCCAACACCCATCCCCACGAGCCGCCGCTGGGCATGAAGCTGCCCGCCATGCTGCTGGTGACGATGTGCATCGGGGTCGGCCTGCTGCCAGCGATCACCTTCGGGCCGCTGGTGCACGTGGCGGCCACGGCGCTGGTGGGCCAGCCGCTGCCCGAGTACCACCTGGCGATCTGGCACGGTTTCAATCTGCCGTTGCTCATGAGCGCGATCGCGCTGGCCGCGGGCATCGGTTTGTACCTGCTGCTGGCGCGCGGCAAGCGCATGCACCGCATTCAGTCCGAGGCCTGGTTCGGACCGGCCACAGGACGTCAGGTGTTTGACGGTCTGATCGACGGGTTGTTCGCGCTGGCCGGCCGCATCTCCATCCGCCTGGAAACCGGCTCGCTGCAGCGCTACCTGGTCTGGCTGATCGGTGCAGCGGTGGTGGCGGCGGCAACGCAACTGGTGGGGCAGGGCATCGGTGCCGGCACACGCGAACTGTTGCCCGCCTCGCCGCTGGCCATCGCCGTGTGGCTGCTGCTGTTCGCAGCTTGTGGGGCGATTGCGCTCACGCACCAC
This sequence comes from Betaproteobacteria bacterium HGW-Betaproteobacteria-9, assembly GCA_002842215.1. Lineage (GTDB taxonomy): Bacteria > Pseudomonadota > Gammaproteobacteria > Burkholderiales > Burkholderiaceae_C > Hydrogenophaga. Next base: position 24,630 of record PHCC01000007.1, on the reverse strand, counting down.
CAGCGTTTCCAGGCCGTGGTGCTGGTCGGGGTGGTCGGCTTGGTGACCTCGCTCACCTTCGTGAGCCTGTCGGCGCCCGATCTGGCGCTGACGCAGCTCTCCGTCGAAGTGGTGTCCACCGTGCTGCTGCTGATGGGCCTGGCCTTGTTGCCGCAGCATTCGCCGCGCGAATCGTCGGCGCTGCGCCGCACCCGCGACGGCGTGCTGGCGCTGGCCGGCGGCGCGGGCGTGGCCTGGGTGGCCTGGGTGCTGCTCACGCGCAACCACGATTCGATCTCCTGGTACTTCCTGGAAAAATCGCTGCCGGTGGGTGGTGGCACCAACGTGGTCAACGTGATCCTGGTGGACTTCCGGGGCTATGACACGTTTGGCGAGATCACGGTGCTGGGCATCGCCGCCATCGGTGTGCTCGCGCTCATGGACGGGATGCGCAGCCGTCGGCCATTGACCGACACGCAGGGCCTGGCCTGGACCTTCTCGGCCCAGCCGCTGATGCTGCGCGTGGCGGCCTCGGTGGTGTTGCCGCTGGCGCTGGTGATCACGCTCTACATCTTCATGCGCGGGCACAACCTGCCCGGTGGCGGCTTCATTGCCGGCCTGATCACGGCGGTGGCGCTGGTGCTGCAGTTCATGGCGCTGGGTCAGGCCAGGGCGGAGATGATGTTGCACGCGCAGGGCGGTCGCCGCTTCGTGCGCTGGGTCGGCGCCGGCCTGTCGATCGCCGGGCTCACGGGTGCGGGCGCCTTCGTCCTGGGCAGGCCGTTCCTGACCAGCGCCCACGGGCATCCCCATGTACCGCTGCTGGGTGAGCTGCCGCTGGCCTCGGCCGCGCTGTTCGACCTCGGTGTCTATCTCACGGTGGTGGGTGCGACCCTGCTGACCATCTCGGTGCTGGGCTCGGTGAGCCGCGAAGGCACGCCCATCCACACCGCTTCGGCCGGAGGCCAGTCATGATGAGCATGGAATTTTTGCTGGCCACGGGTATCGGTTTTGTCACCGCCTGCGGCATCTACCTGATGTTGCGCGGGCGCAGTTTTCCGGTGGTGCTGGGGCTTTCGCTGTTTGGTTATGCGGTCAACGTGTTCATCTTCGTGATGGGGCGCCTGTGGTCCAACGCCCAGCCGATCCTGGTCGGCGAAGGTCCGGTGGCCGATCCGCTGCCGCAGGCGCTGGTGCTCACGGCCATCGTGATCGGTTTTGCGACCACCGGTTTCGTGATCGAACTGGCGCTGCGCAACCGCCATGAAAGCGGCAGCGACCACGTGGACGGCCATGAACCCGGACACGCCATGGGGTACCAGCCCGCGGCCGGATCGGCCCGCAACGGGGAGCGCAGCTGATGACGGATGCGATCCTGGCTTTTTGGGGGCAGCACGCTCCGGTGCTCTCGGTGCTGCTGCCGTCGTTCACTGCGATGGGCCTGCTGTTGCTGGGCGACTTTGGTGGCATGGCGGGACAGGGCGGCGGGCACGATAGTGCCCGGGTGCGCTGGCGCCGACGCCTGAGCCTGGCCTCGGTGTGGCTCGGCACGGTCATGGCGGCCGGTCTGGTCTGGCGCGCGGCCAGCGGCGAGCTGCTGGTGTACCAGCTGGGTGAATGGTCGGCGCCGTTCGGCATCGTGCTGGTGCTCGACCGGCTGTCGGCCCTGATGGTCTTGCTGACCTACCTGGTGGCAGCGCCCGTGCTCTGGTACGCCACCGGCGGTTGGGACGTGCGTGGGCGCCACTTCCACGCCATCTACCATTTTCAGTTGATGGGTCTGAGTGGCGCCTTCCTGACCGGTGACCTGTTCAACCTGTTCGTGTTCTTCGAGGTGCTGCTGATCGCCTCGTATGTGTTGCTGCTGCACGGTCAGGGCCGCGAGCGCATGCGCATGGGTGTTCACTATGTGGTGCTGAACCTTGCGGGTTCGGGCCTGTTCCTGATCGGGCTGGCGATGATCTACGCCGTGACCGGCACGCTGAACATGGCCGATCTGGCCCTGCGCGTGGCGCAGCTCACGGGTGAAGCGGCGCTGATCGCGCGCGCTGCGGCGCTGGTGTTGCTGGTGGTGTTTGGCCTCAAGGCCGCGCTGGTGCCGCTGTATTTCTGGCTGCCCGGCACCTACGCCTCGGCCAGTGCGCCGGTGGCGGCGCTGTTTGCCATCATGACCAAGGTGGGCGTCTATAGCATCATCCGCACGCACTGGGGCATCTTCGGTGTGGAGGCGGGTGAGGCCAGCCTGGCCGCGCAGGCCTGGCTGCTGCCGCTGGCGCTTTGCACCAGCGTGCTCGGGGCCCTGGGCGCGCTGGCGGCACACACCATGGGCCGCATGGTCGCCTACCTCACTGTGTCGTCGGTCGGTACCATCCTGGCCGGTGTCGGTCTGTTCACGCCCGAGACGCTGTCGGCCGCGCTGTACTACACGCTGCACAGCACCATCGTGATCGCGGGCCTGTTCCTGCTGGTCGAGCTGGTGGCCGCGCAGCGCGGCGAAGCGGGCGACAAATTGCGTCCGGCTGTGGCCGTGCGCGAGCCGGTGCTGCTGGGCATGATGATGCTGTTCGGTGCCGCATCGGCTTCAGGGCTGCCGCCGTTGCCGGGTTTTCTGGGCAAGCTGATGATCCTGCAGAGCACCTCGGGTCTGGCCGCGCAGACCTGGGTCTGGAGCGTGGTGCTGGTGGTGGGTTTCTTCACCATCGTGGGCTTGGCGCGCGCCGGTGTGATCGTGTTCTGGCACATCCAGCCCGACGGAGATTTTCGCGCTGCCGCATCGGGCTCCAGTGTCAAGCTGCTCTCCGCCGCCTGGGCCTTCATTGTCATTACGGTCGCGTTGGCGGTGCTGGCTTCACCGGTCAAACGCTACACCGATGAGGCGGCCTTGCAACTGGCGGACACAGCGGCCTATGCCGAAGCGGTACTGGGCTCGCAAGGCGGTGCGCGTGCGAACACGGTGCGGCCCTACGACGGCTCCCGCAATGTCCCACCCGCCCAGCCTGCCGCCGAGGCGGTGCCAGCCAAGGTCCTGCCATGAACCCGAATGCACCCAACGTCAACAACAGTGGCAAGCGCTACCCCGCCACGGGCTGGTTTGCCCACCCGGTGCTTTCGGTGCTGCTGGCTGCGAGCTGGCTCGCGCTCTCGCACAGCCTGGAGCCGGTGCACCTGCTTTCGGCCGTGTTGATCGGGCTGATCATTCCGCGCCTGTTGCGCCCCTACCTGACCCAGGCCAGTGTGGTGCATTGGCCCACGGCGATCCGTCTGCTGGGTGTGGTGTTGTGGGACATTGTGGTCTCCAACATCGTGGTGGCCAGGCTGGTGCTCGGGCCGCTGGACCGCATGCAGCCGGGTTGGATTTCGGTGCCACTGGCCTGCAACCACCACCGGGTCAACGCTTTGTTCGCCAGCATCATCACGAACACCCCGGGCACCGTCTCGGCGGTGATCAACGAGGAGCGGGGCGTGATCCTGGTGCACGCGCTCAACTGCGACGATGCGGCCGCGATGGCCGCTGACATGAAGAACCGCTATGAGGCGCCGCTGCTGCGCGCCTTCCACATCGAACTGGGGAGCGAGGCATGAATGTGCTGGATATCGCGCTGAACATCGGCATCTTGGCGGTGACGCTGGCGGTGTTGCTGTGCACCGTGCGCCTGCTGTGCGGTCCGACCGCAACCGACCGTGTGCTCGCGCTGGACACGCTCTACATGAACGCGGTGGCGCTGATCGTGCTGCTCGGTATCCGCTGGAACACGGCACTGCTGTTTGAAGGTGCTCTGCTGGTGGCCATGCTGGGCTTTGCCTCGACGGTGGGACTCGCGCGGTACCTTACCCGCGGCGACGTGGTGGAATGATCCGCAAGGAGCCTTGAACATGAACCTCTTCATCGAATGGACCGCCGCCGCCGTGATCGTGATCGCGGCGTTCTTCCTGCTGGTGGGCGCCATCGGTCTGTCGCGCCTGCCCGATTTCTACATGCGGCTGCACGCACCGACCAAGGCCTCCACGCTGGGGGTGGGCGGTGTGCTGATTGCGTCGATGCTGGTGGCGGCCAGTCAGGGGCGCCCGGGCATTGCCGAGCTGCTGATCACGCTGTTTGTGTTTGTGACCGCGCCCGTGTCGGCGAACCTGCTGGCGCAGGCAGCGCTGCATCTGAAGCTGCCGTCGCGTGCACCGGTGCCGGCCGACGCGGTGCCCGAGCGCCCGGCTGACTGAAGCCCAGGCCGCTCAGGTAGGTGTCGACCACCTGGCGGCCGCAGCGCTGGAGGTCGAACGCCTGGGTGTCGAGCAACCAGTTCTGGATCAGGCCGTCAATCATCACGTGCAGTCCCAGCGCCGCGCACTGCACCGGGACGGCGAGCGTCATGCCCTGGTGGACTGCCGCCGAACGCAAGACTGTGGCGGTCTGCTGCACGCACTCGTTGCGTCCCTGAAGGTGGCGCGCGCGCACCGCGTGCATCTCGTCGTTGTATTCCACTTGCAGGGTCGCGATCTCGAACACGCGCCGCGTCTGCTCGTCGGTGGCGGCCTTGTGCAGCGCGTGTGCGATGGCGTCGCGCAGCGGCTGCAGCGGGTTTTCGAGGGCGGAGGCCTGTTTCCCTATGCCCGCCAGGGTTTCTTCCAGCGGCAAAGTGACGCGTTCCATCATCGCGTTGAATAGGTCGGCCTTGTCCTTGAAGTGCCAGTAGATGGCCCCTCGGGTGGTGCCGGCGGCCACGGCAATGTCGTTGAGCGACGTGCGTGAAACGCCGCGCTGCTGAAACAGGTGCTCGGCTGCGTCAAGCAGGCTGTGGCGTGTGGCCTCGGCATCGGCTTTGGTGCGACGAACCATGTCATGTCTCCTGTCGAATGTCCCCATGTGAAGACGGGGGCTTGTGTCTGTCCGACTATACATACATTCAAGGATGTATGTATACTTCGACCCTTCGTCTTCGTTGGTTATCCCCGCGATGGCCATGTCGGCCGCTTTTTTTCAAGCGGCTCCCCGATTTCATGTCTCCAAGGATTCCCATGCCTGCCCAGAGTCCCCAGCTTCCCGTCTTGTTCAACCCCTCGCTGGCGACTCGCGGTCGCTCGACGTCGTGGACCCGCCGCCTGTCGGTGATCTCGGTGGCCGTGCTGCTGGTCGCTTGTGGCAAGGCCGAGGCGCCCGCCGCGGCGCCACCGGGTGGCGGCATGCCGGCTCCCGAAGTCGGCGTGGTCACGGTGGCGCCGGGTGACGTGGGCTTGCAGACGGAGTTGCCGGGCCGGCTGGAGGCCTCGCGTGTGGCACAGGTGCGGGCTCGGGCGGCGGGCATCCTGCAGCAGCGCCTGTTCAAGGAAGGCAGCGACGTGAAGGCGGGCCAGGCGCTGTTCCGCATTGATGCGGCGCCCTACCAGGCCACGCTGCAGAGCGCACGGGCCGGTCTGGCGCGGGCTGAGGCCAACCTCGCCCAGGCGTCGGCCCTGGCGGCCCGCTACAAGCCGCTGGTGGCAGAAAACGCCATCAGCCAGCAGGAATTCGCGAACGCCGAAGCCGCCCAGAAAGCCGCCGAGGCCGATGTGGCCGTGGCCAGGGCTGCGGTGCAGACGGCTGGCATCAACCTGGGTTACGCCAATGTCACGGCGCCGATCGGTGGCCGCATCGGTCGCGCCCTGGTGACCGAGGGCGCCCTGGTGGGCCAGGGCGAAGCGACACCGCTGGCCATGATCCAGCAGGTGGATCCGCTGTTTGTGAACTTCACCCAGTCCGCCGCCGAAGCCATGAAGCTGCAGCGCGCGCTGGCCAGTGGTCAGCTCAAGGGGGCCGGCGCCGGCGCGGCCAGCGTTCGTGTGGTGCTGGAAGACGGCAGCGAATACGCCAAACCGGGACGCCTGCTGTTCTCGGACCTCACGGTCGATCCCACCACGGGCCAAGTGACGCTTCGTGCCGAGGTGCCCAACCCCGGTGGCACGTTGCTGCCTGGGCTGTATGTGCGTGTGCGCCTGGAGCAGGCGACGGCGCGCGACGCCATCTCGTTGCCGCAGCAGGCGGTGACGCGCTCGGCCCAGGGTGACACGGTGTCGGTGGTTGTCGCCGACGGCAAGATCGAGAAGCGCACGGTGAAGATTGGCGGTCAGCAGAGCGGGAAATGGGTGGTGCTGGACGGTCTGAAGGCCGGTGAGCAGGTCATGGTCGATGGCTTCCAGAAGCTGCAGATGATGCCGCCGGGCACTCCCGTGAAGGCGGTGCCCTGGCAGGCGCCGGGCGCTGCTCCGGCCACGCCAGCCGCTGCCGCTGCTCCGGCCGAAGCTCCGGCTGCGTCGAAGTAAGGAGCGCCCCGAATGACACGGCCCCCACGTTCACTGTGTTCACTGCCCCCCACGGGGGCTTCAGCCTCCTTGAGGCGGCTCGGCGGAAACTGATATGGCGAAATTCTTCATCGACAGACCCATCTTTGCGTGGGTGATCGCGCTCTTCATCATGGTGTTGGGCGCGGTGTCCATCACCCAGCTGCCGATTGCGCAGTACCCTCCGGTGGCGCCCCCGTCCATCGTCATCAACGCCACCTACCCCGGTGCCTCGGCCAAGACGCTGGAAGACAGCGTCTTGTCGGTCATCGAGCAGGAAATGAACGGCTCTCCGGGCCTGATCTACATGGAAGCCGTGGCGCAGGCCAACGGCACCGGCAGCATCACGCTGAGCTTCGAGCCCGGCAGCAACGCCGATCTGGCGCAGGTGGACGTGCAGAACCGGCTTTCTCGCGCCACGCCCCGCCTGCCCTCGGCGGTGACGCAGCAGGGCGTGCGGGTGGACAAATCGCGCAACAACTTCCTGCTGTTCGCGATCCTCTCCAGCGACGATCCGGCCTGGAACCCGGTCGCGTTGGGCGACTACGCGTCGCGCAGCATCGTGCCCGAACTGCAGCGCCTGCCGGGTGTGGGGCAGGCCCAGCTGTTCGGCACCGAGCGCGCCATGCGCGTCTGGATCGATCCGGCCAAACTGCTCGGCTTCAACCTGAGCGCGGCCGACGTGACCAGCGCCATCCGCGCGCAGAACGCGCAGGTGTCGGCCGGTGAGATCGGCGCGCTGCCCAACGTGGCAGGGCAGAGCATTGCCGCCACCGTGGTGGTCAACGGTCAGCTCGGCAGCGTCGAGCAGTTCGGCAACATCGTGCTGCGCGCCAGCAGCGACGGCGCCACCGTGCGCCTGAAAGACGTGGCCCGCATCGAACTCGGTGCCCAGGCCTACGCGACCTCGGCGCGCCTGAACGGCAAGCCGTCCACCGGTATCGGTGTGCAGCTCTCGCCGAGCGGCAACGCGCTGGCCACGGCCGAAGCGGTGCGCGAGAAGATGGCGGAGCTGGAGAAGTTTTTCCCCGAGGGCATGACCTGGGCCATCCCTTACGACAGCTCGCGCTTCGTGAAAATCTCCATCCAGCAGGTGGCTGTGACGCTGGCCGAAGCGGTGGCGCTGGTGTTCCTGGTGATGTTCCTGTTCCTGCAGAACTGGCGCTACACGCTGATTCCGACCCTGGTGGTGCCTGTGGCGTTGTTGGGCACGTTCGCCGGCCTGATGGCCCTGGGCTTCTCGATCAACGTGCTCACCATGTTCGGCATGGTGCTGGTGATCGGCATCGTGGTGGACGATGCCATCGTGGTGGTGGAGAACGTCGAACGCATCATGAGCGAAGAAGGCTTGCCGCCGCTGCAGGCGACGCGCAAGGCCATGGGTCAGATCTCGGGCGCCATCATCGGTGTGACCGTGGTGCTGATCTCGGTGTTCGTGCCGCTGGCGTTTTTCAGTGGTTCGGTGGGCAACATCTACCGCCAGTTCGCGGCGGTGATGGGCATGTCCATCGGCTTCTCGGCCTTCATGGCGCTCTCGCTCACGCCCGCACTCTGTGCCACGCTGCTCAAGCCGGTGGAGGCGGGGCATGCGCACGCCAAAACCGGCTTCTTCGGCTGGTTCAACCGCGGTTTCTCGCGCACCGCCAAAGGGTACGAAGGCGGCGTGGCCAAGCTGCTGCCGCGCGCCGGCCGCACGCTGTTGATCTATGTTGCCATCGTGGCCGCCGCGGTCGTGGTCTACATGCGCCTGCCGACCTCGTTCCTGCCCAACGAAGACCAGGGCACGCTGCTGGTCAACGTGCAGTTGCCGCCGGGTGCGACGCAGGAGCGCACGCTGGCCGTGATGAAGCAGGTTGAGGGATTCATGCTCCAGCAACCCGAAGTGCAGAGCATGGTCGGCGTGCTGGGCTTCAGCTTCTCGGGCCAGGGCCAGAACGCCGCGCTCGCCTTCGTGACCCTCAAAGACTGGAGCGAGCGCGCCGATCCGGGCAGCGCGGCCCAGGCCGTGGCCGGCCGCGCGTTCGGCGCGCTGTCGGGAATCCGCGATGCCTTCATCTTCCCGTTGAGCCCGCCGCCCATTCCCGAGCTCGGTGCCTCCTCGGGCTTCAGCTTCCGGCTGCAGGACCGTGCTGGCCGGGGTGGCGAGGCCTTGCTGGCGGCGCGCAACCAGATGCTGGGCATGGCTTCGCAGAGCAAGCTGCTGACGCAGGTGCGCCCGGACGGACTGGAAGACGCGCCGCAGCTGCAGATCGACATCGACCGCGAGAAGGCCAACGCCCTGGGGGTCGGATTCGACGCGATCAGTGGCGCCATCGGTACCGCGCTGGGTTCCAGCTACGTCAACGACTTCCCCAACGCAGGTCGTCTGCAGCGGGTGGTGGTGCAAGCCGATGCCACGGCGCGCATGCAACCCGAAGACCTCTTGCGCATCAACGTGCTCAACAGCAAGGCGCAGGCGGTTCCGCTGTCGGCCTTCGCCACCACGCGCTGGATCACCGGCCCGATGCAGACCGTGCGCTACAACGGCTACCCGTCGATGCGCATCAGCGGCAGCGCCGCGCCGGGCGTGAGCACCGGCCAGGCGATGGCCGAGATGGAAGCGCTGGCGGGCAAGCTGCCGCAGGGCTTCGGCTTTGAATGGACCGGTCAGTCGCGCGAAGAAAAGCTCGCCGGTTCGCAGGCCATGATCCTCTACGCCTTCGCCATCCTGGCGGTGTTCCTCGCGCTCGCCGCCTTGTACGAGAGCTGGTCGATTCCGCTGGCCGTGGTGCTGGTGGTGCCGCTGGGTGTGCTCGGTGTGCTGCTGTCGACGCTGCTGCGGGGCTACTCCAACGACGTCTACTTCCAGGTGGGTCTGATCACCATCATCGGGCTGTCGGCGAAGAACGCGATCCTGATCATCGAGTTCGCCAAGGACCTGCAGGCACAGGGCAAGAGCGTGATCGAAGCCGCGCTGGCTGCGGCCCACATCCGGTTCCGGCCGATCATCATGACCTCGCTGGCGTTCACGCTGGGCGTGTTGCCGCTGGCACTGGCCACCGGCGCAGGCTCGGCCAGCCAGCGCGCCATCGGCACCGGTGTCATCGGCGGCATGCTCACGGGCACCATGCTGGCGGTGGTGTTCGTGCCGATCTTTTTTGTGGTGGTGCGCACCCTGTTCAAGGGCAGCGACCGCCAGCACCGTCGGGAAGCCGAAGAGGCCGAACACCATGGAGTGCATTGAGATGGAACACCCCCGCCGCGCTGCGCGCGACCCCCTCAAGGGGGCGGCACTGGCCGTCCGGCAAAGCCGGCCCGGCGGTGCCTTGGATGGCGCTTCTTCTTTCGTTGCGTCGTGTCTTTCTCGATACGCGCTGGAGCCACTGACATGATTTCTACTCTCAATATGCGCCGCAGCGCACTGGCCCTGGCGGTCCTGACGCTGGTCGGCTGCTCCTTCATCCCCACCTACGAGCGTCCGGCCGCGCCGGTTGCCGCAGAGTGGTCCGGCGTGACACCGGTGGCAGCGGCGACGCCAGCTGCTGACATTGCGTGGGCGGACTTCGTGAGCGATGCGCGCCTGCGCGAACTCATCGGGCTGGCGGTCAAGAACAACCGCGACCTGCGGGTGGCCACGCTGAACATCGAGCAGGTGCGTGCGCAGTACCAGATTCGCCGCGCTGACCAGTTCCCCACGCTGAACCTCGCCGCCACGGGCAGCCGCCAGAGCAATGCCGACGACAGCATCACCAGCCTGTACACGGCGGGGCTGGCCATGAGCGGCTGGGAGATCGACTTTTTCGGTCGGATCGCCAGCCTGAAAGAGGTGGCGCTGGCCCAGTACCTGGCCAGCGAAGAAGCGCGCAACGCGGCGCAGACCAGCCTGGTGGCCTCGGTCGCCAGCACCTGGCTGAGCCTGCAGGCCAGCGACGAACTGCTGGCGCTGACGCAGCGAACGCTCGCCACGCGCCAGGATTCGCTGCGCCTGACCAAACTGCGCTTTGACAATGGTGCCACGTCAGCGCTGGACCTGCGCCAGGCCGAGTCGCTGACCGCGGCGGCCGAGTCCGCGCTGGCCCAGCAGCAGCGCCAGCGCGCGCTGGATCTCAACGCGCTCACGCTGCTGGTGGGGCAGCCGCTGCCCGCGGCGCTGGCCGATCCGGCCAAGGACGCGGTGACCACACAACCGCTGTTCCGCGACTTGCCCGCCGGCCTGCCGTCGGACCTGCTCACCCGCCGGGCGGACATCCGTCAGGCCGAGCAGACGCTGATCGCGGCGAACGCCAACATCGGTGCGGCGCGCGCGGCGTTTTTTCCGCGCATCTCGCTCACCGCCAGCGTGGGATCGGCCAGCAGCGAACTCTCGGGTCTGTTCAAGGGCGGTTCCTGGGGCTTCTCGCTGGCGCCGCAGGCCTTGCTGCCGATCTTTGATGCGGGGCGCAACCGTGCCGGTCTGGCCACGGCCCAGGTGGGCCGGGAGATGGCGGTGGCGCAGTACGAAAAGGCCATCCAGACGGCGTTCCGCGAAGTGGCCGATGCACTCGCCGGGCGCGCCACGCTGGGCGAGCAGCTGCGCGCCCAGCAGGCCCAGGCCACGGCCGAGGCCGAGCGTTTCCGTCTGGCGGAGCTGCGCTACCGCAACGGCGTGGCCAGCTTCCTCGACGTGCTGGATGCGCAGCGTTCGCTGTTCAGCACCCAGCAGGGCCTGACGCAGACGCGACTGGCCCAGCAGCAGAACCAGGTGGCGTTGTACAAGGCGCTGGGCGGCGGCTATTGATCGGGTCTTTCCGAAGCGAAGTGCCCGACCCAGCACACACCGCGGAACCGGCTTTGCCGGGCCGCTGGTGTGGTCCTCCTGGGGGGAAGCCGCGCAGTGGCGCAGGGGGGGCTCTCAGACCGAGGGCAGGTCGTAGAACTTCATGATGTATTCCCACGCAGCCTGGGGATCGTCCACGTACTCGAACAGCTTCAGGTCTTCGGCCGAAATCATGCCTTCTTCGACCAGCACGTCGAAGTTGATCAGGCGTTTCCAGTAGTCGCTGCCGAACAGCACGATCGGCACCGGCTTGGCCTTCTTGCACTGCACCAGCGTGATCACCTCGAACAGCTCGTCGAGCGTGCCAAAGCCGCCCGGGAACGCCACCAGCGCCTTGGCGCGCATCATGAAATGCATCTTGCGCAGCGCAAAGTAATGGAACTTGAAGCTGAGATCGGGTGTGATGTAGGGGTTGCCCGACTGCTCGTGCGGCAGTGAGATGTTCAGGCCCACGTTGAGCGTGGCTTCGTCGTGTGCGCCGCGGTTGGCCGCTTCCATGATGCCGGGGCCGCCACCGGTGCAGATGAAGAGTTGGTCTTCCTGCGGACAGGCCTTGCTGTAGCGCGCCACGATGCGGGCGAATTCGCGCGCCTGTTCGTAGTGGCGCGCGTTGCGCAGCAGCGCGCGCGCCTTGGCAATCGCCTGCGGGTTGCCGCTGGCTTCGGCCGCGGCCAGTTGCTCCTGCGCAATGCCGGGTTCGCGCACGCGCGCGCTGCCAAAGACCACGATGGTGTTTTCGATGCCCAGCTCTCGCTGTGCGAGATCGGGTTTGAGCATTTCCAGCTGGAAGCGGATGCCGCGCGTTTCGCGGCGCAGCAGGAACTCGGGGTCGGCGAACGCCAGGCGGTAGGCGTCGGCCTTCAGCGGGCGTCCTTTGTTGGAGTGCGACTGCAGTTCGGCCCAGGCGTCGGCCAGGCGGCGTTCGTTCAGGTCTTGGGTGGCTTCCATGCGGGGCTCCTTCGGTTGTTCGTTTCAGTGATTGTGTCCTGCGCCCCTTGATCGCTCAGGCGCTCAGAGGCCCAGGGCCAGTGCCAGCGGCACGAAGACAACGGCCAGCGCATTGCCCAGCATGATCATGGCCGCCACCTTGTCGGGTTCCTGGTGGTAACGGTCGGCCAGCATGAACTGCATCACGGCCGGTGGCAAGGCCGCAAACAACAGCAACTGGCCGCGCGCGGCACCTTCGATGCCCAGCACCCAGGCGAGCGGAATGGCGATGACCAGGCCGATGAGTGGACGGGCCAGCGCACCAAGCAAACCCAGTGCCAGACCCGCGCGGGTGAGCGAGGTCAGGCGCACGCCGAGCGCGAACAGCATCATGGGCAGCAGGGCGTCCCCGAGCAGCTTGAGGCCCGAGAGCAACACGTCGGGCGGGCGCACATCGGTCAGCGCACTCAGAAAGCCCAGTGCGGTGCCGATCATCAGCGGGCTGGTGAGCAGGTCGCGTGTGCGGGCCTGGCGGCTGGTGATGCGCGCACCGAGGGAAAAGTGGAACAGGTTGCTGACCGAGAACAGCGCCACCGCGGCGCCGAAGTTCGCCGGGCCAAACGCCAGCAGGGCCAGCGGCAGGCCCATGTTGCCGCAGTTGTTGAACATCACCACCGGCACCAGGGTGCGCGGCTGGGCGCCAAACGCGCGGGCCAGCGGCCACGCCAGCAGGCCGCCGCCCAGGATCAGCACGGTGCCGCCGATCAGCAGCGGCACATGGTCGGCGAGGCGAAAGTCCTTGGCCGCGAGCGCCGAGTACACCAGCACCGGCGCCAGCACGTCCAGCGCAATGCGGTTGAACACCGTCAGGTCGGGTGGCTGGCGGCGCGCGTAACCGTAGCCGATGGTCACGATCAGGAACACCGGGATGATGACGTCGGCGATGCGGGCGATGAGTTCCATGGGCAGTCCTGAAAAGCAAAAGGCTCCCGGGGGAGCCTTTCACATCTTCGGTTTGAACGATCAGACACGCTTGCGGTATTCGCCGGTGCGGGTGTCGATTTCAATCTTGTCGTCCTGGGCCACAAAGAGCGGCACGGCGACTTCAAAACCGGTGGCGATCTTGGCGGGCTTGAGTACCTTGCCGGACGTGTCACCCTTGACGGCGGGTTCGGTCCAGGTGATCACGCGCTCGACGCTGGTGGGCAGTTCGACCGAGATGGCCTTGCCGTCGTAGAACACCACTTCAACGGTCATGCCGTCTTCGAGGTAGTTCAGGGCGTCACCCATGTTTTCGGCTTCGACTTCGTACTGGTTGTATTCGCTGTCCATGCAGACGTACATGGGATCGGCGAAGTAGGAGTAGGTGCACTCCTTCTTGTCCAGAATGATCTGGTCCATCTTGTCGTCGGCGCGGCAGACCACTTCGGTGGCCATGTTGTTCAGCAGGGCCTTGAGCTTCAGGCGCACGGTGGCTGCACCGCGGCCGCCACGGGCGTATTCGGTCTTCAGGACGATCATCGGGTCCTTGCCGTGCATGATGACGTTGCCGGCGCGGAGTTCTTGAGCGATTTTCATAAGGTTTCCAACAGTTGGGCCGCGTGTTCCGTGCATGGGTGCAAACCCGGGAACTGTGCTGATAGGGGCGATCTGTGCGGCTAAGCAGATGGCGCTCAGGAAACGGCCGCCGGGGTCTGGTGGTCCAGTTTTCTGCAAAGCCTTGAATTTTATCGCTTTTCGACAATGAAATCGAGCAACTGGCTGACCAGGTCGGGTTGGGCCAGCAGGCGCTCGCGTGCGGCCGCCAGACAAGGGCGCCAGCTGGCCACCTCGCGCCAGCCCGGCCAGACGCGTTGGGCGCCGGTCATGCCGTTCCAGAGGCGGTGAAACGCGCGCAGCGAATCGGGCGCCTGCAGCCAGTCCAGAAAGGCTTCCAGTTTGGCGTGGTGGGCGTTGTCGTGCTGCGGGTAGATGTGCCACACCAGCGGTTGTCCGGCCCACAGCGCGCGCACCAGCGAGTCCTCGCCGCGCACGAAATTGAGGTCGCAGGCCCAGAGCAGGTGGTCGTAGTCGCGCTGGGTCAGGCGCGCCAGGCGGTGCAGGGTGGCCTGGCCCGCGTCCAGCCCCTGCGCCTGGGCGGCGCTCATGGCATCGGCCGCGCGCCCGGCGGTGACCAGCCAGTCGCTGGCGCCGTCTTGACCGGCCTGCTGCAGCAGCTCGGGCAGGGCGGCGGGTTCGTAGCAGAAAAGGCTGGCGCGCGGCTGGTCGGTGTGGGGCAGGTCGTGCGCAGCGAGCCATGCGCTGGCGTTGAAAGCGGCTTGACGCTCGGGCAGGTCCTGCTCCCGCAGCAGGCCGCCGGTGGCGGCGGTGAAACCGGGGTAGAAAAACCACTTGCCCACGCCGCGCATCGGCCCGTCAGACACCAGCGAAGGCAGCCGGTGCGAGCGCTCCACGTAGGGCTCGGCGCTCAGGTATTCGAGGTTGATCCACACCGGCGCCGGGCTGCCAGCGGCGATGGCAGCCGCCCGGTGTTCCAGGACTTCGGGCGGCGGGCGGCAGCCGAAGGTTTCGATCCAGACGTCGGCCGGCGCCAGTCCGTCCAGCAGGTCCGGCGCCAGCGGCTCGGTCCACGGCAGCACCCGAACGCCCTTGATGCGATCTTCAAGCGCACCGGGGACCATCCAGCGCAGATCCTCCGGCGCGTCGATCCACAGCCGCACGGTGTGCCCCCGGGCGGCCAGGCCGGCGCAGAAGCGCCAGCAGACGCCGATGTCGCCAAGGTTGTCGATGACCTGGCAGAAGATGTCCCAGCGCAAGGGGCTGTCCGGGTTGGTTGCGGAAGGATCGTTGGTCGACATGGGCGTGATCTTGCCACCGGCCAGCGCCGCAGGCGGCGGGTGCGCCGTTCACAATACCGCCCATGTCCCGCCCCGAATCCGAATCCGAAGCACCGCATTCCGAACAACTGCTCAGCGAAGTTGCGGCCCTGCCGGGCTTGCCGGGGGTTTACCGCTACTTTGACGCCCAGGGGCAACTGCTCTACGTGGGCAAAGCGCGCAACCTGAAGAAGCGCGTCAGCAGCTATTTCCAGAAGACCCACGGCGGCACGCGCATCGGCCACATGGTGGGCAAGATCGTGCGCATGGAGACCACGGTGGTGCGCTCCGAGGCCGAGGCGCTGCTGCTGGAAAACAACCTCATCAAGACGCTGGCGCCGAAGTTCAACATCCTGTTCCGGGACGACAAGAGCTACCCCTACCTCAAGATCACCGGCACCCGCGAGACCTTCCGCACCGCAGGCGCCCGGCCGGTGCCGTCGATCGCGTTCCCGCGCATGGCGTACTACCGCGGCGTGGTGGACAAGCGCCACAGCTACTACGGCCCCTATCCCAGTGCCTGGGCGGTGAAGGAGTCGATCACCCTGCTGCAGAAGGTGTTCCGCCTGCGCACCTGCGAAGACACGGTGTTCGCCAACCGCACGCGGCCCTGCCTGCTGTACCAGATCAAGCGCTGCAGCGGGCCCTGTGTGGGCCTGGTGAACAACGAGGCCTATGGCCGCGACGTGGCGGCTGCCGAGCGCTTCCTGCGCGGCGAAACCCAGGCCGTGCTGGACGAGCTGGAGGCGCGCATGATGGCGCACGCCGAAAGGCTCGAATTCGAGCAGGCGGCCGAAATCCGCAACCAGATGAGCGCGCTCTCCAAGGTGTTGCACCAGCAGGCGGTGGACAACGTGTCCGACCAGGATGTGGACGTGCTGGCGGTGAAAGTACAGGGCGGGCGGGCCTGCGTGAACCTGGCCATGATCCGCGGCGGCCGCCACCTCGGCGACCGGCCGTATTTCCCCGCGCATGTGGAAGACGCCACCCAGATCGACCACCTGATGGCGGAAGAGGGCAGCCGCAGTACCGACCCGGTCGAGCGCGTGGCGGTGCAGGTGCTCGAAGCCTTTATCGCCCAGCACTACCTGGGCATTGCCATGCCGCACACCCTGGTGACCAGCCATCCGGTGGGCAAGCCGCTGCTGGACGCACTGACCGAGCAGATCGGCGCCAAGATCAACGCCGTGCACCAGCCGCGCGAGCACCGCCGCATCTGGCTGGAGATGGCGCAGAAAAACGCCGACATCGCGCTCGCGCGCCTGCTCGCCGAAGAGGGCTCGCAGCAGGCCCGCACGCGCGCGCTGGCCGAAGCGCTGGGGCTGCCGGACGACAACCTGGACGAACTGCGCATTGAGTGTTTCGACATCTCGCACACGGCGGGTGAATCCACCCAGGCGTCTTGCGTGGTGTTCGAAACACACAAGATGCAGAACGCGCAGTACCGGCGCTACAACATCGACGGCATCACGCCCGGCGACGACTACGCCGCCATGCGCCAGGTCCTGCTGCGTCGCTACAGCAAGATCGCCGAGGCGCTGCGTGCGGAGTCCGAAGAAGCGGCTGTGCCCGCCGAGACGACGGACGCTTCAGAGCCCTCAGCCGAAGGCGCCATCGACGCCACCTCCGGCCTGCCCACCGGGCCGCGTTTGCCCGATCTGGTGCTGATCGACGGCGGCAAGGGCCAGGTCAGCATGGCGCGCGAGGTGTTCCAGCAGCTCGGGCTGGACCTGTCGCTGATCGTCGGCGTGGAAAAAGGCGAGGGCCGCAAGGTGGGACTCGAAGAGCTGGTGTTTGCCGACGGCCGCGAAAAGGTCTACCTGGGCCACGATTCGGCGGCGCTGATGCTGGTCGCCCAGATCCGCGACGAGGCGCACCGTTTCGCCATCACCGGCATGCGCGCCCAGCGCGCCAAGGTGCGCACCGGCGGCAGCCGGCTCGAAGACATCCCGGGTGTGGGGCCGAAGAAGCGGGCGCGCTTGTTGCAGCGCTTTGGCGGTGTGCGCGGCGTGGCCTCGGCCAGCGTGGACGACCTGTGCACCGTGGACGGAATTTCGGCCGAACTGGCCGACGCGATCTACCGCGCGCTGCACTGACGCTGCGCGAATGCGGCGCTTTATTTGCTCGTGAGCACAAAACTGCCGTCCCAGTCGGCCGCGGGTGGCTGGGTCATGAACCGCTGGCAGCGGTCCAGCAGCACCCGGGACGGCGGGTCGGCGAGGTCGCCGCTCAGGTTGGTTTCCAGCAGCTCTGCGGCCCGCGCGAACTCACGGCGGCCGTAGTGCCCGAACGCGACTTCGTACCTGCGCGCAATGGCCTCCAGCCCGGCCGGCAGTTGGCCATGTTCACTGAGCAGTTCGTAGACCCGGATCGGCACGGTCTTGCCGTAGGCGATCACCTGGTCCACCAGGCGGGTGGCGAACACGGTGTGGACCTGCTGGAAGGTGTTTTCCGACAGCAGGATGGACGTGCCGTAGAACTTGTTCGCGGCTTCCAGCCGGCTCACCAGATTGACCTGGTCGCCGATGACGGTGTAGCTCATGCGGTCGACCGAGCCGATGTTGCCCACGATCGCGTCACCCGTGTTGATGCCGATGCGCGTCCTGAACACCACGTTCCGACCTTCGGCGGCCCATTTTCGGTTCAGCCCGGCGGTCTGTGCCTGGCTGTCGAGCGCCGCCCGGCAGGCGCGCAGCGCGTGGTCGGCCGTGGGCTCCGGCGCGTTCCAGAACGCCAGGATCGCGTCGCCGATGTACTGGTCGACTGTGGCCCCGGTTTCGAGCAGGCTGCCCGTCACGGCGGTCAGGTACTCGCCCAGGTGGTGCACCAGATCGGTCGGTGCGAGGCGTTCGGCCATGGCGGTGAACCCTTCCACATCTGACATGAAAATCGTCAGGTCCTGCTGCGTGCCGCCCAGCTCGGCATCGACACCCCGGGCCATCAGCCGGCGCACCAGGTCGGCGGGCACGTATTTCTGGAACGAGCGCAGGCCCGACTTCATGTTCTCCAGCTGCTGCACCATGCCGTTGATTTCGATGATGCGTGAGCGGATGGTCGGCGCGCTGTCGAGATCGAACTGCTTGACCTTCATCATCTCGGCTTCGAGTTGTGACAAGGGGCGGCGCAGGCGCTGGGCGATGACGTAGGCCACGGGCATGAAGAGCAGGATCAACGCAGCGCACACCGCCCAGATCACGATCTGGTGCTGTCGTTCTTGCGCCAGGACGCGGTGCGCGGAGATGTCCATGCCGAGCACCGCGTCGAGGCGTCCATCGGGCAGGTACAGGGGTGCAAAAGCCGACATCCAGCTGCCCCAGGCGTCGGTGTAGAACCGGGCCGTCACAACAGACGCGGGCGAGCCGGGACGGGCTTCGAACACGCTGAGCAACTCCGGCGGGACGTCGGTGTAGACATCACCCAGGGGGCTGAATGCCGCGGGGTCTTCTTCGCCGTCGACCACGAAAACGACGCGTCCGTCGGGCAGTTTGCGCATGGTGTAGACGAACCGGATGTGCGTCCCGCGATCACGGATATCGCGCAACTGCTGACGAAGCGCCGTGTAAGCCGGGCTGTCCTTGTCCACCGCTTGCTGCAAGCGGTGGTGCGCCGGCACATCGATCTGGCTGGCGGCGACGGCCGCCAGGTCGGCCAGCCGCAGCCGGAATTCGTCGTTCACGAAGCTCGCCACCAGATGGGTCGTGGCGGCGCTGATGATCAACCCGACCAGCAGCGTGACGCCGGCGAAGGCGGCCACCAGCGTGAAACGCAAGGTGTAGTGGCGCGGGCCCGCAACGCGGTCTGGCTCGTGGCTGCTCATGGGAAAACCGGTGGGCGGGTGGAAAGGCTATTGCAGAAAAAACTGCGTGGATCACGGGGTCCCCGGGATCGGGGGGGCGGTGGTGAAACCGTGGTCTGGTTTTTGCCGGTGTTTGAAGCAGTGTACAAATGTAACCATTGCCGGCCTTGACCCTTCACGGCAGGCGCTGGCCAGCCGGTCTTTTTCGGGTGGCCTGGACATCCCTCCATAATCGCCCCATGTTTTTCAACCTTCCCACCCTGCTGACCTGGGCGCGCATCGTCGCCATCCCGCTGATCATTGGGGTGTTCTATCTGGAAGGCATGAGTGCCAAAGAACAGAACCTGATTGCGACGGTGCTGTTCGTGGTGTTTGCCGCCACCGACTGGGCCGACGGCTACCTGGCTCGCCGGCTCAACCAGACCTCGGCCTTTGGCGCATTTCTCGATCCGGTGGCCGACAAGTTCCTGGTCTGTGCCAGCCTGCTGGTGCTGGTGCATCTGGAGCGGGCCGACGTGTTCGTGGCCCTCATCATCATCGGTCGCGAGATCGCCATTTCGTCGCTGCGCGAATGGATGGCCATCATCGGCGCCACCAAGAGCGTGGCGGTGCACATGGTGGGCAAACTCAAGACGGCGGTGCAGATGACCGCGATCCCTTTCCTCCTGTACAACGGCCAGCTGTTCGGTGTGATCGATACCCACCTGTGGGGCACCTGGCTGATCTGGGCGTCGGCGGTGTTGACCATCTGGTCCATGGTCTATTACCTGCAGAAGGCACTGCCCGAAATCCGGGCCCGCTCACGCTGATGACGCCAGCGATCCGAGACAACGCGTGGCTGCGCGCCATGCCCTGGGTGTTCGTGCTGATCTGGAGCACGGGCTTCATCGTTGCGCGCTACGGCATGCCGCACGCGCCACCGATGAGCTTTCTCGCGGTGCGCTACGCACTGTCCATCCTCTGTTTCCTGCCCTGGATCGTGGTCGCTGGTGTGAAGTGGCCTTCTGACCGGCGCCAGGCTTTGCATCTGGCGGTGACCGGTGTGCTGATGCACGCGGGCTACCTGGGCGGCGTCTGGGCTGCGGTGAAGGCGGGCATGGGTTCGGGCCTGTCGTCGCTGATCGTCGGCATCCAGCCGGTGCTCACCGCGATCTGGCTCACCAGCGTGGGCGGGCAGCATGTGTCGCGCCGCCAGTGGGTCGGCCTGCTGCTGGGCTTTGCCGGTCTGGTGCTGGTGGTCTCGCGCAAGTTCGGCGCCGGTGGGCCGGGCGACCAGGCCACCTGGCTCAACCTCTCGTTCGCCGTGATGGCGCTGCTGGCCATCACTATCGGCACGCTCTACCAGAAGCGCTTTGTGAAGCCCTGTGATGTGCGCAGCGCCAACACGGTGCAGCTTTCTGCGGCCCTGCTCGTGACTTTGCCGCTGGCGTTGATGGAGACTGAAACCATGCACTGGAATGGCGAACTGGTGGGGGCCATGGCGTGGTCGGTGCTCGGGCTCACGCTGGGCGGCAGCTCGCTGCTCTACATGCTGATCCAGCGCGGGGCCGCGGCGTCGGTCACCAGCCTGATGTACCTCGTGCCCCCGTGCACGGCGCTGATCGCCTGGCTGCTCTTTGCCGAGCCCATCACCGCCGTGACGCTGGCGGGCACCGCGCTCACCGCTTTCGGCGTGAGCCTGGTGGTGCGGCCGGCGCGCTGAGCCGCCAGGGTTCGTCGCGGAAGCGTTCGGCCAGGAAGTCCACCAGCAGTCGGATGCGCCGCGGCACCTGAGCGCGGTAGGGCGCGAGCCAGTGGATGTCGGCGTCGGGCATGGCGTGGTCGTGCAGCACGCGCACCAGCGCACCACTTTCCAGTTGCTGCGCGATGTCCCACAGGCTGCGCAGCATGATGCCGTGGCCGGCCAGACACCAGTCGCGCACCATCTCGCCCGAGTTGCTGGAGAGTGGTCCGCGCACCGGCGTGTGCTGCACCTCGGGCTCGCCCTCGCGCTGCAGCCGCCAGTGGTCAAAACGTTGTCCCGGTCCACCACCGTTTTCGCGCACCACTAGGCAGGCGTGGGCCGCCAGGTCGCTCAGCGAGCGCGGCTCGCCATGGGCCTGCAGGTAGGCGGGGGCCGCCACCAGCACCCGCTGGTTGGCGGCGAGCCGGCGCGACACCCATTCGGCCGCGCGGTGCCCCGGGGCGTTCCACAGCCAGATGGCGCCATCAAAACCGTCCACCGCCAGATCGGGCAGCTGTTCGGTCAGCTGCAGCTGGACCGCCACCGCCGGGTGCCGGGCCTGGAAATCGGCCAGCGCAGGACCCAGCCACAGGCGGCCAAAACCAAAGGTGGCAGCGAGCCGGATCGGCCCGGCCGGTTCGGTCTGGCGCTCGCGCAGTTCGGCTTCCAGTGCGTCGAACCCGCGCAGCAGCTCGCTGGCGCGCTCACACAGGGTTTCGCCTTCGGCTGTGGGGCTGACGCGGCGGGTGGTGCGCTGGAACAGGCGCAGGCCGAGCCGGGCCTCGAGCGCTGCCAGCCGTTTGGTCACGGCCGAAGGCGCCACCCGCAGCGCCCGAGCGGCCATCACCAGGCTGCCGTGCTGGCGCACCGCGAGCACCAGTTCGAGATCGGGACGGTCCAATTGTTTCCTTTAGAGAATGAATCAATTGCCGAATTATTGCTGAAAGGAGGATTAAGCTTGCGGCCATGTTCACAAGCTTTCAGACCCGCCCCGTGCTCCGCGAAGGCGTTCGCCTGCACACGCGCGTGGCTGGCGAGGGGCCACCGCTGCTGTTGCTGCACGGCCATCCGCAGACCCAGGCCATGTGGCACCGGGTGGCGCCTGCGCTGACCGAACGTTCTACCGTGGTGCTGATGGATTTGCGTGGTTACGGCGACTCGTCCCGCCCCGCACCCGACGCCGTGCATACCGCGCACAGCAAGCGCGAGATGGCGCTCGACGCACTGGCCGTGATGGCGCAGCACGGCTTCGAGCGTTTCGGTGTGCTGGCGCACGACCGCGGCGCCCGCGTGGCGCACCGGCTGGCGTCCGACCACCCGCAGGCGGTGCAGCGGCTGATGCTGCTCGACATCGCGCCCACGCTGGCCATGTACACGCAGACCTCCAAGGATTTCGCGCGCGCCTACTGGCACTGGTTCTTCCTGATCCAGCCGCCGCCACTGCCCGAAGCTCTGATCGAATCCGACCCGGCGCGTTATGTGCGCAGCGTGATGGGCAGTCGTCACGCAGGCCTGGCGCCGTTCGATCCGGTGGCGCTCGCCGAATACCAGCGCTGCGCCGCGCTGCCCGGCACCGCCATCTCGATTTGCGAGGACTACCGCGCCAGTGCGGGCATCGACCTGGAACACGACCGTGCGGACGTGGCCGCTGGCCGTCGCCTGGCGCAACCGCTGCGTGTGTTCTGGGGCGAACATGGCACGGTGGGGCGCTGCTTCGATGTGCTGTCGCTCTGGCGCGAGCGCGCCGACCAGGTGTCGGGCCAGGCCCTGCCGTGCGGTCACTACATCGCCGAGGAACTGCCCGAACGGGTGGTCGCCGAGGCCCTCGATTTTTTCACCCTTTGACCCTCAGGAGACACCCATGAGCACCACCCACCGCATCGCGGTCATCGCCGGCGACGGCATCGGCACCGAAGTCATGCCCGAGGGCATCCGCGTGATGGAAGCCGCGGCCTCGAAGTTCAACATCCCGCTGCAGTTCGATCACTTCGATTTTTCGAGTTGCGACTACTTCGAAAAGCACGGGAAGATGCTGCCCGACGACTGGAAGGCGCAGATCGGCGGCCACGACGCGATCTACTTCGGCGCCGTGGGCTGGCCCGACAAGGTGCCCGACCACGTCTCGCTCTGGGGTTCGCTGCTGATGTTCCGTCGCGAGTTCGACCAGTACGTCAACATCCGTCCGGCCCGGCTGATGCCCGGCGTGACGGCACCAGTGGTGCGCCGCGACGGCAGCCCGCGCCAGCCCGGCGAGATCGACATGGTGATCGTGCGCGAGAACACCGAGGGCGAATACTCCAGCATCGGCGGGCGCATGTACGCCGGCACCGAACGCGAGATCGTGGTGCAGGAAACGGTGATGTCTCGCATCGGTGTGGACCGCGTGCTGCGTCACGCTTTCGAGGTGGCGCGCTCGCGGCCCAAGAAGCACCTGACCAGTGCCACCAAGTCGAACGGCATCGCGATCACCATGCCCTACTGGGACGAGCGCGTGGCCGAGATGGCCAAACAGTACCCGGACGTGAAGGTCGACAAGTTCCACATCGACATCCTCACCGCGCACTTCGTGCAGCGCCCCGACTTCTTCGACGTGGTGGTGGGCAGCAACCTGTTCGGCGACATCCTGAGCGATCTGGGTCCGGCCTGTACCGGCACCATCGGCATCGCGCCCAGTGCCAACCTCAACCCGACGCGCCAGCACCCTTCGCTGTTCGAACCGGTGCACGGCTCGGCGCCCGACATCGCCGGCAAAGGGATCGCCAACCCGATTGGCCAGATCTGGTGCGGCGCCATGATGCTCGACCACCTGGGCTACCGCGGGGCACACGACGCGGTGATGCAGGCCATCGAATCGGTGTTGCAGCCCGGCAGCGGTGGCCCACGCACACCCGATCTGGGGGGCTCCGCGAGCACCGCCGATGTGGGGCGAGCGATCGAAAACGCACTGCGCGGTTGAAACCGTGTGTGACCGTTCCGGCATGCGTGCCAAATTTCACGAACGAACCGATTGACCTCTGACAAAGCGCATAGAATCTGCGCTTTCGTTCAGCCAGCCGCCGCTCGCGCAGGCTGACGTGTTGACAGGGAACTTGACCCATGGGTCTAATCCACGGGCACCGGTTGGACCTCGTTGCCCGGCCATTGCGAACACGAGAGATGCGGTCAGTGCGTCGTCAGACAGGCTTCTGAACAGGGCGGCTGAACGGTCCACAAGAAATTTCAATCACTTCAAGAGGGGCTATTTGTGAACAAAACAGAACTCGTCGAACACATCGCCAAGCACGCCGATATTTCCAAGGCGGCTGCCACGCGTGCACTGGACTCCACCATCACCGCCATCCGCACCACCCTGAAGAAGGGCGGCACCGTTTCTCTGGTGGGCTTCGGTTCGTTTGCCGTGACCAAGCGTCCAGCGCGCAAGGGCCGCAACCCGCGCACCGGCGAAGAGATCAAGATCAAGTCCGCCAAGGTGCCGAAGTTCCGCCCGGGCAAGGCATTGAAGGATGCGCTGAACTGAAGCGCCATCCCGGTTTTCCGGTGGGGTGCTTAGCTCAGTTGGCAGAGCGGCGCCTTTACACGGCGTAGGTCGGCGGTTCGACCCCGTCAGCACCCACCAAAAAATCTCAGATAGAAAAAAGGGCTTGGAGAAATCCAAGCCCTTTTTTCTTGTCCGAGCGTCAGCCCTACAGGGGCTCCGGTGGTTTCAACGCGGCGCCATGAAGGTGGACGATGTCTTGGCGCGCTCGATGGCATGGTCGTCGGAGCCGCTGATGCCGATGCGGATCGGTCCAGGCTCTCCGCCTCAGCAAACAACCCCTTGACTCTTCACCGCTAGGTGGTGTAGTCGCCGCTGGCTTCAGGCTGAAACAGCAGCGTGACGATCTCGGCCGCGCACCCGTCCCCATTGGGCGTTCGCCAGCGGGCGATGGCACCCACGCGCTGGCCAAGCAGGCTGGCGCCCACCGGCGAGAGCACGGAGATGAATCCCTGGTGCGGCTCGGCGTCGTTCGGGTAACACAGCGTGAGCTTCTGTCGCTTCTTCGACGCCAGATCTTCGACGATGACCTGCGAGTACATCGTGGCGATGTCGGGCGGGATCTCGCGCGAGGGGACGAGGTCCAGCGAGTCGAGGGTGTCAACCAGCTCGGGCGGAAGTTGTTCGCAGTGCAGGTTGTTCAGGCGTGCGAAATCGATCTCGGTGAGCAGCCGTTCACCATCCTGGGGC
>PHCC01000006.1 GCA_002842215.1 Betaproteobacteria bacterium HGW-Betaproteobacteria-9 | reverse complement strand
GCAACGCCGTCATGCCGGCAGCCACCGGCTTCTTCTTGCTTGGCATAGATGCTCCTGTTCATCATGCTATGCCTCAAACACAAAATTTCTGACAGGCTCCAAGGCACCGCGCAGCGGCCCGGACTTCGGCTCGCCTTTCTTTTGCTTACTTTTCTTTGGCGAAGCAAAGAAAAGTAAGTCGCCCGCCGGGGCGAGACCCGGCTCGCCACAACAACAAACCAGCAAACAAGAAGAGTTCAGTCCGTCCCCGACTGCTGCAGCGCCCACATCCCGGCGTAGACGCCTCCGGCAGACACCAGTTGCGAGTGCGTCCCCCGCTCCACAATCTCCCCATTGACCAACACCAGTATCTCGTGAGCATCCACCACCGTAGACAACCGGTGCGCAATCACCAGTGAAGTCTTGTTCCGCGCCGCACTCTTCAACTCCGCCTGAATCGCCCGCTCGTTCGCCGAATCCAGCGCCGAAGTCGCCTCGTCAAAAATCACGATCGGCGGGTTCTTCAGCAGCGTGCGCGCAATCGCCACCCTCTGCTTCTCGCCACCCGACAGCTTCAAGCCGCGCTCGCCCACGGTGGTGGCGTAACCCAGCGGCAGCTTCTGGATAAAGCTGTGGATGTGCGCCGCCTGCGCCGCCGCCACCGCGGCCTCGTGCCCCGCCTCGGGACGGCCATAGAGGATGTTGTATTCGATGGTGTCGTTGAACAGCACCGTGTCCTGCGGCACGATGCCGATCGACTGCCGCACGCTGGACTGCGTGACTTCCCGGATGTCCTGCCCGGCGATGGTGATGCGACCGCCACCGTGTGGACCACCGGGTTCATGGTTGCTCACGTCATAGAAGCGGTAGAGCAAGCGAGCCAGCGTGGACTTGCCCGAACCCGACGGTCCGACCACCGCCACCGTCTTGCCGGCCGGGATGTGAAAGCTGATGCCGTGCAGGATCTCGCGCGCCGGCTCGTACGAGAAGCGCACGTTCTCGAACCGAACGGAGGGTGGACCGTCGAGCACCAGGTCCTGCGCATCCGGCTGGTCGGCGATTTCACGCTCTTTCTCCAGCAGCACGAACATCTTGTCCAGGTCGGTCAGGCTCTGCTTGATCTCGCGGTAGAGCACACCCAGGAATCCCAGCGGGATGTAGAGCTGGATCATGAAGGCGTTGACCATCACCAGATCGCCCAGCGTCATGTGTCCCTCGGCCACCCCCTGTGTGGCGCGCCAGAGCATCAGCACCAGCGCGATCGCGATCACCAGTTGTTGCCCGGCGTTGAGCAGCGAGAGCGTGGTCTGGCTCTTGATGCGTGCGCGGCGCAATTTCTCCAGCGCCTCGTCGTAACGCCGCGCTTCAAACTGCTCGTTGTTGAAGTATTTGACGGTTTCGTAATTGAGCAGCGAGTCGATGGCGCGCGTCTGGCTCACCGACTCCAGCTCGTTCATCTCGCGCCGGAACTTGGTGCGCCATTCGGTCACCGTCACGGTGAAGGTCACGTAGAGCACCAGCGCCACCAACGTGATCCACACATAGCCCATGTCGAACTTCGTGCCCAGCAGCGTGAGCACCATGATCACCTCGATCAGCGTCGGGAAGATGCTGTAGAGCGAATACGAGATCAGCGACTGCACGCCGCGCGTGCCGCGCTCAATGTCGCGCGTCATGCCACCGGTCTGGCGCTCTAGGTGAAAGCGCAGGCTGAGCGCGTGGAGGTGGCCGAACACCTGCAGCGCGATGCTGCGCGTGGCGCCCTCGGTGGCCTTGGCGAACACCAGTTCGCGCAGCTCGGTGAACACGGTCGTGGACAGGCGCAGCAGCCCGTAGGCCACGATCAGGCCCAGCGGCACCACCAGCAGCGCCTCGACGCTGCCGGGTTTGATCGTCATCGCGTCCACCAACTCCTTGAGCAGCAGCGGCACGCCCACGTTGGCCATCTTGGCCGCCACCATGAAGGCCAGCGCAATACCCACCCGCCACTTGTACTGCCACAGGTAAGGCAACAGGCGCGAGAGCGTGGCCCAATCGGAGCGCGGAGCCGGCGCAACCCCGGGGGCGGGTGCCGGCGGCAAGGGCATGGAAACACGGGAAGAGTGGGGGCGCATGCGGGACAATCGGGCAATCGTTGATTCAGAGATTGTGCCCATGTCCACCGAAACAAGCCCCCGCCCACAAACCGCCCTGCCACTGGACCGCGA
Source organism: Betaproteobacteria bacterium HGW-Betaproteobacteria-9 (assembly GCA_002842215.1). Lineage (GTDB taxonomy): Bacteria > Pseudomonadota > Gammaproteobacteria > Burkholderiales > Burkholderiaceae_C > Hydrogenophaga. The sequence goes on along the minus strand of PHCC01000006.1, from coordinate 200,881 downwards.
GCTGGTGCTCAAAGTGATCCCCATGCCGGCCGACTGCAACGCCAGCGGCGACATCTTTGGCGGCTGGGTCATGGCCCAGGTCGACCTGGCGGGCGCCGTGGTGCCCGCCCGCTACTGCCGGGATCGCATGGTCACCGTGGCGGTGAACCAGTTCATCTTCAAGCAGCCCGTGCGCGTGGGCGACATCCTGAGCTTTTTTGCCCACGTCACGCGCATCGGCAACACCTCGATCACCGTGCAGGTGGAGGTGTTTGCCGAGCGCTTTGGCACCCAGGGCCAGTACGCGAAAGTCACCGAGGCCAGCCTGACCTACGTCGCCGTCGATCAGGAAGGCCGGCCGCAGCAGATTCCCCGGGAAGGGTTGCAGCAGATCCCCTGATCGGGGCCAGGTTGTGAGGCGGTCAGGCTAAGATTGTCCATGGACAAATGCTTTCCATGGAGCCACGAACCCGATGTCCCCCGAAACCAAAACCGCCAGACAGCCCGCCGCACCGGTGAAAAAAAGCGTGCGCGTGCGCGATGTGCCGGCCGTGACCCGGTCCATCGCCATCCTGCGGCTGCTGGGGCGAACCAACCAGGCCATGGGCGTCAAGGCCATCGCCGACGAGCTGGGCCTCGTGCCCAGCACCTGCCTGCACATCCTGCGGGTGCTGGTGAGCGAAGAACTGGTGAAGCTGGAGCCGGGCACCAAGCACTATGCCCTCGGTAGCGGCATGATCAGTCTGGCCCGCAGCGTGCTCAAAGGTGGCAGCTTTGCCCAGTTGGCCCAGCCGGGGCTCGACCGGCTGGCGTCTGCCTACGGCGTGACGGCGATGGGTGTGGAAGTGACCCCCAAGCAGACGGTGGTGGTGTTGGCCCTGTCGAAGTCGGACCAGCCATTCCGCGTGCACACCGACGTCGGCAGCCAGTTCTCGTCCCTGGTGAGCGCCACCGGGCGCCTGATCGCCGCGTACAGCGGTGAAAACTGGACCCTGCTGCGCAAGAAGTTCGGGGCCATCGAGTGGGACAAAGCACCCAGCTTTGCCCAGTGGAAAAAGGAAATCGAAGAGACCAGGGCACGCGGCTGGAGCATGGATCGCGACAACTTTATGAGCGGCATCACCGTCGTGGCGGTGCCGATCTTCGAGCCATCGGGTCGGCTCATGCACACGCTGGTGGCTGTCGGCCTGTCCAGCCAACTGCATGCGGCTGCCACCTCGCAACTGGCGGCCGCGATGCAGCGGGAAGCCCGGTCCGTCGCGGACCTGCTGCTCGACCGGCACTGAAACAAGTGCTGGTTCGGTGCGTTCAGGGGCGACCTCAATCGAGCCGGATCTCTGCGCGCTTGATCACCGGCGCCCATTTCTTGCGCTCGGCGCTCGCAAAATCGGCCAGTTGTGCGGCCGTCCCACCCGCGGGGTCGAAGCCCAGATCCAGCAGCCGCTGGCGGGTTTCAGGTCGCATCAAAACCTTGTTGATGGCCGCGTTCAAGGTGTTGATGATCGCTGGCGGCGTGCCCTTGGGCGCATAGAGGGCGTTCCAGGCCACCACCTCGAAACCGTTGAAGCCCTGCTCCGCCACGGTCTTGACGCCCGGGACCAGACCGGTGGGCTGGGCAGAAGTCACCCCCAGAGCGCGAACCTTGCCGGATGCCAGGTGGGGCCGCAAGGCCGTCGGTGTGTCGATGATCGCCGGGAGTTGCCCGCCCAGAAGGTCTGTCATGGCGTTGCCCGAACCCTTGTACGGAATACCGAAAAGCTCCACCGAGGAGCGGTCCTTCAGCAACTCAACCACCAGCCGCGCGGTGGTGCTGGGCATGGCGATGTCGGCGCTGCGCGGGTTGCCTTTCGAAAGGCTCACCAGTTCGGCGGCCGATGTGATCGGCGAAGCGCTGTTCACCGCCATCACCATGGGAAAGGTGCCGACCAGAGCGATCGGCTCGAAGTCCAGCGCCGCATCAAACGGCAGCTTGCTGTACAGGAACTGGTTGAGCACATGGGTGGCATTGGTTCCCATGGTCAGCGTGTAACCGTCTGGCGCGACCTGCTTGGCCAGCTCGGTGCCCAGGTTGCCCCCTGCGCCCGCCTTGTTTTCGATCACGAAGGGCTGGCCCAGGTCGCTTGACAACTGGGAGGCGAGGTAACGCGTGGCGATGTCCGTACCTTGCCCTGCAGCGTAGGCGACGATTATCTTGACAGGCCTCGACGGGTAGGTTTGCGCCTGGGCGGCCACGACGGTCGTCAGCGCACAGGCAGCGGTGATGAGAACTTTGAATAAACGCATGATGCTTGTCTCCTTCTATTGTGATGGCCAAATTGGCGGCTAGCTTCTGGGCCCAGGGGCGGCGCCCATTTCTCGCAATCGTTGTCGGTCTTCCTTTGCATAGCCGAGGTCGGCCAGGATGGTTTCGGTGTCCTGGGCAAAGCGGGGGGGGCGAACGCCCGGAGCACCCGGGGTTCCAAGCAGCCTCATGGGGGAACGCAGGCCGGTGTAGTTCTCTCGACGAACGACGATGTCACGGTGTTCGCAGTGCGCATGCGCAAGCGCTTGAGGCACCGAATTCACCGCGCCGGCCGGCACCCCCGCTCGCATGAGCGCTTCGCACAAGGGCCCGCATGGCCGGTCTGCGATGGCCGCCTCGATCACCGCCTTCAGCGCGGCGCGGTTGCCCACCCGCTGGCTGTTGGAAGCAAAGCGGACGTCGTCCGTCAGATCGGGCAGCCCCAGGCAGGCGCCCAGACGGCGAAACTGCGCATCGTTCAGGATGCCGATGAACAGCTCCCCGTCCTGTGCCCTGAACTTGTCGTACGGGGCGATGTTCGGGTGCGCACTGCCCAGCAACCGCGGCGAATCCTTTGAGGCGAACCAGTTGGACGCGTGCGGCAGCAACAGGCTGAGGGCCGTGTCGTACAACGTGGCCTCCACCCGCTGCCCCCGCCCGCTGGCGTGTCGGGCTTGCAACGCCATGAGGATGCCGGTCAGGGCCACGTAGCCGGTGAGATGGTCCACGATCGGCATGCCCACCCGCGTGGTGCCGCTGCACTCGTCGCCGTTGATGCTCATCAGGCCGCACATCGCCTGCAGCACGGCGTCGTATCCAGGCAGCCCGCCGAGCGGGCCGTCGTTGCCGAAGCCGGTGATGCTGCAGTGGATGAGCCGGGGGTAGCGCACAGACAGCGTCTGCTCGAAGCCCAGGCCCCAGCGCTCCAGGGTGCCCGGCAGGAAGTTCTCGACCAGCACGTCCGCGTCGGCCAGCAGGCGGTGGAGCACGTCCTGCGCCTCCGGCTTTGACAGATCGAGGCTGATCGCCTGCTTGCCCCGGTTGAGCGCCAGAAAATACGCCGCGTTTCCCTCGCCGTCGAACGGTGGCCCGAGGCCCCGGGTCTCGTCGCCCGAAGGTGGCTCGACCTTGACCACCTGGGCGCCGTGATCCGCCAGCATCTGGGTGCACAGCGGCCCCGCCAGCACCCGGGTGAGGTCCACGACCTTCACGCCTTTCAGTGCACCACTGGCGGTTGTGGTCATGGCGTTCAGCCTTTGGAGGGCAGGATGACGATACCGCTGCCGACGACCGAGAGTTCGTCGTTCTGGTTGCGGGCTTCCTGCTCGATCTCCACCATGTGCTGGCCGTTCTCGATGAACTTGCGCTTGACCTTGGCCTTGATGAAAAGCATGTCGCCCTCGGGGTTGTGGCGGCGGATCTTGCAGCTGGCCTTGTGCAGGAAGCCCGCATCACCGATCCAGTTGGTGAGCTGGTGCGTCAGCCACGAGGTGCGTTCCGGACCGTAGTCGTAGGCACCGGGCGCGCCCACTTCGAGCGCGAAGTCTTCCTCCCAGTGCACACGCTCCGGGCAGTCGGGGATGCCGAAGCGGTTCTTGATGCCGACGCCCGGGTGCTGGTCGATGAGCTTCCAGGCCAGCTTGTTGGCGCGGATGTAAAGACCGCCCCAGCCCTGGGCGTAGGCGATGAAACCGGTCACGGTCATCGGGCCCTTGAACATCACGGGCAGGGCTTCGCCCTCCTTGACGTCTTCCCAGTAGCGGGGCGTGGCACCGCGGATTTCTTCGTCGCGGTACAGCTGGTAGGCCTCGCCCAGCTCCTCGTCGGTGTAACGGCGCGGCGCGCTCGTGCGGGCCTCGGTGTACTTGGTGCCCTGCTCGCGGGCATGGTCGCGCTCGGTGCGGAAGCACCAGCTGTCGGCCTCGGCCACCTTGTCACCGGTCTGGTTGAAGAAGTCCACGTGGTAGGTCTGCTGGACGGCACGGCCGGCGAAGCGGGTCTGGTGTTCCACCAGGTCCTTCAGATGGGCTTCGGTGTGGATCTCGTCGTTGCGGCGCACCGGCTTGTGCCAGGTCCAGTCGGCGCCCGACCACATGGCGTGCACGCCCGGCAGACCGCCGACGTAACCCGAGACGATGCGGCTGGTCGAAAACAGGAAGCTGGGCAGCGCCACGATGCCGCCGTAGTGGCTCTTGGCCGCGTAGTCGGGGTCGCACCAGAGCGGGTTGTCGTCGCCGATGCCGTGGGCATAGTGGCGGATGTTGTCGCGTGTGGCCTCATGGCACCAGGGTTCGACGGTGTGGCCAATCTTGACGCCGATGCGCTCGCGCAACTCGTCGAGGCCGCTTTCGGTGATCTTGGGAAACTGGCGCGATTCGGTACTGGACATATTGTCTCCTGGGGTGGTTGGGTGAAAGGGTGAATGAATGGGGTGGGAGATCAGGCCGTCGTCGCTACCGCGGCGGCGAGCTCCTGCTCGCGCAGCTTCTTGCGGTGCACTTTTCCGGCGGGGGTCTTGGGCAGTTCGGGCACGACGGCCACGTGGCGCGGGTATTCGTGCTGGCTCAGCTTGTGGCGCACCAGGTCCTGGATCTCTTCGGTGAAGGCCTCGGACTCGGGCCGGGCGCTCACGACAAAAGCCTTGACCACCTGTCCACGCACGGCGTCGGGCACGCCGATGGCGGCCGCTTCCAGCACGTCGGGATGCATCAGGATCACGTTTTCGATCTCGACCGCGCTCATGGTCCAGCCGGCCGAGATGATCACGTCGTCGGCCCGGCCGCCATGGTGGAAATAGCCCGCGCTGTCGAGGCGGCCCAGGTCCTTGGTGGGTATCCACTCGCCACGGCGCTGGACCATGAGCTGTCCCGTGGTACCGACCGGGCACAGGCGACCTTCAGCGTCGTGCACCTCCACCCGGGTGCCGGGCACCGCCTTGCCCAGGGAGCCGCGCACGACCCGGAAATCCGGTGCACCGGGGTAGCTGACGAGAACCACCCCGATCTCGGTCGTGCCGTACATGCTGCAGACCTCCAAGCCGAAGGTCTGCTGCACGAAGTTCGCCGTCTCGTCGTCGATGGGCTCACCGGTGAACGACAGCTTTTCGAAGGCGTAGCTGTAGCGGCCGGCGACACCGCTGTTCTTCATCATGCGGTAGTGCGTTGCCGCCGCCGACATGTTGGTGAAGCGGTGTTCCGACAGCGCCTGCAGCAGCCGCTCGGGCTTGAAGCGTCCGCTGTAGGCCCCGACCGTGAGGCCCAGCGCCAGCGGCGCCAGAGTGCCGTGCCACAGCCCGTGCCCCCACGCCGGGGACGAGGGGCAGAAGAAGCGGTCTCCCGGGCGCAGACCGGTGCCGTACAGCGCCGCCACCATCAGGGTGACCAGGGCGCGGTGCGAATGTTTGACTGCGTCCGGCAGTTCGCGGGTGGTGCCTGAGGTGTACTGGAACACGGCCAGGTCGTCGGCCCGCGTCTTCACCTCAAAAGTCGAAGGCAGTGACTGGATCGACAACAGGAAACCTGCGTTGAGCACCAGCACACCGTCGCCGATGATGGACCGCGCCACCGCCTCTTTCTCTTCGTTCGTCACCAGCAAGGCCGGCTGGCAATCGTTGACCCGCAGGCGAATGCCGTCAGGGCCGAACAGCGTGAACAGCGGCACCGCGATCGCGCCGCTCTTGATGACACCGAACATCGCCACGTAGAACGCCCGCGAGGGCTCCAGCATGATCGCCACGCGCTGGCCGGGCTGGATGCCCTTCGACACCAGGTGATGCGCAAAGCGAGAAGAGTCTGCCGCCAGCTCTTCGAAGGTGATGGTCTCGTCGGCGCCCTCGGCATTCACCACGATCAGCGCCACGCGGCCTGGTTCGGCATACCGGTCCACGCACTCGTGAGCCATGTTCAGGTGTTCGCGGTTGCCATCAAACAGCTCCCACAACTTGTCGTTGGAGAAGTGCGCCTGGGCATCGGCGTAGCTGGTGTAGTCGGTGAGTTTTTTCATGGTCTTCATCGTTCGTCTGGTGTGGATGAATTCTTGTTGTGTTTTCTATTTTTGTCAAATGGCACATTATTTTGTATATAGACAATCATAAAAATGATGCAAAACCGAATCAAATGACGTTGCCGGCAACGGGCGTCAACTCGACTCAAAAGGGATCAGCGGGGGGGGGGGGAAGCAGCGCAAAAAAAAAGCCCCAAGACCAACATGGTCAAAGGGGAAATTGGCGCGATGCCAGCGGCATCGGATGGGTTCTTTCAACGTGGCCGGCGGCCACGAAGACTCATGGAGCGGGTGCGGGTCGCAGCACTTTCATGATGGCTCGGGCTGCCAGCACAGGCCGGTCGTCGACCTGCACCGTGCCCTCCATGAAAACCAGGCTGCTGGTGCGCGCGGTGATGCTCGCCCGGGCCAACGCGAACTGCCCCGCGCGCACCTCGGCCAGAAAGTGGGTGTCGAGCTGAACCGTCACGCACGGCGTGCGCTCGCAAGCCTCCCAGGCCACCGTGCTGAGCACATGGTCGATCAGGGTGCCCAAGGCACCGCCGTGCACCACACCGGCGGGATTCAGATGCTGGTCTTCAGCGAGCAGTCCATACACCCAGCCTGCGCCCTCGCGACACGTCCACAAAGGTCCAGCACGTCCCATGAAACCGCCCAGTTGACGGGGCTTCCAGCCTTGCTCCTGCAAACGGGCAAGCAGTTCCGAATTCAGCATGTGGTCCTCTACTTGGCGACACGGGTCAGCGCTATTGTTGCTGGATAAACTTTTCCCTTAGGCAAGTCAATTGTATGGAAGCAATCTTCTTTGGCAACCCAAAATGGTGCCCAATCGCCCTTCTGACGCCTATCCAACATCATCCAGCGGATCGTCCAGGGCTGATGTCATGAACCGCATGGCCTGTGGTGTCAGGGAGCGCTGACGGAGCAGCGCGAAAAGCCGTTCCCGCGGGAGACATCAACGCCAGCGCGAACGCCAGGTCTCGTAGATGCGCCAGGCCAGCGCTTCGCTGCCGCTCTGGTACCGGGTGGTGCCATCTGCAATGGCCTGTGGGCCTTGCACGCTGTCCAGGTGCCGTTGCACCAGTGCCGGGTAGGTGTCGCCCGGGTGTGCCATCCAGTCGCCGATCTTCTGCGGTGTGATCTCGATGTGGAACTGCATCGCCAGGTGCTGTCGCAGAACGAAGGCCTGGTGGGCGCAGGCGGGTGAACTGGCGATCAGTTCGGCACCGGGCGGCAATTCGACAAAGCTGTCGTGGTGCCACTGGTAGACCGTGGCATCGGTCTGCTCGCCCAGCCAGACGCGGGCAGCGTCGCTGCTGTTGTGGCGGATGGGCAGCCAGCCGATTTCGGGCTGCTCCAACGTCTGCACCCGCCCGCCGAAAGCGCGCGCCATGAGCTGACCGCCCAGGCAGTGACCCAGCACCGGAATGCCCAGCGCGTCGGCCTCGCGGATCAGTGCTTCGGCCTGGCGCAGCGTGGGGCGGTCGTCGTTGGCGCTCCAGGCGCCGCCGAGCACGGCAAGCCCTTGGAATCCTTTCACGGAAGCCGGGTAAACCTCGCCGGCTTCGGCGCACAGCACCTGCCAGCGCAGACCCTGTTCGTCGAGCCACTGGCCCAGGTAGCCCGGGCCGTCTTCGTTCAGGTGCTGCAGCACCAGCACGTCTGTTCTATCGAACAAGGGATCATTCATGGACCAGATGATGGGCTGGCGAGCGCCCGCGTGGGGGACCAATCGGGTGGTGATGGCGGGAGCCGCCGAGGCAACAGAGCCGTCAGAACTTGCCGTGGCGCCCCTGCCCCTGCGCGAACCGCGTGGCGCCCTCCAGCGCGTCGGGGATGCGCCCCTTGCCGCGTTGCCATTCCTGCTGCAGGGCCTCGCCCAGCGGCAGGTCCCATTGCCGATGCGCACTCTCGCGGTCGGCGCGCATCGTCGCCTGCGGGAAGGCCGCGAGCTGTTGCGCCAGGATGATGGCGGCTTCGCGCGCCGTGCCCGTGGGCACCACGCGGTTGGCCAGGCCCATCTGCAGTGCCTCGGAGGCTTCGACCTTGCGGCCGGTGAGGATCAGGTCCATGGCGTGACCCATGCCGATCAGGCGCGGCAGGCGCACCGTGCCGCCGTCGATCAGCGGCACGCCGAAGCGCCGGCAATAGACGCCGAAATAGGCGTCTTCCTCCATCACGCGCAGGTCGCACCAGAGCGCGAGCTCCATGCCGCCGGCCACGGCCGCGCCGCTCACCGCGGCGATGACCGGCTTGGACAATTGCAGGCGTGACGGCCCCATGGGACCGAGGGCGCGCGGGTCGTCTGCATGGAAGTCCAGCTGGTCCAGGCCGCCGGATTCACCCGACGCGGCCAGCCGGGCCCCGTGTTGCAGGTCCCACCCGGCGCAGAAATGGCCGTGTGCGCCGTGGAATACCGCGACCTTGGCTTGCGGGTCGTCCTCGAAGGCCAGGAATGCGGCGTGCAAGGCCACCGCGGTCTCGCTGTCAACGGCGTTGCGCACGTCGGGGCGGTTCAGGGTGACGATCCAGATGTCACCTTGTTTTTCAGTGACGACGGCAGGGTGGCTCATCTCATTCCTTCCACCGGGTTGGCGGGCGGCCCCTCACCCCACCACGCCACCCGCGGCGTGTTCAAGGCCTCATCCAGTTCAAGCGACGTCACCTCGATCTCCAGCCGCAGCAGCGCGCCCGCCATCGCCTTGCCGAGGTTGTCCAGCCGCAGGTTGCGCGCGCCGCCGCCCTGCAGCGCGCCGCGCAGCACGAACTTCAGCGCCAGGATGTTGGGCAGCGCCCAGGCGTCCACCTCGCCCGGCAACCAGGGTGCGAAGTGCGCCTGCACGCGTTCGGCCGTGACCTCGCGCTCCAGCAGTCGATAGCCTGCCCGGTTCCAGGCGAACAAGCCGAAGTCCACCCAGTCGGCCTTGTCGCCGCTGCGTGCGTGGGCGATTCGCGCCAGGGGAATGCGCACGGCGTTCATGGGGCACCTTCCAACATCTCGACCTTGACGCGCGGTTCCACCTCGGCCCGCGAAATCAGCGTCGGCCAGATGCCCAGCAGCTCGCTGGTGTTGTGCAGGCCGTTGAAGCCACAGGTGTAGGCCGGGCCGCTCAGGGCCAGCCAGGGAAACAGGCGACCGAAACCGTCGGCGGCGGCCTTGTTCTGTGTGCGCAGCACCATCCGGGTCCAGATTTCATTCATCTGATTGAGCTGCTCCATTGGCGGCAAAGGTGCCAGCGGCCCGTGGGCCGAGTTCAGGCCCGGGTATTCCACGAACAACTCGTCGTGGGGGATGCGCTTCTCGGCCAACTGGGTACGGATGGTGGCAATGGCCGCCTGCGCCTTGTCCCAGGCGTCGGGCCACGAGAAGCCCCAAGTCACTTCGGCCTTGTAGCCGTCGCGGTAGCCCGCCACCACCTTGAGTTGCTCCCCAGGTGCGGTGCCACGCGCACCGGTCAGGCGCACCCGGTCGTGGCCCTCGTCGTGCAGCACGATGCCGCCCATGTCGAGCACCACGTCGGGCGAGTGGTAAGCGTGCGGGTTGTGCACCTCGTACAGCAGCTGCTGGCGCACGGTGTCGAAGTTGACGCGCCCACCGGTACCCGGCGCCTTGGTGATCAGCGCCGTGCCGTCTTCCCAGACTTCGGCGATGGGGTAGCCGATGTGCGCCAGGTCGGGGATGGCCTGCCACGCGCCCTGGCTGCCGAAATTGCCGCCGCTGCCCTGGCCCGAACACTCCAGCAGATGCCCCACCGTGAGGCCCTGCGCGAGGCGGTTCAAGTCTTGCGGCCCGGTGGCGCCGCCGAGCGGCCAGCCCAGGCCGTGCACCAGCGGCCCGAGGAAGAGCGCGGCGTCGGCCACGCGGCCGGTGATCACGATGTCCGCGCCCGCGTTCAGCGCCTGCACGATCGGCGCGGCGCCCAGGTAGGCGTTGCCAAACACCAGCCGTTCGCGCACCTGTGAAACCGGTTCGCCCGTGAACAGGTGGGCCAGTTCATCGGCAGGCGTCGAAGCGTCCTGCAGGTGCGGCAACACGTCGTCACCCGTCACCACCGCGATGCGCGCCCGCCAGCCCTTGGCCGCGAACGCGACCAGCACCGCCTGCGCCGCGCCCAACGGGTTCAGCCCGCCCGCGTTGCAGACGAAGCGCACGCCGCGCTCGCGCATCAGTGGCCACAGCCGCAGCAGCATGGGCACCACGTCGCGCGCGTAGCCGAGCGAAGGGTCGCGCTGCCGGTCTTTTTGCAGGATGGCGAGCGTGAGCTCGGCCAGGTGGTCGCTGGCGATGAACTGCACATTGCCGCGCTCGATGCTCGCGACCACCGGTTCCCAGTTGTCGCCGTAAAAGCCGAGGCCGGCGCCGATGCGGATGGACTTCATGAACGTCGCAAAGTAGGTGGGGACCACAGGATACGTCGCTCCGATCATTTTGCAAAGCAAACGCTCTGCATAAATAAAATGCTGCACCGCAAGGCAAGGCGCCTGCGCGACTGTGGATCGGGTCAACCCCTAGCGCCAGTCTCGACACCGGCAGCTATAAACACCTACACCGTCGGGTTGACGCCTCTCACAGCCTGCAGCAGCAGCCGCGAGGACAAGGGCATCCGACTCACAGGAGAACCGCGTGCAACTGCTGCAACTGCTCATCAGCGGTGTGGCCCAGGGCTGTATCTACGGACTCATTGCCCTGGGTTTCGTGCTGATCTACAAGGCCACCGAAACGGTGAGCTTTGCCCAGGGCGACCTCATGATGGTTGGCGCGTTCGGCGGTCTGGCCACCATGACGATGCTCGGCTTCCCGTTCTGGCTGTCGGTGCCCGCGGCTGTTGTCGCCATGGGGTTGTTTGGTGTGGTGTTGGAGCGCCTGGTGATCCGCCCCATCCTGGGCCAGCCCGCGTTCTCCATCGTCATGCTGACCATCGGTGTCGGCTACGTGCTGCGTGGCCTGATCACCATGATCCCCAACATCGGCACCGACACCCACACCCTGCCCGTGCCCTACGCGGGCGAGGTATTGCGCCTGGGTGCGCTGGTGGTATCAGCCGAGCAGATCGTGGTGATCGGGGTCACCGGCGTGTTGTGCGCCGGCCTGTTCGCGATGTTCCGCTATTCGAAGCTGGGCGTGGCCATGCAGGCGTCGTCGCAGAACCAGCTCGCGGCCTACTACATGGGCATCCCGGTCAAGCGGCTCAACGGCCTGGTGTGGGGGCTGGCCGCGGGCGTGGCGGCCTTTGCCGGCCTGCTGCTGGCACCCATCACCTTCGTGCACGCCAACATGGGTTTCATCGGCCTCAAGGCTTTCCCTGCCGCGGTGGTGGGTGGCTTCGGCAGCCTGCCCGGCGCCATCGTCGGCGGGCTGATCATCGGCACCGTGGAAGCGCTCTCGGGCTTCTACCTGCCCGAAGGCTTCAAGGACATCGCGCCCTACATCGTGGTGCTGATCATGCTCGTGCTCAAGCCCAACGGCCTGTTCGGCGAAACGCTCCGAAAGAAGGTCTGAAAGGTATGACCACCTCCATCGCTTGCGCGCTGCGCGTCGCCGCTCCGCCCCTCAAGGGGCAACGCCAGCGGCCCGGCAAAGCCGGTTCCGCGGCGTTCCCGGTCTGCTCCCCGGCCGCCTCTGGCATTGCTGGTTGAAGGCACATGAGATTCATTTTTAAAACAGACTACAACCAGGACATCCGGCTCGCCAAACACGGCGGGCATGTGTTCTGGTACGGCCTGCTGTGCCTGTTCCTGCTGGTCGCGCCCTGGGTGATCGAAGAGTACTGGCTGGCACAACTCACCTTTGTGCTGATCTACGCCGTGGTGGGCCTGGGGCTGATGCTGCTGTCGGGTTTCACAGGTCTGTTCTCGCTCGGCCATGCGGCCTTCCTCGGCGTCGGCGCCTACACCGAGACGGTGATGGTCAACGCCGGTGTGCCGTTCCCCATCGCGATGGCCTGCGCCGGCCTGCTGGCCGCCGCGGTGGGCATGGTGGTGGGCTTGCCGGCGCTGCGCGTCAAGGGCATCTACCTCGGCATGGCCACGCTGGCGTTTGGCTTCATCGTCGAAGAAGCCATGGCACGCTGGGAGAGCGTGACCGGTGGCAATTCGGGCCTGTCGGTGATGCCGCCTTCGATGTTCGGCTGGGAGCTGGATTCCACCAACGAGTTCTACTTTCTCTGCCTCGTGGTCACGGTGCTCGCCACGCTGGCCATCGTCAACCTGATGCGCTCCAGCACCGGGCGGGCTTTCGTGGCCATCCGCGACTCCGAGATTTCGGCGCAGAGCATGGGCATCCACCTGGCGCGCTACAAGACGCTGTCGTTCGCGCTGTCGGCGGCGCTCGCGGGCATTGGTGGTGCGCTCTACGCGCACAAGATCCAGTTCCTCTCGCCCGAACAGTTCAGCATCATCCAGTCGATCGACCTGCTGCTCATGGTGGTGATCGGCGGTCTGGGTTCGATCCACGGCGCCTTCCTCGGGGCCATCTTCCTCATCGTCATGCCGCAACTCATCGCGCTCGGCAAGGACTACCTGCCTGACGCCATCGGCCAAGCCACCGGACTGCAGGGCACGGTCTACGGCCTGGTGCTGATCGCCTTCGTGCTGTTCGAACCCATGGGCCTGTACGGCCGCTGGCTCAAGGTGCGCGCCTACATCCAGCTGTTCCCGTTCTACCGGCGCGGCATGTTCAAGCGCCAGAAGACCTTCCAGAAATCGGATCGCTTGAAATGACCGACGATTTATTGCTTTCCGCCCAGAACCTCAGCGTGCGCTTCGGCGGCGTGCTGGCGGTGAACAACGTGAGCTTCGATGTGAAGAAGGGCGAGGTGTTCACGCTGATCGGCCCCAACGGCGCGGGCAAGACGACGGTGTTCAACCTGATCAGCCGCATCTACACACCCACCACCGGCAGCATCCACTACGCCGGTCCGGACGGCATGCTCAAACTCACCGAGCAGCCGCCACACCGCATCGCGCGCCTGGGTATCGCGCGCACCTTCCAGAACATCGAACTCTTCGAACACGCCACCGTGTTGCAGAACCTGCTGATCGGCCGCCACACCCACCGCCGCACCGGCCTGTGGAGCGAATTGCTGTTCACCGGCAAGACCCGCGCTGCCGAAATCGAAGCACGCGAGAAGGTCGAGCAGGTGATCGACTTCCTGGACCTGCAGCACCACCGCGAATCGCTGGTGGCGGGCCTGCCGTATGGCGTTCGCAAGGTGGTGGAGCTGGCGCGTGCACTGTGCACCGAGCCCAAGCTGCTGCTGCTCGACGAGCCATCGTCCGGCCTGAACGTGGAGGAGACCGAGGACATGGCGTTCTGGATCGCCGACATCAAGAACGACCTGGGCATCACCGTGCTGATGGTCGAACACGACATGTCGCTGGTGTCCAAGGTCTCCGACCGCGTGCTCGCCATGAGCATGGGCGCCGAGCTGGCCACCGGCACGCCGGCCGAGGTGCAGCGCGACCCGGGTGTGATCGAGGCCTACCTGGGCTCGGTGGACGACGTGTCCAGCCTGCGCCGCGAGAACGCACAGGGGGTACGCGCATGACCGCGCCGGTATCCGACAACGCCGTCCTGAAACTGCTCAACGTCGAGAGCGCCTACGGTCCGATCAAGGCGATTCGCGGCGTGAGCCTGCAGGTGCGCCGCAGCGAGATCGCCACCGTGCTCGGCTCCAACGGCGCCGGCAAGACCACCATCCTCAAGACCATCAGCGGCATCATCGACCCGCGCAAGGGCAGCATCGAGTTCAAGGGCGAGAACATCACCGCGCAGGACCCGGCCGACATCGTTCAGCAGGGCCTGAGCCATGTGCCCGAGGGGCGCGAGGTGTTCCCGCTGCTGTCGGTGCGCGACAACCTGCTCATGGGCGCCTACACCCGCAAGGACCGCGACGGTGTGGCGCGCGACATGGAACTGGTTTTCGGCTACTTCCCCATCCTGCGCGAGCGCGCGGCGCAGGACGCCGGCCTGCTCTCGGGCGGCCAGCAACAGATGCTCGCCATCAGCCGCGCGCTGATGGCCAACCCCGACCTGATCCTGCTCGACGAACCAAGCCTGGGCCTGAGCCCGAAGCTGACGAAAGAAATTTTCGAAATCGTTGTGCGCATCAACCGCGAGCGCGGCACCACCATCCTGCTGGTGGAGCAGAACGCCAACATGGCGCTCAACGCGTCCGATTACGGCTACGTGCTGGAGAACGGCCGCATCGTGATGGAAGACACCTGCGCCCACCTTCGTGAGAAGGACGACATCAAGGAGTTCTACCTCGGCATGAAAGAAGAAGGCGTGCGCGCCGACCGGCGCTGGAAGAAAAAGAAAAATTGGCGGTGAACACATGAGTTATCTCTGGGACCTGTCCCACATCCGTCCCCAGCCCGAGATCGTGCTGCCCGGTGACACCATTCCAGCGATGTTCTGGAACGCGGTGGAGAAGCGCGGCCCCAACGTCTGGATGCGGCAGAAAGAGTTCGGCATCTGGCGCAGCTGGTCCTGGGACCAGACCGGCGAAGCGGTGCGTGAGATCGCCCACGGCCTGATGTCGCTGGGCTTCGCTGCGCGCGAGACCGCGTCCATCCTCTCCAACACCACGGTCGAGTGGGTGCTGGCCGACCTGGCGGTGCTGAGCGCCGGCGGCGTTTCCAACGGCATCTACCCCACCGACGCGGCCGATCAGGTGCAGTTCCTCTGCGAGGACTCAGGCACCACCGTGCTGTTTGTGGAAGACGACGAACAGCTCGACAAGGTGCTCGAAGTGCGCCAGCACCTGCCGCGGCTGAAGAAGATCGTGGTCTTCGACATGGAAGGCCTGCACGAGCTGAACGATCCGCAGGTCATCAGCCTGGACGCGCTGCGCGAACTCGGACGCACCCACGCCAAGACCCATGCGGGCGAAATGGAAACCCGGGTCGCCGCCTGCCGGCCCGAAGACCTGGCCATCCTGGTCTACACCTCGGGCACCACCGGCAAGCCCAAGGGCGCCATGCACAGCCACCAGGGCCTGGTCTACACCGTGCGCGGCTACAACACGCTGATCGCGCGCGACGAGCGCGACGAGTGCATGTGTTTCCTGCCGCTGTGCCACATCGCCGAGCGCCTGGGCGGCGAATACTTTTCGCTCTACACCGGCGCCAAGCTCAATTTCGTCGAGAACCCCGAGACTGTGCCGGAGAACGTGCGCGAGATCGCGCCCACGGTGTTCACCGCGGTGCCGCGCGTGTGGGAGAAGTTCTATTCGGGCGTGATGATCACGCTCAAGGAAGCCAGCCAGCTGCAGCAGGCCGCCTACGCCTGGGCCATCGGGATCGGCCAGCGCGTGGCCGAGCTGGTGATGACGGGGCAGCCGGTGCCCGGCAGCCTGCGCCTGCGCTTCCGGCTGGCGCGCCTGCTGGTGCTCGACAACGTGCGCAAGCTCATCGGTATCCACCGCGCGCGCTTCCTCGTCACCGGCGCCGCGCCCATCTCGCCCGACCTGGTGCGCTGGTACCTGGCGCTCGGCGTGCCCATGCTCGAAGTCTGGGGCATGACCGAAACCTGCGGCGCGTCCACCGGCATCCCGGCCGATCGCATCAAGCCCGGCAGCATCGGCCCGGCCGCCAGCTACAACGAGGTGCGGCTCGACCCGCAGACCAGCGAGATCCTGGTGCGCGGGCCCAACGTGTTCATGGGCTACCTGAACCTGCCCGAGAAAACCGCCGAGACCATTGACGCCAACGGCTGGCTGCACACGGGCGACGTGGGCGTGGTCGATGAGGAAGGGTTTTTCCGCATCACCGACCGCATGAAAGACATCATCATCACCGCAGGGGGCAAGAACATCACGCCCAGCGAGCTGGAGAACGAACTGAAGTTCTCGCCCTACGTGACCGATGCGGTGGTGATCGGTGACAAAAAGCCCTACCTCACGGTGATCATCATGATCGACCAGGAGAACGTGGAGAAATATGCGCAAGACAACGACGTGCCGTTTTCCAACTACGCCAGCCTCACCCGCGCGCCCGAGGTGCAGGCGCTGATCCAGACCGAAATCGACCGCGTCAACAAGAAATTTGCCCGCGTGGAACAGATCAAGAAGTTCTTCCTGCTCGACACGCAACTCAGCGCTGAAGACGAAGAATTGACCCCCACCATGAAACTCAAACGCAAGCTGGTGCAACAAAAATACGCCGGCCAGATCGACGCGATGTACAGCTGACACCCCGCCACCGACCCCTCACCACCACCCCGACCGCCCCAAGGAGACAACCCCCATGAAAACCCGACTTCCCCTGTTCGGCACCGCCTTGCTGCTGGCCTCCGGTGCCGTGTTCGCCCAGTCCCAAGGCGTGAGCAAGGACGAGATCGTCATCGGCTCGATCCAGGATCTCTCCGGCCCCATCGCCGGCTTCGGCAAGCAGGTTCGCCTGGGCATGATGCTGCGCGTGGACGAGGTCAACGAACAGGGCGGCGTCAACGGGCGCAAGGTCAAGCTGCTGGTGGAAGACTCCGCCTACGACCCGCGCCGCGCCGTGCTGGCCGCGCAGAAGCTGGTGAACCAGGACAAGATCTTCGCCATGGTCGGCCACATCGGCACGGCGCAGAACATGGCCGCCATGCCGGTGCAGTTCCAGAAGAACGTGATCAACTTCTTCCCCGTCACCGCCGCGCGCGAAATGTACGAGCCCTTCCACAAACTCAAGTACAGCTTTGCCGCCACCTACTTCGACCAGATGAAGATCGCCGTGCCCAAGCTGGTCAAAGACAAAGGCGCCAAAAAGGTCTGCACCATGTACCAGGACGACGAGTTCGGCCTCGAAGTCAAACGCGGCGCCGAAGAAGGCCTGAAGTCCATCGGCATGACGCTGGCGGTGGAAACCTCATACAAACGCGGCGCCACCGATTTCGCCTCGCAGATGCAGAAGCTGGCCGCCGAGCAGTGCGACATGGTCGTGCTCGGCACCATCATCCGCGAGACCATCGGCGGCATCGCCACCGCCAAGCGCCTGGGCTTCAACCCCACCTTCATCGGCTCCAGCGCGGCCTACACCGACCTGATCCACAAACTCGGCGGCCCGGCCATGAACGGCCTCTACGCCACCATGACGGTTCAAAACCCCTACACCGACGAGGCCTCGCAACCCATCCGCTTCTGGGCCAACAAGTACAAGACCAAGTTCAACGAAGACCCGACCGTGTTCTCGGTCTACGGCTACAGCCTGGTCGACACCTTCCTGAAAGCCGCCGGCAAAGCCGGCCCCGGCCTCACCACCGAGAGCTTCATCAAAGCCATGGACACCATGAAAATTCCGCCTGACATCTTCGGCAGCGCCGAGATGACCTTCAGCCCCACCAAGCGCCTGGGCAGCAACGCCACGCGCCTGTCACAGCTGCAGGAGAACCGCTGGAAAGTGGTCTCCGACTACATGCAAATCTCGCAGTAAAGCGCTCAACGGATCCCACGCCGCCTGCGTGTCAGGCCATGCGTGACAGCCGCCACGCCCCGTGCGTGAGCGGCTTTTTTTCTGCCCCCAACCACCTCACCCATGAGCATCAACGCGACCACCGCCGGCCTGCTGGCCGACGCCCTGCTCACCCTGCACGTGGGCGTGGTGGTGTTTGTGGTCGGCTTGTTGCCGCTGGTGCTCATCGGCGGCGCGCTGGGCTGGCGCTGATCCTGTACATCGCCGCCCAGACCTGGCTCGGCCAGCTCTGCCCGCTGACCGTGTGGGAACAGGACCTGCGGCGCCTGGCCGGACAAGGCGGCTACCGCGAGGGCTTCATCGAACACTGGCTTTCGCGCCTGCTGTACTGGGACCTGCCCTGGTGGGTGTTCGTGGCCGCGTACACGGCGTTTGCGGCGCTGGTGGCAGGGGCCTGGTGGTGGGTGCGGCCGGTGGCGCGCACCGTTCACCGAGGCTGAACCGGCCCGGGCTCAGTGGCCTTCCATCAGCCCCTGCGCCAGCGCCTCGAACACCACCCGCATCGGTCGCGAGGTGCGCAGCTCGCGGTGGGTGGCCAGCCAGATCGGGAAGCGCACCGCCGGCACCTCGTCGAGCACCCGCACGATGCCCGGCGTGTCGCGGGCGATCTCTTCCATCATGGCGCCGATGCCCATACCCTGGCGCACCAGCGCCCAGTGCGCCACGGTGTGGTCGCAATAGCAGCTGAAGTTCGCTTCACTCAGGGACAGGCCGTGCGCCCGCAGGTAGCCCAGGTACTGGCCCGTGCGGTCGGAGCCGACGAAGGGCAGGTGGGCGGCGTCGTCGCTGGTGCGCGGGTGGCCGTGGGTCTTCACCCAGTCCTCTGACGCGTAGAAGTAGGCCTTGGCCTCGCGGATGAACCGGGCGATCAGGTCCGGCTGTTCGGGCTTCACGTGGCGGATCGCGATGTCGGCCTCGCGCCGCAGCAGGTCGCTCAGCGCGTTGGACGGGATCACCTCGATGGTGATGCCCGGCTCCTGCTCGCGCAGCCGCTGCACCAGCGGGGGCAGCAGGTGAGCAGCGACCGCATCGGTGGCCGAGACCGAGACCACGCCGCCCACGGCCTGCGAGCGGCCGGTCGCGGCCAGCCCCAGGGCCTCGGCGGCCGCGCCCATGGCGCGCGCGTGTTCCAGCAGATCCAGGCCCGTGGGGGTGAGCGCCATGGCCTTGCCCACGCGCTCGAACAGGGTCACGCCCATCTGCCGCTCGATGGCGGCCACCTGTCGGCTCAGGGTGGGTTGGGTCAGGCCCAGCTTACGCGCGGCCGCCGACAGCGAGCCGGTTTCAGCGGTTTCCAGAAACGCCTTGAGCTGGTTCCAATCGAGTTGATTCATGCGTTTATGTATATGTTCACTGCAATTTAGCGCAATTCCCTGCGGCGATGTGCATGGATAGCATCCACCTGTTGCCCATCGCATGGGCCCCGATCCACCTTCCACATCCCCCCATGCCGCTCTCCACCGCCACCCGAAGCGCAGACGTTGCCCCCTTGACCGAAGCGAGTGCCTCGGCCGCCCGCAAGGCCCGTTTCTGGAACCGCATCGCCCGCAAGTACGCCGCCGACTCGATCACCGACATGGCGGGTTACGAGACGACGCTGCGGCGCGCGCAGGGCCTGCTGTCGACCGATCAGGACGTGCTGGAGATCGGCTGCGGCACCGGCACCACCGCGCTGCGGCTGGCGCCGCACACCCGGCGCCTGCTGGCGACCGACGTTTCGGCCGGCATGATCGACATCGCCATCGAGAAGCTGGCGGCGCAACCGGTGCCACAGCTGAGCTTCGCGGTGGCCGACGCCGACGCCCCGGTGTTCGGCCGGGAGAAGTTTCACCGGGTGTTGGCCTTCAACCTGCTGCACCTCGTGAGCGACCTTGATCAGACCCTGGCGCTCGCGGTGCAGGCCCTGCGCCCGGGCGGACTGCTGATTTCAAAGACCGCCTGCATCTCGGAGATGAACCCGCTGATTCCCTACCTCGCGCTGCCGCTGATGCGCGCCATTGGCAGGGCACCCCACGTGTTGTGCTTCAACGGGGAAGCGCTGGTCTCGGCCATGGAGCAGCAGGGTCTGGAGATCGTCTCGGTCGAGCGGCACGGCACCCGGGGCAAAGACATCCGGGTCTTCATCGTGGCCCGCAAGCCGGCCTGAGTTTCCCGCCGCGACCTCCGCATTGGCACAAGGCCCGGGCCGGCGCCCGGCGGCCCGCTGTCGCCCGCCCGTTTCCATTTCTTCCACATTGACACAGGAGTTTTCCATGCCGGTTTTCTCAGCGTTGCAAGGCCCCGCACGCTTGTCTGCCCTGGCCCTGATCACCGCGACCACTCTGGGCCTGAGCGCCTGCGGCGGCGGCAGTGACACCCCCCCGGACGACGGCTCGGGCGGCACCGGCTCTTCGTCCATCGAGCTGCTGAAGGGCGACTGGGTGCAAAGAGGCTGCGTGAAAACGGGTGCGCAATCGTTCAAGAAATTCCTCCGAGCACGCATCACCGGCCCCACCCAGTTGGACTATTTCGAGGGTGTGCTGAGCTTCGGCGGTAACGGATGCGAAGGCGCGTCGGTGCTGGCCGGTCCGTCCAGGCTGGGCACCGTGACCTTCGCGCGGTCCGAGGCATGCCAGGGCCTGGCCGCTCACTGGGGCACCTTCCTCACCGTGACCGGCACACGCTTCGGCGCCATCTGGACCCTGCGCACCGGCGACCGCCTGTGCCTGCTGGGCGATGAAATTCCCAGCATCCAGCCCTCGCTGTCGGCGGTGTCCGCCAGCCTGGCCACGGTGCCCGCCGACAACTGCTTTGGCCGATGAACCCCATGAACCCCACGGAGCTTTTCATGACCCTTCGATCCTTCGTCACACGCTGTGCCCCCCTGGCCGTGGCCCTGTCGCTCCTGTCCGGGTGCGCCGCCACCATCGACCAGGACGGCCTGGAGCAACGCACCGCGCAGGCCATCGGGCGACCCGCCGGCCAGTTCACCATCACCGACCGCAGCGAGGAAACCGGCGGTCGCATCAACTACACCGCCAACACCCGCGACGGCAAGGCCTACCGCTGCTACCTCTACGGAGCCACCGGTTTCCAGAAGGCCATGAGCTTCGGGCAGACACCGCATTCCGACGCCATCTGCACCGCCATGGCGGGGGGAGCGGGCAAGGGTGGCCAGCCAGCCCCTGCGGCGAAGAACCCCGGCGCAGCGTGCAACGCCCTGTTGCGCGCGGCCGGGCGTTGCTGACGCTGACGCAGGAGCGACCAATGGACCTCAAAAGATTGACCGCACTGGCCCTGCTCTCGCTGGCCAGCGCATCCGCCGTGTCCGCCGTGTCCGCCGAGTCAGACGCCGGGGAGCGCAAGTTCATCCGCAAAGGCATGGGCGAAGGGGAGGTGATGCTGAAGATCGGCAAGCCCGACCACGAAGCCGTCCACCGTGCCGTCAGGGGTCAACCCGAAGAGAAAAGCTGGACCTACTTCCCCCACACCCGGGACCCTCAAACTCTCACGATCATCCGGTTCCACGCGGGCCGGGTTGCAGAGGTCGAACGCAAGATCGCGCGGTGAAGCGCGGTGCGCATCAAGCTTGAAAGGAAACCCATGAAAGCAGCCCTCGCACTCGCCACACTGGCGGTTCCGATGTGGGTCAACGCGGCCGACCTTCGGGTGACGGTGACCGACGGCCCATCAGGCCCGTCAACGCTCTACCTGGCGCTGTTCGACAGCGCCGAGGCCTTGGCCAACAACCAGGCACTGGCTTCACAGAAAGTGGCGCTGCTCGACGGGGCCGCGCAACTGGTGTTCAGCGGTTTGCCGGTGGGTCGCTATGTGATCAAGTCCTTCGCCGACGAGAACGGCAACGCCAAGCTGGACACCAACATCCTGGGCATGCCCACCGAGCGCTATGGGTTCTCGAACAATGCCCGGGGCCGGATGGGCCCGCCGACCTTCGACGCCGCCGCCGTGCAGCTCGATGCCGACAGCAGCATCAACTTTCGGCTGCACTGAAACAGGGCCTCGCCATGAACCGCCGTGATCTTGTGCTGCGCCTCATCGCCGGCGGAGGTGCTCCGTGGCTGGCGCCGTGGGCAGCGCATGCGACGGAGCCCACCAGCTGGCAATCGCAGTTCGACGCTTCCAGTCTGCCCTGGAAATCGGCGTTCGCCACCGCAACAGCCGACTTCCCCTTGACGGCGGCCACCGTGCGGGGGCGCTTCCCCGACGCGGTGGCGGGCACGCTCTACCGCAACGGCCCGGCGGGTCACGACCTGGGTGGGGAGCGCTACCACCATTGGTTCGACGGCGACGGCTTGGTGCAGCGCTTCGTGATCGCCGGCACCGAGGTCCGCCACCAGGGCCGCTATGTGGCAACCGCCAAGCGCGTGGCCGAGGTCCAGGCCGGCCGCCGGCTCACCGAGGGCTTTGGCACGGTGTTCAAAGACAGCGAAGCGCCGGGCTCGCCTGACGCCATGAACGCGGCCAACATCAGCGTGCTGCCCGTGGGCGGCGACCTGCTCGCGCTGTGGGAAGGCGGCTCCGCGACGCGCCTAGACCCTCGCACGCTGGAGACGCGGGGCCTCAAGACCTGGCGAGCGGACCTCGCGGGCGTGCCGTTTTCGGCACACCCCAGGGTCGAGCCCGACGGCACGATCTGGAACTTTGGCGTCAGCGCTCACAGCGGCTTGCTGTTGCTGTACGAGATCGGGCCCGACGGGGTATTGAAGCGCGCCGACGCTGTGCCCATCAGAGACATGCCGTTGGTCCACGACTTCGCCGTCACCGCGGGACACCTGGTCTTCCTGCTGCCGCCCCTGGTGTACGACGCACAACGCAGGGCCGCAGGTGCCAGCGTCCTCGATGCCCACGTATGGCGCCCCGAGATGGGCATGCGCGCGCTGGTCATCGACAAGCAAGACTGGAAACGGCAACAGCTGCTCGCGCTGCCCACCGGTTTTCTGTTCCACCTCGGCAACGCGTGGGAAGAAGCCACCGCCAAGGGCACGGTGATCCTCCTCGACTGCGCGCGCTCCGCCGACGCCTCGGGCCTGCTGGCGGACACGCGCGAAGTGATGCGCGCCCGCCTGGTGGGCACCACGGGCCCCACGTTGACCGTGATGACCCTCCACCTGGGCACCGGCCAGGCCAAGCAGACCGACCTGGGCATTGAGGCCGAGTTTCCATGCATCGATCAGCGCCTGGTCGGTCAGCGGCACCGCCAGGTCTTTCACGCGACGACCACCGTGGGTGGCCTTCCGTTGTGGAGCGCCATTGCGTGCACCCAGGTAGACACTGGCGCTTCACAGCGCTTCAGCTACGGCCCGCAGACCGTGGTGGAAGAGCATCTCTTTGTCCCCGATGGTCGAGGGCCAGGCTGGGTGATCGGCACCGCCTTGGACTTCGCGCGGAAGAAGACCGTGCTGTCGTGCTTTGCGGCCAATGCGCTGTCCGACGGCCCGGTGGCGCAGGCGACGCTGGCCCATGCGCTGCCGCTGGGTCTTCACGGGGTGTTTGTTGCGAACGGGTGCACATGAAACATCGAACCTTCCTGAGCCTGTTGCTCACCCTCTGGCTCGTCGGCTGCACCAGCTTGCCGGGCGCCGTCACCGAAATCGTCGACAACCGGAAAGTGGAACACCTCGTTGCAGGACAGGGCTCACCGGTGGTGATATTCGAAAACGGACTGGGGGGCACGCTCGACTGGTGGGCCAAAGTCTGGCCCGATGCTGTGAACCAAACCACCTCGCTGGCCTACCACCGCGCAGGGTATGGAAAGAGCGAAGCCTCCACGGCAGCACGTGATGGAACACACATCGTGGAAGAGCTCAGAGCCCTTCTCAAGGCCCGCCAGCTGGCCCCTCCCTACATCCTGGTCGGGCATTCCCTTGGCGGCTTGTACATGCAGCTGTTCGCGCGAAAGTACCCCGAGGACGTGGCTGCGCTGGTGCTGGTGGACGCCACCCATCCCGAACAATTGAAAGGCGCCGGCGACCCTGAAGCCTGGCCTGCCTGGCTCAAGCTGTCGTTCGGCTTGCTGACGTCAGGCACGGCGAAGCAGGAGCTCGCCGCACTGGATTCCACCGGGCAAGCCGTCTTGAGCCTGCCGGTGAATCCCGCTGTTCCAGTGACCGTGCTGAGCGCACTGCGCCCCATGGAGGTGTCGTCTCCCATGGCCGACGATGCGAACCGAAAGCGTGCCGATCTGGCGAACCTCTACCCGCGATCCAGACAGGTCTGGGTAGACAGCGGCCATGCCATTCCGCTAGAGAAACCAGCGGCCGTGGTGGAGGCGGTTCGAGCGGCTGTGCAAACGGCACGTGCGTCTCGACCCAGCCGGACGGACGCCGCCACCCTGTGCGTGTCAACACCGCCGCACATCGCGTGCGACATTCAACAGAGACAATGAATGAACGCCACACCCTTTGATCCCTCTCGGGTACCAGGCTCTGAGCATCCGATGCGCCTGTGGATGGTGGTGATCGCAGCATGTGCTGCTTTGGAGGGATGTACGGCCGACCAGGTCTATGCATCGGTCCGGAATGCGCAACGCCTGCAGTGCCACCGGATGGCGGATGACACCCTGCGCCAGCGCTGCCTTCTCGACGCCAACGTCTCACATCAGACCTACCGAGAGCAGGCCGACAAACGCCAGCCCCCACCACCGCGCGCAGGGCAGGAACCGGCATGTGAGGGCGGTGCAGGCACCCCCTCAACGGGTGTCACTGGAGATTGCTGAACGGCAGTCGTCCAATCGCCGGGCCTCGACCTCAAACGGGTTGTCCCAATACGCCCGTCTGCCCCTCGCCCACTGCCAGGCCCCCGCCAGCAGATACGCTGGCAGGAACAGCGGCCCCCAGCGTTCGCACTGCCGCACGTGTACCAGTTCATGCGCGCGCAGGCACTCCAGTTCCTGTGCGTGGGTGCCCAGGATCACATGGCCGAAGGTGATGGCGGCAAAGGGCCAGCGCCGCCGCGGCGCTCGGCGCATCACGGCGATTTCGAGCACGCCGTCCACCCGTCGGAAGCGTGCGCCCAGCGGAAGCAGCAGCAACCCGAACACGAGGCCGATGAGGGTGTTGGGCGAGGCCCAGAGCCACAGCGCCCAGCGCGTGAGGCGGCTCCTTTTCATGGCCTGACGAGATATTGGAGCCGAGCTGGGCGAAGCGGATCAGGCATCGGCTCCCGCTGCCACGACGATGAGGAGTGTTTCTCCCGTAGCGACGAGCTTCTCGCTACCACTGGCTTGGGCGAACAACTCACAGGAGGTGAAGACCTGCGTCTTGCCTGGCTTGACCACCTTGGCGCGCGCGATGAAGCGCTCGCCGACGGCGGGCCGAAGGCAATTGACCGAATAGTGAGAGGCCAGAACCCGGCCCACCAAGGTCGCAGCGGCAAAGCCGCATGCCGTATCGATGAGCGCGCCGACGAGCCCCGCATGAAGGAAGCCGGCGTACTGCCCAGCTTCTTGGCGCCAAGGCATCGCGATGGTTGCGCTGCCAGGCTCGGCGACCACGACTTCGATTCCACACCAGCGATTGAACGCCGCGGTGGCGTTGATGGCCCGCAGCTGGGCCAGGACATCGTCGGGTTGTTCCATGAAGTCGCTCCTTGAAGTGAATGGTGTGGGCAATCTATGGCCCATACGCGGCCTTCACTGTCTGCCTCGCGACAAAGGGTCGCGAGCGTGACGGACCTTCACTTCACCGCTCCGCAAGACGGCTCCTTTTCAGGGCATCACGAAACGATGTACGCACCCGACCCGCAGGACAGCAGCTTGCCGTCGGGCCCCAGGAATTCCATGCGCGTGGAGGCAACGCGCGAGCCCAGGCGCATGACTTCGGCGCGCAGTTCGAAGTGTTCGCCGATGCCGGGGCGCAGGTAGTCGATGCGCAGGTCGATGGTGCCGAGCTTGGCGAAGCGGTGCAGGCGCTGATCGGGCGATTCGTCCATGTGGCGCGCGCCGATGGCGGCCATGCAGGCCAGGCCGCCCATGGCGTCGAGCCCGGCGCTGATGACGCCGCCGTGGATGCGGTTGTAGCTGAAGTGGCCGACCAGCTGCGGCTTCATGTCGATGCGGGCGATCACGCGCTCGGGTTTGAGGCTGGTGATCTTCAGGCCGAGCACCTGGTTGAAGACGATTTTTTCTTCGAAGATGGCCTTGAGGCCGGCGATGAACTCGGGTTCGAATTCGGCGGGGATCGGGGGTGGGGTTCGCATCGGGTCATTGTGGCCGATGCGGCTCGTGGGCACACCCTCCGGGCCAGGCGATGGGCAGGCCCGGGTGTCGCGCACGGGTCAGCGCGGCGGGGGAGGTTCAATCACGCGGTCTGCGGCCCCAAGGTGAAGCCGATCTGCGTCACGCGGTCCTGCGAGCGGGCAAAGGTGTTACCGGCGTGCATGCGGGCAATAGCGGCGACGATGGCCAGGCCCAGGCCGTGGTGGGTTTCATTGGGGCAACAGCGCGCGGCGTCGGCGCGGAAGAAGCGGTCGAACAGGTGGGGCAGGTGCTGCGGTTCGATGGCGGTGCCCTGGTTTTCCACAACGACCTGCACCTCGCTGCTGGCGGCCCCGTCGGTGCCGGGCTCGATCTTCACCCGCACGGTGGAGCCAGGCTCGGCGAAGCGCGAGGCGTTGCCCATGAGGTTGGACATGGCGCGCTTGACGAGCGCCGCATCCACCGCGACGCGGGCGTCGCCCTCCACCGCGAAGTGCAGGCCGGCTTCGTCGAGCACACCTTCGTGGAACTCGGCCACCTGGTGGGCGAGTTCGGCCAGGCTCACCGGCTCGCTGCGCCGGGCGGTGGCGCCGCGGTCGGCCTGCGAAAGGAAGAGCATGTCGTTGACGATGGCCGACAGGCGCTGCATTTCTTCGAGGTTGGACGCCAGCGTGTCGCGCAACGAGTCGGCGCTGCGTTCGCGCGAGAGCGCCACTTCGGTCTGGCCGATCAGGGCCGTCAGGGGCGTGCGCAGTTCGTGCGCCACGTCCGCGTTGAAGGCCTCCAGTTGTTCGTAGGCCCCTTGCAGCCGCTCCATCAGGGCGTTGAACTGTGCCACCCAGGGGTCGAGCTCCTTGGACGAGCGCTCCACCACCAGGCGCTGGTCGAGCCGCTGCGGCGAGATGCCGTCCATCTGCCGGGTCAACGAGAGCAGGGGACGCAGCTCGCGGCGCACCAGCCACTGGATCGCGAAGCCCGCCGCCGCCGCACCGAACAGTGTGGTCATGAGCAGCGTGATCGCCGCCTCGCGCAGGATGCGGTGGTCGTGCGTGGTGTCCATCTCCATCTGCACACGCACCTTGCCGCCGGCCATGCGCTCGGCCGGCACGTCGAACGCCACGCTGCGGCTGTGCGCGAACGGGGCCATGTCGTCGCGAAAGAGTTCGGTGCCGTCGCCGCGCCACAGTTGCATGCGGGTGGATGAACGCACGGGATCGAACAGGGTCATGCGCTGCAACAAGCCGGGCTCGCCACTTTCGCAGGCGATGCCGATCGCCTTGGCCAGGTATTGGCTCTTCTCTTGCAGCGACTCCTGCTGATCCACTTCCATGCGCATGGCAATGGCCGAATATTTGGCCACGCTGAGCACCCCCAAGGCCACCAGCATGAGCACGGCCATGGCGCGCGAGAGACGGCGCGCGATCGACGGCCCGCAGTCAATCACCGGTCTGCAGGGCCCCGGCGTGGCGCTCACGGGAGTACCTTCGCCTTGCGAGCTTGCTAGGGAACGGCCCGGCGCAGCGCTCACTGGACTACCCTCCGTGCTGCGCCCTGCGGGGCTGCGCGCCTTCGGAACGGCCGGGCGGCGCTCATGGCGCGCGCTCCTCCAGCACATAGCCCATGCCGCGCACGGTGTGCAGCAAGCGGTTCGGAAACGGGTCGTCGAGCTTGGCGCGCAGGCGGCGCACCGCCACCTCCACCACGTTGGTGTCGGAATCGAAGTGCATGTCCCAGACCTGTTCGGCCAGGGTGGTGCGCGACAGGATCTGCCCGCGCCGGCGCGTCAGCAGCGCCAGCAGGTTGAATTCTTTGGCGGTCAGGTCCAGCCGCTGTGAGCCGCGCGTGCAGCGGCGAGACACCAGGTCCACCTCCAGATCGGCCAGGCGCAACACAGTGGCGGCCTGCGGGCTGACGAAGGCGCCACGCCGCAGCAGCGCGCCCATGCGCGCGAGCAGTTCGGAGAAGGCGAAGGGCTTGACGAGGTAGTCGTCGGCACCGCCTTCAAGGCCCTTGACCCGGTCTTCGATCTTGTCGCGCGCGGTCAGCATCAACACAGGCGTCTTGCTGTCCTGGGCGCGCAGCGCCGACAACACGCCGTAGCCGTCGACACCGGGCAGCATCACGTCGAGCAGCATGAGGTCGTAGCTGCCGCCGGTGGCCAGGCGGCGGCCTTCGATGCCATCGCGCGCCACGTCCACGACGTAGCCGTTTTCACTGAGGCCCTGGTGCAGGTACTGCACCAGTTTGGGTTCGTCTTCGACGACAAGGACACGCATCGCTGAGCTCATGGGAGTAAACAGAACAGGGGGAATGGTCGCACACACCCGGGTTTATCTGGATGACATATTTGTAATCTGGCAGTTCGGAAAGCGTGAGTTTGGGTGTCAACAATTCATCTCCATGGAAGGCACAACAGCTTTCCTGTCGAAGCCGGCCAGGCCGGATTCGATCCACCGTTCCAACCCCCACAAGGAGTTTCACCATGAACCGCAAGCACGTTTCCGCCATCGCCGCCGCCCTGATCGCCCTGTCCGCCACCCAGGTGTTCGCCGCCGACGGCCCCAAGACCCGCGACCAGGTGCGCGCCGAACTCGCCGAAGCGATCCGCACCGGCAACATGCCCGCCAACGGCGAATCCGGCGTCCTGCTCAACCAGGTGAACCCGGGCCGCTACGCCCCCCAGAACATGGAAGCGGGCAAAACCCGCGCCGAAGTCAAGGCC
Source organism: Betaproteobacteria bacterium HGW-Betaproteobacteria-9 (assembly GCA_002842215.1). GTDB lineage: Bacteria > Pseudomonadota > Gammaproteobacteria > Burkholderiales > Burkholderiaceae_C > Hydrogenophaga. The sequence goes on along the minus strand of PHCC01000006.1, from coordinate 172,246 downwards.
GAACTGATGGAAGCCCTGCGCACCGGTGACGTATTGGCCAACAACGAGACGGGCGAGAAGCTGAAAGACCTGTACCCCGGCCTCTACCCCACCAGCCACACCGTCAGCGCACAGGCCGCCGGCCAGATGAACGTCACACGCTGATCCGACACCCGGATCAAGCCTCCGGCCCATGGCCCCGCTCCAGCGAGCGGGGCTTTGTTGTTTTCAAAGGCCGAGTTGCCGCGCCGCCAGTTCTTTCATGATCTCTTCGGCACCGCCGCCGATCATCATGACCTTGACCTCGCGGTAGATGCGTTCGCTCACGGTGCCGCGCATGAAGCCCATGCCGCCGAGGATCTGCACCGCGGCGTCGGCGCAGAACTGCATGGTCTGCGTAGCGTGGTTTTTCAGCAGGCAGACCTGAGCGACCCAGTCCGGGGAAGCATCCCCGGCATCGGCGCGCGCACCCAAGGCATCGACCCAGGCCTGGGTGGACGCGATGCGCATCTGCATGTCCATGAGTTTGTGGCGGATCACCTGGCGCTCGATCAGTGGCGCGCCAAAGGTCTGGCGCTGCCGCGCCCAGCCCAGGGCTTCGTCGTAGCAGGCTTCGGCAAAACCGAGCGCCATCGCGGCCAAGGCCAGGCGTTCGCCGTTGAAGTTGCTCATGATGATGCGAAAGCCAGCGCCCTCTTCGCCCAGCCGGTAGCGCGCTGGCACGCGCACACCGTCGAATCGCAGGTGCGCGGTGTCAGAGCACAGCCAGCCCATCTTCTGCAGCGGCGTGCGCGAGAGGCCGGGCACGTCACACGGCACGGCGATCATGGAGAGGCCGCTGGCGCCTCGGCTTTGCAGGTCGGTGCGAACGGCGAGCGTGATCCAGTCGCAACGCATGCCCGAGGTGATGAAGACCTTCTCGCCGTCGATCACGTAGTCACCGCCGTCGAGCCGCGCCGTGGTGCGCAGGCTCGCGACGTCGGAGCCGCCACCGGGTTCGGTGATGCCCAGCGCGGCGATCTGCTCGCCGCGCAGGACGGGCGGCACGATTTCGGCCTGTTGCCCGGCCGTGCCGTGGGCCAGCACCGGGGGCAACCCGATGTTGTGAGAAAACAGGCTGGCCATCACGCCGCCGCTGCCGCCGCTGCGCGCCAGCGTCTGCGACACGGCGTTGCGCACCGACCAGGGTGCGGGCGTGCCGCCCAGCGCCTCGGGGTAGCCCAGGCCGAGCAGGCCCAGTTCTGCGGCCTGCTGGTACAGCGCGCGCGGCACCTCGCCCGCTTCGTCCCAGGCGTTGACGTTGGGCGCGATGGCCTGCGTGGCAAAACGGCGCACCGTGTCGGTCAGCGCGACGCGGTCTTCCTCAGTGAAGTCGGGGCTTGGTTGAGGGTTCATCAGAGAAAGGTGGCGAGCAGCTGGCCGGGAGCGACCTGCTGGCCCGGCGCGACGTTGAGGCTTTCGATCACCGTGTCGCGCGGCGCGTGCAGGGTGTGCTCCAGCTTCATCGATTCGATCACCAGCAGCGGCGCACCGCGCGCCACGGTCTGACCGGTCTGCACATGCAGGGCGATGAGTTTGCCGTTGAAAGGGGCGCGCAGCTCGCGCGCGGCGCTGGCGCCACCTGCCGTTTCGCGGGGGGCAAAACCCAGGTCGTCGAGCCAGAGTTCGGTGGCGGCGCCGGCCGGCAGGTCGCCGCCCGCCAACTGCACATGCCAGCGTGGCACGCCAGCGCTGGGCTCGACCGCCACGGCCTGGGCGCTCCAGCCGGTGCCGTCGAGCACGATGCGTTGGCCGCTGACCTGTGCCTCGTGAACCCGGTCGCCCTGGGTCACGCGCACGCGGCCCTGACCGGCTTCCTGCACCCGCCACTCGTGCACGCTGCCGCCCAGGCGCAACCGCAGGTGGCGCGGATGGGGGCTGGGCAAGGCCACGGTGGGCGGCTGGCTGGCATACGCCAGGGCCAGCGCGGCCACCAGTTCGGCCGCGCTCGTGGCCTGCAGGCTGGTGCGCAGCGCGTCGCCGTGTTCGACCAGAAAAGGGATGCGTGCACCGCCCGCGGCAAACACTGGGTGCAAGAGGCAGGCCGACAGAAAGGCGCGGTTGGTCGGCAAGCCGAGCACCTGCGTAGACCCCAGCGCGTGGGCGAGCCGGTGCACGGCCTCGGGGCGCGTGGGCGCGTGGGCGATGAGCTTGCCCAGCATCGCGTCGTAGTGCGGGGTGACGGTGCTGCCGGTTTGCAGCGCGTGGTCGAAACGCAGACCGGGCGCGGACAGGTCGGGTTCGGCGAAGTGTCGCACCACGCCAGTGTGTGGCGTGTGGTGCTCGTCTTCGGCGCACAGGCGCACTTCGATGGCGTGGCCGTTGAAGCGGACCTGTTCCTGGCTGAGCGGCAGCGGCTCGCCGCGCGCGACGCGCAGTTGCCATTCAACGAGGTCGAGGCCGGTGATCATTTCCGTGACCGGGTGTTCGACCTGCAGGCGCGTGTTCATCTCCATCAGGTAGAAGCGCCCCCGTGCGTCTTCCCGCCTCTGGCGCGAATCCGGGGCCCCGCCGCTGTGCGGGTCGCTACCCCCCGAGGGGGCTGTTTCGCCTTGGGGCGGCCCGGCGGCGAAACGGTCCTGCTCGTCGTCCAGCAAGAACTCCACCGTACCCGCCCCCACATAACCCGCCGCCTGCGCCAACACCACCGCACAACGGCCCAGCTCAGCACGCAGCGCGGGCGACACCGCCGGGCTGGGCGATTCTTCGATGATCTTCTGGTGGCGGCGCTGCACCGAGCAGTCGCGTTCGCCGAGGTGGATGCAATGCCCCTGCGCGTCGGCGAACACCTGCACCTCCACATGGCGCGGGCTGAGCAGCGCGCGCTCGATCAGCAGGTCGCCGTTGCCGAAACCCGAAAGCGCTTCCGAGCGCGCACTGTGCAGGGCCGCCAGCAACTGCGCCGGTTCGTGCACCAGCCGCATGCCGCGCCCGCCGCCTCCGGCCACGGCCTTGACCATGAGCGGGAAGCCAACGCGCTGCGCCTCGGCGATGAAGGTTTGATCGCGCTGGTCTGCGCCGAAGTAACCGGGCAGGCAGGGAACGCCCTGCGCCAGCGCCAGGGCTTTGGCGGCCGACTTGCTGCCCAGCGCGCGGATGGCCGCCGGCGGCGGGCCGACCCAGATCAGGCCAGCGTCGATGACCGCCTGGGCGAAATCGACGTTTTCGCTCAGGAAACCGTAACCCGGGTGCACGGCGTCGGCGCCGGTGGCGCGCGCGGCTTCAAGCAGCTTGTCCACGCGCAGATAAGAGTCGGCCGAGGCCAGGCAGCCGAGCGCGAACGACGAGCCTGCCTCGCGCACGTGCAAGGCATCGCGATCGGCATCGGAATACACGGCCACGGTGGCGATGCCCATGGCGTGGGCTGTGCGCAGGATGCGGCGGGCGATTTCGCCGCGGTTGGCGATCAGCAGGCGTTTCACGAATCGCCCTCCTTCGATTCTGCGCCGGGCCGCGCAACGGTGGAACGCGTGGGCACATCCACCCACGGCGCGGGCTGCTTCTTCGCGAAGGCGCCCAAGCCGGCCGCCGCTTCGGGTCCGCGCAGCGCGGCGGCAAAGGCGATGGCGGCTTCTGTGCGCAGGTCGGGCGCTTTGTCGCGCAAGCGGTGCAGGAGCTGCTTGGTGGCGGCGACCGCTCCCGGGGCTGCGGCCCGCAAGGCCCGCTCGGCTTCGACCACGGCCGCATCGAACGCGTCGTCGGCCACCACGGTGTTCACGAGCCCGGCAGCCTGCGCCTGGGCGGCGCTCCAGCGAGCACCGCTGAGCAGACACTGCCGCGCCACCGCGTCGCCCAGCCGCTGCCAGACGAAGGGCGCGATCTGCGCCGGCGGCAGACCCAGCGTGACCTCGGGCGTGGCGAACGTCGAGCGCTCGGTGGCGATCACGAGGTCTGCACAACACACCAGGCCGAAGCCCCCGCCCATGGCCGGGCCGTCCACCGCGATCACCAGCCACTGCGGCAATTCGGTGAGCGCGTGCAGCACGTCACCAAAGCCGCGGTTCATGGCGATCAGCGGGTCGTCTTCACCGGGCTGCAGTGGCTGGCCGATGGCGCTGGCGAAGCCGCCCAGGCTGCCACCGGCGCTGAAGGCCCCGCTGGCACCGGTGAGCACGATGCCGCGCAAAGTGGTGTCCTGCTTGGCGCGCAGGCAGGCTTCGAAAAGGCCGAGCACCATGGTGTCGCTGAGCGCATTGCGTGTGGCCGGGTCGTTGAGCGTCCAGTGTTCGACGTCGTGGTGGCGGATGGTCTGGAAGGGGGTCATGAATGGGCTCCTGGGGCACCCTCACCCCTGCCCTCTCCCGCACGCGGGAGAGGGGGTAAGACACGGTCTCCGGCGAGAAGGGTTTTCAACTCCCTCTCCCGCTTGCGGGAGAGGGCTGGGGTGAGGGCTGGCTTCACTTCACCGCCCTCTTCGCGATCCCCATCATCTTGGTCAGGATGCCCAGCATCACCTCGTCAGCCCCACCGCCAATCGACGCCAGCCGCCCGTCACGAAACATGCGCGAAACCTTGTTTTCCCACGTGTAGCCCATGCCACCCCAGAATTGCAGGCAGGTGTCAGGCACGGTGCGGTTCAGGCGACCGGCCTTGAGCTTGGCCATGGTGGCCCACTCGGTCACGTCCTCGCCGGCCACGTAGTGTTCACAGGCCTGGTAGGTCAATGCGCGCAGGCTCTCCACCTCGGTCTTGAGTTCGGCCAGCTTGAACTGCACCCATTGCTGGTCGGCCAGCGTGGCGCCGAACAGCTGGCGTTCCTGCGCGTAGTCCACGGTCCACTGGATGCAGTTGGTGAGGCTCTGGATGCAGCTGGCCGCGGCCCACAGGCGCTCCTCCTGGAACTGCTGCATCTGGTAGATGAAGCCCGCGCCCTCGGCGCCGATGCGGTAGCGCTGCGGCACGCGCACCTCGTCGAAGAACAGCAGGCCGGTGTCGCTGCTGTTCATGCCGATTTTGTTTATCTTCTGGCCGACCTCGAAGCCTTTGACGGTCTTGCCGTTCTCGCGCAGCGGCACCATGACCAGGCTCTTGTTCTTGTGCGCGGGGCCGTCGCTGGTGTTGACCAGCATGCACATCCAGTCGGCCTGCAGGCTGTTGGTGATCCACATCTTCTGGCCGCTGATGACGTAGTCGTCACCGTCCTTGCGCGCCACGGTCTTGATGGCGGAGACATCGCTGCCCGCGCCGGGCTCGCTCACGCCGATGCAGCCGACCATGTCGCCGGCAATCGCCGGGGCGAGGAACTGGGCGCGCAGCTCGTCGCTGCCGAAGCGGGCCAGCGCGGGCGTGGCCATGTCGGTCTGCACGCCGATGGCCATGGGCACGCCGCCGCAGTGGATGTGGCCCAGCGTCTCGGCCATGGCCAGGCTGTACGAATAGTCCAGCCCCGCGCCGCCGAAAGCTTCGGGCTTGGTCAGGCCCAGCAGGCCCAGCCGGCCCAGCCCTTTGAAGACCTCGTGCGCCGGGAAGATTTCGGCCGCTTCCCATTCGTCCACGTGCGGGTTGATGTGCTCGTCGATGTAGCGCTTGAGCGTGGCCTGGATTTCGCGGTGTTCGTGGCTGAACTGCATGGCTGTCTCCTGTGGTGTGGGGTCACATGCGCGCCACGCCGAACTGCATCGGCCTGGGCTGGCGCGCCGCCGCTTCGGCGCAGGTGTCGAGGCAGAAGGCGAGCACGGCGCGCGTGTCGCGCGGGTCGATCACACCGTCGTCGAGCACCAGGCCGCTGGTGTAAAACGCATCGGCCTGGCTTTCAAACACGTTCACGATCTGGTCAAACTGCGCCTGCATCTGCGCCTTCACTTCGGGCGTATCGGTCGGGATGCCTTTGCGCGCCATGCCGGCTTCGGCCACGATCTGCATGGTGCGGGCGGCCTGCTCGCCGCCCATCACGGCGGTGCGCGCGTTGGGCCAGCTGAACAGGAAGCGCGGCGCATAACCCCGGCCACACATGCCGTAGTTGCCGGCGCCGAACGACGCCCCGCACTGGATGGTGATCTGCGGCACGGTGGCGCTGGTCACGGCCTGGATCATCTTGCTGCCGTGTTTGATCATGCCGGCCTGCTCGCTGTCCTTGCCGACCATGTAGCCGGTGGTGTTCTGCAGGTAAACGATGGGGTGGCCGAGCTGGCACATCCACTGGATGAAGTGCGTGGCCTTGTTGGCGCCGGCCACGTCGATCGGGCCGTTGTTGCTGATCAGGCCGACCGCGTGGCCACCGATGCGCGCCTGGGCGCAGACGGTAGCAGCGCCGTAGAGCGGTTTGAATTCAAGGATGTCGGAGGTGTCGGTGATGCGCAGCAGGATGTCGCGCATGTCCACGGGTTCGCGATGGTGGGGGGGCATGAGAGCGAGCAGGTCATCAGCTTCGTGGAGGGGTCGGTGGGCTGGGGTGGGGGCCCGCGACAACCAGTCCAACTGCCCCACCACCTGCCGAGCCAAGCCCAGCGCCTCCCGGTCGTCCTCCGCCAGGTACTCCCCCAGCCCCGACACGCCGGTGTGCATCTCGGCCCCGCCCAGTTCCTCTTCCGTCGCCACCTCACCGGTCGCGGCCATGAGCAGCGGCGGGCCGGCGAGGAAGGCGCGCGAGCGCCCGCGCACCATGATCACCACGTCGCTCAAGCCCGGCATGTAGGCGCCGCCCGCCGTGCCCGAACCGTGCTGCACGGTGATCACCGGCAGACCGGCGGCCGAGAGGCGCGCGAGGTTGCGGAACAGCGCACCGCCGAGCACGAAGCCTTCGACCTGGTATTTGGTGAGGTTGGCGCCCGCGCTTTCCACCAGGTGCACAAAGGGCAACTTCTGTTCGAGCGCGATCGCCTGCACGCGCAGGATCTTCTCCAGACCGCGCGGCTGGATCGCGCCGGCTTCGATGCCCGAGTCGCTCGCCACCACCATGCAGCGCACGCCACGTATGAAACCGATGCCGGCCACGACGCCGCCGCCGGGCACCGACTTGTCCGGGTCCTTGCTGTCCTGCAGAAAGCCGGCGAGCGAACACAGCGGCAGAAAGGGCGCGCCCGGGTCCAGCAGCAGGCCGATGCGCTCGCGCGGCAGCAACTGGCCACGCTTGTCGAACACCGGTCGGGATTTCGCCGAGGCCTGGGCGGCGCGGTCTTCGAGCGCGCGCAGCTGGGCGATGCGCGCGAGCATGGCTTCGCGGCGTTGCACGGCCTGCTCGCTGTGGGGATTGAAGCTGGATTGAAAGCTCATGTCTGAAACACCTTGGGCGTCACATACCGGTGAAACCCTTCAAACGGCTTCACCGCATCACGCCCCTGCACGTCCACCGACGCCGCCACCTGGCCCCAGCCCATGCGCACCTGCGGCCGTGCACCGTCCACGCGCAGCACCGTGCCGCTGATGAAACTGGCCGCGGGCGAGAGCAGGAACACGATGGCGGCCGACGTTTCCGCCTCGTTGCCGAAACGCCCGGCCGGCACGGTGGTGCGCATCTCGCGCAGCATCGCCCCGGCCTCGGGCGGGTAATGGTCCATGCCGCTCGAAGCGATGTAGCCCGGCGCCACCGCATTCACGCGCACGCCGCTCTTCGCCCACTCCAGCGCCGCGGTTTCGGTGAAGCTGACCATGCCCGCGCGCGCCGCTCCACTGTGGCCCATGCCCGGCATCGAGCCCCAGATGTCGGCCACGATGTTGACGATGGCGCCACCCTGCGCCTGCATGCTCTGCAGGTAACACTCGCGCGCCACCAGAAAGCCGCCGGTGAGATTGGTGTCGATCACCGCCTGCCAGCCCTTGGCGCTGATCTGCTCCAGCGGCGTGATGTACTGGCCGCCCGCGTTGTTCACCAGGCCGTGAATGTGGCCGTGTTTGGCCACGGTGGCCGCGACCATGTGGCGCACCGCGTCTTCCTGGCGGATGTCGCAGGCGTGGAAACTCGCTTGTCCGCCATCGGTCACGATCTCGTCCGCCGTGGCCTGCAGCTTGTCGACATTGCGCCCCACCAGCACCACATGCGCGCCCAGACTGGCCAGTTCGTGCGCGGTGCAGCGGCCGATGCCCGATCCGCCGCCGGTGACCAGCACCACCTGCCCGGCCAGCAGGTCCGGCGCAAACACGGAACGGTAGCCAGCATTCATGACACGTCCTTCAGAAACAGCAGCAGCGTGGTCTGCGTCAGGTCGTCCAGCGAAGCCTGGCGGTCCGGATCGAACCACTGCACCGACCAGTTCAAGGCACCAAACAGCATCAGCCGCGCCAGCCCCGGATCGCCCTTCAGTTCCCCGCTGGCGTGCAGCGCCTGCAACACCGGCACCCAGGCCGCTTCGTATTCGGCCTTCAGGCGGTTGACTTCGCTGCGCTGTGCTTCGGACAGCGAACGCCACTCGTACAACATCACCGGGATGAAATCGCTGTCGGGCCCGAGCAGCACGTCCAGGTGGTTACGCACCAGCGTCCGCAGGCACTCGCGCGCGCTCAGCGTCTGCCCGGCCGCAGCGCCGGCCGCCACCGCGCTGTCCATGGCCGCTGTCTGGCGCCGCAGCGCGCTCTGCATGCCCTCGTGCATCACGCCGGCGAGCAGGGCTTCCTTGTTTTCGAAGTGGTAGAAGGGCGAACCCGACCGCATGCCGGCGGCGGTGGCGATGTCGCGCGTGCTGGTCGCGGCAAATCCGTACTGGCGAAACAGCTTCGCCGCCGCACGCATCAAGGCCTGGCGGCGGTTGCCGTCGTCGCGTTCGTCTTCGGTTTTCCGGGGCCGTCCGCGGGAACGTCGGGATGCATCCGGGATGGCGGTGTCTTCGGGTTGGCTGTCCATGGACACGAACCATAGCAGTCCGTGCAATTTTCAGCAAGCATTTGCTTTGTATAAATAGGACGACGGCGACATGCGTCCGAAACCTCACCCAGTGGACCGGCGCCCCGCTCTGGTATTGGCGCACGGGTAGTGTCCGTTTGTTACCCTTGACCGGCACTTCCAACCGCCGAACCCGTTCGCCACGATGCAAGAACCTTTCGCCGAATTTGCCGCCCTGCTGCTGATCTCCGCGCTCACCGGAGCCTTGTTCGTGCGCCTGCGCCAGCCGGTGCTGATCGCCTACATCGTCGTCGGCGTCGTCGTGGGGCCGGCCGTGTTCGGCCTCGTCACGGCGCACGACCAGATCGACCTGCTGGCCCAGGTGGGCGTGGCGGTGCTGCTGTTTGCGGTGGGCCTGAAGCTCGATCTGCACCACATCCGCCACATCGGCCCGGTGGCGCTGGCCACGGGCCTGGGCCAGCTGAGCTTCACCATCGTGATCGGTTTTGCGATCGTGATGGCGCTGGGCCGCGAATGGGTGGAGGCCCTGTACGTCGCGGTGGCGCTCACTTTTTCGAGCACCATCATCATCGTCAAGCTGCTGTCGGACAAGCGCGAGCTCGACAGCCTGCACGGGCGCATCGCCGTGGGCTTCCTGATCGTGCAGGACCTGGCCGTGGTCATCGCCATGATGGCCATGAGCGCCCTGCGCGGCGCTGGCGGCGCCGACGGCAGCGAAACGGCGCTGATCGACCTGGCCCTTTCGCTGGCCTGGCGCCTGGCGCTGGCGGCCGCGCTGATGTTCTTGCTGATGCGCTGGGTGCTGCCTCGGGTGGTGGCGTCCATGGCCCGCTCGCAGGAGCTGCTGCTGGTGTTCGCCATCGCCTGGGGGGTGGCGCTGGCGGCCGTGGGCGAATGGGCCGGCTTCAGCAAAGAGGCCGGCGCCTTCCTGGCGGGTTTCTCGCTGGCCTCCACCCCCTACCGCGAAGCCATGAACGCGCGCCTGACGGGCATCCGCGACTTCCTGCTGCTGTTCTTCTTCATCGACCTGGGCGCCCGGCTCGACTTCTCCACCCTGGGCGCCGAAGTGGGGCCGGCGGTGCTGCTGTCGCTGTTCGTGCTGATCGGCAACCCGCTGATCGTCATGGCCATCATGGGCTACATGGGCTACCGCAAACGCACCGGTTTCATGGCCGGCCTGACGGTGGCCCAGATCAGCGAGTTCTCCATCGTGTTCATGGCAATGGGCATCACGCTCGGTCATGTGGGTGCATCTGCGCTGGGCCTGACGACCTTGGTCGGGGTGATCACGATCACGCTGTCCACCTACATGATCTTGTACTCGCAACCACTCTACGAACGCCTGGCGCCCTGGCTGGGATGGTTCGAGCGCCGGCAGCCCTTCCGTGAGCTGGCCGCCGAGCAGCAGCCGGGCGATCATGCCCGGGCCGAGGTGATCGTGTTCGGGCTGGGACGCTACGGCAGCCGGCTGCTGAGGCAGCTCCGGGCGGCGGGCGTGGAAGCGATCGGCGTGGACTTTGATCCCGAGGCGGTGAAAACGCTGCAGGCCCTGCAGTTACCGGTGCAGTTCGGCGACGGGGAAGACCCGGATTTCCTGGAAACCCTGCCACTGACGCAAGTGCAGTGGGTCGTCACCACCTTTCCCCAGTGGGATTCGAACCGCGCCTTGCTGCATGCGCTGAAGAGCGCACGCTTCGAAGGCCAGGTGGTGGCCGCGGTGCGCGACGCGGCCCACGGCCGCGCGCTCGGCCATGCGGGCGTGCGCCATATCCTCAACCCCTTCGAAGACGCCGCAGACCACGCGGCCGGGCAACTCGCCCGTACGATCCACCGCAAGGAGCCCACACCATGAACACCTGGGGACCGATTCTCGCCACCACCGACCTCTCCGGCCCCGCCCGACACGCAGCCGATCGCGCCGCGCTGCTGGCCGTGGAAACCGGCAGCCCGCTGACGCTGCTGCATGTGACGCCCGGAGAAACCCTGGCCGAGTTGCGGCAGTGGCTGGGCGTCGGGCACGCCAGCGAAGCCAGTCTGCTGGAAGCGAGCCGCCAGCAACTGCAGCAGCTGGCCGACAGCCTGGAGATCCGCCACAACATCAAGGTGGACACGGTCGGTACCAGCGGCCCGGTGCTGGGCGAGATCGGGCGCCAGGCCGATGCGCTGGACGCGGCCCTGCTGGTACTGGGCGCCCGCGGCGCGGGCTTCTTGCGCCGGCTGGTGCTGGGCTCTACCTCGGAGCGCCTGCTGCGCCGCACCCAGCGTCCCGTGCTGGTGGTGCGGCAGACGCCCCACGAGCCCTACCGCCGGGTCCTGCTGGCGCTGGATTTTTCGCCCTGGTCGATGCAGGCGGTGACCGTCGCGCGCCGTGTGGCACCCCACGCCCGCTTGGTGCTGCTCAATGCGTTCCAGGTGCCGTTCGAAGACAAACTGCACTACGCCGGTGTCGACGCCGCCACCATCGACCACTACCGCGTCCAGGCGCGCGCCGAAGCCGTGCAACGCGTGAACGAACTCGCCGCGCAGGCGGGCCTGAAACCCGGTCAGTGGGAAGCCTGCGTGATCGAGGGTGAAGCGTCGCAGCGCATCGTGGAGCAGGAACAGGAACGCGACTGCGACCTGGTGGTGCTCGGCAAACACGGCCAGTCGGCCACCGAAGACCTGCTGCTGGGCAGCGTGACCAAACACGTGCTCGCCGAAGGCAGCACCGACGTGCTGGTGTCCACCTCGAAAGCCACCTGACATGGCCTTGAGCTCCCCAGGCGCACCGCTGCGCGCGCTGGTCTGCCTCACGCTGGCCGGCGGGGTGCACCTGGCCACGCCCGGACCCGAGGCCTTGCGCGCGGGCCTCGCCCTGTTCACCCTGATTGGCGGCCTGTGGATGACGCAGGCGCTGCACCTGAGCGTGACCGCGTTGCTGGTGCCGCTGCTGGCGGTGGCGGCCGGCCTGATGAGCCTGCGCGAGGCCCTGGCTTCGTTTGCCCATCCGATCATTTTTCTTTTCCTCGGCGGCTTTGCGCTGGCCGCGGCGCTGCAACAGCAGGGACTGGACCGCGCGCTGGCGCATGCGGTGCTGCGCCTCGCCACCGGGCGCCGCGCACTGGCGGTGGTCTTGCTGTTTGGTCTGACCGCGCTGCTCTCGATGTGGATCAGCAACACCGCCACGGCGGCCCTGATGCTGCCGATGGCGCTGGGCCTGCTGCACACACAGGGCGCCGCCGACGACGTGGGCCCGCGCGAACGCGCCTTCGTGCTGCTGGGTGTGGCCTACAGCGCCAGCATCGGCGGTATCGGCACCCTGGTGGGCAGTCCGCCCAACGCCATCGCCGCCGCGCAGGCGGGCATCGGTTTTGCCGAGTGGATGCGTTTCGGCGTGCCGCTGGTGCTCCTGTTGCTGCCCCTGATGGCGACGGTGCTGTATGGCCTGCTGCGACCGCGCCTGGGTGGGCAGCTGAAGCTGGAAGACGAACCCTTTGACTGGACCCCTGGGCGGCGGACCACGCTGCTCATCTTCGCGCTCACCGCCGCCGGCTGGATGGCCGCCGAGCCGCTGGGCCGCGCGCTGGGCATCGCGACCGACGTGGACAGCTGGGTCGCCGTGGCCGCCATCGTGGCGCTGGTGGCCAGCCGGGTGATGGACTGGGAAACCGTCGAGCGCCAGACGCACTGGGGCGTGCTGCTGCTGTTCGGGGGCGGTCTGGCGCTCAGCCAGGTCATGCAGACCAGCGGCGCCAGCCGTTTTCTCGCCAACGGGCTGGTGGTGGCCATGCACGGCGCGTCTACGCTCTGGCTGCTGCTCGGGGTGGTGAGCTTCGTGGTCTTCCTCACCGAGCTGGTCAGCAACACCGCCAGCGCCGCGCTGATGGTGCCGATCTTCCTCGGTGTGGCGCAGGTGCTCGGTCTGCCCGCGCCGCTGCTCGCGGCCGCGATTGCGGTGGCGGCATCGTGTGCCTTCATGCTGCCGGTGGCCACGCCGCCCAACGCCATCGTTTTTGCCACCGACCAGGTGCCGCAGGCCACGATGATGCGCTGCGGCCTGGTGCTCAACCTGGTCTGCATCACCGTGATCGTGGTCGTGGCTTCGGTGGTGTATTCATGAGCGCCGCCCGGCCGCTCCGAAGGCGCTCAGCCCCGCAGTGCGCAGCACGGAGGGTAGTCCAGTGAGCGCCGCCCGGCGAAACACGAAGGTGACCCCATGAACAGCATCTGGTCATCTTTGAGCATGCTGCTCGGCGGCCTGGGCGTGTTCCTGATCGGCATGGGCATGATGACCGACGGCCTGAAGCAGGCCGCCGGCCCGGCGCTGCACAACATCCTCGCCAACGCCACGCGCACCCGCTGGCACGCCCTGGGCTCCGGGGCCATGGTGACCGCGCTGGTGCAGTCGTCGACCGCGGTCGGTGTCGCGGCCATCGGCTTCGTCAACGCCGGCCTGCTCGGGCTGGCGCCGGCGCTGTGGGTGGTGTTTGGTGCCAACGTGGGCACCACCATGACCAGCTGGATCGTGGCGCTGGTGGGTCTGAAGTTCAAGGTCGAGGCCCTGGCCCTGCCCCTGGTCGGCCTGGGCGCCTTGCTCAAACTCACCGGCCAGCACCAGCGCAGCGGTGCGCTGGGCACGGCGCTGGCGGGCTTCGGCCTGCTGTTCCTCGGCATCGGCCTGCTGCAGACGTCCTTCGAGGGACTTTCAGACCAGATGACGCTGCCCCAGGGCAACGACGCGCTCAGCGTGCTGGCCCAGCTCGGCATCGGGCTGGCGATGACGGTGCTGATGCAGTCGTCCAGCGCGGCCATGACCATCACGCTCGCGGCCGCGCAGAGCGGCATGCTGGGGCCACAGGGCGCCGCGGCCGTGGTCATCGGCGCCAACGTGGGCAGCGCCGTGACCACCGCGCTGGCCGGTATCGGTGCCACGCCGAACGCCCGGCGCACCGCGCTGGCGCACGTGATGTTCAACCTGCTCACCGGCACGGTGGCCCTGCTGCTGCTGCCGTGGCTGGTGTCGGCCATTGGCATGGCGCGCGACCTGCTCGAACTGCCTCACGACCCGGCCACCCAGCTCGCGCTCTTTCACACCACCTTCAATGTGCTGGGTGTGGTCCTGATGTGGCCGCTGGCCGACGGGCTCACGCGCTGGCTGCTGCAGCGCTTTCGCGCGCGCGAGGAAGACGAGGCCAAGCCACGCTTTCTCGACGACAACGTGCTGGTCGTGCCCGCGCTGGCGCTGGACGCGCTGGAGCGTGAGGTGGCGCGCTTTGGCCAGCTGTGCGTGCGCATCGCGGGTGCGGTGCTCACGGGTGCGGCGCCGGTCGCGCTGGTCGGCGACCGCACCGCCATGACGCAGCTCGACGCGGCCGTGGAGTCCTTTGCCGAACGCCTGAGCCGCTCAGCGCTGTCGAAGGTGGCCAGCGAGCGCCTGGCCGAGTTGCTGCGCATCCACCGCTATTACAAAACCTGCGCGGACCAGGCGCAGACCGCAGCGCCGCTGCAGCCCCCCGAAGACCCCGCCCTGCTGGCCCACCAGCAGGCCTTTGTGGCGGCGCTGCAGCGAATTTTTTCGCGGCACGACAGGGGTCTTGAGGCGAACGGCGAAACACCGGCCGTCGATGAAGTCCCCATGGAACAGGCCTACCAGAGCCTCAAGGCCGCGGTGCTGGTGTCTGCGGCTGCGGGCGCCCTGCCGCTGGCGCGGATGGAAACGTCGCTGGGCCAATACAGCGCGCTGCGCCGCGCGGCCCAGCAGGCAGCCAAGGCGCGCGAACACCTGCACCTCAAACCAGCGACCTGACGGGTTCACCGCCTTGCTCGATGCGGCCCTGCGCCTCCAGCACGCCCTCGACATACAGCATGCGCACCAGCACCATCGCCACCACCATCAGCGGCGAGGCGAGGATCACGCCCGGCAGGCCAAACAGCAGACCGAAGATGACCGCCGCCGTGATGCCCAGCACCGGCGGCAGCTCCACCGCCCAGCGCTGCACCAGGGGCATCAGCAGGTTGCCCTCGATCTGCTGGATCACCACACACAGGATCGCCACGTACAACGCCAGTTCCGGCCCCTGCATGAAGGCCAGCAGCACCGCCAGCACGCCCGACGCGATCGGGCCGAAAAACGGAATGAAGGCCAGCGCGCCGGCCAGCAGACCCAGCGTCAGCGCCAGCGGCAGACCCAGCAACGCCAGACCGATGGCGGTGGAGGTGCCGACGAACAGCATCGAGATGCCTTGCCCGAGCAGCCAGCGCGACAGCGCGTGCCCGCTGGCGAGCAGCGCGTCGCCAACCCGGCCGCGGTAGGCCGGCGGCACCAGCCGCACCAGGCCTTCGCGGTACAGCACCGGGTCTGCCGCGAGGTACACCCCGACCACCAGCACCAGGCCGATGCCGCCCACGGCACTCAGGGCCTGGGTCGCCGCCACGGCCACGCTGGCCCAGGGCACATCGTCCGCGTTTGTGCCGCGCCACACCTTCCACAGCGCCTCACCGATGGTGCGTTCGCGGGCCCAGCTGATCAGCGTGGACAGCGCCTTGGGCAGCTTGCGGGCCAGGTCGTCGAACTGCGCCACCAGACGGTCACCCACCAGCCAGGAACCGAGCACGATCACCACCACCGCCAGCGAAACCGCCAGCGCAACCGCCAGCCGCGGCGACAGGCGCAGGTAGCGCCCCAGCGGCTGGGCCAGGGCCCGCAAGGCCACTGCCACGATGACCGCCCCGAAGAGCATCAGCAAGAGGTCCGACAGCCGGAACGCGAGCAGCACCAGGGCGCCCAGGAACAGGACCAGGATCATGGGCCGGAAGTAGCCGATGCGTGCCGGAGGAGCTGGCATCAGCGAGGGGAGCGGGAGCTCGGTACGGGTGTTCATGGGCGCGTTTTCAAGGGGCAAAGCGGGTCTTGGCGCAGTCTGCGTCATCCACCCGCCGCCGTCTGTCTGACAGCGCACACAGCGCCGCGATCGCGACGCCCGGGCTCAGCCGCTGCTGTAGGCCAGGCCCGAGGCCACGCCGCCAAACAGGTCGCCCACCACCAGTTCCACGCCCGCGAACTCGGCCTGCAGCGCCTGCTGGAACGGGCGCAGGGCGGACGATCCGCCAGTGAGGTAGATCGCGTCCAGGGCGCCATCGGTCAACCCCGCACGCTGCACGCACTCGCGCGCGCAGGCTACCGTGCGCGTCAGCAAGCCCGCCAGGTGATCGCGCATGTCGGCCGGTGTGAGCGAAGCGTCCAGCCCGGCTTCGACGAAAGACAGCTCGACCGCCGATGCCGCGTCGTCCTGCGAGCAGCGGATCTTGGCCAGCTCCACCTCGTGGGCGATGCGGTGGCCGTCGCGGTGCTTGAGCACCTTCATGAGCCGCTCGTGCAGACGCGGGTCGGTGTAGTTGACGCGCAGCGACTGCGCCTGGCTCATCGCCCGGGGCAGGTAGAGCCACTGGATCAGGTGCCAGGTGGAGAGGTCAAAAAATACCCGGCTGGGCACCTCGCGCTGCTGCGGCCCCAGGTGGCGGTGGCCCAGCAGCGGCATCACGCGCTCCAGGCTGAGCTTCTGGTCGAAATCGGTGCCGCCAATGTGCACGCCGGTCGTGGCCAGCACGTCGCCGCTGCGGTCGGCCCGCGCCATGCGGTCCGGCCCCAGCCGCACGACGGTGAAGTCCGAGGTGCCGCCGCCCAGATCGACCACCAGCACCGTGGCCTCGCGCTGCAGCCGCCGCTCGTAGTCCAGCGCCGCGGCGATCGGTTCCAGCTGGAACGACACCTCTTCAAAGCCGACCGACATCGCCGCGGCCTGCAGCGAGCGCTGGGCCAGGGCATCGCGCTCGGGGTCGTCGTCGACAAAATGCACCGGCCGCCCCATCACCACGCGCGAGGGCGCCTCGCCCAGCGCGCGGTCGGCGCGGTCGCGCAGCTCCGACAGAAACGTGGCCACGATGTCCTGGAAGCTGATCTGCCTGTGGTTGACCTCGGTCTTTTCCTGCAGCAGCGGGCTGCCCAGCAGGCTCTTGAGCGAACGCATCAGGCGGCCCTCGGTGCCGCTCAGGTACTGCGCCACCGCGTCGCGGCCAAAGTGCGTGAGGTGGTCCTCGGCGTTGAAGAACACGGCAGTGGGCATGGCCAGCGCCTCGCCTTCCAGCGGAATCAGGCGCGCAAGGCCCTGGGGTTCGGCCCACGACACCGCCGAATTGGAGGTGCCAAAGTCGATGCCGAGGGTGCCGTGGGGCGATGGGGTCATGGGAGAGAATGGGGAAGGCAGAGGGCCGGAGCGCAAGGCCCGGCAAGGTGGAGCGGGAGAACACCCCGTCCGGAAGACCGGCGATTTTGCCAGCTTGCGGGTGCCCGCGTTCGCACCCCCGAAGCTCACACCAGGCGTCAGGTCTGAAATCTCCTGTTTTTACGAAATATACGTCAACATATTTCTGCTTTTTCTTGAAGCAGAACCTGCCTACTCTCTGCCAGTTCGAATCCCTTTCACAGGAGACCCCATGAAAAAGACCCTTTCCCTGCTGGCCATGGTATTTGCCATCGGCCTGTCGTCCGTGGCCCTGGATGCCGAAGCCAAGCGCATCGGCGGCGGCAAGTCCTTTGGCATGCAGCGCCAGAGCGCACCGCCCGCCAAGGCCCCCAACGCCACACCGGCCCAGACACCCGCCAACGCCGCAGCACCCGCTGCCGGCGCCCCGGCCGCCGCCGCCGCGTCCACTCGCAGCAAGTGGATGGGCCCGATCGCCGGCCTCGCCGCAGGCCTGGGCCTGGCCGCCCTCGCCTCGCACCTCGGCTTCGGCGAAGGCCTGGCCAACATGCTGATGATCGGTCTGCTGGTGATGGCCGCCATCGCGGTGGTCGGCTTCATCATGCGCAAGCGCGCCGCCGCGGCCCAGGGTGGCTCGGGTGGCATGGCTTATGCAGGTGCCGGTGCCGCCGGTTCGCGTCCGCAGACGCCTTCAGCCTTCAAGTCGCCCACACCCGACGCCAGCAACGGCACCGGCTACAGCCAGGGTGGCTCCATGATCGGTTCCGCCCTCGGCGGCCAGGCACAGACGGCCAGCGTCATCCCGGCCGACTTTGACGTCGCCGCCTTCGTGCGCAACGCCAAGGTCAACTTCATCCGCCTGCAGGCCGCCAACGACGCCGGCAACCTCGACGACATCCGCGCCTTCACCTCGCCCGAAATGTTTGCCGAGATCCAGATGGACATCCGCGAACGCAACGGCGCCACGCAGGAAACCCGCGTGCTCGAACTCGAAGCCAGCGTGCTGGAAGTGGCCGAAGAAGGCCCGCTCTATGTGGTCAGCACGCACTTCACCGGCCGCGTGCAGGAAGACGGCGCCGACCCCGAAGACATCAACGAAGTATGGCACCTGACCAAGCCCCGCCAAGGCAACGGCGGCTGGGTGCTGGCCGGCATTCAACAAAACACCTGACCCGCACAAGTTTCCCGAACTCCTCATTGCCCCGGCCCACGCGCCGGGGTTTTTTTCGTCTGCTTCAGGCTGCCGCCTACTCCCCCGGCATCGCCGCCTTGTAAACCGAGTTCTTTGGCGCCGCCATCAGCCGGCGCAGCATGGGTTCGAAGTGGCGCAGGGGCAGCGCGTCCATGGCCGGATCAAAGGCCGGGTTGTCGTAGCGCTCGACGAATTCGGCCGCACGGTCGTAGTGGAGGTGGTCCTTGAACATGTCGCGCATGTTGCGGTCCAGGCCGATGTGGTGGAAGAAGTTGTAGCCCTGGAAGATGCCGTGGTTCTGCACCATCCACAGGTTCTCTTCGCTGACGAAGGGTTTGAGGATGGCGGCGGCGATGTCCGGGTGGTTGAAGCTGCCGAGGGTGTCGCCGATGTCGTGCAGCAGCGCGCACACCACGTATTCCTCATCGCGTCCGTCCTTGAACGCGAGCGTCGCGGTCTGCAGGCTGTGCGTGAGCCGGTCGACAGGGAAACCGCCGTGGTCGCCGTCGAGCAGCTTCAGGTGGGCGAGCACGCGGTCGGGCAGCGATTTCGCCATCGCCATGGCTTCGGGCAGGATGCAGGCCCAGTCCTGCTGGGTGCTTTGTTCCATCCGTTTGAAGGTGGCGCGGGGCTTGTTCTCTTGCATGGGGGTCTCCTGTGGTTGCGGCGGCCATGCTGTCTGAAAGAACGGCGGCCTGCAAGCGGCGGCTGTCACCGCAGCGCAGCTGGCGCTCAGTCCATCGGCCAAGGCAGATCACCGGGTACGCGAGTTCCGTGTGGCTCGGCCACGGGCACCGGCGCGCCCCGCCCCGCCCCAACCCCGCGCCACCACGGTTGCACCGCGCGCTGCTCGGCGGGCTCGACCGCTTCGCCCAGCCGGGGCATGAGCAGCAGCTCGCGCGGCGAGGCGAGCTGGAGCAGGGTTTCGGCGGGCTGGTCCCAGGCGTGCATGGCGAGGCTGAAGGTACCCCAGTGCACCGGCAAAAAGGCGCCACCGCCGAGCAACTGGTGGGCTTTGAGTGCGTTCTCCGGGCCGAGGTGGATGTCGCCCCACGAGGGGTGGAAGGCGCCGACTTCGAGCATGACGAGATCGAAGGGGCCGAGGCGCTCGCGGATCAGCGCGTATTCGCTGGTGAGGCCGGTGTCGCCGCTGAAGAAGACGGCGTGGCGCTCGCTGCGCAGGACCATGGACGACCAGAGCGTGGCGTTGCGGTCTTTGAAGCCGCGCCCTGAAAAGTGCTGCGAAGGCGCGGCGGTGACGGTCAGGCCGGTGCCGGGCACGCGGTGGGTTTCCCACCAGTCGAGCTCGGTGATGCGCTCGGGCGCGATGCCCCAGGCCTGCAGGTGCGCGCCGACGCCGAGCGAGGTGACGAAGGGCACGTTGCTGCGCCGGGCCAGGGCGTGGATGGTGGGGTAGTCGAGGTGGTCGTAGTGGTCGTGCGAGATCACGACCACATCGACCTCGGGCATCTCGCGCAGCCGCAGGGGCACGGGCTGGAAGCGCTTGGGGCCGAGCAGGCGAAACGGCGAGGCGCGCGTGCCCCAGACCGGGTCGGTGAGCACGCGGTGGCCGTCCATCTCCAGCAGCACGGTGGAGTGGCCGAGCCAGGTGGCGCGCAGGCCGCTGGCGCTGGGGCGGCCCCAGGCTTCGCGCGGGTCCACCGACGGCAGCGGCGCACCGGGCACGCGGCGGTTGCCGTTGGACAGAAACTCGCGCAGCGTGGGCCGGGCTGCCGTCGGGTCGCGCAGGCCGGGCGCGACGGGGTGCATGTTGCGAAAGCCAAGGCCCGCCCAGCGTGGCGAGGCCATCATGCGTTCGAGGCGGGCGCCCTGGGCGCGTTTGCCAAAAGAGTTCATGCACGGGCTCGGTGGTGAAGTGGAGCACCATTGTCGGCACCCGCAGGTCTTGCGGGGAGCCGCAGGGCAAAAGCCCTTTGTGGCCGCACCGCCCCGCGAAAGCAGCGCCAAACAAATGGCCGATCTTGTTTGACGAAACGGCTTCCTCCGGCGGCGCCCGACGCGTAACCTGATGGGGCGTCAACAAGGTCTGCGCCCATGAACACCCCGAACAATCCCACCATCGAAGCACCCGTGCCTGAACGGCTGCTCGCCGCCGCCAAGGTCTGCTTCCTCGCCGACGATTACCACCAGGTGAGCACGCGCCGCATCGCCGACATGGCGGGGGTCAACGTCTCCATGATCAGCTACTACTTCGGCAACAAGGAAGGGCTGTACGAGGAAATGATCCGCGCGACGCTCAACCCTTTGCTGGAGGTGTTGGACAACAACATGCTCGCCTCGCTGGACGGCTTCACCGACTACCTGCGGCTGTATTACCAGACCATGCTCGCTGCGCCGGAATTTCCGAAGCTGATCCTCAAGGTGCTTGCGCTCAAGCATGGGCCGGGCCGACGCTTCATCCGCCAGTTGCTGGAGCGTGGCCGCACACAGGGCGCCAGGCGCGTGGGCGACCTGCAGAAGAGCGGCCAGCTCAGCGCGGCGGTGGACCCCGACGTGCTGCGCATGAGCTTCGTGAGCCTGGCGATGACGCCGCTGCTGCTCAAGGAGGTGTTCGAGGAACAGATGGAGCGGCCCATGGATGCGGCGTTTCTGGAGCGACTGGCGCTGTTCAACGGACGGTTGATCGCGGGTGGCCTGGCTTCGCTGGTCCCGTCGACACCGGGCACCGAGGGAGACCCCGCATGACGTTGCAACGTCAACGCCTGGCCGCCCGTGCGTTTGACCAGGCCATGCGCTTCTCGGCCTTTCTGCAGGCCTGGCCGCAACGCCTGACACCCGCCCCGTTTCGCCTGCTGCAGATCGGCTCGGCCTTTTGGCAATCGCGGGCGCTGCACGCGGCGGCCCAGCTCGACCTCGCGACCGTGCTGGGCGACCGGCGCATGGCTGCGAAGGCGTTGGCCGGGGCGGTGGGCGTACAGGTCGACGCGCTGGCGCGGCTGTTGCGCTTTCTCGCCGCAATGGGGGTGTTTGAAGAAGTCGGCCCGGCCACCTACCGCAACAACAAGCTCTCCAGCGCGTTGCGCACCGACCGCAGTGACAACGTCCGCGCCATGGTGCTGATGCACAACTCGCCCGAGATGAGCCGGCCTTGGTTCGAGCAGTTGGAGAACGGGCTGCGCAGCGGTTTACCGCCATTCAGGCTGACGCATGGCGCCGACCTTTACGACCACATGGACGCGCACCCGGCCTTTGACGCGCTGTTTGCCGAAGCGATGGACCGGGTGGAGGCGCTCACCGGTGACTCCTTCGCCACCAGTTTCGACTGGCGCGCCTTCGACCGGGTGATCGACGTGGGCGGGTCCAAGGGAAGCAAGTCGATGACCATCCTGAAACACCACCCACACCTGAAAGCGCTGGTGGTGGACCGGGCCGGCACCATCGCGGCGGCACAAACCTACTGGCGCACGCAGCCGCACAGCGCCGCACTCACCGAACGTTTGTCGCGCACAGTGTTCGAGGCGGGGGATGTGTTCGGCGCGCTGCCGGTGGCCACTGGAGGGCGCGAGGCTTACCTGATGAGCGCCGTGCTGCATGGTTTTGACGACACGATGGCCAAGCGAGCGCTGCGCAACGTGGCCACCGCAGCGCGCCCAGCGGGCGCGACCATCGTGCTGCTGGAGATGGTGATGCCGGACCACCACGCCGACCTGGGCGCTGCGTCGTTCGACATGCAGATGTTCATGGGCACGCCTGGCCGGGAACGCACCCGGGCGGAATGGGAAGCGCTGTTTGAGCGCAGTGGCGTGCGACTGACCGAGACGGTGCACCTGCCATCGTTCGGCAAGATGATGGTGCTTCAGCCCTTGCCCGGCTGAGCCGCGTCGGCGCGCGCCCGCATCAGCGCGCTTTCACGCTGATTGGATGTCTGCTCGGCCGCGCGCACGAAGGCGGCGCGCGCTTCCTCCCCGCGCCCGATCTTCTCCAGCAAATCGCCCTGCACCGCGTGCAGCCAAGGGTAACGCTGCAGGGCCTTGTCCTGCAGCAGCGTCTCGACGATGGCGAGGCCGGCGGCCGGGGTTTCGGCCATGCCCACGGCGACCGCGCGGTTGAGTTCGACAACAGGCGAGGACGCCACCTGCATCAGCTGGGCGTAAAGCGCGGCGATGCGCTGCCAGTCGGTGGCGTCGGCGTGGGCGGCGCGCGCGTGGCAGGCGGCGATCTGGGCCTGCAGGCGGTAGTTGCCCGGTGGCTGGCCCAACGCTTCGGCGCGCGCCAGTGCGGCCAGGCCGCGGCGCACCAGCAGGCGGTCCCAGCGGGCGCGGTTCTGCTGGTTGAGCAGCACGGGGTCGCCTTGCGCGTCGGTGCGCGCGGCGGTGCGCGAGGCCTGGATTTCCATCAGCGCCACCAGGCCGTGCACCTCCGCCTGATCGGGCGCCAGCTCGGCGAGCATGCGGCCCAGGCGCAGGGCTTCGTTGCAGAGCTCGGGGCGCATCCAGTCGCTGCCGCTGGTCGCCGTGTAGCCCTCGTTGAACACCAGGTACACCACCTCCAGCACCGAGCCCAGGCGCTCGGCCAGTTGCCCGCCCCGCGGCACCTCAAAAGGCACGCTCGCGTCGGCCAGCGTGCGCTTGGCGCGCACGATGCGCTGCGCGATGGTGGCTTCGGGCACGAGGAAGGCGCGCGCGATCTCGTGCGTGCTCAGGCCGCCGAGCAGCTTGAGCGTGAGCGCCACGCGCGCGTCGGTGGAGAGCACCGGGTGGCAGGCGGTGAAGATGAGGCGCAGCAGGTCGTCGCCGATGTCGTCCTGCCGCGCGGCGTCGAGCGCGTCGACGAAGTCGGGCACGGTGAGCGAACCCAGCGCTTCGAGGTCGCGTGCGATGTCTTCGTGCCGCGCGTCGGCCATCTGGCGGTGCCGCAGCGCGTCGAGCGCGCGGTTTTTTGCGGTGGTCATGAGCCAGGCGCCGGGGTTGTTCGGCACGCCGTCTTTCGGCCAGTGTTCCAGCGCAGCAACCAGCGCGTCCTGCGCCAGTTCTTCGGCCAGGCCGAGATCGCGCACGCGCCGCGCCACGGCAGCGACGATGCGGGCGGACTCGATGCGCCAGACGGTGGCGATGGTTTGGTGAACGGCGGAGTGCACGGGCGCGAGCTTACTGCGGGGACTTGGGAAAGACCCTCACCCCGGCCCTCTCCCGCACGCGGGAGAGGGGGATTCGCACTCACATCTGCGCGGGTGCCGCCGCTTCGTCCATCCAGAACACCTCCCACTGGTGGCCGTCGAGGTCGGCAAAGCCGTGCTGGAACATGAAGCCGTGGTCCTGCGGCGGGTTGGGCGTGGTGGCGCCCGCGGCCACGGCCTTGCGCACCACTTCTTCGGCCTCGGCACGGCTGTCGACCGACAGGGCGATCAGCACCTCGGTGGTCTTGTGCGCGTCGCTCAGGGGCTTCTTGGTGAAGCCCTGGAAGAAGGGCTCAACCAGCAGCATGGCGAAAAAGTTCTCCCCGATCTCCAGGCAGGCGCCCTGCTCGTTGGTGAAGCGCTGGTTGAACGTGAGGCCCAGGGCCTTGAAGAAGGCCTGCGAACGGGCCATGTCCTTGATGGGCAGGTTGACGAAGATCTGGCGGAACATGAGAGGTTCTCCTTGGAGTTGGGTTCGTTGGCCGGTGGTGTGGGAGGGCAATCAGGCTTTCTGCTGCGCTTCCATCTGCTTGAACTTGTCCAGCGCCTCGCTGGGCGGGAACTCGTCGAGCTCGATGAGCTGGCGCAGCTCGATCACGGCTTGCTTGCCACGACCCGCGGGGTTGGGAAAGCGGCGGCTCCATTCCATGGCCTCTTCGCGCGAGCGCACCTGGATCAGGGTGTAGCCCGCGATCAGTTCCTTGGCTTCGGCGAAGGGGCCGTCCACGACGCGCTGGCCTGAAGCGTCGTAGTGGATGCGCCAGCCGGTGCGGCTGGGGTGCAGGCCGCTGCCGTCGAGCAGCACGCCGGCGCGCGCCAGTTCCTCGTGGTACGTGGCCATCTCGGCCATCAGTTCTTCGGGGGCTTCGGGTGTGACTTCGGCCTCGAACTCGGGGCAGGACTTGACGATGATCATGAATCGCATGGGTTTCTCCTGGAGGGCTTCAGGCCGGGGTTTCACAGACGGTCTTGAGGGACTGCAGCGCCTTCGGCCAGGTCTGCGCCATCCAGTCCTCGTAGGTGCCGAACACGTCGCAATCGACGCGCAAGCGGGTGCCGCCCGCCTCGTCGGTGAAGGTGTAGTTTTCAAAGCACGGCTCCCAGGCGCGCACCGCTTCGCTGTGGGTGTCTTCGACACCCTTGTCGATCATGCCCAGGTGCCGGATCGAGACGAACTCGGCCGGCCGGTGCGCCGCGATCTCGGCGACCATGCCCTGTTCACTCGGGCCGAGGAAGCGGATGGTCTGGCCCTCGTCCCACGAACCCTCGTAGCGTGAGCCTTCACAGAAGGTGGCGGTCCACTGTTCGTAGGTGGGTGACTGCAGCATGGTGCGCCACACGTGCTCGCGCGGCGCGTTGATCAGGATGTCGAAGTGCAGGGTTTTCATGGCGATCTCCTGTGGGGGGTTCACGGTGTGCCGGCGTAGGCGCGTTCGAGCGCGGCGATATCGAGCTTGCGCATCTGCCTCATGGCGGTGGTCATGCGCTCCCGGGCCGGGCTGGGCGGCTCTTCCATGCGCTCCATGAAGCGCTGCGGCACGATCTGCCAGGAGACGCCCCAGCGGTCCACCAGCCAACCGCACATCTCGGCCTCGGGCACGGCCGACAGCGCGGCCCAGCAGCGGTCGATCTCAGCCTGGTCGGCACAGCTCACGACCAGCGAAGCGGCGGG
Source organism: Betaproteobacteria bacterium HGW-Betaproteobacteria-9 (assembly GCA_002842215.1). Taxonomy (GTDB): domain Bacteria; phylum Pseudomonadota; class Gammaproteobacteria; order Burkholderiales; family Burkholderiaceae_C; genus Hydrogenophaga. Next base: position 147,211 of record PHCC01000006.1, on the reverse strand, counting down.
CGAGAGTGTGAAATGCGGGCCGCCGTTGAGCAGAGACAGCGCATGGCCGTCGAGTTCCAGGGTCACCAGCATCGCCGCGCCCTCGGGCATGGGGTCGCCGGTGCCATAGTGCAGCACGCTGGTGATGCGGGAATTGGGAAACAGCGCGGTGTAGAAGCGGGCGGCTTCTTCGGCCTGGGTGTCAAACCACAGGCAGGTGTGGATGCGGGGCTTCATGCACAAGACTCCTGTTCGTCGACGCGGGCGGCGGCGGACTTGCCGGGCCTCACGCGAAGCCGGTACAGCGGCTTCTGTGGGTACGACGAAACAGGTTGGGCGTTTTCGACAGCGCCCGACCAGGTAGAAACCCTAGGATCTTAGGAATCGCTCAAGCCCGGCTCTCGTCGAAACAGGGCGCGAGCGGGCGCACCTCGACGGTGGCCCACTGCGCTGCGGGGCAGCGCTGGGCGATGGCGATGGCTTCTTCGCGGCCCACGTTCTGCAACAGAAAGAAGCCGCCGATCATTTCCTTGGCTTCGGCAAATGGTCCGTCCAGCACCTGCGCATGCCCCCCGGCCTGGCTCACACGCACCGCGCTCGACAGCCCGGCGAGCGACTCCACCGCCTTGAGCTTGCCCTCGGCCGCGAGCCCCTCGCCAAAAGCCTGCATGGCGGCATAGGCGGCGCGGCCTTCGGCTTCGGTGCGGGTGGCGCGCTGGCCAACCGGTTCGTGGATCAGGAGCATGTAGGACATGGCGGAGCCTTTCGAAGAACGAGAGGGCGATGCTACACAGACGGCCCGGGTGGCGCCACCGGTCCGGCCAGCCTCCCTATCGGGCGCACTGGTCAAGGTCGCCACGGACTCATGTCGACCCGGAGCGGACATCCATGCACCACGCGCAAAGTGGTCGCTGAGTTCATCGAGGAACTGTCCCCTCTGTCCTATGGCTCCCTCTCAACACTGACTCCTTGATCCAGTGGACTCAGACCTTCTCGGTCTGTAGGCTGCAATGCAGGTGGCGAACTCCTTCGCACAGCTGATCCAGTTCCTTGACGAACTTGGGGGCATAGTCAATTTTCGGATCCGCGAATTCTGATCATGAGCACAGTTCGCTGAACTTCAAGCTTGATATCAAACCTAGGGTGCTATGCGCCTTTGCCTTAGGTCCGCGATTGTGGATATCCTGTGTTCTGACTTTTAGATCTAGGTTGGACGAAATGAACGAAGTTGAACGATTGGTCAGGCAAAAGCTCTTCGCGGAAGGTGTCAAGCAACTGGCAAGCACCTTCGATATCTGCATGTGGCCAGCCAGCAAGTGCTCGAAATCTGCAATTCGAGCTCATTCGGTTCAGAACTCACGTGTACTCGACTTGATTCACCACAAAGGGCACGTTGTCATGCCAAGGCTCCGCACGAGCTTCTCGGAAGGGCCGACTCTGCAGTTCGTTGAGGTTGGTCGAAACAAGGCGACAACGTTCACTGGACTTTGCAGCGCACATGACCAACAGATGTTCGCACCCATCGAATCCCGACCTATAGATGCCGCAAACGCCCAGCATCTTTTTTTAGTTGCGTATCGAGCAGTTCTTAAGGAGGCGCATGCTTCCATGAAGTCTGGCATCGATACCCAGACAAATTACCTTCGAGGCGCTGACAACGGTCTCATCCCAAGAGATGAACCATCTGCTCCCGGTCTGCAGGCTGTCGAACAGATGATGGCCAGCTATCTGGTGCACCAAATCAAGGAAAGGTATGACAACGCCTTCTTGACCCAGCAATGGAGTTGTTTGAATCATTTCCTGCTGTACCTTGAAGCACCGCCCGGAGTAGCAGTCAGTTCTTTCTTCACTACCGACCTCTGGTCGGAAGAAACAGACGCGCCAGCAATGGTGAGCCTGAACGTGCTGCCATATCGCGGAAAGACATTGGCAGTGCTCTCGTGCTTGACGGAACACTCCAAGCAAGTTGAAACATCCTTTGATCGCCTTCTGTCTTCCCGAGGGGCTCTGCAGCTATATGAATTGTCTAAGTTGATCCTCCGGAAGTGCGAGAACATCGTCCTATCACCGATGCTCTACGACGCGTTTAGTCATCGCCAAAAGGAAACCATCGCAATGTATTTCGAGCGAAATATCGCTGGGCAGAGCTTCGACGCGGAAGATCCACAGATATTCTTGTTTGCGCCCGTCGACCCGCCATCCTCAGCGCATTGACGCTCAACCCATGAATTGTTTGGCTTTGACCCGGCAAACCTGGTCAAGCCTCCCATCTCAACGGAGAACGACTGCTTTCACATTTGGGCTACGACCGCTCCTGGCCGCAATCTGACCCACGCAACTGAAGCCAAACAGTCAGCCACCGTCGCCACCCAAGCAGGTGCAGGTCAATAAGACCATGCCCGCCCCTTGAGCGCGAGAAACGACGTCGTACCCCGGCGCACGAGCGCGGACCGCAAGAGAAAATGACCCCCTCCTTCAACGCCCAACAGGAAGCGCTCCCCATGCTGACGATCCGCCCAGCCACCCCCGCCGACGATGACAGCCTCTGGCAGATCATGGAGCCGATCATCCGCGCAGGCGAAACCTACGACTTCCCGCGCGACACGGGCCGGGCGGCCGCCCTGGCCGCCTGGCTGGCGCCGGGCTTCCAGTGTTTCGTGGCCGAAGACGGGCAGCGGGTGCTGGGCACGTATGTGCTGCACCCGAACCGCCAGGGCGGCGGGTCGCACGTGGCGAATTGCGGCTACATGACGGCGGCCGATGCCACGGGCCAGGGGGTGGCTCGCGCCATGTGCGCGCACTCGCTGGACACGGCGCGGGCGCAGGGGTTTCGGGCGATGCAGTTCAACTTCGTGATCGCCAGCAACCTCCGGGCCGTGAAGCTGTGGACCGGCATGGGCTTCGAGACCGTCGGGCGCCTCCCGGAGGCGTTTCTGCACCCCGTGCACGGCTACACCGACGCACTGGTGATGTTTCAGCGCCTGTGAGACCGGGCTCTTGAAGCGGGGATCGGAGGCGATGTGCAGCTGTTCAACCGCCGACTTGATCATGGAAGCCGGGCCTGTCATCCTTCGTTCGCCGACGCACAGACGGCACGATCAACCGAATCCGAAACTCCAACGAAGAGGCTGTTTTTTTCATGCACCATGCCCCCAGTGGAAGCGCCTCGTCGGACGCGACGGCGGTGAATGACGAGACGCGGCCTCCCGTGGCACGCTGGCTCTCGCAGGGCGATGCGTGGGTGCTTGAGCTCGGCGGTGCGTGGCGTGGGCACCGCGGCGCCTTGCCCGACCTGCCCGCCCCGGACCTCGCGGGCCCGGTGGCGGTGACGGCCACGGCGCTGCAGTCGTGGGATGCCGTGCTCGCCGGGCGCCTGTGGCAACAGCTGGAGCCACTCATGCGCCGCGCGGTGTCGGTCGATCTGAACGGCTTGCCCCAAGGCCTGCAAGAGGTCCTGGCGCTGGCCTTGAATGCGGCGCCGCCGGCAACAGACACCCCCGATCCCCAGCCGCCCGGGCCCGTGACGCGTGTGGGCGCTCGCGCCATGGGCGCCTGGGACACGCGCCGCGAGTCGCTGACCTTCGTGGGCGAAGTGCTGCTTTCGCTGGGCCGCTGGCTGCGCGGGGCCAGCGACATGCGGACGTCGGACCTGATGTGGCAGATCGAACAGACCGGGCCGCGCAGCCTGCCCATCGTGTCGCTGGTGTGCTTTCTCGTGGGCCTGATCGTGGCCTACATGGGCGCCGCGCAGTTGCAACGCTTCGGCGCCCAGACCTATATCGCCGACCTGGTCACGGTGGGCGTGGTGCGCGAAGTGGCGGCTTTGCTGGTGGGCATTGTGCTGGCCGGGCGCGTGGGTGCGGCTTTCGCGGCACAGATCGGCAGCATGCGCGCCAACGAAGAGATCGATGCGCTGACCACCCTGGGCGTGAACCCGTTCGACTTTCTGGTGTTGCCGCGTGTGCTGGCACTGCTCATCGTGGGTCCCATGCTCACGGCCTTTGGTGCGGTGGTGGGCATGGCCGTGGGCTGGCTGGTGGCCGTGGTCATCTACGGCGTCACGCCGCAGGAATATGTGGTCGCCAGCCTGGACTCGCTGACCCTGCCCCACGTGCTGGTGGGGCTGATCAAGGGCACGGTGTACGCCGTGCTGGTGGCACTGGCCGGCTGCCTGCAGGGCATGTCGGCCGGGCGCAGCGCGCAGGCGGTGGGCGACGCCACCACCGCATCGGTGGTACAAGCGATCGTCTGGATTGTCGTGGCCGCCTCCGTGCTCACCGTGGTGTTCCAGCGCCTGGATTTCTGATGACCGACATTGCCCACCCGCCTCACGTCGAAGAACCGGCCCGCGCCGTCCAGCCCGCCGCGCAGACCCCATTGGTTCGGGTGCGCGAACTCACCATGGCCTTCGGTGACAACGTGGTCCAGCGCGACCTCACGTTCGATGTGCTGCCCGGCGAGGTGCTGGCCATTGCCGGCGGCAGCGGCTGCGGCAAGAGCACGCTGATGCGCCACCTCATCGGCCTGCAGGTGCCGGCGGTGGGCCAGGTGTTCCACGGCGACCACGACCTGTACGCGGCGGACACCGCAACGAAGCGCACGCTGATGCAGGCTTTCGGCGTCACCTTCCAGGCCGGTGCCTTGTGGAGCAGCATGACCGTGGGCGAAAACGTGATGCTGCCGATGCAGGTGTTCACCGACATGAGCGCCGCCGAATGCGAACAGGAGGCCCGCTTCAAGCTGGCGCTCGTGGGGCTGGCCGGCAGCTTCGACGTGGCGCCCGCCACGCTCAGCGGCGGCATGAAGAAGCGCGCCGCCATCGCGCGGGCGCTGGCCTTGAACCCACCCTTGCTGTTTCTGGACGAACCCTCCGCGGGCCTGGATCCGCTGACCTCGGCGAACCTGGACGAGCTCATCGAGCACCTGCGCGACGACCTGGGCACCACGGTCGTGATGGTCAGCCACGAGCTGGACAGCATCTTTGCCCTGTCTGATCGCCTGTTGTTCCTCGACGCCCGGTCGCGCACCATGACCGCGCTGGGGCCGCCGCGCGACCTCCTGCGCGAAGGCCCGGAGGGCGTTCGGTTGTTCCTGCGCCGAGGCGCTGCGGAGGACCGCGCATGAAATCAAAGGCCAACGCCACCCTGATCGGCGGCTTCGTGGTGGCCGGCCTGGCCCTGATCGCCACCGCCATCATGGCCCTCGCGGGCAACCACTTTTTCACCCGCCAGGAGCGTGTCGTCATGCATTTCAATGGTTCGGTGTATGGCCTGCAGGTGGGGGCGCCCGTGGTGTTCCGCGGCGTGCGGGTCGGCAGCGTCGAGTCGATCGAGGTGTTCTACGACCGCGCCACCGACAGCTTCTCCATTCCCGTGGTGGCCGCGCTCGACAGCGATGCCGTCGGCGGGCTCGACGGCAAGCGCGCCGACGTGGACGTGGGCCTGGCCCTGCCGGCCCTCATCAAACGCGGGTTGAGCGCGCAGCTGGCCACGCAGAGCCTGCTCACCGGCCTGCTGTACGTGGACCTCGATCTGCGCCCGCAGCGCAAGAGCAGCGTGCGCGGCACCTACCAGGGCGTCACCGAAATCCCCACCACGGCCACCGCCATCCAGAACCTGCGGGCACAACTCGAAGGCATGGACTTCCGGGCCATCGCCGACGACCTGGCGGCCATTGCGTCATCGGCCCGGGCCATCGTGTCGGGCCCGCAGCTCAAGCAGGCCCTGGACGATCTGGGCGCCCTCACCGCGTCGCTCAAGCGCATGTCCTCGCGCATGGACCAGCGCATGGACCCTCTGGCCAATGAATTGCAGCGCTCGCTGGTCGCCACGCGCGAAGCCATGGACGCCGTGGGTGCGTCCGCGCGGTCGGTGAACCAGAGCGCCGTCGGGGTGGAGCGCACATCGGAGCGGGTGTCCAAACTGCTGGCGCCCGACGCGCCGCTGGTGACCAATCTGCAGCGCGCCGCCGACGAGGTGGGGCGCACCGCGGCGGCATTGCGCGAAGCCACCGCGGGGGACTCGGCGCTCATGGTCGGTGCCGACCGGGCCCTGGAGGATCTGTCCCGCGCCGCCCGCGCGCTGCGCGACCTGGCCGAGACGTTGGAACAGCAACCGGACGCGCTGCTGCGCGGCCGCCAGGAGGTGAAGCCATGAAGCGCCGGATCGCACTGGCAGGTTTCGCGGGTCTGGCGGTGGCGCCCTGGCTGTTGACGGCCTGCGCCCGCCCGCCGGTGGCCATGCACTGGTACGAGCTGCGCAGCCCGCCACCGGGACCGGTGCCCGCCGCGCGTGCAGGCGACGGGGCACGGTGGGAGGTGGCCAGCACGGTGGTGTTGCCGGGTGCCCTGGACCGCGAAACCCTGGTGGTCGCCAGCGGCGCGGCCAGCCTGCAACCGCTGACCGGCCACCGCTGGGTGGAGCCGTTGCGCGACGCCATTCCGCGCCTGCTGGTGGCCGATCTGGCGGTGTTGCGCGGGCCGGGACTGGTCTGGCGGGCCCCCGTGCTGGCCGGGGTGAACCCCGCCCGGCGCTTGCGGGTGGAGATCGTCACCCTGATGGCCGACACCGGGCGCCAGACGCTGAGTCTGCAGGCGCGCTGGTGGCTGACCGACTCCCGCCCGAACGGCGCCGCGCCGAGGCTGGGTCAGGCCAACATCGACATCCCGCTGGCCGACGCATCGGTCGATGCGCTGGCCGCCGCGCACCGGCTGGCGCTGTGGCAGCTCGCGGTGCGCATCGTCGAATCAGCGCCGGTTTAGGGCCTCAGACCTTCGAGAAGTCCGGCTTGCGGCGTTCCATGAAGGCCCCAAAGGCTTCCTTGGCGGCCGGCTCGCCGAGCATGCGGCCGAAGCTCACGCCCTCTTCGGCCATCTGCGCCATCACCAGCTGGCTCTGGCTTTTTTTCATCAGGCGCTTGGTCTCGATCAGCGAGCTCAGGGGCTTGGCGGCGAGCTTGCGGGCCACGGCCTGCGCGTAACCCGCGGCCTCCATGGGCGGCAGCACGCGGTTGACGAGTCCGACTTCGAGCGCGGCCTCGGCCATGAAGGGCTCGCCCAGCAGCAGCGCCTCGGCCGCGCGGTGGTAGCCCAGCATCTGCGGCACCAGCAGGCTCGACGCCGCTTCGGGGCACAGGCCGAGGTTGACGAAGGGCATGGAGAAGGCCGCGTTGTCGCCCGCGTAGACCAGATCGCAGTGGAACAGCAACGTGGTGCCGATGCCCACGGCCGGGCCACACACCACGGCGAGCGCGGGCTTGCTGAACTGCGCGATGCCGCGCAGGAAACGGAACACCGGCGAGTCCTGCGTCGCGGGCGGGTTGTTCAGGAAGTCGCCGATGTCGTTGCCGGCGCTGAAGGTGGTCTCGTTGCCCTGGAACAGCACGCAGCGCACGGCCGGGTCGGCCTCGGCGGCTTCCAGCGCGTCGGCCAGCGCCGCGTACATCGCGGCGGTGATGGAGTTCTTCTTGTCGGGGCGGTTGAAGGTCAGCGTGGTGACGCCGGCTTCGGTGTGGACGAGGATGTCGCTCATGGGCTTGTGCTGGGTTGGGTTGCGGCCGTGCGCCGAAAAGGGCGCCAAGTTAACACGATTGCCGCGCGCTGTCTGGAGTGCCATGCCCATTCGGCGACAGGCGCCTACACTCCGGAGATCATCGAGAAAGCCCCGCGCCCCGCCATGTTGTCCACACGCCCGCTCGCCGTCCTGTGTCTGTCGCTGGCCCTGCTGGCCGGGCTCTGGCCGGCGCACGCCGTTGCGGCCGATACGAACCCCACCACATCCCCGGCGCGGCCTCGCGTGGGCCTGGTGCTCTCCGGCGGTGGCGCGCGCGGACTGTCGCACGTGGGCGTGCTCAAGGTGCTGGAAGCGGCGCACGTGCCGGTGGACCTGATCGTCGGCACGTCGATGGGCGCGATCATCGGTGGCCTGTACGCCAGTGGCATGACGGCCGACGAACTGGAGCGCGAGATCCTGGCGCTGGAATGGGGCAGCCTCTTCGACTCGCGCGAGCCGCGTCAGTTGCTGTCGCAACGGCGCAAAGAAGAAGACCTGGAACTCTCGCCGGTGTTGCGGCTGGGCTTTCGCGACGGCGAGTTCCGCCTGCCCACGGGCGCGGTGTCGACGCGGGCGCTGGAAACCATGCTGCGCCGCTACACCCTGCCCGCGCGACACCGGGCCAGCTTCGACGGCTTGCCGACGCCGTTTCGCGCCGTGGCCACGGACATGGAGACCGGCCAGGCCGTGGTGATGGACCACGGCGACCTCGCCGCCGCCCTGCGCGCGAGCATGTCGGTGCCGGGCGTGTTCTCCCCGCTGGAGCTCGACGGCCGCATCCTGGGCGACGGCGGACTGGTGAACAACCTGCCGGTGGACGTGGCGCGGCGCATGGGGGCGGACGTGATCATCGCGGTGAGCATCGGCACGCCGCTGGCGGGCCGCGAAACGCTGGGCAGTCTGTTGGGCATCACGACGCAGATGGTCAACATCCTGACCGAGCAGAACGTGCAGGCCAGCATCGCCACCCTGACCACGCAGGACCTGCTGCTGCAGCCACCGCTGGGCACGCTGAGTTCGGCCAATTTCAACCGGGCGCCCGAACTCGTGCGGCTCGGCACCGAATACGCCGTGTCGGTGCGCGAAGCGCTGAACCGCTTCGCCGTCAGCCCGGCGCAGTACGCCGACTGGGTCGCGCAGCGCCAGGCCGTGGCCGATACCGGGGTGACCACGGCGGGCCGCGTGGGCGCGCTGCGCTTCGAGGGCGTGGACGCTTCGAGGGCCCAGCGGCTGTCGCAGATGGTGGAGAGCGAACCCGGTCAGCCGATCGATCTGGCGCGCATCGAAGACGACGTGCAGCAGCTGGCGGCCACGGGCGACTACGAGCAGGTGGACTACCGCCTGGAGCGCATCGGCAGCAGCCGCGAGGAAGCGCTGGTGGTGCGGCTGCGCGAGAACCGCTGGGGCCCCAATTACTTCCGGCTCGGACTCGACCTGCGCACCGATTTCGATGGCCAGGGCGCATTCAACCTGCGCCTGAGCCACAACCGGCACTGGGTCAACCGCCGCGGCGCCGAATGGCGCAACCGCTTCCAGCTGGGCGAGACGCTGGGCGCGTTCACCGAGTTCTACCAGCCGCTGGACCGGCGTGCCAACTGGTTCGTGTCGGCCTGGGCCGACGCCAGCCTGAAGCGCGTGGACGTGTTCGATGCCGACGGCCAGCAAGTTGCCACCGGCAAACGCCGTGGCCTGCAGGTGGGTGCCGACATCGGCTGGCCCATCGGCCTGCAGGGCAGCCTGGGCGAACTGCGGCTGGGCCTGGTGGGCAGCGCGCGCCGCGCCGCGCCCGACCTAGTGAGCAGCAGCGTGGCGAACCAGTCGCTGGACCTGTCCACCCAGCGCTGGCGCGAAACCGGCCTGCACGCGGCGCTGATCTCGGACCAGCTGGACTACGCCAACTTCCCTTCGAGCGGCCACCGACTGAAGGGCGATCTGGTCTTCGGCCGTTTGCGCAACAGCGGCAACAGCTCCGAATTCGTGCGGCTGGACAGCAGCTTCACGGCGGTGCGCTCATGGGGCGAGCACACCTTCAACCTGGGCGCCCGGCTGGCCTACGTCAACCAGATTCCACTGGGCGCGCTGGACGAATATTCACTGGGCGGTTTCCAGAACCTCTCGGGTTACCGGGTGGGCCAGGTGGCTGGCAACCACCTGCTGTTCGGCCGCATCACCTACTACCGGCGCATGCCCTGGAACGTGGGCGTGGCACGTGCGGTGTTTGCCGGTGGCTCGCTGGAAGCCGGCAACGCCTGGCTGCAACGCAGCGAGATCAGCTTCAAGGGGCTGCGCACCGGCTCCAGCCTGTTCATCGGCGCGGACACCGGGGTGGGGCCGTTCTACCTGAGCCTGGTGCACGCCGCACGCGGCTACACGGGGCTGTACCTGCTGCTGGGGCGGCCGTAGGGCCGGCTCAAGCCTTGTTTAGCGCCTCGTTCACGCCTTGTAGTAGACGATCTGGTGCGAGGTGGCCAGCAGGTGACCGCCTTCGTTCCAGAGTTGCGCGGTCTGGTCGAAGAAGCCATTGCGAAAGGCCTGCGCCCGCGCCTGGCCCAGCAGCCAGCCGTGGCCACAACCGGCCAGCGGCGCCGCACCGGCATGGAAATACACCGTCATGGACACCGTGCCCACCGGCACCGGCGTGGCGCGGCGCAGCCAGACGCGCGGAAAGAACACATCGGCCAGCGCGGTGAGGCCACAGAAGTCGAGCACGCGGGGCTCGGCGTCACGCACCCACATGCGTGAGCGGCTGTGGTCGCCGCCGCCGTCCCAGATGTGGGGAATCGGCCCTTCGATGGGCCGCATCTCGTAGCGCTGGATCCACGCCACGGGGGCCGGCACGGTGTAGGGTGAGACCTCGGCGACCGGTGGCACGGTGGGCATGGCCTCGTCGTCCACGCTCCAGGTGGTGCGCCGCGCGGCCGTGACGGCCGAGGCGGTCAACACGGTGTCGATCCCGCCCTCACCGTTGGCCTGGGTGATGTCCATCACCCAGTGCTGGGTCGAGCGGTTGGTGCGCACCGGCCGCGCCGTCACGCCGAACGGCCCGTCGGCCAGCGCCGCGCAGAAGTTGACGGTGAGCGACAGCGGCTCGCCGAGCAGCCCCGGGTGCTGCAGCACGGCGTTGAGCGCGGTGGCGGCGGTGACGCCGCCGAAAGGTCCCACCATGTTGGCGTAGGCCGGCGAGGTGGCGCCGGTGTACTGGCCGTCAGCGGTGGGGGTGAGTGCGATGGCCTGGTCGAAGACGTGTGTGTTCATGGGCACAAGTTTGCACAATGGGACCGAACAGCAAAGTCGTGTGCGCGACGACATGCCTTCAGCCAGGGCACCGCGGAACCGGCTTCGCCGGGCCGCCAGTGCCGCCCCCTCGGGGGGTGACGCGAAGCGGCGCGGGGGAGGTTGTCAGACCCTTTCGAACACCCCCGCGGCGCCCTGCCCCATGCCCACACACATCGTGACCATGCCGTACTTCTTGTTGTGGCGGCGCAGCGCGTGCACCACGGTCGCGGCGCGGATGGCGCCGGTGGCACCCAGCGGGTGGCCCAGCGCGATGGCACCGCCCATGGGGTTGACCTTGGCCGGGTCCAGGCCGAGCGTGTTCATCACCGCGAGCGACTGTGCGGCAAAGGCTTCGTTCAGCTCGAACCAGTCGATGTCGTCCTGCTTCAGGCCCGCGTTTTTCAGCGCAGCCGGGATCGCTTCCACCGGGCCTATGCCCATCAGGTGGGGCGGCACGCCACGCGACGCGTAGCTCACGAAACGCGCCAGCGGCGTGAGGTTGTAGCGCTTGAGCGCCGCCTCACTCACCAGGATCAGTGCGCCCGCGCCATCGCTGGTCTGCGAGCTGTTGCCGGCCGTGACCGAGCCGCGCGCGGCGAACACGGTGCGCAGCTTGGCCAGGCCTTCGAGCGAGGTGTCGGGGCGCGCGCCTTCGTCGAGGCGGATGATGCGGCTCGTGGTGCTGACCTCGGCGCTCTCCAGGTCCACGCTGCGGTCGGTCACTTCCACCGGCGTGATCTCGTCGGTGAATTCGCCGTTCTTCATGGCCAGCACGGCGCGCTGGTGCGACTGCACGGCGAACGCGTCCTGCGCGTCGCGCGACACCTTCCACTGCTGGGCCACCTTCTCGGCCGTCAGGCCCATGCCGTAGGCGATGCCGTAGCTCTCCACGTCGTCGGTGTTGCGGAAGATGGTGGGCGAGAGGCTGGGCGTGTTGCCCATCATCGGCACCATGCTCATGCTCTCGGTGCCGGCGGCGATCATCACGTCGGCCTCACCGACGCGGATGCGGTCGGCCGCCATCTGCACGGCCGAGAGGCCGGAGGCGCAGAAGCGGTTGACGGTGATGCCGCCCACCGAGTTGGGCAGACCGGCCAGAATGGCACCGATGCGCGCCACGTTCAGGCCTTGTTGCGCCTCGGGAATAGCGCAGCCGCAGATCACATCTTCCACGGCCTTCGGGTCCAGGCCCGGCACCTGGGCCATGGCCGAACGCAGGGCGTGCGCCAGCAGGTCGTCGGGGCGCAGGTGCTTGAACGAGCCCTTGTGCGAACGGCCAATGGGGGTGCGGGTGGCGGCGACGATGTAGGCGTCTTGAATTTGTTTGCTCATGTCGAGTCCTTAGTTGCGGACGGGTTTGCCCGTGTTGAGCATGCCGAGGATGCGTTCCTGGGTCTTGGGATGCACGATCAGCGAGCAGAACGCGCGGCGCTCCAGCGTCATCAGGTAATCCTCATTCACCAGCGTTCCGGGATCGACGTCACCCCCCGTCACCACGCCCGCGATCAGCGAGGCGATGTGGAAGTCGTGCTGGCTGATGAAGCCGCCGTCGCGCATGTTGACCAGGCTGCCCAGGATGGTGGCCTTGCCGTCGCGCCCGGCCACCGGGAACAGGCGCTTGTGCGGGGCGCGGTAGCCACCATTGAACAAGGCCTTCGCCTCGTTGATGGCCACGAACAGCAGCTCGTCCTTGTGCGGCACGATCACGTCGGAGTGCAGCACGTAGCCCAGCTTGCGGGATTCCAGCGCGCTGGTGCCCACCTTGGCCATGGCCGCGGCAGTGAAGCCTTCGGTGAGGAAGGGAAGCAAGTCCTTGCCGGTGGAGGTCTCGGCGTTCTCGGCGGCGCGGCGGGCGATGTAGGTCAGGCCGCCGGCGCCCGGCACCAGGCCCACGCCGACTTCCACCAGACCGATGTAGCTCTCCATGTGCACCACGCGGCGCGCGCTGTACACGGCCAGCTCGCACCCACCGCCCAGCGCCAGGCCGCGCACGGCGCTGACCACTGGCACGTTGGCGTAGCGCAGGCGCAGCATGGTCTGCTGCATGAAGCCTTCGGCGTCTTCGATGGCGCTCACGCCCACGGCCATGAAGGCCGGCAGCATGGCCTGCAGGTCGGCGCCGGCGCTGAAGGGTTCGTCGCCCGACCAGACCACCAGACCCTGGTATTCCCGTTCGGCCAGATCCACAGCGCTCATCAGGCCTTCGCACACCTCGGGACTGATGGCGTGCATCTTGGTCTTGATGCTGGCGATCAGCACCTCACCGTCGAGCGTCCACACGCGAATGGCATCGTTCTCTTCGATGGTGGTGCCGGCCGTTTCGAACTTCGGTCCGGCTTCGCCCTGCAGCAGCTCGGGGAAATGCTGGCGCCCATAGACGGGCAGGCTGCGGCGCGCTTCGAACACGCCCTTGGTCGGGTTCCACGAACCCTGGGCGGTGTGCACGCCACCGGCTTCAGCCACCGGACCTTTGAACACCCACTCGGGCAGCGGCGCTTTGGAGAGCGCCTTGCCGGCATCGATGTCCTCCTGGACCATCTTCGCCACGTCGAGCCAGCCGGCTTCCTGCCAGAGTTCGAACGGGCCCTGCTTCATGCCGAAGCCCCAGCGCATGGCCTGGTCCACGTCGCGCGCGGTGTCGGCGATGGTGGCCAGGTGCACCGCGGCGTAGTGGAAGCTGTTGCGCAGGATCGCCCAGAGGAACTGGCCTTGTGGGCCTTCGCTGTTGCGCAGCAGCTTCAGGCGCTCGGCGGCCGGGCGCTTGAGCATGCGGCCGTAGACCTCGTCGGCCTTCTCGCCGGCGGGCACGTAGTCTTCGCTGTCCAAGTCGAAGCGCAGGATGTCGCGACCGACCTTCTTGAAGAAGCCAGCCTTGGCCTTCTGGCCCAGGTTCCCCATCTCGATCAGCTTGGCCAGCACGGGCGGCGTGCCGAAGCTGCCGTAGAACGGGTCGGTCTGTTCGTTCAGGTTGTCCTGCAGTGTCTTGACGACGTGGGCCATGGTGTCCAGGCCCACCACGTCGGCGGTGCGGAAGGTGCCGCTGCTGGCGCGGCCCAGGCGCTTGCCGGTGAGGTCGTCGACCACGTCGTAGGTGAGGCCGAAGTTCTCCACCTCTTTCATGGTGGCCAGCATGCCGGCGATGCCGATGCGGTTGGCCACGAAGTTGGGCGTGTCCTTGGCGCGCACCACGCCCTTGCCCAGGCCGCTGGTGACGAAGGTTTCGAGGTCGTCCAGGATCTGCGGCTCGGTGGTGGGCGTGGCGATCAGCTCCACCAGCGTCATGTAGCGCGGCGGGTTGAAGAAGTGGATGCCGCAGAAGCGCGGCTTGATCGCCTCGGGCAACACTTCGCTGAGCTTGGTGATCGACAGGCCCGAGGTGTTGGACGCGACGATGGCGTGCTCGGCGATGAAGGGCGCGATCTTCTGGTACAGATCGAGCTTCCAGTCCATGCGCTCAGCGATGGCCTCGATGATCAGGTCGCAGTCTTTCAACTGCTCCATGTGCTCTTCGTAGTTGGCCTGGCCGATCAGGTCGGCATCGCTGGCCACACCCAAGGGCGAAGGCTTGAGCTTTTTCAGGCCTTCCACCGCGCGGGTGACGATGCCGTTCTTGGGGCCTTCCTTCGCGGGAAGATCGAACAGCACCACTGGTACCTTGACGTTGACCAGGTGCGCAGCGATCTGCGCGCCCATCACGCCCGCGCCGAGCACGGCGACTTTTTTCACTTGAAATCGGTTCATTGGTTTTCCATGCAGAAAAGGGGGGACGCGTTCACTCCACACGTTGCCAAACTTGTGTACGGTAGAACGGACCGATGTAGCCACGCACCTGCAGCTTCTTGCCGCCTTCAATGGGCGTCATGCGCAGGGTGTAGTTCTTGCCGTTTTCGGGGTCGAGAATCTTGCCGTTTTCCCACACCGCGTCCTCGGCGGATTTCTTCGCGCCGCGGATGATTTCCATGCCGACCTTGGGCTGGTCCTTGCGGTCGTCGGTGCAGGCGGTGCAGGTGGGCTCGCTGCCTTTGGTGAGCGACTTTTCGATCCGGCCCGTGAGCACACCCGCCGGGCTGGCCACGATGCGTATCTCGGCCTTGGCCTCACCGGTCTTGTCGTCGATGTTGCGCCACAGGCCTTCGGGGGTGGCCTGGGCGAACGCCATCGTCGAGGCGAACACCAGCAGGATGGGCAGGGTTTTGATCATCGAAGTCTCCTTTGCGGACCAAGGGATGTTTCACCGGAACACCGCGGAACCGGCTTTGCCGGGCCGCTGGTGTTGTCCCCCCGGGGGGAAGCCGCAAAGCGGCGCAGGGGGGTCATGCCAATGCTGCGTCGGTGTCCATCAACACCTTCGAACCAGCGCGTGCCGTGCGCATCAGCGTCGCCGTCTCAGGGAACAGCTTGGCGAAATAGAAGCGCGCGGTCTGCAGCTTGGCCACGTAGAACGGGTCGGTGTTGCCGGCGGCGATTTCGCGCAGCGCCACCTGCGCCATGCGGGCCCAGAAGTAGCCGAACACCAGGTGGCCGGCCACGCGCAGGTAGTCCACCGCGGCGGCGCCCACTTCGTCGGCGTTCTGCAGGCCCTTGAAACCCAGCTCCATGGTGAACTTGGTGATCTGCTCACCGAGCACGGCCAGCGGATTGATGAACTCGGCCATCTTCTCGTTCACGCCCTCTTCCACCACCAGCGCGCCCACGAGCTTGCCGAACTTCTTGAGCGTGGCGCCGTTGTTGCCCAGCACCTTGCGGCCCAGCAGGTCCAGGCTCTGGATGGTGTTGGTGCCTTCGTAGATCATGTTGATGCGGGCATCGCGCACGAACTGCTCCATGCCCCATTCCTTGATGTAGCCGTGGCCGCCGAACACCTGCTGGCACTGGGTGGCGGCGTTGTAGCCGTTGTCGGTCAGGAAGGCCTTGGTGATGGGCGTGAGCAGCGAGAGCATCTCGTCGGCTTCCTTGCGCACTTTTTCGTCCGGGTGGTTGTGCGCTTTTTCCAGCAGCACCGAGCTGTAGATGGCCAGTGCGCGGCCGCCTTCGGCGTAGGCCTTGGCGGTCAGCAGCATGCGGCGCACGTCGGGGTGCACGATGATCGGATCGGCCGGCTTGTCTTTCGCCTTGGTACCGGTCAGGCTGCGCATCTGGATGCGGTCCTTGGCGTAGGCCAGGGCGTTCTGGTAGGCCACTTCGGTCAGTCCCAGCGACTGGTTGCCCACGCCCAGGCGCGCGGCGTTCATCATCACGAACATGGCCTGCATGCCCTTGTTGGGCTGGCCCACCATGGTGCCGATGGCGCCGTCGATCACGATCTGCGCCGTGGCGTTGCCGTGGATGCCCATCTTGTGCTCCAGGCCGCCGCAGTAGATGCCATTGCGCTCACCGAGCGAGCCGTCGGCCTTGACGTGGAATTTCGGCACGATGAACAGGCTCACGCCCTTGATGCCGGGGGGCGCGTCGGGCAGGCGGGCCAGCACCAGGTGGATGATGTTGTCGGCCATGTCGTGCTCACCGGCGCTGATGAAGATCTTGTTGCCGGTGATCTTGTAGCTGCCGTCGGCCAGCGGTTCGGCCTTGGTGCGCATCAGGCCCAGGTCGGTGCCGCAGTGCGGTTCGGTCAGGCACATGGTGCCGGTCCACTCGCCGCTGGTCATCTTGGGCAGGTAGGTGTCTTTCTGCGCGTCGGTGCCGTAGGTGTGCAGCGCGGCGTAGGCGCCGTGCGTGAGGCCGGGGTACATGGTCCAGGCCTGGTTGGCCGAGTTCATCATTTCGTACAGGCACTGGTTGACCACCAGCGGCAGGCCCTGGCCGCCGTAAGCCGGATCACAGCTCAGCGCGGCCCAGCCACCTTCCACGTAGGTCTTGTAGGCTTCCTTGAAACCGGTCGGCGTCTTGACCTCATGGGTCTCGCGATCGAGCTGGCAGCCCTCGGTGTCACCGCTGATGTTCAGCGGAAAGATCACCTGGCTGGCGAACTTGCCGGCTTCTTCGAGCACGGCGTTGATGGTCTCGACATCCACCTCGGCGTGTTGCGGCATGGACTGGAACTCGGCGGTCACGTTGAGCACTTCGTGCATCACGAACTGCATGTCGCGCAGGGGCGGGTTGTAAACGGGCATGTGAAAACTCCTGTGTGGGATTTGTGAAGAAAAGGCGTTGTCTGGGTTCAGCCCTGGGTCGCAACCCGGGTGGTCTTGCGCGATCGGACTGGCGGGGGGGTTTCCGGGACGGGCGTGGCCGCGGTGCTGAAGCGGCCCACGATGCCGTCAAAGGCCGTCAGCGCGCGCTGCAGTGAATCCGGACTGCCGAGGAACCGTGCCTCGTAGTGCAGCGCGAGGATGAGTGCATGGATTTCAAAGGCCATCTGGCCCGCATCGGTGCCCGGGTGCAGGTGGCCCTCGGCCACGGCCATTTCGATGGCGCGGCGCATGGCCGACAGCCAGGTGTTGACCGAGCCCGCCAGCGCGTCGCGCACCGGGCCGGGCCGGTCTTCAAATTGCACCGCGCCACTGATGTAGATGCAGCCCGAGTCGATCTCGACCGAAGTGCGCTTCATCCAGTTGTCGAACATGGCGCGCAGGCGCGGCAGGCCACGGTCAAAGGCCATGGCAGGGTAGAACACCTCGTCCTCAAACCGTGCGTGGTACTCGCGCACCACGGAGATCTGCAACTCTTCGCGCGAGCCAAAGTGGGCGAACACGCCCGACTTGCTCATCTGCATGACCTCGGCCAGCGCACCGATGGACAGGCCTTCCAGGCCGATCTGCGTCGCCAGCCCGAGGGCGGCATCGACGATGGCGGCCTTGGTCTGCTGACCTTTTTGCAGCGGGCGGGCGGCACTGTCGCTGCGAAGGCGTCTGACGGGAGGTTGTGAACTCATGCTGCGGGGGTGATGGCAAAAGGAAGAGGCAAAAAAACAGACCGGCGACAAATCGAACGGTCGTGCTATTTTTACCGCAAAACCCGGCCAATGCACGGTCCTGCAGGACTTTGTGGGGGAATTGTTTAGGTGCCGTTCCCTAAACGACACCGATGCATGCCAGTGGTTCGGGTTAACCCGAACCACTCACCACGCGAGCGGTCACAGACGGCCGTCGGGCAGCAGCAGGCGCAGGCTGTGTTCCAGGTTCTCGTTGGGCGAGCGCTTGAATCCGCTGCGGGCAAAGCGCTGCAGTCGGCCCATGCAGAAGGCCGTGACCACCGATGCGTCGGCCTGCGCATCCACCGTGGGTGTGGTCGCTCCGGCCACCACGGCGACCTCGCGCAGGTTCTGGCGCAGGGCCGATTCGATCTTGTCGAAGAACAGGTTCATGCGCTGCTGCAGGCGCTCGTTCTCGTACACCAGCGCGTCGCCCACCATGACGCGCGTCATGCCGGGGTTCTTCTCACCAAACTGCAGCAGCAAGGCCACGAGCTTGCGCGAACGGGCCATGGCGTCGGGCTCTCGTTCACCCAGCTGGTTGACCAGACCGAACACCGACTGCTCGATGAACTCGATCAGGCCTTCGAACATCTGCGCCTTGCTGGCGAAGTGGCGGTAGAGCGCGGCCTCGCTCACATCGAGTCGCGCAGCCAGCGCCGCGGTGGTGACGCGCTCGGCGCCCGGCTGCTCCAGCATGGCGGCCAGCGCGTGCAGGATCTGCACCCGACGCTCGCCCGGCTTGGGACGCTTGCGACCATTGACCTCAACGCCTCCAGCAACATCGGTAGAGACATCGGCCGTCAGGTCGGCCATGGGCAATGGAGCGCTGGAAGTCATGGGCGGTCGGTCCGTCGTTTGTCGGCTGGAGGCCGTTGACGCGGCCCGGTGTTTGTCATCCCTTGTTTCATTTTCTCACAGCCTTCCCGCCGGCCTCCCGGCTGCCCGGTGCGCGCTCAGTGCGAACGGATCATGGTGCCGAAAGGCTGGTTGCCCAGCACCTCCAGCAGCAGCGCATGCGGCACGCGGCCGTCGATGATGTGCACCGCGTTCACGCCGCTCTTGGCCGCGTCGAGCGCACCGGCGATCTTGGGGATCATGCCGCCGCTGATCGTGCCGTCTTCCACCAGTTCGTCGATGCGGCGCGGCGTGAGTTCGGTGAAGAGCTGGCCTTCCTTGTCCAGCACGCCCGGGATGTTGGTCAGCATCAGCAGCTTCTCGGCCTGCAGCACGGTCGCGAGCTTGGCGGCCACCACATCGGCGTTGATGTTGTAGCTCTCGTTGTTCTCGCCGAAGCCGATCGGGCTGACCACCGGAATGAAGGCATCGTCCTGCAGCGCCTTCACCACGCTCGGGTCCACGCTCACGATGTCGCCGACCTGGCCCACGTCGTGCTCCACAGCCGGGTCCTTCTGGTCCGACAGGCGCAGCTTCTGCGCGCGGATCATGGCGCCGTCACGCCCGGTCAGGCCCACGGCCTTGCCACCGGCGGCGTTGATCAGGCCCACGATGTCCTGCTGCACCTCACCGCCCAGCACCCACTCGACCACCTCCATGGTTTCGGCGTCGGTCACGCGCATGCCCTGGATGAACTGCCCCTTCTTGCCCAGGCGCTGCAACAGTGTCTCGATCTGCGGACCGCCGCCGTGCACGACGACCGGGTTGATGCCCACCAGCTTGAGCAGCACCACGTCTTCGGCGAAGTCCTGCTGCAGGGCCGGGTCGGTCATGGCGTTGCCGCCGTACTTGATGACCATGGTCTTGCCGTGGTACTTGCGGATGTAGGGCAAGGCCTGGGCCAGGATTTCGGCTTTTTCTCTGGGCTGGATGTGGGAGAGGTCGACGGGGGTGTGGGTGGTCATTCGTTGCTTTCCGGCAGGGTTGACGTTTGGCAAATTGTAGGCTTCGTGTTCAGCCTTTTTTGCCCCTGTGGCGTGCCGGGTCGCGCCCCGGCGGCGCCTCACTTTCTTTTGCTTCGCCAAAAGAAAGAAGGTCGGCCGCCGGGCCAAAACCCGGCTCGCCACAGGAGCCCCAACGCAACGACAAAGAGGTCAGAAGTGAATCCCCCGCATCATCTGCTGCATGGCCACAGCCTCCGGTGACAACTGAGGCTTGGCCCCCTTCTCCCCCTTCGCAGCCGAAGAATCCGGGAACATGCGGAAGCTGGTGTTCATCACGATCTGCGCCACCCGAGGCACAAACGCGTGCAGCACCTGTCCCGTCACCCCCAGGCGCGTGGCGATGCGCACCGGCTTGAAGATGCAGGCCTGCGCGATCATGTCGGCCGCCTCCTCCGGTGCGAGCGTCGGCACGTTCTTGTAGATCTGCGTCGGGGCGATCATGGGCGTGCGCACCAGCGGCATGTTGATGGTGGTGAACGAGATGCCCTGGTCTGCGAACTCGCTGGAGGCACAGCGTGTCCAGGCGTCCAGCGCAGCCTTGCTGGCCACGTAGGCGCTAAAACGTGGCGCGTTGGTCAGCACGCCGATGGAGCTGATGTTGACCACATGCCCCTTGCGCTTGGCGACCATGCCCGGTAGCAGGCCCATGGTCACGCGCAGACAACCGAAGTAGTTCAGCTGCATGGTGCGTTCGAAATCGTGGAAGCGGTCGTAGCTGCCCTCGATGGCTCGGCGGATGGATCGGCCGGCGTTGTTGATCAGGAAATCGACGCCACCATGGTTGGCGATCAGCAGCTGCACGAAGCGGTCCGCGTCGGCCATGTCGGCGATGTCGGCCGGGTAGGCGATGAACTGGTAGCCCTTGCCTTTGGCTTCCTTGCAGGCCTCGTCCAGCTTGTCCTGGTCGCGCCCGCAGATGAGGGTGATGGCGCCGGCCTCGGCGAACTTGTGCGCTGCCGCCAGACCGATGCCCGAGCTGCCGCCCGTGACCAGCACCACCTTGCCGGCCACGGTGCCTTTGAGGCTGCGGTCGATGTGCAGATCGGGGTCGAGGTGGCGTTCCCAGTAGTCCCAGAGCCGCCAAGCGTAGTCTTTCAGATTGGGGCATTCGATGCCACTGCCCTTGAGCGCGGCCAGCGTGTCGCGGCAGTCAAAACGCGTCGGGTAGTTGACGAAGTTCATCATGTCCTCGGGCAAGCCGAGGTCCTGCATGATGGCGCGGTAGACGCGGCGCACCGGCGCGAGCGCCATCAGACCCTTCTTCACGCTCTTCGGGATGAATCCCATCAGCGCGGCGTTGATGAACAGGTTCATCTTGGGCGCGTGCGCGGCGCGGCTCAAGATGTCGAGCACGTCGCCCACCCGGTAACCCATCGGGTCCACCAAGTGGAAACACTGGCCGCTGGCGCGCTTCTGGTGGCTGATGTGATCCAGTGAGTCCACCACAAAGTCCACCGGCACGATGTTGATGCGCCCGCCCTCCAGGCCCACGCTGGGCATCCACGGCGGTAGGATCTGGCGCATGCGCTGGATCAGCTTGAAGAAATAGTACGGCCCGTCGATCTTGTCCATCTCGCCGGTGCGGCTGTCGCCCACCACCAGCGCCGGCCGGTACACGCTCCACGGCACTTTGCATTCGGTGCGCACGATCTTTTCGCTCTCGTGCTTGGTCATGAAATACGGGTGCTCGATGTTCTCGGCCTCCTCGAACATGTCTTCTCGGAACACGCCTTCGTACAAGCCCGCCGCGGCAATCGACGACACGTGGTGAAAGTGTTTGGCCCCGATGGCCTTGGCCAGCTCAACCGTGTTGCGGGTGCCGTCGATGTTGACGGCGATCTGGCTCTCGGCGTCCGCCTCCAGGTCGTAGACGGCAGCGAGGTGGTAGAAGTGATCGATCTGACCCTTGAGCGACTTGATGTCGTCGGCGCTCACGCCGAGCTTCTTCGCCGTCAGGTCCCCGAACACCGGCACCACGCGCGCGGCACTCACGCCCCAGAATTCGCGCAGATCCGCGACCTTGGATTCGCTCGACGGGCGGATCAGAAAATGCACCACCGAGCCCTTGCGCTCCAGCAGTTTCTTGACGAGCCGCTTGCCGATGAAACCGGTGGCACCGGTGACGAAATAATGCATGGAGTTCTCCTGCCTGGGGTGTTGCACAAGGGATGGAATCAGCCCGCCATTCTTCACCACGCGCTGGCGCCACCGATTCCGCACAAACCCGCGGAACCCGCTCCGGGTTTAGTTGGCCCCCTCTACACAGCGCCGGTGTGGGCGCCGTACAGTGCTCACACGGTAACCGGCTTGCTTGGCCCGTTGCCCCCTGTCAACCCACACCGGAGTCGCCCCATGGTCAAGAAAATCCAGAAATCCACCACCGCATCCAAAGCCGCGGCAGGCGCCAGTTCACCGCTGTCGGGCGCCATCAAGGACTCGGCCCAGCAGATCTGGCTGGCCGGTCTGGGCGCCTTCTCCAAGGCCCAGGCCGAAGGCGGCAAGGCCTTTGACACTCTGGTCAAGGAGGGCCTGTCGATCCAGCGCAAGACACAAGCCGTCGCCGAAGAGCGCATCTCCGAAGCCACCAACCGGGTGTCCGGCATGGCCACCGAAATTTCCTCGAAGGCGGCCGGCCAGTGGGACAAGCTGGAGAACATTTTTGAAGACCGCGTGGCCAAGGCGCTGAACAAGCTGGGCGTGCCTTCGGCGCGCGACATCGAAACGCTGATGGAGCGCATCGACGAACTCAACCGCCATGTGCAGCGCCTGAGCACCAAAGCCCCCGCAGCGAAGGCGGCGCGCAAAGCCGCACCAGCCAAGGCCGCCACGCCCGCACCGCGCAAAACCGCCGTGCGCAAAACCGCCGTGCGCAAGACCGCCGTCAAGTCCAAGGCCTGATGCAAACGCTGGGGCCATCCAGCCCGGCACAAACGGGGCGCACAGCGCCCCTTTTTTTCGTCTGCGCCTCGTGCTGCAACGCAACATGAAACGCAGGCTTGGCGCTCTACACTCGAACGCATGACCACCACCCGCAAAGCCCACCGTACCAGCGCTGCTCGCAAGACCCGCCCGCGGTTGGCGCTGGCGCTGGCCGGTGGCGGGCCGCTCGGTGCGATCTACGAAATCGGCGCCCTGTGTGCGCTCGACGACAGCCTGCAAGGCATCGACTTCAATGGATGTGACCACTATGTGGGCGTCTCGGCAGGCGGCTTCATCGCGGCGGGCCTGGTCAACGGGCTGACACCCCGCCAGCTCTGCGAGGCGTTCATCGAAGACCGCCCGACAGACGAAAACTTCGACACCGCCTGGCTGATCAAGCCGGCTTGGGCCGAACTCGGCGGCCGCCTCCAGCGCCTGCCGGGCCTGCTCGGCAGCGCCCTGTGGGCCTGGGCCGCGCAGGGCAAGCCCCTGACCCAGGCCCTCGAACGGCTGGGCGCGGCCCTGCCCACCGGCGTGTTCGACAACGAGGACATCCACCGCCAGGTCGAACGCCTGTTCAGCCGCGAAGGCCGCAGCAACGACTTCCGCCAGCTGCGTGCGCGCCTGACGCTGGTCGCCACCGAGCTCGACACCGGCGACGCCGCGCCCTTTGGCCGACCGGGCTGGGACCACGTGCCGATCTCGCGCGCGATCCAGGCCAGTGCCGCCCTGCCCGGCCTGTTTCCGCCGGTGGTCATCGACGGCAAACACTATGTGGACGGCGCGCTCAAGAAAACGCTGCACGCCACAGTGGCGCTGGACGAGGGCGTGGATCTGCTGATCTGCCTGAACCCGCTGGTGCCATTTCGTGCGGGGCCACACGCCGAACCCGCCGCCAGTGGCCAGCAGCGCATTCCTTCGTTGATCGAAGGCGGGCTGCCCACCGTGATGAGCCAGACCTTCCGCTCCATGATCCATTCGCGCCTGGAGCTGGGCTTCAAGCAGTACGAACGCAGCTACCCACACACCGACATCGTGCTGATCGAACCCGACCAGCGCGATGCTGAGCTGTTTTTTGCCAACACCTTCAGCTACCGCCAGCGCCGCGAACTCGCCGAACACGCCTACCAGCAGACGCGACAGATGCTGCGCGACCGCCAGGCCCAGCTGGCGCCCAAGCTGCAGCGCCATGGCATCTGCATCGACCAGGACGCCCTGGACGACACCGGGCGGCACCTGCTCCGGCCGGTGCAACCCGCCACCGACCGCCCCACCACCCGCGCCGTGGAGCGGCTCCACACCACGCTCGACCAGCTGCAGCAGCAGCTGTCCCGGCGGCCTGCCCGGGCCTGAGCCATGGCCGCCAAAAAGCCCCCGCGCCGCACCGCCGAACGCATCCTGGAGGTGACGCTGGAGCTGTTCAACCGTTTCGGCGAGCCCAATGTCTCGACCACCCTGATTTCGGCCGAACTCGGCATCAGCCCGGGCAACCTGTACTACCACTACCCCGCCAAAGACGAACTGATCAACGCGCTGTTCGAGCGCTATGAACACGCGCTCAACGAGTTGCTGGGCGCGGGCGATGGCGTGCGCAACGTGGAAGACGCCTGGTTTTTCCTGCACTCGCTGTTCGAGATCATCTGGGCGTACCGCTTTCTCTACCGCGACCTCAACGACCTGTTGTCCAAAAACCGCCTGCTGGAGACCCGCTTCCAGGGCGTGCTGAAAAACAAGACCCGCGCCATCCGCGCCCTGCTCTCGGGCATGAGCCGCAGCGGCGCGCTGGACATCGATACCCGTGAAGTCGAACCCACCGCCCACTGCATGGTGGTGGTGCTGACCTACTGGCTGAGCTTCGAGTACGTGCGCGACCCGCGCAACGCGCTGGAACCCGACAACGCGCAACAGGCGCTGTTGCGCGGCGCGCAGCACGTGCTCAACCTGCTCGCGCCCTACCTGGAAGCCGGTCAACGGCAGCACCTGCTGGAACTCACCGGCGCCTACAACGGCGCCACCACCTGAACACTCGGCAAGGACAGTCCCCCATGACACCCTGGACCCCTTGCCCCTACGCCGGCATCTACCGCCACGACGGCGACAGCCTCGTCCGCCACTGGGCCCGACTGCACGCCGGCGATGCCGAGCCGATACCCTCCGACCCGGCCCTGCTGGACGCCTGGGCGCTGTACCACAACGGTGAATTCGAACGCGCCGTGCACGCCGGTCTGGCCGCGGGTGGCGATGGCCTGGTGCTGGCCAACAAGGCCGCCTGCATCTACGCGAACTACGTCGAACCCGGCGAGCAGACCCGCCTGCAGTTGCTGGTCAGCGCCGCCGAACGGGCCCAGGCGCACCAGGCCAGCGCGCCGCGCAACGCCAACGCCTGGTACTGGCAGGGCTACGCGCTGGGCCGCTACAGCCAGGGTGTCAACGTGGCCAAGGCGCTCGCCAAGGGTCTGGGCGGCAAGGTGCGCCATGCCCTGCAGACCACGATCGAACTCGCGCCGAACCACGCCGACGCCCACCTCGCGCTGGCCAACTACCACGCAGAGGTGATCGACAAGGTCGGCGAGCTGATCGGCAGCATGACCCATGGCGCGCGCAAGGACACCGGCCTGGCGCTTTACCGCAAAGCCCTGGCGTTGAACCCTGATTCTGCGATCACGCTCCACGAGTACGCCAACGGCCTGCTGATGCTCGAAGGCGCGCGCGCGCTCGAAGAAGCGACCCGCCTGCGCGAGCGCGCCGCGGCGTTCGAGCCGCTGGACGCGATGGAGCGCCTGTACGTGGAAGCCAACCGGATGGCGCTGGAAGACTAGGACAAAACATCCACCCCCGTCGCGCTTCGCGCGTTGCGGATCACGCTCCGGGGGGGGTGTTTCACTTCAAGCCAAAGTGATCAATCCGTCCACCGCCTGAAACAAGGCCTGGCGCCCCTGACCCACGATCTGTGTGCGCCAGGCGTCCGTGTCCACGTAGAACGCGTCTTTCATGCGCTGGTGGATGGCGGCCCGAAGCGCCGCAGGCGCTTCGGGATGGCGGTTCAACCAATGGTCGCCGCGCAGCGCGTTGATCACTTCCATGATGGGCACGGTGCCGTATTCCAGCGCGATGCCGGTGTATTCGGCCTGTGGACACTCTTCGTACATCGCGCCCCACATCAGGCCGGTGAGCAGCGCCGAGGTTGACGACCCGTCGTAGATCGAAGTCACGGGCGTCTCACCGTTGCTGCCCCACCAGGCCCGGGCGCGCTGCAAGGCCGCGGCATCGTCGCGGCAGGCAAAGATGCGCTCGCCCACGCCGCATGGCCCGAGGCCGGTGTGCAAGTCGATCCAGGCGATGTGGCGCGCCCGCTGGGCGTGGCTGCGCAAGACCTGGCGCAGGGTCTGGTTGCTCCAGGTGGGCGCGGTGCCGCCAAAAAACAGGCCGTCGGCAAACGCATGCTGCCCCTGCGACACCGCGGCCTGGTAGGCCGTCTCGCCGTGCAGGCCGATCCAGCTGTCGAGCGCGGCCGCGTTGTCCGGACCCGGCGGCCATTCGGGTGGCAACAGCAGATCGTGCAGCCCGGCGTAGGCCGTGTTCACCGGCAGCGGCTGGCTGAAATCTTGAAAGTTGCGGTTGAGATCGACGTTTTCGTTCGTCACGCGGCGCAGGTGCGAAAAGCCGTAGGGGTTGAGCGCGTGGATGTAGAGCACCGCGACCCCGGCCTCGCGTGCGTGCTGGCGCCAGCCCTGATCGTGGGTCGCGTAGACCTGCACCCCGGAGCCGCAAAAGCCCTCGGCCCCGTGACAGGCGCTGCTGACGATGAGCAGGCGATCGGCGGCGGGCGAGCCATCGAGCGCCAGGTCCATGGCCAGGGTTTCGCCCTCGCGACCGGGCAAGGGATGGTTGTGGCTGCGGATGGCCATGCCGGCCGCCGCAGCCCCTTCCAGAAACAGCACCCGGGCACGGGCGTACGAGGGTGCAAAAGCGGCCTGGATGTCGATCATGCAGACACCCCGGTGCGTGGCTCGGCCAGCCACTGTTCGGCCAGCCGGACCCAGTAGGTCGCCCCGAGCGGAATCAGGTCGTCGTTGAAGTCGTAGTGCGGGTTGTGCAACATGCACGGCCCGACATCGTGGCCGCCCCCTTCGTAGCCCGCGCGGTGGGCGCCATCCCCGTTGGCGATGAACACATAACAGCCCGGCCGCGCCTGCAGCATGTAGGCAAAGTCTTCGGCGCCCATGGTCGGCTCCTGGTCGAGCACGCACTCTGCGCCGACGATGTCGGCCATGACGGCGCGGGCAAAGGCCGTTTCGGCCGGGTGGTTGACCGTGGGCGGGTAGTTGCGGTTGAAGCAGAACTCGCAGGTGGCGCCAAAGGCCGCGCAGGTGTGTTCGGCGATTTCCCGCATGCGGCGCTCGATCAGGTCGAGCACCTCGAAGGTGAAGGTGCGCACCGTCCCGCGGATCTCGCAGCTGTCGGGCACCACGTTGTTGGCCTCGCCGGTGTGGACCATGGTCACCGAGATCACGCCGGCATCGACCGGCTTCTTGTTGCGCGTGATGATGGTCTGGAAGGCCATCACCATCTGGCAGGCCACCGGCACCGGATCGATGCCGTTGTGCGGCAGCGCGGCGTG
Source organism: Betaproteobacteria bacterium HGW-Betaproteobacteria-9 (assembly GCA_002842215.1). Taxonomy (GTDB): domain Bacteria; phylum Pseudomonadota; class Gammaproteobacteria; order Burkholderiales; family Burkholderiaceae_C; genus Hydrogenophaga. The sequence continues at coordinate 120,055 of PHCC01000006.1, read as the reverse complement.
TGATCCCTTGCCCCGGATCACGATGCAGAAGTCGTTGCTCGACGCCATGACCGGCCCCGTGCTCGCGGCGAACGTGCCCACGGGCAAGCCTGGCCAGTTGTGCATGCCGAACACCGCCTCGACCGGGAATTGTTCAAACAGGCCGTCCTTGATCATTTCGCGCGCACCGCCGCCGCCTTCTTCGGCGGGCTGGAAAATCAGGTAGACCGTGCCATCAAAATCGCGGTGTTGCGCCAGATGCTGCCCGGCGGCGAGCAGCATCGCGGTGTGGCCATCGTGGCCGCAGGCGTGCATCTTGCCGGCGTGCTGGCTCTTGTGCGCAAAGTGGTTGTGCTCCTGCATGGGCAGGGCGTCCATGTCGGCACGCAGGCCGATGGCCCGGCCGCAGGCGCCGCCATCGCGCCCGTGCACGGTGCCGACCACGCCGGTCGTGCCCATGCCGCGGTGCACCGGGATGCCCCACTCGGTGAGCTTCTGCGCCACCACATCGGCGGTGCGCACCTCTTCAAAGCAGAGTTCCGGGTGGGCGTGGATGTCGCGCCGCAGGCTGGCGATGCTGGCCGCCTGGGTCAGGATGGAGTCGAGGAGTTTCATGCGAACCTCTGTGGCCGCCCGCAGCGGCACTGGAGCCAAAAGCGCATCCTACCCAAGACCTGGCGCCCGGACAGACCCGCAGGTGCCAGTCCCCCTACTGACAATGGGCAAGTGGCACCCGCCACGCATTCAACGGCGCACGCGCCCGTCTTCGGTCAGCAAGGTCATTTCGACAAACCGTGAGCCGGTGTGCTTTTTCGGTCCGAAGTCCACCGAGAAGCCGCCCAGCTGCAGGTTCTGTATGCCCTGCACCGCGGTGATGAAGCCCTCGCGCGTCAGGTTGCGCCCGGCGCGACGCACCCCTTCGGCGAACACTTTGGCCGCCACGAAGCCTTCCATGCCGGAGTAGTTGGGCGCCACGCCGCGCTTGTCCTTGAGCGCCGCCAGGTATTCCCCCGAGATCGCCTGTGCCGCCGAATACGGAAAGGGCATCACCTGGCTGACCACCACGCCGCGCGCCTCCGACCCCAGCTCGTCCAGCAGCGCCTGGGTGCCCACGAAGGACAGGTTGTAGAAATTGCCCGTGAAGCCCTGGCGGCGCGCCAGACGGATGAAGGTCGCACAGGGTTTGTAGGCGCTGATCTGCACGATGGCCTCGGGCTTGGCCGCGAGGATGTCTTTCAGGGACTGGGCCACATCGGTGCTGCCACGCTCCACGGTGCCCACCGCCACGGGCGCCAAGTCGAGAGCCTTGAGTGCGTTCGTCACGCCCTCCAGGCCGGTTTTGCCGTAGGCATCGTTCTGGTAAAAAACCGCGATCTTCTTGATGCCGACCGACGTGGTCTGGCGCACGATGGCGTCCGTTTCGTCGAAGTACGAAGCCCGCACATGAATGGCGTAGCGGTTGAAGGGTTCGCGCAGGGCCTGGGCACCGGTGAACGGGGCGAAGAACGGGATCTTGGCCTCAGTGGCCAGCGGCAGCGCCATCAGGCAGGTGGGCGTTCCAACGTAACCGAACAGGGCGAACACGCCGTCCTGGATGAACTGCCGGGTGTTGGCCGCGCAGCGTTCGGGGTCGTAGCCGTCGTCCAATCGCGCGATCTCGATGCGCCGTCCGTTGACCCCCCCGCGCGCGTTCAGGGCGTCAAAATGCAGTTGCGCCCCGAGGAAGTACTGCAGGCCCAGCTGCACGGCCGCGCCGCTGAACGGGGCCGACTGCCCGAGCACGATGCGGTTGTCGCTGACCCCCGCGCTTTGCGCCTGGGCGGCAGCACCCCAGGAAGCCAGGGCCGAAGAACCCACGAGTTTGCACACGGTAGAAAGGGCCTGGCGACGCTGCATGCGGAATCTCCTGATATGCTGATTTGAGGCAGTTTCTGCGCAGCAAAAACCGTGCTCAACGGGATGACCAGCGTACAACATTTTTTTACATCCATGATCGACACCCCGACCCACGGCGGCGGCGGCCCGACGAACCCGGCGGACACCGTGGTGCGCGGCGCCTGTCCACACGACTGCCCCGACACCTGCGCCCTGCTGACCACGGTCCACAACGGCGTGGCCCTGCGGGTGCAGGGCAACCCGGCGCACCGGCACACCGATGGTGCGCTGTGCACCAAGGTTTCGCGCTACACCGAACGCAGCTACCACCCCGAGCGCATCCTGCAGCCGCTCAAACGCACAGGCCCCAAAGGCAGCGGCCAGTTCGCTCCGGTGGACTGGGACGAAGCGCTGGAAGACATCGCGGCACGCCTGAAGACCATCGCCGCCCGCGACCCGCAGGCCATCCTGCCCTACAGCTACGCCGGCACCATGGGCCTGGTGCAAAGCGAAGGCATGGCCGCCCGCTTCTTCCACCAGCTGGGCGCCTCGCTCCTGGAGCGCACCATCTGTGCGGCCGCGGGCGGCGAAGGCCTGGTGACCACGCTGGGCGCCAAGGTCGGCATGAAGGTCGAGTTTTTCGCCGAAGCGAAGCTCATCGTCATCTGGGGCAGCAACTCGATCGCCAGCAACCTGCACTTCTGGCGCCTGGCACAGCAGGCCAAACGCGACGGCGCGCGCCTGGTCTGCATCGACCCGCGCCGCAGCGAGACCGCCGACAAGTGCCACGAACACATCGCCCTGCGCCCCGGCACCGACGCCGCGCTGGCCCTGGCACTGATGCACGAGCTGATCACCCACGACTGGCTGGACCACGACTACATCGCGCAACACACGCTGGGCTGGGACGCGCTGCGCGAGCGCGCCCTGCAATGGCCGCCCGAGCGCGCCGCCGAGGTCTGCGGCATCCCGGTGCAGCAGATCACCGACCTGGCGCGCGCCTACGGCACCACCCGGCCCGCCGCGATCCGCCTGAACTACGGCATGCAGCGCGTGCGCGGCGGCGGCAACGCGGTGCGGGCCATCGCCTGCCTGCCTGCGCTGGTGGGCGCCTGGCGCCACCGCGCCGGCGGCCTGCTGCTGTCGGCCTCGGGGCATTTCCCCGTCCAGCGCGCCGCACTGCACCGGCCCGACCTCCTGGCCGGCCGCCAGCCGCGCACCCTCAACATGATCACCATCGGCGACGATCTGCTGCGCGACAGCTCGCCCGCTTTCGGCCCGAAGATCGAAGCGCTGATCGTCTACAACAGCAACCCGGTGGCTGTGGCGCCCGAGTCGGGCCAGGTGGTGAAGGGCTTTGAACGCGAGGACCTGTTCACCGTGGTGCTGGAGCATTTCCAGACCGACACCGCCGACCACGCCGACTACATCCTGCCCGCCACCACCCAGCTGGAGCACTGGGACGTGCACGCCAGCTACGGCCACACCGACGTGCTGCTCAACCGCCCGGCGATCGAACCACTGGGCCAGGCACGCAGCAACACCGACATCTTCCGCGCACTGGCCGCCCGCCTGGGCTTTGACAACCCCTGTTTCAGCGACAGCGATGAAACCCTGTGCCGCACGGCGTTTGGCGATCAGGTGGATTTCCAGACGCTGCTCGACCAGGGCTTTGCCACCCTGCCGCTGCCCGACGCACCTTTTGCCCAGGGCGGCTTTCCCACGCCCTCGGGCCGCTGCACCTTCTTCAACGCCGGGCTGGCTGCGATGGGGCTGGACGGCCTGCCCGACCACCTGCCCAATTTCGAGACCCCGGGCAGCAGCGAGTGCTACCCCCTGGCCATGATCTCGCCACCAGCGCGCAACTTCCTCAACTCCACCTTCGTCAACGTCAAAAGCCTGCGCGACATTGAGGGGGAGCCGGTGCTGGAACTGCACGCCGCCGACGCGGCGGCCCGTGGCATCCAGAGCGGCCAGGTGGTCCGTGTGTTCAACGACCGGGGTGAATATCTCTGCAAGGCCGAGGTCTCGAAGCGCGCCCGGCCCGGTGTGGTCAACGGCCTGGGCATCTGGTGGCGCAAGCTCGGCCTGGCCGGCACCAACGTCAACCAGCTCACCAGCCAGCATGTAACCGACCTGGGTCGCGGACCGGTGTTCTACGACTGCCTGGTCGAGGTCGAACCCGCGGCCAGCCCGACCTGAAAGCCCCGGCCATGTTGCCCACCCGCCCGCTGACCGCCGCCCTGGCCGCCGCGCTCATCTGGGCGCTGAGTGGCTGCGCCGGCCCGGCCAGCGGCCTGGGCTACTACTGGCAATCGGTTTCCGGGCACCTGCGGTTGATGGGCGCGGCCCGCCCCCTGCACGACTGGATCGAAGATGCACAAACCCCCGCAGAACTGCGCCAACGCCTGCAGCTCGCCCAGCGCATGCGCCGCTTCGCCGTTGACGCGCTGGCCCTGCCCGACAACACCAGCTACCAGCGCTACGCCGACCTGCGGCGCCGCGCCGCGGTCTACAACGTGGTGGCCGCACCCGAGCTCTCGCTCACGCTGAAGCAATGGTGCTTTCCGGTCGCGGGCTGTGTGGGCTACCGGGGCTATTTCAACGAAAGTGATGCGAAGGCCTTTGCGGCCAGCCTGAGCGACGGCCCCATGGACGTGGCGGTGTACCCCGTGCTGGCCTATTCCACGCTGGGCTGGATGAACTGGGCCGGCGGCGACCCTTTGCTCAACACCTTCATTGCCTATCCCGAAGGCGAACTCGCCCGCATCCTGTTTCACGAACTGGCGCACCAAGTGGTCTACGTGGCCGACGACACCGCGTTCAACGAATCGTTCGCGACCGCGGTGGAGCGGCTCGGGGGCGCACGCTGGCTGACGCAGGCGGGCGAAAAGGCGCAAAGGGAATACGCGGCCTTCGACGCCCGGCGCCAGGCTTTCCGCGCGCTCACACGCGACACGCGCGAGCACCTGCAGGCGATCTTTGAAGACGTGAACACCACCGCCGACCAGAAGCGCCGGCTCAAAGCCGGCGAGATGGCGCGGTTCCACGCGCGGTACGCCGAGATGCGGCAACACTGGGCGGGCTACCGGGGCTACGACGCCTGGGTGGCGCGGGCCAACAACGCCAGCTTTGGCGCGCAGGCCGCCTACGACGACCTCGTGCCCGGCTTCGAAGCCCTGTTCGAGTGCGAAGGCCGCGACTTCGCCCGGTTCTATGATGCGGTGCGCGCATTGGCCAGACGGTCACCCGAACAGCGCCTTGCCGTGTTGACCGACCTGGTGCCCGCCCTGCGGGCCGCTACCCCCGCACGAACCACAACCCCTTGAGCAGGAAAGCCCATGGCCGACATTCAGATCCAACGCAAACACCAGCTGGGCCTCGCCGGCGCGCGAAAAGTGGCCTGGAAATGGGCCGAGCAGGCCGAAGCCGAGTTCGACATGAGCTGCACCTACGAGGAGGGTGGCGACTGCGACGAAGTGCAGTTCAGCCGCACCGGCGTCAAGGGCTCGCTCAAGGTGACCGAAGACCACTTCGAACTCGACGCCAAGCTGGGTTTCCTGCTCGGCGCGTTCAAGGACCGCATCGAGGGTGAGATCGTGAAGAACCTCGACGAACTGCTGGCCGCCAAAAAGCCCGCCAGCAAATCAGCGGCCAAAAAGAAGAAGGCCTGAGCACACTCGCGCTCAGGCCTTCTTGTCAGTAGCTCCATCAAGCGACCGGGGCGAAGTGCATCACCCAACCCAGAACGCGGCGGGGGTATTCTTTAACTCAGAGATTCGATCAGGTCGATGTACTGCTGCATCGCGTCGTCGGAAGACGTGCCCTTGCAGTTGTTCCAGGCGTCCCATTTGGCGCGGCCCACCATGTCACCAAAGCCCGGTTTCTTCTCGGCGTTGTCCCCGGTGGTCGCCTGCTTGTAGAGGGAGTAGATCTTGAGCAGGGTGGCGTTGTCGGGCCGCTCACTCAGGTTCTTGGAGTTGGCCACGGCGGCTTCGAATCGGGTATTGAGGTCGGACATGCAGAGGCTCCTTCTGGTTTTGAATCGCCCTGAAACCGGCATTGGCCTTAGGGCTGGCCCGGTATCTTACGTTCCGGTCTGGCGTCAGAATAGACGTTTCCACCCATAACAAGCCCTGCCAACGCGCCCCCGGTGAGCGCCGATGGCACGGGATCCGAGGAGATCACATGGTCCAGCGCGTCACACGCAAGGCCGCCCCCACCGTCGCTGCGCCGGACCAGCCCCGGGCGAGGCCGGCTCCACAGAAGGCTGCGCCGACGCTGGCCGGCGCCTTGGGGCTCGAAGGCGAGCGCATGAGCAAGGTCGATACGGCCTGGCTGCGCATGGATTCGCCGTCCAACCTGATGATGATCGTGGGCGTGTGGATCCTGCGGCCGGGCATCACGCTGGCCGCACTGAGCGAACGCGTGCGCGATCGCCTGCTGCCCTACAACCGCTTTGTGCAGATCGCCCGCCAGGACGCCGCGGGCGCCCACTGGCTCGATGACCCGGACTTCCAGCTCGAACGCCATGTGCGCACGCACAAACTCCCGCACCGGAACGGCCTCAGCGAGCAGAGCAGCCTGCAGGCGCGCGTGGCCGAACTGGCCATGCAGCCGCTGGACCCCGAGCACCCGCTGTGGCAGTTCGAGCTGATCGAGTCCTACGAAGGCGGCTCCGCGCTGATCGCCCGCATCCACCATTGCATCGCCGATGGCATCGCGCTGATCAGCGTGATGATGAGCCTGGTCGATGGTGGCGGTCTGCCGCCCCGGCGATCCCGCCGCAAGCCCGCGGTGGAGGGAGTGGATGCGGCCGGCGACTGGTTGGCTGAATCCCTGATCCGCCCGCTGGGCGATCTCACGGCGAAGGCGCTGGAGGTGGCGGGAGGCAGCGCCGCCAAGTCGTTGTCGATGCTCGCCTCGCCGCAGCAAAGCCTCAGCGACACCCTGGACCAGGCGGTGGATCTGGCGCGCATGGGCGGCCAGCTCGCCAGCGATCTGGCGGCGCTGGCGCTGATGCCCGACGACTCGCCCACCCGGCTCAAGGGTCAACCAGGTCACACCAAACGGGTGGCCTGGTGCCAGCCGATCCCGCTGGACGAGGTCAAGGCGATCGGCAAGGCGCTGAACTGCTCGGTCAACGACGTGCTGCTGAGCTGCGTGGCCGGGGCCATCGGCGCGTATCTGCGGGGCCACGGGGACAACACCGCGGGCCAGGAAATCCGGGCCATGGTGCCGATCAACCTGCGCAGCCTCGAAGACGCCTGGAAACTGGGCAACCACTTCGGCCTGGTGCCACTGGTCCTGCCCATCGGGCTGGACAACCCCGTCGAGCGGCTGTTTGCGGTGCGCTCGCGGATGAACGCGCTCAAGGGCAGCCTGCAACCGCTGCTGACGTTTGGCCTGTTGTCGGTGGCGGGCTTGCTGATCAAACCGGCTCAGGACGCGCTGCTCGCGCTGTTCGGCCGCAAGACCACCGCGGTGATGACCAACGTGCCCGGCCCGGCGACCAAGCTGCAACTGTGCGGCGCCACGCTGGAGCAAACCATGTTCTGGGTACCGCAGTCGGGCACCGTGGGACTGGGGGTGTCGATCCTGAGCTATGGCGGTGGCGTGCAGTTTGGCGTGATCTCCGACACCACACTCTGCCCGGACCCGCAGCGCATCATCGATGCCTTCGAACCCGAGTTTGCGAAGCTGCTCGCGCTCACCCTGATGCTGCCCTGGGGAGACGCTTAACCCCCCGCGCTGCAGGGATCGATTTCCCCGCGCCGCCTGCGGCGTCACCCCCCGGGGGGCGATGCGAGTGGCCCGGCAAAGCCGGTTCCACCGCATCCTGGGCCAGGGCACGCACGCCGGAGGAGCATAGGAACAAGCGAGAGGGAGTTCATCCCAGGGTACCGCGGAACCGGCTTTGCCGGGCCGCCAGTGCCGCCCCCTGGGGGGTGACGCCGCAGGCGGCGCGGGGGGTTACGCCAATCGCCTGTCGGCCACTTCCAGCAAGCCGTCAAAGATCAGGCTGTCGACCAGCTCGAAGGGGATGGACATGCTGGGCGCCATCTTCCAGCCGGCGCCACCGGTCATGTAGGCCACGGGTGGTTCGCCGCAGTGGCGCTGCAGGTTCTCCACCATGCGCTGCACCGCGCCCGCGATGGCGAAGGTGCCGCCGCTGGTGAGTGCGTCGCTGGTGTTGGTGGGAAAGTCACGCACTTCGCCGGTGGGCACGTGCAGGCCGGCCGTGCCGGACTCCAGCGCGCGCAGCATGATGCCGTGGCCCGGCAGGATGATGCCGCCGAGAAACCGGCCCTCGGTGTCGATCGCCTCCACGGTCACGGCGGTGCCTACCATCACCACCACACACGGCCGGGCAGGTCCTTGCGAGAGCAGGCGCTGGCGCGCGCCGATCATGGCGACCCAGCGGTCGGAGCCGAGTCGCGCAGGGTGGTCGTAGCCATTGACCAGGCCCGCCTCCTCGCTGCTGGAAATCACCCACTGCGGACTCACATCCCACAGTTCCAGCTGTTCCTGCACGCGCTGCTTGACCGCGTCACCGGCCACGATGCAGCCGACCACCCAGCTGGGCGCCGGCAGATCGCTCCAGTCGCCATCGGCCAGTTTTTCAATGTTCTCCAGGAACTGGGCGCCGTGCGCCAGCAAACGGGCACCCACGCGGGGGGCGTCGTACAGCGCCCATTTCAGACGGGTGTTCCCAACATCCAGGGCCAGAAAAGTCATGCGCGCATTATGACCAAGCCAACACTGCAAACTTGCGGCAGTGCAGCAAGGGCGGGGAACGAGACGGCTCCGACGCGACAGGCCTGGGCGCAGGGCACCGCGGGTCCGGGTTTCCCGGCCCGCCAGTGCCGCCCCTGGAGGGGGTGACGCGCCACAGGCGCGGCGCGGGGGTGGATCAAAGCCCGGCGGCGGGGGTGGGTCAAATGAGGCCGATCCAGCAGGCCCGCTGCACGGCGGCGAGCTTGTTGTCGGTCTGCAGTTTGGCCATGGCATTGGCCAGGTGGTAATTCACCGTGCGCTCGGAACAGTCCATGCGCAACGCGGTTTCGCGCGCGGTCAGGCCCTCGAAGGCCAGGTTCAGGCTTTCCTGCTCGCGCGGGCTCAGGCAGAGCCGCTGTTCGGCAATGGCACGCCGGAGCATGGGCCAGATGTTGAAGGCCGACCACGCCAGCTCGGCGGCCTCGGACCGCCCGGCAAAGGCCCGCGGGCTGAACATGAAACATTCGAACGTTCGCCCGGCCGGCAGACTGAACGCCACGCGCACCAGCGTGCGGTGGCCGTGGGCCAGCCACAGGCGGCGCCAGCGGCCGGCCTGCTCGGCGTAAGCCGATTTGGAGATGTCCTGCCAGGCCACCAGGGGGGCGTCACTGTCGCGCCAGCCGGCACCAAAATCGCTGCTCTCCGCCAGCGCCTGTGCAGCCCCCAGCAAGCGGGGCGGATGCACCGCCAGCACCTGGCGGTCTTCCCGCCCGCCCAAGGGATTGGGACCGAGCACCACCACCGCGTCCACACCCTGGTCAGCCAGCGCGCAGATCCAGTCAGCCAGGATCGCATCCACACTCACACTGTCAAAGTTGACAGGCAGGGTCATGATTGAAAGCCCTTCCCTGCATGGACAATCGGGCCACACCGCTCCCGCCCTCTGCGAGGGAGTGAATGCGGATGCTGCAAGGAGAACATGTTGTCGTTGGATCGTTTGTGGGTTCACAGTGCCAAAGCCCGGCTTTGGCGCTGGCTGTTGGGCGAGTTCGTCCATGCCCCTATCGAGCCTATTTTGCACCCATCGGCCACCCGGCTTCGATGGGCTGGTTTCTCGGTATTTTTTGGCAATCTGATTTTTTATGCGATCTGGACGGTTGTCGTGCGGCAACCCTATGAGAGTCTGTTCCTGAGGATCGTTGCCGCCTGTTCGGGGGCCCTCCTGTTCTTGCCCATCATCTCGCGAGACAGCAGTTCTTACCGGGGCGCCTGGCTGTATTCCGCCGTCTGCTGGCTGGTCATGCCCGTATTCTTCTTCTGGATGTACTGGATGAATGGCGGCAATGCGGTCTGGCTAGCCAGCATCAGCGCCATGTTCCTCATCTACTACCACATGACCGACTGGCGGCTGGCCACGGTGGGCAGCACGACAGGCGCCCTGTTCAGCTGGCTGGTTTTCAACGCACAACACACACCCGTCGAAGCATCAGCCAGTTTCTCCATTGAGAACCTGGTGGTGATCGCTTTTGCCTGGGGCACCGCTTTTGTGCTGGGCTTCTCGAGCGCCAACCTGCGCCGCACCCGCCTGATCAACACCCTGAGCACCATGGCGGTGATGGCGCACGAGCTGCGCACGCCCCTGGCCACGGTGGACCTGCTGGGCGACGTGCTGCGCAATCAGGCCCAGCACGAGATGCCCGAACACAAGCAGAAGAAGATCGAAGACCTCGCGACCCGGCTGCAAAATCTGGTGCGCAGCATGAACCGGCAAATCGACACCCAGATCTCCAACGCCCAATTGCTGCGCCTGCCCAACGAAAAGTCCCCCGTCCATGCGGCCGAGCTGGTGCGGGATGTGGTGGCCAACTACCCCTACCGCTCCTCGCATGAACGGAATTGTGTGGAGGTGTTTGTTCAGCAGGACTTCTGCTTCATGGGCTCGCGGGCCCTGTTTTCACAGCTGCTGAGCAACCTGATCAAGAACGCCTTGTATTCGCTGGCGGCGTCCAGCCACGCGTCACATCCCGGAGATCTGCGCATCACGGTGGGCGTGTACCACGGCAAGGGCCGGCTGGCGGTGGCCGACAAAGGCCTGGGCATTCCCCATGAACACCAGCAGCGCATCTTCGAACCTTTTTTCTCCACCCAGACGGGCGTGGGCAGTGGCCTGGGCCTGACCTTCTGCAAGAACGTGGTGGAGACCGTCAAGGGACATATCGGCGTTTTTTCCGAGCCCGGCGAGGGCGCGGTCTTCGTGATCGACCTGCCCCTGCATACCGCCACGGCGCCTGAGAGCGCCCCACCTTCCTGACAAACACCATGGTCCTCAAGCTCCCCCTCTACCACCGTTCGGGCAGCCTGCTGTTCCTGGACGACGACCTCGACTACCTGGAGATGCTCGGCATGGTGCTGCCCAGCCACCTGCAGGTCGAGCTTTACTGCCGCCCTTCGGGTTTTGGTGAGCGCATGCGCGACGAGCCCGCCCGCTGGGAGGCCGACGCCGGCATGCACCTGCAGATGATCGAACGCTGGCGACGCGGACAGGCCCTCATTCCCCAGGTGCTGCGCTACTGGGCGGCCAGCACCGCCCGCTACCAGCTCGCCCAGGTCTGCGTGGTGGACTACGCCATGCCCGGCACCGATGGCCTGAAAGTGCTCACCACGCTGCTGGACTGGCCCGGCGCACGCGTGCTGCTCACCGGGCAGGCCGACGAGCAGGTCGCCATTCAGGCGTTCAACAGCGGCCTCATCGACCAGTTCATCCCCAAGCAGACCGCCGACATCACCGGTCGACTGCTGACGGCCCTGGCGAAGCTGATCCACGCCCCGCACCCCCGGCTCAACACCCTCTGGCGCGCCGTCCTCAATCCCTCACAACAATCGCTGCTGCAGGTTCCGTCGATCGCCACAGCGCTCAAGGCCTACGCCTTGAAGAACTGGATCGAGTACGTGGTCCTGGGCGAGCCGTTTGGTCTGCTCGGCCTGGATGTGTCCGGCCGCTGCGAATGGCTGCAACTGGAACCGACCAACGGACTGCCCGATCTGGCGGAACTGGCCACCTCCGCGGGTCTCGGTTTTGACGTGGCGCGCGCCGTCGACGAGGGGCGTCTGCTGCCCGCGGTGGAGCTGCACCAGCAACTGGGTCTGCACGGCGCCATCCGCACCGCGCCCTCCTTCGACGTGGGCGACGACGGGCTGCTCAAGGCGGCGAGCTTCAAGCTGGCAGAAACCGACCTGCCGCAGTCCATCTACCCGTACCACAACTTCCTGGATGTCCAGGGAGCGCGCAAGATTCAGGACGCCTGAGTGGCTGTGCCCCGGGCTCGCCGCGCGACCGGCCAGTCCCAGGGCTTGACCAGCGGCGCGATCTCGCGCGCCGCCTCGGCGACGTGGTCCAGCTCGGCGTCGGTCAGCGCCGCACTCAAGGTCAGTCGCACGATGGACCGGTTGCGCGCCGTCGCTGGGGCGCAGAAGACCGCACCAAAGATGCCCCGCTCTTCCAGCAGGTCCCGCAGCACCAGCGTGTCCGGCTCGGGCCCCGCTTCCAGGGCGATGATCTGCTCGGTGCCCTGGTGCACCGGAAACCCCTGGTCAATGAAGTCCTGGCGCATCCTGAGCGAGTGGCGGTGCAGACGCTCACGCTCGGCATCGCAGCCCTTGATCACATCCAGGGTGGCATTGAGCGCGGCCACCTCGTGCGGCAACAGGCACGAACTGAAGATGTTGTGGTGGCTGGTGCTCAGGATGTAGTTGCGCAGGCCGGTCGGTATGTTGAAGTACCCCGCGCGCCCGGCAAACGCCTTGGCCAGGCTGGCCGTGATGAAGTGCACGCGGCTGGAGAGCCCCAGTTCGACACACAGACCGGCCCCGCCAGGCCCGTGCGTACCGAGCGAGTGCGACTCGTCCACCAGGATCATGCAGCCGCCCGCTTCGGCCAGGTCCACCAGGTCCGTCAAGGGCGCCACGGACCCGGTGGTGCTGTAGACCGAATCCACCACCACGAGACCAGCCCCATGTTTGCCGATCAGGCGGCGCAGGTGATCCACATCGTTGTGCCGGAACGGATGGGTCGGGGCATTCGCCCGGCGTGCGCCTTCCCAGAGCGAGGTGTGGGCCAGCATGTCGATGTAGACCGGCGTCTGCTCGTCCGCGATGCACTGGAGCAGACCTACGTTGGCCGCATAACCCGATTGGCACAGCACCCCGTCGTCCTTGCCGATCCAAGCAGCCATCTTCTTTTCAAACGCGCGCACGGGGTGGCTCTCCAGCAGGAACGACCCGGATTGAATGACGAACTCCCCATCCTGACGAATCGCCGCCATTTGCGCGCTGACGATGGCCGGGTGTCCCGTCACGCTCAGGTAGTCGTTGCCGTTCAGGCGAACCGCGTTCGAGCCCGGGTCGCGTCCGTGGACCAGCGATCGGCCACCCCATTGGTGGTTCCAGCGGTGGATGAAGTCGCGTTCGATGCGATCACAAAGGCGGGCCGAGAAGGCCGGGTTGACGGCCGTTGGGGTGCGGGTGAGTTCGAGCGTGTCCATGGAAATCTCCTTTCAAGAAAGAAGATTTCATTGAAAAAAGAAATGTGTGACGAACGGCACGACACCTGTCAGGTCTGACAGGTCTTGTTACGCTTTTTTCTCAAGTTTGATGGAGATCTGCCGACCAGCGGTCGCATCCCACCCACCGCCGCACCCGGGCAGCTGCCGTGCAACGGTCGGGGTCAGTTCTGCCGCCAGGGCAGGCCGTGGTGACGCCAACCGCCCTTGAGCCCCCGGTGGGCGTGGGCATCCGGGTCGCCCTCGAAGCCCTCCAGGATGTTGTAGGCCTCGAAGCCCAGCTCGGTCGCGCGCTTGGCCGCCGCGATGGACCGCACGCCGCTGCGGCACAGCAAGACCAGCTTTTTGCCTTGGGCAACACCGCCCAGCTGCTGGTCAAATGTCGGGTTCATGGTCATGCCCGGCCACTGCTTCCAGGCCACCGGCTCCGCGCCCGGCACGAACCCGACCCATTCACGCTCGGCGTCGCTGCGCACATCCACCAGCACCGCCTCGCCGGCCTGCACCCACTGCCACGCCAGCTGCGGCGAGACATCGCCCGCGTACGTACCCTGGTGCGCCGCCGCCACCGGGCGGGGCTGCAGCAGCAAAGCGCCATCCACATCGTGGCGCAGGCCCGAGCTGAGGTTGGCGGGTACAGCCTCGTCGATGCGCCGCGGCTTGGGTAACTGCAAAGCCGCCATGATCGCGACGAACTCCGCCTCGCTCTTGCCTGCCACGCGGGCGTTGCCCTTCTTTTCCTGACCGATCGTGGAATGCGTGCGGCTCTGGTAGTCGTGGCCGGGCCAGACGGTGGTCGCATCGGGCAAGGCAAACAGCACCTCGGTCAGGCTGCGGTACAGGTCGCTCGCGCTGCCGGACTGGAAGTCGGTGCGACCACAGCCATTGATGAGCAGGGTGTCGCCGGTGAAGACGTGGTCGTGCCACAGGTAGCTCATGCTGCCGGCGGTGTGACCCGGGGTGTGCAGGGCCTGCAGGCGCTCCCCGCCAAACGGCAGCGTGTCGCCGTGTTGCAGCTGCATGCCCGCGGTGCCGATGCCGCAGCCCTGCGGTGCCGCCGTGCGGGCTCCGGCCAGCTCGGCCAGTTGGCCGGCGCTGGTGATGTGGTCGGCGTGGGCGTGGGTCTCCACGGTCCAGACCAGCTTCAGTCCGTACTCGCGCAGAACGGCCAGGTCGCGTTCGATCTGCTCGTCCACCGGGTCGATGATGAGCGCGTCGCGCGTCACCTGGTCAAACAGCACATAGGTGTAGGTGCTGGAAGCGGGGTCAAACAGCTGGATCGGTTTCATGGGCAATCTCCTGGGGGGCCTGAACCAATGTGGGGTCAGGAAAAGCGTGCCAGCATGTCGGCCACGTCGTCTGCCGGCAGGTCCCCCTGGGCGATGACACAGCCGACCATGGTGAAAAAGGTCTTGTCCAGCGCCTTGCGCGCCGCCGCCAGCTGCTGGGCCACCTTCTCGCAGTCGGCGTCGGTTTCTAGCAGCTTCTGGATACCGCGCAGCTGGCCCTCGACGCGCTTGAGTCGGAGCACCAGGGCGCGTTTGCGTTCGGGATCGTGGACAGTTGTCATGTCGGTTCCTGTGGAAAAAGGGGTTTTCGCCCCCCGGGGCCGCATCACCGCATGGCCCTGCACATACCCCAACAGGTATTGTAGTGAGGACGAGACAGCCCCCTGTCAGAGGGGTATTTGGGTGGCGACCTGGGCGTTTTCGGGTTCATGGCGCAGACCATCCGCCCGAAGCGGGACTTGCCTTCGGCCAAGGCATCGGATGCTCCGTTATCGGGCAAATCGGGTTAACATGACGTTTACGTAAACGTCAACTCGAACGGGTTGACGCCGGGTCGCCACTGATGCACCCTGCCTGCCCAACTTCCGGAGACACCATGCCCAGCCCGAGCGACGTTTCACTGCCCTTCCCGGCCGCAGCGGTCCGAGCCGCCAAGGGCAGTCCCTGGCAAGCCTGGCAGATCGAGCCGGCGGGCAATGGCAAAAACGGGAAGAACGGCAAAGGCCCCACGCTGGCGTCGTTCAACCCGGGCGCCAAACCTTTTTCCGTCGGCAACAAAAACGCCGACCAGGCCGTGCTGCTGTCTCTGGCCCAGGAAATCGACCGGTTGCAGAACCTGTTCTACGCCGACGGCCGCCACAAGCTGCTGGTGGTCCTGCAGGGCACGGACACTTCGGGCAAGGACGGCACCGTGCGCGGCGTGTTCAGCCAGACCAGCCCGCTGGGCGTGCACACCGTGGGCTGGAAAGCGCCCACCGAGCCCGAGCGCGATCACGACTACCTCTGGCGCATCCACCAGCAGGTGCCGGCCGCCGGGCACATCACGGTCTTCAACCGCAGCCACTACGAGGACGTGCTCGTGCCGGTGGTCAACCAGTGGATCACGCCCGAGCAGACGCGCCAGCGCTACGCCCACATCAACGACTTCGAGCGCCTGCTGGCCGAGACCGGCACCGTGATCCTCAAGTGCATGCTGCACATCGGGTTCGACGAGCAGCGCGAGCGCCTGCAGGAGCGCGTTGACGACCCGGACAAGCACTGGAAATTCAGCCTCGGCGATCTGGATGTGCGCAAGCAATGGCCCGACTACCAGCGCGCCTACGAAGACCTGCTCGGCGCCACCAGCACGCCCTGGGCGCCTTGGACTGTGGTGCCCGCCAACTCCAAGACCCACCGCAACGTGATGATCGCCACCCTGGTGCGCGACACGCTCAAGGCGCTGAACCTGCGCTTTCCGCCCGAAGACACGGCCCTCAAGGGCCTGCGCATCGAATAACGACCCACAAGACCCGCCCGAGAGAGACAAGACCATGACCGACCTTTCCGCCGACTTCAAGGCCCTGGCCAGCTACCGCCCCACCCACAAGGTGCGCTTCGTCACCGCCGCCAGCCTGTTTGACGGCCACGACGCGGCCATCAACATCATGCGTCGCATCCTGCAGGGCATGGGCACTGAGGTGATCCACCTCGGGCACAACCGCTCGGTCGACGAGGTGGTCACCGCTGCGCTGCAGGAAGACGCGCAGGGCATCGCCATCAGCTCCTACCAGGGCGGTCATGTCGAGTACTTCAAGTACATGGTGGACCTGCTCAAGCAGCGCGGCGGCGAGCACATCCAGGTGTTCGGCGGCGGCGGCGGCGTGATCGTGCCGGCCGAAATCCGCGAGCTGCACAGCTACGGCGTGGGCCGCATCTACAGCCCCGAAGACGGCCAGCGCATGGGCCTGCAGGGCATGATCGGCGAGATGGTCATGCGTTGCGACCAGGACATCAGTGGGTATGCGCCCAAAGCCCTCGAAGCGATCCAGGGCCACAACGAAATGAACTGGCGCGCGCTGGCGCAGCTCATCACGGCGCTGGAGAACGACAAGGCCGATGCGGCGCTGGTTGACGCGGTCCGCAAAGACGCCGCGAGCCGCCCGGTGCCCGTGCTCGGCATCACCGGCACCGGCGGCGCGGGCAAGTCCAGCCTGACCGACGAGCTCATCCGCCGCTTCCGGCTCGACCAGGACGACTCGCTGCGCATTGCCGTGATCAGCATCGACCCCTCGCGCCGCAAGAGCGGCGGCGCGCTGCTGGGCGACCGCATCCGCATGAACGCCATTGGCCCATGGCAGAAGGGTCAGCGCGTCTACATGCGCAGCCTCGCCACGCGCGACACCAGCAGCGAGATCAGCGCCGCCCTGCCCGACGTGGTCGCGGCCTGCAAGGTCGCGGGCTTCGACCTGATCGTGGTCGAGACCTCGGGCATCGGCCAGGGCGACGCCGCCATCGTGCCGCACGTGGACGTGCCCATGTACGTGATGACGCCCGAGTTCGGCGCCGCCAGCCAGCTCGAAAAAATCGACATGCTGGACTTCGCCGAGTTCGTGGCGATCAACAAGTTCGACCGCAAGGGCGCGGCCGACGCGTTGCGCGACGTGGCCAAGCAGGTGCAGCGCAACCGCGAGGCCTTCACCGTGATGCCCGACCAGATGCCGGTGTTCGGCACCATGGCCGCGCGGTTCAACGACGACGGCGTGACCGCGCTCTACCAGGCGCTCAAGGCGCGCCTGACCGAGCTCGGCCTGCCGATGACGGAAGGCATCCTGCCCAAGGTGCACGTGCGCCACAGCACCAACCAGACCCCCATCGTGCCGCCCGCGCGCACCCGCTACCTGGCGGAGATCAGCGACACGGTGCGCGGCTACAAGAAGCGTGCCCGTGAGCAGGCCCGGATCGCACGCGAGATCCAGCAGTTGCGGGCCGCGGCGACCATGCTGACGGTGGACAAGCCCGACCGCCCCAAAGCCGCAGAAGCCGCCATCGACCTCGCCCAGGCGCGCGAGCTGCAGCAGGAACCGGCCGCGCGCAAGCTGCTCGCCCAGTGGCCCGACATGCAGAAGGCCTACGCCGGTGACGAATACGTGGTGAAGATCCGCGACAAGGAAATCCGCACCGCGCTGACCACGAAGTCGCTCAGCGGCACCACCATCCGCAAGGTCGCGCTGCCGCAGTTTGAGGACCACGGCGAAATCCTCAAATGGCTGATGCTCGACAACGTGCCGGGCAGCTTCCCCTACACCGCCGGCACCTTCGCTTTCAAGCGCGAAGGCGAAGACCCGACCCGCATGTTCGCGGGCGAAGGCGATGCGTTCCGCACCAACCGCCGCTTCAAGCTGCTGTCCGAAGGCATGCCGGCCAAGCGCCTGTCCACCGCCTTCGACTCGGTCACGCTGTACGGCAACGACCCCGATCCGCGGCCCGACATCTACGGCAAGGTCGGCAACTCGGGCGTGAGCATCGCCACGCTGGACGACATGAAGGTGCTCTACGGCGGCTTCGACCTCTGCCACCCGGCGACCTCGGTCTCCATGACCATCAACGGGCCAGCACCCAGCATCCTGGCGATGTTCATGAACACCGCCATCGACCAGAGCCTGCACAAGTTCCGCACCGACAACGGTCGCGATCCCACCGACGACGAAACCCAGAAGATCCGCGCCTGGACGCTGGCCAACGTGCGCGGCACGGTGCAGGCCGACATCCTGAAAGAAGACCAGGGCCAGAACACCTGCATCTTCTCGACCGAGTTTTCGCTCAAGGTGATGGGCGACATCGCCGAGTACTTCGTGCACCACGATGTGCGCAACTTCTACTCGGTGTCGATCTCGGGTTACCACATCGCCGAAGCCGGCGCCAACCCGCTCAGCCAGCTCGCCTTCACGCTCTCCAACGGCTTCACCTTCGTGGAGGCGTACCTGGCGCGGGGCATGCACATCGACGACTTTGCCCCCAACCTCAGCTTCTTCTTCAGCAACGGCATGGACCCGGAGTACACGGTGCTCGGCCGTGTGGCGCGCCGCATCTGGGCGGTGGCGATGAAGGAGCGCTACGGCGCCAACGAGCGCAGCCAGAAGCTGAAGTACCACGTGCAGACCAGCGGCCGCAGCCTGCACGCGCAGGAAATCCAGTTCAACGACATCCGTACGACCCTGCAAGCGCTGATCGCCATCTACGACAACTGCAACAGCCTGCACACCAACGCTTTCGACGAAGCCATCACCACGCCCACCGAGGAGTCGGTGCGCCGGGCGATGGCGATCCAGCTCATCATCAACCGCGAGTGGGGCCTGGCGAAAAACGAGAACCCGAGCCAGGGCGCCTTCATCATCGAGGAGCTGACCGAGCTGGTGGAAGAAGCCGTGTTGAGCGAGTTCGAGAAGATCGCCGAACGGGGCGGCGTGCTCGGCGCGATGGAGACCGGCTACCAGCGCAGCAAGATCCAGGAAGAGAGCATGCACTACGAGATGCTCAAGCACACCGGCGAGTACCCCATCATCGGCGTCAACACCTTCCGCAACCCGCAGGGCGACCAGACGCCCGAGAGCATCGAACTGGCGCGCTCGACCGACGAAGAAAAGCAGTCGCAGCTGCAGCGCCTGCTCGATTTCCACGACCGCCATGCGGCTGAAGCGCCGGCCCAGCTGGCGCGCCTGAAACAGGCGGTGATCGAGAACCGCAACGTCTTCGAGGTGCTGATGGACGCGGTGCGCGTGTGCTCGCTGGGCCAGATCACCCACGCCCTGTTCGAGGTCGGCGGCCAGTACCGGCGCAACATGTGAACCGCAGGGGTCTGGGGGCTGTGACCGGGATGCGCGCGCTACGGTGAAGGGGGTCAGCGTGGCGGTCGGTCCTGCTAGACTGAATCCAGCGCCACGCGACCCCACCACATGCCAACCTTTCCGGGTTCCCAGCCGCCCCCCTCTGCCAGGCGCACTCTTGCTCCATCGGTGGAAACCGGGCCGGCCTCCGAGCGCCGGCTTCTGCACTGGCTGACCGCCTCGGCCATCGGTCTGATGCTGGTGGGCACCATCGCCTTTGCCGGGAAGGAACGCCAGCGCACGCTGAACGAAGCGGGTGACGTGGCGACCCGCCGGGTCACGCGGCTGGTCAACGACGTCGAGCAGTCCCTGGCCGTGGCCCGCAAGGTCATCGAACAGGCCGAAACCCGGCTGCGGTTGCGTGCACCGGACGCCCCCCCGGACGCCTGGCTGGGCGAGGCGGCAGCCGACCGCGCCGCCCTGCTCTCCACCCTGCCACTGCCGTTTGAACTGCACGCGCTGGACCGGGACGGTCACGCCAACGACTTGGTGGCCTTTGGCTCGAACCCGTCGCCCAGGGCCATGCCACCGATACAGCACGACGTCACGTTGCTCCCCCCGGACCGGTGGCATGTGGGCCTCACCCAGGGCCCCCCGCACAACCGCGTGATCCCGCTGATCTGGAAAGCGGCGCCCAACGGCCACGGCGTCACCGCCTACGGCGCCGACATCGCCTTCACCCCCCTGCTCAGCCGGCTGGAGGCCGAACGCGCGCCCAATGGTGGCGGCGTGGCCCTGTTCCGCCTGGAGCCCGATGGCGGCGCCACCGTGCTGGCGCGTGCGCCGTATGTCGAAGACCATCTGGGACAAGCCGTCGACCCGGCCCTGGCACAATTGCTCGCGCGCAACAGACACGGGGTTTTCGACACCGTCGGGCAACTCGATGGCGTTGCACGCCGGGTGGCGTTCCAGCAGCTGAACAACGGTGCCGAACAGCTGGTCATCGTCTATGGCATCCCGACCACCACCGTGCTGGCGAGCTGGTACGGCCAGCTGCCCTACCTGCTGGGCGCCTGTGCGCTGCTGACGCTGGCCATGGGCTATGGCAGCACCCGGCTGAGCCGTTCACTGCGTGCCCTGTCCGACAGTGAGCAGCGTTTCCGGCTCGCGGCCGCTTCCGGCCACGTGTGGGACTGGAACGCGCTGACCCGGGTGCTGGATGTGCCGATCGTGATCTGGAATCGCCTGGGATTGAAGCCCCCGCCGCCGGATCGTGCCCTGCAGGTTTTCACCGACCTGCTGCACCCGGACGACAAGGGCCCCATGCGCGAGGCGCTGATCCGGCACCTGCGCGAGCACCAGCCCTTTGCCGAAACCTTCCGGTTGCTCGATGCCAGCGGCGCCTACCGCTGGTTTGAAACACAGGGTCAGGCGTCCTGGAATGAAAGCGGCGAGGCCACCTACATGGCGGGCACCGCGTTCGAAGTCACCGAGCGCCGCTCGCTGGAGGAAGCCCAGCGCCAGACCCTGCACCGGCTGGACACCGTGGCCAACGCGTCACCGGCGCTCTTCTGGACCAGCGACCAGGACATGCGTTGCGACTGGGTCAACCAGCGCTGGCTGGAGTTCACGGGTCACCGCCTGGAAGAGGAACTGGATGACAACTGGACCGGCGGCCTGCACCCCGACGACCAGGCGCGTTGCCAGGACACCTACGACCGTGCTTTCGAATCGCGCCAACCGTTTTCCACGGAATTCCGCCTGCGCCGCCACGACGGCAGCTACCGCTGGATGCTCGACCAGGGCATTCCCCGGCACGACGCCGATGGCCACTTCCTTGGCTTCATTGGCAGTTGCGTGGACCTGACCGATCTCAAGGCGGCCGAGCAAACCGCCCTGCACCAGCGGCAGCTGCTGGAAAAAATCTTCGATGTGTTGCCCGACCTGTTCTTCCTGCTGGACGACGAAGACACCATCATCGAGTACCTGGCCAGCGCGGAAAGCCTGCTCTACGCCCCACCCGATCAGTTCATCGGCAAGCGCGTGCACGAGGTCATGCCGCCCGAATTCGCGACCCCGTTCATGAAGAAGGCGATGGAGGCCCGGTCAGGCCAGCTCGTGCGCCACGAATACACGCTGCCACTGCCCGATGGTCCGCACCACTTCGAGGCCCGGCTGGCGCGCCTGCCCGGCAGCGAACAGTTGATGGCCATCGTGCGCGACATCTCCGATCAGAAGCGGCTCGAAAACGATCGCGAGCGCCTGAACCATTTCGTGGTGTTGCTGTTCGGCCTGGCCAGCCGTTTCATCAACCTGCCGGTGCCGCAGATGGACGCCGCCATCCACGAGGCGCTGGGCGACATGGGCCGCTTCGTTTCGGCCGACCGGGCCTACCTGTTCGATTACGACTTTGTTGCCCGAACCAACTCGAACACCCACGAGTGGTGTGCCGAAGGCATCGCGTCCGGGCAAGCCCAACTGCAGAACCTGCCGCTGGACTGGGACCCGGACTGGGTGGCCACGCACCAGCGCGGCGACGTGATCTACGTGCCCGACGTCGACACCATGCCCGAGGGCGCCTTGAAAGCGGTGCTGCAACCCCAGGGCATCCGCAGCCTCATCACGCTGCCATTGATGGGCCCGGATGCCTGCCTGGGGTATGTGGGTCTGGACTCGGTGCGTCAGCCGCACCACTACGCCGACGAAGAAATCGCCCTGCTCAAACTGTTCGCGCAGATGCTGGTCAACCTCAAACTGCGTGCCGGCGCCGAGGCACGGATACGCGAGCTGACCGGGCAACTGGAGCAGAAAGTGGCCGAGCGCACCGGCCAGCTGGAGGCCAGTGTCAAGCGCCTGCAGACGGTCAACCGCGAGCTCGAATCTTTCACCTACTCCGCCTCGCACGACCTGCGCACCCCGCTGCGGGGCATCGAGGGTTTCAGCACCCTGCTGCTGGAAGAGCACGGTGCCCAGCTTGACGACCAGGGCCGCGAGTACCTGCAGCGCATCCAGCGGGCCACCCTGCACATGTCGCAACTCATCAGCGACCTGCTGGCCTACGCCCGACTGGAACAGATGACCGAACAGGTCGAGCCCGTGGCGCTGGCGAAGCTGGTGCAAGAGGTGGTCCTTCCCTTCCAGGACAACCTGAACGAGCGCCGAGGCCAGCTGCAGGTCGCGGTGCCCGATCACCTGCAAGTGCTGGCCGACCCCAATGGGCTGGCCATGGTCCTGCGCAACCTGGTGGACAACGCTCTGAAGTTCACGCCCGCCGACAGGGCGCCAGAGATCCGCATCGAAGCCCACGAGCAGGATGGCGCCGTCCACCTGCAGGTGGCCGACCGCGGCATGGGCTTTGACATGAAGTACCACGATCGTGTCTTCGGCATGTTCCAGCGGCTGCACCGGCAGGACCAGATTCCGGGCACGGGCATTGGACTGGCCATGGTCCACAAGGCCGTCGAGCGCATGGGTGGGCGCATCTGGGCACACAGCACACCGGGCCAGGGCTCCACGTTCCACCTCGAACTGCCGCAGGGTTGAATCCGGTGCCCGTGGGGGTATTGAACGCATCTGTAACGATTCCCCGTGGATACGTGTTCCGGTTTCGCTCCCGGTGCATGGCGCGAGCGCTTGAACCACCGGGGATATCGGCCTGCAATTGCTCGCAGATGCCCACAACAATTAAAGGGCCATCGACCTATCTTCTGCAGCCAGCAGGCCCACCGTCTGCACTCAAAGAAAGCCCGACATGCCCCGCTGAGGAGCCGACCATGAACCGACACGAACTCCTGCATGCCCTGGCCGCAGCCGGCCTGGGCCATCTGGCCCTGCCGGCGCTGGCCCAGGCCGATGCCGGCGGCAACCCGCAACCCAAGGCCGGCCACATCGCCAATCAGGAAGCCAAGATCTGCGCCGATGCGCTGGCGCGCATCTTTGGCGGCGACCTGGCTCACCGTGGTGTTCCAGTACGACCCGGTGAGCCGGACCATGGTGCCGGCACCCGATTCGTCCGCCGCCTCGGTTGGCTGGGACAGCGAGCACTTCGGAGAAATGGAAGTGTGGTTCGACGCCCTGATGGCCGACAGCTTCACCTGATCCACCGCGCGCGCCTTGGCGTGACAAGACCCGTGAGCGCACCCCGGCACGGGGTGCACATCCGTGGCGCTTGCCGCACAATCGCGCCATGCAACTCGACATCAGCCTCATCGGCGTTCCCACAGACATTGGCGCGGGCGCACGCGGCGCCTCCATGGGCCCCGAAGCCCTGCGCGTGGCCGGCCTCGCGGCCGTGCTGGAAAGCCACGGCCTGCGGGTCACCGACCGAGGCAACCTCGCCGGCCCGGCCAACCCCTGGTTGCCGCCGAGCGAGGGCTACCGGCATTTGGCGGAAGTGACGGCCTGGAACCAGACCCTGCACACGGCCATGCACGCCGAACTCAGCCAGGGCCAACTGCCCATCGTGCTCGGGGGCGACCACTGCCTGGGGATCGGCTCCATCAGCGCGGTCGCCCGCCATTGCCGCGAAACCGGGAAAAAACTGCGCGTGCTCTGGCTCGACGCCCACGCCGACTTCAACACCGCCAGCCTCACGCCCAGCGGCAACATCCACGGCATGCCGGTGGCGGTGTTGTGCGGCCACGGCCCGACGCAACTCACAGGCATCGGCGGCCAGACACCGGCAATCGCCGCCGACGTGGTGCGCCAGATCGGCATCCGCAGCGTGGATGCGGGCGAGAAGCGCTTCGTGCACGAAGCGGGGCTGGAGGTGTTCGACATGCGCTACATCGACGAGATGGGCATGCGCCACACCATGGAGCAGGCGCTGATGGGCCTGGACGAGAACACCCACCTGCACGTGAGCTTCGACGTCGATTTTCTCGACCCCGAGATCGCGCCCGGCGTGGGCACCACGATCCCCGGTGGCCCGACCTACCGCGAAGCGCAGCTGTGCATGGAAATGATCGCCGACACCGGGCGGCTGGCTTCGCTCGACGTGATGGAACTCAACCCCGCGCTCGATGTGCGCAACCGCACCGCCGAGCTGGCCGTGGACCTGATCGAGAGCCTGTTTGGCAAGTCCACCTTAATGCGGAAGAAGTAGGCGAGCGAGGATTTTTCAAGAATGCCGCGGAACTGGCGCTGCCAGGCCGCAGGCATTGCCCCTTTAGGAGCGAAGCCAGCTACACGCAGTGCGATGGGGGTGCCGACCCCTCAGCTTTTTCCGACCAGTTCCAGGTGCTCCACCACAGGCGGCTGCAGGAAGAACGGGCCGACGATGCTGCGCCACTCAGCGAATGCGGGTGACTGACGGAAACCCACGGTGTGGTCTTCCAGCGTGTCCCAATAGATCATCAGGATGTAGCGGCCCGGGCTCTCAATGCTGCGGTTGACCTTGAAGCCTTTGAAGCCCTTGGCCTGGGCGATCACGGTGCTGGCGCCGCGCAGGATGGCGGCTTCAAATTCGGTGGCCTTGGCCGGGTCGATGCGGATGTCGGCGTGTTCGAGAATCATGTTGCGTCGCTTTCGGAAGAATGGTCCTGACGGATCATATCGACGGCCTTCTCCGCCATCATGATCACCGGGGCATTGGTGTTGCCGCCCACCACGCTGGGCATGACCGACGCGTCCACCACCCGCAAGCCCGCCACGCCGTGCACGCGCAGGCGTGCGTCCACCACCGCCCCCGAATCCGGCCCCATGCGGCAGGTGCCCACCGGGTGGTAGATCGTGTCGGCGTGGAACCGCACGAACTGCTCGATCTGTGCGTCGCTCTGCGCCAGTGCCGACGCCTTGGATTCGCGGCCGCCGTGGCGCGCGAGCGCGGGCTGCTGCATCAGCTCGCGCATGCGCTTGAAACCCCGCACCAGGCGCGCCACATCGTCCGGGTGATTCAGGAACGCGGGATCGATCAACGGCATCACCTGCGGATCGGCGCTGGCCAGGCGCAGCGTGCCCCGGCTCTTCGGGCGCAGCAGGCACACGTGACACGAATAGCCGTGGCCCAGCACCGTCTTGCGACCATGGTCCACCAGCTTGCCGACCACGAAGTGCAGTTGCAGGTCGGGGATCGCTTCGTCCGCGGTGCTCTTGATGAAGCCGCCCGCCTCGGCGAAGTTGGTGGTCAACGGACCGGTGCGGCTGCGCCGCCATTCGAACAGGCCCCGAACCATGCGCGCCACACCGGCCAGGGACAGGCCGAACAGATCGGTCAGCTTCGGCGCGTCCACCACCATCACCACGTCGGGGTGGTCGTGCAGGTTCTCGCCCACGCCGGGCAGCTCGTGCACCACGCCGATGCCGTGCTCGGCCAGGTGCGCCGCCGGCCCGATGCCCGAGAGCATCAGCAGCTGCGGCGAACCGAAGGCGCCCGCGCTCAGCAGCACCTCACCGCCGGGGTTGAGCAACAGCGTCTGCAGCGTGCCGCGCCCGCCGTCCGGGCGGTATTCCACGCCCAGGGCGCGCGGCTGGCCATCCACGGTTTCGGTGAGCACGCGGGTGGTCAGCGCGTTCGTGATCACTTTCAGGTTGGAGCGCCCCAGGTGCGGCGTGAGGTAGGCCTTGGCGGCGCTGAAGCGTTCACCGCCCTTGTGC
This sequence comes from Betaproteobacteria bacterium HGW-Betaproteobacteria-9, assembly GCA_002842215.1. Lineage (GTDB taxonomy): Bacteria > Pseudomonadota > Gammaproteobacteria > Burkholderiales > Burkholderiaceae_C > Hydrogenophaga. Next base: position 94,240 of record PHCC01000006.1, on the reverse strand, counting down.
GTGACCTGGTAAGCGCCGATACCCTCTTGCTCCGGCCCATTGAAATCGCCATTGAGCGGGTGGCCCGCCTGCTGGCCGGCTTCGATGAACGAGGGCAGAAAGGGGTTCGGCGAACGCAGGTCCATCACGTTCAGCGGCCCGCCCTGACCGTGCCACGCATCGGCGCCGCGCTGGTTGTGCTCGGAGCGTTTGAAGTACGGCAGCACATCGGCAAACGACCAGCCCGGGTTGCCCTGGGCGGCCCAGTCGTCGTAGTCGCTGGCGTGACCGCGGGCGTAGATCATGGCGTTGATGGAGCTGGAACCCCCGAGCACCTTGCCGCGCGGCTGGTAACCGCGCCGGCCGTTCAGGCCGGGTTGCGGCACGGTGGCATAGCCCCAGCCGTTGAGTTCGTATTTCGCCATCACGGCCAGGCCCGCCGGGCAATGGATCAGCACGCTGCTGTCGGGTGGGCCGGCTTCCAGCAGGGCCACGCGCACGGCCGGGTCTTCGCTCAGGCGCCCGGCGAGCACACAGCCCGCCGAACCACCGCCCACGACGATGTAGTCGAACATAAGGTCTCCGTTGTCTGGCACAGGGATCGCTTGCGAGGCCCCGGCCACTCACGTTGGTGTGGTTGTCTTCGCCGCGCATCCCGGTGCGCGACAATCCGCAGGCAAGTTAGCACAGCACTGGCCGCACCGGTAGGCGCGCCAGCCTAGCCCCGACGCCTGCGCGACGCAGCCGGGGCCGCGGGCGGTGCACGGCCCCGACAATGGTTCTTCGTCTTTTTTTCAGGAGCATTTCCCTATGAGCAGCATTCAAACCGTGGGCATCATCGGCTCGGGCACCATGGGCAACGGCATCGCCCAGGCCTGCGCCGTCAGTGGCATCCGCGTGGTCATGGTCGACATCGCACAGGCCGCAGTCGACAAGGGCCTGGCCACCATCGCCGGCAGCCTGGACCGCCTGATCAAGAAAGAAAAGATGACCGCCGCCGACAAGGAAGCGGCGCTCGCGCTGATCCAGGGCTCGACGAACTACGATGACCTCAAGAGCGCGCAGCTCGTGATCGAAGCCGCGACCGAAAACGAGGGCCTGAAGGTCAAGATCCTGCAGCAGCTCGACAGCATCCTCGCGCCCGAGGTGATCGTGGCCACCAACACCAGCTCCATCAGCATCACCAAGCTGGCCGCCGCCACGCAGCGGCCTGACCGCTTCATCGGCATGCACTTCTTCAACCCCGTGCCGATGATGGCGCTGGTGGAAATCATCCGCGGCCTGCAGACCAGCGACGCCACGCACGACGCCGTGAAGGCCATGGCCGAAGCGCTGGGCAAGACGCCGATCACGGTGAAAAACGCGCCCGGCTTCGTGGTCAACCGCATCCTCGTGCCCATGATCAACGAAGCCTTCTTCGTGCTCGCCGAAGGGCTGGCGACGCCGGAAGATATCGACGCCGGCATGAAGCTGGGCACCAACCAGCCCATCGGCCCACTGGCGCTGGCCGACATGATCGGCCTGGACGTGTGCCTGGCCGTGATGAACGTCTACATGGCCGAGTACAACGACAGCAAGTACCGCCCGGCGCCGCTGCTGAAGGAAATGGTGGCCGCCGGCTGGTTGGGCCGCAAGACCGGGCGCGGGGTGTATTCATACTGATCCCCCGCGCCGCCTGCGGCGTCACCCCCCCAGGGGCGATGCTGGCGGCCCGGCAGAGCCGGTTCCGCGGCATCCTGGGTTCGGGCACGTGCGCCTGCCGCATGGCTTGGGTTTCACTGCTCATCGGAAGCCCGCTTCGGCGGGCTTTTTGTTTGAGCAAGATCAAGTGGTCCCGGCGCGGCACATTTTCATAATGAATCCCATCCATTGATCAGGAGTTCGTCATGTGCGCCGCGCCCGCTTCCATTGCTGTCTTCGAATTCCTCGATGCCACCCACTGCGAGATCCAGGCGCAGATACGGCAGTTGCACGCGCTGGTCGACGCCATCGAATCCAGTGGACTGAATGCGGCCACACGCGAGCAGGCGCGCCGCGTGCTCGATTATTTCAATGGTGAAGCGCGCCAGCACCATCTGGACGAAGAAAAACACATCTTCCCAGCGCTGCTGGGCAGCCAGGACGCCGAGATCGTGCAGGCCACCGAACACCTGATCCAGGACCACGGCTGGCTGGAAGAAAACTGGATCCAGATCGCGCCCTCGCTGGAAGCGGCCACCAGTGGCAACCTCTGGTTCGATACGGTGGAATTGCGCCACGCACTGGATGTTTTTGAAGCGCTCTACACGGACCACCTCCTGCTCGAAGAATCCGTCGCCTACCCGGAGGCGAAGAAGCGGCTCGCCGGCCTCAACACCATTGGCATGGGCCGCGAAATGGCCAAGCGGCGTGCACTCAAGAGCGACGAAGCGCGCGCCAGGCGCTGAGCCATCGGGGGCCCGGCGGAACAGCCCCGGCGCCCACAGGGTGGCCGGGCTGCGCGTAAACTGCCCGGCTCCACAGCAAGGGCCACGATCCCGTTGGCCGAACGGACGAGCATGAGCACCCACGACTTCGATCTCTTTGTCATTGGCGGCGGCAGCGGTGGCGTGCGCGCCGCCCGCATGGCGGCCCAGCGTGGCGCGCGCGTGGCCCTGGCCGAAACCCTCGGCACCGATGGCCTGGGCGGCACCTGCGTCAACGTGGGCTGCATCCCGAAAAAGCTCTACAGCTACGCCGCCCACTACGCCGACGCGGCCCACGAATCGCACGGCTTTGGCTGGGAAGGTCCGGAACCCACCCTCAACTGGGCCACGCTGAAAGCCAACCGCGCCACCGAAATCAGCCGCCTCAACGGCGTGTACGGCAACCTGCTGCGTGGCTCGGGCGTCACGGTCTTCGATGGATTTGCCCGCCTGCAGGGCGAGCACAGCATCGGCCTGGCCACGATCAACGCCGACGGCAGCCCCGGTCACCAGAATTTCACCGCAAAGCACATCCTGATCGCCACCGGCGGCACGCCCCACGTGCCGCACTTCGTGGGCCGCGAACACGTCATCACGTCCAACGAGATCTTCGATCTGGAACCGTTTCCGAAACGCCTGCTGGTGGTGGGCGGCGGCTACATCGCATGCGAGTTCGCGTCCATCTTCAACGGCCTCGGATCGCAGGTGACCCAGCTGTACCGCGGCGAACAGGTGCTGCGCGGCTTTGACGACGAAGTGCGCCACTTCGTCGCCGCCGAGATGGTCAAGTCCGGCGTGGACCTGCGGCTGAACGCCGACGTGGTGGACATCCGCAAGACCGAAGAAGGCCTGCGTGTCGAGCTGGAAGGCGGCGGCGTGGTGCTGACCGACGCCGTGCTCTACGCCACCGGCCGCAAGCCCAACGTGCAGGGTCTGGGACTGGACACCGTGGGCGTGGCCCAGGGCGCGCAGGGTGAGGTGGTCGTCAACGAGCACTACCAGACCAATGTGCCCGGCATCTACGCCGTGGGCGACGTGACCAACCGCGTGCAGCTCACCCCGGTGGCGCTGGGCGAGGCCATGGTGGTAGTGGACCAGCTCTTCGGCGCGGCAGCGGGCAAGACCGCGCGCGAAATGAGCTACGACTTCATCCCCACCGCCGTCTTCACGCACCCCAACATCGGCACCGTGGGCTACAGCGAGGCCGCGGCCCGCGAGAAGTTCGGCCAGGTGACGATCTTCCGCAGCGAGTTCAAGGCCCTGAAGCACACGCTCTCGGGCAGCAGCGAACGCACGCTGATGAAGATGGTGGTGGACACCGCGAGCGACCGCGTGATCGGGCTGCACATGGTCGGCGCCGAAGCCGGCGAGATCGTGCAGGGCTTTGCCGTGGCCATGAAGGCCGGCGCCACCAAGGCGGTGTTCGACAGCACCATCGGTATCCACCCGACGGCGGCGGAAGAGTTCGTGACGATGCGCGAGCCGACCCGGAACTGAGCCCCCTGGCGACCTCTCCGAGGTTGCCAGCCCGTTCTAGGCGCGCGCCATCCAATAGATACCCGCAGCACCGAGCGCCATGTGCAGCCACAGGCCCGGCGCCAGCCAGGCCAGGTAGCGCCAGCCCCCCACGATGCCGGCGGTGGCGCTCTTGCTGCCCGCGTGCACCAGCATGGCCAGCACCACCGCCCAGACCGAGGCACTGCCCGCCGCCGGGCCGCCCGAAGCAAACACCGCGGCCAGCGAGGCGTGCAGGTCGGCCAGCGCCGCCAGGGCCGAGCCCAGCAGCAGGCCCGAAGAGCCCAGCCACAGCGTCAGCGCGTGCACCAACACCTGGATGGCACTGAGCAAAGCGGCCACGCCCGCAGCGCCCCAGAGGCTGAACATCCGGTCTTCGTCCGGCGCCGTCGGGGCATCGGTGTCGCCGGGCGCTCCGCGCACCATCCACCAGCCCCAGACCAGCGCCAGCAAACCGGCGGCCAGCGACGGCAGCCACAAGACCGGCAGCCAGGCCGGCTGCACGGCGGCGGCGACCAGCAGCACCTGCAGCTGGGTGGACACGCAGGACAGCAGGCCACCACCCGCCATCAGCCGCGGAGGCGAACGGCCCTCGCGTGCGGCCAGCCCCAGCGTGGCGATGGTGGCGGTGCTCGACACAAAGCCGGAGGCCAGCGCCGAGAACGCCACCGCGTGGCGCGCCTGCAGCAGGCGGCGGCACAGGTGCGCCAGCGACTGCACCGCCAGCAGCAAGGCCAGCAGTTGCACGATGACGTAGGGGTTGAGCGCCGGGCCCCAGAGCGGCCGGTTCGGCACCAGCGGCAGCGCCATCAGCACCAGCGCGGCCAGCACGATGCCGTCGCGCACTTCGCCCTCGGTCAGCCACTGGCGGGCAAACCGGTGCAGCCGCTCCCGCGCGGCCAGCACCCCGGTCAGGCCCACCGCGAGCGCGGCGGCCAGGGGCAGACTCTGCGCGCAGAGCACGCCGATCAGGTAGGTCAGCAGCAGGGCAATTTCGGTGGTGGCCCCCGGGTCGTCGGAACGGTCGCGCCAGTATGCGACGAGGGCCAGTGCCGCCACCATCGCAGCGCCGGTCACCACCAGCCCCGTCAGCTGCGTGAGCGCCGCAGCGGCACCCACCAGGCTGGTCAGCGCAAAGGTGCGCAGGCCGGCGAACGCCCGCCCCGGACCGGTGCCCTTGCGCCGCTCGCGCTCGATGCCCACCAGCAGGCCGCAACCCAGCGCCGCCGCCAGCACGGCGGCGGCCCCGGCCATGTCGACCGGCGGGTTCAGCACCGGTGCAGCGGCATCCAGCATGGGTATTCCGGGTGGGGGCAAGGTGTCACGGGGCGGCGCCACAATAGCGGCATGTACAAGACACCCGACTTTACCGCCCCGGTTTTCTACCGCAACCCGGCCGCCGCACTGGCCCAGGTGCAGCGCATCTACCAGCAGAACATCCACTTCCTGCGCGCGGCCATGCGCGACTTCGTGGCCGGCGCCGATTTCAAGGACGCCCGCGTGCGCGCCTGCTACCCCTTCGTGCGGCTGCACACCCACAGCGTGTCGCACCAGGGCACCGGCCGCCTGAGCTACGGCTTCGTGGCCGGCCCAGGCCGGTTCGAGACCACGATCACGCGACCCGACCTCTACGCCGACTACATCCTGGAGCAGTTCAGCCTGCTGCTGATCAACCACGGCGGCGAGCTGGAGGTGGGCACCAGCACGCACCCGATTCCCATCCACTTCTCGTTCGCCGAACACGACCACGTCGAAGGCAGCCTGAGCAGCGAGCGCCGCGCCCTCATGCGCGACGTGTTCGACCTGCCCGACCTGGCCGCCATGGACGACGGCATCGCCAACGGCACGCACGAGCCGCGCCCGGGCGAAGCACAGCCGCTCTCGCTGTTCACCGCGCCGCGCATCGACTACTCGCTGCAGCGCCTGCGCCACTACACCGGCACCGCGCCCGAGTGGTTCCAGAACTTCGTGCTGTTCACCAACTACCAGTTCTACATCGACGAATTCATCAAGCTCGGCCACGCCGAAATGGCGGACCCGGACAGCGAATACATCGCCTTCGTCGAACCCGGCAACGTGGTGACACGCCGGGTGGGCCTGGGCGCAGAAGCGGGCGACGAACTCGGCGCCCCGCCACCGAGGTTGCCGCAGATGCCGGGCTACCACCTCATGCGCGCCGACCGCAGCGGCATCACCATGGTGAACATCGGCGTCGGCCCGGCCAACGCCAAGACCATCACCGACCACATCGCCGTGCTGCGCCCGCACGCCTGGCTCATGATCGGCCACTGCGCCGGCCTGCGCAGCAGCCAGCAACTCGGCGACTACGTGCTCGCCCACGCCTACGTGCGCGAAGACCATGTGCTCGACGAAGAGCTGCCGCTGTGGGTGCCGATTCCCGCGCTGGCCGAAATCCAGCTAGCGCTCGAAGGCGCCGTGGCCGACGTGACCGGCGTGCCGCCGCAGGAGGTGAAACGCATCATGCGCACCGGCACCGTCGCCAGCACCGACAACCGCAACTGGGAACTGCTGCCCGACAACAAACCCCAGCGCCGCTTTTCGCAATCGCGCGCGGTGGCGCTCGACATGGAAAGCGCCACCATCGCCGCCAACGGTTTCCGTTTCCGCGTGCCCTACGGCACCCTGCTGTGCGTGAGCGACAAGCCACTGCACGGCGAGATCAAGCTGCCCGGCATGGCCAACCACTTCTACCGCGAGCGGGTCGACCAGCACCTGCGCATCGGCATCCGCGCGGTGGAGCGCCTGCGCGAAGGCGGTGCCGCCCAGCTGCACAGCCGCAAGCTGCGCAGCTTCGCCGAGGTGGCGTTCCAGTAAGCGCTGCCCATGAACCGCCTCACCGAAACCCTCCAACAATTCATCGGCGTTGAACTCTGGCTGGCCTCCGTGCTGGCGGTCGTCCTGCTCACCTTGCTCGTCGGGCAGGCCGTGCGCGCGGCGTTCCTGCAGGCCAACCGCTGGGCGCAGCGCTCGGCCAACCCCTGGGACGAGGCCGTGCTGGGCGCCGCGCGCAAGCCCACGCAGTTGCTGATCTGGCTCATCGGCATGGGCTGGGTGGCACGTGCGCTGAATGCACACTGGAACGAACCCGCGCTGCTGGCGGACACCCTGCAATGGCGCGATGTCGGCCTCATCGTCTGCGTGGCCTGGTTCCTGTGGCGGCTCATCGGACTCGTCTCCCAGACCAGCATCCGGCGCCGAACCGAGAGCGGCGAACCCTTCGACCTCACCACCGCACTCGCCCTGAGCAAGCTGCTGCGCCTGCTGGTGATCGTGGTCACAGCCATCACCGTGGCCCACACCCTGGGTTTCCAGATCGGCGGCCTGCTCGCGCTCGGTGGCGTGGGCGGCATCGCGGTCGGCCTGGCCGCCAAAGACCTGCTGGCCAACTTCTTTGGCGGCCTCACCATCTACCTCGACCGCCCGTTCAGCGTCGGTGACTGGATCCGCTCGCCCGACAAGAGTATCGAAGGCACGGTCGAATACATCAGCTGGCGCCACACCCGCATCCGCGCCTTCAACAAGAACCCGATCTACGTGCCCAACGCGGTGTTCACCAGCATCGTGGTCGAGAACCCCTCGCGCATGAGCCACCGGCGCCTGAACGAAACCCTGGGCCTGCGCTACGACGATTTCGACCAGGTGCAAGCCGTGGTCGCCGACATCAAAGCCCTGCTGCAGAACCATCCCGGCATCGACAACAGCCAGACCCTGATCGTGAACTTCACCCGCTTCGGCGCCAGCTCGCTCGACATCATGGTCTACGCCTTCACCCTCACCCGCGCCTGGGTGGACTTCCAGGCGCTGAAGCAGGAACTGCTGCTCGAATTCGGCCGCATCGTGGCCCGCCACGGGGCCGCCATCGCCTTCCCCACGCAGACGCTGCATGTGACGACCTCCCTCGATCCGGCGCCGACCGACGCGCCAGCACCCGGCCAGGCTTGATCCGCGCGCACCGATGCATCCACCCGATACCCCACCGGACTGCGGCGTCTTTACCGAAACTTCACCATCCAGTCACGGCCGCTTAAGTTCGTTTGCGCACAATGGAACACCGGCGTACCCAGTATGCTGAATGAACACCATGAAACTGCTGTCACCCCCCAACGCCCGGCCGGTCCGTCGACCTGTCACCCTGATCGCCCTGGCCAGCGTCGCCCTGCTGTCGGCCTGCGCCAGCCTGGCCCCGCCGGGCGGCGAACTGCCTGAAACCCCGCTGCCAGCGGCCTGGTCCAGCACCCCGGTCAACGCGGTCGCCGCCCCCTCGCCAACGGCGCTCGCCGGCTGGTGGCAGCGCTTCAACGACCCCGCCCTCACCACGCTGGTCACGCAGGCGCTGCAGGCCAACACCAGCGTCAAGAGCGCCCAGGCCGCGCTGCTGCAGGCGCGCGCGCAGCGCGACGTGCAACAGGCCGGCATGGGCCCCACGCTGGGCGTTTCGGCCTCGGCACAGCGCGGCAAGTCGGGGAGCAGCGACGCCAGCAACCGCTTCCAGGCCGGCTTTGACGCCAGCTGGGAACCCGACGTTTTCGGAGGCAACCGCAGCGCGTTGAACGCCAGCGAGGCCGACACCCGCGCCTCCGAAACCAGCCTGGCCGATGTGCAGGTGTCGCTCGCGGCCGAGGTGGCGGTGAACTACATCGAACTGCGCAGCTTGCAGACCCGGCTGGCGATTGCGCGAAGCAACCTCGCCGCTCAGACCGAAACGCTGCAGATCACGCGCTGGCGCACGCAGGCGGGCCTGGCTTCGTCGCTCGATCTGGAGCAGGCCATTGCCGCCAGCGAGCAGACCGCAGCGCAGATCCCGGCACTGCAGACCAGCATCGCCCAGGCCCTGAGCGGCCTCGCTGTGCTGACCGGGCAGGCGCCTGGCACGCTGCCCGCCGCGCTGCAGGGCGCGCTGACCACCGCCGCACCGGTCCCGCAGGGCGGAAGCGATCTGGCGCTGGCCTTTCCGGCCGAGACGCTGCGCCAGCGCCCCGACGTGCGCACCGCCGAACACCGCATCAGCGCCGCGCTGTCCCGCGTGGCCGCGGCCGATGCCGCGCGCTACCCGAGCTTTCGCCTCAGCGGCTCACTGGGCCTATCGGCGCTGACGCTGGGCACGCTGAGCAACGGCGCGTCGGTGGTCAGTTCGCTGCTGGGCAGCGTGTCGGCGCCGCTGTTCGACGGTGGCGCGGCACGGGCCCAGGTGCGCTCGCAGGAGGCGGCACTGGAACAGGCGCGCGTGGCCTACCAGGGCACCGTGATCAGCGCCGTGAAAGACGTGGAAGACGCGCTGGTGGCGCTGCAGGGCGACCGCGAGCGCCTGCTGCGCCTGCAGGCGGCCAGCGCCGCCGCGGCCAACGCCGAGCTGCTGGCACGCCAGCGCTACGAAAGCGGTCTGATCGACTTCCGCTCGGTGCTCGACACCCAGCGCACCCTGCTCTCCACCCAGGACAGCGTGGCCAGCACCCAGGCCACGCTGAGCGCCGACCACGTGCGCCTGTACAAGGCCCTCGGCGGCGGCTGGACGCCCGACGCGCCGCCGGTCGAAGCCACCACCCGCTGAACCCCGAACACCGAAACCGAACCGCCATGAGCTCCAAAAAAGATGCCCCCTCCGCCGACCTGCAAAACCTGCTGGGCAGCGACCACCCGCCGCGCTGGTGGCAGCGCAGCTCGCTGTGGATCGGCATCGCAGCGCTCGTCGTCGTGGCTGGCGGCTTCGCATACTGGCAATCACAGCAGCAAGCCAAGGCCGCGCCGGTCTACGTGACCGAGCCGCTGAAAAAGGGCGACGTCACGCTCACCGTGTCCGCCAACGGCACGCTGCAGCCCACGCGCTCGGTCAACATCGGCAGCGAACTTTCGGGCACCGTCAAGCGCGTGCACGTGGACGTGAACGACCGCATCAAGACCGGCCAGGTGCTGGTGGAGCTGGACACCGCCAAGCTGGTGGACCAGGTGACGCAGTCGCGCGCCGGTCTGGCTTCGGCCCAGGCGCAGCTGGCGCAGGCCAGCGCCACGGTGAAGGAATCGCGCGCCACGCTGGCGCGGTTTGAAGAAGTGGCACGTCTCTCGGGCGGCAAGGTGCCCTCGGCCACCGAGCTCGACAGCGCCAAGGCGGCCGTGGAGCGCGCCGTGGCCAGCGAGGCGGCCGCACGCGCCGCGGTCACCGAATCGCGCGCCGCCCTCGCCACCACCGAAACCAACCTGTCCAAGGCCTCGATCCGCTCGCCCATCAACGGCGTGGTGCTCAGCCGCACGGTGGACCCGGGCAACGCCGTGGCCGCCTCGCTGCAGGCCGTGACGCTGTTCTCTGTGGCCGAAGACCTCGCGCAGCTCAAGCTCGACGTGGCGGTGGACGAGGCCGACGTGGGCGCCGTCAAGGTGGACCAGAAAGCCACCTTCACCGTGAGCGCCTTCCCGGCGCGCCGCTACCCGGCCACCATCAACCGCGTGGCCTTTGGCTCCACCAAGACCGACAACGTGGTCACCTACACCACCACACTCAACGTGGACAACGGCGACCTGAGCCTGCGCCCGGGCATGACGGCGGCGGCCACCATCGTGGCCAAAGAAGCCAAGGGCGTGCTGCTGGTCCCCAACACCGCCTTGCGCTTCTCGCCCACCAGCAGCAACGGTGCTGCAGCGGCCAACACCAGCATCCTGTCGAAAATGATGCCGCGCCCGTCCCGCAACACCCGGCCCAAAACAGCGGGCACCGATCCCCGCAGCGGCGGCACGCGCCAGATATGGGTGCTGCAGGAGAACCAGCCCGTGGTCATGCAGGTCAAGACCGGCATCAGCGACGGCCGCAACACCGAAGTCAGCGGCGAAGGTCTCTCCGAAGGCATGGCAGTGATCACCGAACAACGCTCAGGGACGGCGCCGTGAGCGAGACACCCCTGATCCGCCTGCGCGGCATCACCAAAACCTACGGCGAAGGCAACACCGCCTTCCAGGCCTTGAAGGGCGTGGACCTGGACATCCAGCAGGGGGAGTTCGTCGCCATCATGGGTCCCAGCGGATCGGGCAAGTCCACGGCGATGAACACGCTGGGCTGCCTGGACGTGCCCACCACCGGCACCTACGAATTCCAGGGGGTGCAGGTGCAGTCGCTCAGTCGCGATGAGCGCGCGCGCCTGCGGCGGCGCTACCTGGGCTTCGTGTTCCAGGGCTTCAACCTGCTGGCGCGCACGTCGGCGCAGGAAAACGTGGAGCTGCCGTTGATCTACCGCGGCGAGCCCGCCGCCACGCGCCACGCCGCTGCGGCGCGGGCGCTCGAACAGGTGGGACTCAAAGGCTGGGAGCACCACACCCCCGGCGAGCTCTCGGGCGGACAACAGCAGCGCGTGGCGATCGCGCGCGCCATCGTGACCGAGCCGCGGGTGCTGCTGGCCGATGAACCCACCGGCAACCTCGACACGCACCGCAGTCAGGAGATCATGGAGCTGCTCTGGCACCTGAACGCCGAGCAGGGCATTACCGTGCTGATGGTCACGCACGAGCACGACATGGCCGCCTACGCCAAGCGCATAGTGCGTTTCGTCGACGGCGTGGTCGAGAGCGACGAGCGCAACCCCCACCCGGTGGCGCTGCAGGCGGGCGCGGCGCACGCGACCGTGAGCGACGCGGAAGTCACGGGCATCGCCGGCAAAGGGGCACCCCATGTGGCTTAACACCCTGCTGCTGGCGCTGCGTTCCATCCGCCGCAACCTGCTGCGCTCCTTCCTCACCATCCTCGGCATCGTCATCGGTGTGAGCGCGGTGATCACCATGGTCACGGTCGGCAATGGCGCCACGGCCGCAGTGCAGAACCAGATTTCGGGTCTGGGCACCAACCTGCTGCAGGTACGCCCCGGTCAGCGCATGGGCCCCGGTGGCAGCGGCGCCAGCGCACCCGCCTTCAAGGAGAGCGACGGCGAAGCCATTGCCGCGCAGATCGGCGGCATCGCCGCGGTGGCGCCCGAAGCGCGCACCGGCTCGGTGCTCGTGGCCAACGGCCGCAACTGGAGCAGCAGCGTGATCGGCAGCACCAACGACTGGCTCACCACCGGCAACTGGAAGCTCGCCGGCGGCCGCGCGTTCAGCAACGACGAATTGCGCGCAGGCGGTGCGGTCTGCCTGATCGGCCAGACGGTGCAACGCGAGCTCTTCGGCAACACCAGCGCGGTGGGTGCACAGCTGCGCGTCAAGGCGATGAGTTGCGAGGTCATCGGCACCCTGGTCTCAAAGGGCCAGGGTGCTTTTGGCAACGACCAGGACGATGTGGTGCTGATGCCGATCAAGACCCTGCAACGCCGCATCGTCGGCCACACGCGGGTGAACACCCTGCTGGTGTCCATGAGCGAGGGTGCGGACGCAGCCCGCATCACGTCGTCGATCACCCAGCTGCTGCGCGAGCGGCGCAAACTGGCCGAGACCGACGAAGACAACTTCAACATCCTCGACACCAAGCAACTGGCCGAAACGCTGTCGGGCACGACCAAGATCATGACCATGCTGCTCGGCGCGGTGGCCGCCGTGAGCCTGCTGGTGGGTGGCATCGGCATCATGAACATCATGCTGGTGAGCGTGACCGAGCGCACGCGCGAGATCGGCCTGCGCTTGGCCATCGGCGCGCTGGAACGCGAGGTGCTCCTGCAGTTCCTGATCGAGGCCGTGGTGCTGGCCGCGCTCGGCGGACTCATCGGCATCGTGCTGGCCACCGGCGCTTCGCTCGGTCTCTCGGCGCTGATGAGCGTTCCCTACCAGTTCAATCTGAGCGTGAACCTGCTGAGCTTTGTGTTTTCAGCGGCGATCGGTGTGCTGTTCGGTTACTTCCCGGCGCGGCGCGCGGCACGGCTGAATCCGATCGACGCGCTGCGCCACGAGTAAGTTCCGGCGTTGAATATGATCCGCCGATGCACGAAACAAGCCTGGGCCCGCGCGGCCTGCTGATCTATTCGCTGGTCCTGCTGGCGCTGCTCGCCCTGTCGGGCTTCCATCCGCTGGAGCTCGACACCTGGGCCCTGGAAGTGGCGCCCGTGATCATCACCCTGCCATTGCTCTGGTTCAGCTGGCAGCGTTTTCCGCTCACGCGGCTGGTCTATGCGCTGATCTTCGTGCACGCACTGGTCCTGATGCTGGGCGGCCACTACACCTACGCCAAGGTGCCGCTGGGTTTCTGGATGCAGGACCTCATGGGCCTCGCGCGCAACCCCTACGACGGCATCGGCCACCTGGCCCAGGGCTTCGTGCCCGCCCTGGTGGCGCGTGAGCTGCTGCTGCGCCGGACGCCGCTGCGGCCCGGACGCTGGCTGTTCGTGATCGTGGTGTGCGTGTGCGGTGCGATCAGCGCGCTCTACGAACTGATCGAATGGGGCGTTGCGGTGGCGATTGGCGCGGGTGCGGACGCCTTCCTGGGCACCCAGGGCGATCCGTGGGACACGCAGAAAGACATGGCACTGGCCTTCGTCGGCGCCATCGCGGCGCAGTTGCTGTTGGCGCGCTGGCACGACGCGCAGCTCGCGCGCCTGCCCGCTCCCGCGGCAGTCAGGCCAGCCGGGGTTTGACTTTCGCGGCCGCGAGCTTGGCCTGCGTGCGCGCAACTTCGACGTCTGCGTCGTGCACCAGCGCCACACCCATGCGGCGCTTCACAAAGCTCTCGGGTTTGCCGAACAGGCGGATTTCGCTGTTGGGCACGCGCATGGCCTCGTCCACGCCGTCGAACACAATGCCCTGGGCTTCCACACCGCCGTAGATCACGGCGCTGGCGCCCGGGCTCTTGAGAGCGGTGCTCACCGGCAAGCCGAGGATGGCGCGGGCGTGCAGCTCGAACTCGTTCTGCCACTGCGTGATCATGGTCACCATGCCGGTGTCGTGTGGGCGCGGGCTCACTTCGCTGAACCAGACCTGGTCGCCCTTCACGAACAGCTCGACGCCGAACAGGCCCAGACCCGAAGGCTGGCCGTCATGCCCCACGCCCAGATCGTCCGTCACCGCCTTGGCGATGCGGCGCGACTCGGCCAGCGCGGTCGGCGTCATGGGGTACGGCTGCCAGCTTTCCACGTAATCGCCACCGACCTGCACGTGGCCAATGGGGTCGCAGAAGTGGGTTTCAATCTGGCCATCCGCACCGAGCGCGCGCACGGTGAGTTGCGTGATCTCGTAGTCGAAGTCGATGAAACCTTCGACGATGATGCGGCCCGGGCCGACACGGCCGCCCGACATGGCGTAGTCCCAGGCGGTCTTCACATCGGCCGGGCCGTCGATCTTGCTCTGGCCCTTGCCCGACGAGCTCATCACCGGCTTGACGATGCAGGGGTAGCCGATGCCGGCGTCAATGGCGGCCTGCAGCTCTTCCAGCGAGTCACAAAACTGGTAGGGGCTGGTCGGCAGGCCCAGCGTTTCAGCGGCGAGGCGGCGGATGCCTTCGCGGTCCATGGTCAGGCGCGCGGCGCGCGCCGTGGGGATCACACGCACCACACCGGCCGCTTCCAGCGCCTGCAACGTGGGCGTGGCGATGGCCTCGATCTCGGGCACCACCAGATGCGGGCGCTCGGCCTCGATCAGCGCTTTCAGTTGCACCGGGTCGCTCATGGTGATGGTGCGCGCGTGGTGCGCCACTTGGTGGCCCGGCGCGTTGTCGTAACGGTCCACCGCGATGGTCTCAACGCCCAGGCGCTGCAAGGCGATCAGCACCTCTTTGCCCAGCTCGCCGGAGCCGAGAAGCATCACCTTGGTGGCGGAGGGAGACAGGGGGGTACCGAGGGTGATCATGGAGTGTCCTGGGAGGTGATCAAGGTCTGCGGGCAGGAGTCGGGCACGGCCACCACGACGCTGCCCATGGCTTCACCCATGCGCACGCCCTGCCCGGCCAGCCACTGCTCGTTGAATTGAATGGTGTCTTTCGGCCAGAGCAGCACCACGGTGGAGCCGAGCAGGAAACAGCCCATCTCTTCCCCGCGGTCCAGCAAAAAGGCCTTGTCGTCGTAGCGCCACTCGCGCACCTGGCCCGGGCGCGGCGGGTTCACCACGCCATGCCAGACGGTGGCCATGCTGCCGACGATGGTGGCGCCCACCAGCACCTGCACGAAGGGGCGCATCTCGCCGCTCTCGCCGTGCGGCACGTCGAACACGCAGACCACGCGCTCGTTGCGCGCGAACAGGCCGGGCACGCCGCGCGCCGTGGTCGGGTTGACGGAAAACAGGTCGCCCGGCACATGGATCATGCGGCGCAGGCGCGCGGCGCTGGGCATGTGGATGCGGTGGTAATCCCTGGGGCTGAGGTAGATGGTGGCGAAGGCGCCATCTTCGAATTGCGCGGCCAGTTCGGCGTCACCGCCCACCAGCGCCTGTGTGCTGTAACTGTGGCCCTTGGCCTGGAAGATCTGGTCTTTTTCGATGGCGCCGAACTGGCTGATGGCACCATCCACCGGGCAGACAAAGGCCGCGCGCGCGAGTGGTCGTGCGCCGGGCTTGAGCGCCCGGGTGAAAAATTCGTTGAAGGTGGCGTAACCGCGCGGGTCCGGGTTCGCCGCCTCGGCCATGTTGACGCCGTAACGGCGGATGAACCAGGGGATCACCCTGCGCGTCCACCAGGTCGCCTTCGATCCGGCGCACCAGCCGGCGAACACGGTCAGTGCCCGTTTGGGCAGCAGGTATTGCAGAACAACAGCAGGGGATAAGGACACGGCAAAACGCGTGAAAAGACCGATCGGCCCGGTGCCGGTATTGTAGGCGGCACCCCTGGCGCCCATGTCGCGCGGAGGCTCGAACGCGCGGGCACAATGCCCTTCCATGAGTGCCAACCTCTTCGAATGCCAGCACCTGGCCAAGCGCTATGGCGGCAACACCGTGGTGGACGACCTGTCGTTCAGCATCGCGCCGGGCGAATGCCTGGGCGTGATCGGGCCCAATGGGGCCGGCAAGACCACGACCATCCGCATGTGCCTGGGACTGACCGCGCCGGACGCGGGCCGCATCACCGCCTTTGGCATGGACATGCCGCGCGACGTCCTGGCCATCAAGGCGCAGCTGGGCGTGGTGAGCCAGATCGACACGCTGGACCCGGATTTTTCCTGCGCCGAAAACCTGCTGGTCTACGGCCGCTACTTCGGCATGAGCGCCGTGCAGATCCACCCGCGCATCCCGCAGCTGCTGGAGTTCGCCGCGCTCTCGCACAAGGCCGACGCCAAGCCGGGTGAACTCTCGGGCGGCATGAAGCGGCGCCTGTCGCTGGCGCGCGCGCTGGTGAACGACCCGCGCCTGCTGATGCTCGACGAACCCACCACCGGGCTGGACCCGCAGGCGCGCCACCTGATGTGGGAACGCCTGCAACTGCTGCTGCAGCAGGGCAAGAGCATCCTGCTGACCACGCATTTCATGGACGAGGCCGAGCGCCTGTGCTCGCGCCTGCTGGTGCTGGACCACGGCCGCAAGATCGCCGAGGGCCGCCCGCGCGAACTGATCGCCCAGCACCTGGAGCCCGACGTGGTGGAGGTCTACGGCAACGGCGCGCTGGCGCTGGCGCAGGCCGAAGAACACGCCGCCCTGCGCGCACTCGCGGCGCGGGTGGAGGTCAGCGGAGAAACCGTGTTTTTTTACACCGCGCAGGCCCTGCCGCTGCTGGCCGCGCTGGGCCAGCACCACCAGCTGCGCACCCTGCACAGACCAGCCAACCTGGAAGACTTGTTTCTGAAACTCACCGGTCGGCAGATCCGCGAGGACGGATGAACATGAACACAACAACCGTGGCCACAACCCCTTCACACTGGGCTGCCCCTAGGCTTTCGAGCCGCTGGTGGCCGGTGTTCCTGCGCAACCTGCTGGTCTGGAAAAAGCTGGCCATTCCCAGTCTGGTGGGCAACATCGCCGAGCCGCTGATGTGGCTGGTGGCGTTCGGTTACGGCATGGGTGCGCTGGTGGGCCAGGTGACCATCGCCACGCCACAGGGCAGCACTTCGGTGCCCTACATCCTGTTCCTCGCCAGCGGCAGTATCTGCATGAGCGCCATGAACGCGGCCAGCTTCGAGGCGCTGTACTCGGCGTTTTCGCGCATGCACGTGCAGAAGACCTGGGACGGCATCATGAACGCGCCGGTGAGCCTGGACGACGTGGTGCTGGCCGAGATGTTGTGGGCCGGCTTCAAGGCGCTGTTTTCGGTGACGGCGATCATGGCCGTGATGCTCGGTCTGGGCATCAGCCATTCACCCAAGCTGTTGCTGGCCTGGCCAGTGCTGCTGGGGGTGGGCATCACGTTTTCGTGCATCGCCCTGGTGTTCAACGCCCTGGCCCAGGGCTACGACTTCTTCACCTACTACTTCACGCTGTTCCTGACCCCGATGATGTTCCTCTCCGGGGTCTTCTTTCCGAGGGAGCAGCTGCCCGGGGTGGTTCGTGCAATTTCAGACTGGCTGCCGCTGACCAATGCGGTGGAGCTGGTGCGTCCCCTGTTCATGGACCAGTGGCCCGATCAGACCTGGCTACATGCCGCGGTGCTGGTTTTGTATACGGTGGTCGCCTTCTGGCTGGCGCTGGCTCTCACAAGAAAACGCTTTGCAAAGTGATCAGTGCACAGCTTGCTGCAGGGCCGGCTGGGCTTCAGCGTAGTACGCCACGCCCGAATCCATGAACTCTTCGGCGTCGATCACGGCGTCGTAGTCGCGCAGGGCGATGCGGTCGATGCTGTGGGTCTTCGGGATCAGGGGCTTGTCCAGCGGGCGGCAGACGCGCTGGCGCAGGCCACGCAGCATCTTGCTGTCTTCCATGGCGCTGATCACGGCTTCCGGGTCGAGCATGAGGACGAAGGGGTTGAGGCGGCTGTGGATCGAGTTCATGGCGGTGTCCTGCGGAAAAAAGGGTGAATAACAATTCGTTTGTCGATGTCACAAACTGTATTCATCCTGTTTCAAAACGTTAAGTCGGCGCACCGCCATTCACGTTGTAGGTGTTTGCCTGACAAGCCCGGAGATGGGCCGGAATCACCCCGCTTATTCCAGCCCTGTGTCCGTGGAGCAGTGCAAGCCTCAGCCCGGACCGCTCCGCAAAGCGTCCACGCTCGCGCGCACCACACCCTGCACGCTGCCGCTGGCGGCGTACTGCTTGCGCAGGAAGCTGGCGTGGTTGCCATCGCGCGCGGCGGTGCGCTCGATCTCGTCGAGCGCGGCCTGTGAGTTCAGCGCTTCGGCGTGCGGCCCCAAGTGGCGCAAGGTGGCCAGGACGTCCTCGCGGATGCTGATCTGCTCGCGCGTCTTGGGGTTGACCATCATGCCGTCGAGCCCGAAGCGGCAGGCCTGGAAGCGGTTGTAGGTGTAGACGAGGTAGTCGTCTTCTTCGGGTGGCACCTCGGTGCGCTCCAGCAGGTGGCGGCACAGCGCCTGCAAGTAACACGCCAGGCCGGCGGCACGCTCCACCGTCAGCGGCGTGTCGCACACGCGCAGTTCGATCGTGCCGTACTCGGGCTTGGGCCGGATGTCCCAGTAAAAATCCTTCATGGACTTGACGACGCCGGTGCTCTCCATCTTGGTGAAGTACACGTTGGCGAACTCGTCCCAGCTCAGCGTGAAGGGCGCTCGACCGCTGAGCGGGAAGGCGAACACCGAGTTCAGTCGCGCCGAGTCGAACAGCGTGTCCACACCCTGGAAGAACGGCGACGAGGCCGAGAGCGCGATGAAGTGCGGCACGTAGCGGTTGAGCGAGTGCAGCAGGAACAGCGCTTCGTCGGGCGACGCGCAGCCGATGTGCACATGCTGGCCAAACACGGTGAACTGTTTGGCGAGATAGCCGTACAGGCCCGAGAGCTGTTCGAAACGCGGCTTGGAGAAGATGCGCTGCTCGAACCAGCGCTGGAACGGGTGCGTGCCACCGCCCGCGATCTCGATGTTGAGCCGGTCGCCCGCGCGCACCAGGGTGTCGCGGATCTCGCGCAGCTGCGCCAGCAGCGGGCCGTGTTCGGTCTGGATGTCGGTCGCGATCTCGATCATGCTCTGCGTCATCTCGGGCGTGACCACCCCCGGGAAGGGCTTGCGCCGCAGCAGCTCCAGCAGGTCGTTGGCGCTGCTGGAGAGGTCCATGTCGTAGGTGTTGACGAGTTGCAGTTCCAGCTCCACGCCCATGGTCAGCGACTTCGATGACTTGAAGGTTTCCAATGGCATCGTTCAGCCCTCTTTCGTGACGTGGGTTTCGTGCGCGGCCATCAGGCTGCGCTGGGTCACCAGCGGCCCCAGCAGTTCCTGCACCAGCATCATGCCGGCCATGACCGCGAGCACCTGCTGGGCTGGATCGAAGCCGTACAGCCGGCTCTGCTCCAGCAGCAAGATGGCGAAGGCCGACATGGGCGTGAGCGCCAGTCCGGTGAGCAAGCCCTTGCGTTCGGTGATGCCCGACAGGCGCGCCGCCGCCAGACTGCAGGCCACCTTGGACGCGGTTCGCACGACGATCAGCACCAGGCCCATCAGCATGCCGCCCCAGATGTCGGTCCAGTCCAGCAGCGCGGCGATGTACACGAAGAGGAACACCGTGAGCAGATCGCCCGCGGTGCCGAAACCGCGCTGCGCGTTGGTCAGGTGCACGCGGCGCTCGCGCGCAACGATGCCGAACGTGAGCGCCGCCAGCAACGGCGACAGTTTGAGGCCGTAGGCCATGGTGGTGAGCAACACCACCGCCAGCGCGAACACCAACGTCACGTCGCGCTCCTGGATGCGTTGCGAGCGCAGCAGCCAGGGACCGGCCACGCCCAGCAGCGCGCCCACCGCCACCGACGTGCCCAGCACGTGGATGCTGCCAAACGCGGCCATCACGAGATCACCCGAGGTGCTCAGGTGCCAGTAGCCCACCACCAGATTGAGCGCGAGCACCGAGACCAGGCAGTTGATGGCGCACAGGTGCATGACACGCTCGGTCACCTGCCCCGCGCTGCGCAGCTCGTTGGCCACGCGCGCGATGCCCGCGGGCGAGGCGGAAACCGACAAGGCCGCAATGATGAGGCGGGTCTCGGTCGGCAGGTCGAACCACCCCGTGGCCAGGTAGACGGCCATGAAGGTGATCACCGACTCCACCAGTCCCAGCGCCAGCACCCAGGGGTTGTGACGGAACCAGCGCAGGTTGATGCGGTAGCCGAGCTCAAACAAGATCAGCGACAGCGCCACGTTGGCCAGAAACGGCAGTCCCGGCACGGCGTTGGTGAGACCGGGCAGATCAAACAGGCTGGCCACCAGGCCCACCGCCACGTAACTGCTCACGCGCGGCACGCTGGCGGCCTCGTGCAGGCGCTCGCCCACAAACCAGGCCAGCAGCAGCACCAGTGGCCAGGCCATGGACTGAAGCAGGAAATTGACATCGGAAAACATGGGCACTCACTTCAGAAAGGGAGCCCGGATGGTAAAGCCCTCGCAAATGCTTGAACACCCGGGTCGGTTACATCCTGCGCATCCCACGGTCTTCCCGGGTGGTCCGGCGGGAAATCGGGGTCCGGGGCCAGAAGCCACCGGTTCACAAATGCCGCCTTCTGGTTACATGCGTTTCCAGAGCGCCGCCGCTTTGTGGGTAACATGCCGCATGATCCAAAAATCGCTGAACACCGCCGCCCTGTCCCTTGCACTGCTGCTCACCGCGACCGCCGCAAGCGCACAGACTCCCGCCCCCTCCACCCCGGCCAAAAAGGAGCTGGTGACCCGCCTGCTCAAACTGCAGCAGCCGGGCATCGAATCGCTGGCCCGCACCATGGCCGAGCAGCCCGCGGCCGAGATGCTGGACGGCGCGGCCGTGGCCCTGCGCTCGCGTGTCGCCGCCGACAAGCAGGAGGCCGTGGCCAAAGAGATCCAGGCCGATACGAAAAAGTACCTTGATGAAGCCGTGCCGCTGGTGCGCAATCGCGCCATTCAGCTCGCCCCCAGCACCGTGGGCACCGTGCTCGATCAGAAATTCTCCGAAGACGAGCTGCGCAAGATCGTCAGCCTGCTCGAATCGCCGGAATACGCCAAATACCAGCAGCACCTGGGTGAAATGCAGCAGTCGTTGCAGGTCAAGCTCGTGGCCGACACGCGCGGCAACATCGAGACCAAGCTGCGCACACTGGAGCAGTCGATCGGCACACGCCTGGGTGTGAGCACGCCGGCGAACGGCAACAAGCCGGCGGCGCCCAAGCCCGCCGGCAAATAAGCGGGCCACTCCCGCCAGGGAAACAAGCCGCTCAGGCAGCGGCTTGTTCGGCGACGCCGAAGCGCGACCGGAGCGCCTGCAATCCCAGTTCGTCGAGCACCTGCTGCAGCCGCTCGCCCGCCCGCTCGCGCTGGGCGCGCTGGCCGGGGCCGGTCTTGCTCGCCAGGATCAGCTCGTTCTTCATCGAGTGTTCCCAGCCCACCAGCTCGGTCACGGTCACGCTGTAGCCGTGGGCTTCGAGCTGCAGGCAGCGCAACACATTGGTGATCTGGCTGCCGAATTCGCGCGTGTGCAGCGGGTGGCGCCAGAGTTCGGTCAGCGGTGTGCGCGACAGGTTCAGCGCCTTGCTGCTGCGCATCACACTGGCCACCTCGGCCTGGCAACACGGCACCAGCACCATGTGGCGCGCCTGCTTGGCCAGGCCGAAGGCAATCGCGTCGTCGGTCGCGGTGTCGCAGGCGTGCAATGCGGTCACCACGTCGAAGGTCGGTGGCAGGTCCGGGTCGGTCAGCGCCTGCTGCACCGTGGTGGCCAGGAAGCGCATGCGGTCAAAGCCCAGGCGGGCGGCCAGCACGGCCGACTTTTCCACCAGCTCCGCACGCGACTCCACGCCATACACCCAGCCCACCGGTTTCGCCTTGAAAAACAGGTCGTAGAGGATGAAGCCCAGGTAGGACTTGCCGGCCCCGTGGTCGGCCAGGGTCACGTCGCCGCGCTCCTTCAGCACCGCCGCCAGCAGCGGCTCGATGAACTGCACCAGGTGGTAGACCTGCTTGAGCTTGCGCCGCGTGTCCTGGTTGAGCTTGCCCTCGCGCGTGAGGATGTGCAGCTCCTTCAGCAGCTCGACCGACTGGCCTTCGCGCAGTTCGGGCAGCTGTTCCTGCAGGGTTTTCTGCGGCGGCTTGTGTGTCTTGGAGGGTTTCACGAACGGACCTGCTGATTCTGGGGTTTGTCTTGAGTGGTCAACGAAGCGTCCATGCGGTCCTGCAAACCCTGCACCTGGGCGCGCAGCGCGCAGATTTCGCGCATCAGCTCGTGTTCGATCTGCCGTTCGCCCGCCACCACCTCGTTTTCCACTTCCTGTTCGACAAAAATCGCGGCCAGCGAGGCCGTCACCAGGGACAGCACCGACAGCCCGAGCAGCACCATCAGCACGGCAAAGATCCGGCCGGCCTGGGTATGGGGCACCACATCGCCGTAGCCCACGGTGGCGGCGGTGGTGAAGGCCAGCCACAGGCCATCCTGCAGGGTCACCACCCGCGGCTCCAGCATCCAGAAACCGGCGCCACCGAACAACATGATGACCAGGCACAGCGCCAGCGAATACCAGAGGCCGCGGCGCATGATGTGCAGGCGGCGTTGACGCGATCGTTTCATCACCCGATTCTGGCACGGGCCACGGGCGACAATGCAGCCATGACCCAGCCCCCCGCCCCTGCAGCCCAGCGCACCACGCACCCCTACACCGCCCTCACGCCCGACGTGGTGCAGGACGCCCTGGGCGCCATCGGACTGTGGAGCGACGGCCGCCTGAGCGCCCTCAACAGCTTTGAGAACCGGGTCTACCAGCTGCACCTGGAAAGCCCGTTCGAAGGCCACGAGCAGGTGGTGGCCAAGTTCTACCGGCCGGAGCGCTGGAGCGATGCGCAGATCGCCGAAGAGCACGCCTTCGCCGCCGAGCTGGTGGCGGCCGAAATCCCGGCCGTGCCGCCGCTGGTGGTCAACGGTCAGACGCTGCACCACTTCGGTGGTTTTGCTTTTTCCGTCAGCCCGCGCCGTGGCGGGCGGCGGCCCGAACTGGACGACTTCGAGGTGCTGGAGTGGATCGGCCGTTTTCTGGCGCGCATCCACAGCGTGGGCGCGGCGCGCTCCTTTGCGGCCCGCCCGGCACTGGATGTGGCCGGCTTCGGCCACGAGCCCCGCGACTGGCTGCTGCAGCACCACGTCATTGCGCCCGAGGTGCAAACCGCCTGGATCGCCGCGCTGGAAGAAGCGCTGGCGCTGATCGAAGCCCACCCGGTGCTGCGCGCGAACAAGCCGGCCGATGAAGACGGCATCCGGTGCATCCGCCTGCACGGCGACTGCCACCCCGGCAACATCCTCTGGACGCCCGAGGGCCAGCCCGGCGCCGGCCCGCATTTCGTGGACCTGGACGACGCGCGCACCGGCCCCGCCGTGCAGGATCTCTGGATGCTGCTGAGTGGCGACCGGCGCCAGCAGAACCAGCAGCTCGGCGCCCTGATCGACGGCTACGAGCAGTTCCGCCCGTTCGACCGCCGCGAGCTCGCGCTGATCGAGCCGCTGCGCACGCTGCGCCTGATCCACTACAGCGCCTGGATCGCACGGCGCTGGGAAGACCCGGCCTTCCCGATCAACTTCCCCTGGTTCGGCAGCCGCGACTACTGGCAGGGCCAGGTGGACATGCTCACCGAGCAGATCGAAGAGATGCAGAACCCGCCTCTCGTAGCATGAGGTAGGGCCCGCCGCCGCGGCGCTTTGTGGCGACCTTTGATTCAAAAAGGTTATTATCAATTAAATTGCACACAATTTAATTGACAGCTACAGTTCACCCCATGGCCACACGCAACACCTCCCGCAACGCACTGTCCGAGCAGGCCCTGCTGCTGGACAACCAGCTCTGCTTCGCGCTGTATTCGGCCTCACTGGCCATGACCAAGCTCTACAAGCCCCTGCTCGACGAGCTGGGACTGACCTACCCGCAGTACCTGGCCCTGCTGGTGCTGTGGGAGCAGGACGGCGTGGCCGTTTCCGAACTCGGTGAACGCCTCTACCTCGACTCCGGCACGCTCACACCGCTGCTCAAACGCATGGAGACGGCCGGGCTGGTCACACGGCTGCGCGATGCGACCGACGAGCGCCGGGTGCTGATCCGCCTGACCGCCGACGGCCGAAAACTCAAGACCCGTGCCCTGCGCATTCCGGCCTGCGTGCTGGAGGCCTCGCAGTGCGACGTGGCCGAAGCCCTGGCACTGACCCACCAGGTGCAGACGCTGCGCAACCGGCTCACCGCCTGATCCCCTTTTTTCACCCCGCTTCGCTGAAGCAACCACCCTCAAAGGAACCACCATGACCACCTCCCTCGACAAAGTGATCTACACCGCCCGCGCCCACACCACCGGCGGCCGTGAAGGCGCCTCGCGAACCGACGACGGCCTGCTCGACATCAAGCTCACCCCGCCCAAGGCCATGGGCGGCGCCGGCACCGCCACCAACCCCGAGCAGCTGTTTGCGGCCGGCTACTCGGCCTGCTTCATGGGCGCGCTCAAGCACGTGGCCAGCATGAAGAAGATCGCCGTGCCGGCCGATGCGTCGATCGACGCCGAAGTGGACATCGGCCCGATCCCGGCCGGCTTCGGCATCGCCGCCCGCCTGGCGGTGAGCCTGCCCGGCCTTGACCGCGCCGTGGCCGAAGATCTGGTGAACACGGCGCACCAGGTGTGCCCCTACTCCAACGCCACCCGCGGCAACATCGACGTGACACTCACGGTGATCTGATCCACCGGCCAGATCGGTTGCACCGACCCTGAAAGCCCCCGGGGTCGGTGGACTCAGCCGGGCGAACGTCCGCCCAGACGCTCCATCGCGTCAGCCAGCCAGTCGGCCGGCAGGGCGGGCGCGTCCGCCAGTGTCACGCGCCAGCCGTCCGCCAGCGCATCCACCTGCGCACGCCCACCCACCCAGAGCAGCCACGCCAGCCCGGCGCACTGTGCGGCCGTGGCGGCTTCACCCACCGGGGCACTCAGCAGCGCGGTGAAGGCATCGGCCCCGGGCAACCGGACCGCGTCGCCCAGGCGTTCACCGCCTACCGCCTGCGCCAGCGCGCTCAGGGCTTGTGCGTCGTCGTGGCGAGCGCCAAAGTTCTGCAGCCAGTCGCGCACATGCCCGGCCACGCTCGCCCCCCGCCGCGCCTCCGCCTGTTGCAGATCGGCATGGTCCCACTGGTTCCAGTCCACCGCAGGCGCCACCGGGCCACCGGCCATGGCGGCCTGGGCAAAACGGTACAGCCCGGCTTCGTGGTTCTGCGCCTGTACCGCCGCGCTCACCATCAGCAGCGCGGCCATCCGATGGGCCAGCAACTGGCCTTGTTGCGCCAGCAGCTTGTCGCGCAGCAACTCGTTGCGTTCGGCGCGCAGGTCGGACAGCTCCAGCGCGTTCTTCAGGTCGGCGCGCAGGCTCTCCAGCTCCCAGGGTTTGCTGATGTAGCGGTAGATCTCGCCGGTGTTGATCGCATCGATGGCCTCGCCCAGCTCGGAGTAGGCGGTGGTCATCATGCGCACGATGTTGGGGTGGTACTGGCGCGCGTGCCGCAGCAGTTCGGTACCGCGTTCGCCGGGCATGCGCTGGTCGCAGACCAGCACGGCGATTTCGTCGCCGTGTTCGCGCAACACGGTCCGGCCTTCTTCGACCGACAGGGCGGTGATCACCGGGGCCAGTGGACCGACCAGCCGCTCGAAATACTTCAGCGCAATGGCTTCGTCGTCAACGTACAGAATTTTTTCGGGTTTCATAGAGGCTCCTAAGCCTGGGTCTGTTCCAGGCGTGGGAAAAACAGTGTCACCGTGGCACCCTGCCCCGGATGGGATTGAACGTGGACCGCTCCGCCGAGTGAGTCCATCACCCGCCGGCAGAACACCAGTCCCATGCCGGTGCCCCCGGCCTCGGCACGGGTGGTCACGGGCTCATGGGTCAAACGCTGCAGCACGTGCGGTGCAATGCCGGGCCCGGTGTCGCTCACGCGAATCACGGCCTGCTCCGGCAAGCCGGGCGCCAACGCGGCGCGGCCCAGACCGATGTGCACACGGGGATCATCGGGCAATGTCGAGCGCAAGGCCAGCAGCGCGTTCTTGACCAGGGTGCACAGCACCAGGTACAGCAGATCGCGCCGTCCCGGCAGGTTGAAGTCTGCCGAGAGATCGCAGCGCAGCCAGGCGGCCTCACCCGCTTCAAACGGGTACTCGTCCCGCACCGCCCCCACCAGATCGCTGGCCCGCAGGCCCACCGGCGCGTCGCTGCGGTACGCGTCGCGTGCCGTCTGCACAAAGGTGGACACCAGGGACTGCGCGTAGTCGGCACGCCGCTGGGCGGCCTCCAGCATGAACAGCACGTCGCCCGGCTTGTTCTGCTCGATGAAGGCCATGCCGCCGTCACCGTCGGGGGCATCGCGGTGCCGCTCGCGCATGGCCGTCAGGTAGCCGCGCACCGTGGCCAGCGGCGTGGTGACCTCGTGGGCCAGAAAGCCCAGGGTTTCGCGCAGGGCCGCTGCACGCTGGTCGATGAGCGCCCGATCGAGCGCGCGCCGCTGGGCGCTGACCAAGGCATCGCGCAAAGCCTGGCGTGTCACAGCCTCGTCCAGTGGCTTCTCCAGAATCTTCTCCACCTGCCCCTGGTTGACAGCCGCCATGGCAACGCCCTTGTCGGCACAGGCTGAAACCAGCAAGCGGGCGATGTGTCCGTACAACCGCCGCACCTCACCCAGCAGCTCAACCCCGTTGCGCCCCGGCATGCTGTAGTCCGTCAGCAGCACCGCCACCTGTTCGCCGCGCGCCGCGAGCAGGGCCAGCGCCTCATCGACACCTCCTGCCGTCCAGACCACGAACTCGTCGCCATACAGGCGGGCGAACCACTTGCAGGCCTGGGGCTCGTCGTCCACCATGAGCACGGCGTGGGCCGTACCCGCATCCGAGGACGAAGCAGTTTGCACAGTGTTCATTCAGGTCTCGGCAGATCGAAAGTGAACGCGGTCCAGGCGCCGGCCTCGCTCTCCACCGCCAGCAAGCCCCCGTGGCGCTGCACGATGCCGTAGCTCACGCTCAGGCCCAGACCCAGACCGGCCCCGACGTCGCGCGTGGTGAAGAAGGGCTCGAACACGCGCCCGATGTTTTCGGGCAGGATGCCCTGACCGTTGTCGCGGACCGTCACGCGCAGGCGCCCGCCTTCGGTCTGCACCCGCACGTCAATGCGCGGCTGTTCGCGCTGCGCCTTGGCCAAGGCATGGGCCGCATTGCTCAACAGGTTGATCAGCACGCCGATGATGGCCGGCTCGTCGCCCAGCACATGGGTGTCCTGCGGCACATCGATCGACACCGTCACCCCCTTGAGCTCGTGGCCGGCGAGCCGCTGGGCCGAGCGAATGGCCTGCTCCAGCAGAAAGGGCCGCTGGCTGTTGTCGCCGGGATTCTGGTAAGCGAAGGTCTTCAGGTCGGTGACGATGTTCTGGATGCGCGTCATCCCCTCTTTGGCATCCACCAGGCTTTCCTTGAGCAGCTCGTCACTCCTGGCGGCGGGCAGGGTCTGGGCCATGTTGATGGCCATGAGGCTGTAGTTGACAGGGTTGTTCAGCTCGTGCAGCAGGCCGGCCGAGAGCGTGCCGATGGCGGCCATTTTTTCGCGCTGCAGCAGTTGGCCTTTCACCTCGGCCAAGGTACGGTTGATATCCTGCAGGGATGCGTTCTTCTCGGATACCTGCCTCTGCAGAGCAAACATGTTTAACCGGCCGCGCTCGTTGAAGTAGGTACAGAACGAGCTGACGGTGGCCGAAAAAAGGATGAACAGCGAAATGCCAGCAAACCGGTTGAAATCTTGCAACCCCTCCGGATGAAAATGGCAGGCAAGGGCATACACCACATATGTGAACAAGCCAAAGGCCAGACTCTCGAAGAAGGTGATGGGCAAGATGATGCCGGTCGCGTACAGCGCCAGGTGCAGGCCGACAAAGTAAATGGAGTCCACTCCATCGGTCACCCCGATCATCCAAGCGATCATTACCTGCGGCAACGCGAGCCAAAGGAGCGTGAGCGGGCGCACCCAGCGCAGCCCCAGGGGAGAATGCAACATCTTGAAGATGCCCAGGGTCAGTCCGACGACCACCAAGCGCGCGGGCGCCAGCGTGCCCAAGTACTCGCGGTACAGCGTGTAATCCAGCCCAAGGCCCATCAACACCAGGACGAGCGATACGATGGACCCGGCCTTGCTGTAGGCGAGCCTGAACTCGCTGAGTTCCTGGTGGTAAGGCGACAGGGTGGACGGATTCATCGGCGGCACAGCCTCAAGACGCTTCAGGCACGCGGAACTCGGCAAAGATATTGACACCGGTTTTATCGGTGAATATTCGCGTGTCCTCGCGCTGCTCTGGGAGAACGGCCTCCAGGCCGCCTTCGTCGCGATAGATGAGGTGCCACTCCAACAGGTGCTCCATCACGTTTTTCTGCGGGTTGGCCGAATGAACGTTGGTGACCATCACCGAGCCACCAGGGCGGGTCCGCACGACGAAGTACTCCAGCAAGCGCGCGCAGACTTTGTCGGAGAGGTAGTCGAAGAGGCCCGCGCAATAAACGAAATCGAAGACACCATTGTCCAGTCCGTCTTCGCGCTTGGAGGCCCGCTTGAGCAACTGGTGCACCGACTCCTGCACATACTCGACTTCCATGCTGCGACCGCTCTGCACGGCAGCACGCGCAATACACGCGCGGGTGTATTCCAATGTGGGCTCACTGAAGTCCAGCAAAGTGAACTCTATGTTCTCAGCATTGGGATCCGAAGCAATGAAGCGCTGAATCTCTACGGCGGGTCCGCAGGCAACGTTCAGGACTCGCACCTTGCGCCTCGCGTTCTTTGCGTCGGCTGCCACACGACCCAGGTATTCAACGAGGATGTCGATGCGGTTACGGTGTGCCTGAGCCACGTCAGCCTTAAGGAAAAAGGCATTGATGATTTGAAAGTAGGTGCTGCTTCCCTGCCGCGGATCCGCCAGGATCTGATTGACCATCTCGTAGTCGCCCGCATAACCCAGCGGTTTGGCAAATGTGCGGTAAACGAAGGGCGCGCGCAGCAACAGCGGGTGCAGGGCCGCCTGCGCGAAACTGCGGTGGGCGACGGAATCATCCAAAGGAACGCTCGCGCCCTCCCCTTCGAGCCATACAAAGTACTCCGCACCTTTTTTCATGATCGGCTCGGCCAGCTCGTCAAACACGTCGGCACGGATGCGGCCATCAAGCTCGCGCGGCAAGACAGCCGACATGTCCGCTTGGTCGGTCCAGCGAGCCGTCTCGGACAAAAAGGCTCGGAATTCGCTGATGGTGACCTGGTAGCTCTCGCGGATGCAGAAGCGGGACTCCCAATCAGCCACGAAACGTGCGGCCTCATTGCGCACCAGGCCCAGGTCACCTCGGATGGCGTTGAGGTCGGACCATTCGTCGATCAGCGCCAGGGACACCACCGACATCAACCCGGTATTCAGCAGACTCACCACCACGGCTTTGCCCTTGTAGATGCTGCGGTCCCCAGAGCGGATGTTCAGCTCGCTGAGCACCTCGCTGACCTGCACGATGGAGTACGGGTTGTACACCTCCATCACCAGCGAGCGGCGCTGCAGGCTGGTCAGGGTTCCGCGGGCGGCCTCGCCCTGGCTGTTGCGGAAGGTGACGACAGGATCGAATGGACGCTGGAATTGCACGGTGTGGCCGTTATCAACAAGGAGGGGCCATGGATGAGGCGCCCCGGAATGAAGTCCCTGTGCGCGAGTGTAGTCATCTCGCGTGGCAGCCGTTGTCGCAGGGCTCCGTGCGCAAATGCCGGGAGCCAAAAGGAAAAAGCCCATGCACCCTTTGCAGGGTGCATGGGCCATGCCAATGGGCGGGCCGTGTCAGCCGCGCTTCTGGATCGTGTTGGCCAGATGGCGTTCCCGGAAACGGCGCATCGTCCGGAACAGCACCGGGGGCATGAAGTCCTGCGAGATCCGCCAGCGCATGCCACCGATGCTTTCGTGCGGCCGCTCAGCGAAGATCGTCGTGTGGGACTGGTTGGTCTCGTTGGCGGGCCGGCCGTTGGTGTAATAAAAAAGCGCGAGCGACTTGCGCGAATCGCCATCGGGGCAGTTCAGCGGGTCGGGGTGACCGTGAAACGTCTTGCTGGTCGGCGAAAAGATCGCCAGGCGGTTGAAGACGGGCAGGATCTTGACCTCGCATTTCGTCACCTCCTGGTCCCACAGCTCCAGACTGCCGCCGTACTCTTCCTTCCAGTTCTTGTTCATGTAGAAGATGACGTTGATCCGGCGGTCGAGGAAGTTGGCGTCGTGCTTGTTGAAGTCGGCGTGCAGCTTGAGCAGGCCGCCCTTGGGGGTCTGGTGCAAGCCGCCACCTCGCATCGACGGGTCGGAGATCATGTTGTCGATGCCCGTGACCTTCTCCAGAAAACGCAGGAAAGGCGCGGAGTTGAACTGGTACAGCATGCTGCGTGTGACCGGCCCGAACTTGGTCTCGTCGACGCAGACCAGCTTCTGCTCGGCCGGGCGGTTGTAGTTGTGCCACTCAATGTCCTGCGCCTTGGGGAATTCGGCGAGCATGGCTTCGGCCACATCCAGTG
Source organism: Betaproteobacteria bacterium HGW-Betaproteobacteria-9 (assembly GCA_002842215.1). Lineage (GTDB taxonomy): Bacteria > Pseudomonadota > Gammaproteobacteria > Burkholderiales > Burkholderiaceae_C > Hydrogenophaga. Next base: position 63,776 of record PHCC01000006.1, on the reverse strand, counting down.
GCAGGAAGTTGTCGAAGGCCATGTGGTTGAACGGTGTGCCCAGCCGGTACTTGGCGGCGCCTTCGGCGGCCAAGGCTTCGTACTTGGGGTCGTCAAAAATGAAACGGTCACCAAAATCGCGCGGCTGCATGCTCAGAACTCCTGAAAAGAACAAACACAACGCACTTCGTTCAAACAGGTGCTCCTCACGGACGATGGGGTTAGAAGCTGCTGAACAGCTGGGTGACAGCGAGCCAGCCCACGCCGGAACGAATGAAGAAGTACTCAGCCCGAGATTGGAGCACCCAGCCCTGCAGCATGCTGTTGACCAGGATCAAGAGGGGCACAAGTAGCGGCCACTTGCGCTTTGAAGGTCCGCCCGAAATGCCCGCGCGACGCGAGCACCGCCGCGCACATGAGGGCCTTGAACAGGCGGAGGGAACGTAGCGTCAGAGCATCCGGTGAGGCCGGACGCCCCCACCATCAAGGGGCCGTGCTGGTGGGTTCTCGTTGAAGGCGAGACTCAGACCAGCAGCGCGTTGACCCGCTTCACGTAGGCGGCCGGGTCTTCCGGCAGCCCGCCTTCGGCCAGCAGCGCCTGGTCAAACAGGATGTGGGCCAGGTCGTCGAAGTGCGCGCTGCCTTCCAGCTTCTTCACCAGCGGGTGCTCGGCGTTCACTTCCAGGATCGGCATGCTGGTCGGAGCCTGCTGGCCGGCGGCCTTGAGCATGCGGGCGAGCTGGTTGGACAGGTCGCCCTCGCCCACCACCAGACAGGCCGCCGAATCGACCAGGCGCGTGGTCACGCGCACGTCCTGCGCCTTGCCCTTCAGAGACTCCTTCAGCTTCTCCAGCACCGGCTTGAAGCTCTCGGCGGCGGCTTCGGCAGCCTTCTTCTCTTCTTCGTCCTGCAGCGAACCCAGATCGACCGCACCCTTGGCCACACTCTGCAGCGGCGTGCCGTCGAAGTCGTGCAGGTGCGACACGGCCCACTCGTCCACGCGATCGGCCATCAGCAGCACCTCGATGCCCTTTTTCTTGAACACCTCGAGCTGCGGGCTGTTCTTGGCGGCGGCGATGCTGTCGGCCGTGATGTAGTAGATCGCGGCCTGGCCTTCCTTCATACGCGCCTTGTAGTCCGCCAGGCTCACGCTCACCGCGTCGCTGGTGGTGGATGCGAAGCGCAGCAGCTTGGCGATCTTCTCGCGGTTGGCGAAGTCTTCGCCCAGGCCTTCTTTCAGCACCGCACCGAACTCGGCGTAGAAGGCCGAGTACTTGCCAGCATCCTTCTCGGCCGCGGCCTTGTCTTCTGGTGTCACCACATCGGTGACACCGTCCGCGCCCTCTTCGGCCTTTGGCGCCACGTCCTTCTTCGCCAGGTCTTCCAGCATGGCCAGCACGCGGCGCGTGTTGCCTTCGCGGATCGCCTTCACGTCGCGGCTTTCCTGCAGCAGCTCGCGGCTCACGTTGAGCGGCAAATCGGCCGAATCGACCACGCCCTTGACCCAGCGCAGGTACGAGGGCATCAGCGCCTCGGCCTCGTCCATGATGAAGACGCGGCGCACGTAGAGCTTGATGCCGGCCTTGCGGTCGCGGTTCCACAGGTCCATGGGCGCCTTGGCCGGGATGTAGAGCAGCTGCGTGTATTCGGTGGCGCCTTCCACGCGGTTGTGGCTCCAGGACAGCGGCGCTTCCTGGTCGTAGCTGATGTTCTTGTAGAACTCGGCGTACTGCTCGTCAGAGATCTCTTTCTTGCTGCGCGCCCACAGCGCGTTGGCCGAGTTCACCGCTTCCCACTCGGCCTGCTGCACGTATTCGCTCTTCTCGGCGTCCCACTCTTCCTTCTGCATCAGGATCGGCAGGCTGATGTGGTCGGAGTACTTGGTGATCAGCGACTTGAGCTTCCAGTGGCTCAGGTACTCGTGCGCATCGTCGCGCAGGTGCAGGGTGATGGTGGTACCGCGCGCAGCGCGCTCGATGGCCTCCACCTCGAACTCGCCCGTGCCGCCGCTGGTCCAGCGCACGCCTTCGGCCGCTGGCAGACCGGCACGGCGGCTCTCAACGGTGATCTTGTCGGCCACGATGAAGCCCGAATAGAAGCCCACACCGAACTGGCCGATCAGCTGGGCGTCCTTCTTCTGGTCACCGCTCAGGTGGCTCATGAAGTCCTTGGTGCCGCTCTTGGCGATCGTGCCCAGGTGCTCCACCGCCTCGGCCTGGCTCATGCCGATGCCGTTGTCGGTGATGGTGATGGTCTTGGCGTCCTTGTCGAAGCCCACGCGCACGTCGAGGTTGGGCGCGTCCTCGAACAGCGCGGCGTTGTTCAGGCCCTCGAAGCGCAGCTTGTCGCAGGCGTCCGACGCGTTGGACACCAGCTCGCGCAGGAAGATCTCGGGGTTGGAATACAGCGAATGGGTGACGAGGTGCAGCAGTTGCGCCACTTCGGCCTGGAAAGACAGGGTTTGTTTGCTCATGGGACCTAAGGGAGTTTGAAAAACACAGACGCGCCCCGCTGGAGCGCTCACGCAAGGCGTGAATTATGGGCGGCGCGGGAGTTTTCAAGCCCCGGGGCTCCGGCCTTGTGGATGGCTCACCCAACCAGCCCGTTCGCCCTGAGCCTGTCGAAGGGCTTCGACAAGCTCAAACCGAACGGAGAAACGCGGTGCTCAGTCTTCGACGGCGGGAGCCGGGCGCAGCCAGGCCAGCACCTGCGCCACCACCTTGTCGCTGGAAAGCAGGTCCAGGTGTCCGGTGCGGTAAACGATGTGCTGGGAGCCCTTCGCAAACACCAGCCGGCGCGCGGGGTCTTCGTGCTGGCCGAGCGCGCTGTGGAGAGGCACCAGGCCATCGCCCGTCAGCCGGTCGGCCAGCAGGCCACGCTGGCCCGCCAAGGTCGCGGCCACGGCAAAGCAGGCCACGCCTTCGGGCAGCGGCAGCGGCACGCGGTGGTCGTCGGGCGACTCGAACCGGTCGCGGCCTTCCCAGTCCGCATCCAGCACATGGCCATGGCGCAGGTCGGTGATGCCGGCGCTGCGGATCTTGCCCAGCCGGGCGAACGGCGCCGTGTGCGGCGACAAGGCCAGAAGCAGGTCCACCCCATGGCCCGCGCGCTCCAGCGGCGCGCCGTGGTGCGGCGTGCCCAGGAACACCAGTTCACGCAGCAGCCCCGGCCAGCGCTGGCCCGCCTCGCGCGCCACCTGCACCGCAGACCGCGCCACCAGCCCGCCCATGCTGTGCCCCACGATGGTGATGCGCTCCAGCGGCACCGGCCACGCCGCCACCAGCCGCTCCAGCAGCAAGGCCAGTTGGTGCCCGTTGGTGGAGGTGTGCAGCCCGGAGTTGTAGCGCAGGTACACCGGCGTGCAGCCCAGCGCCTGGGCAAGAACCTCCCCGTGGTCGTGCCCGCTGCGGCGCCACTGCGTGTCGTTCATGCACAGGCCGTGCGCCAGCAACAGCAGGTGCGGACTGGCCTGTTCGCCCAGCTGCGCCTTCAGGGCCGCCGGCACCAGCGGCAAGGTCTGCCCGCCCTGGCGCAGTTCCATGGCCTGCGCCAGCGGGTTGCCAAAACTCTGCAGCCGGTCGCCCAGCACGCCGTTCAGCGCCGCCAGCACCGCCTCGCGCGCGGGCGATGCCTCAGGGTGCGTGGTCGGATCGTCCACCAGTGGCAGCAGCGCGGCCAGAGCGCCGTCCAGCCCATGGCCCACGATGTGTGCCACGCCTCGGACTCCGCGGTAAATCTGCCCCGTCAGGCCGCTGGCCTGTTCAACCGAAGCCCCGTTCGACAAGCCCAGCCGCCGCCGCACCGACTGGTGCACTCCCTCGGTGATGTTGATCACGCCCTGCGTCGCCTGCGATGCCAGTTGCGCGGCGGCCCGCAGGTCCGAGGGGCGCAGGTGGCGCAACACGGAGCGTTTGGGGTTGTTGGCTGGGTTGGGTGCGGTCATGGGCCATTGTGGCCGGGGAGGGGCAACGGTCGTGGGGGCAGCACTCTATGTCCACCATCGGCCGCTCTCCGCGCAGTCGGTGGCAGAGGTCATTGCGTCTCGCTGCCGACTTGTGCAACCAAGCCCTCGCTCAGGGGACAGGGTTGTGACGCTGTCGCCTTGCTCGGGGCGATCCGTGCCCCTGACGGGTTTTCCCGCGGGAGCGAGAAGAAGAAGGTCGCACCGCCATTGACCTTGCCTTCGGCCCACGTCGTTCCGCCGTTGCGTGAAATGACGCGGTGCACGTTGGCCAGGCCGATCCCGGTGCCCTCGAAATCCTTGAAACTGTGCAGGCGCTCGAAGACGCCGAACAATTTGTTGGCGTAGCGCATGTCGAAGCCGACGCCGTTGTCGCGCACAAAGACGACCGTTTGATTTTCGTGACCGGACTGCTCGGGCAAACAGCCGATCTCGATGGCCGTCTGCTCACGCGTCTGGGTGAACTTCAGGGCGTTTGAAACCAGATTGGCCAGCACGACGCGCAACATGGCGCAGTCGCCGACGACCACCGGCAGCTCCCCGATACGCCAGTGGATCACCCGGCCCTTGGTTTCCGGCTCGAATTCGTGGATGACCTCCTCTACCAGGGCGCCCAGATCGACGGGACCCCGGGTCATTTCCTGGCGGCCCATGCGCGAGAAGGACAGCAGATCGTCGATCAACTCACCCATGCGTTTGACCGACTTGGAGATGGTGTCCATGTAGTGCTGGCTCTGCGCATCGAGTGTGGCGGCCAATTGCTCCTTGAGCAGGCCGAGAAATCCGTCGATGTGCCTCAGCGGCGACCGCAGATCGTGCGAAACGGAGTAGGCGAAGGCCTCCAGCTCCTTGTTGGCCTCGGTCAGCTGAGCGGTGCGTTCGTCGACGCGCTGTTCAAGTTCCTGGTTGAGCTGATGGATTTCTGCTTCGACCTGTTTGCGCTCGGTGAGGTCGTAGATCAGACCCACGAATCCGGTGATGTTTCCGCCCTCGTCTCGCAATGCGGTGACGGAAAGACTCGCCGGTACGCGCGTCCCGTCCTTGCGGGTGACGGTCCATTCCCTTTCTTCGATCAGGCCGCGACGCGGGCGGGCCGCAAACACCTCGAATCCCGGCGCGATCGTCTCGCCCAGTTCCGAGGACAGGACCCGGGCGTGCTCCGCCACCTCTCGTGTATCGTGCCAAAGCGCAGGCGTCTGCTTGCCGGCGACCTCGTCAGCGGTGTACCCCAGCAGGCGCTCGGCCGCCGGGTTGAAGCTGGTGACGATGCCCTCGGGATTGACCGAAATGATGCTGTAGGCCGCGTTGGCCAGAATGGTGCGCTGGAAGGCAGCCAGTCGGCGCAAGTCGTCTTCCCGCTGCTGGATGCCTTCAAGCATGGCGTTGAAGCTCTGCCCGAGGCGGGCCAGCTCGCCGGCGCCAGAGACCGGGATGCGGTGCGTGTAATCCGCCCGGGCGCGAACCAGTTCGGTCGTTTCGGTCAGCGAAGCGATGGGGCGCACGATCGTTCGCCGCAACACCGCCATCTGGATCAGCGTGGCGGCCAGCAAAACGAGCATGCCAGCGCCAAAAATCCACACGGCCTGATGCGTCTGCGCGCTGAGTTGCGCCAGGCTCATGCTGATACGCAGGCGCCCGCCTTTCGGCAGACCCTGCAGCAGTTGCGCGGCATCGGAGCCAAGGTAGATGCCGTCCGGCTTCTCTGACTGCTGCTGCGCCCGTGCATCCAGCACGTTGTTGAAACTGGCCAGACTGCGCCCATCGTCCAGGGTGATTTCCGCCGCCAGAATCTGTGGGTTGGCTCGCAGGGTATCGAGGATTTCTTGCGCGCGAAGGGGATCAGCGAAGGCCACGGCTGCATCGGTGCCGACGGCGACCATTTGCGCATAGGGCTCCATGATCTGCCGCGCGCGAGATTCCAGGGTCAGGGCTTGATACAGCAGCAACCCGGCACCCGCCGCGACGAATGCCAGCAGGACCGAACCCCAGAGTACGAACGCGAGTCGGTTGTGAATGCTCAGATGTCGAAACATCGGCTACCTCATCTTCCGGACGATGCCGTTGTCGAGCACCTCGCTGGAGACTTCCAGCATCCGGGTCTGGATGGTCAGCGCCGCGACCCGGGCCTGGTCCAGGTTGATGCTCAGACGCACCCTGTCGTCGACCTGAAAGCGGATGGTTCCCCCTTCGCGCAGGAATTCCGGTGCGTCGCCGACGGTCAGGATCGGCCTGTTCTTCAACTTGTCGAGGACGGCACGGCGCCTGGCATCGTCTTTGTAGGTGAGAAAAACGATCTGACACGACGGCAACCCATCCAGCGATTCGGCGCGGAAGACCTCAAAGGAGCGGCCCTGCTCCGTGCGGCCCTTCAAGCTCGTTTCCAGAATGTCGCCAAAGGGATCCGGCCCCAGGACGCAGATGTGCCAGGGCGTGCTGCTATCGGGAAACGCTTCGACCGGCCAGTTGACGTAGTGGGCGAAATTGCGCAGGAAGGCGGCCTTGACCCGGGTCGGGTTGGCCAGTGCCAGTTCCTGGCTGGCGACCAGACCCGGCAGATACAGCATGCACAGCAGTGCGATGGCCCACAAACGGAGATGGCTTTTCATGGATTCGGTCCGCATCAGAACCCCGCCACAAAGGTGAACTGGAACTCGCGCGGGCGTCCGCGCGTGCTTTGCGAGGGCCGGTACTTCTCGTCCGTGAGGTTCTTGCCCATGAGGTCGACACCCATCCGTCGGCCTTTCGACCGCCACGTGTAGCCGATGCCGGCGTTGATGAGCGTGTAGGTTTGGCGGGACGAGGCCGGCCCGTCCGGCAGGATCGTCTGGTCGCGCACGAAGTTGGCGCCGCCGACGAGGTAGAGCCCGTGCAGTCCGCCCTGCGTGAAGTTGTAGCGCGTCCAGAGGTTGGCGAGGTGGGGTGCGCTCATCTGCAGGGGCGCGTTGTGGAAGCGCAGCACGTTCTTGTAATTCGTCCGTCCAGACGCGTCGAGCGTGGCCGGGTCCTGGGCGAGGATGGCGGCGTCGTTGCCACTGAACTCGGTGATGCGGGCCTTCATGCGGCTGTAAGAGACATACAGCTGCCAGTTGTCGGTGAGCGCGGCCGTCGTGTCCAGTTCGAAGCCGCGCGAGCGCTGTTCGCCGCTCTGCACGTTGTAGATGACCACGTTGCCTTGCGCATCCGTGACGGCCAGGTCGTTGACGATGTTCCTGTTGCGGATGTCGAAAAACGTGAGCGTGCCGGACAGACGGCCGTCGAGCAGATCGGCCTTGAGACCGATGTCGTGGCCCCTGCCCCGGGTGGGTTCGGCCGCGCTGTTTGTCCCGTCGGGGTTGCGCAGGATCTGTGTACCAGGAACAAAGGATTCGGCGTAGGAGGCGAATGCAGAGAGCCCCGGGGTGAACTTGACCAGCACGCCGTATTGAGGAGTCACGGCACTGGCGGTGATTTTTTCCTGGGACACGCCCGTCAGGTGGTTGTCGAGCTGGCTTTCCGTGGCGGTTCTGCGCCACCCGGCGAGCACCAGCAAGCGGTCGCCAAAGAAGCCGAAAGTCGAACCGCCGTAGACCGACTTGTCGACGTAGTCGGTGGTGGTGTCGGTCGCGTTTTCCGTCAGCGCGTGGAGCGGAATCGAGACGTGGCGGTTCCAGGTGGAAGGGTCGCTCAAGTCCCACAGCGGCAGCGGCGACGCCGTGGGATCGCTGCCGAGTGCCGGGTCGTTGGGCGCCTGTGCGGCCCAGTTGTCGAACCGGCGGCTGCTGTATTGCCCTCCGAAAAGCAGGCGCAGGCTGGTGTCACCCAAGCGGTACTTGCCGACGGCGTGGGCACCGAAAGTGTCGTCGTCATTGGTGTATGTCTGGCCCCTCAGGCGGCGGCCCTGCAGGAGGGTGGCGTTGTTGGCCATGCCAAGGTTGCCGGAGAACAACGCATCAACCTCGTAGGACTGACGGGCGTAGCCTGCGCGCAGGTTCCAGCGGTCATCCGCCCTGAAGTCGAGCCAGGCGCTCAGTGCCCGGGTCTTGCTGCGACGGTAGTCCGCGTAGGACATGCTGTTCCAGTTGTCCGGCAGGCCCGGCACATCAACGCCGGAACGGTTGGGGTCGGCAGCGGTCGGCGCGATGCCGGTCTGGGTGTTGTAGCCGGGCTTCTGCATGACCTGCGGCGTTTCGACCTTGTTGAACGCCTCGTACTTGAGCGAAACACTGACGCGTTCAGTAGGCTGCCAGCGTAGGGCTTCCAGTAGTGAATGTCCTGATCGTGGGAGGCCGCGATGCGGTAGAAGAGTGTTTCTGTTGCCGGGCCGGTCACGTCGGCTTCGATGCGGTGTTGCCCGTAGGAGCCGGTCCGCGCCTCGGCCCTGGCGGCGAACGTGCGCTGCGGATTCTTGGTGATGACGTTGACGATGCCGCCCGGCGCCACCTGCCCATAAAGAAACGAAGCCGGGCCCTTGACGACTTCCACGCGCGAGAGATTGGTGAAGTCGAAGATCGAGGGGCCATAGAAGCCATCGCGCAACACCTGAACGTTGCCGGGCGTGGCGCTCACAGCGAAGCCGCGGATGGCAAGGTTGGCGTTGCCTTCGTTGAAGTCGTTGCTGCGGTAGGTGACGCCCGGCGAGTAGCGCGCGATGTCGAAAAGGTTTTGCGGCTTCTGGTCCTGGATGAAGGACTGGGTGAACGCCTGGATGGCGAACGGCAGATCCCGGATCGGCGCATCGAAGCGGGAGCCGGACACCGAATTCGAGGCGCGGTAACCCTGGTCCAGATGGGTGGAAACATCGAAGGGGGAAACCCTGACGTTGACCAAATCCACAATGTCCATGTCGACTACGTCAACGATTGGAAGCCCCGACGATTCGAGGCTGGCTGCATCGCCCGCCATGGCATCCGGCCGCGGCCACAGCAACAAAATAGGCGTCAAAACGAATGCAATTGCCGCTCGCGCTCCCTGTCTCGACGCGACCAGACCGAACAGGCAGGCGATGCCATGCGCCAAGTGTTCAATCGGTCGAATGTCATTCTTTGTGAAGCCTTTCACGAACAGGAGCGCCTTCATCTCAAGCACGAACGGTCTCCTCGGTACGGTTGGATAGGCATCGACCTCGAAAGCCCGGATCCTCATCTTTGCGGCTCTCAGATGCTCCGTTGCATCTTTTACAGTTGCAGTATCCTCCCGGTGGCTTTGTTACACAATGCCGATCCCCTGTGCTGATGGTCTCGGTGCTTGAGCAAAGTCAATTGGCCACAAAATTCCGTCGCCGTCCAACATGGCACGGCTTGGCCACGGATCCACCTGCTGTATCCCGGACATCGACGGAGATGAAGGCTTTGTCCGAGAAGAAGCACCGGGGACAAGCACAGTTTCCGCTCGTGCCAGCGACGAACCTCAGAACCCCTCCCCCGCCCCCAGATACCGCCACTGCCCTACCGGCAGATTGCCCAGCACCACGTTCCCGATGCGGATGCGCTTCAGGCCCACCACGTGCAGGCCGACCTGTTCGCACATGCGGCGGATCTGGCGCTTCTTGCCTTCCTTGAGGATGAAGCGCAGCTGCTCGGGGTTCATCCAGTCCACCTGGGCGGGCTTCAAAGGCTGCTCGTCCAGGCTCAAACCGTGACGCAGCAGGGCCAGCTTGTCCGCGGGGAAAACGGCCTGCACGTCTTGCGTGACCACGCCCGCGCCGTGCGGGCCGTTGGGTGCGTAGTGCACGCGCACCAGGTATTCCTTTTCAATGCCGCTGTTCTCGCCGATGAGCTGGCGCGCGATGCGGCCGTCCTGCGTGAGCACGAGCAGGCCCACGGAGTCGATGTCGAGCCGGCCGCAGGGCGCGAGGCCGCGGGTGTGTTCGGGGGCGAAGCGGCGGCCATCCGCCGGATGGCGGGCGTCGCCGCGCCACTGGCTGGGCGCGCCGATCAGCGTGGCGGCGGCTTCGTGGCCGTCTTCGGGCTGGCCGCTCACGTAGCCCATGGGCTTGTGCAGCAGGATCGTCACCTGCCCGGCCTGCTGGTGGCGCGCCTGGGGCAGCACCTCCACGTTGGCGTCGGGCGCCACGGGCATGCCCATGACAGCCGGCTCGCCGTTGACCAGCACCCAGCCGCGCGCGATCCATTCGTCGGCCTCGCGGCGCGAGCACAGGCCGAGGTCGGCCATGCGTTTGTTGAGCCGCACTTCGCCGCGCACGTTGCCGACGCGGGCGAGGTCGGGCCGGTGCGGCTGCACCGGGCGCGGTGCGGCGGACAGGCCACGCTGCGGGCGGTCGCCAGCGCCGTGGGGTGCGTCGCGCGGGTCCGCACGGCGCGGTACCGGGCGCTCGCTCCAGCCGCGCTCGTCACCGCGCGGTGCGGCTGCGGGGCCAGAGCGCGGGCGGTCGCCGGTGGAACGGGGGCCGGCGGGTCGGTCGCTGCCCGGCCGGTCGGACCCGTAGCGCGGGCGCTCGGTGCGTTCGCCTTGGGGGCTGGATCGTTGGGCGCCGTAGCCGGGTGAGGGTTCACGCGGTGGCTTGGGCGCGGAGGCTGAAACGCTCTTGGCGCGGGCCGGGCCGGGCGGGCGAACCGGGGCGCGGCGTGGCGCGAACGGATCGGCCTTGGATTTCTTCGCAGCGCCCGGGTTGAGCTTGAGCGTGCTGGGCTTTTTGTCGGTGGTCATGGGGGGATCATCCCAGATTGATGCACGGCTGACAGGTTGATGGGCCGCCGCGCCGGGCCGCCCCAAGCAAGGCCGCGCCCCCTCGGGGGGCAGCGACCCGCGCAGCGGCGGAGTGTGGGGGCTACAGGCCCCCCGAGCGCAGCGCTGGCAGATCGAGCACCCGCACGCCGCCGTATTCGACCCGGATCCAGCCCTTGGCCGTGAGCGCGGCGAGGGCTTCGTTCACGCGCTGACGCGATAAGCCCACCAGATAGGCCAGCTCCTGCTGGGTGATGCGCAGGACGCCGCCCACGTTGGGCGAGAGCAGCGGGTGGAACAGGGCCGCGAGGTTGCGCGCGACGCGCAGATCGGGGTTGTTCAGGCGGTCGATTTCGCGTGCGGCGATGAACTGGCCGAGGCGCTCGTTGAGCTGGTGCATCACGAAACGGTTGAAGCCGAGCGAGTGGTCCAGCAGCCAGTCGAAGGTCTCGACCGGCAGGCCAGCCACGCGGCTCTTGCGCAGGGCCTGGATGTTGTAGCGGTATTGCTCGTGTTTGAGCACGGTGCCTTCGCCGAACCAGCCACCGGGCGCCACGCCGGTGAAAGTGATGACCGGGCCTTGCGAATCGTCGTTGCTCATCTTGAGCAGGCCATCGACCAGACCGAACCAGTAGGTGACCGGCCGGCCGATGCGGCAGATGAAGTCGCCCGCCTGCGCCTCGCTCACGACGAGTGCGTCTTCGGCCCGTGCGCGTTCGCCCTCGCTCAAAGCCTGCAGCCAGGGGATCTGGGACAGCTCCTGCACGGTGGGTGCGCGGGCACGCTCCCGCAACTGGGAGCCGGTCCGGCTGGGGGTGAAGTTGCTCATGGCCAGTACAACGAACTAGGGAAAGTCCTAGGAGGGCAGACCCTTCAATTGTCGTCGCACCGACAACATAACGTCAAACATGGGCCTACCATCCGCCCCAGAATGATTTGAACGGGTGTGGCTGAAAGCCCCCTGGCCCAGCACCGCTGCCCTCCCCGCATCTGGAGACTTGCAATGCAAACGACTTTCCCCCGGCTCTTGCTGGAACACGCGAAACGCCGCCCCACCGCGGCGGCCATGCGCGAGAAGGAATACGGGATCTGGCAGACCACCACCTGGGCCGCGATGGCTCAACTGGTGGAAGCGGTGGCCTGCGGCCTGCACCAGGCCGGCCTGCAGCGCGGCGAACACATGGTGGTGATCGGTGCCAACCGCCCGCGTCTCTACGCCACCATGCTGGCCGCGCAATCGCTGGGCGCGATTCCCGTGCCGCTGTACCAGGACGCGGTGGGCGCCGAATGCGTGTTCCCGATCAACAACGCCGAGGTGCGCTTCGCGGTGGTGGAAGACCAGGAGCAGGTCGACAAGATGCTCGAAATCCGCGACCGCTGCCCGCAGCTCTCGAATATCTACTACGACGATCCACGCGGCCTGCGCAACTACGACCAGCCAGGCCTGGCCGCGCTGGAAGAGCTGATCGGAGCGGGTCAAGCGTTTGCCAAGATCCACACCCAGCTGTTCCAGCAGCAGGTGGACATGGCCCAGCCGGATGACGTGGCCGCGATGTTCTTCACCTCGGGAACCACCGGCAACCCCAAGGGCGTGGTGCACACCCACAACACCCTGATCGACCGCGCTGCCGTGGGCGCGCGCTTTGACAAGCTGACCGAAAACGACGAGGTGCTGGCCTACCTGCCACCGGCCTGGATCGGTCAGAACATCTTTTCGTATGCGCAGTGGCTGGTGGCCGGCTACGTGGTGAACTGCCCCGAGTCGGGCGCCACCGTGACCATCGATCTGAAGGAAGTCGGCCCCACGTATTACTTCGCGCCGCCGCGCGTGTTTGAAGGCCTGCTCACCACGGTGATGATCCGCATGGAAGACGCGGGCACCATCAAGCGCAAGATGTTCCACGCTTTCATGGACGTGGCGCGCCGCGTCGGCCCGACCAAGATGGACGGCAAATCCATCGGTTTCATGGACGGCCTCAAATACGCGCTGGGCAACATCTTTGTGTACGGCCCGCTGCGCAACAGCCTGGGCCTGAGTCGCGTGCGGGTGGCGTACACGGCGGGCGAAGCCATCGGTCCCGATCTGTTCAGCTTCTACCGCTCCATCGGCATCAACCTGAAACAGCTCTACGGCTCCACCGAAACGGCCGTGTTCGTCTGCCTGCAGCCCGACCACGAAGCGCGCGCCGACACCGTGGGTGTGCCCTGCGAAGGCGTGGAGATCAAGCTCAGCGACACCGGCGAGATCCTGGTGAAGTCGCCCGGCCTGCTCAAGGCCTACTACAAGAACCCCGAAGCCACCGCCGAGGTGCTGACCGCCGACGGCTGGTACCACACCAGCGACGCCGGCTTCATCGACGCTTCGGGCCACCTGAAGATCATCGACCGCGTGAAAGACGTGGGCCGCATCAAGGGCGGCGCCAACGACGGCGCCATGTTCGCGCCCAAGTACGTGGAGAACAAGCTCAAGTTCTTCTCGCAGATCAAGGAGGTGGTGGCTTATGGCGACCAGCGCGACCAGGTCTGCGTGATGGTCAACATCGACTTCGAGGCCGTGGGCAACTGGGCCGAGCGCCGCAACCTGCCCTACGCCGGCTACACCGATCTGGCGCAAAAGCCCGAGGTGTACGAACTCATCCGCGAGTGCGTTGAAAAAGTCAACGCCGACCTGAGCCGCGACGAACTGCTCGCCGGCAGCCAGATCAGCCGCTTCCTGGTGTTGCACAAGGAGCTCGACGCCGACGACGGCGAACTCACCCGCACCAACAAGGTCCGCCGCGGTTTCATCGCCGACAAATACAGCGTGCTCGTCGATGCCCTCTATGGCGGCAAGACCGAGCAGTACATCGAAACCCAGGTGAAGTTCGAAGACGGCCGCACCGGCAGCGTGAGCGCCACGCTGCAGGTCCGCGATGCCAAGACGTTTGCCCCCGTGAAAGCTGCCGCATGACCAAAAAGATTGGCGACGTCATTCTCGACGTGCAAAACATCAGCCTGCGCTTTGGCGGCGTGAAGGCGCTGACCGACATTTCCTTCAACGTGAAGGAACACGAAGTGCGCGCCATCATCGGCCCCAACGGTGCCGGCAAGAGCTCCATGCTCAACTGCATCAACGGCGTGTACCAGCCGCAGGAAGGCAGCATCAGCTTCCACGGTCAGACCTTCAAGCACATGAACAGCCGGCAGGTGGCCGAGATGGGCATCGCCCGCACCTTCCAGAACCTGGCGCTGTTCAAAGGCATGAGCGTGATCGACAACATCATGACCGGCCGCAACCTGCGCATCAAAAGCAACCTGTTCCTGCAGGCGCTGCGCATCGGACCGGCGCAACGCGAAGAAGAACAGCACCGCGAATTCGTCGAACACATCATCGACTTCCTGGAAATCCAGGCCTTCCGCAAGACGCCGGTGGGCCAGCTGCCCTACGGCCTGCAAAAGCGCGTGGACCTGGGCCGCGCCCTGGCGATGGAACCGCAGGTACTGTTGCTCGACGAGCCCATGGCCGGCATGAACCTGGAAGAAAAACAGGACATGAGCCGCTTCATCCTCGACGTGAACGACGAGTTCGGCACCACCATCGTGCTGATCGAGCACGACATGGGCGTGGTGATGGACATCAGCGATCGCGTGGTCGTGCTCGACTACGGCAAAAAAATCGGTGACGGCACACCCGAAGAAGTGCGCAACAACGAAGAAGTCATCAGCGCGTACCTCGGCACGAGCCACTGAACACGGAGACAACCAGATGGGATTCTTTCTTGAAACACTGCTGGGCGGCCTGATGGCCGGCATGCTGTATTCGCTGGTGGCGCTCGGCTTCGTGCTGATCTTCAAGGCCTCGGGCGTCTTCAACTTCGCACAGGGTGCGATGGTGCTGTTCGCCGCGCTGGCGATGGCCCGCTTCTCGGAGTGGGTACCGCAGTGGCTGGGACTGGAGAGCAAGCTGCTCGGCAACGTGATCGCCTTCTTCATCGCGGCCGGCTGCATGTTCATCCTGGCCTGGCTGATCGAACGCCTGGTGCTGCGCCACCTGGTGAACCAAGAAGGCGTGACGCTGCTGATGGCCACGCTGGGCATCACCTATTTCCTCGACGGCCTGGGCCAGACCATCTTCGGCTCGGACATCTACCCGATCGACGTGGGTATGCCCAAGGACCCGCTGTTCCTGTTTGAAAGCACCTTCGAAGGCGGTGTGCTGGTCAACCAGGAAGACATCATCGCGGCCATCGTGGCGGCGATGCTGGTTGCGGTGCTCTCGCTGTTCTTCCAGAAGACCAGCACCGGCCGCGCCCTGCGCGCGGTGGCGGACGACCACCAGGCCGCGCAGTCCATCGGCATCCCGCTCAACCGCATCTGGGTCATCGTCTGGTGCGTGGCCGGCATCACCGCACTGGTGGCCGGCGTGATCTGGGGCTCCAAGCTCGGCGTGCAGTTCTCACTCACCACCGTGGCCCTGCGCGCCCTGCCCGTGATCATCCTGGGCGGCCTGACCTCGGTGCCCGGCGCCATCATCGGCGGCCTGATCATCGGCGTGGGCGAGAAGCTGTCCGAGGTCTACATCGGTCCCATGGTCGGCGGCGGCATCGAGATCTGGTTTGCGTATGTGCTGGCGCTGGTGTTCCTGCTGTTCCGGCCGCAGGGTCTGTTCGGCGAAAAAATTATTGACCGCGTGTGATCATGAAACACCCCCTGCGCCGCTTCGCGTCTTCCCCCTCTCTCGCCTGCGGCGGGAGGGGGACGCTCCCTGAGGCCCGGCAAAGCCGGTTCCTCGGGAGCGCTGGGTAAGGCACTGCTCGCCGAATAGGTTGAGACAAAGGAAAAGAACATGTTCTACAGAGAAAACGGTCAGTTCAAGACCTCCTACCGCACCGACCAGCAGATCTTCCCGATCGCGCAGGACCGCTGGGCCATCCTCGCGCTGATCGCGTTCGCCTTCATTGGCGTGCCGTTCCTGGTGGACGAGTACATGTTCCGCGCCATCCTGATCCCGTTCCTGATCCTGGCGCTGGCCGCCCTGGGCGTGAACATCCTGGTGGGCTACTGTGGCCAGATCTCGCTGGGCTCGGGCGCCTTCATGGCGGTGGGCGCCTACATGGCCTACAACACCTACATCCGCATCGAGGGCATGCCGCTGATCATTGCCTTGCTCTCGGGCGGCTTCTTCGCCACGCTGGTGGGTATCTTTTTCGGCATCCCGAGCTTGCGGGTGAAAGGCCTGTACCTCGCGGTGGCCACGCTGGCGGCGCAGTTCTTCTGCGACTGGGCTTTCCTGCGCATCGGCTGGTTCACCAACAACAACGCTTCGGGCTCGGTGTCCGTCTCC
This sequence comes from Betaproteobacteria bacterium HGW-Betaproteobacteria-9, assembly GCA_002842215.1. GTDB lineage: Bacteria > Pseudomonadota > Gammaproteobacteria > Burkholderiales > Burkholderiaceae_C > Hydrogenophaga. Next base: position 47,850 of record PHCC01000006.1, on the reverse strand, counting down.
AACCTGCAGGTCTTGGGCATGCCGATCGAGACGCCGCTGCAGAAGTACCTGTTCTGTCTGGCCTTCCTGGTGGTGTTCGGCCTGCTGGCCAAGAACCTGGTGCGCTCGGCCATCGGCCGCGAGTGGATGGCGATTCGCGACATGGACGTGGCCGCCGCCGTGATCGGCATCCGCCCGATGTACGCCAAGCTCAGTGCCTTCGCTGTCAGTTCGTTCATCGTCGGCGTCGCCGGCGGCCTGTGGGGCTTCGTGCACCTGGGTTCGTGGGAGCCTGCGGCCTTCTCGATCGACCGCTCGTTCCAGCTGCTCTTTATGGTGATCATCGGCGGCATGGGTTCCATCATGGGCAGCTTCTTCGGCGCCGCCTTCATCGTGGTGCTGCCCATCTTCCTGAACCAGTTCCTGCCCGCGCTGGGCTCGCTCGTGGGCGTGGATATCTCCACCGCTGGCATCTCCCACACCGAGTTCATGGTCTTCGGTGCGCTGATCGTCTGGTTCCTGATCGTGGAGCCGCACGGGCTGGCCAAGCTCTGGAGCATTGGCAAACAGAAGTTGCGGTTGTGGCCTTTCCCGCACTGATGTCCGCACGGCCATGGCCGACGGCGCCTCAGGGTGATCCCCGATGGGGAAATGCCCGATGCGCCAGCGCTGCGGGCGGAGTGAACTGACGGGCCCTTGGGTTGGTTTTTTTGTGTGTTGGTTTTTTCCTTAGGAGACAAACGAAATGAAGCTGCGTAACCTTGCTCTTTCCGTATCCTTGGCCTGTGCCGCCGTATCGGGCGCGCTGGTCTCCACCACTGCCATGGCCCAGGCCAAGGAGCAGTTCTTCCCGGTGCTGGTGTACCGCACCGGCGCCTACGCACCCAACGGCGTGCCCTTCGCCAACGGCTATGTGGACTACCTCAAGCTGGTGAACGCCCGCGGCGGCGTCAACGGCGTGAAGCTGTCGTACGAAGAATGCGAAACCGGCTACGCCACCGACCGCGGCGTGGAGTGCTACGAGCGCCTGAAAGGCAAGAACGGCGGCGCCACGGTGTTCCAGCCGCTGTCCACCGGCATCACCTTCGCGCTGACCGAAAAAGCCCCCAACGACAAGATCCCCCTGATCACCGCCGGCTATGGCCGCAGCGAGTCGGCCGACGGCGGCGTGTTCAAGTGGAACTTCCCGCTCGCAGGCACCTACTGGGTGGCTGGCGACGTGATCATCCAGGACATTAGCAAGAAGCTGGGCGGCGCTGCCAACCTCAAGGGCAAGCACATCGCACTGGTCTACCACGACAGCCCGTTCGGCAAGGAAGCGATCCCGATCCTGCAGGAACGCGCGGCTATGCACGGCTTCAAGCTGAGCCTGCTGCCCGTCACCCACCCCGGCGTGGAACAGAAATCCACCTGGCTGCAAATCCGCCAGAGCCGCCCGGACTTCGTGGTCAACTGGGGCTGGGGCGTGATGAACTCCACCCTGCTGAAGGAAGCACAAGCCACCGGCTACCCGCGTGAGAAAATTTATGGCGTGTGGTGGGCCGGTGCCGAGCCTGACGTCAAGGACGTCGGCATGGGTGCCAAGGGCTACAACGCCATCACCATGCAACACGGTGCCGAAAAGGGCTCAGCCGTGGTCAAGGAAGTGCTGGACAAGCTGCACGCCAAGGGCCAGGGCACCGGGCCAAAAGACGAAGTGGGCGATGTGCTCTACATGCGCGGCCTGTTCAGCGCCATGTTCGCCGTCGAAGGCGTGCGCCAGGCACAAGAGAAGTACGGTAAGGGCAAGGTCATGACCGGTGAGCAGGCTCGCTGGGGCTATGAAAACCTGAACCTGACGCAGGCCAAGCTGGACGCGCTGGGCTTCAAGGGCGTGCTGCGCCCGGTGTCCACCAGCTGCCAGGACCACATGGGCGCCAACTGGGCCCGCATCCACACGTGGGATGGCAGCAAGTGGCAGTTCAGCAGCGACTGGTACCAGGCCGATGAGCAGATCATCAAGCCCATGGTCAAGGCTGCGGCCGACAAGTACGCCGCCGAGAAGAAACTGACCCGTCGCGCCGCTTCCGACTGCGGAAATTAAGCAGCACCCCCGCCACAGGGATTGACCCACCCCCGCCGCGCTTCGCGCACCCCCTCTCAAGGGGGCAATGCCAGCCGTCCGGTCAAGCCGGCCCGGCAACATCCTCGGAAGGGCCACTCCCGTATTGGAGGAAGGGTTGAAACGTGATCGCGGCTGGTTCGCCAGCCGCCATCCGAAAGACCGGTTCGCACGGTCTTTCGAATGGCTCCCAAGGAACACACCATGACGACTCCCAACATCGTTCTCAACGTCAACGGCATCGAGGTCATCTACAACCACGTGATCCTCGTGCTGAAGGGCGTTTCGCTCAACGTGCCCGAGGGCAAGATCGCGGCGCTGCTGGGTGGCAACGGCGCGGGCAAGACGACCACGCTGCGCGCCATCTCCAACCTGCTCAAGGCCGAGCGCGGCGAGGTCACCAAGGGCAGCGTGGAGCTGCGCGGCGAGCGCATTGAAAACCTCACGCCCGCCGATCTGGTGAACCTCGGTGTGGTGCAGGTGATGGAGGGGCGCCACTGTTTCGCCCACCTGACCATCGAAGAAAACCTGATGACCGGTTCGTACACCCGCAACGACAAGGCCGAGATCGCGCGCAACCTGGAGAAGGTCTACAACTACTTCCCGCGCCTGAAGACGCGCCGCACTTCGCAGGCGGCCTACACCTCGGGCGGCGAGCAGCAGATGTGCGCGATCGGCCGCGCGCTGATGGCCAACCCCAGCGTGGTGCTGCTCGACGAACCTTCCATGGGCTTGGCACCGCAGATCGTGGAAGAGGTGTTCGAGATCGTGAAGGACCTGAACACCAAGGAAAAGGTCACCTTTCTGCTGGCCGAGCAGAACACCAACATGGCGCTGAAGTACGCCGACTACGGCTACATCATGGAGAGCGGCCGCATCGTGATGGACGGCCTGGCCTCGGACCTGCGCAACAACGAAGACGTGAAAGAGTTTTACCTCGGCATGGGCGGCGGCGAGCGCAAGTCGTTCAAGGATGTGAAGAGCTACAAGCGCAGGAAAAGGTGGCTTGCGTAAGCAAGCCGCCTTTTCCGTGCTTGTGACCCACCCCCGCGCCGCCTGCGGCGTCACCTCCTCAAGGGGGCAACGCGAGTGGCCCGGCGAAGCCGGTTCCACCGCGTTCTGAATTGAAGACATCTCACTCTCACTTTTGTGGTTCTCGATATGACCGACTTCTTCGACGCACTGGAAACACGCTCCCCTGACCAACGCGAAGCCGCCCAGATGGCCGCGTTGCCGGGTCAGCTGGCGCATGCCAAGCAGAACAGCGCGGCGTTCGCCGACATCCTGCGAGACATCGATGTCTCGGGCATCCAGAGCCGCGCCGCGCTGACCCGCATCCCGGTCACGCGCAAGAGCGAATTGCTGGAGCGCCAGAGGGCCAAGCGCCAGCACGACGTGTTCGGTGGTTTTGCCACCCTGATGCGGGGTCCGGCCATGTCGCGGGTCTTCGCGTCGCCGGGTCCGATCTACGAACCCGAGGGCACGAGCAAGGACTATTGGCGCGCCGGCCGCGCCCTGTTCGCCGCGGGCTTTCGCGCTGGCGAGCTGGTGCACAACAGCTTCAGCTACCACATGACACCGGGCGCGTTCATCCTGGAGTCGGGCGCGCACGCCGTGGGCTGCACCGTGTTTCCGGCCGGCACCGGCCAGACCGAGCAGCAGCTCGAAGCCATGGTGGACCTCAAACCCGCCGGCTACACCGGCACGCCGAGCTTCCTGCGCATCCTGCTGGAGAAGGCCAAAGAGGGCAGCGTTGACATCTCCAGCCTGAACAAGGCCTCGGTCGGCGGCGAAGCCTGCCCGCCGAGCCTGACGGCCTGGTTCAAGGAACACGGCGTGGACGTGTACCAGACCTACGCCACCGCCGACCTCGGTCTGGTGGCCTACGAGACCGCATCGCGAGAAGGCCTGGTGCTCGATGAAGGCGTGATCGTCGAGATCGTGCGCCCGGGCACCGGCACCCCTGTGGCCGATGGCGAGGTGGGCGAGTTGGTGGTGACTTCGCTCAACCCGGCCTACCCGCTGATCCGTTTTGGCACTGGCGACCTGTCGGCGATCCTGAGCGGCACCTGCCCCACCGGCCGCACCGCGCCGCGCATCAAGGGCTGGATGGGCCGCGCCGACCAGACCACCAAGATCAAGGGCATGTTTGTACATGCATCCCAAGTGGCCGACATCGTCAAGCGTTTCCCTCAGATCCTGAAGGCCCGGTTGGTGGTCAGCGGCGAAATGGCGAACGACCAGATGTGCCTGCAGGTCGAGGCCACCGAGGTTGCTGATGGCTTGCGAGAGCAGATTGAAACCGTGATGCGCGAGGTCACCAAGCTGCGCGGCCAGGTGCAAGTGGTGCGCCCGGGCAGCCTGCCCAACGACGGCAAGGTGATCGAGGACGCGCGGAGTTATCGGTGAACACCCCCCTGCGCCGCTGACGCGGCTTCCCCCCTCTCTGGCGCGCCTTCGGCGCTTGGCGGGGGACGGCATCTTGGACCGGCGGAGCCGTCCCTTGCTGCCCCTTGGCGAAGACATTTCGCGCCGGAGCATTCACTCACTTCAGCCGGAATCTGCCCATGTGGCGGGCGAGCTCGACCGCCGAGGCCACGCCCATCTTTTCGAAGATGTTGGCGCGGTGGAATTCGACGGTGCGCTGGGTGATGCCCAGGTGGTCGGCGATGTTCTTGTTGTAGTGCCCTTCCAGCAGCTCCGCGAGCACTTCGTGCTCGCGCTGGCTCAGGCTGGCCATGGCCTGACGCAGTCGCTGCTCCAGCTGGGCGTCGTCGCTGCGCACGCTGGCCAGCGCTGCCTCGACCTTGTCGACCAGCTCGTTGTCCTGAAAGGGCTTTTCCAGAAAATCCCAGGCACCGTTCTTGACCGCCTGCACCGCCATGCTCACGTCACCATGTCCGGTGAGGAACAGCACGGGCCAGGGGCAACCCATGTCGGCGAGGGCCTCGAAGGAGGCCAGACCCGACAGCGGTTCCATGCGGATGTCCAGCAGCACCACCGCCGGTGTCCAGCGCGGCTGCAGCGCGCGCGCCATCTGCACGAAGGCCTGGCCCGAATCCCAGCCGCGCACCGCATGGCCGCGCGAGTCGAACAGCCAGGCCAGCGCGTCGCGGAAGTCGGGGTCGTCGTCAACGACGTGGATGGCGGGTTCGGGAGCGGTCATGAGCGGTCGGCATCGGAGAGTGGTATTTTCAGGGTGAAGCAGGCGCCTCCGCCATCGGGTGAAGCCCCCACCTCGATCTGCCCATGGTGGGCTTCCACCACCGAGCGGCAGATCGCCAGCCCCATGCCCATGCCCATGCCGTCTTCCTTGCCGGTGTGGAACGCGCTGAAGATCTGCTCGCGTTGATCCGGCGGCACGCCCGGCCCGCTGTCACCGATGGCCAGTTCGGCCATGCCTTCCGGGGCCCGCAGCGCCACACCCACCCAGGCCGGGCGGCCGGGCTGCTGGCGCGCCCAGTACTCGGCGTTGTCCAGCAGGTTGAGGATGGCGTGTTCGAGCAGCAGGGCGTCGCCGTCGATCCAGACCGGGTCGGCCGGCAGGCTCAGGCGCAGCGACAGGCCGCTCTGGCGCTGCAGCGGCTCGGCGATGCGCCGCACCAGGGGCACGAGATCCATGCGCTGGCGCGTCATCTCGCGCCGGCGCGCGAACGCGTTCACGCGCTGGATGATGCGCCCGGCCTTGGCCGCCAGTTGCTCCATGCGCTCGGCCACGCCCAGGGTTTCTTCGGGTGTGATGCGCCCGGCCTTGAGCCGGTTGACCAGCCCGGTGGCGAAGCCGCTGAGCGCGCCCAGCGGCTGGTTGAGTTCGTGGGACAGGGTGGACGCCACCTCGCCCATGGCGACGAGCCGGCCCGAAGCCTCCAGCCGCTCCTGCTGGCGCGCGGCCACGCGCTGCGCGCGCTTGCGCTCGCTGATGTCGAGCACGGAGCTCATCCAGCCGATGGCCACGCCCTCGGCCGTCTTCAGCGGGGCCTCGTGGATCAGCACGTCGACCAGGTGGCCCAGCTTGTGCTGGAACTGCACCTCCACGCCCTGCTGCTCGGTGCCCTGGGCAATGATGCTGCGGTGAATGATGTCCAGCTCGTCGACCTGGCGCTGCGGCCAGTAGGGCAGCGGGGCCTTGAGCCCCACCAGCTCGTGGGGCTCGAAGCCCACCATCTCGCAAAAGGAGCGGTTCACGTACAGGATGCGACCCTCGCGGTCCCAGGCCCGCAGACCGATCATCACGGCGTTCTCCATCGCCGTGCGCAGGACCACCTGGGCCTGCAGCGCCTGCTCCACGCGCTGGCGTTTGGCGAAGTCGCGGCGCAAGGCATACAGGCTCGCCAGCATGCCCAGCAGACCGACCATGGCGACCACGAAGAAGGTGCGCGGCACCATGGGCGTCTGCGACACGGTGCTGCGCACCTGCAGGGCAATGTCGGTTCCGGGCAGTTCCAGGAACGCGTGGTAGCCGCTGTCGCGCACACCCTTCGCGGCGGGCTCCATCGGCTCGTCCAGGGTCACGGCGTGATCGGCCAGAAACCACTCGGGCACGAAGGTGGCCACTGCCCGATCCAGCGACAGTCGGGCCACATAGCTGCCGGCAAAACGCCCCTGGTCGGACAGCGGCACCGTCAGCCAGACGATGCGCCCGCCGCCGCCCGCCGCATCCATGAGGGGGCCGGCGTAGGCCGCTCGGCGCAGCCCGCGCGCCACGTCGCGCATCACCGAGAGGGCATCGGCCGCGTCGGCCGAAACCGCGCCATCGGCCGCCATCAGCCGGTTCATGGGTGGCTCGCCCCCTGAAGGATCGGCGGGAACCCAGCCATGGGCCAGCACCACATCCGGCCCGCGCATCAGCAGGCCCATGTGGGTGGTCTCGGCGGGATAGAGCACGGGGGTTTCCCCTTCGGCACGCGCGCGCTGCGCCAGCCCGCGCAGGTCTTCTTCCAGGCGCCGGAACTGGAACCGGGCTCCCTGCTCGACCCATTGGGCATCGGCCGACTGGCGCCGCTGCTCTTCCTCGGCCTCGAAACGCTGCAGGTAGATCACAAGGCCGACCACCCCGCTCAGCAGCAGCGCCAGCAGCACCAGCAGCCAGCGCGTGGTGTGGTGCATGCGTGTGGGTCCGACCGCGATCTGGCGTTGCAGCAGATCGAAATCGAAGGCGGTGGGACGGGTCGGGGACGCCATGGCGTGGGGGAGATTGATCGCCAGTGTAGTGTTGACGCCAAGGACTGCACTAGCATTGGGCCGATGCGCCACCTGCCCCGACCCACCATCTCACGCCGGCTGCTGCTCAGCGGATGCGCCGCGGCGGGTGTGGCCGCCCTGAGCCCTGCGGCACGCAGTGCCCCTGGGCCGTTGCGCATCCGCTTCTCGCATGTGGTGAGCGAAGACACGCCCAAGGGCCTGACGGCGCTGCGCCTGCAGGCGCTGGTGGCCCAATGGTCCGGCGGACGCATGGCCGTCGAGGTCTACCCGGGCGCGCAACTGTACGGCGACGACGATGAGTTCGAGGCGCTGCAGACCGGCGCGGTGGACCTCCTGGCGCCTTCGCTGTCGAAGTTTGGCCGGGTCGGGTTCCCCGAGTTCGAGGTGTTCGACCTGCCCTTCCTATTTGACAACCTCGATGAGGTGCGCCGCGTCACCCAGGGCGCTTTCGGGCGACGGCTGCTGGCCGGCCTGCACCGGCAGGGGTTGGTCGGGCTGGGGTTTTTCGACAACGGTTTCAAGCACATGAGCGCGGACCGCCCGCTGCGCGAGGTGTCCGATTTCCAGAATCTGCGGCTGCGGGTGCAGAGTTCGCGCGTGATCGCGGCCCAGATGCACGCCCTGGGTGCCCGACCGGTGCCGCTGCCCTTCAGCGCCACGCGCGATGCCCTGGCCCTGGGCATCGTTCAGGGCACGGAGAACCCGCTGTCGAATTTCTGGACGCAGGGCATGCACGAGGTGCAGCCCCACCTGTCATTGACGCGGCACGGTTATCTGGGTTATGCCGTCATCACCAGCGAGCGCTTCTGGTCCCGGCTGCCGGCGGCAAACCAACGGCTGCTGCGCACCGCGCTGGACGAGGCCATCGCTTTCGGTAACCGCATCACGCAGACCCAGCACGACAAGGCCCTGGCCAGCCTGCGGGCCTGGGGCCGGACCACCATCCACGAGCCGAGCACCGCCCAGCGCGCCAACCTGGCGCGGGCCGTTGAGCCGGTCTACGCCGAACTGGGCCGCCGCATCGGCGCGGCCTGGATCGAGGATGTGCGACGGGCCATCCACGTCTGAGCGCCACCGCAACGAACGAAGCCGTCCAGCCCAGGGCACCGCCGGGCCGGCTTTGCCGGACGGCCTGTGCCGCCCCCTTTGAGGGGGTCGCGCGCAGCGCGGCGGGGGTGCTTCATATACGTAAAAACCCTGCTGTTGAACACCACAGTTGGCAGCCTTCGTCCCCTTCCGTACGCTTGCGGCTGTTCGCTCCGGCCCTCGCCGGTTTCTTTCCCGTCAGGAGAAATTTCCCATGAAACTGAAGTTCGCGCTCGCCACCACCTTGCTCGCCCTGGGTCTGACCGCCGCCCATGCCGCGCCCATCGTCATCAAGTACAGCCACGTGGTGGCCGACATCACCCCCAAGGGACAGGCCGCCCTGAAGTTCAAGGAACTGGCCGAGAAGAAGCTGGCCGGCAAGGTAGAAGTTCAGGTCTTCCCCAACAGCCAGCTGTTCGGTGACGGCAAGGAAATGGAAGCGTTGCTGCTGGGCGACGTTCAGATCATTGCGCCTTCGCTGGCCAAGTTCGCCAAATACACCGATCAGATCCAGATCTTCGACCTGCCCTTCCTGTTCACCAACATGGCCGCCGTTGACCGCTTCCAGGCCAGCAAGGAAGGCCAGGCGCTGCTGAACTCCATGAGCAAGAAGGGCATCACCGGCCTGGGCTACCTGCACAACGGCATGAAGCAGCTCTCGGCCAACAAGCCGCTGGCCATGCCCGCCGACGCCAAGGGCCTGAAGTTCCGCATCCAGCCCTCGGACGTGCTCGAAGCGCAGTTCAAGGCCGTTGGCGGCAACCCGCAGAAACTGGCTTTCGCCGAGGTGTACCAGGCGCTGCAGACCGGCGTGGTGGACGGCACGGAGAACCCCTGGTCCAACATCTACAGCAAGAAGTTCCATGAAGTGCAAAGCCACATCATGGAGAGCAACCACGGCGTGCTCGACTACATGGTCATCACCAACACCAAGTGGTGGGACGGGCTGCCGGCCGACGTGCGCAAGGGTCTGAGCGAAGCCATGACCGAGTCCATCAAGTTCGGCAACCAGGTGGCCGCCACCGAAGACGCCAACTTCCGCGCCAAGGTCATCGCCGATAACAAGGCCAAGGTCGTGCCCATGAACAAGGACCAGCTGAACGCCTGGCGCACCGCCATGAAGCCGGTCTGGAGCAAGTTCGAAGGCGACATCGGCAAGGACCTGATCGACGCCGCGATCAAGTCCAACCAGTAAGCACCCCCCGTTCTCCGGAACCTCGAAATGCCCCGGCTGGTCCGGGGCATTTTTGAAAGTCAACCATGAAACTACTTGACCGCCTTGAGGAGTGGCTGATCTCCTTGATGCTGTTCGGCATGACCGCGCTGACCTTCACGCAGGTGGTGATGCGGTACGCCTTCGACTCCGGCATCTCCTGGGGCCTGGAGATGACCGGCGTGATGTTCGCGTTCATGATCTTCATCGGCATTTCGTACGGCGTTCGCGTCGGTTCGCACATCGGCGTGGACGCGCTGGTGAAGCTGATGCCGCCCGGCGCGCGCAAGGCGTCTTCGATCCTCGTCGTGCTGCTGTGCCTGCTGTACGTGGGCTTCGTCCTGGTCGGCGCGAGCACCTACGTGAGCAAGATGATGGACGTGGGCATCGAGCTCGAAGACATGCCCATCGAACGCTGGAAAGTGCTCATCGTCATGCCCATTGGCTACGCCCTGGTGGCGTTGCGGTTCCTGCAGATTCTCTGGAACCTGGTGACCGGCAAGACCGACAGCCTGCACCTGGCCGACGAAGCGGCCGACGCCCTCAAACTCAAGGCCTCCGAGGAGAACAGCCTGTGAACACCCTGGTGCTTTTCGTCTGCCTGTTCGCCTTCATGGCGTTGGGCATGCCCGTGGCCATCAGCCTGGGTCTGTCGAGTCTGATCACGATCTTCTTTTTCTCGCAGGATTCGCTCGCTTCGATGTCGATCAAGCTGTTCGAAACCAGTGAGCACTACACCCTGCTGGCCATCCCCTTCTTCGTGCTGGCGGGCAACCTCATGTCCACCGGCGGCGTGGCGCGGCGCATGGTGCACTTCGCCATCGCGGCGGTGGGCCACCTGCGCGGTGGCCTGGCCATCGCGTCGATCCTGGCCTGCATGCTGTTCGCGGCGGTCTCCGGCTCCAGCCCGGCCACGGTGGTCGCCATCGGCTCCATCGTGATTGCCGGCATGGTCAAGAACGGCTACACCCAGGAATTCGGCGCGGGCGTGATCTGCAACGCCGGCACGCTGGGCATCCTGATCCCGCCCTCCATCGTGATGGTGGTGTACGCCGCCGTGACCGAGGTGTCGGTGGGCCGTCTGTTCATGGCGGGTGTGATCCCCGGCATCGTGCTCGGCCTGATGCTGATGTTCGCCGTCTGGTGGCGCGCCGGCAAACTCCAGATCACCCCGCCGCCCAAGGCCAGCATGGGGGAGGTCTTCCGGTCCTTCCGTGAATCCATGTGGGGCCTGGCGCTGCTGGTGATCATCATGGGCGGCATCTACGGTGGCGTGTTCACGCCCACCGAAGCGGCCGCCGTGTCGGCGGTCTATGCCCTGTTCGTGGCGCTGGTGATCTACCGCGACCTCAAGATCAAGGACATGCCCGAGGTGTTCCTGGAGTCGGCCAAGACCACCGTGATGCTGATGTTCATCGTGGCCAACGCCCTGCTGTTCGCCCACGTGCTCACCACGGAGCGCATCCCGCAGACCATCGCCGAGCACATTCTGGCGGTGGGCATGTCGCCCTGGATGTTCCTGCTGGTGGTCAACATCATCCTGCTGATCGCGGGCAACTTCATGGAGCCCACCGGCATCATCCTGATCCTGGCGCCGATCCTGTTCCCCATCGCGACCGAGCTCGGCATCGACCCGATCCACCTGGGCGTGATCATGGTGGTGAACATGGAGATCGGCATGGTGACGCCACCCGTGGGCCTGAACCTGTTCGTGACCAGCGGTGTGACCGGCATGAACCTGGTGCAAGTCACCCGAGCGGCCCTGCCCTGGCTCTTCGTGCTGCTGATCTTCCTGGTGATGGTGACCTACATCCCCGCCATCAGCCTGGCCCTGCCGAACGCCATCTTCGGACCTTGAGTGCCTGAGGCCTCCGGCCTCAGGCAAGCCCGGTACCGGCCCCTCCGTACCGGGCTTTTTCATGTCTGTCGCGCGGGCTCCAGCCTCTCAGGGTTTGTCCCATGAGCCGACTACGTGTTTCCCGCGATCTTCGCCACCGACCCACGGGCTACCATGCGACGTCAACATTCAACCTCAAGGAGCATTTGCATGAACAAGATCCTGGCCTTTGCCTTGGCCGCTGCCGTTGCCAGCGGTGCATATGCCCAAGCCTTCCCGAGCAAACCCATCACCCTCGTGGTGCCTTTCGCCGCCGGCGGCCCGACCGATCTGGTGGCCCGCCAACTCGCCGAAGCGCTGCGCAAACCCATGGGTGGCGCCAACATCGTGGTGGAGAACGCCGCGGGCGCCGGTGGCACGATCGGTGCCACCAAGGTGGCCCGTGCAACGCCCGATGGCCACACCCTGCTGGTCTGGCACATTGGCATGGCCGCCACCACCAGCCTGTACCGCAAGCAGCAGTTCAAGCCACTGGAAGACTTTGAATACCTGGGCATGATCAACGACGTGCCCATGACCCTGCTGGGCGCGCCCAAGCTGCCGGCCGCCACCTACCGCGATTTCGAAAACTACATCAAGGCCAACGGCGGCAAGCTCAACCTGGCCCACGCGGGCCTGGGTTCCGCGTCACACCTGTGCGGCCTGATGTGGCAGTCGGCCGTGAAGCTGGACAAGTCGATGACCACGATCGCCTACCGCGGCACCGGCCCGGCCATGAACGACCTGATCGGCGGCCAGGTGGACGTGATGTGTGACCAGACCACCAATACCACCAGCCAGATCGAAGCCGGCCGCGTCAAGGCCTTTGCCGTCACCACGGCCAAGTCGCTTTCGGGCCACAAACTGCTCAAGGACTACCCATCGCTGCAGGAGATGGGCCTCAAAGGCTTCAACCTGACCATCTGGCACGCCCTGTACGCCCCCAAGGGCACGCCGGCCGACGTGACCAAGAAGCTCAACGACGCGCTGCAGGTCGCGCTGAAAGACCCCGAGTTCATCAAGCGGCAGGAAGCGCTGGGCGCAGTGGTGGTGAATGACGCCCGCGTGACCCCGGCCGGCCACAAGGCTTTTGTCGCCGGCGAGATCACCAAGCTGAAGACCGCGATCGACGCAGCCGGCCAGTTCGCCGACTGACCGTTGATCACCCCTGCGGTGCTCCGCGCCGTCCCCCCAAGGGGACGATGCCAGTGGCCCGGCGAGACCGGTTCCACGGGGTCATGACACATGAGCCGGAAAGTCGAGGGGTCGACATGATCCCGATCCGGGTGGTGGACTCCATCACCGAACTGCAGCCCGCCGACGCGGGCTGCATTGCTGTGAGCGGTTCACACGGCGGTTTGAGCTCGGCCCGCTATGCACTCGCGGTCCGGCCGCTGCTGTCGGTGTTCAACGACGCGGGTGTGGGCAAAGACGCGGCGGGCGTCGCCGGCCTGGCGCTCCTGCAGGCCCAGGGGCTGGCCGCCTGCACGGTGTCGCATACGAGCGCCTGCATCGGACAGGCCGCTTCTACACTGGCCTGCGGCGTCGTCAGCCACGCCAACGAAGCGGCACGCGCACTGGGCATCGTGACGGGTCAGCCCCTGCGGCCGCAATTGCAGACCACAACCAGGAGACTCCCATGCGCGCCAGCCCCCGACAACAACCCCTCCATGCCCGCCGCCGACAACTGATCGCCCTGGCCGCCCTCGGCGCCACCGCGCTGATGCTGCCGGGCCTGGTCGCCGCACAGGGCGCGTGGCCGTCGAAACCGGTGCGCATCGTGGTGCCCTTTGCCCCGGGCGGGACCACCGACATCCTCGCGCGCGTGCTGGCGCCCGAGCTGAGCAAAGCCCTGGGGCAACCCTTCGTGGTGGACAACCGGGGTGGCGCTGGCGGCAACATTGGCGCGGACATGGTGGCCAAGTCGGCCGGCGACGGCTACACCCTGCTCATGGGCACCGTCGGCACGCACGGCATCAACAAGTCGCTCTACGCCAGCCTGCCCTACGATCCGCAGAAGGACTTTTCCCCCATCACCCTGGTGGCCGGTGTGCCCAATGTGATGGTCATGAACGCCCGGCGCGCGCAGGAACTGGGCATCCAGTCGGTACCGGACTTCGTGCGCTACGCCAAGTCCCACCCGGGCCAGCTCAACATGGCGTCCAGTGGCAACGGCACCTCCATCCACCTCGCTGGCGAACTGTTCAAATCGCGCACGGGGATCTTCATGACCCACATTCCCTACCGTGGATCCGGCCCGGCCATGAAGGACATGCTCGGTGGACAGATGGATGTGATGTTCGACAACCTGCCCTCGGCCATGCCCCACATCAAGTCGGGCAACCTCAAGGCGTTCGCCGTGACCAGCGCAGTGCGCTCTGAGAGCATGCCCGAGCTGCCCACGGTGGCCGAAGCCAGCGCGCTCCCGGGTTTTGAAGCCAGTTCCTGGTTCGGCCTGCTCGCGCCCGCAGGCACACCCCCCGAGATCGTCAACCGTTTGCAGCAGGAGACGGCGAAGGCGCTCAACCTGCCGGCGGTGAAAGAGCGCCTGTTGTCGCTCGGCGCCATCCCCGGCGGCGACACGCCGCAGGCGTTTACCCGCCAGATCGACGCCGAGATCAACAAGTGGGCCGCGGTGGTAAAAGCGTCGGGCGCACGCGTCGACTGAAACCCGCCAGCTTGCAACGCGCGGGGGTGTCCGACCTGGGCAGGGTCACACCCCCCAGACGATGTCCACCTTGGCCTGCTCGCAGCGCTTGAGCATCTCGATGAACGGTGCGCAGCGCACGCGCAGGCTCACCGTCTCGAATTGTGGTGGCAGCTCGCCCTGGGCTTCGGCTTCTTCCTTCAACCGCTTGTGTTCGGCTTCTTCGGCCATGCTCGCGTCGTGCAGTGCCCGCACGGCCGAGGCCATTTCCTCGGGTTGCACGATGCCAGGGCCCGATGGGTCTTTGCCCAGGATTTCCAGGATGCGTTTGCCATGCGGTTGCAGCATGACGAGATCACCGGTTTCACGTGATTTAAAGCGGTACAGGGACATGATCGCCTCCTTGGGTTGATGGTTCATTCTTGCACCAACCACCCAGCCAGACCACCGTTTGGGTCAACGGCATGCGGGTTTTCCCGATTGGATGTATTTAATTCAGGCCTAAACTAATTAGGCATGAACACCCCACTTCCAGCGCTGCGGCGCATCCTGTGCATCGGCGGCGGCCCGGCGGGTCTCTATTTCGGTCTGCTCATGAAACGCCGCTACCCGGACCTGCAGGTCACCGTGGTCGAGCGCAACCGGCCGTTTGACACCTTCGGCTGGGGCGTGGTGTTTTCCGACCAGACGCTGCAGAACCTGAAGCGCGCCGACCCGGGATCGGCCCAGCAGATGGCCGACGCCTTCAACCACTGGGACGACATCGAGGTTTTTTACAAAGACCGCAGCGTGCGCTCCACCGGCCACGGCTTCATCGGCATCGGCCGCAAGCGCCTGCTCAACATCCTGCAGGAACGTTGCCTGGCGCTGGGCGTGGACCTGGTGTTCGAAGCCGACGTGACCGATGACCAGGCGCTTGCCGCACAGTACAACGCCGACCTCGTGATCGCCAGCGACGGCCTCAACAGCCGCATCCGCACGCGCTACGAAACCACTTACCAGCCCGACATCGACACGCGCAAATGCCGCTTCGTCTGGCTCGGTACCCAGAAGACCTTTGACGCCTTCACCTTCGCCTTCGAACAGACCGAGCACGGCTGGTTTCAGGCCCACGCCTACAAGTTCGACGATCAAACTTCGACCTTCATCGTCGAGACGCCCGAAGACGTGTGGCAGGCCCACGGCCTTGAGCACATGAGCCAGGAAGACGGCGTGGCCTTTTGCGAAAAGCTGTTCGCCAAATACCTCGATGGCAACGCCCTCATCAGCAACGCGAAACACCTGCGCGGCTCGGCCAACTGGATCCGCTTCCCGCGCGTGATCTGCAACACCTGGGTGCATTGGCAAGACATCGGTGGCAAGCTAACACCCATCGTTCTCATGGGTGATGCAGCGCACACCGCGCACTTCTCCATCGGCAGCGGCACCAAACTCGCGCTGGAAGACGCCATTGATCTGGCCGATGAATTCAGTGGCGCGGCCGGGCGCAGTGAGTCGATGGTGGAAGTGCTGCAGGGCTACGAAGCGCGCCGCGGTGTGGAGGTCCTGAAGATCCAGAACGCCGCTCGCAACTCCACCGAGTGGTTCGAGAACGTGGACCGCTACACCGGCATGGACATCCAGCAGTTCGCCTACTCGCTGCTCACGCGCAGCCAGCGCATCAGCCACGAAAACCTGCGCCTGCGCGATCCGCAGTGGCTCGAAGGTTACGAAGCCTGGCTGGAAAACAAAGCGGTGCCGGGCACCGCACCGAAAAAGCACCCCATCCCGCCCATGCTGCTGCCGCTGACCGTGCGCGGCCTCACGCTGAAGAACCGCATCATCGTCTCGCCCATGGCGCAATACAGCGCCACCGACGGCGTGGCTGGCGACTACCACCTGGTGCACCTGGGCGCGCGCGCCATGGGCGGCGCCGCACTGGTGATGGTGGAGATGACCAGCCCCACGCCCGAAGGTCGCATCACCCCGGGTTGCCCAGGCCTGTGGAACGACGAACAACAGGCGGCCTTCGCGCGCATCGTGGATTTCGTGCACACCCGCAGCAGCGCCAAGATCGGCCTGCAGATCGGCCACAGCGGCGCCAAGGGTTCCACCCAGCTCGGCTGGGAACAGATCGACGAACCGCTGCCCAGCGGCAACTGGCCGCTGCTGTCGGCCAGCGCCGTTCCCTACGGTCCTCAGAACCAGGTGCCCAGCGCCATGACCCGCGCCGATATGGACACCATGACGGCGGCCTTTGTCGAGTCCACCCGGCGCGCCGCCGCCGCGGGCTTCGACTGGATCGAACTGCACTGCGCCCACGGCTACCTGCTCTCGGCCTTCATCTGCCCGCTCACCAACCAACGCACCGACGACTACGGCGGCACGCTGGCCAACCGCTGCCGCTACCCGCTCGAAGTGTTCACCGCCGTGCGCGCGGTGTGGCCGGCCGACAAACCCATGAGCGTGCGCATCTCGGCGCACGACTGGGCACCCGGCGGCAACACGCCCGACGACGCCGTGGCCATGGCCCGCCTGTTCAAGGCGGCCGGCTGCGACGTGATCGACGTGTCCTCGGGCCAGACCACGCGCCAGGCCAAGCCGGTCTACGGCCGCATGTACCAGACGCCGTTCGCCGACCGCGTGCGCAACGAAGCCGGCATCCTGACCATGGCTGTGGGCGCCATCACCGAGGCCGACCACGCCAACAGCATCATCGGCGCCGGCCGCGCCGACCTCTGCGCCGTGGCCCGCGCCCACCTCGCCGACCCAGCCTGGACGCTGCACGAAGCGGCCAAGCTGCAGACCCGCGCCATCGAATGGCCGCGCCCCTACGAAAGCGGGCGCGACCAGCTCTACCGCGAGGTCGCGCGCCAGCAGACCTTGCAAGGCAGTGTCGTCACACCGGACCCCGCCGAGGCCCCATGAGCATGAACCCCGACACCCTCGATCTCGAAGCCCGCGCCCACAGCGAACACGCGCACGAACTGCGTCTGTGGCTGCGGCTGCTGACCTGCTCGCAGTTGATCGAAAAACGCGTGCGCACGGGCCTGCGAGAAAACTTCGACACCACCCTGCCGCGCTTCGACCTCATGGCCCAACTGGAACGCCACCCCGAGGGCCTGAAGATGAAGGAGCTCTCGCACCGGCTCATGGTCACGGGGGGCAACGTCACCGGCATCACCGACCAGCTGGTGGCCGAAGGTCTGGTGGAACGCATGGGCGTCGATGGCGACCGGCGCGCCTTTCGCGTTCGACTGACCGATCACGGCCGTGAACAGTTTGTCGACATGGCCCGGCAACACGAACAATGGATCGTGGCGGCCTTTGAAGGCCTGAGCGCCCGCGATCTCGACAACCTGCACAAACTGCTGGGCAAGGTCAAACAACACCAGCTCGACATCAACCAGGGGGGCGAATGACCCCCCTGCGCCGCTTCGCGTCTTCCCCCCAAGGGGGGACCGCACCCACGGCCTGGCCAAGCCAGTTCTGTGGTGCGCCTTGCCAAGACACCCGCCCCGAAATGGACCTCGCCCCATGAAACACCCCATCCCCGACCACAACCCCATGCGCGGCCAGTACAGCGCGATGGCCGGCACCCAGCCGCAACATTTCGCCCTCAGCGTCAGCGAAGGTGTGGCCACCGTCACGCTCAACCGCCCCGAGCGCAAGAACCCGCTCACGTTCGACTCCTACGCTGAGTTGCGCGACTGGTTCCTGGCCCTGCAGCGCGCCACCGACATCAAGTCCGTGGTACTCACCGGTGCGGGCGACAACTTCTGCTCCGGTGGCGACGTGCACGAGATCATCGGCCCGCTCACCAAGATGAGCATGCCCGAGCTGCTGGCCTTCACCCGCATGACGGGCGCGCTGGTGAGTGCCATGCGCGCCTGCCCGCAGCCCATCGTGGCCACGCTGGACGGCGTGTGCGCGGGGGCCGGCGCCATGATGGCCCTGGCCTCCGACCTGCGCCTGGGCACCCCGGCGGCCACCGTCGCCTTCCTGTTCACCCGCGTGGGGCTGGCCGGCGCCGACATGGGCGCCTGTGCGCTGTTGCCGCGCATGATCGGCCAGGGCCGCGCGAGCGAGCTGCTGTTCACCGGCCGCGCCATGACCGCGGACGAGGGCCACGCCTGGGGCTTCTTCAACGCGCTGCACGAGAGCGCCGCGCTGCTGCCCGCCGCCCACAAGCTCGCGGCCCAGTTGGCCCAGGGCCCCACCTTCGCCCACGGCATGACCAAGACCATGCTGCACCAGGAGTGGGCCATGACGCTGGACCAGGCCATCGAAGCCGAAGCCCAGGCCCAGGCCATCTGCATGCAGACGCAGGACTTCCGGCGCGCCTACGAAGCCTTCGCGGCCAAGCAACGCCCGCAGTTCCAGGGAGACTGATGTGGTCGCCTTTGAACACCCCCACCCGCACGGCGCGCTGGCGCCGACCGCACACCTCGAACTGCCCTTCTTCGACGATGCCCACCGCGCACTGGCCAATGGGCTGGTCGCCTGGACGCGCGAACAGCAAGTCGACGAAACCGACGACCGCGCTGCCTGCAAAGAATGGGTGCAGCGCCTGGGCACAGCGGGCTGGCTGCGCTACTGCGTGCCCGAGGCCCACGGCGGCGCCCTGCCCGCGCTGGACTCGCGCGCGCTGGTGATTCTTCGCGAGACACTGGCCTTCCACTCCCCCCTGGCCGATTTCGCCTTCGCCATGCAGGGACTGGGCAGCGGCGCGATCACGCTCGCCGGCACGCCAGCGCAGCAGGCTCGCTACCTGAGCGCTGTGGCCACGGGCGAGAAGATTGCCGCCTTTGCGCTCAGTGAGCCGGAAGCCGGCTCCGATGTGGCCGCCATGGCCACGCAGGCGGTGCAGACCGGCAACGGCTGGACACTCAACGGCTGCAAGACCTGGATCAGCAACGGCGATCTGGCCAATTTCTATGTGGTGTTTGCCAAGACCGACCCCGGCGCAGGTGCGCGCGGCATCAGCGCCTTCATCGTGGACGCCGGCACACCGGGCCTGGACAGCAGTGCGCACATCCAGGTGATGGCACCGCACCCGCTGGCCACCCTGGCATTCAACAACTGCGCGGTGGGCACAGATGCCTTGCTGGGCCCCGTCAACGGCGGTTTCAAACTCGCCATGCGCACGCTCGACATCTTCCGTGCCTCGGTGGCCGCCGCCGCACTGGGTATGGCGCGTCGCGCGTTTGCCGAAGCCGTGACCCACGCCAAGACGCGCAAGATGTTCGGCCAGACCCTCGGGGACTTCCAGCTCACGCAGGCGAAGCTCGGTGAGATGAGCGCGCTCATCGACGCCGCCGCCATGCTGACCTACCGGGCGGCGTGGCAACGCGACTGCAGCGCCACACAGGGCGCGGGAACACCGGCCTACACCGCGGCAGCGGCGAGCGCCAAACTCACCGCCACCGAGAACGCCCAGCGCGTCATCGACATGGCGCTGCAGATGTTCGGCGGGCGTGGCGTGCAGGTGGGTCAGACCATCGAGCACCTCTACCGCGACATCCGTTCGCTGCGCATTTACGAAGGCGCGAGCGAGGTGCAGCTGCTCATCCTTGGCAAAAGCGCATTGAAATGAAACACCCGCGTCGCGCTGGGCGCGAATGCAGACTGAGGACAGGAGACCCACATGCCATCTGCACAAACTGATCGATTCGTTCACGACCGCCTGCCGCCGCCCGAACAGTGGCCGGAGCTGCGCTACGACCTGCCCGAGTTGCAGTTGCCCGCGCAACTCAACGCGGTACAGACCCTGTTTGACCGCGCCTTCGCCCAGGGGCATGCCCATCGACCGCTGTTTCGCAGCGACGAACGCACGCTCACCTACGCCGAGGCCCGCGCCGAAGTGAACCGGATGGCCCATGTGCTGACGCACGATCTGGGACTGATCCCTGGCAACCGCGTGTTGCTGCGGGGTGGCAACTCCATCGCCATGGCGCTGGCCTGGCTCGCCGTCGTGCAGTCCGGCCTGATCGCCGTGGCCACGATGCCCCTGTTGCGCGCGGTGGAACTGCAAGCCGTCATCGCCAAGGCCCGGCCCAGTGCCGCGCTGTGCGATGTGAAGCTGCAGGACGAACTCAGGACCGCGCTCGCTGCCGACCCCGACACCGCGCCTCTGCCCGTGCGCGTGTTCAACACGGGCGACGCGGCGGTGGTGCTGCCGGATTCACTGGAAGCCCTGGCCCGCCACCAGCCCGCCGACGCCGCACCGCCCTGCCCAACGAGCGGCGATGACATCGCCCTGCTGGCCTTTACCTCGGGCACCACCGGCAAACCCAAGGCCGCCGTGCACACGCACCGCGACCTGATCGCAGCCTGCGAGACCTGGCCACGCCACGTGTTGCGTGCCACACCCGACGACATCGTCATGGGCTCGCCCCCGCTGGCGTTCACCTTTGGCCTGGGAGGCCTGTTGGTGTTCCCCATGTACGCGGGTGCGTCGGTCTATTTCCCCAGCATCCCTTACACGCCCGAGGCGATGGTGGTGCTGATGAACCGGGTCGGTGCCACCATCTGCTACACCGCGCCCACCTTCTACCGCCAGATGGCTGCGTTCGCCCGCCAGCATGGCGTGGGGCGGTTGCGCCTCAGCGTGAGCGCCGGCGAGGGTCTGCCCGACGCCACACGGCAGCTGTGGAAAGAAGCCAGTGGTCTGGAGATGCTGGACGGCATCGGTGCCACCGAGATGTTCCACATCTTCATCTCCTCCGCACCCGAAAGCGTCAAACGGGGCGCCGTTGGGCAGGTCGTGCCTGGCTACGAAGCCCGGATCGTGGATGAGGCGGGTCAGGAAGTCCCCCGCGGCCAGGTGGGTCGGCTGGCGGTCAAAGGGCCGACCGGCTGCCGCTACCTCGACGATGTTCGGCAGGCGCAATACGTGCAGGCCGGCTGGAATTTTCCCGGTGATGCCTTCAGCCAGGACGCCGACGGCTATTTCACCTACCAGGCGCGCACCGACGACATGATCATCACCGCCGGCTACAACGTGGCCGGCCCCGAAGTCGAAGCCGCCTTGCTCCAACACCCCGCGGTCGCCGAATGTGGCGTGGTCGGACGCCCCGATGACGAACGCGGCATGGTGATCGTGGCCTACGTGGTGCTCAAGCCCGGCGAGGCCGGCGACGCCACGCAGATCAAGGCGCTGCAAGACCATGTGAAACACACACTCGCACCTTACAAATACCCCCGCGACGTGCTCTTTGTGTCGCAGCTCCCGCGCACCGAAACGGGCAAGTTGCAGCGGTTCGCGTTGCGCAAGCTCGCCGCCGAAGCCCGCGCCTGAACTAGGCACCTTCCAGATCCGATCAACCCCAACGTCGTCTACCCAGATCCATGAAACTTCTGCAACCGCCCGGCTGGGCCACCCCCAAAGGCTACGCGAACGGCGTGGCCGCACGCGGTACGCTGGTGTTTGTCGGTGGGCAAATCGGCTGGAACGCCGAACAGGTGTTCGAGTCCGACGACTTCATCGCCCAGACCCGCCAGGCGCTGATGAACATTCATGCCGTGCTTGCCTGCGCGGGGGCTGGCCCCGAGCATATGGTGCGCATGACCTGGTACATTGTTGATCGCGAGGAGTACAACACCCGGTTGCGTGAACTGGGCGCTGTGTACCGCGAAGTGATGGGGAAAAATTTCCCGGCCATGACCTGCGTGGAGGTAAGCGCTCTGGTGGAAGAGCGGGCCAAGATCGAGATCGAAGTGACGGCGGTGCTGTCGGATTGATCCCGCCTGTTGATTTCCGCGCAATCGGGGATGCGGCTATATTCAACTGACATCAACACGCATCAAATTTTCCTGGCCGCGCGCGCATAGTCAATGCTTATCAAATATCGCGGAGCGGTGCTCGAAACGGGAGTGTCGCGCTCCGGCATACGCACTCAATCAATTGGCGGACAGGAGTGCTCGTACACGCAGGCGGGTGATTTGGGCGATCTGCGTCATGGCCTCCTCGAACTCATCAACCGTATCGCGATCGATGCGACGCTGCATTTCGTCGAAGATCTGCGCCTTCGTATGACGCAACGCGGCGATGATGAAGGGTATGCCGTGTCGACCACGGTATATGCTATTCAGGTGCGCCATGTGCGTCATCTCCTCCTGCGCCATTGAACCCAGGCCCGCACTGGCTTGCTCGTGCTGCGAATCGTTGGTCATTGATCCGGCTTGCGCCTCGCGCCCGGCCAGCTCGGGATGTCCGCACAAGAATGCGATTTGCGTCGTGTGTGGTGATCGGCGCACCACCCCGATCATGGCCGCGTGCAGCGCCTCAGCACTTGCGAAAGGTCGTTCGAGCCACGCCGACTCGGCGACCCAGGGCGCGTGTTCGAAGGTCTCACCCAGCGCGTTGACGAACACCTCGCGGTCCATGGCGTTCAAGGTATCAAGAGTCAACGGGGCACTCAACACAGGCACCCCGTTCATCGATCGGTGTGGGTTTGAAGTACATCCGACATCGATGGCTCCCTTGCGAACTGCGCCATAGCAGCCACCACACCACTGCCAGCCAGCGGTACGCCCGCCAGCTTCAAACCCATCTCGACACCGGACAGGGCACCCATCAAGGTCAGTTCGTTGCAATCACCGAGGTGACCAATTCGGAACATGCGTCCCTTCAGTTTGCCCAGACCGGCACCGAGCGAGAGGTCGAATCGATCATGAATCAAACGGCGCAACGCATCGGCGTCAACCCCCAGTGGTGTGATCACTCCGGTCAATACCGGTGAATAAACGTTTGGGTCGGCGCATTGGATCGGCAAACCCCAGGCATTCACCGCAGCGCGAACGCCCGTCGCCCAACGTTGATGGCGTGCGAAGACTGTCGGGAGCCCCTGCTCAAGCAGCATGTCCAGTGCCTCGCTCAGACCATAGAGCAGGTTGGTATTTGGCGTGTAGGGCCAGTAGCCAGTCCGGTTCATCTCAATGATCTCGTCCCAGGCCCAGAAGGCTTTTGGCAAACGAGCGAACTTGCTGGCCTCGATCGCCTTTGGCGACAAGGCGTTGAAGCTCATACCCGGAGGCATCATCAAGCCCTTTTGCGAACCACTGATCGTGACATCGACGCCCCATTCATCGTGGCGGTAATCGGCGCTGGCCAGGCCTGAGATGCTGTCGACCATCAGCAGCGCCGGGTGCCCAGCGGCGTCGATCGCGCGGCGCACCGCAGCGATGTCGGAGGTCACTCCGGTAGAAGTCTCGTTGTGCACAACGCACACGGCCTTGATCTGGTAATCGCGGTCTTCGCGCAAGCGCTGTTCGATCCGGTCGGCCTGAACGCCATGGCGCCAACTGTTGGGCAGGCCGGTGGTCTCATCGCAGCCGGGCAGGGTTAAAAATTCAGGATCAAGGCCAAGACGCAGCGCCATCTTGTTCCAAAGCGTTGCGAAATGCCCGGTTTCGAACATCAGCACCTTGTCTCTGGAGCTCATGACGTTGACGAGAGCGGCTTCCCAGGCACCCGTGCCCGACGCGGGGTAAATGCACACTGGGTGTCGAGTCCGAAATACTTGTTGAAGGCCGGCAATCACTTTCAAGCCCAGGGCTCCGAACTCGGGGCCGCGGTGGTCGATGGTTGGCAGACTGATCGCACGCAGGATGCGGTCTGGAACCGGGCTGGGACCAGGGATTTGCAGGAAGTGACGACCAGAAGGGTGTTTGTCGAGGTGGATCATGATGTATGGAGGCAATGGAAATTAGAGTTGCACGGACGCTTGGCCAATGCCTTCGAATGAGACGTGGACGTGGTCGCCAGCAGCCGCACTCAGGATGCCGACCCAGGTACCGGTGGTGACGACGGATCCCACCGGAATAGTCCGACCTTGCCGAGTCGCATGGCGTAACCAGGCTGGAAGCACGAACAGGGGGTCGTTCATCGGATGCGTGCCGCACCGCTCAACGAGGGGCTGGCCGCCAATCTGCACCAGGCAGGACTGCTGCCCCCAGTCTTGGGGCCGGAACGGGGTCCATTCACCAAGCACCAGCGCGCCATGCGACTGCAGATCCGCGAGCTTGGCCAGAGCAGGCGCGTCCAGACCTTCGACCCAGCGCGAGTCGACGATCTCGATGGATACGCACATTGCGTCGACGAGCTTCCCTGTCTGGTTAAAGTCGAGTTCTCTCGCCATGACTGATGTCACATCACAGGCCAGTCTCAAAGCGATCTCGGCTTCTATGCCACGCATCTGGAACGGCCATTCGCCTGCTTCGGCTGGGCTCGACCAGACCCCGTCGGGCGGTAGTGGCGCATGCGTGGGTATTGCCTCACGCGAAGGTCCGCCCGACTTCCAGTAGCACGCAGGCGTATCACCGTACCAGCCGAAACGCGCCGCAACAGCCTCCTGGACTGCGTACGCAGACAATGCATCCGGCAAGAACGACGTACCTGCCGCAACTGGTTCGTGGTTGTGCCGCGCGCGCGCCAGCAGACCTGCTGTCGTTTCTATGATGTTCATAGGGTCATTCATCACAGGTCGGGCCAACGGTGAGCCCAGGGAGCTGCGGCTTCATAGGCTTCGCCTAGATCGAGCAGGGTGTCGTCACTGCCGTAAGCGCCAATCAACTGGACGCCAATCGGCAGTCCTTCGGACGACGACTCGGCAGGCAGCGCAAGCCCTGGGAGGCCGGCTGCATTGACCCATCCGGTATAGATCGCGTGACCCCGCGGCCCGACATCCTGTCCATCTATGCGAGGCGGGAAAGCCTCCTTCGCGGGCCATGGCAAGGCCGCTGCGGACGGCATCAGGATGCCATCAACGCCTTCGAAAAATGCGGCACAGGTGCGCCTCAGCTGTGTCACGTGGTCGATGATCTGCCAAAGGCGCGACGCTGGCAGGCGTCGGCCGGCGTCGGCCATGTCGCGGTACTTGACCGAGGCCTGATCGGCCCAGTCGGGATGTGCCTCGAACATACGCGCCAGTCCGATCTGACCGATCTGGGGCCAAGCCTCAACGAAAAAGTCCAAGTCCAGCGGTAAGGCACTGGCCTCGACGTGGTGACCTAGATCGGCGAAAACGCGGGTGGCTTGCTGCGCACTGCGCGCGATCTGTGGGTCCAGCGGCGCACTGCCGAAACGCTCGACGTAGATGAGGCGCTTCGGCGCCTTGGAACGCGGACATGCCAGCGCGGCCTGCGCGGCCGCCAGCGACGATCGATCGACGGGGTCCGGCCCGCGCAATGCATCGAACAGCAACCGCACGTCAGCCACAGTACGGGCCAAGGGTCCGATGACTTCGAAGTCAAGCAGCAGACTGGGTAGCACATGCTGACGAGGCCATGCACTCAACGACGGCTTCAGACCGACCACACCGGCATGTGACGCCGGTCGGCGGATCGACCCACCGCCGTCTTGTCCGATGGCCAGTGGAGCGATGCCAGCGGCCAGGGCAGCAACTGCACCACCGCTCGAACCGCCTGGAGTCAATGACGGTGACCAGGGATTACCAGTGGTGCCGAACAACGGGTTGTCGGTGTAGCCTTCGAGTGCGAACTCCGGCACATTGGTTTTGCCAACAATCAAAGCGCCGCCCGAGCGTGCGCGGCCAACTGAGAACTCGTCGTGTCCGGGCTGATGCTCACGCAGTGCCTTCGTTCCCCAGCTCGTCGGCTGATCGACCGTCAGTAGGCTGTCTTTCACTGTTACCGGGATGCCGTCGAGTGCAGACAGCGCCTGCCCGTTGGCAAACCGCTTCGCGGAGGCCCTCGCCTCATCCAGCACACGCGAGTCGCGCCGCGCGATGACGGCATTCAGGCGACTGTTCACCGCGTCCATGCGATCCAGGACCGCCTGCGTAACGGTGACTGGGTCCAGAGTGCCAGCGCGATAGCAATGCTGCAATTCGCTGGCCGACAGACGCCATAGCGCGCTTTCATCTTTAGCGTTCATCACATCTTTCCCGGCAACCAGGTCGCAATGCCTGGCACGAGCATCAGCAAGATCGTGAAGGCGATCATGATCAAGGCATATGGCAGCGCGCCGACGATGGCGTCATGGATACCGCCCTTGTCGGGCCGGATGCCATGCACGACAAACAGGTTCATTCCAACGGGCGGCGTGATCATGCCGAGTTCGCACATCAGCACGATGAAGATGCCATACCAAACCGGATCGATACCCATCGCGGTGACGATTGGGAAAGTGATGGGTATCGTTGCCACCATCATTGACAGCACGTCCATGAACATGCCGAGCAACAGGTAGAAAGCAATCAGCACCAGCAACAACTGTGTCGCAGTGAGCCCGAAGGAGGTGACCCAGGCGGTCATCGCTTCTGCCACACCGGTCAGGCTGATCGCCAAGTTGAGAATGAACGCGGCGGTGATGATCAGCAGGATCATGCCGGTGGTCTTGGCGGTTTGCACGAAGCAATGCTGCAGCAGCAGCCATGTCAGTTTTCGGCTCTTCCAGGCAAACAGCAGTGAGGCGATCACTCCCAGCGCTGCCGATTCGGTGGTGGTTGCCAAGCCGCTGTACAGGCTGCCCATCACAATGAAGAACACCACTCCGGGCGGCACAAGGTCCTTCAACAGGTGCATTCGCGTCGCCAGGGGAACCTTTTCCTCGCGCACTGCCTTGCCGGTGTACAAAGCATGCAACAGGATGAAGCCCATGAACGCCCCTGCCAGCAGCAGGCCAGGAATGATGCCGGCGACAAACAGTTTGCTGATCGAGGTATCGGTCAACGAGCCATAGATGATCATGTTGACAGAGGGGGGTATCAGGATGCCGAGCGTGCCGCCGGCGGCGATGGACCCGAGCGACATGTCCATGCGGTAGCCGCGCTTGTACAGCGACGGCAGCGCCACTGTGCCGATCGTGGCGGCCGTGGCTACCGAAGAGCCTGACGTCGCAGAAAACAGCGCGCTGCAACCGACGTTGGTGTGCAACAAGCCGCCAGGCAGTCGTCCGAGCCAGGCAGCAAGCGCGCCGAACATTCTGTCGGCGATGCCCGAACGAAGCAGCAACTCGCCCATCAGCACGAACAGCGGAATCGCTGTCAACAGGTTGTCGTTATGGACACCCCAGACGACTGGCGCGATCGAATCGATGAACGGCACGCCATAGGCGAACAGCCCCCCGACGATGCCGATCGCGGCCATGGCCACGGCGATCGGCAAGCCGAGCAGCATCATGCCCAGCATGGCTGCGAATGCAATCAGGATGTAGGAAACATTCATTTTTGCGCTCCGGTAGGGACAAGAGCGCTTGGTGACATGGTCTCGCTGCTTGAACGTGCCTTGAGGTCATGCAATTCTTCATCGACCTCGTCCTTGGTGGTGCGTGGACCGAACTCGAGATTCAGGACCCTGAAGTCACCGCGCACCAGCAGCCAGGTGGCACGCAGGGCGAAGCCGACCGACACCAAGGCGAACATGATCAACCCGACGAGCCAGGCCGATTGCGGATACTGAAGCGGTGTGGCCCAAGGCGTCTGCGACACGCTCTGGTATGCCTGCGTGTCCTGGACGACGAACCATGCGAGATAGGCCAATAGCCCTGCGAAGGCGGCCAGACAGACCACAGACAACCAGTTGAGCCCAGTTTGCAGCCATGACGGCAGGCGGTCGTGGAACACATCGACGCGGATGTGCGTGCGTCCCATCAGAGCCAGGCTGAAGGCAATTGTTGCCCCTAGCGCCAAGGTGTATCCGCCGAGTTCATCGGCACCTTGCAACGAAAAGTTGAAGATCTTTCGGGCCAGCGTCTCGACCGCCACCATGCATGACAAGGCGACGAAGATGAAACCGAATAGTGTGCCCAGCCAGCGTTCGATGGCGTCTTTCATGATGGGATCCTGGTTCGAAGTACAAGGCGGGCGACGCGAGGTGCGCGCCGCCCGAGCGGGGTGGATCAGGTCACTGAACGCCGATGGCTTTACCGACGGTCTTCTTCCAGGCGGCGGAGCAGCCAGGATTGGACTTGTCGCAGATTTCAGCCCAGGTAGGCAGCGAGATCGAGGCCACCGCCTTGCGCACCGTCTCCTTGTCAGCGTCGGTAACAGGTACGTTGACCAGTTTGAACTTCTTGCCCGTGGTGCACGGATCTTTACCGGCGTTGCAGTTGATGGCGTCCTGCGTCAGCTCCTGCGAATAAGCCCAGATATCGTCAACCAGAGTATTGAACGCCGCTTGCATCTTCGATTTCTGATCAGGGCTCAAGCGATTCCACGACTTCATCGACATTGCATAGCCGTTCATTGCCATCTGGAAGCCAAGCGCGTACTGGTGCGTTGTCACTTCGGGCCAGTTCGATGAGTTGGCCGAACTTGGACCAGTGATTGCGCAATCGACTACACCCAGCGACAACGATTGGTGCACTTCGGTGAAAGACAGCGGCACCGGCGTACCACCAACCGATTCAATGAATTTGGCCAAGTTTTGATCGTAGACGCGTACCTTCATGCCGGCCATATCGGCGAGCTTGGCAATCGGTTTCTTGCAGAACAGGATCTGCGGGCCAAAGGGCCAGATTCCGAGCAGCTTGACCTGAAACTGCTTCTGCAGGCGCTGGTCGAGCGTATCGCTGTAGGACTCGTACACCTTGCGAGCGGTCGCATAGTCAGGCGCGGCGCCAACCAGGTCCATGCCGAGCAGAGTTGGCTCGTCGCGGGAGTTCTGCGACACGCGCAGCGACACGATGTCGAACAGGCCAGCTTTCATCACACGCAACTGTTCCGTGTCCTTGATGCCGAGCGAGTCGATCGACTTGTAGTCGGCGTCGAACGGCAGGCCAGTGCGCTTGGCAAAGTCGTCGAAGAAGGGTTTTTCTTTGTTCTTCTGGATCAAACCGGTGGCCGCGGGCTGGCCGACAACCTTGAGGGTGACGCGGTCCTGGGCTTGTGCGCCGGAGGAAAGGCCGAGGGACAGCGCGAGCGCCGTAGCGGCGGTGGTCAGATGGTGCTTGAGCGACATGAAAGTCTCCTGAGGTGGATGATGAGGCGAACGGAAGCCAGGACAGATCAGTAACCCAACGCTCGCGGCAGGGTCGTGACGATGGCGGGGAAAAAGATACACAGGGCCAGCACGGCGTACATCAGCGTGATAAAGGGCCATGCGCTTTTGACGAGCTCGCGCATGGGCACTTGGGTGACGCCGCTGACGACGAAGAGCACGACGCCGACCGGGGGTGTGAGCATGCCGATGACGAGGTTGAGCACGAAGACGAATCCGAAGTGCAGCGGGTCAATACCGTATTGAAGTGCGATCGGGTGCAGAAGCGGCACGAGCATGATGTAGGCCGCGTTCGACTCCAGGAACATGCCGACGATGAACAGGATCACCGCCACCATTCCCATGAAAACAAGTGGGTCGGTGGTCATCGCCCGCAGAAAAACCGACAACTGCTGTGGCAACAAGTCGACTGTCATCAGGTAAGTGATGATCGACGCGAAGGCGATCAGCGCGCCGACCACAGAGGATGTGATTCCAGCACGGACGACAATGCCAGGCAAGTCTCGCAGAGAGAGTTTGCGCGTGATCAGGAAGCCGATCGCCAGCGAATAGACGACAGCGATCGCTGCACCTTCGGTGGCCGTGAAGGCGCCGCCAACGATGCCGCCGATCACGATCACCGGCATCAGCAAAACAATCAATGACCGGCGCAGTTCGACCAGCACGTTCTTGACGCTGAAGGGGTCTCCTGTGACAGCCCACCCACGTCGACCAGCAATCCACGAGCACAGCAGCATGAAGCCGACGCAGATGATGATGCCGGGCACGACGCCGGCCATGAACAAGCCGCCAACAGAGACCGACGAGCCGGCCATGAAGGCGTAAACGATCATCGCACCCGACGGCGGCAGGATCGGCCCAAGGTTGGCGGCAGCGGCCACAATTGCGGCCGCGAACGGCCGGTCATAGATCTTTGACAGCGAAGGAACGAGGATGGCTGACATTGCGCTGGCGTCGGAGACCGCCGCGCCCGACACCGTGGCCAAACCGGCGCCCGACAGCATCGTCACATGCGCCATGCCGCCGCGTACCCGGCCGACCACCGAATTGGCCAAAGAGATCAGTCGCTCAACGATACCGGCCTTGATCATCAACTCACCGGCGAGCATGAAGAACGGAATTGACATCAGGGGAAAGGAATTGACCGCATGCATCATGCGCTGCGGCACCATCGAGAAGTCAACACCGGTGACCCACAGTGCGACCATCGCGGCGACACCCATCGCAAACGCGATCGGCAGGCCCAGGCAAGCCAGCAGCATGAAGCCGAGGACGATGGCGGCGCTCATTCGGCACCCCCGGCGGAGAACGTCGACGGCCCCTGAATCGCGATGCGGACCAAATGCAACGCTGACAGCATTGCACCGACGCCGACTGGCACGATGAACCAGCCAACGCTCCAGTCAAGCACGGACATGAGCTCGCCCCACTGCTCGGTCGCCACACCCAACGCAGCCCATGCGATGACCAGCATCATCACAGCGCAGAGCCAAGCGCCGCCGCGCCTCAAGACCATCTGTACCTGCGATGGCATTTTGGCGACGACGATATCGATACCAATGTGTGCGCCTTGGCGCACACCGAGCGGTATGGCCAAGAAAATGCTCCACACGAATGCCAAACGTGACACCTCGTCGGCCCAGTCGAAGGACCTGTTGAAGCCGTAACGCAAGGCGACCTGCGCCGAGACCACGCCAACCATCACTGTGACAGCCAGCAACAGCAATACCAGCACGAATCTATCGAGCGCGTGCAGGGTGCGTCCCGACCACGATCGGGTGTCATAAACGACGGGAAGGACAGGGTGGCTCACGTGGACCTCCGTGTGGTGTCTGACAGTTACTTCTTGGCAACTTCGGACAGGACCTGGTCGACCAGCGCTGCGCCAGCGCGCCTCTTGACGACCTCGTCGATCACGGGCGCCGTCAGCTTGCGCATTTCCTCGCGCATGGCTGGCGAAATTTCGGTGTAGGTCATCGTCTTCTTCAGCTCGCCCAGAGCTTTGCTCTCTGTTTCGATGGCCAGCTTGCGTTGGTACGCGATCGTCGCTGCCATCGCTTCGCGCACCGCCTTCTGGTGTTCAGGCTTGAGCTGTTCGAGAGCCTTCTTGCTGCCAATGACAGCGATGAAATCGAAGAAATGACCGGAGTTTGAAAGGTGCTTCTGCACCTCGCCGTAACGTGACGCCGAGATCACCGTGTAGGGATTCTCCTGCGCATCCACGACGTGTTGCTCGAGTGCCGAGTACAGCTCCTTGACGTCCATCGACACAGGATTGGAGCCCAGCGCACGGAACGACGACAAGTGCGTCTCGCTCGGCTGCAGGCGCAGCTTGAGCCCCTTCAGATCAGCGACGCTCGAGATCGGGCCACGGCTGTTGGTGATATGGCGCATGCCAAGTTCCATCCAGCCGAGCGACGTGAATCCCTTGTCCTGCAGCTTTTTCTCGATCACATCTCCAACGGCGCCGTCGATGACGCGCAGCGCGACTTCGCGATTCGGAAACACGAACGGCAATGCCACGGCTTCAAGTTCAGGGACGATGCGCGACATGTAGGCTGCGCCAACCCAGGTCAACGCCAACGTGCCGGAGCGCACTGCATCGACGTTTTCCTTCGCGCCGCCGAGCTGCATGGCGGGGAACACATCAACTTGCAGTTCGTTGTTCGTGCGCTTCGCAATCTCTGCTTTGAACACTTTTTCGACGGCGACGCTGCTCGGGTGTTCGGTGGCAAAGTTGCCCGCAATCTGAAGTTTTTGTTGCGCTTGTGATGGCGGAGAAGCAAGCAGGAGCGCAGCCAGAGTCAGTGGCGACAGCAAACTGGTGAGTGATGGTTTCTTCATGGGATCTCCTGGTATGAATCGAGGTTCAGACATGGCGACTGCTGACAAGCAGTCGTTCGAGGGCAGGGCTAAGCCCCTGATTCGCTTTGACAGGGGGCGGTGCGAAGCTGCCACGCGCCGCCTTCCCAGGTTGCAATGCCACCAGTGATTCGACGTGGCGCACGGCGCTCGACACACCGTCAACCACCGGCACCGGCAAGCGGCCGCGCAGACTGCGCGCCAGTCCGGCCAGGGGAGCACCGGCCAGCACGATCACATCGGCACCGTCTTCGTCGACACACCGTTCGGCCAATGCGACCAGACGTTCGCCCTGGTTTCCTTGCACGTTGCCGATATCGGCCAAGGGCTCATCCAAGCCTCGAATACTGGCCAGCCGGCCATCGAGACCGATGTGCTGCACCGTCTCGCGGTACCAGGCGCGGATGCGTTGGGAGATTGCGACGATCGAAAAGCGTTGGCCGAGCAGGCTGGCGCTCGCCAATGCCGCCTCGGTCAGGCCAGTCACTGGACAAGGCAGCACTTCGCGCAGGCCAGCCAGGCCAGGATCGCCGAAGGCAGCAACAATCACCGCGTCGAAGCGCTCGTGATGCTTCGCAGCGACCTCAGCCGCTGCATATGCCCCAATCAGCGCTTCGAAACGGGTTTCGATGTAGGCGACGCCAAACGGCGCTGTGATGACCTCGATTTGGGTGCCCTGTGCCGCACTGCGCTCGGCCTCGGCACGGATCAGATCGGACACGCTGTCCGAGGTGTTAGGGTTGATCAGGAGGATGTTCATCGTGCGACCTCAACGGCTTTGAGGCCGCAGACTGGGTGTGCCGCAGCTAAGGAAGCGGCCCCGGCCAGCGCGTGGATGGAAATTGCTTCCGTCCCAGACAACTTCGCCGCCAGCCAACGTCAGCCCGGGCCACGCCTTCAGCTTCATGCCCTCGTATGGGGTGTAGTCGACTGCGTGGTGCAACCGCGCATTTGTCAACTCGAATTCACCCTCGTCCCACATCACCAAGTCGGCGTCAGAGCCGGGAGCGATAGTGCCCTTGCGGGGGTGCAGGCCGTAGGCCTTGGCCGGGTTGGTGGAGGTCAGCTCGACAAACTTCGACAAGGTGATGCGACCTTTGAGCACACCTTCTGAATACAGCAACGGCAGGCGAGTCTCGAGCCCCGGAATACCGTTTGGTATATGCCTGAAGGGCACCTCCTGACCGCCCGGCTTCTTGCCCTCGGGGT
The DNA here is from genome assembly GCA_002842215.1 of Betaproteobacteria bacterium HGW-Betaproteobacteria-9. GTDB lineage: Bacteria > Pseudomonadota > Gammaproteobacteria > Burkholderiales > Burkholderiaceae_C > Hydrogenophaga. The sequence continues at coordinate 14,732 of PHCC01000006.1, read as the reverse complement.
CGTCGAAACGAAACGGCGCATGGTCGGATGAGAAAATCGTGAACAGTCCATCGTTCAGGCCATTCCAGATCACTTCCTGATTGCCCTTGTCGCGCGGTGGCGGACTGCAGACGCAACGAGCACCCTTGTAGCTGTCGTCGATGCCCAAGTCTTCCGCGGTCAGAAAAAGGTACTGCGGACAGGTTTCGGCATGCACCTGCAGGCCATGCGCACGTGCCCAGCGGATCTGCTCGACCGCTTCCCGCCCCGAGACATGCACGATCAGGATCGGCACATCGACCAGTTCTGACAGCGCGATGGCGCGGTGCGTGGCTTCGCGCTCGACCAGCATCGGCCGCGAGTGTGCATGGAATCTTGGCGCTATGCGCCCGGCAGCTTCAAGGCGCTTGCTGAGCCATTCGATGCAGTCAGCGTTCTCGGCGTGGATCATCGCCATCGCACCCTCCTCGCGCGCCACCGACAGCACGTCCAGGATCTGGCCATCATCGAGTTTCAAATCGTCATAGGTCATATAGACCTTGAACGAGGTGTAGCCAGCGCGTATCAGCGAAGGTAGCTCGTCGTTCAGTACTTTCGGCGTCGGATCGCTGACGATCATGTGAAAGGCGTAGTCGATGTGTGCCCTTCCTTCGGCGCGGCGGTGGTAGTCGTCTATGGCGGCACGCAATGACTGGCCTTTTTCCTGCGCGGCAAACGGGATCACCGTTGTGGTGCCGCCGCAGGCGGCCGAACGGGTGCCGCTTTCGAAGTCATCGGCCATGCGAAGCGGTGGCGCCATTGGTTGATCAAGATGGCAATGCGCATCTACGCCACCCGGTGTGACAACGCGGCCAGCGGCGTTGATCTCCTGCCGCCCCTTGGCCAGAGCAGCGCCGAGCGCCTCGATCCGGCCGTCACGGATGCCAATGTCAGCCTCGAAACAATCACTGGCTGTTGCCACCCGTGCTTGGCGAATCACGAGATCAAATGCGCTCATGACACAACTCCGTCGCGGGCCATCGGTGTGGTCCAGCTGCGCGTTTCAAAAAACAGGGGTGTCGACAACATGATCCTGGGTTTCCTTTGTGGCTACCAACATCTGCAATCCTTACGTGGCTGAAAGTCAGTAGTCAACAGCAAGCGAAATAAATGTTGTATTCAATGTCGACAGTGTTGCCGACATTTATAATGTCGAACATAGTGTTTACACCTATGTTGACAACAATATGCCGTGCGCCCATGATCCTGAACACCATCGTTGTGCCGAAACCTTTCAACCTGTCTGCAGGAGTCCCTTCATGTCCCGCCCCATTCGTATCGGTGTGTTGACACCGTCTTCCAATACCGCGCTGGAGCCATTGACCAGCGCCCTTGCGGCCGCTGTACCCAACTGCAGCGCGCACTTCTCGCGCTTCACGGTGACTGAGATAGCCTTGTCCGACCGCGCGCTCGGCCAGTTCGACGACAGCAAAATCCTGGCCGCTGCTGAATTGCTGGCCGATGCCAAGGTCGACGTCATCGCCTGGAGCGGTACTTCATCTGGCTGGCTCGGGTTTGATGCCGATCAGCGTCTGGTCGAGCGAATTCGAGAACGCACCGGCATCGCAGCAACCACTGCAGTTCTGGCTTTGAACGAGCTGATGGCGTTGCGCAATATTCAGAGGCTGGCGCTGGTAAGCCCCTACACCGCCGATGTGCAGCAGCGCATCATTGACAACTACGCCGCGCGCGGCATTGCGGTCGTTGCCGAGCGACATCTGGACATCCGGGTCAATCACGATTTCGCACTTGTCGAACCCGAACGCCTACGGGCCCTCATGGGCGAGGTGGCCGCCAGTCAGCCTCAGGCGATCACGACTTTTTGCACCAATCTGCACAGCGCCCCGCTTGCCGCCGGTATCGAGGCGGAATTTGATATTCCGCTGCTCGACACGGTCAGCACTACCGTCTGGGGTGCTCTGCGCGCTATTGGGGTCGACCCAAGCAACGTGCGGGGCTGGGGTCAACTCTTCGCGTGGCACTGATCTGGCAACCACGCACCACCGACAATGAAAGGCAAGTGCCACTGCATACAATCAATCCCACGAGACCAACATCTGGTAGGTCTTGATTCGACAAACCAACTAGCCTCATTGATCGCAAGCACTATGTCGACCTCCCGCGCGCGAAAATCCCCGGTGGCCGCCCGTCTTGAACGCGAGAACGCACAGGATGAGGTCTACGAGAGGATTTACACAGCCATTGTCGAACACCGCCTGCACCCCGGCACCAAATTGGTTGAAGAGCGGCTGGCCGAAATCTTCGGTACGAGCCGGGCGCGAATTCGAGAAGTTTTGGCGCGCATGGCGCATGAACAAATCGTCGAACTCATCCCGCAGCGCGGTGCCTATGTGGCCAGGCCGACTATCGAACAGGCCATGCACGTCTTTGAGGCGCGCCGGCTCATCGAGCCGGCTGTACTGCGGCGCCTGATCGAGAATCTATCGCCGGAGCGGGTGGCGCGCTTGCGTCATCATTGCGAATTGGAGCAGGATGCTCGTCGGCGCGACGACAAGCGATCTGTCGTTCGCCTCTCAGGCGAGTTTCATATCCTGATCGCGGAACAGGCAGGGAACACTGCGCTGGCGCGCCAGATGCGAGAGCTGGCGACACTGACCTGCCTGATCATCGTGCTCTACGACGCGCCGACATCCAGCACATGCCTGGCTGACGAGCATTCCGCGATCACTGACGCCATCGCGCGCCGAGACGTTGCGCTCGCTGAATCGTTGATGCTCGAACATCTGCAGCACATCGAGCGCAGTCTGAAGCTCGAACCGGCAACAGAAGAGGTCGACCTCGAAGCCATTTTTCAGTCCTGACCAGGCCCAGGCGGCAGGTGTCCGCAGGCTGTGGCTGTAGCCACAGCCGGAAAAACGGGGACGAAGTGGGACTTTTCTCCACGCGTTGCAGCCGATGTCGTTCTGCCGCGCAGACTCCTAGCCAAACAACACCGCTGCGACGGGGTGCGCCTTCACCGGGCGTTGCTCTTATTCTGGTCAACAACAGCTTCTGGCCGCCAGGGTGAGCACGTGGCCACGCCTGAAAACCAGCGTTCGCTTTGCGAGATTGACAAGTCAAAGATCGCTTGCTGCGGTACGTTGGGAAACCCTGTACTGGCCTCTGGCAACACGCAGCGCATCTACTCTTGAAATGCGCACGATCCTCGTTTTTCATCTTTGAGTATCTCGACACCGTCCATGGCCATGAAGACAATGGCGCCACTCATCCCCCCGAGGTGCGACGTGACATCACGCAGAGTTGTTAACTCACTCCGCTCGTGAGTGGCGAGAGGGAAGGGAAAGAGAGAGCAACTCATGCGCCTCGACGATGGCCCTTGCGACCTCCTCGGTTGTGGTCCGTTTCGCCATGGCCTGGTCGCGAATCACATCGTAGGCCTCCGTTTCGGAGACTTGGTGCGTCTTCATCAGAACGGCCTTGGCATCGGCAATGTGCCGCACCCCGAGCAGCTTTGCTTCCACTTTCTTCAAGCGCCGTGCCAAAGCACGGTTTACTTTGTGGCTCTCGCGAGCCAGCACGAGCGTCGATAGAAGACCAAACGACCGCACCGGTGAGGGCAGAACTGCCTTGGCCTCCAGTCCCAGCACCAGTTCAACGATGGTGGGGTTTTCGTAGTTGACAACCGCAATCACAGTCGGTGCATCGTCTGCTTGCGCCCAATCCATGTTGAGGTTGATTATTTCGGGTCGCACTGCGAGGAACACAACGTCCATCTCTTTGCCGATAGACGGAACCGGAGGCCAGAATGCCTGCACCTTGCAGCCGATTCGTTGCAGCTGTTGCGTAAGCTGACGGCCGTCAGAGTCGTCCGGATGAATAACCGCCACCGTCAGCGTGCGAAGCTCCTTCAATTGCTGAGGCGTGGCTCGCACCACACGCTGAGGCTCCGCTCGGTCGACCATCAAGACTCCAGGGTGTCCAGACGGGCGGCCCAATCACCCAGCGAATGGGTGACGAGGTAGGGGTCCGGAAAGACTGACCGCCGCGCCTGGCGAACGATGGTGAACTGGCTCTCTGCGTTGACGCGGCCAATGCGAGGGTACAGGCAGGTATGGTGATTTGTGGGGTCAATGCGCACGCGACCTTGCGGAGCATCGAACTCGCTGCCCAACACCTCTGGCAGTAGGTCGGCGATTTCGTCACTGTGGGACTGCCGCATCGCGTTGGCGAAGATGTGCATCTGAAAGTACGAGGCTTCCCAGCAAAGATTGGGAACACAGCTCTCACCCATGCGGCGACGCAAGCTCTGCAAGCAGCGCTGGTTGGCGGCCGAATCAATAGACTGAAAGTAAGGTGCTGAGGTGTAGTGCCCGGTAGCCAACCCTTTCTCCATCTGAGAGATTTCCGCCTCGGAGGTTGTGAGGCTGCCGATAGGCAGCACCTTGGGGTCAAAGCCGGCATCCGCATAGGCGCGGTAGAGCGCAGCTGTGGAGTCGCCGACCACAGTGGAAAAAATGAAGTCAGGCCGCTTGTTGCGGACATCAACCATGATTTCCGCAAAGTCTTTCTCGGTGGCGTCCAGAGCAACATAACGTTCAGCCAGCTTCTCGCTGCCTTGGCGCTGCATCACCAACTCGCCCATGATGCGATTGGACTCGTAGGGGTAGATGTAGTCGGAGCCGATGAGGTAGACACGAGCCCCGAAGTTGGCCGTCATGAACTCCGCCAACTGCACACTATTCTGGTTGGGGGCGGCACCGGTGTAGATGACGTTGGCCGAGTACTCGAATCCTTCGTACAGCGTCGGGTAGAACAGCAGTCTGTTCCACTTTTCGATGACGGGTATCACGGCCTTGCGGCTGCTGGACATGTAGCAGCCGAAGATGACGTTGACCTTATCCTGGACGATAAGCTGTTCGGCAAGCTGGGCGTAACGCTGGGGGTTCGACTGAGGGTCGTGCTGCACGGGCACCAGTTCACGACCATTGATACCCCCTGCCTCGTTAATTTCGTCGATAGCTAACAAAGCGCCGTGCAACTGCGACAGGCCGATGGTGGAGGTCACTCCGGTTGCAGAGAACAGCACGCCTACGCGCACCGGGTCGCGGTCAACCATGGCGCACCTGTGATATTTGCGCCGTTGCTGTTGGGTATAGGGCAAGAATGTTGATGAGCATGGTCAGAGCCGATGAACTACGGATTGTTTCGAAGACTGCGCGACGCGACCTTCAACCGGCAGCGAGCCGCACAAAGGCTCGCTGTAACTGTACCGGAAGGTGACTCGCATCTGCAGCGATTCCATGATCGCGCCAGCCGAAGATTCGGCGTACATAGCGGTCGGCCGCAGGGTCTACCGCGAGGCAAAAGGTGCGGATACCAGCTCGATTCGCCTGCTGTACTGCCATGTGGGCATCCTCCACCAAGTAGTCAGGGTCGAACACATCCACATCTGAAGGCGCGCCGTCTGTGACGACCAGGAGGCCTCGATGGCGCCCAGGTTGGGCCATCAGGTGGGAAGTGGCCTGACGCAGCGCGGCACCCAAACGGGTCGAATGGCGGGCCGGCACCGAAGCCAGGCGGTCACGCGCCGAGTCGTCCAGAGGTTCACCCCATTCCAGCAGGCGGTAGTAGCTCACCTCCGCCCGCGTGTTGGAGTTGAAGCCATGAACGGCCACGCTGTCGTGCGTATGAAGCGTTGCCTCAGCCAGCAGAAATGCAGCCTGTTTTTCGATGTCGAGCAGCGATACCCCACGCGCGACCGACAGGTCGTTGGTTGACTCGGAGAGGTCTAGAAGCACCAAAATGCGTGACGCACCAGTCTCGCGGCCTGGTCGCATGAACAAGCGGGGTTCGGGTTGGAGGTCGAGGCGGAGGTCCATCAGCACCTCGATGGCGGCGTTGAGGTCGATATCCTCGCCCTCCCACTGTCGGCGCAATCGTTGGCGGCGGCTTAGGCGACGCACGCGGTGCAGAGAAACTGGACTGAATGTGTGGTGAAGCAGCGGGTTGGTGTGCTTGAGCGTTGCAGCAGCCAGTGCCGGCAGTTTTTCAACCACGGTACACCAGTCCCGTCGCCACAGTCCCAGCCGGTGGTTCCACTCAGCGTGCAGGGTGCGGCTCAGTTCAACCTCTGCCTGTGGTCGAACTTCCTGCGCGCTGTCAACGCTCGGGGGTGGCAACGCGGCAGCACGCATTGGAGCGGAACGAGGGGCTGCAATGGATTGCTGTTCATCCTGTGCGTCCTCATCGTGTTGCCACAGGATGCTGTGGTCGTCGCGGTAAGGAGCGGGGACCACGTGATGCTGCGGGTCAAAGCGCACGCGCATCTGTCCCAGGTCATTGGCGAGAATTGATGCGACAGCTCGAAAGGCTGCAGCGTCGCCCAGGCCACGGTGGCTCTGCGTTTCCTCAAACAGCCGGCGCGCCTTGTTCACCCAGTGGTTGTCGTCGGCATACCCTGGGTCGGCAAATGCACGGTCCATACGCGCCAGGAGCGCCTCGAAGCTGAAGTTACCCGCCTCAGGCACAGGGGCCAGATGTTCAAGAAACCAGTCAGACACTCCAGGGTATCGCCTGGCCAACAGGCGTTCTACGCGCGCGTCCTCAATAGCAGAAACCACGGCCTGGCTCATTGGCTTGAGCACACGCGCAGGCTGCTGGAGCGACGAGTACAGAAGATGCGCTACGGCGTGTGCCACCGTTGCCCGGTATAGCGCCGAGGCAGGTGCGACAGAGTCCTCCAGCGCCTGCCGACTCAACAACACCTGCTCGCGCGTGATGATGGTGCGGCGAGCCCGTGGGCCCCCTGTACTTTCGGCGACAACAAGGGGCTTCCCGAACAAGCCCGAGCTGAGCCAGTTCAACGAGGGCAATAGCCCGTCTATCACATCTGCATCAGGGTTGACCAGATCCGCCGAGAGGTCGTCTTTCATCCGAACTGCGCCTGCACGAAATCGCGGATCGCTTTGGCCATGTCAGGGTCGTCCGTGAGTGCACGCACCAGGGTCATCTCGCAGCTTTGTGCGGGAGTGAGCCCGTCGCGCACCAGTATGCCGGCATAGATGAGAACCCGAGTGGACGCACCTTCGTCCAGGCCGCGCTGCTTGAGAGCGCGGGTGCACTGTGCAACGGTGACCAGCTGCCGCGCCAGCACAGCATCGATACCCGCCTCTTGGGCGACGATAGCGACCTCGGTATCAGTATCGGGGTAGTCAAACTCCAGGGCCGCGAACCGCTGCCTGGTGGAGGCCTTCATATCCTTTGCGCTACTCTGGTAGCCAGGGTTGTAGGAAACCACCAGCTGAAAATCCGGGTGGGCGTGGATGACCTCCCCCTTTTTGTCCAATGGCAGGATGCGTCGCGCATCGGTGAGCGGGTGAATGACCACCGTGGTGTCCTGGCGCGCTTCTACCACCTCGTCGAGATAGCAGATTCCGCCGTAGCGCACCGCGAGGGTCAGCGGCCCGTCGTGCCAGGCTGTGCCCTGTGCGTCGAGCAGGTAGCGCCCAACCAGGTCAGAGGCGGTCATGTCCTCGTTGCAGGCAAGCGTGACCAGCGGGCGCTGGAGCTTCCAGGCCATGTATTCGACAAAGCGCGTCTTGCCGCAACCCGTAGGCCCTTTGAGCATCAGCGGCATACGATGCCGGTATGCCCGCTCATAGCACTCCACTTCCTGCCCCGAGGGCTGGTAGAAGGGCTCGGATTGAATGAGATGATCGTGCAGAGGTGACTGCATGGAAGGAGGCCCTCAGGTGCGGAACAAGACGCGGCTTTGGTGACGAACTCAGCGGTGTTTCGTCTCTTCGTTTGGAATGCCGTCCATCGGGCATTCGGCGGTGCCTACGGTGGTGCGTGTGAAGGACTCCACCATCTCGCGCGTGGCCTCCGGGTCGTTGACCCAGTTGGCGTAGAAGTTGTAAGGGCAGGCTGCCACGCCCTTGTCTCCATCGCCGGAATTGATGAGGCCGGTGTAGCCACGGTGCACCAGCTTGAACAGGTGGTTCTGAGACTGCCCGTTCTTTCGAGCGTCACGAATAAGGCTCTTGGACAGCTCGGCGTACTGAATGCCCATTTCCTCTTCGCCGCATTCGCCCAACGTGCGACCGTCAAAGCCAATCACGGCGGAGTGGCCGAAATAGGAATACACGCCGTCAAAGCCCGTCGCGTTGGCCACAGCCACATACGAGTTGTTCATGAAGGCCATGGACTTGGCGACCATGATTTGCTGCTCCTTGGCCGGGTACATGTAGCCTTGGCAGCGGATAATGAGTTCGGCACCTCGCATCGCGCAGTCGCGCCAGATTTCGGGGTAATTGCCGTCATCGCAGATGATGAGGCTCATCTTCATACCCTTAGGGCCTTCGCTCACGTAGGTGCAGTCGCCCGGGTACCAGCCCTCAATGGGGACCCACGGCATGATTTTTCTGTACTTCTGAACAATCTCGCCCTTGTTGTTCATCAAGATGAGCGTGTTGTAGGGTGCCTTGTTGGGGTGTTCTTCGTGACGCTCGCCGGTGAGTGAGAACACACCCCAAACGTTGGCACGGCGGCAGGCGTCGGCAAATATTTCCGTCTCGTCCCCCGGAATAGAGGAAGCGGTCTCGTACATCTCCTTTGAGTCGTACATGATTCCATGCGTGGAGTACTCGGGAAATATCACGAGGTCCATGCCTGGCAAGCCTTTCTTCATGCCCACCAGCATGTCGCCAATCTTTCGGGCGTTGGCCAGCACTTCTGCCTTGGTGTGCAGGCTGGGCATCTTGTAGTTGACGACGGCCACGCCGACGCAATCGTTGCTGCTGGAAATGTCACCATGTCGCATGAGGGTCTCCTTGGGGGTTTACGTCAGACTGTCAGGAAGGACTTGACCTTTTCCTGATTGAGATTGGCACGGGGTTCTTCGTGCACGATGCGCCCACGGTCAATGACCAGGAACCGGTCAGCGAGGTCGAGGGCAAAACTGAGAACCTGCTCCGACACCACGACGGCAAAGCCGCGTTCCTGCCGAAGCACGTTGAGGGTCTGGGCCAGCTCCTTGATGATTGAAGGCTGAATACCTTCGGTGGGCTCATCAAGAATCAGCACTTTGGGCTCCGAAATCAGGGCACGCGCGATGGCCAGCATCTGCTGTTGCCCACCCGAGAGGTTGCCGGCCTTGCGATGCTTCATTTCCTTGAGCACCGGGAAGAAACGGTGGATGTAGTCGGGCACCTCGCGATGGCCCGAATGCTCAGCGCCAGACAAGATGTTTTGCTCCACCGTGAGGAAGGGAAACACCATGCGGCCCTGGGGCACGAATGCCAACCCTTGCTGCACGCGGCGGTGGCTAGGCAGCCCGTTGATAGCGCGGCCGTTCAACTGGATGTCACCCGAACGTGTGGGCAGCAAACCGATGAGGGACTTGAGCAAGGTTGTCTTGCCCATGCCGTTGCGACCCATGATGGCCACCGACTCGCCTGGTTGCACCTGGAACGAGATGTCGTGAATGACGTGCGATTCGCCGTAGCAGACGTTCAGTCGGGAGATGTCGAACATGGAGTACCTCCTCAGTGGCCGAGATAAACATCAATGACGCGGGGGTCGTCCTGAACCTGTGCGGCGCTGCCCTCGCTCAGCAGCTTGCCTTGGTGCAGCACCGTGACGCGGTGGGCGATGCGCTTGACGAAGTCCATGTCGTGCTCAATCACCACCACCGAACGACCCTTGGCGATACGGCTCAGCAGGTCACCCGTCTGCTCGCGCTCGCGCGGACTCATGCCTGCCACCGGTTCATCGAGTAGCAGCAGCGTGGGCTCCTGCATCAGCAACATGCCGATTTCCAACCACTGCTTCTGCCCGTGACTGAGCTGACCGGCGCGATGACCGAGACGTTCGATCAGGAAGATTTGCTCAGCCATGGCCTGGATGCGCGCAACAATGGCGCTGCTTCGCCGGAACATCAGGGACTGGAAGAGTCCGTGCATGCGTGGCAGCGAAATCTCCAGGTTCTCGAAAACGGTAAGGTCTTCGTAGACCGACGGGGTCTGGAACTTTCGGCCGACGCCAGCGCGAACGATTTGGTGCTCGCTCATGCGGGTGAGGTCACGCCCCTCGAACAGCACGCGACCGGCGGTGGGACGCGTCTTGCCGCAAATCATGTCGAGCAGCGTCGTCTTGCCGGCGCCGTTGGGGCCAATGATGACGCGCAGCTCATTGCGCTCCACGGTAAGGCTCAGGTCGTTGACAGCCTTGAAACCGTCAAATGACACTGTCAGGTTCTCGACCTGCAGCAATTTGTCGCGGGTTTTTGAAGGGGTCATGGAAGACAGGGAGTTGGAAGGGACAGACATGGCAAGGTGGGCGCTCATCCCACGCTCCTCGCGCTGCTGCGGCGTGATTGCCATTGGTCTTTCAGTCCAGCCAAACCGTTGGGCATGACCCACACCACAAGGATGAAGACGGCGCCAAGGAAGTACAGCCAGGCCTCAGGAAAGGTCTCCGACAAATATGACTTGAGAAAGCCGATGAGCAGCGCTCCAACCACGGCCCCCGGAATGGACAACCGCCCGCCAACGGCGGCGTAAATCACCATTTCGACGGAGGCCACTACGCCGATGACGCTCGGCGAGATGAGTCCAACCTGCAGCGTGAAGAAGGCGCCGCCCACTGAGGCCAGCACAGCGCCACATGCGAACACGAAGGCCTTCATATGCGCGGTGTCGTAGCCGCTGAACCGCACCCTGTCCTCGCGGTCGCGGATAGCAATCAGAATCTTGCCGAATCGCGTACGCACAAGCGCCAGTGCGAGGAACATCGCTACAGCCAGGAAGGCGACCTCAATGAAATACAGCACCCGCAGCGACTCGTCGCTCAGGATGTCCATACCGAGTACCGTGCGAAAGTCGGTGATGCCATTGGCGCCGCCGGTGTCCCCCTGCTGTCCGACCACCACCACCGTAAGGGTGAGCGCCAGCGAAAGCGTGACGATAGCGAAGTACACCCCACTGACGCGGCGGCGGAAGATGGCGTATGAAAACAGGTAAGCAACGACCGCCGGCAAGATGAAGATTCCCAGCACCGTCCAGCCGAGTGAGCGGAACGGTGTCCACCAGATGGGGAGTGTCTCCACGCTGCTCCAGACCATGAAGTCGGGCAGCTCGGGCGCCGAGGCTTCCAGCTTGAGGAACATTGCCATCAGGTAGCCACCCACCCCGAAAAATACGCCTTGCCCCAGGCTGAGGATGCCGCCGTAACCCCAGGTGAGCACGATGCCGATCGCAACGAATGCCAGGGCAAGGTACTTGCCGATGAGGTTGAGGCGAAACGGGTCTAGCAGCAGTGGAAAGGCAATGGCCAGAAGGGCAATCAGCGCGATAACACTGGCAAAGCCAATTCGGTGATTTTGGGATGACATGGCTAGCTCCTGGAACGCACTGCGAACAGTCCGTTGGGGCGGAAGTAAAGAACAAGAATGACCAGCAGCAGGATGGTGGCCTTGGCCATGGACCCACTCAAGAGGTACTCCAGCCAGGTTTGGCCCTGCGCGATAAACAGCGCCGAGAGCACAGTGCCAACAAGACTCTGTACGCCGCCAAAAACGACGACGATGAAGGAGTCGACGATGTAGAGCTGGCCAGTGCCCGGATTGGTCGAGCCGATCATGGTGAACACACATCCGGCGATGCCTGCCAAACCTGCGCCCAGCGCGAAGGTCAGTGCGTCAACGCGTTGCGTGTCGATGCCCACAGCTCCAGCAATCGCCCGGTTTTGCGTCACCGCACGAACTTTCAAACCCCAGCGCGTGCGGTAGAGCAGCAAGTAAACGCCCACGGCTACAGCCACCGTCAGGCCGACGATGAAAATGCGATTGATGGGCAGTTGGATACCCTCGGTCGGCTCCCAGGCCCCGGCGAGCCACATCGGAAGCGGAACGCTCACCTCTTGCGCGCCGAAAACTGTGCGGTAGGTTTGCTGCAGGATGAGGCTCAGACCCCATGTGGCAAGAAGCGTATCCAACGGGCGGTTGTAGAAGAAGCGGATGAAGCCGCGCTCCAGCAAGTAGCCGAACACGAAGGTCACGCCGAACGCGAACGGAATGGCCACGAACAGGTAGATGCCCATCCACTCCGGCGCCCAGCGCTCGAAGCCCCGCGCTGCAACATAGGTCATGTAAGCGCCCAGCGCCATCAGTTCACCGTGGGCCATGTTGATGACCCCCATCAGTCCGAAAACGATGGCCAAGCCGATGGACATCAGCAACAGGATGCTGAACAGGCTCACGCCGTTGAACACCTGCATCATCGCAATGTCGAAACCCATTGAGCGACTCCTGAATTGTTGGAATCGACCGGTCACCCACACAGGTGACCAGCCGGCCTTCTACTCCCGAGATTTCAAATCTTGGGGAATGGGTTTGGCTCAACCAGGGACGGCGTTTCCCACACGATGTCGAACTGACCATCGGCGCGGGCTCGGCCGACGCGTACCTTCTTCCACACGTGGTGGTTGGTGGCGTGCATGCGAACCATGCCCTCGGGAGCATCCAGCTCAATACCACCGGACGCAGCAATGACCTTGTCCACGTCGAAGGACTTGGCCTTCTCCACCGCCATCTTCCAGAGGTACACGCTGTTGTAGGCCACCTGCATCGGGTCCCCGATGACGCGGTCTTGGCCGTACTTGGCCTTGAAGGCTTTCACGAACTTTTCGTTTGTCGGCGACTTGATGCTCTGGAAGTAGCCCATGCAGGCGTAGTAGCCGACGGCGTTGTCCTTGCCGATGCCTTCCACTTCGTTCTCTGACACCACGGTGGAGAGCAGCGTAAGCTTGGAACCGTCGAGGCCGGCGGCCCGCAGCTGCTTGTAGAAGGCAACATTGGAACCTCCCACCACCGTGCTGTAGATGCAGTCCGGCTTGGCCGCCTTGATTTTGTTGATGATGGACGAGAACTCGGTATGCCCCAGGGGCGCGTACTCCTCGCCCAGTACCTTGCCGCCGGCCTTGGTGATGGTGGGCTTCGCAATCTTGTTGCAGGTGCGTGGGTAGATGTAGTCCGAACCCACCAGGAAGAAGCTCTTGCCTTTTTCACGCGCCATCCACTCGACCGCGGCTATCACGGACTGGGTGGCTTCCTGCGATGGATAGAAGACCTGCTTGTCCTGTTCCTGACCCTCGTAGTAGGTCGGGTAGTAGAGCAATCCCTTGGCGCGGCCAAGCGCTGGAAGAATGGCTTTGCGCGAAGCTGAGGTGTAGCAGCCGATGATGGCCGCAACCTTGTCGCGCTCGAGCAGTTTGCGAGCCTTCTCTGCGAACACTGCGTTCTCGCTCGCACCGTCTTCGACCACGACTTCAATCTTGCGGCCCAACACACCACCGGCGGCGTTGATTTCGTCGATGGCCATCTTCTCTGCGTCGACCAGCGACGCTTCGGCAATCGCAATCGTGCCCGACAGCGAATGCAGCAGACCGAGCTTCACAGCATCTTGCGCAGAGGCAATGGAAGGCAACCCTCCAGCTGCGCTCAGAATCAGCATTGACCCCCCGGTCTTCACGATGTCGCGACGATTCATCTCACTCATGGTCTTGTCTCCTTGCGGTGGTGTTACGGATTGAGAACTTGCCACCCCGAGGTGGCCGACAAGCAGCCAGTCACATTCACGCCTTCGTGCCAGACACGCGCAGGGCTCCGCTAACGGATGCAGGCATTGGCCTGTCCGGAAACCATACGAACGAGCAGAACAAAAAAAAGCCCGAACCGGGTTTCAAACCGGTTCGGGCTTTATTGCCCAACACCTGACTGGCAGCACTGGCAGTCGGCGTTGAATATTGCGTGACAACTTCTTATCGAGCGAAATCTTCCTATTTAGAAGTTCAGGCCACCATAGGACATGCACTATCTAGACAAAGATGTACCTCCTGTGATATTTCCAGAGCGAAATTTTCGAGTGAGCAGCAGCATCTACTTCTGACGGGCTCAGGTTTCCTGAGAGGACCTCATAGGCTGCGGCAACGCCCGTGCTCTGCAAGGTGTGGCCACTAAAAAACGAACGTCCATACACTCGAAATCATTCTCGCGGTACTTGATGCAAAAGCTGGTGTACTTGAAAGCCAGTGCGTTGCCTGTGGCGTACTCCTCCCACAGCAGCATCAGCGTGACGCCGGTTCGCTTGAGTTCCTGGTGGATCAGACCGAAGTTGAAGGCCAGTTGGTGGCTCGCCCGTGGCACCGCAGGACGGTACAGACGCGACTCCAGTTCAGCGTCATCAAGGCCTTCAGCTACGGCGCAATCGGCGCCATCGACCTTGGCCAGTGAGACGTACTTGCCGACCAAGCTCTAGGATATTTTGAACGCGCGGCCCATCTCGCTGTAGCTCAACCCTGCCCGCAGGTGCAGGCGCAATGCCTCTCGGATACGGCGCATGGTGACTCTATTTGTTCGCATTGGCTGGAACCGCAAAAGGCGGCCAGCCTAGCTCGGTCAAAAATCACCTGCGCGCTACCCCACTCGTCCACGACCACGTTGAAATGCCGTCCACGATGAACTGAAATTCGCACTGAGCGATTGCTTTGACGTTTTGAACGGCGAAGTTCCGGTTGAGATACTCGCGAATGTTCAGGCGTCGAGTTCGAATGTCTGAGACCAACCTTGAAGCGTCCTTAGACAACCTTGAAGCGTCCTTAGAAGTTCCATGTGGCCTTGCAGCGATTGCTTTGGGCAAGTCGTGTGGATCAACTCACGCCATGGCCGATCGGGTAGAACCCTCCCTGAGCCATCT